>CAMDWI010000001.1 GCA_945878555.1 Klebsiella pneumoniae
GTTGGTCGTTCAAGACACGCCGTAAATACATCCATGTAGGCTCGGGTGCCGCATCCATGCGGCACACGGTCTCTCACAACCAACACCGGAGTTCCACCCCTCAGGCAATGCTGTAGTCCTTGAACAATCTTTTTATTGCGGCTGACTTCTGAAGTTTTCATATTTCCAGTTTATAACAATGACAAAGCTATCGGCGAGCCAGAATGTGGATAACGAACCACGGATTAGCTCCGTAGCCCGGTATGGTCGTGCAAGACCGTGTGCCGCATGGATGCGGCACCCGAGCCTACATGGATGTATTTACGGCGTGTCTTGAACGACCAACACCGGAGTTCCGCCCATCGCGATACCCTGGTGTTGTTTTGTCATGAAAACTTCAGGTTTCAGTTGCTGGAAATGCGCTACTACTATTGAAGAACTGTTAATGCCAGTCTCGCGACTGGCAAAGTGCAAAGTGTGTAATGCAGATCTGCATGTGTGCAAGATGTGCCGCTTTTATGATCCCACTGTCAGTAACAGCTGTACCGAGCCGATCGCCGAGAAGGTGACGGACAAACAACGCAGTAATTTCTGTGGTTACTACCAGCCGGATCCAGAGGCCAGTCTCAAGTCTGCCAGGCCTGGGGCGAGCGCGGCGAAAAACCAGCTTGATGCCTTGTTTGGACTGGGTGGCGAGGTGGGTGAACAGCAACCGGCAGCCAGTGCAGAAGAAGAGTCTCGTCGTAAACTGGCCGAGTTGTTCGGGATCAAACCGGACACCAAATAGTTATTGTTCGATTGCCCTGCGCAGTGAGTGGGTCAATACCGTGCTTATCACCTTTCGATCAACCACGGCGCGGCCCTGGTTAATCTCAATCTCGATACCGATATAGGCCCTTGCGGGCAGGCAGCGGCGCAGGTGAGTAGTCAGGCCGTCTGAGTTGCCTCGGTAGGGATAGTTCAGCCGGGTAACGCCGAATGCGGTCTGGTCCAGCGCGGCCTTCAGCTTTGCACAGAACACCTTTTCCCGTTTACGGGCGGGGTCATATAACAGACCTATATCGGCGTTTCTCACTTGCCCGTCCAGTACCGGCGTAAAGGAATGTATGGATATATGGATCACGCTACCGGATGCAGCGATCATCTTGCGCACCTGTTGCTCCAGTGTCTGTCGATAAGGGCGGTAGTATTTTTCGAGGATCTGATCGAGGATCTGTTCGTCACAGTCACGCGTGAATTCGGAATATAACCTGCGATGATGCAGTGAACGATTCAGGTCGACCAGTAATCGACTGGTTTGTGCAGAGTGTAATGGGGTCTTGAGTGACTTTGAAATTGCCCTGGATATCTCCAGTGCACCGATATCAAATCCGCGATGTGTATCCAGTACAGCAGTATTTACGGCAAACAGATGTCGAAATGCGGCCGGTATCCGGTTACCACCGTGCTCGCACGAGATCAGCAGCTGACTAGTCGATGCCTTCAAACAACTGGCCCTGCGCCAGACAGACAGACAACACCCGGTAGATCTCATGTAGTTTTGAACGGCGGTAGCCTTTTAACAGAGGTTTGGCTATACGCCGTGCCAGCGGGCCGGATTCCAGGATCAATTGCAGGGCCTGGTCCTGTCCGGCATGTCCATCTGCAAGAGCGGGTGCAACGGATTCATACAGGTACTGCCAGAACTCGCGTGCCTCGCAGCGTTGTTCCGGGAAGCGGAACAGATGGAGGAAATCACGGTTGTCGATCACGGTCCGTTCTGCAAACCGGATTGTGTCGGTAAAGATCGCAGCCAGCGCCTCGGTCGACATGGTCAGTTGTTCTGGCTGGTCTGCCCATTCGTTCGCCGTCAGTTTTTTCAGCACCGCGACGATCAGGCTGGCGATGGCGAGATCAGCGACCGGTGTTTCCTGTACGTCCAGCACACGGATCTCGATCGCATTACGTTCAAACTTGGCAATCGCCCCGCGCGAATTCAGCCATTCTTCCTGCAATATTCTGTCCGGATCGTACGGGGCGATGTCGCGGTACATAGGTTGCAGAATGACGCGTTCGTATTCGGCCTTTGACGAAACCGGCTCAGGCACGACCAGACCGGTGATGCTCGGGATTATCTCGGCATTACGACGATAGGTCTCAAGGCGAGTGTCCATCATGCCGGTCAGTTCACCCTCCATAATCGGAGAGCTGGCCGCAATTGCTGGTAGTATCGGCAGTATCAACCGGATAGCGCTGTGCAGCGTGGCAAACTCGGCATCGTCTGCAAACGGCAGGTTGATATGCATGCTTTGCAGGTTGGACCAGCCGTGGCCTTCGCAATTGAAGATGCGGTTATAGGTGTCATATATTTCGGAGTTGCCGTGCGGCCACAGCCGGGTATGCAGGAACGGATTCATCCACGGATGCATGGCGGTTGGCAGCAACCTGCCATCCATATTATCAAGGATGGAGTTGATGCTATTGATGCTGGTCTGGAATTGTCCCGGTAGTACAGAAAGTGACGGCACCGGTCCGTTTGATTTCATCTCTATTACATGCAGGACGACTTCATTCGACCAGGCCACCGGTCCCTGTTCCACCTCGTTGATGTATTCGCCTGCCACTGACTTTATCAACTGATCCGACACCGGCAACACATCCAGCGTGTCACGACCGACGATCATGTATTCCAGTTCTATACCGTAGGCCTCAAACAGACCCAGTGGTCGCTTCGTCTCAGGCATCAGGTATTCAGGCCACGCTTTCTGTTTTCAATACGTTTGAGGAAGGTGCCCATAATCTCGCGATACAGTGCGTCCTTGAGAACCTGATCTTCGTAACCTGCATCAATATTCGGGTTGTCATTCACCTCAATGACATAACATTTCTGGCCCACCTGTTTGATATCAACTCCGTAAAGACCATCACCGATCAGGTTGGCCGCCTTCAAGGCGGTCTTGATGACCTCATCAGGCGCCTCACCGATAGACAAGGTATCCACACTACCTTCACCGCTGGTATTACCTGCCTCGTCACGTTTGATGACCTGCCAGTGGCGGTTTGCCATATGGTAGCGGCAAACAAATAATGGTCTGCGATCACAAATACCGACGCGCCAGTCAAAGTCTGTCGGCAGGAATTCCTGGGCGACGATCAGATCGGACTTCTCCAGCAGACGGCTGACCGCCTCTTCCAGCTCGTCCTCACGCTCGATCTTGGTCACACCCATTGAGAAGGCACTGTCAGGCTGCTTGAGGATGACCGGGATACCAAGTACCTCGGCAATCTTGTTAATGTTGTTGCGGTGGATGATCAGCGTTTTGGGTATCGGCACGGAATGACGTGCCATCAACTCTGCCAGATAAACCTTGTTTGAACACTTCAGTATTGAGTCCGGATCATCCATGACGATCAGGCCCTCAGCCTGGGCACGCTGGGCGAAGCGGAAGGTGTAGTGATTCACCGCCGTGGTCTCACGAATGAACAGCGCATCAAACTCGGCCAGCCGGTGCAGGTCATTACGGGTAATAAGCTCGAAGTCCAGATCGATCGACTCGGCAGCCTTCTGGAATTTTTTCAGCGCGGCGGCATTCGATGGTGGATAGGTGTCGGTCGGGTTATGCAGCACGGCAATGTCATAACGCGGTGTCGAGCGTTTGCGCAGGCGACGCTTGTGGCCCTTGAAATAGTCCGAGGCCGCCTCGATGACGAAATTACGGTGAGTTTCAGGGATGTCACTGACCGCAATGGTGCGCACTGAATCCAGCTGCCAGCTGTTCTCATGCTTGATAAAGGTGGCTCTTAACAGTGGTGCGCGGAACAGGTTGAATAGCCGTAAACTCAGGTTGTCATAACGTTTGGCCGTGTTCCTGCCAAAGTAGATACTGAGCGTGAACTTTTTTGATTGCAGCCGCTTCAGCGTTTCCTGAATCTGTTGCTCCAGATCTTCTGACAGGACCCGGATGACATGTTGTGATTTGAGATCCTGTATCGTGTTGATGTCCGGCATCGGTTTATGACCACGTGCTGCGGCCAGCAGGGAGACATAATAACCACTACTCTGGTAGCTGTAGGATCGGCACAAATTGAATACCTTGGCCGTCCGGTCCTCACTGTAGGTCGGGTCGGTCAGATAGGCACGTGCAGACGTGACGCTAACGCCGGGTATATTCAGCGGCCAGTTCTTGGGGTTGTTGACTACCAGAAGGATGTTCATAGATCAGTCATGATTATTATGTTTATGTGGCTGGATAACAAGCAGATTCGCATCATGGGTCAGCACACCGAGCAATATCGAGCAGATGACCCGATCAATGTTGACAGGGTAGACTTGCGTCGGCGCGGCGGGATTCGGTGCCAGCGGGTCGGAGATTAGCACAGTCCGTCCCTCGCGATGATAACCATTCAGTAGCACAAAATGGCCGGCCGGCGTACCGCGGATATCATCGTGGTCATCTTTCGGGCCGTATTCACGTTTGTCGCGGTAGAGAAAGGTTGCACTCAATCCGGTCAGGATCGGCAGCTTTTGCCGCAGGATTCCGCGTATCAGGCTGGTCGTCAGATCCACAAACTCCAGTTTGCCGCCGAGTTCCAGGAATTCGACGTAACCCTGGGTGGCCACCTTCAGCTTGTTACTGGTTTTCTCCTGCGCCTGGGCCCACAGTTTGGCGGGCAAGTCGATATCGGGTGAGTCAAACCAGCTCGGGTCAAACATCTGCAGATTGTAGGTATAGATGGTGGCCTTGAATCCCCGTTTTAAGGCAGCACAGGCGAGAAACACCGCCAGCGTGCCACCGGCCTTTAACATCTGGATCTCGGCAATGACCTCTTCCAGACTGATCCTGCAACCATGGTAGTTCAGCAGTGCATGCAGGCAGGTTGGCCCACAGGTGGCGTTGTCCGGCTGCGGGAGGATCGTAACAGGGAGTTCAATATCCATACTTGACCCGGAGGATGTGGCTCATGTCGGCATTATAATGCTGTGAAATTTTAATACCCGGATATTTCCAATCTGGACTAAACTGGCACAAACGGATTGCAGATAAAGGAACTTTCATGTGCAGATTCATTCTCTACCAGGGCCCGCCTATCCTGCTGAGTTCACTGCTGATAGAACCCAGTCATTCGCTGATCCGTCAGAGTACGAACAGCCACGAGCGGGAAGAGCCATTAAACGGTGACGGATTTGGTGTGGGCTGGTATGCACCGGACTTTACTGATGAACCTGCGGTATTTCGATCGATCACACCTGCCTGGAACAACCGTAACCTGCATAATCTCTCACGTGTGGTCGCCAGTCCTGCCATTTACGCCCATGTCCGTGCAGCCACCCAGTCGAGCGGGGTGAACGAGGCGAACTGTCATCCATTCCGGTTTCATAAGTACCTGTTCATGCACAATGGTGATGTCGGAAGTTTTCCAAAGATACGCCGTCGCCTGCTCGAATCCATCGGGGACGAGGCCTTTGCCAACGTCTATGGCAGTACCGATTCGGAGCATTTTTTTGCAGTAGTGATAGATGAATTGCTTAAACGCCAGGTTACGTCCGTAATGGAACTGGCTGCAGCACTCGATTCTGCCATAAAGCGGGTAGTGAATATCGTCAATGAATATGGTGATGCAGAGCCCTGTTATCTGAATATCGCTGTTGGTGACGGCAAGAATGCAGTGGTCTCACGTTATACCAATGATCCTGTGTACAAACCTGAAACGCTGTACTGGTTCAGCGGCAGTCTGTATCAACCCTGTGTGGAGACGCCGGGTAATGGTCAGGAGATTATTGTCAGCTCGGAGAAGCTGACCGAGGACCCGGCATGGAAGACTGTCCCGCCAAACCATATGATCGTACTGGGAGAACATCAGCTGCCCGCGGTGATTCCGTGTGGTTAAATTTACTACAATAATCCCTGTGTTATGGCACGGGTAGCCTCTCATCAGTATAATCGATTCGCATAAACGCGATCAGGGTGCTTACCGGGTTGTACTCTGGTGTTATGAAAACCGGCTGTCAGGTACGTATATTGCTGCAAACGGCCTGGCCCCAGACTATGGAGTTATAAATGATAATAATACTTGTACCTATCGATGGTTCTGACCACAGCGAGACGATCATCATGCAATTACTGAAGACAGTGGCCACCTACAAGGACCCTGTGGAATTGCATGTGCTCAATGTGCAACCTCCGGTACCCTATGGTAACAAGGTGTCTCATGCCATCGGCCACGAGTCGCTTGACCAGTTTGTGCTGGAGCAAGGTGAGCATGCACTGGCAAAGTCGCTGGCGGCGCTTGATGCGGCAGGTGCCAGCTACCGGAAACATATCGTTATCGGTGATGCTGCCGAGGTCATTCTGCGTGTTGCCGGAGAAATCGGATGCACGCAGATTTTTATGGGTACCCATGGCAAGGGGGCTATCAAGGGGCTGTTACTGGGATCGGTCGCCAGCAGGGTACTTAACCTGTCAACGATACCGGTCACTGTGGTACGCCAATAAAGCCCTGACTGGATTCACTGGTTTTGTTTTTTTTCAAACCATGCGATTATTTGAATTGCATGAAATTACACGGGTCACTTCCTCGAAGTGACCATACAACAGGTTAATCCTCACCGAGGGGAGTAGCTCTACTGCAACAGGACCGTCAACCCGGACAGTATGTCCCGGTCCTGTTGGTAGCCGATAAACCGGTTACGAGCGAGACCTTGGCTGACTGTGGCGGTGTGTCCATTCGCCATGGGCAGGCAAGGATACTTGTATAACCCTTTATTCGGAGGCGAACGTATCAACTATGGAGCTGTTTTCAATGGATTTTCTCTCGGCATTGTTTGCAATTGTAATTATTGATCTGGTGCTGGCTGGCGATAATGCCATCGTTATCGCACTGGCAGCACGCAACCTTCCACCTGAACTGCGTACCCGGGCGATCGTCTGGGGTACTGGCGGTGCCATCTTTGTACGTACACTGATGACACTGGTTGTGGTCTGGTTGCTGAAGATACCCGGACTGTTGCTCGCCGGTGGACTCTTGCTGTTATGGATAGCCTATAAGCTGTTAATCGATTCAGAGGGGGGCGGTGAACATCATATCGACTCCGGTGCCAATTTCTGGGGGGCGATGAAAACCATCGTGGTTGCCGATGCAGTAATGGGACTGGACAATGTACTCGCTGTCGCCGGTGCCGCCCATGGCAGTTTTATACTGGTGGTACTGGGGTTGCTGATCAGTATTCCTATCATGATAGCCGGTAGCCAGATTATTCTGAAATATGTGCAGAAATTTCCGGTTATCGTTTATGTCGGCTCGGGTGTGCTGGTATGGACCGCAGCCAAGATGATCTCTCATGAACCGCTGATTAGTGCCTATTTTGTGGCACTGGGCTATTTTATCTGGCTGGTGTATGCGGCACTGATTGGCGGGGTATTGTACGCAGGTTATAGCAGGAACAAGGCCAGTAAAACCGTACTGTAAACCGTTTTCAACATTCCATCCTGACGAAGTGATGTCCTGATTATCGGTCCACGCAGACAGCTTGTTCTGCGTGGACCGTACACCGTTGCTAAAGGTTTTTCTTGTGTAGTTCGACCGGGGCCTGCCTGCCCATACGCTTGCGCATGCGGAGATTAATCATCTCAACGGCGACCGAAAAGGCCATGGCGAAGTAGATATAACCCTTCGGTACATGCACATCGAAACCTTCAATGATCAACGTGGCACCGACCATGATCAGGAATGACAGTGCGAGTATCTTCAGTGTCGGGTGTTCGTCGACGAATTCACCGATGGGTTTTGCTGCAAACAACATTATCCCGACAGCGATGATAATGGCTATCGCCATGATGGAGACATGATCTGCCAGACCGACCGCAGTGATTACGGAATCAAGCGAGAAGACAATATCCAGTATGGCGATCTGGATCAGGGTTGAACCCAGATTTGCCACCACAACCTTGCCAGCATGGTGTTCCTCAATACCTTCAAGACTGTTATGGATTTCTGAAGTCGCCTTCGCCAGCAGAAACAATCCGCCACCGATCAGGATTAAGTCCCGACCTGATATCGCCTCATTGAAAATGGTAAACCAGGGGTCGGTCAGTGTGACCACCCACGCAATTGAGAACAAAAGCCCCAGTCGCATAATCATCGCCAGCGCCAGTCCGGTCGTCCGGGCAAAATTACGCTGGTGTGCAGGCAGGCGGCCAACCAGTATGGAAATAAATATGATGTTATCGATACCGAGTACGATCTCAAGTGCGGTCAGGGTAGCAAGGGATATCCAGGCCTCCGGGCTGCTGATCCATTCAAACATGATTTACGGGTTTCCTTTATTTTCGGGTGTCTTGTTGTTCGCTGAAAATACTATTGTGACTGGCAGTTATTTTTCGGGATAGGAACTGAAAACCGTTGTTGTCCCGTCCTTGTTGATCGCCATGACATCATAAGCTTGCACCCGATCACCTGCCTCCATGCCGGGTGAGCCCAGTGGCATACCCGGTACGGTCAGGCCGATAATGTCGGGCCTGTCTTTCAGCAGACGCAGGATATCAGCAGCCGGTACATGACCTTCTATTACATAATCTTCAACAACTGCCGTATGACAGGAGGCCAGATTGGCGGGCACATTGTATTTTGACTTGTACAGATTGATATCATCGACACCCACCTCTGTAACACTGAAGCTGTGGTCGCGCAGGTGGGTTGCCCATTTTGAGCAACAGCCGCAATTCGGGTCCTTGTACACGGTGATATCGGCAGCCATGCTCACTCCGGCCCATACAAGCAGAAACAGGGTCAACAGATTTGCCATCAGTAATCGTTTGAACATGGGGTATCGTTCCTGTGAATTTCGGGTTTAATGGTATGCCAGTTTATAGCAGGTAGTGACAATTTCCAGTCTGTCACGACACATAGTCAGTTATTGCGAGAAATAAATACTCAATCTTCTGTTATCTGGATCAGCTTGATACGGGCGCCGGCACCACTTTTAATCAATACCCGGTTACGCTTGCAGGCAAAATGACGGGCGACCAGTTCTATCAGTTCCTCGTTGGCCTTGCCGTCGACCGGTGGTGCTTTCAGTCTGGCTGACCAGATATGTCCCTCGGATGGTGGTGTAAGCACACTCTCACGCGCATTCGGTTTGACCTTGATCTGTAACGTTATCAAGGGAAACGGACCCGGACTAGACCAGACTCGTGTGGAGGACCTGCTGTAACAGATATCCTGTCAGGTAGGCCAGCGAGGCTGCCAAACCACCCTTGATCAATGTACTGATACCGGACATCAGGGCAGGCCGGTTAAAAACCAGACTTTTGAGCATGCCTATCATAAAAAATACCAGGCCGGCGATGAGCAGACTGGCAACAAAACGGCTTTTTATCTCAAGGCCAGGTAGCAGGAACGGTATCAGTGGCATAGCCCCGACCACGATAAAAGAGATAAACGTTGTCAGTGCCGAGCGTAGCGGGTCAGGAACATGTTTTTGCAGGCCGTATTCTTCTGCCAGCATCGTATCTACCCACAAATGGCGATCCTGGCTTATGGTATTCACGATTTCCTCCAGTGTGCTGCCGGAGAATCCCTTGTTACTGAATATCTGCCGGATTTCTTCACGTTCACCGTGCGGCACTTCATCGATATGACGTTCTTCCGTGGCACGCAGATCAGCGACAAACTCACGCTGCGCCTGGATGGATTCGTAGTTGCTGATGGCCATACTGAAACCATCGGCAGTCAGGTTGGCAAATCCGAGGATGACAGCGACACTCGCCGGAAAGCCGGCGCCTACCGCGCCCGAGACCACGGCAAAGGTGGTGACACAACCGTCGATTCCACCAAGTACCGCATCTGACACATTTTGTGATGCAGGTTTGCTACCCAATCGAACCCGTATGCTCTCCGGCTCGTGTTCAAACTCCAGTTGCGCCTTGCCGGGCTTAGTCATGCCAGAGCAGGTTCATGACTCATCAGCTGGTCACGGCCTGATGTGCATCCACCGCTGTCCTGACCAGGTCATATTTGCCCGGACCCTGAACCACCATGTATTTACAGGGTGTGGTCAGACGATTCTCTACAGTATGCACAACACCGGGCAGGATATTTACACGTTGCCCCGGTGCCAGCGTGATCACTGGCAGATCCTGCTGGTGGACCAGCATCTCACCTTCAAGACAGATACAGAGTTCATTCACAGTTGTATGGTAATGCACGGAGCCGACCGATTCCGGATCAATCGAGAACTCCGCGACCCGGACTTCGCCCGTGTTATACAGGGTGGATAGCAGTTTTACGCCGTCACGTTTCATTTTGCAGGCATGCCATCAAAGAAGTCGACGATCCCGGTTTCCAGCGAATATTCCGCACCGACGACCAGCAGACCGTCATTCTGGATCAGGGTTTCCAGCGTACTGGACCCGTGACGCAGCTGGTTGGCTGAAGCACGGATATTGGCACGTACGGCGGAATGGACCAGTGCATCGTGATTATGACGCAGGTCGGTTTCGAGCAGGATTTCAACTGACGGTCGTACCCGATCTACAATCGAGCGCAGGTTGGGAAGTTGTGCATCCTGCGGGCGTGCCAGCTCTTCCAGCGTTGCCAGTATCGCCCCGCACATTGAGTGACCAAGGACCACAACCAGACGGGTACCAAAGCGCTCTGCGGCAAATTCGACACTGCCGATCTGTGAGGGTGCGACGATATTACCGGCAACCCGGATGACGAACAGGTCGCCCAGACCCTGATCGAATACCAGTTCAGCCGGTACACGTGAGTCGGAACAACCGAGGATAATGGCAAACGGTTCCTGTCCGGTAGCGAGCTCGATACGACGCAGTCGCCGTGAGACCGCCTCTGTCCCGCCCAGATCCGAGACGAATCGACGATTACCATTTTGCAGCCGTTCGAGCGCTTCCAGTGCAGGTATCATTGATGGTCCATCTCCGGGGAATTCCTGTATTTTTCAAAGACTTGATGTGGGCTGTGAGTATAGACGTGGGCAGGATCAGTGTCCAGTCTGGTGGTTGTCGTTCAATGTGTGTTACCGGGAAGGCTATCTGTTTTCCCAGACACGCCGTGAATACATCCATGTAGGCTCGGGTGCCGCATCCCTGCGGCACACGGTCTGTCCAAACAGATAGCCTCCCCGGCAACAGGGTTAGTTTAATATTCCCCTGCTGATGTATTCACGGCATGTCTCAAGCAGACCAAGTCTTCCGCCAGTTCCTCCTTGTCTGTGCGAACAGACGACCTGTTAGATAACCGGTCCTGTAACAGATTATTTTACTACGCCCTGTTTATGATGCCGGATTTCATTAATCTGTAGTTCAATCCGATCCGGATCAATATCCAGTATCGTCAGTACCTGTGAGCTGATGATCAGACTGGCCTCCAGCATTTCCGAGATCACCTTGTCGGCCCCCAGCGAGATCAGCTCTTCAAAATTTCCGTGTTCATAACAACGAACGATGATGGGGATCTGGATGTTCTGCCGGCGGATCTCGGAGATCGTATGTTTTGCCAGCTTGACCGAGCGGAACGTCAGCACTGCCAGCCTGGCCTCGGCGATATGACAGCTTTTCAGGATATTGATACTGGTGCAGTCACCATAAATAACGTTATTGCCGCGTTCACGACAATCACTGACGATATCGATATTCTGGTCTATGCCGATATAGGGTATACCATTTTTGTCCAGCAGTTGCGCGATGGTCTGGCCGACACGACCAAAGCCTCCTATCAGTGCATGGCCGGACTGGTGCAGTGTGACTGGATGTGTCTCGTGCGCCGTATCCCGGTCGCTGCTTTTGAATAATGTTAACAGGAATTCAGTGATCGGTTTGCTGTTACGGATCAAGGCCGGACTAAGCAGCATGCTGAAGACAGCGATCAGGATTATAAAGGACGCCTGTTCAGGAGGGACTACACCATTCAGGCTGGCCAGCGTAATCAGGGCGAGGCCAAACTCGCCCGCCTGGGCAAGGGTAAGTCCAATACGCAGTGATACAGGGCCAGGTTCGCCTGCCAAACGGATGACGAGCGTGATAATCAGGGTCTTCAGTATTACGAGGCCAGCCGTAAACAGCAGGATGCGGGCCCCGTATTCCCCCAGCAGAGTCAGGTCGATATTCATCCCTACGGTGACAAAAAACAGACCAAGCAGCACATCCTTGAACGGCCGGATGTCGATGATGATCTGGTGTTTGAAAGGGCTCTCGCTCAGCATCATGCCTATGACAAACCCTCCCAGTGCCATAGACAACCCTGCCGCATGCGCCAGCCAGGTTGTTATCAGCGCGATTACCAGTGTGCTGAGTCCGAATATCTCGTCGGAATGGACCCGTGCCACCTCCTGATAGACCAGCGGAAGCAGCCACTTGCCCGTCGCCATCAGTGCGAAGAAAAACAACAGGCCCTTGCCTAATGACGCCAGCAACATCGTGCCGAAATCAGGACCCGATGCGCCACTCAGTACCGGTACCAGAATCAGAAATACGACGGCGACCAGGTCCTGGAAAAGGAGTATCCCGATGGATAATTGCGCAAAGCGTGAGCTGAACTGTTGTAACTCACCCAGTTCGCGGATCACGATGGCGGTAGAAGACAAAGCGAGCGCACCGGCGATAAGCACGGCCGCATTCGTTGTTGTGCCCCACAGATAAACGGCGAGTGCAAAGATGGCAGAACAGGCCAGCACCTGGGCGGTGCCGAGACCAAACACAGCGAACTTCAGTTTCAGCATATTGCTGACAGAAAATTCGAGTCCGATCGAGAACAGCAGGAAGGCGACACCAAATTCCGCAATCATTGAGAAGTCTTGCGGATCGGCAATCCAGCCAAACAGGTGAGGCCCGGATATGGCCCCGACGACTATGTAGGCGACGATAGCCGGTAGACGGAACCGTCGAAATAGTATCGTAGCGACCAGCGAGACGCCGAGGATGATCAACAGTTCTTCAATAAAGGAGAAGGCCGACATGATTAACCAGACACCAGGCCTTCTCCCGGACTTATACCCCCAGCCCTGGATTATTTGTCCTGAACAACCGTGTTTTCAAGCGTACCGATACCTTCGTAAGTACAAACCGTTCTGTCGCCTTCCTTCAGATAGATCGGTGGCTTGCGTGCCGAACCAACACCGGACGGTGTGCCGGTGGCAATCACATCACCCGGGCGCAGTGTCATGATATTCGAGCCATAGACGACCAGTTCGAACACGTCATGGATCATCAGTGCGCTGGTCGATTCCTGCATTACCTGGTCATTCAGTACGAAGCGGATAGGCAGGTCTTTCGGATTGGCCACGAACTCACGCGGCACGATAAACGGACCGAGCGGTGCGAAGGTATCGTGTGACTTGCCCATCAGCCAGTCGGAACCGTAGCGAGTGTCACCGCGACTCTCACGGTCGGACACGTCCATCTCCAGCGTATAACCAAAGATATAATCCGCACCCCTGCCCATCGGGACATTTTTGGCATCACGTCCGATGACGACTCCGAGTTCACACTCCCAGTCGACCTGCTCGCGTTTGACCGGCAGGCGGATCGCTTCCTTGTGTGCAATCACGGCCGAGGAGGCCTTCAGGAACATGTACGGTGTCCAGCGTGGGTCGCTGGCATCTGGCTCCCAGATCCCGACCGGGCGGGTGGCATCCTTCGCAGCCATGCCCGGTTCATCACTTTTACCAATACCGTCCTCACGCACGTCCTTCATCTCCAGTGCATGTTCGGTGTAGTTCAGTGCGGCGTTCATCATATTGGTCGGATACATGATCGGAGGCAGCACCTTCAAATCGGCGAGTGAATGCACATAGCCCGGACGATTGGCGGCAGGCAGGCCGGAAACAGCATTCACTATCTCGATGATGCGGGCACGCAGCCCGGAGTCATAGCGACGGATCAGGTCTTTCATGTCTGCCGCATCAGCTGGTCTGGCAACGCTGGAATCGACGGCGGCATTCGCACCGGCGAGGTCTATTACCAGGTTATCGTCAAGGACGATACCCACCAGTACCTTGCCCTGGTGCTCAAACGTTCCGAGCTTGAACGGTTTTACCGTGCCCTGGGCCTGTGACACCAGCGAGGTGCAGCCGAGAGCCAGGGCCAGTAACAGCTTCAATGCGGATCGTGACATAACAGTACCCTCCAGTCTGTAATCAGATAAATAACAAATTGCATGTTCCATTATATAAGGTGATCCCGTCACCGTAAGTAATTTCTTGCATCAATCGACCTGTATGCAGAAGCCCTTCAGATACTCGGCCTCAGGGTAGTTCAGTGCGACCGGGTGGTCTGCTGCCTGCCCCAGTCTGTCGATGATGCGACCCTGTCTGCCGGCATCGAGCGCGGCATCAGCGACGATCTTCTGGAACAAGGCGGTGTCGAGCAGGCCGGAGCAGGAATATGTCATCAGGATGCCGCCGGGACGCAACAGCGCAAATGCCTGCATATTCATGTCCTTGTAGGCGCGAGCACCGCGGGTCACGCCTTCTTTCGATTCAATCAGTTTTGGTGGATCAAGTACGATCAGGTCAAACTGGCGCTGCTGACGTCGGTAGGCCCGCAGCAGTTCAAACACATTCGTCTCCACAAATTCTGAGGTGGAGGTATCCAGTCCATTCAGCTGCATGTTTTCTTTTGCCAGGTTCAGTGCCTGGGCTGAGGAGTCTACATTCACCACCGATCGGGCGCCGCCTTTCAGTGCGGCAATCGCAAAGCCACCGGTATATGCAAAGCAATTCAGCACGTCCTTGTCCTGCGAATACTGTTGTACCTTCAATCGATTGTCGCGCTGGTCCAGATAAAACCCGGTCTTGTGACCGTGGCGGATATCGACCAGAAACTGCATGCCGTTTTCATTGATCCGGATCTTCTCCGGTGGTTCACTGCCGGAGACGAGCACACTGCGTTGTGACAGGCCTTCCTTTTCACGGACCTCGACATCAGAGCGGTCATAGATCGTTTGTCCCGGGCAGATGTCCTTCAGTATTGTGATTATCGTCTCGCGCCAGAACTCCACGCCGGCAGAGAGAAACTGGCATACGAGCACATCGGCATAACGATCAATAATCAGACCCGGCAGACCGTCGCTTTCCGAATAAAACAGACGTACGCCAGCGTCCGAACTGGCCCCGAGCCCGCGGGCGCGGCGGCGGTCAATGGCATTTTGCAGACAGTTACGGAAGAATCCGGCATCGATCTTTGCCTCAGGGTCAAAACTCCAGACCCGTCCCCGCATCTGTGATGCAGGTGAATACGCGGCCTGCGCAATAATGTTGCCACTGGCGTCGCGGACGGCCACCGTATCTCCCGGGCCGGGATTGCCCTGGACATCGGCAATCGCCCCGGAAAATATCCACGGGTGTTTGCGTAACAATGATTTCTGGCGACCGGCCTTTAATACAATACTTTTCACAATGATTTCCCTGTACAGGTATGGAGTTGTCAGTGACGGATTCAGCTGAATGTGGGTTGTGTAACAGCGGCCTCAGGATCGGCGTGTGCTGCCGATCCGGATTCTAGGTGATCTGGTCCAATAAGTCATTGCCGCAGACAGGGATAATCCGTCTGTGGCCGGATCATCACAGGAACAGGCGCCGTTCAGGCAACGTTCAGCAGGTTATAAATCTTGTCGCGGTTACTGGTCAGATCAGCCAGGGTATAGTTATCAAGCACTTCCATAAATGCATGTTGGGCCTTGACCAGCACGCGTTTCAGATTGCAGGCCGGTTCAATCGGGCAGCTTGAATCAGCGCCAAAACATTCAAGTAGTTGCAGGTTTTCGATCTGTCTGACCACATGCCCCAGACTGATGGAGGCTGCCGCTTGCGCCAGCTTCAGACCACCTCCGCGACCTCGCAGGCTTTGTATGTAGCCGAGTTGTACCAGTGTCTGCGCCACTTTGGCCAGATGATGGGCAGAAATGCCATAGCGCCTGGCGGCATGCTGGACCGTGGCCTGCTGGTTAGCGGGTGTTATTGCAAGGTAAATCAGCAGCCGAAGTGCATAATCAGTATGTGAGGTAAGTTGCATCGAGCTTGACTCTGTTTAAACGCGTAAATACTATACTGCCTATAATATGCATGTAAAATACTTATTATATTGAGCTGCTACTTTCATCAGAGCGAAGACGTGTCTCAGTCTGTCGTTCCGGATACAGTGACAAATCATCACGATTTCAAACAGAAACAGTGAGCAGATAAACAGGATGCCCATTTACATGAATTCCACCAGAAGAAAATTCCTGAAGACGATTTCAACGACGAGTTTGGCGACGATGTCAGTTCCTCTGTGCTGGTCAGGTCGGGCCTGTGCGCAATCAGAACCCTTACCCGTGACCTCCGGTCGGTTCAGTGCATGGAACCCGTTGCAGCAGATGACTGCTGTGGCACCTGACGGGCTGGTGTTACATGCCGCAATTTCCGAGGTCGATCCGGGTACGGGTGTAAAGTCGACCGCGTGGTTACTGAATGGATCACTGCCATCCCCCTTTATCCGTACGCGTAAAGGTGACCGGTTCAGGGTCACGCTGGAGAATTCATTGCCGGAGGCGCTGATACTGCACTGGCACGGGTTAACTCCCCCTGAACCGATGGACGGCCACCCGCATCTGGCCATCGCGAACGGCCAGAAATATGAATACGATTTTACGGTGGAAAACCGTGCCAGTACTTACTGGTACCACTCACATGCCCATTATCGTGTGGGCAAACACGCCTATCTGGGTGTGGCCGGTATGTTGATTGTGGATGATGATGAACAGGATGCACTTGACCTGCCCGGCGGTGAATATGAAATCCCACTGGTATTACAGGATCGCCGTGTTGACTCTTCAGGTGCAATCGTCCCGTATGCCGACCCGGACACGATGGAAGGGCTGATCGGGAATGAGCCGTTTGGTAATGGCGTACACCGTCCACAACTGGAAGTCGAAACCGCCGTTTACCGGTTCCGCATCCTGAACGGGTCGAATGCACGGATATTCAGGCTGGCGCGCAATGACAGGAAAGACCTGATCATCATCGGTAATGATGCCGGCTTGCTGGAACGACCTGTGCGTGTTGATTATGTAGACATCTCACCAGGTGAACGTATCGACATGTTGCTCGACCTGCGTAATGCCACAAAAGGTGACAGGATTCTGCTCGGCTCACGGGCGTTTCTGATCACTGAAGGCCTGGCAAAGGAAGACCAGATGCAACGCCAGGGCCATCCAATGGATTTGATGCAGCTGGTCGTCACCCGCAAGACCCGCAGCAAGCAACAGATCCCGGAGCGCTTGTTGAAAACCAACGGACCAGACCCGGCAGATGCCGTACGTGAAAGAGTATTTGTCCTGACCTCGGACCGGGATGAGCAGACGCGAACGATGATGGCCCACCAGATTAACGGGCTGTCATATCGTATGGGCCGGATCGACGAGACCGTCCCGTTCCGTCAGACAGAGATATGGACATTTGAAAACAGACGCAACTTTTCACATCCGGTACATCTGCATGCGACACATTTTCGGGTATTGTCGCGTTCAGGCGGCCGCAACAAGGTGATGCCATGGGAGCGTGGTCTGAAGGACACGGTGCTGGTGCATCCGCAGGAAACTGTGCGGGTCGCCGTCCGCTTTGATGCACACCCCGGTCTGTTCCTGCTGCACTGTCACAACCTCGAACACGAGGACTCCGGGATGATGTTGAATATTCTGGTTGAATAGTCAGGTTCAGGCCGTCAGCGCTGACCTGAATAGATGTTACCAACTCCACGATTGTTCAGTTTCGACAGATGGGTTATATCGTGACAGACCGTTAGCCGCATGGGCAAACGGCGGGTTAAGGAGCCGTTTGCGCCCGGTACAAGGATATACCGGGCTGGACTTTCGAGCGGAGCGGGACGCGCAGCGATGAAAGCGGCGCTCGAGCGTACATGGATGTATTCACAGCGTGTCTGGAATGATATAACCCATCTGTCGAAACTGAACTGAAATTGGGATAGCTATTTACTTCTCGTTCAGCGCCTTCAGACTGGCAAGCCCCGCCTCAAAATCCTTGCCTACCATGCTATCCATGCTGAAGAACAGACTCATGACCTTTGAGATGAATGGCATCGGTCCGTGCATGTCCCAGATCACCTCGGTCTGGCCGCCGTTCTCCGCCAGCATGAATTCAACAATATTATGTGCCTTGAATGGTTTGAGAAAATCAAGCTTGATGGTCAGGCGGGTCGGCGGGAGTGATTCACTGATCTCCATCCTGCCCTTGCCGACATTTTTGTCACCTTCCCATTCGTACACGGCATCCTTGCCGACAGTGACGGTGCTGAATGTCTTTTTCATGGCGGGGTCCTTGTTCTCCCACGGCGACCATAATTTCCATTGTTGCAGGTCATTGATATAGTCAAAGATCTTCCCGGCAGGTGCATTTATAGTGATCTTGCGCTGGACCTGAAAACAGTCCGGCTTGTTCGATGCCAGCACAAGCATCACCAGGACAATAAAAACAATCAGGTAGAGACCAGTTATCAGCATAGTACCCCCGCTTCGGCATGACCGTTATTCGGCCTTATTACTTCCCCTCCGTAAGTCTAGTCTTCGGAGTTGATAAAAGAAATATCGAAATTATCTCGCAATGCATCAAAAATGGATGATACAGATCAAGGAAATCCACGACTGTTGCTTATATCGGTTTCTGTAGGCGGAACAGGGTTATACAATCGGAGACGTAGACATATTAATACAAGGTTATAGTGAGGACACCATGAATCAGACGGGATTTAATCGGCGCAAATTTCTGCATTTGACAGCAGGCAGTACAGCGATCTCATTGCTGGATCCGCTGAATGTGGCGATGGCACAGCAGCACGGCTCCGGTATCAGTCAGTCACCTGAACCCGACCCGGCGTTTGTCGCGGACATTGAGCTTGAATTAATTGCGGCAGAAAAATCGTCCCCGATTCTGGAAGGTAGTGCGACACAGCTCTGGCAATATGATGGACGTGTATTAAAAGGAAATGCCGACAGCCTGAGCTGGTTGCCTGGCGACCAGTTACCGGTGATACGCGTGCAGAACGGCCAGCGTATGCGGATTTATTTCCATAATCGTCTGCCAGAAGAATCCATCATTCACTGGCATGGTCTGCATATGCCGCAAAAGATGGACGGCCACCCGATGTATGCAATCGGCCCCGGCCAGACCTATGTGTATGAGTTTACTGTGGACATGCGTGCAGGCACGTACTGGTTTCATCCGCACCCGCATCTGCGCACAGGTGCGCAGGTTTATCGCGGTCTCGCCGGTCTGTTTATTATCGATGACGAAGAAAGTCTGAATGCCGGTCTGCCTTCCGGTGAGTATGAGCTGGCCTGGGTGCTGCAGGACCGTCTGTTTAACGCGGACAACCAGCTGGTGTATTCAACCCGGCATATGGACATGATGATGGGTTTCACCGGTGACCGTATTCTGGTTAATGGCAGGCCCGACTATATCGAGCAGGTCTCCGCGAGTACCTATCGCGTACGTATATTGAACGGATCCAACTCACGATTCTACAAACTGGCCTGGAGCGACAACAGTCCGATGGTTGTTATTGGTTCAGATGGCGGACTACTGGAATCGCCGGTTGAAAAACCGTATGTAATGATCGCACCTGCCGAACGCCTGGAGTTATGGCTCGATTGTAGCGGTGATAAACCGGGAACGGAGAGGGTATTGCAGAGCCAGTCTTTCAGTAGCGGCATGATGATGGGTATGGGTGGTATGGGTATGGGCATGGGCAGAGGAATGATGGGCGGCGGCATGGGAATGCGGGGTGGTAGCAGTCTTGCCAATGGAGCTGCGTTTGATGTATTGAGGGTCAGGGTGGATCGGCAGGGTGGCAAGGTCACGCCGTTACCGGCAAAACTGTCTACCATAAACTGGCCTGACCGGGCGGCGGCAATCAATGCAGACACGCCGCGCAGTGTGCATATGCAGATGGGCATGGGCACGGTCAGTCTGAATAACCGCACCTTTGACATGCTGGAAGCGGCAGCGGACGAACAGGTGACACCGGGCACGACCGAGATCTGGGAATTCGTCAATACCTCCGGGCACATGGCCATGTCGCACCCGATGCATATCCACAATGTCCAGTTTCAGGTAATTGAACGCCGTCAGGATACCGCGCAGGAAGGGATTTACCAGAGCATGCGTGAGGGACTGGTCGATGAAGGCTGGAAGGACGTGGTTATTGTCATGCCGGGCGAACGGGTGCGGGTATTACTGCGCTATAACGATCACACCGGCCTGTATCTGTATCACTGCCATATCCTTGAGCATGAGGATCTCGGCATGATGCGTAACTATCTGGCGCAGGCCTGAGTCAGGCAGTATCTGTCGTTGGGCGCGTCTCGAGTGTGTTTTTCAGCAGGGCCAGGCCGTCCTCAATAGGACCGCCTACCGTCTTGTCGAGATTGATATACAACGCGAAAAGGCGTGCAATCGGGTTATTTTTACCGCTGATAGTCCAGGTCACCCGGCACTGTCCCTCTGCCTCCGTAAACATAAATTCGGTAGTGGTCACCCCCGGATGCGGGAGCAAAAACTCGAGCCGGATCCGTATCAGTTCATTGGTTACGCTGTCGATGATCGTGATATTGCCCGCACCGGCCTGGGCATTTCCGGACCAGCTGAACTCGGCACCACTGCCGGTGCTTGATCCTTCGAATCGTACCTCCGGGTCGGGGTCCAGCGTGGCCCAGGGCAACCAGCTGTGCCAGTTACGCAGGTCATTGACATGCGCATAGACGGTCGCAGGTGACGCGGCGATGATGATCGATCGTGAAACCCGGAAACCGGGAAATTTAATTATCTGATAAACCGAAAAAACGATTGCTGTCACAACGACAGTAATCAACACAGACAAAAACATGACATAACCCCTGATAAAACAGATGCAGTTGTGACGTCAGATTATACACGCAGTTCCCGCACCGGGCGGATTTCAATACTGCCGACCCGGGCCGGCGGGATATGTGAGGCCAGCTGGATCGCCTCGTTCAGGTCACGTGCCTCCACCAGATAAAAACCGGCCAGCTGCTCCTTCGTTTCGGCAAACGGGCCATCAGTGACCGTCAGTTTGCCGCTGCGTACCCGGACCGTGGTTGCGGTATGTACCGGGTTCAGCGCTTCGGCGGCGATGTGGTGTCCGGCCTGCTTCAGGTTGACACTGTTGGCCAGACACTCATGATCATCGACGGTCTCAAGCAGCTTCTCATCGCAGTAAACCAGTAACAGATATTTCATCGCCATTCGCCCTGCTTATATATTTTTACCGGCAAGTTTTTCGCCCTCGGCCTGCAGGCGTTCCCAGTCGCTTTTGATCTCCGGGGTGACGATGTCACCGAAGTCTTCCAACTCGAATACAGGACGGATTTCGATATCGGAGTCTTCCAGCATCGGGTTAGGGCAGCGTTTCACCCAGTCGATGGCCTCCTGCATAGACTTGACCTGCCACAACCAGTAACCGGCGACCAGCTCCTTCGTCTCGGCAAACGGACCGTCGATGACGGTGCGGTTACTGCCGGAAAAATGGACGCGTACCGCCTTTGATGTCGGTTGCAGGCCATCGCCTCCGAGCATGATCCCGGCCTGCACCAGCTGCTCGTTGTAGGCCATCATCCCGGTCAACAGTTGTTCCGTGGGCATTTCACCTGCCTCGGAACCCTTGCTGGCCTTTACAAATACCATTACTTTCATGTCTGTCTCCCCCTGTTGTGAGCTTGTGAGTATTTACCTGTAATAGTCGAATGATGTCGCGGCGGATCGACAACAGGCTGGAAATATTTTTTTCCTTCAGTGCGGACCCAGTGCGTCCAGCTGTTTTAACAGAAACCGGCGTTCAGGCTCCTGTCGCGTGAGGCTGAGCGCCTGCTGATAGGCCGACCTTGCTTCCTCCTTGTTACCCAGACGACGGCACAGGTCAGCCCGGGCCGCATGGATCAGCCGGTATTCCGTCAGATCACCACGTTCAATAATCGCGTCTATCAACGCAAGTCCCGCAGATGCGCCATCACGCATCGCTACCGCGACGGCACGATTCAGTTCAACCAGCGGCGACGGTTCTGCCTGTAACAACAGATCATACAGGGTGATAATCTGCCCCCAGTCGGTGTCACTGAAACGGTCGGCCGTTGCATGCGCAGCTGAAATCGCCGCCTGTAATGTATATGTCCCGACCTCACCGGAGGCAAAGGCCTGGCTGACCAGTGCCAGTCCTTCGTCTATCAGCTCGCGGTTCCACAGTGTGCGATCCTGATCTTCCAGCAGGATCAGATCGCCTTCAGCAGAGGCGCGTGCCAGACGGCGCGATTCGGTCAACAGCATCAGCGCAAGCAGCCCCTTGATTTCAGTTTCAGGCAGCAGTTCCAGCATCAGCCGACCGAGACGGATCGCCTCGCTGGACAGATCATGACGTAGCAGCGATGGACCGGAAGAGGCCGAATAACCCTCGTTATAGATCAGATAGATGACCCGCATGACCGGTTCCATCCGTTCCTGCAGGGCGTCTCGTTCAGGGACCTGATAGGGAATTCCGGCATCCCGGATCTTGTTTTTGGCGCGTACGATGCGTTGCGCCAGGGTCGGCGTACCAGTGAGGCAGGCACTGGCGATCTCTTCCGTCGTCAGACCGCAGACCTCGCGCAGAGTCAGTGCAATCTGTGCATCCGCGGTCAGGGCAGGATGGCAGCAGGTAAAGATCAGTCGCAGCCGGTCGTCCTCCACAGCTTCCGTCTCTGACGGTTCAATCGCCTCTTCGAGTTCACCTGCCAACTCATCCAGCGAATTGTCGAAGCGGGCGCGTCGCCGCAGTTTGTCGATGGCCTTGAACCGCCCGGTCGAAACCAGCCAGGCGCGTGGATTGTCCGGCAGGCCTTGCAGAGGCCATTGTTCGACCGCCGCGATGAACGCATCATGCAGTGCCTCTTCGGCCAGATCAAAGTCGTGCAACAGGCGTATCAATGTTGCCAGTACCCGGCGCGACTCGGTGCGATAGATCGCGGCCACCGTTTCGTGGGTCGGTTCCGGTTTGGTTGTCTGCATCAACATCCTTTTCTAGAACCCGAACCGGCTGCCCATCCCTGACAGGGTGGCAACACCCAGTACGAAAAAGATAGCGGCTGCGATCATGTGTACCGTTCGCACCGGGATGCGATTGGCAATGCGTTCACCGAGCAACACCGCCGGCACATTGGCGATCATCATGCCGAAGGTCGTGCCAAGCACAACGGCAATCAGCGTCTGGTACTGCGCGGCCAGCGCGATGGTGGCAATCTGGGTCTTGTCACCGATTTCAGCAAGAAAAAATGTCACCAGCGTGGTGCCAAACACACCATAACGTGTCAGTGTGGCCTTTGTGTCATCCAGTTTGTCGGGTATCAATACCCAGATGGCGATCGCGATGAAGCCCAGTCCCAGCAGCCAGCGCAGTGTTTCCGGTGACAGTAGCGAGGTGATCCAGCTGCCGAGTGCGGCGGCGACAGCATGGTTCGCAAGTGTAGCGACCAGTATGCCGAGGATGATAGGCCAGGGTGTACGAAAACGGGCGGCAAGGATGAAGGCGAGTAACTGGGTTTTGTCACCGATCTCGGCGAGTGCAACGATGGCGGTTGAGACGAGGAAAGCTTCCATTATTTTGATACTCCCTGGCCAGGTTGAAGACGAATGACCACATCGTTCCCGGCCAGTCCGGAGCAATGTAGTCAAAGGTCTTGCCTGGCGAACAATGCCGCCTGTGCCATGATCTGTGGATCAAGTGTGTTGACACAGGCCCCGTCGTACAGCTGACGGTAAGCTACTCCCCAATGAGTATGGCAAGTATAGTCAGGAAACGAGGTACTAGCAATGCTGAACCGGGTCTTATTACAGACGTCTCCGCTTGTTACTGGTCATCCTCTTCCTCGTCGTCATCCGGCGTCACAATATCCACAACGCCACCGACAGCGGCACCGGTCACTTCAACACCGGCCTCGATTGTTTCGGCGGCAATTTCAACGACGGCGCCAGCGAGACAGCCCTGTAGACAGGCCGTAGCCACCAGACACGTTATGGTCTTTAGTATTGGGCGGTTTTGCATCAGGCTACAGGCTCCAGGACTTCCAGGTCATGTAAAACCAGAATATCGCAATCACGCCGGTGAACCCGCTGGCAAACAGGCAGATAAGACCATTGGTGATGGCCATCCGCCCGGTATGTATGGTCGTGCGGTACAGGATTGGCAGTCCCTCCGGCGGCCAGTGTTTCAGTGATATTGTCCTGTGACCCAGCGCCAGCAGCCAGGATGTCAGTGAGGCAAACAAGACCGTGGGTAACAGGCTGGAGGCGATCAGGATCCGTCGGGTCTGATCCAGATCGTCGATATTATTCAGCATTTGTACATACCAGTGCGAAAACGGCAGGATCAGCAACAGCGACAACACACTGGACACCAGCAGCACCCGCCCGGCAATCCGCGCCCCTCGGGTAGGCACAGCGTACTGTTCCGTTTCCATCTAGTGGAGTAACGGGCCTTCGTCGTCCCGATAAATGGCATCGGGTATCCACCTTTCTTCCAGTACGACACAGGCCAGATCCTGATGTGCCGATTGTTCAGTGAAGGCCAGTAACTCCAGAAAGCGGCGGATAACGGCCTGCTGGTGTTCGGTCAGTGACTCCAGCCGCGGTGGGTCGCGATCCGGCGGTCGCAGGCTGTTCAGCAGCGCATCCACGACATTGCTGTCCTGTTCCAGATGGCGCAAGGTAAATTCGATCAGGTAAGGCAAATAGTGTCGCCAGGAGTCTGCATCCAGATAACCGATGCCCCAGCAGTATTGTTCAAGATAGGCATCCGAGATGGTGTCTGTCTGACTGTCATAGGCTGACGCTGTTCGATACTCATCAAGGTCATTGCCGCCGCGCAGCGTCAGCGCAGGGCGTCGTTTCATGTCCGTGGCAAACGCCACAAACACATTCATGATCAGTTCATCATGGCTCATGGGTGGCCTGACGTCTGCCGATACGGATACTCGAGGTGGCAATCATGATCTCTTTCAGAAAAAAGATTAATGCAATTATCAGTGACAGCATCGCGGCCACAAACAGAACCGCAACCGGGATGGAGGCATTAAACTCGACAAACGCGCCGAGAAACAGTACCGCAATGACCGAGGAAATCAGCAAGGCCGTCACCGTGCACAGCGTGATGGCCCTGTTCACATATTTACCTCGACGACCCAGCGCCAGCAGTTCGGCATCCAGCACTTCCCGCGCACCCGGGTCAATCGGGTTCTGCACCTCCAGTACGCGGGAACGATCGATAATACGCGCCAGACGATTCGTCATCACTCCCAGCATTGCACCTATCGCCGTCAACATGAACGTGGGTGCAACAGCAAGCTGGATGACGTGGCCGATGGCGGTAATCGCGCTGTCTTCTGACATGGTACTGTGGAGCTCCGGTCCGGGTTTACACAAATGATACTGGATAATTATATCAAATGTTACCGGCGTGCCTGATCCAGCGTCAGCGTAGTAACAATAAACCCGTACAGATCATGGTTCAGTTTGCGGGCAGAGCGCTCGAACAGTTTTCTGACTTCCACGATATCAAGTTTTGTCTCACCACTGAGGATAACAGAGGCATCCGCCTTGTAGGGACTGGGGTTGCCGTTCTCGACATGGTAGTGGGACAGGCCGTCCTTGCGTGTCCATTTGACGATGCGCTCATTTTCCGGCTTGTTGTAGCTCAGCTGGAACTCGGTGATGGTACCAGCCTGATCCAGCCACACATATAAATCCAGCTTGTTATCGGTAAACCAGCGCCGTTTCAGGTTATCGCTGGTGTCACTCAGATTGGTGATTTCTTTCAACACGTCAGTTCAGGCAAACAGCTCGGCGAGTTTCTGTCCGGGGTTGTCGGCCTTCATAAACGCCTCACCGACGAGGAAGGCATTTACACCGTGCTTGCGCATCAGCGCCACATCCTCGCGGGTATGGATGCCACTTTCGGTGATGACGAGCCGGTCCGGATACACATCGGTCAACAGGCCGATGGTCGTGTCCAGATCGGTTTTGAACGTGTGCAGGTCACGGTTGTTGATCCCGATCATCGGCGTGCGCAACATCTGTGCCCGTTCGAGTTCCTCGCGGTTATGCACCTCGACCAGCACGTCCATGCCAAGCTCTATGGACAACCAGGCCAGTTCCTGCAACTGGATGTCATTCAGTCCGGCTACGATCAGTAATATACAGTCTGCGCCGATGACGCGCGCCTCATAGACCTGATACGCGTCTATCATAAAATCCTTGCGCAACACCGGCAGCTGGCAGGCCGCGCGCGCCTGCATCAGAAACGCATCGTCGCCCTGGAAAAAATCGCGGTCTGTTAATACTGACAGACAGGTCGCACCCCCCTGTTCGTACGACTGTGCCAGCCAGACCGGGTCAAAATCGGCACGGATGATGCCCTTGCTCGGTGAGGCCTTCTTGATCTCGGCGATCACGGCCGATTTACCAGCGGTCACGGCCTTGCTGATCGCGTAAAAGAATCCGCGCGGTGCTGACGCGTTCGCGACCTGTGCTTTCAATTGCGCCAGTGTTACCTTGGCGCGCCGTTCCGAGATTTCTTCCTGCTTGCGTGTCAGGATGCGGGTGAGGATGTCTGATCCTGTTGATGTACTCATGTAGACCTTCTGGTTTATTCCTGTTTTGCCAGGGTGGTGCTCAGACTTATCAAGTCGTCAAGTTTATTTCTGGCCGAACCATCGGCCAGCGCCTTTTCAGCCAGCCGCACACCCTGTTCGATAGAACCGGCGATGTTTGATGCGTAAATCGCAGCACCCGCATTCAGCACAACTGTATCACGCGCTGTCCCCGGTTGATTGGCGAGCACGGCTTGCAGGATGCGGTAGCTGTCTTCTATCGTCTGTACCGTAATGTCGGAAAGTTTGCCGCGCTTCAGGCCAAACTGCTCCGGTGTGATCGTGTAACTGGTCACCTTGCCGTCTTTCAGCTCGGCGACCGACGTCGCGGCGGCGATACTGATCTCATCCAGCCCGTCTTGTGAGTGCACGATCAATACATGATTATTACCGAGCGCCTTCATCACCTCGGCCAGCGGTGTGACCAGCTCCGGGGCATACACACCGATGACCAGATTCGGCGCACCGGCCGGGTTCGTCAGAGGTCCCAGCATGTTGAAGATGGTGCGCACGCCAAGTTCCTTGCGCGGACCGGCCGCATATTTGGTCGCACTGTGATGGGCCGGGGCAAACATGAAACCGACGCCGACCTGTTTGATACACGCCGCGACCTGTTCCGGTGGCAGACCGAGCTTCACCCCGGCCATATCAAGCACATCGGCGCTGCCACTGCGACTGGAGACCGAGCGGTTATTGTGTTTGGCCACCTGCGCACCGGCGGCGGCAACAACAAACGCCGCCGTCGTGGAAATGTTGAATGTGTGCATGCCATCACCACCGGTACCGACGATGTCGACCATATTGGTGGTCTTGATATCGACCTTCAGTGCAAACTCACGCATGACGGTGGCCGCTGCCGCGATCTCGTCTATCGTTTCACCCTTCATCCGCAGCCCGACCAGGAAGCCACCGATCTGCGCCGGGGTGGTCTCGCCGGTCATGATGCTGCGCATGACCGCCTGCATCTCTGCGCTGCTGAGATTTTCACGTTTCAGAACCTTGTTTAATGCCTGTTGAATGTTCATGCCGGTATCAGCCCGTGATGTTCAGGAAATTTTGCAGCAGTTGATGACCGGCATCGGTCAGGATCGATTCCGGATGAAACTGCACACCATAAATTGGCAGCGTCTTGTGGCGCAGCCCCATGATCTCGTCGATACCGCCGTTCGCATCCTGCGTCCACGCAGTGATCTCCAGACAATCCGGCAGGCTGCTGCGTTCAACCACCAGCGAATGATAACGCGTCGCCGTGAACGGATTGGACAGACCGGTAAACACATCGGTGTTGTGATGGTAAATCGGCGAGGTCTTGCCGTGCATGACCTGCCGCGCATGGATGACCTTGCCGCCCATCGCCTGACCGATACTCTGGTGGCCGAGACAAACACCAAGGATAGGGTAGCGCCCCTGCAAGCGGTGGATCACCTCCAGCGAGATACCCGCCTCCGTCGGCGAACACGGCCCCGGCGAGATGACAATCCGCTGTGGATTCAGCTGCACGATCTCGTCCACGCTGATCCCGTCATTACGGTACACGCGCACGTCCTCACCCAGCTCACCCAGATATTGCACCAGGTTGTAGGTAAACGAGTCGTAGTTGTCGATCATCAACAGCATAAAACTAACGTGTCCGCATCAAAATGAGTGCATAGAATAGCCCATTTACCGGATAATTTCCTGCCATCTATTCGACAGAACCGGTAGCGCCAGCCTCGCGGTAAACGCCCAACCCAACCCGGATTTGGGTTATTATCCCACCTATTCAAAACACACATTACGCAGGGCCTATACATGAAAAAAATACTGTTACTGGGGTCAGGTGAGCTGGGCAAGGAGTTTGTCATCAGTGTGAAGCGGCTCGGTTGTTATGTGGTCGCCTGTGACAGTTATGCGGGTGCCCCGGCGATGCAGGTGGCGGATGAGTCCTGTGTCTTTAATATGCTCGATGAGGCCCCGCTGCGGGCAGCGATCTATCAGCACAAGCCGGATCTGATTGTGCCCGAGATCGAGGCGATCCGGACCGAGGTATTGCTGGCGGTCGAGCAGGAAGGTTTTGAGGTCATCCCCAGTGCGAGGGCTGCCAATCTGACGATGAACCGGGATCGTATCCGCGATGTGGCGGTCGGTTTGGGTGTGCGCACGGCGAAGTTTGCCTATGCGGAGTCGGCGGCGGAATTGCTGGCACAGGCGAGTGCGATCGGTTTTCCGGTCGTAATCAAGCCGGTCATGAGTTCATCCGGCAAGGGCCAGAGTGTGGCGCAGACGTCCACGGATATCCAGGCCAGCTGGGACTATGCCTGCGCCGGGATGCGCGGAGATCGTAAAAAGGTCATCGTTGAGGAATTTATCCATTTTGAATTCGAGATCACGCTGTTGACGATACGGCAGCGCAACGGTGTGACGCTGTTCTGCACACCAATAGGACATGTGCAGGAGCGCGGCGACTATCAATACAGCTGGCAGCCGCAGCCGATGCGTGCGGAGTATTTACAGACGGCGCAGCAGATGGCGGAGAAGGTCACCTCGGATCTGGGAGGAGCCGGCATCTTTGGTGTCGAGTTTTTTGTGACGAAGGACGAGGTCATCTTCAGTGAACTGAGCCCGCGTCCGCACGATACCGGCATGGTCACGTTGATCAGCCAGAACCTGAGCGAGTTTGACCTGCATGCGCGGGCAGTGCTCGGTCTGCCGATCCCGCAGATCGATGTGGTTGAGGGGGCGAGTGCGGTGGTGTTGGCAACGCAGGACGGGGTTAATCCACGTTATACCGGAATTGAGCAGGCCTTGAGTGAGCCGGGGGTAGATGTGCGTGTATTCGGCAAACCCTCGACCCGCCCGTACCGACGGATGGCGGTGGCGCTGGCGCGAGGTGCGAATGCACTGGCAAGGGCGCGTGCGGCGGCGGGGAAGATTGCAGTGCTTACGGATTAGTGAAAAAGCATTGTTTGACTGGATTCTGGCGTACGCCAGAATGACGACTTCAATTTAATAGCGGCTGTGCTGGTCTGAAGGCAGAATGCACTGGTGAGACCGGAGGTGGTCAAGATTGCAGTGCTTACAGATGAGTAAAAAACGTTGTTTGACTGGATGCTGGTCGCTTCGGACTTCCTGTCCTCGGCTTTAACTCCTGCGCCGCTCTGGCGCTTACATCCATGTAAGCGCCAGAGCGAAATTTGCCACATCCTGTGGATCGCGTACACCAGCATGACGGTGTGGGTTGTAGACTTTTTTCAGGTTTTGTTCGTTGTCATTCTGGCGAACGCCAGAATCCAGTAGAAAAAAACACCCGCCTGGAACTTAGGCCAGACTTAGCTCTCCGTCAACGCCACAGCCCGAAAGATCGCGCGGCCCTTGTTCAGCGTTTCCTGCCATTCATTCTCCGGCACAGAGTCGGCGACGATGCCGCCGCCGGCCTGGATGTACAGCGTGTTGTCACGGATGACGGCGGTGCGGATCGCAATCGCGGTGTCCAGATTATTGCCCCAGGACAAATATCCGACCGCGCCGCCGTAAATGCCGCGTTTGATCGGTTCGAGTTCGTGGATGATCTCCATCGCCCGGATCTTCGGTGCGCCGGACAAGGTGCCGGCGGGGAAGGTCGCCTTTAATACATCAAGTGGCGAGCAGTTGTCCTTCAACTGGCCCGTCACGTTCGAGACGATGTGCATCACATGCGAGTAACGCTCGATCACCATCTTCTCGGTCACCTTCACGCTACCGGTCGCAGCGATGCGGCCGACGTCGTTGCGGCCAAGGTCAATCAGCATCAGGTGTTCGGCCAGCTCTTTCGGGTCGGCCAGCAGGTCCTGCTCCAGCGCCAGGTCTTCCTCGCGGGTCTTGCCGCGCGGGCGCGTACCGGCGATCGGGCGCACGGTGACGGTGTTGTCTTCCAGACGCACCAGCACCTCCGGTGAGGCACCGACCACATCAAACTCGCCCAGATTCAGATAATACATATAAGGTGAGGGATTACTGCTGCGCAGCGCGCGGTACAGATTGAACGGTTTGGCCGGGAACGGGATCGACATGCGTTGTGACAGGACGACCTGCATCACGTCGCCATCCAGTATGTATTGCTTGATCCGGTCGACCGCGCGGAAATAATCGTCCTTGGCAAAGGCAAAGCGGAAATCCGATTCCTGCACCTGCATCGGTGCAGACGGAGTTGTTGCTGGCAACGGTGCAAGCAGTTTCTGATGGATTGCCTCCAACTGGGCCAGCGCCTGCTCATAGGCACCGCTGACTGCCGGGTCCGCATGCACGATCAGGATCACCTTGCGGCTGACATTATCAAACACGACCACGTTTTCCGTGACCATCAGCAGGATCTCGGGTGTCTGTAACGGGTCCTGCTTGTCGTGTTTGAGCAGACGCGGCTCGATATAGCCGGTGCAATCGTAGGCGAAATAACCGACCAGACCACCGCTGAAGCGGGGCAGGCTGTCTATCTCGGGTGCGCGATACCGCGACTTGAATTTTTCGATCTCGGCAAACGGGTCATCGGTCTCGACCGTGGAGACGACCTGGCCGGCCTCGGTCACCGTGATCTTGCGCCCGTTGACTGTCACGACTGTGCGTGCAGGCAGGCCGATGATCGAATAACGCCCCCAGGTCTCACCACCGGTCACCGATTCGAGCAGACAGGTGTACGGACTGTCAGCCAGTTTCAGATAGGCGGACAGCGGGGTCTCAAGATCAGCGAGGATCTCCTTGCTGACCGGGATATGGTTATAGCCCTGACTCGCGTGGGCCTGGAAATTCTCTGCACTGGAAACGGACATGGGATCAGCCTGAAGTAAGGTCTAGTTGGCCAGTTTGCCCAGTTGTTCGCGCATCGCCCGGATAGTGGCGGCGTAATCCTTGCTGCCAAAGATGGCAGAACCGGCCACAAAGGTATCGGCCCCGGCATCGGCGATCTGGCGGATATTATCTGTCTTTACACCACCGTCGATCTCAAGCCGGATGGCCCGACCTGACGCATCGATCATCTTGCGTGCCTGTGCCAGCTTCGCCAGCGCGGAGTGAATAAAACTCTGTCCGCCAAAACCCGGATTGACCGACATCAGCAATACCATGTCGACCTTGTCGATCACATGTTCAAGGTGGATCAGCGGTGTGGCCGGGTTAAACACCAGCCCTGCCTTGCAGCCGCAGTCATGGATCAGCTGCAGTGTGCGATCAATATGTTCGGAGGCCTCCGGGTGAAACGTAATGTAACTCGCACCGGCCTCGGCAAATTCCGGGATAATGCGGTCGACCGGTTTGACCATCAGGTGTACGTCCATCGGCGCGGTGATACCGTAATTGCGCAGCGCCTTGACGATGACCGGACCGAAGGTCAGGTTCGGGACGTAGTGATTGTCCATCACGTCGACATGGATCAGGTCGGCCCCGGCGCGTACAACGGCCTCGACCTCTTCGCCGAGACGGGCCATATTGGCAGACAGAATGGAAGGTGCAATGGCAAAGTCAGTCATAATGTGTGCACTTTAACCGATCGGTGATTGCATCGCCAATAGCGGTTGGGGTTAAGACCGGATTTGTTACCTTTCGGGTCCCGGGACGCTCCAGGATGGACAGTTTTTTCAGCTTATCCGAGGTGTACAGGTTGATTGCCGGGCCAATACACGGGACACTTGTACTATTGAACACCAATCAGGGTCGTAGATAAATATGAACGAAGAAACCACCGCGATACTCCCGACACCGGACAAGGAGGCCCGTAACTGGGCGATGATCTGCCATCTGGCAGTTTTGTGCGGATATATTATCCCGTTCGGCAACGTACTGGGTCCGCTGCTGGTCTGGGTATTGAAAAAAGACCTCAGCCCGTTTGTGGACGATCAGGGCAAGGAGGTTCTGAACTTCCAGCTGACGATGACGATAGGTTTTATCACCTGCATGATCCTGGTCCTTATACTGATTGGGTATCTGCTGTTCATCATTCTCGCGCTGTATGTGCTGATCATGACGATAGTCGGTGCGATAAGTGCGAGTGAAGGCAAATATTATCGTTATCCGATGACGCTGCATTTTTTTAAATAAGGGCAGACCGGACGTCCCTGTCGAAGCGGGTATGGCAAGGATAGATGAACTGCTGACCGAATATGGCGCGAGTCATCAGCACCCGCTGAATAAACGGATCCACTGGGTCTGTGTCCCGCTGATCGTATGGAGCCTGCTCGGCGGTCTGTGGTCGATTCCGGTGCCGGTATGGTTGCAGACCCCTGTCTATCCTGTCAACTGGGCAGTCATCATCGTGGCGCTGGCGATGGTGTACTACCTTATCATTTCACCTCGTCTAGCCGCAGGCATACTACTGGTATTCGTGGCCATGTTGTCACTGGTCGAGATGCTCGGTCAGTCCGGTGTATCCGTATGGGTTGTATCGTTGTTGGTGTTCGTGCTCGCCTGGATAGGCCAGTTCATCGGCCATGCAATTGAAGGCAGGCGTCCGTCGTTTTTCAAGGATGTGCAGTTCCTGTTGATCGGGCCGTTGTGGCTGCTGTCATTTGTTTATAAAAAGGCGGGATGGCGGGTTTGATTTAAGGGTCGAAATCCTGGGCGGTTCAGATTCGCCCTCGGAATATTACCGTTCCAGACACGCTGTGAATACATCCATGTACGCTCGGGCGCCGCATCCATGCGGCTAACGGTCTGTCACAGTAATATTCCGAGGGCGAATCTGAACAGGATTGCGAAACAGTTAATTAATGGTTGCGGTCTGATGGTGATCGGTGGCGCAATATCATCGGCAGACTCTCCCCCGGTCGCAGCGTCAGCCGACTGACCGCCTGTACGGTGTGGCCCGGTTTTAACGCCAACTCGAAACGCTGCGCCAGGGTGGCAATCGCGAGTATCGTCTCGGTCATACCGAAGGTCAGGCCCGGGCAGATGCGTGGCCCGATCGCAAACGGGATGTAGGCATATTTATTCGGTCTTGGTGCAATCTCGGGGTCGAAGCGTTCCGGCATGAAGGTGTCGGGCTGTGACCAGACATTCGGATTCCGGTGTAACAACCACGGCGATACCATCAGGATGTCACCCTTGCGGTAGGCCTCGCCTTCCAGCACGCCATCGCGTATCGCACGGCGCGACAACAGCGGCACGGGCGGATATAACCGCAACGTTTCCTCAATTACATAACGTGTATAACGCAATTTTTGCACGTCTTCAAACACGGGGGGCCGGTCTCCCAGTACCTCTGCGAGCTCGGCGTGCAGTTTTTTAAGCACACGCGGACTTTGCGACAGGTTCAGCCAGGTCCAGGCCAGTGTGTTTGCTGTTGTTTCATGTCCGGCCATGAATATCACAATCGCTTCATTACGCACGGCCCTGTCCGACAATGCTTTGCCGTCATCGGATCGGGCCTCGAACAGTCGCGCAATCATTGCCTCACTTTCGATATTACTGGCCCGGTTGTGTCGATGTTGTTCGATGATTGAATCGACGACCGCATGGACCCGGCGCAGCGGACGTCCGATCCGGCCGTGATAACGGGGCAACCAGTCGGGCAGGCCGATCATCGACATCAGGTCGGTCTGGTAGACATTGGCCTGATACTCCTTGAATCCGGCCACAATTTCAGCGGTGTATTGTCGCCCGAGCCGGTGTCCAAACACGGTGCGTGAGATGATCTCGGCCGTCAGTTCAGCCATTTCAAACAGTGCGTCAATTTCATCGCCGGCGTTTTTGCGAGACCAGTTCTGTGCCCATTCACCTATCGTTTCACACATGACCGGCGCAAAGCCTGCGACCTTGTTTGCATGTACGACGGGCGAGACTGCACTGCGCCGTGACTTCCACAAGTCGCCATGGCTGATGAACAACCCGTCATCAATCAGCGGTTTCAAGGCCTGTTCCATCTGTGCGGTCTTCTGCTGGAACACCTCGTGTTGCACCAGAAAGGTTTCCTGGATGAGGTCCGGCGTGTTGCACAGGATCAGTTCCCGGCGCAGGATCTTCAGGCGTGCATAACGGCGCTGATAGTCCTCTGCATCAAAGATGCCGAGCAGGTTGTTGCGAAAGATCGGAAACAGTTCGATCAGGCTGCGTCGGCGTGTCGCGCGTTCGGGGTAGGGTGGAATATAGCCCGGTGTACCGGCCTCGATAGTCGCGACCAGATTATCGTCTAATTTCATTTCTGGTGGTCATGCGTGGTAGTACAATGGATACCGTCCGGTTGGCGAGCGTTACTACCTGGCGTAATTGAAACTGTTTATGCATTTATTATGGCGATGAATTTTGGATAAGATCGATACATTTGGCAAATGGTTTCTGGTATTCAAGGACCGGAACGAGTGCTGTGATGGAATTATCGGTGTCTACAACAGGGACGGTCATCTCCAGACCCGACTTTATCCGCATGCGCGATATGACGGGTATTCGATACTGAACGAGTATCTTGCAGAATCCGGTGTGACCGGAATTTTTCAGGGGCCCACAAACACCCCCGGACGACTCAGACAGCTGAAAGCCTTTGTGGCTTATCTCGTCACGCTGCCGTTGCGTCCACCATTCCGGCGTTTGCGCTTGTTGTCTCGTGGTTGGCCAACATCCCCTCTCGTAGTAACAAAAGACCGGATCGCCTGGCGTATCTTCAGCGAGGCGGATACACAAAAGATTGCCGCCCGTGCGAAACAGGACAAGGTGACCTTGAATGCGTCACTGATTGCCGGCCTGATGAAACATCTCGGCCCGCTCTGGGCAGACAATAGCGGCAGCATCGTTACCGGCTTGACGGTGTCATTACATAAAATGGTGGGGATTGATAAGGTACCGCGCAACCGGTTTTCGATAATTGATATCCGGCTGGACGAATCTGTTACGGCAGAGGAGATAAACCGGCGTATACATCAATCACTCCGTCACGACCGGCATCTCGCCTCGTGGGTCAGTTATCATCTGCCCGATTATCTGGGTGACTGGTTTTACCGGTACTTCCTGTTAACGATCAACTGGTTTCAAAATCGCAATATCGTATTCACCAATGTAGGCGAATGGTCCGCTGGTAACGGTCATGCCTTGTTTCTGATCCCGCCCGTGTTCCATTACAACCCGGTCAGTGTCGGCATGATCGTCTGGGAAGGCAAACTGGCCATATCAATACAGGTGCATCCGCATGTAGATGTCAGCAATGTCGAGATTGAAACTATCATGGACAACTGGTCGAGCGAACTTATGAGAGCGGTTGAAATCCACTTTCGCGAGTCATCCGCCACGGTCAGTGATTTAAATTGTCGCCGGATGCCCGGCTGACGCCCGCTTTTGTGCCTGCTGTATCAGCGCCCAGCTGACATGTTCGCGTACCAGTGCCGAGCTGTGATGTGTATGTTGTTCCAGTGCGGCAATCACGGCCTCTGACGCGGGTGCATTGCCGAGCGCAACGGCGATATTGCGCAACCAGCACTCATATCCGATACGTCGAATTGCGCTGCCCTCGGTCTTTTTCAGGAACTCCTGCTCACTCCAGCCAAACAGGACAGTCAATGCAGCGCTGTCAAGACCGTGACGGACGCGAAAGCCCTTCTCCTCTGTGTGTTTGGCAAACTTGTTCCAGGGACAGACCAGCTGGCAGTCGTCACAGCCGTAGATGCGGTTGCCCATTAGCGGGCGCAACGGCTCGGGGATGCTGCCGCGCAGTTCTATCGTCAGGTAGGAGATACAGCGGCGTGCATCAACCTGATACGGTCCGATGATCGCGCCGGTCGGACAGATGTCGATGCAGGCCGAGCAGGTGCCGCAATGATTTTCGCTGAATGGACGATCAACCGGCAGGGGCAGATCGGTAAACAACTCGCCGAGGAAAAACCAGGAACCGGCCTTCGGATTGATCAGGTTGGTATGTTTGCCGATCCAGCCGAGGCCCGCATTGCGTGCCAACGCCTTCTCCAGCACCGGGGCGCTGTCGGTGAAGGCACGGTAACCAAATGAACCCGCCACCGTTTCGATTCGATCGGCCAGAGTCTGGATCCTTGAGCGTATCAGCTTGTGATAGTCGCGACCGATGGCATAACGCGAGACATACGCGAGTTCAGTATTACGCAGCACGTTCGCCGGATGACTCGCATCGGCGGGCAGATAATCCATGCGCAGCGAGATCACCCGCAATGTGCCCGGCACCAGTTCCGCCGGACGACTGCGGGTGGTGCCGTGCCTTTGCATATAGTCCATCTGGCCGTGCATGCCCTGATCCAGCCAGTGTTGCAGGTGCTGCTCATCGCCGGACAGGTCTGTGCCGCTGATGCCAACCTGTTGAAAACCGAGCTCGCCCGCCCAGACCCTGATCTGTACCACCAGCCCGGCGTAGTCGAGGGCCTTGTCGCTCACCGTCAGGCCCTGACTATTTACAGGGCCTTTACCGCTTCCAGTACCGCATCGACATGGCCTTCCACACTGACCTTGCGCCATTCCTGGCGTAACACGCCCTCGGCGTCGATCAGGAAGGTGCTGCGTTCTATGCCCATCACCTTCTTGCCATACATATTTTTTTCCTTAATCACCTCAAACAGCGTGCATAACTTTTCGTCCTCGTCAGACAACAGGTCAAACGGAAAACATTCGGTCGTCTTGAATTTTTCATGTGACTTCAGCGAGTCGCGGGAGATACCGAAGATCTTCGTATTGCGGGCGCGGAATTTGCGGATGCTGTCGCGGAAATTCTGGCCTTCAATCGTGCAGCCCGGCGTGCTGTCTTTCGGGTAAAAATACAGGACCACGTTACTGCCTTTCAGGTCGGCCAGACTGATGGTCTGATCGCCGGTTGCGGCAACCTTGAAATTCGGGACTTTCTTGCCTACAGCTATCTTGCTCATTGCGGGTATCCTCCTGGAGGTTCAGGCGTCCATCATACTGCATGTGATCCGGGGCGGTAAGGGGTGAAACTATGCTACTTTACTTCGCAGGCTCCATCACCGCATCCAGATTCATCTGGTCGCAGAAATCCATGAACTCGCCGCGTACTGTGGTAATCGAACTGTCGGCCGGGATGTTCACGATCATGTGCAATGAGAACATGGTCAGATCGGTATGCGGGCTGCGGTAGGTGCTGGTATACAACTCACAGATGTCGATATGGCTGTCACCCAGGAACTTGGCTACGTCGTGGACGACACCACTGCGGTCGGAGCTGACAATCTCGATAGTGTAGGGTATCCGTTTATTATTGGCAGGGCGCTTCTCTGTGCGTTTGCTGATGATGCGTGCATCGAGCTCCTTTTCCAGTTTTGGCAGCGAACCTTCCAGTTTGGCAATCGAATCCCAGGTGCCGTTCAGCAGCATCATGATGACGAACTCGCTGCCCATCATGGTCATGCGACTGTCTATAATTCCGGTACCGCTGTCGCGTACCGCCCTGGTCAGTCGCTCGACCAGACCGGACTGGTGGTTACCGACGACGTTCAGGACCAACTGTTGTTTCATCTGGACTGTGTCCCTGCAAGTTAAGGTGGGTGGATTCTGCGTCTTTGGCCCCCGGATCGCAAGTCCGGCGGTGGTCCGGGCCCCGGATCCGTCGCTGATTTTCTTGTCAGGCCTTACCCGGACAAGTACCATACGTGCTCCGGAAGACTGGCCCGGTCGGGCCTGTCTGTTTTGTAGCACCTGTCATCCCGGAACGTGGGCAGGATATTTCTTCCAAACTGGACAAAGGTCTTTATGTTTAAGGGCAGTATCGTGGCATTGGTGACCCCGATGCAAGGTGGAGTCAGTCCGGACAGTCGGGTCGACTGGACTGCGCTCGAACGTTTGATTGAATTTCATATCCAGAACCGGACAGACGCGATTGTGTCTGTGGGCACAACCGGTGAGTCGGCCACGTTGACCGAAGAGGAGCATCTGGAGGTCATCCGCCGCACAGTCCGGATTGTGAATAAACGTATTCCTGTTATTGCCGGTACGGGTTCAAATTCGACGATGGAAGCGGTCAGCTATACCCGCGGCGCACGTGATGCCGGGGCGGATGGTTGTCTGCTGGTCACACCTTACTACAACAAGCCGACCCAGGAAGGTCTGTACCAGCATTTTAAAGTGGTGGCCGAGGCAGTATCCATCCCGCAAATACTATATAATGTTCCGAGCAGGACCGCCTGTGACATGTCGCCGGAAACCATCGGCAGACTGTCACGGGTACCGAATATTGTCGGTATCAAGGAGGCGACCGGCGATGTCAGTCGTATCGACAGGCTGCATGAAAGTTGCCGCGACGGGTTTGACCTGTTTAGCGGTGATGACGAAACCGCCTGTGAATTCATGCTGAAGGGCGGTCACGGGGTAATCTCGGTCACGGCGAATGTTGCACCCGCCGCGATGCAGCGCATGTGTCAGCTGGCAACCAGCGGGGCACGTGCAGAGGCCATGGCGGTTGATGCCACCTTGCAGGGACTGCACAAGAAGTTGTTTGTTGAAGCGAATCCGATACCGGTCAAGTGGGCCATGCACAGACTGGGAATGATAGATAGGGGTATAAGATTGCCGCTGACCTGGTTGTCAGACAAGTTTGTCCCCGATGTAGAAGCCGCCATGCGTCAGGCGGGTGTTATATAAATTATGGATTACGAAATGAAAAAGACAATATTGATACTGCTTGCACTGATGTCACTGACCGCTTGCTCGACCTTTAACCGGTCCTTTCCGGACAACAGCGACTCCTATAAACAGGCAGAAACACTGCCGGATCTGGAAATCCCGCCGGATCTGACCAAAGATGCGATGAGCAACATGATGAATATCCCGGGTGAAGGTGCAGTCGCCAATGCCAATGCCCCCGCACCGAAACAGGCCGTCATGCAGGTGATCAATGGCAAGAGTATCGTGACATTGCCGGAAGAATTCACCATTGCCTGGTCACAGGTGGAGCAGACCTTGCTGGGTTCAGGTATGGAGATCGACGGCCAGGACCAGCAGAAAGGTACGTTTGATGTGACCTACCAGGATGAAACGAAGGGCAGCAGCTGGTTTTCCTTTCTGGGCAGCAACAAGGATTCCTATGTGATCAGTCTGACCGGCGTCGGTGACAAGACCGAACTGGTTGTACTTGATGAAGACGGTGAGTGGAAACCGACGGAAGAGTCAGACCGCATCCTGTCTACACTGATGACCCAGTACAATATCAGCCGCGGTAAATAAACAACTGATTTCTATCTGACGTGGCGCATCATGCGCCTGCGTTTCTTGATTTGTCTTTCAGTCAGTTCGTTTTTCTTGCCCTTGAACGGGTTTTCCCCGTGTTTGAATTCCACCATGACCGGAGTCGCGACCAGTCCGAGCTTGTTACGGAACCAGGTCGACAGATAGCGTGCATAATTGGCCGGAACACTCTCGGTCTGGTTGCCATGGACAATGATCCGCAGCGGGTTGTGTCCGCCAATATGGGCATAACGCAGCTTGATCCGGCGCCCCTTCACCAGTGGCGGCGAATGGGCAGCCACGGCACCCTCCAGCAGCTCGGTGACCCGGGAAGATTTCACCTGGATGGCGATATTGCGTCCAATCTTGTCTATCGTCACGAACAGTTTACCAACACCACTGCCGTGTAGTGCCGAGATAAAATGGATACTCGCGTAGTCTATAAAAGCGAGTTTACGGTCGAGCTGTTTCCTGATCAGCTCACGCTGGTCAACAGACAGGTGGTCCCATTTATTCACCGCAATGATCAGCGGTTTGCCGCTGTCCATCGTCAGGCCGAGCAAATGCAGATCCTGATCGGTCAGTGCCTCGCTGGCATCGACCACAGCGATGATCACATCGGAACTGTCCAGTGCCTGCAGACTCTTGATGACGCTGGATTTTTCCAGCGGGTCTTCAAGATGTGAGCGTCGGCGTACGCCGGCGGTGTCAACCAGCTCATATTTCTTGCCCATCCGTTCGAACGGGATGGCGATACTGTCGCGGGTGGTGCCGGGCTGATCAAAAGTCAGCAGCCGGTCTTCACCGAGCATGCGGTTGATTAGCGTGGATTTACCGACGTTGGGCCGACCGATGACGGAGATTCTAAGGCCAGTCTTCTCCGTCGGTAACGCCGGTTCAGCTTCCGGGAAACTGGCGAGGATGGTATCGAGTACCTGGTCAATGCCATCACCTCTTGCAGCCGAGACCGGCCAGGGGCGACCGAGCCCCAGCGCATGAAATTCGGTGCTGGCGATATGCGGAACCATACCCTCGGTCTTGTTGACCAATACATAGATTTCGGGTTTGAGCAGGCGTAATTTTCCGGCGAGAATCTCATCGGCCGGTAACAGACCGGACTTGCCATCGACCAGCCAGATGACGGCATCGGCCTCGCGTATCGCCTGTAATGACTGTTCCGAGACCAGTTTTGCAATCGAGAGATTTTCAGCCTCGTAATCATCCAGCCCACCGGTATCAATCAGGATGAAGCTGCTGCCTTTATGCGAGGCAAAGCCATAATTCCGGTCGCGGGTGACACCGGGGCGGTCCGCTACCAGGGCGTTACGGGTATGGGTGATGCGGTTGAACAGTGTGGACTTGCCCGCATTGGGACGGCCGACGATGGCAATTACTGGGATCATGGTGTCAGGCAGTCCGCTGGTTCTCCGGCAACCGGTTGGTTGCAGGTTTGTTGATTACTGAATGGTCTGTGCGGCAAGATTACCATCGGTCGAAAACGTATAGATGACGTTGTTCGCACTGAGCGGTGGCGCAATGATCCGGTCTCCGGAAATCTTTTGTCTTGCCACGAACCCACCGGTGGTCTTGTCCATCCAGTGTAAATAGCCTTCAAAGTCACCGGCGACCAGATAGTTGCCCAGAACGGCAGGTGCAGTTACCTGGCGATTCAGCAGGCCTTCCTGTTTCCACATCGGTGTTCCATTAAGGCGATCCAGTGCCCAGACCACACTCTTCGAATCGGTGATGTAGATATTCGTATCATCGATGGTAAAACCGGCAAACGAGGACATGTCACGGTTCCATAACATGCGGCCGGAGTTGGCAGTTAATGCCGCCATCTGGCCCTGGTAGGTGGAGACATACACAACGCCATCGCGGATGATGGGGGTGGCATCAATATCGACCATCTTGTCCAGCTCGGAACGTCCGGTAGGTGTGGCGATACTGGTTTCCCACATCACCCTGCCCGAACTGACCTCCAGTGCAACCACCCGGCCACCATCAAAACCGGCTACCACCATGGGGCCGTCGATCGCCGGTGCGCTGGTGCCGCGCAGTGTCAGTGCCGGTACGGTCTGGTCAAACGACCACAATCGGCGTCCATTGTTACCGCTCAGTCCGTAAATCTTGCCGTCGAGCGTCCTGACAACGACGGTGCCGTCGGTTGCAATCTGCGGTGCGGACAGTATTTCGCTGGACAGTGTTGATACCCATACTTCCTCACCGGTTTCGGCATTGGACGCTACCACATCACCCTTGCTGGAGCCGGTAAATACCATGCTGGATCCAAAGCCCGGACCGCCGGTCAGATGGACTTCATCACCGCCGGACCAGAACCCGCCGCCTTTGGCGATACTGAGTGTGTGGGTCCACAGGCTCTTGCCGTTGGTCGCATTCAGCGCCACGACCTTCAGATCCGTACTGGCGACGTAAATCCTTTCGCCATCAATGACCGGGGCCAGCATCAGATACTGTTCATCTGTGCCCTTGCCGGTATTGCGATCCCATATCTGTTTAACATCGAGACTGGCCGGAAAATCAACGAGCAGGGCCGGCGGGTCAATGATCTCTTCTTCTTCCCCCATCAGGCTGTCCAGATAGGTACAACCTCCCAGACCAAACAGACCTGTCAACAACAGCAGTCGCGCCAGCTTATCCACGGTGTTATTTGCCCAGTGCATCAAGTTTGAGGTTCAGCAGGGACAGATCTGCCGCTGCACCTTGCGAGCCGGCAATAGCCTGTTCATAGGCCTGACGCGCCTCGTCCTGCTGGTTCAACTGGCTGTAAGCATCGCCTTTCAGTTCACTATAGATCGGTGCGAATGCACCGGGATCAGCCGGATTCAGCAGCGACAGCGCCTGTTCGGCCTTGTTATTCGCAATCTGTACACGGGCCAGACGGATCGTGACTTCGTGTTTTATCGACGGATTTTTTACCTTCGCCAGTGCATCGTTCAACTGTTGCTCTGCCGTGTTGTAGTCTGCATCAGCCGCTGCCAGCTGGGCGAGTATCAGGCGGGCGAAGATCGCATAGCCGGTATCACCGTACGTGCTCACCACCTCCGTGGCCTTGTCACGTGCTTCCTGTGGCTTGTTCTGGTTTGATGCCGTCAAAGCCTGTTGGTAGATTTCGGATGCCGTCTCAACCTGGGTGATAGTGTGTGCCTGCCACTCTCTCCAGCCAAATATGGCAGACAGACCGAGTACTACCCCGAAAATGGCGGACTTGCCGTTTTCACGCCACCATTTTCTCAGTACTTCTACCTGTTCTTCTTCTGTAGTGTATCCGTCCAAACGGATCCTCCTGTTTCTCTGGTTTTCAGGGTATCAATGGGCTTGAGACCGCATAAAAGGGGGCATTATACCCCCGCTTTGTATGAATAGCATTTCTATCTGCTCAATATCTGCCGGATAGTCGCGCCCAGATCTGACCAGGCCACGTCATACTGGTTCGATTCGGTCCGCAGTGGTTTGATGCCGACTCGCTGTTGTGCCAGTTCATTGTCACCGATAATCAGCGCAATTTCAGCACCGGATTTGTCTGCCTTCTTGAACTGACTTTTGAAACTGCCGCCACCACAATGCATGACCAGCCGCAAATCCGGGATTTCATCGCGTATTTGCTCGGACAGGGACAAGGCCGCCGCCATTGCATTGTTACTTGCGACGATAAAATATACCTGCGGTGTCTGGTCTATCCTGGCCCCGGGGTTATTTTCAACCAGACTGACAAGTCGTTCAAGTCCCATCCCGAAGCCGATGGCCGGGACGGCTGGCCCACCAAAATTCCCGACCAGGCCATCATAGCGACCACCGGCACAGACCGTGCCCTGTGCGCCCAACAGACTGGTAATCCATTCGAATACAGTGCGGTTGTAATAGTCGAGACCACGAACCAGTCGCGGATTGATTGTGTAACGAATACCGACCGAACCCAGCAGCGATTGCAGTGTTGAAAAATGTTCAACAGATTCGGGATCGAGCGAATCGGTAATGCTCGGTGCAGCCTTGACCAGCTCCTGCATGTCCGGGTTTTTACTGTCCAGGATCCGCAGCGGGTTCTTGTCGAGCCGGTTCAGGCTGTCTTCATCAAGACGGCCTTTATGGTCCTGAAAATATTCGACCAGGATATTCCGGTAATTTTTTCTAGCCTCACTGCTGCCCAGAGAATTAATCTGGAGCTCGAGGTCAGTAAGCCCCAACTGTTTCCAGATGCGCGTACCCATCGTAATGATTTCCGCATCTATGTCAGGGCCAGCGAGACCATACGTCTCGACCCCTATCTGGTGGAACTGGCGCAAGCGGCCCTTTTGTGGTCGCTCATGCCGGAACATCGGGCCGGTATACCAGAGCCGCAGGGCCGGGTTTTGAAACAGACCATGCTCCAGTCCGGCACGTACACAGCTGGCGGTGCCTTCCGGACGCAGCGTTAACATCTCGCCGTTTTTGTCAGCAAAGGTGTACATCTCCTTGGAGACGATATCGGTGGTCTCACCGAGTGAACGCTCAAACAGTTCGGTCTTCTCCACGATGGGCAGGCGTATCTGCTGATAGCCGTAACCAGTCAGTACCTGCTTGACAGTCTGTTCCAGGAATTGCCAGCAGGGGGATGCCTCAGGCAGGGTGTCATGCATACCGCGCACTGCCTTTAATGTTGATGTCACCGTTTGCTCCTTGGTATTAATGACGAAATTGAAAAGCCGGACCGGACAGCCGTCGGCGCGTTAATGGCCGTGTTTTATTCGCCCAGCGTGAATCGTGCCACACCGGCCCGCGAATACGGGGCAGCATTGAACGGTTTGCCATTAAACTCGACCGAGACTGCCTGGGCAAATCCAAGCAATACATCGAAAGGCGCCGTACCACGTACATTAAAAACGTCGCCTGGCCGTCCGAGGTTAAAGAAGACCTTACTGTTGTTCGCATCGATAATTTCTATCCACGAATCCGCCGTCAGCTTTAATACGATCAAGTCGGGGCCAGTGGTCTGGTAGACCGGTGTTTGCGGGCTGCTGGTGACGCCCTGGGCCGGAAACGGTGTCATGCCGGCCATTATACCGGTGTCGGTCCCGGTTGTTGCCTGGGCTGTCTGTGTAGTCGCGGGGTCTATCGCCCCGGGTGTCGTCGTCGGTGTGACCGCCAACGCTGCGCCAGTGACGGGTGTACCCGTCGGATCCAGAACCGCCGCCGTGGCCGTTGCAGGTGGCAATGCTCCGGGTAGCGGGTCGATGACAATACCGGGTGTTGTACTCTCCAGCGGCGGTTCAATCGTGGCCGATTCAACCGGCATGCCGTTCGTGGTCAGTTGGGTACCGGTAGGGACGACCGGGATCTCCTGAAGATTGTCATTTGTATACGAAGATCTGTATTCGGGTAATGCATAAGCCGGGGCCTCGGTCACCGGTTCAGCCACCTGTTCTTCCCGTATCTGCGAGATGGTCTCCGGAGATATTGTCGGTGCGTTGATCACGAAATTGCTCTGCCACCAGGCAATCAGCAATACAACCAGTGCGAGCATGATCAGATAGGTAAAGGCCTTGACCGGCTTGTCGCTGCTGCTCGTTTGCGATGAGTGGCGGATCTCGGGGATAATCTCCGGCTCAAAGTTGCCACCCTGCTCCTCAAACGTCCTGACCAGCGCATCCGCGTCGGCACCCAGCAGCTTGCTGTAGCTGCGGATATATCCACGCACATAGATAGGGTCCGGCAGCGAGTCAAAATTGTCTTCCTCAATCGCCGAGATAAAGCGCACGTCGAGCCGCATCTTGGAGGCGATATCATTCAGCGTGATATTCTTGCCTTCCCGCAGCGCCTTCAGCGTCTTGCCGATCGATATGGTTTCCTGATATGTCGTCGTGCCAGTCATATTCAGCGTCCGCCCGGTTTGTTCAGCTGTCCCGCTTCTACGGAATCTGCAAAATTGTTTTTCAGTAATAATTCATAACTGGCAACCGCGTTCCTGTCACCGAGTTGTTGTTCGATGCGTATGCCGAGCAGCAGGCTGGCCGCCGTATGTTTGGCCACGGACTGGAAGCGCTGCAGATAGGCACGCGCATTCAGAAAATTGTCCTGATCGTAGCTCAGTTGTGCCATCTGTATCAGCGCCGAGGGGATCTCCGGACTGATCGACAAGGCCTGACGGAAAAATTTTTCGGCCGGGCCAGGCTGGTTGTTCATCAGCGCACAGGTACCGGCGTTGGCGTAGGCCACAGCCGGGGTTTCATACAAGGGATTGGCCGCCGCCTGTATAAAAATCTTTTCGGCCTCATCAAAGCGTTTGTTCTGACAGAGGAACAAACCATAGTTATTTTTTGAGCCCGAATCGTTCTGGTTGAGGGCGATTGCACGTTTGAAGTGTCGCTCTGCCTGTGACGGGTCACCGAGGCGCTGGTACAACAAACCCAGGGCATTGTGCGTCCCGAAATAGCCCTGGTCGGCCTGCAAGGCACGGTTCAGTTTATCGAGCGCCGCCTCCATATTGCCTGAGCGCAGATATTCAATACCCAGATTCAGGTTCGCCATCGCCACTTCATTGGTGGTCTGGGCGGTCTGCAACGCGGGGTTTCTGCCCGGGCCGGTGTTATTGGCGCAAGCATTCAGCAATAGCAGAGACAGTATAAGTACGGGCAATATTTTCATATGCTGACCTCCATCTGTGCCGGTTTTTGATGACGTTTTGCCCGGGCGACGACCTGACCAACCAGTTGTCCGCAGGCCGCATCAATATCATCACCACGGGTCTTGCGGGTAATGGTAATCAGTCCGGACTGGATGAGGATATCGCGGAATCGATCGATGTCCTGTTTTTTTGAGCAGATATATTCCGAGCCGGGGAATGGATTAAACGGTATCAGGTTAATCTTCGCCGGCACATCCCTCAACAATGTCGCCAGCTGGCGTGCGTCGTTTTCGGTGTCATTAATGCCGGCCAGCATCACGTATTCAAACGTCGTCGGGTCATCATTATTCGTCTTGCTGTAGCGCCGACAGGCATCCAGCAGTTCGCTGATCGGATAACTGCGATTAATCGGCACCAGCACATCGCGCAGGGGGTTGTTTGCTGCGTGCAGTGACACGGCCAGGCTGACCCGCGTGGTCGCGGCCAGTTTGTCGATGGCCGGCACTACCCCGGAGGTACTCAGTGTGACCCGCTTGGTTGACAGGTTGAAGGCGAGGTCGTCCTTCATCAGGTCCATCGCCTTGACCACATTATCAAAATTCAGCAAGGGCTCGCCCATACCCATCATTACCACATTGGTGATGATGCGGTTGTCCCTCGGGCCCTGGAAATAGCCGAGGCGGGTGTTGGCCAGCCACAGCTGGCCGATGATCTCGAATAATTCCAGATTGCGGCTGAAGCCCTGCTTGCCGGTCGAGCAGAAGCTGCAATCGAGTGCGCAGCCGACTTGCGAGGAGATACACAGCGTGCCCCGGTCGGTCTCGGGGATAAACACCATCTCGATGCAATTAAGCGGGTCTACTCGCAATAGCCACTTGCGTGTGCCATCGTTCGAGATCTTTTCCTCTTCAATCTCCGGCAGTTTGAAGCACAACAGGCCGACCAACTTTTCCCGCAGGACCTTACTGAGGTCCGTCATCTGCGCGATATCAATAACGCCGTGATGATAGACCCATTTCATCAGCTGGGTTGCACGGTACGGTTTTTCGCCCATATCGACGAAAAACTGCTGCAATCCAGGCAGGGTCAGGTTGAAAAAGTTGGCGGGCGTGGTCACAGGACTTATCTGCTACGCGCGCAGACCTCGTTCGGCGAGAAAAACAGCGCAATTTCAAGCTTTGCATTCTCGGCGGAGTCCGATCCGTGTACTGCGTTTTCACCCTGATCGCCGTTCGGGTCACAAAAGTCGGCGCGGATTGTGCCTTTTACTGCATTTTTCGGGAAAGTAGCGCCCATTAACTCCCGGTTTTTGCTGACGGCGTTCTCGCCTTCGAGTACCTGAACCAGTACGGGACCGGAGGTCATGAAATCCAGCAGTTCGCCGAAGAAAGGCCGTTCTTTATGAACTTCGTAGAACTTCGCCACCTGGTCGCGGCTCAGACGCTGCATTTTTGCAGCCACAATACGCAGACCGGCCTTTTCAAAGCGGGTCAGGATCTCGCCAATCACATTTTTGGCGACAGCATCCGGTTTAATAATAGACAAGGTTTGTTCGAGTGCCATTTACGACTCCATAAAAAAAGATTGTAAAAGGCGGGATTATACGTGCTTGATTATAGTGCGGGATAGCGTTTTTTGGCTATTTTTGTGGTTTTCAGTCGTCCCGGTGGTCGCGGGTCTGCACGATTCCGTGCTCGATCCGGACCGGAAAGGTGGAGACCGGCTCATAGGCGGGGGGGCACAAGGCTTCCCCGGTCAGTATCGAAAAGCGCGCGCCGTGCCGGGGGCACATGATCTCGTCTCCCTTGACCAGCTCGTCTGCATCCAGCCCACAGCCGAGCAGGGGAGAGCCGTCGTGGGTACACACATCCTCTATCGCGTGGTATTCACCGTGCAGGTTAAACACGGCAATACGCAGTTCATCGACCTCGACCAGTCGTGATTGCCCGGGCAGGAACTCTGCCTGTGGGCAGATATCGATCCAGTTACTCATTGCGAACTAGTAATACATCCCCGTTTGCAGCTTTGCCGCATCGGTCATCATGTCGTGGCTCCAGGGCGGGTCGAAGGTCAGTTCAACATTTACCTCGGACACATTCGGCACCATCGCCACCTTCATCTTCACATCGGAGGCAAGAAAATCACCCATGCCACAACCGGGCGCCGTCAGCGTCATCACGATATCAACGCGATTACCGCCCTCGTCCGTTTTTTTCACGTTGCAACTGTAGATCAGACCAAGGTCGACCATATTGACCGGGATCTCCGGGTCGTAACAGGTACGTAACTGCAACCACAGCAGGTCCTCATCGACCTCCTGGCTGTCCTCGGTGCCGGGTTTCGGTTTCAGCGGCGGTGGTGTGTCAAAGCCGATCGCATCCGCGTTCTGGGCGGCTATCTGTACCAGATTGCCGTTTGCATTGACGGTGTAATTGCCGCCGAGTGCCTGGGTGATATAAACCTGGCTGTCTTTTGGCAGTGAAATCGGTGTGCCCGCCGGTATCAGGATCGCATCCACATCGCGATTAACAGTGATCATCTCCCTCATCGCGGCTATTCCGTCGAGACAGCGGTCTGGTTACCGTCGATCACGGCATGGAGCGTGTGCCAGCACAGGCTGGCACATTTGACGCGGGACGGATAGTCGCGCACACCAGCCAGTGCGGCCAGCTTGCCGAACCGATCCAGATCCGGCTCGGCATCTTCGGCGGTCAGCAGGTGGTGAAAGTCGTTGAATATCTGTCCGGCCTCAACAAGCGTCTTGCCTTTCAGTGCCTCGGTCATCAACGAGGCCGAGGCGACCGAGATCGCGCAACCTGATCCATCAAAGCGGATATCGCTGAGCGTGTCGCCATCCAGCTTGACGTATAGTGTGAGCCGGTCTCCACACAAGGGGTTGAAACCTTCAAGCGTGCGGTCGGCATTTTCGAGCTTGCCGAAATTTCGCGGACTGCGATTGTGGTCGACAATCACGTCCTGATACAGCTGTTTCAGATCAAACATCAGTTGAATACCTTCTGGGCCGCTAACACGGCCTGGATAAATTTGTCGACTTCCTGCCGCGTATTGTACATCGCAAACGAGGCGCGTGCGGTCGCCGGTATGGCATAGCGGTCCATCACCGGCATCGCGCAATGGTGGCCGGTGCGTATCGCCACGCCATGATGGTCGAGGATCGTACCCAGATCATGCGGATGGATCTTGTCCATGACAAAGGACAGGATGCTGGCCTTCTGTTTTGCCGTACCGATCAAACGCAGCCCCTGGATAGTGGAGGCGGCCTCTGTCGCGTAATCAAGCAAACCTGTCTCGTAGCTACGTATCGCGTCCATGCCAATGGCCGTCACATAATCAATGGCCGCACCGAGACCGATCATGCCGGCGATATGCGGCGTACCGGCCTCGAACTTGTAGGGCAGGTCGTTCCAGGTAGATTTTTCAAACGTGACCGTGCGGATCATATCACCGCCACCCTGCCACGGCGGCATCGCCTCCAGTAGCGCACGTTTGCCGTACAACACCCCGGTACCGGTCGGGCCGAATAATTTGTGGCCGGAGAAGCAGAAAAAGTCACAATCAAGCGCCTGCACGTCGATGGCCGCATGCGGTACCGACTGGGCACCGTCGATCAACACCTTCGCGTTATGCGCATGGGCCAGATCAATGACCTGTTTGACCGGATTGATCGTGCCCAGCGCATTGGAGATATGCACCATCGCAACCAGCCGGGTGCGTGGCCCCAGCAGTTTCTCATATTCATCAAACAACAGCTCGCCCGCATCATTGAACGGCACCACCTTCAGTACCGCACCGGTCTGCTCACACAGTAATTGCCAGGGCACGATATTGGAGTGGTGTTCCATCTGCGAAACAATGATCTCATCTCCAGCCTTCAGCGTGGAGCGGCCCCAGGACTGTGCAACCAGATTGATCGACTCGGTTGTGCCCCGGGTAAGGATGATCTCCTTGTCGGAGCTGGCATTGATAAACTTGCGGATCTTGCCGCGCGCACCCTCATAGGCCGCGGTGGCCTGCTCACTCAGCGTATGTACGCCACGATGAATATTCGAATTGTATTCGCGGTAATAGCGGTCCAGTGTCTCGATCACCTGTAGCGGCTTGTGTGAGGTGGCGGCATTGTCCAGATAGACGAGCGGGTGGCCGTGTACCTGACGTTGCAGTACCGGAAAGTCGGCGCGGACCTTGTCTACATCAAACACAGCGGCTGTTTTGGTAACGGCATTCATCGGATAAATTCCCTGATCATATCGGCGTCAGGCAACTGCCCGACGACGCGTTGTTGTAACCACTGGCGTACCGGGGCCAGCGCCATGCGGCGGATCACATCGCCGGCAAAGGCGAACGTGAGCAGGCTGCGGGCGAGGTCTTCCGGGATCGCACGCGTGCGCAGATAATACAACATGTTCTCGTCCAGTTGTCCGATGGTCGCGCCATGGCTGCATTTTACATCGTCGGCGTGGATCTGCAGCTCCGGCTTCGTGTCGATCTCGGCCTCGCTGGACAACAGCAGATTCGCATTTGATTGCTGTGCATCGGTCTTCTGTGCGTCCTTGTGTACGACCACCTTGCCGTTGAACACGGCACGTGAACGGCCGGCCAGTACACCACGGTAGGTCTCAACACTGCTGGTGTGCGGCACCAGATGATCAACGCGGGTATGATTGTCGACATGCTGGCTGCCGGCCGTGACATACAGCCCGTTCAGCACCGTCTCGGCACCGGCACCGTTCAACCGCACATCAATATCATTGCGCACCAGCTTGCCACCGAGCGAGATCGAATGCGAAACCAGGCGACTGTTACGCTGTTGCTCCACCTGTACATTACCGATGTGGAATCCGGCCATGCCCTCGTGTTGCAACTTGTAGTGTTCAAGCACAGCTCCGTCACCGAGACTGATCTCGGTCAACGTATTGGTGAAATAATCAACCGCATCGCTGCCGGTATAGGTTTCAATCACGGTGGCCTCAGCCTGTTTACCGAGCACGAACAAATTACGCGGATGACAGGCAAACGCACCGGCCTGTGGGTCGGCCACAAAAACCAGATGCAACGGTTTGTCGAGTATCGCGTTATCGGCCAGCAGCATGACACAACCATCACCGAGCAGGGCGGTGTTCAGATCGGAAAAGCTGTTGTTGCCGGGTGTGAGATAGCGGTTCAGATGCGGTTTTAATAAATGATCCTCTGCGACCAGGGCATCACGCAGACTGCGAATGATAACGCCCTGACCCGGTATCGTATCGGCACTGTGCAAGCGCCCATTCACAAACAGCAGGCGGTAACAATCCAGACCTTCTATTTGCGCCCGTGTTTGTATTGTGGCATCCGTTACTGCCGCCATCGCGGGCAGGTTAAAATCACGTTTCAGCAGCGGCTGGACGTCGGTGTATTTCCACTGTTCATTACGGCGCGTTGGAAAGCCATTACGGCGGAGGGATTCAACCGCCTGGTCCTGCTGCTGCACCAGCCACGCCGCCCCTGCCGCAGCGGGTCGGCTCGCGTACTGTGACAGATAGTGGGCGACCGGGTCCTGACTCATACCGCCGTCGTCTCCGTGATCCAGTCGTAACCGCGTTTTTCAAGTTCAAGCGCGAGCTCCTTGCCACCGGTGCGCAGGATCCTGCCGCCGGACAACACATGCACCTGATCCGGCACGATATAGTCGAGCAGACGCTGGTAATGCGTGACCATGACGATCGAACGGTCCTTGCTGCGCAGGCTGTTGACGCCTTCGGACACAATCCGCAGCGCGTCGATATCAAGGCCGGAGTCGGTCTCATCGAGTATGGCCAGCTTCGGTTCGAGTATGGCCATCTGAAAGATCTCATTGCGTTTTTTCTCGCCACCGGAGAAGCCTTCATTGACCGAGCGGTTCAGCAGGTCTTCTTTCATGTGCACCAGTTTCAGCTTCTGTTTGACCAGCGCCAGAAATTCGACCGCATCGAGCTCGGGCAGACCCTGGTATTTGCGCACCGCGTTGATACCGGCCTTCAGCAGATACACGTTGTTCACGCCGGGGATCTCGACCGGATACTGGAACGCGAGAAACACACCTTCACACGCGCGTTGTTCCGGCGGCATCTCCAGCAGGTTCTTGCCGAGGTAAGTGACGCTGCCTTCAGTGACATCATAACCGTCACGCCCGGCGAGCACATTCGCCAGCGTACTCTTGCCGGAACCGTTCGGTCCCATGATCGCATGCACTTCGCCCGGTTTGATCTCCAGATTGATCCCGTTCAGGATCTTCTTGTTGCCGACCGTGGCGTGCAGATTCTTGATACTTAACATTCAATGACTCCAGCTTTAATGTAGGGTTGTCTACTGGATACTGGTCGCTTCGGACGTCCTGTCCTCTCGCGACATTTCCCACGTCCTGTGGGTCGCGTTCGCCATTATCACGTGAGTCGTAGATGTATCCCTCAAACTCAATTGTTGACTGCTATTTTTTATCTCTCAAGCTTAAATACAGTGTTGTCTACTGGATACTGGCGTGCGCCAGTATGACGAAACTTAAAGGTTTATCGTGCACTCACGTTGTCATGCTGGCGCACGCCAGCATCCAGTCAAACAAAAAAAGATCCTCTGACTTGCACCTCACCCCACCGCTCCTTCCAGCGTGATATTCATCAGCTTCTGCGCCTCTACCGCAAACTCCATCGGCAACTCGCGGAAGACCTGCTTGCAGAAGCCGTTCACGATCATATTGACCGAATCCTCGCGGGAGATGCCGCGCTGGCGGCAGTAGAACAACTGGTCGTCGCTGATCTTCGAGGTGGTTGCCTCGTGTTCAACAACAGCGGTCGCATTGCGTGTTTCCACATACGGAAACGTGTGTGCACCACACTTGTCGCCCATCAGCAGCGAATCACACTGCGTATAGTTACGGGCGTTGTCAGCAGACTTGCCTATCTTGACCAGGCCGCGATAAGAGTTCTGTCCATGCCCGGTCGAGATACCCTTCGAGATTATCGTGCTGCGTGTGTTCTTGCCGATGTGGATCATCTTTGTCCCGGTGTCGGCCTGCTGGTAGTTACCGGTTACGGCGACGGAATAAAACTCGCCCACCGAGTTGTCACCGCGCAGCACACAGCTCGGGTATTTCCAGGTGATGGCCGATCCGGTCTCAACCTGCGTCCACGAGATGCGTGAATTCACCCCACGGCAGTCACCGCGTTTGGTCACAAAATTATAGATACCGCCAACGCCGTTCTCATCACCGGGATACCAGTTCTGCACTGTTGAATATTTGATCGTCGCATTGTCGAGCGCGACCAGTTCAACCACAGCGGCGTGCAACTGGTTTTCATCACGCATCGGTGCGGTACAACCTTCAAGATAACTGACATAACTGCCTTCATCAGCAACAATCAGCGTGCGCTCAAACTGGCCGGTGTTCGCGGCATTGATACGGAAATAGGTCGACAGCTCCATCGGGCAGCGTGTGCCTTTGGGGATATACACAAACGAACCATCCGTAAAGACGGCGGAGTTCAGTGCGGCAAAATAATTGTCACCGGTCGGTACCACTGATCCGAGATATTGTTTGACCAGCTCCGGATGATCTTTCACCGCCTCGGAGAACGAGCAGAAGATGACGCCGGCCTCGGACAGTTTTTTCTTGAACGTGGTCGCGACCGACACACTGTCAAATACCGCATCGACAGCCACCCCGGCCAGCATCATCTGCTCATGCAGCGGGATGCCCAGCTTCTTGTAGGTGTCCAGTAACTTCGGGTCGATCTCGTCCAGGCTTTTCGGCCCGTCTTTCTTCGTACGCGGTGCGGAATAATAGGAGATGGACTGGTAATCAATCGGCTCATGTTTGATGAAGGCCCACTCGGGTTCGGCTAGCGTCAACCAGTGCCGATAGGCCTTCAATCGCCATTCGAGCAGCCATTCCGGCTCGTCCTTGCGCGCCGAGATCAAACGGATGACATCCTCGTTCAGGCCGGGCGGCAGCGTATCTGATTCAATATCGGTGATGAAACCGTGCTGGTATTCCTTGCCTACCAGCTGTTCCAGTTCATTTGCCTGCTCTGACATGACGCGGTGTCCCTGTTACCTAGTGGCTGGTCTGCTTCGGGGTAAAACTCTCCCCGCAACCACAGGTCTGATCCACATTCGGATTATTGAAGCGGAAGCCCTCGTTCAGTCCGTCACGAACATAATCAACCTCGGTGCCGTTAAGCATGGCCAGACTGTTCGCATCAACCACAATATTGATGCCCTGTGACTGGAAGAGCTGGTCGGTCTCCGTGGTCTTGTCGGCAGTCTGCACCACGTATTTGAATCCGGAACACCCGGTCGGCTTGATCGCAACGCGCAGTATCGTCGTCTCACCCCGGCGATCCAGGAAGCGTTTGACGTGGTTGGCAGCACGTTCTGTCAGCGTTATTGCATTCTTTTCCATAAAATATTCTTCACTGCACCAGTTGTATGCGTATCGTGTCCTGCTTCCGGGAGATCGACTTTACCGAACCCCGGTTTACGAGGTCGGCCAATGTGATGCCGGATAAAAAGCCGCTGATCTGTCGGCTGAGGTCTTCCCACAAATCATGGGTCAGACAACGGTCTTCGCCATGACAGTTTTTCTGGCCACCGCATTTGGTGGCGTCGACAGATTCATCCACCGCCTGGATCACATCCGCAATTGTGATCTGGGTCGAGGGTCTGGCCAGCATATAACCACCACCCGGCCCACGCGCGCTCTCGACCAGACCCTGTTTGCGCAGGCGGGAGAACAATTGTTCCAGATAGGACAGGGAGATTCCCTGCCGTCCCGAGATGTCTGCGAGGTTGATGGGTTCTCGCTCATAATGCAGGGCGAGATCGAGCATCGCGGTCACTGCATAACGGCCTTTTGTTGTCAGTTTCATACGTTGAAATCCTGATATTTACCTGGCAGAACGGGACAGGGATCCTGTCATAACCTACTAATTTAGTCAAGTATATTGCTGATTAATTTACTCAGGTATTCTGCGTGGCATCAGCGGAGATGATGGGCCGCCGGTAGCGGGACTGACGTGGTAGAATCCGCGGCGATTATATAATGATAAACCGGATTTCACCGAATGGCACTGCTTCATTTTGACAATATTTCTCTGGAGTACGGGGAGCAGCTGATCCTGGACCGGGCCAGTTTTACGCTGGATGAGGGCGAGCGGGTCTGTCTTATCGGTCGTAACGGTGCCGGTAAATCCACTGTTTTCAACATTATCAGCGGGGCCGTGCAACAGGACGCCGGCAAGATCCACTCAAAGTCGAACCTGCGTATCAGCCAGTTACAACAGACGCTGCCGCAGGAACTCGACCAGACCGTGCATGACTATGTGCGCAACGGCCTGTCCCGCCTGATAGGCTGGATAGACCAGTACAACCAACGTTTGCAGGCCGGTCAGGACAAGACCGCACTGCGCGAGCTGGAGACCTTGCAGCAATTGATCGAACAGGGCGGCGGCTGGAAGATCGATAACCAGATCGAACAGATCCTGACCGAATTGCAGTTGCCTGCCGCAAAGAAGCTCGGTGAATTGTCCGGGGGCTGGCAGCGGCGGGTGGCACTCGGCAGGGCGCTAATCAGCCAGCCCGAGGTGTTATTGCTGGATGAACCGACCAACCATCTGGACCTCGGTGCGATCCAGTGGCTGGAAGACAAGGCATTCGGGTTCCAGGGCAGTATCCTGTTTATCACCCACGATCGTGCGTTCATGCAAAGACTGGCCACCCGCATCCTCGAACTGGATCGCGGCCAGATGCGCAGCTGGCCAGGGTCCTATCGCAAATACCTGTCGGACAAGGAGAAGCTGCTGGAGGAAGAGGAGCGCCAGAATGCGCTGTTCGACAAGCGGCTGGAGCAGGAAGAGACCTGGATACGCCAGGGCGTGAAGGCGCGGCGTACCCGCAACGAAGGCCGGGTGCGGGCACTGGAAAAGATGCGCGAACTGCACGGACAGAGGGTCAAGCGCCATGACAAGGCGCATATCCAGATCGAGGAAGGTGATTTGTCCGGGCGCAAGATCATCGAGCTGCGCAATGTCACCCACGGTTACGGTGATGTGACATTAATAAACAAGTTTTCCGTCAAGGTACTGCGCGGCGAACGTATCGGACTGGTCGGGAATAACGGTGTGGGCAAGAGTACGCTGCTGCGCATCCTGCTCGGTGAGATCACGCCGTTGTCCGGCACAGTTAAGCAGGGCACCAATCTGCAAATCGCCTATTTTGATCAGCTGCGCAAACAGCTGGATCCGGAGCGCACTGTGGCCGAGATCATCGGCGATGGCGCCGAATATATCCGTATCGATGGCAAGGAGCGACACGTCATCGGTTATCTGAAAGGTTTTCTGTTCAGCCCGAAACGGGCAATGACAAAGATTAAGGTATTGTCTGGTGGTGAGTGCAACCGCATCATCCTCGCGAAGTTGTTTACCCAGCCGTCCAATCTGCTGGTACTTGACGAGCCGACCAATGATCTCGATGTGGAGACGCTGGAGGTGCTGGAAGACCGACTGTGTGAATACACCGGCACCTTGCTGGTCGTCAGTCACGACCGTGAGTTCCTCGATAATGTTGTCACCAGCACACTGGTGTTCGAGCAGGGCGGCCACATCCAGCGCTACGCCGGTGGCTATTCAGACTGGTTAAAGCAGGGCAAGGCCTTGCAGGAAGATCAGGCCGAACACGCCCAGGCCGAACACGCCCAGGGCGAACGCAAATCGCAGAAACCGAATGATGACGACAATAGCCCCGTCGTAGATACGATGGTCCCGCGTAACAAAAAACAGGTGAAGCTCAGCTACAAACTGCAACTCGAACTTGATGGTCTGCCGGATCGTATTGATACGCTGGAGCGCGCGATTGCACAGCTACGCGACCAGACCCACGCGGCGGATTTTTATAACCAGCCCTACGATAGCGTGCGTGTCGCACTCGAAACGCTGGCGCAGAAAGAAGCGGAACTCGAACAGTTTATGCAACGCTGGAATGAGCTGGAGAGCATGAAGACCACACTGCAGGCGCAGTGAGGTCAGGTGTGTGTCAGGGATTGGCTGGTTTGTAGGCCGGATTCTTTGCCTTCTGTAACAGTTCATCCAGCTTCGATTGTGCGGCAGCCCATTCCGGAAACAGTTGCAGTGCCATCCGATAATCGGCCTCGGCATCGGTAAACTTGCCCATGCCCTCGTAGGTCATGCCCCGATTGAAATACGCAATCTGCGGTTTGCTGGTGTTCTTTTCGATCGCTGTTGAATATTCGATCAGCGCCTTGTCAAAAGATTTGCCCAGAAAATACACATTACCGATATTTACATTCAGCTCGCCAAACTCCGGTTTCAGAGTCAGCGCTGCACTGTAATCCTGGATCGCCTTCTGGTAGTCCTCCAGTGACATATAAATGATGCCACGGTTTGCCAATGTAGCCGCACGGTCACGCGGGGTCAGTGCCGTGCGTTGCAGTGCATAGGTGCAGGTCTCTACATCCTTGCGCGAGGTGTAATGGATGCGGGCGGCAATACTCGCGGCCTGATAACATTCGCGTGCCGGGGTGTTATCGGAGGCGAGAATATCCATCGAGGTGGAATCCTGATAGCGATACTGCGACTGCGCTGATCCGGTCAATGGCAGTATCAGACCCGCAAGTACAAGCATGCTTATTCCCAGTCTACGAATTGACATCTGCCACCCTCCAGGCCCGTCAGGCCACTCTGTACCGCCTAGTGTAGGAAAATTGTCTCCTAAATGCTACGGGTAGACCTGTGAATTAATTGTGCAGGAAAATGCGCACTGAGATACCGGTTGCGGGCGTGTCAGACCACCTGCATCCATGCTGGCGCTCACCGCATTCCACCGTCCCGAGGCCGGGCCAGCTCATAACTAATGACTCTTGACCTTATATATACGAATTTCTGGATTTGGCGGGCCAGATCCTATACTATTAATAATCATTCTCATTTGAGATTGAATCGCTTTTGGTGAAGATTCTGTTGTTAACCGCGTGTTTTAGCTAGTTCTGATGAACTGAGGATATATGAAAAGAGTGCTTGGTCTGGTGTTAGGTGTGTTGTTGTTCAGCTCCGCGCGTGCGGACGTACAGACACTGCTGCAACTGGTCGATTATATGGGTGTTGATTATGCCGGTGCGATTGAAAACGGTGTGATCGTCAATGAATTTGAATATGCGGAGATGGTCGAGTTTGGTGGCCGCATCCAGGGTGAACTGAACCAGCTGCAGGCCACTGCCGCCACACCACAGTTAAACACACTGGCACAACAACTCGCTACCGAGGTGACCAACAAGGCCGCCCCTGCCGTTATCGCCGGACTGACCCAGTCGATCCGTGAGTTGTTGATGACCAACTACGATATCGTACTGACACCGAAAGGCATGCCGGACATCGCCCGTGCCCAGCAGCTGTATACCGAAAACTGCGCCTCGTGCCACGGCGAGACCGGCATGGGTGACGGTATGGCCGCTGTCGGTATGGAACCTGCCCCGACCGATTTTCACGATGCAGAACGTGCGCATCAGCGCAGCCTGTTTGGACTTTATAATACAATCACACTCGGCGTCGCCGGTACACCGATGCCGGCACGACCGGACCTGTCCGACATGGACCGTTGGGCGCTGTCGTTTTATGTCGGTGGCATGTACGCCGATGCCGCGACCTTACAGGCCGGTGAGGCCGCTCAGAAACAACAGCCGCTGACGTTGACCGACGCGGTCACACTGTCACCGGCCGAACTTGCCGCGACAAATACACAAGGCGTCGCCATCGCCGCCTGGGTCAGACAAAACCCGTCTGCATTGTTCTCCGGCAAGGCCGACCCGCTGGATGTTACCCGCGACTTTCTCGCGCAGAGTTTGCAGTTATACAAGGATGGCAATGCAAAGGCCGCTGCCGATGCCGCCGTGACCGGTTATCTGGAAGGCTTCGAATTGATTGAGGCACCCTTGAGTAATGTAGACGCCGCGCTGATGAGACAGACCGAGGGTGCGATGATGGCTTTCCGCCATGCCATAGCACAGCAGGCCGGAACAGATCAGGTTGAGGCGCGGTATACCGAGGTGCTCGCGCTGCTGGACCAGTCCTCTGTGGCGCTACAAGGCGATGCCCTGTCACCATCAGTAGCGTTTTCCGGATCGTTGATCATCCTGCTGCGTGAAGGTCTGGAGATCATCCTCGTGCTCGCCGCGATCATTACCTTCCTCGTCAAGTCCGGTCGCAGCGATGCGCTGCGTTATGTGCACGCCGGTTGGGCCCTCGCGCTGGCTGCCGGTGTGGCCACCTGGGCCGTGTCGTCCTATGTATTTACAATCAGCGGAGCGACCCGCGAGGTCACCGAGGGCGTCACCGCCTTGCTGGCCGCCGTCATCCTGCTCTATGTCGGATTCTGGATGCACCGCAATGCCAGTGCGAAACGCTGGAGCGAATACCTGAAGTCGCAGGTCCAGACCGCACTCGATACCCGCACCTTGTGGACGCTGGCCGTCGTTTCGTTCCTCGCCGTCTACCGCGAGATCTTCGAGATCATCCTGTTCTACCAGGCCCTGTGGGCGCAGGTAAATGCAGAGTCACACCGCGCGGTATTCTATGGCGCCGTGCTCGCGGTGGCCCTGCTCGCGCTGATGACCTGGTTGATCTACAAGTTTGGTATGCGCCTGCCGTTGAAGCAGTTCTTCACCGCCAGCGCGATCATCATGATAGCGCTCGCCTTCATCTTCACCGGCAAGGGTATCGCCGCGTTGCAGGAGGCCGGCAGCCTCGCCTCCAGCCCGGTCCCGTTCCCGACGATCGAATTGCTTGGAATCTATCCAAATCTGCAAGCGCTGGTATTACAGGCCATTGTCGTTGTGCTCGCCCTCGCGATCTTTTTCTATGATCGCAAGGAGAAGAAGACGGCATAGGACAACCGGAGACAGACGCGGTTATTGGGGTCTGTCTCCACAGCCTACCGTCATACTGGCGAAGGAAAAGAAGACGGCATAGGACAACCGGGGGCAGACGCGGTTATTGGGGTCTGTCTCCGCAGCCTACCGTCATACTGGCGAACGCCAGTATCCAGTAGAACAAAACCACCCGAAGGGTGACAATCTCTGCAATAACCGGAGTAAGACGATGTGCAAAAACGCACTCAACCGCCGCCAGTTCCTCCACCTTGCATCAAGCGCCGCGCTGGCCTCAGGACTACCGATGAACCTCAACGCCCAACAACCGATGCTGACCCGCACCATCCCGGCCAGCGGCGAGACCATCCCCGTCATCGGCCTCGGCACCTCCGACGCATTCGAGCGCCCATCCGCCGAAGGCTTTATCGAATTAAAAAATGTCCTGCAAACATTCATCGATGCCGGCGGTACCTTGATCGACACCGCCCCGACCTACAGCGATGCTGAACAGGTGCTCGGTCGCCTGTTCACCGACATGCCCGTGCAACAACAACTGTTCCTCGCCACCAAGATCAGCCTGTGGACCGTCCCCGCCGCTTCCAGACAGGCCGGGATCGATCAGATGAACACATCAGAACAAGTACTCGGCAAGGCCCCACTCGACCTGAACCAGGTCCACAACCTGAACGACCTCGACATCCAGTGGCAGAATCTGATCGAACGCAAACAGGCAGGCAAAGTGCGCTACATCGGCGTGACCATCTACACCTACCGCCAGTTTGAACGGCTTGAAGAATTCCTGCGCAAGGCCAGTGGTGTCGATTTTGTGCAGCTGAACTATTCACTGATCGAACCGCGAGCCGAAGAACTGTTGATCCCGCTCGCCGCCGACAAGGGCGCCGCGATCATCGTCAACCGCCCCTATGCCGACGGTGCCTACTTCAGCAAGGTCGGTAAGCATCCACTCCCGGAGTGGGCCAAGGATTTTGATTGCGAAAGCTGGGGACAATTCGCACTGAAGTGGATCATCGGCCACGAGTCCATCACCTGCGCCATCCCCGCGACCAGCAAATCACGTCACATGTTGGACAACGCCCAAGCCGGCTACGGCCGCCTGCCCGATGCTGCCCAGCGCAAGCAGATGCAGGAATTCATGCAGACTCTATAACTCGTCATACCGGGTCCGCGCATGCGGAGCCCGGTATCCCCTTACCCCTTGGGGGAAGGTAGGATGGGGGTTCCTTAGCCCGCCGTAAAACCGCTGTGGACAGACCCTAACTTCAGTTATGTCCACGCACAGTTTGACGCTTCGCCTTGTTGATAAACGAATCAGTCAATCGCTGCATCCCCTGATAAGGCGGCGGTAACACACGCATCGCCCTGTCCATACTGAGAGCCTGCTCCAGTAAAGCGATCACTTCCTTGTTAATGGTACGGTTATTCGCAGCTGCCTGCTGTTGTAGCCTGGCAAGCAGTGCATCAGGGATTTCGCGGATTAACAGTCTAGTCATGGCATACTCCAGTTTGAATTCTATCTCAGGCCGAGCGTACGTTTTACTTTAGGGAGAGGGGTGGTTTTTTTCTTCCCTTCAGACTTTTTGGCCTTGCGTAATTTGAGTAAATCTTCCACCTCGGCAAGACGCTCCTTCAGGGCGATAAACTCTTCATAGGGCAAAATCGCAAATTGCTTTTTGCCATCTTTGATCAATATTTCAGGGTGTAGTTTAAGCATATTCAGTTGATTAACTTATAGGCATCTTTTCGTGCGATTATTCGGTAGATTATCACTGTTGATTCAGTCACTTCAAACAAAACCCGGTAGTTTCCAACACGCAATCTGTACTCCGGCGTGAAGTTCGTTAGCTTCTTTATGTCGCCATTGAGCCCATACTGTAGAGATTCAATTTTGATGACAATACGCCGCATATCTGACCTGGGTAAGGACCGCAGGTCTTTTATAGCACGGGGCTTTAGTTCAATTTTGTAATTCAAGGTTATATTGAGCCTGTAAATATGTCTACGTTCGTTGACAGGAACGAAGTGTAATATTTACGTATTTTGTAGATGGTTGGCATCCCCCGGATGGGGTATATTTGGCTATAACTTTGCATCCGGACAGACTATGAAAACCGAGCTGTTCCATCCCACCGTCGCTACCTGGTTTGAACGTACCTACGGCCTTGCCACGCCCGTGCAGGCGCAGGCCTGGCCGGTCATCAAGCAGGGCAAGCACACATTGATCGCCGCCCCGACCGGCAGTGGTAAAACGCTGGCGGCGTTTTTGTGTGCGATTGATGACCTGGTGCGGGCGGGGTTGGAAAAGGGTATGTCCAGCGGTCTTCTCGATGAAACCTACGTTTTGTATATCTCACCACTGAAGGCGTTATCGAACGACATTCACAAGAATCTTGAAGAACCGCTGAGTGGTATTACGCGGATACTGGCTGGAGTGGATAAGGAAGGGTTAAATCGACTGGATGCTGGCGTTCGCCAGCATGACGTAGAGAGTAATAGCAAGGCTCCAACTACCCGTCATACTGGCGCACGCGATCCACAGGACGTGGGAAATGTCGCGAGAGGACAGGACGTCCGAAGCGACCAGTATCCAGTCGAACAACTTGAAAAGGGGTCAGACCCGCTTTCTGATTACTCACTACGTCATACTGGCGAACGCCAGTATCCAGTCGAACAAATTCTGCCCGCAGGGCAGACAATCGAGATTCGGTCAGCGGTAAGAACCGGCGACACCACCCAGACCGAGCGCAACAACATGCGGAAAAAACCGCCGCACATCCTCGTCACCACCCCGGAATCACTCTACATCCTGTTAACCAGCGACTCCGGCCGCGAGATGTTAAAGACCGTGCGCACCGTCATCGTCGATGAAATCCACGCACTGGCCGGCAACAAACGCGGGGCACACCTTGCGCTGTCGCTGGAACGACTCGACGCCCTGACCGAACAACCACCAGTACGCATCGGCCTGTCAGCCACACAAAAACCGATCGAAGACATCGCCCGGTTCCTGGTCGGCAACCGCGATGAACCCTGCGAAATCGTCGACACAGGCTACACCCGCAAACGCGATCTCGCCATCGTCGTCCCCGACCAGCCGCTCGGGCCGTTGATGGCAGAGGAGGGCTGGGCCGACATCTATAACCGCCTTGCTGCAATAGCCGAAGAAAACACGACCACCCTGATCTTCGTGAACACCCGCCGCCTCGCCGAACGTGCGGCACGCCATCTCGCAGACAGACTCGGCGAGGAAAACGTGACCGCGCACCACGGCAGTCTGGCCAAGGAACACCGGCTCGATGCAGAACAACGACTGAAACAGGGCAAGCTGAAGGTACTGGTCGCCACCGCGTCACTCGAACTCGGTATCGACATCGGCGACGTCAGTTGCGTCTGCCAGATCGGCACACCGCGATCGATCGCCGCGTTCCTGCAACGCGTCGGCCGCTCCGGCCATCAGGTCAACGGCGTGCCGAAGGGCCGCTTGTTCCCGCTGACGCGCGATGACCTGCTTGAATGTGTCGCGCTGCTGGATGCGATCCAGCGCGGCGAACTCGACCGCATCCACATCCCGCTCGGCCACATCGACGTACTCTGCCAGCAGATCATCGGCGAGGTCGCTTCCCGCGAATGGGACGAGGACGCGTTGTATACGCAGATCACCAAGGCCTGGCCCTACCGCGCGCTCACCCGCGAACACTACAACGAATGTCTGGCCATGCTCGCCGAAGGCTACACCACCCGCCGCGGACGCCGCAGCCGGTATATCTTCCACGACACCGTCAACAAACGCCTGAAACCCCGCGACGGCGCACGCCTGACCGCCGTCACCAACGCCGGCGCCATCCCCGACCAGTTCGACTACAACGTCATCCTCGAACCGCAGGGCCTGTTCATCGGCACATTAAATGAAGACTTTGCCTTCGAAAGCATGCCCGGCGACATCTTCCAGCTCGGCAACACCGCGTATCGCATATTAAAGGTCGAAACCGGCAAAGTCCGCGTCGAAGACGCCCACGGCCAGCCACCCACCATGCCCTTCTGGTTCGGCGAAGCCCCCGGCCGCTCCGACGAACTCAGCGCTGCGGTGTCGCGCCTGCGCGAGAATATTGATGCAAAGTTGAAAGACGGTATCGAGGCGACCACAAGCTGGCTTATCAATCAACTCAACGGCAAAGAGTCGTCCAGTCAGCCCGTCGATCAACTCAACGTAATCGACTCGTCATACTGGCGCACGCCAGTATCCAGTCAAAACAACACCGCGCGTAGCGCGACAGCTGTTCCTGCACAAACCCCGGAACAAGGTCTGCCCTCCGGGCAGTTAATCAATCGACTGGATGCTGGCGTTCGCCAGCATGACGACGGGTCTTCGGGAAATATCTACGCCTCCCGACATACTGGCGAACGCGATCCACAGGACGTGGGAAATGTCGCGAGAGGACAGGACGTCCGAAGCGACCAGTATCCAGTCGAATCAAATCCCGCGCGTAGCGCGACCGGTTCAATAGAATCCCACGTAGCCCAACAACTAGTCGATTACCTCGCCGCCACCAAAGCCGCCCTGGGCCACATCCCGACCCAGGACAACATCTATTTCGAACGCTTCTTCGACGAGGCCGGTGATCAACATCTGGTCATCCACTCCCCCTACGGCTCACGCATCAACCGCGCCTGGGGCCTCGCCCTACGCAAGCGTTTCTGTCGCCAGTTTAATTTTGAACTTCAGGCCGCCGCGCTCGAAGACAGCATCGTCATCTCACTCGGCGCGACGCACAGCTTCCCGTTGGTAGAGGTGACCGAATACCTGCGGGCAAACAGCGTGCGCGACATCCTCATCCAGGCACTGCTGGCCGCGCCGGTGTTCATGACGCGCTGGCGCTGGGTCGCCACCATCTCGCTCGCACTGAAACGCAACATGGGCGGCAAACGTATCCCGCCGCAGTTCCAGCGCATGGACGCCGAAGACCTGATCGCCGTCGTGTTCCCCGACCAGCTCGCCTGCCAGGAAAACATCACCGGCGACCGCGAAGTCCCCGAGCACCCGCTGGTACAACAGACCATAGAAGACTGCCTGCATGAGGTGATGGACATCGACGGACTTGTCCGTCTGCTGACCCGACTCGAACAAAACGAGATCACCATCCACTGCCGCGACCTGAACGGCCCCTCGCCACTGGCTCAGGAGATCCTGTTCGCCCGCCCGTACGCTTTCCTCGACGACGCCCCCGCCGAAGAACGCCGCACCCAGGCCGTCAACGCGCGCCGCTTCATGGACCCCTCCGACGCCGCCGACCTCGCCGGCCTCGATCCCGAAGCGATCAAGAAGGTCGCCGAAGAAGCCTGGCCCGACATGGACACCGTCGACAAACTACACGATGCCTTAATGGTGCTCGGCTTTGTGGTTGGTCGTCATTCCCGCGAAAGCGGGAATCCAGTAGAACAATGTCCGCCCTCCGGGCGGTCCACTAATCTACTTGATGCTGGCCTACGCCAGCATGACGAAGTATGTGAGCCGTCATACTGGCGAACGCCAGTATCCAGTAATTTAATAAACACATTAATAACAGAGCGTCGGGCAACGACACTGCAAACAAAACACAAAACCCTCTGGGTCTGCGCCGAACGCCTGCCCCTGGTAAAAGCCGTCTTCGAAACCGCCATACTCGACCCCCACATCAACGCCTCCGGCCCCGCAACATCAAAGGACTGGACAAAGGAAGAAGCCCTCATCGATCTCCTCCGCGCCCGCCTCGAAGGCAGCGGCATCGTCAAGGAATCCGACCTGCAACACCTGTTCGAATGCACCCCGGTGCAAATCCGCACCGCCCTGATGGCACTGGAAAACGAAGGCTACGCAATGCGCGGTAACTTTACCGGCAGCACCGACACCGAATGGTGCGAACGCGGCCTGCTCGCCCGCATCCACCGCTACACGATCAAATCACTGCGCAACGAGATCGCCGCCGTCACCGCCGCCGACTACATGCGCTTCCTGTTCGCCTGGCACGGCATGACCGAGCGACCGGAAGGCGAAGACTCCCTGCTGGCCGCACTCGACAAACTCGAAGGCTACGCCATCCCCGCCGCCGCGTGGGAGACCGACGTGTTGCCCGGTCGCATCAAGGGCTACCAGACCAACGCGCTCGACACACTCTGCGTCACCGGCCGCATCGTCTGGACCCGGTTTGCCAGCGCACGCAGCAAACCGAAAGAAGACAGCACCCGCAGCAGCAAGGCCGGCCTGTTGCGCAACACACCGATCCTGCTGCTGGATCGGCATAACGTCGACTACTGGCGACCGCACACCGGCCAGACCGCGCACGAGGTAAAACTGTCCGCGAACGCCACAACCGTATTAACCGCGCTGAAACAATACGGTGCCCTGTTCTTCATCGACATCGTCAAACAATCCGGCCTGCTGCGCACACATGCCGAAGAGGCACTCGCCGAACTCGCCGCCTGTGGCCTCGTCACCTCCGACAGCTACGCCGGCCTGCGCGCCCTGATCGCGCCCGCCAACAAAAAGCCGGGCTACAGCCGCCACCGCCGCCGCGCCATCGCCGCACCACGCAGCATCGACGACGCCGGCCGCTGGTCCATCATTGCCAGAGAAAAGGGGTCAGACCCGTTGTCTGGGTCTGACCCCGTTTCTCATGGCTGGATCCAGACCGACCCGGACACCCTGAACCACATCGCCTGGACATTATTAAAACGCTACGGCGTCGTATTCCACAAGATGCTGGAGCGCGAATCCGGCCTGCCACCCTGGCGCGAACTGCTGTACGCCTGGCGCCGCATGGAGGCACGCGGAGAGATACGAGGCGGAAGATTTGTGGAAGGATTCAGCGGCGAACAGTTTGCCTTGCCCGATGCCGTCGCCCTGCTCAGAAAATATCGCGACGGGAAACAGGAGTTACCCGCAATCGTCATCTCCGCAACCGACCCGTTGAACCTGGTCGGCATCCTCCTGCCGGGTGAACGCATCTCGGCATTGCATACGAACCGCATTTTGTTCAAGAATGGCTTGCCAGCGGCGAAGCAATTAAATGGGGAGATTGAATACTTTGGAGTTATCAGTCCGCATTCTCAGTGGGAGATTAACTTTCTGCTGACGAGGAAGAAGAGTCCGGCGAGTGTAGTGCAGGAAGTGACCAGGTATTCTAATTGAACATAAGTCGTCTTTTCCGCGAATGCGGGAATCCACTAATGACATCTTGACGCGGGTAACATTGTTACTCAACGTGAGATAATAGGGAGATCGTGCAATGGGGCAGGGATATAAGAAAGAAAAAGCATGGCGAACTGCCGCGCTCTATTTGAAACTCGCTAGAGTTAGTAAGATTGAAAAGCGCAACCAACTACGTGGTTTTAGCGCGAAATCTTTCATTTCTCCCAATGATGCCGAAGTGATTCGCCAAGGAAATTCGCAATCTGATAGCCTAATTGTTGGCGCAATTCTAAAAGGACCATCTGGTCTTTTGAATGATTCAAATAAGACCAAGTGGACTAGTGAAGATCTATTTAAGTTGACTGCTTTTCCACCTGTAGGCTGGAGGAGCGAAGTGTGTTACACGATAGGATATGTAAATTCAACGACTGAAGATGCACTAAAGATATTAAGTCGAATAAAAAAAATTGCGCGGCTGGATCTCTTGGATACTAACGTCATCCTCGATTATCTTCTGGATTTGAGTAAGGAGTACGGCGCGTCAAATTATTTGTCATTCAAACTAGCTTACATAAGAAGCGCAAGAGAGTTGACTCCTGCAATGTTGGGTGTGATTTCGCAGATTGAGGAAGAAATTCAACATCGAGAGTGCGTCGGATTTCACTTTAGCGCCATTGAAAATATAAGTTCTAAAATACCAATTTTTGAATTGATGCGACGGCGTGCAAGTGGGCTTTTTGGAAAAGTTAAAATGGATTTTAGAAAATCCATTACATTGAGTAATTATATTCCCACACCACTTGACGAAGTGGACGTGTCAGGTTATCTGCTAAGGTCAACTGAGTCATGCTTAATAGACACTGTTTACTCGATCATAGTTATTCTTAACATGCGAAACGACTTAAGTGCGATTTGCAAGGAATTTGAAAAGCATCTTAATCCAGAGGTATTTAATGCAATTGTCGATGTAATAAAATGCGCCTCTGAGTTGGATACTGAAGCGATAGTTACTGACTTCTATCGCGCACAAGACGAAAACCGGAGTCGTTCACTAGATTTGTATCGTATATCCTCAGGATTCCTCGAGAACCCAAAGTTTGCTGCATATAGAAGTAAATTTGACAAAGTGATTGGCGCGAGACTACTAACCGAAGTAATTGATAGCATGAGCCCTAGATATTCATTGCCATTTGATAACAAATCGATACTTGTTGCTAACACGCATGAAAATATAGATGAACACTTCTCCGTTTCAATTGATGCGTTCTACAGAACATTTTTGTTCCTTAGGTTTATTAGTAATAAAATTAATTTGCTGCTCATCTCAAAGGATGAAATAAAATTTATATTCGAACATACAATATACCTAGAGGTGCTTCTTACCGAGAAAGAAATGACTGCAATGTATGTTACTGCTGATACTGAGTCAAAAGGGTTAATTGCTTTACTGGCGCTAGCTCTTTACAAAAAGAAATCTATAGATCCAGATATTGATTTTGAGTTTAGAACTGTTTTTGTTTCGCACGTTAAAGAAATGCACCATGGATCGATAATTGATTTTATCGAGTATCTATTAGTCGATTCCCCACATGTCGCCAGTTATTTGATAGCCTCGCTAGATGAAGTTACGCTGGAAAAGATGTATACGCTCGTTGAAAATGCTACTCAGGCAGCCGCCATCAGATCTGATATCCTGCGGGCGGTAGGACTCAAAACAAATCGAATTGAGTACATTATCGAAGCTGACGCAATCACAACTCGCTCGAAGGTTTCCAACTTACAACATTACTTCGATAGTAGTCGAATATATGTTGATAGTGTTTCAATGATGAAGTGGCTTGATAGTAATCCTACTGCTTCTACTGAGCAGTTTCGATCGTTGTTACCAGCTGTGATATCTTCAATAGACAATAACATACATCATAAGAGCCAATTAGCAAGCAAGCTAGACGAGCAATACGAATACCTAGTCTCACAAATTGCAAAGGATGCATTTGAGCAGTTTTGTTTGAATACTGAGTTTGGAATTGAGTCATACTTGGGACGTCGAATTCGCCATAACACCCTTGACGGAGTAACGACTGATACCGTCGATGCTGTCTTACGGAAGCCGGAATACGGAATACTATTATCTAATATCACCAATAGACATATTGTAGATTCTTGGATGGATGCCTATAAATCCATTATTCACAAACTTAGGCGTGAGTATCTGCAATTCAAGTCTAATACTTCACTTTTCAAAGCAGATTTGGATATGCGTGATCCTACGACAATCGAGAATATTCGAAATTTGACAACCACCCTAAAGTCTGCAACTGGAGGTGAACTGTTGAATGAGTTGATTATGGCATTTTGTTGGAAGCAGATTGCTCCTCAACTTGACAATGCTGCTCGATTTATTAAGACAACTCTACTTCGAGAAGCTAACGCTTCAATTGACAAATATTTCCCAAGCCATGGAATTAATGAAGGGCAGATTAAAGCGGATTTACATGATGCAGTAAATGATGTTTTTAAGAAGATCGCTGATTGGTTTCAAGTGCCACAGACCGGATTTATATCAGCAACTGTTAATGAGTTATGTCAGATAATATTAATTGATTTGAACAGAATAAACGGGGTGAAGTATTCGGGAGATGCACTGGATGTAAAATATACTGGGATCAGCGTTCATCGATTGTATGATTGTCTAGCTGTATTGCTTCAAAATGCAATTAAGCATGGAGAGGACAACACGCCCATTATAATCCATGTAAGCGCGAGTAGTGCAGGCCTGGATTCTTCCTTTGATATTATAAAAATTGAAGTTACATCGTCAGCATCTCGAGATAATTATGGAGCTTCGAAAGCAAGAATATTTGCTGCGATAGATTCTGTTGAAGGCGGCATAGATATGGTTACGGAGGGTTACTCAGGAATCAAGAAACTAAAGTTCATCACTCGTGCAAGCGAGGGACGTCACACCTTAAGTTGCGATGCAATTGACAGCTCAAGGATTCTGAAACTTTGTTTCTCACTTCGAACGGAGAAAGAACCTGTACTAATAACAAAAGGTAATGTCCCATGAAAGTCTTGCTTGTCGAAGATGAGGTTCATAAGCGCGAGGAAATGAAGCAGTGTGTGTTTGATGTATTCAGTTTCTTTCCGGATATAGTAGATAGTGTTAGTTATGCTGTGTCCATGGTTAGCGATGGGGATTACGATCTCATTATTCTAGATATGGCGTTATCAACGTTTGGAGATAATGCTGCCGATAAAAAAAAGGGACACGATCAGGCTCAGGGGGGGATTGAAGTTCTGAGAGCACTTAAACGTGCTAATAAATCTGCAAAAATTCTAATTGTTACCCAGTATCATGATTTCTATATTGGTGCAGAGAAAGTAAAACTTAAAGATTCAATAAAAAAAATTGAAACTAAATATAACCAGCAAGTCATCGGGGCAGTTTTGTATCAATATAAATCAAAATCGACTCTACAACGAATAATGTCAATATTGAGGGCTCAAGGATGAAGATTATGCTTATTGAAGACGATGCGAAAAAAACGAGAGCAATAAAGACGCAATTACACAAAGGTCATGTTTTAGAAAAAGATATTATATGTGCAAAAAATATGACGGACTTTGCGGCAAATCTGAGTGCAGATATTGGTCTCTTCATCATTGACTTCAATTTACCAAACTCTAACGACGGAGTTGCGTTGCCTAATGGTAGAGCAATTTTAGAGACGATAGTTAAGGCTGGAAAACATAATGCGCTGATGCTGGCAATAAGTTCTTACCCTGATGATTTTCCAGGGTTACGAGATCTATATGAATCTCACGGTTGTATTTTAGCAGATTATTCGAATGGTCCAGGGTGGCGCTCTACACTTGATCATGTGTTGATTCAACTTAAGAGTAATCTCCAGTTCGATTTCTTAATATTCTGCGCTATGCAAGTTGAGCGTAATCCTTATGTGGTATTAGAAAATGGAGTGAACAATATTAGAAGTGGTATCGACTGCCTAGATTTAGTTATTGGTAATAAGAGTGGGTCTGTAATTCTACTCCCGCAGATGGGATTAGTGAATGCCGCCGTAACAGCCAGTCTATGCATTGACCGATTTAAACCGTCAATCGTTGGAATGAGCGGAATCTGTGGTGGATTCGCGGGACGTGCTGGACTTGGTCAGCTTTTTGTTTCTAGTATGGTGTATGAGTATCAGTCTGGTAAGTGGGCTTCAGATGGGTTTCAGAATGAGCCGTATCAGGTGGCGACTGACCATGTTACTCTTGTCAAACTGAGATCGCTTATTAGTAAGGGCAATCTCCTGTCAGAGCTAGAATCTGGATTTAATGGTTGCCGCCCTGAAGTAACCGTGCAACCAGAGATTGGAATTTTTACTAGTGGCTCAGCAGTAGTCGCTGATTCAAAACTAATGGATCAAATTAAGCATGTTCATAGAAAGGTTAATGCACTGGACATGGAATTATTCGCAGTACAACGTGCAGCGGAGGTTTCGACATTTAAACCAGTATGCATTTGCGCAAAAACTGTAGTAGACCTGTGTGATGAGAATAAGTCTGACAAACTTCATAAGTATGGCGCCTATATTTCCGCAAAATTTCTGATGAAGGCAATTGCTTGTATTTAACGTATACGTATTCGCAGCATAGAATAAAAGATGTTATGGCGTTTATCTCCAATTATTATTTTTTCTGAACCCATGTTCTTTCTGGATTGAAAGGTTAGAGGGACAGTTTACTTAATTCCAATTACATCAGGCAGATAAGTAAACTCTCCCCGCAATGTTTAAAATAGGTTAACTGTCCCCGGATATCCCGCGTATAATCTGACCTTACAAACAAGTCAGCATTTCCAGTCGTATCTCATCTTCCGGGGGGGGGCAATATGAGAGCATCTCTATCAGGCGTTTATAAAACGTTGATACTCGCTTTGTGTGTCGTATCATCCACATCTCAATCACAGGAACAAACGGTCACTGCACCACTCAGGTTGGTGGATTATGTCGATACCGTGGTCATTAACGGCAATATTGTGACCATGGATAACAAGAGCATACTCTCCAGTAATCCGGGCACGATTGCCGAGGCAATGGCAATACGGGACGGAATGATTTTTGCCCTGGGCAGCAATCAGGAGATGCTCGGTCTGGGCGGTCCAAAAACCCGCGTGATGGACGTACAGGGAAAGACCGTCGTGCCGGGATTCATCGATACTCATGTTCATCCTGAAAGCACTATTGCCTCAATGGGGAATGCGGAGAAGCGGGCCGCCTATCAGTGGGCGCCCGGCATTCACACGGCTATAGAGATGCAGGACACCCCTGCCGCAACACTCGCCCTGATTAGTGACATCGTCGCAGCAGCCAAGCCAAAAAAAGATGAGTGGGTTCATGTCAGAGTAATACCGAACAAGAACACGGATTATCCTGATGTCGGTGCGCTGACCCTCGGGATTTACAAGGATCTGATCACCATGGATGACCTTACTAAAATCATTCCGGATAATCCTGCCACCCTGGGTATCGGGGCGGGTCCAAGTGCTGTTGAACTGCCGGGACTGGTGATACGCGTTACCGTGGGGCCGGATGGGAAGAGCCTGACCCAGCCATTGAGTATGCCCAAAACTGCAAATAAGGAGTCTCCGCTGGCCGAACAGATTGCGCGGGGCGAGAGTCCGTTTCTGGATATGTTCAAGAAAACCGCCCAGGTGGACAAGGAAAACTCCTACGTAGAACACCTGGCAGAAGGGTGTGCCTGGGCTGAACTTGAATCCCATCATATGCGGCATTGCAGCCACAGAATGATCCTGCTGAATCGCCTGGCACTGGATGCAACCATCAAAGTGTGGCCCGGATTTATCAAGGCAACCAATGACATGATGGGGCTGACGGAAAATTCAGGCGAGCGGGGATTTGTGGGCGGAATTTTCCAGGATACCGGTGCCTGGGAAAAGACCGTATTTCCTCCCCGGGAACCGCGGAGTTTATACAACCAGCTGATCAAGGAAGCCATGACCACCTACGCGCGTGGCGGAACCACCATGATCGCGTCCAGTATCGAGGACGGCCGAACTGTCACCGCCTTTTACGATCTGATGCGGAAGGAAAAGCGTCTGCCAGTCCGGTTCGGATACGGATATGAGATGTTGAGGAGCCCGCTTCTTTATCCCACCCAGTCCTTGCTCGTCAGATTACTGGGTTCGCATTTCAGTTCCCCCGAGGTGAACCCGTGGTTTTGGCCCATGGGAATCACCGACGGTGGGGCCGGTGATAACAGGGAAGTGGCCTGCTTCGGCAAGGACCTGCCGGGGCCGGAAAAACTCAAGGCACGGGAGTTTTGCTGGGACCCGGAAGAATACCGTCTGCAAAGCACCCTGGTGCCTGCTGTTGAGGCGGGATGGCGTGTATTCAGTGTGCATTCATTCGGCAGTGACGCATTCCGTAAACATATCGAATGGATAGAACAGGCCCGCAAAGATGCAAATATGACGATGGATGATATCCGCGCACTGAGGCTGGGCTTTGCCCATGGTGGCGCGGTGGGGAAAGTGCCCGAAGTGATGGAATTAATGGTTAGATATAACCTGTACGTACCCCTTAAGCCCCAGGATATCAGGGCACAGGTCGATCAGGTCAAGCGCTACGGACCGGAGGGACTGGAATTTCTCGCACCGACCAAGACATTGCTGGAATCGGGTGTAATGGTGGTAGGCGAAGCCGATCATGCCGTGCCTGAGCCCGATGATTACTTTCATGATTTCAACCTGTTTATCAATCGGGTGATCTCCGTTGAGGGCGACAGGTCAGGAAAAGGCGAGGTCATCCTGCCGGAAGAGGCTGTCAGCCGGGCAACGACACTACGTATGTTTACCAGCCGGGCGGCGGAATGGCTGTTTGCTGAAAATATTGCCGGCAGTCTTGAACCTGGCAAAGTCGCGGACTTTGTGGTTATGGACAAGGATTATTTTTCAGTTCCAAAGGAAGAAATTGTAAATAACAAGGTCATCCTGACAGTGGTCGGCGATCTGATTATCTATCAGGATCCGCAGTGGCAGCCGGTTATCACAACCAAACAGGACTAAAGGGATCAGGGTGTTAGAGGGACAGTTTATTTAATGCCAATTACATCAGGTGGTAGATAAGTAAACTGTCCCAGCAATTCTGCAGACACTGAACCTATCGATTCTGTAATGTGAACTGTCCAGATTAACTATTAATGGAGCCTGGGATATGGCAATAAAAAAGAGAGGAAATATTTTTTCAGGATTGATTGCGGGATTATGGTTTCTGCCTGCACTAATGTTGCTATCTGAAGCCACTGCCCAAACTTCTCTGGCTGCAATTAATAATGGGGGAAGTCCGAATTTCGAGATTGTTGAAGCAAGCATTGAAGATATTCAAAATGCGATTATTTCTAGGCAGCTTACTACGACAGATATTCTTCACAAGTATCTAAAGCGAATCAAGGCATACAACGGGACATGTGTAAACCAGCCTGATGGAATCCTTGGAGACATCTCAACAATTTCAGGTGCTGGTCAAATAAATGCGTTGATGACTTTGAATCTCAGGCCTGAGAACAGGCAGGCTTGGGGCTTTGATGAACGCAAAGCACGAAGTATGACAGATCTTGAAGATAGCGACCCGGATATGCCCGATGCCCTGGAGGTGGCCGCTGCCCTGGATGCGACATTCGCCAATACAGGAAAACTGGTGGGACCTTTGCATGGCGTTGTATTCAGTATCAAGGATCAATATGACACCTTTGATATGCGAACCACTCTAGGTATGGATGCCTTCTATGAAAACGACCGGCCACCCGATGATGCCCATGTTATCAAACGCCTCAGGGATGCGGGAGCCATTATCCTGGCCAAGGCCAATCTGGGAGAAGGAGGCTCACAACGATCCCGGAGTTCATTTGGTGGGACCCTGTGCAACCCTTTTGATACCACCCGCTCACCGGGTAGTTCCAGTGGTGGTTCTGGCTCGTCTGTTGCTGCGAACCTGGTTACCTGCGCTATTGGGGAGGAGACAGGTGGTTCAATACTACACCCGGCCAGAAATGGTAGTGCTGTAGGGATAGCGCCGACACAAGAGTTGGTTAGTCAGGATGGCATGTTCGGCGAGGCGTTTAATCACCGGACCGGGCCTATTTGTCGCACTGTGGAGGATGCTGCGCGTGTACTGGATGTCATTGCAGGTTATGACCCCAGGGATGAGAGGACTGTCTTTAGTCTCGGCCGGATGCCGGATGGAGGTTATCAGGAGTTCGTAGTGGACGACATTGAAGACGGGGAACTGCCCCTCCAGGGTATGCGCATTGGGGTGGTGCGGGAGTTTATGGACAAGGATCTTTTTAATGAGGCATCACACCAGACCATCGATATCGCCGAGAAGGCCTTTGACGATTTGAGAGACCTGGGCGCTACCATTGTTGATCCAGGGGAGCATGGTGCCTTGTTCCAGGAATGTGTTGCACAGTATGTCCCACTGTACCGTAACCAGGTATTCATTAACCAGTTTCCAGACCTGTTTCCTTCTGGGGGAGATACCATTGAGCGCCTGTTGGATATGTACTTTGATCCTTCACAGGTTCCGCATGATGCCAATGGCACACCGACCATCAGGAATCTAGGTCCCTGGTCGAGTATCGGCGAGAACAAATACTTTTTAAACCGTTACCTGAGGGAGCGTGGTGATGGGAATATAAAGAGCATTACGGATTTGATTAACAAGGCTGATTATTTTAGCGATATTCGTCCGGGTACTGATTTCACCAGTTTTAAGGCTCAATTAGAAGGTATCAACGCGGCAACGACGCTAGATTTGGCAGAGCTATTTCAGAATAGACTCGCTTACAAGACAATTTTTCTACAGTGTATGGCCAGGCTTGAGCTTGATGCGGTGACTTACCCCTCCAGTATCCATGTCGCCCATGTCATAGGGAATCCCTCAGAGCCTTCCGTATACAACAGCCCAAACCATCATAGTATCTGGGGCGTGATAGGTAGCGAAGGTGGTTTTCCCACTATGAGTGTGCCGGCAGGATTTACGACTCATGTGTTTGATCGTGATGAAAATGGCGAGTTAGTGGGGCCGGTGCCTGCAAAACTGCCGGTGTCCATTACCTTTGCCGGCCCGCATTTTGGTGAGTCATTGCTGATTAAAATAGCGTCTGCCTATGAGGCAGCGACCAGGCACCGCGTTTCACCGCCTGACTTTGGGCCGCTCCAGTAATCAAAAAATCAAAAGGGTGTTAGAGGGACAGTTTACTTAATTCCAATTTCATCAGGGTGATAAGTAAACTGTCCCCGCAATTCTAGACCGGATTATTCATGAAGTATTGCAGTGACCGGTTGGATCCATCGCCATTATTAATGGGGGGATTACCATGTGATGACTATGATTACGGTAGAATAGATACCATTGATTAATGTCTCTATTAATATGGTTTAGGAGTTGATATGAAGCCTTCTGAAATTCCAAAGCAAAAATGGTTAATGTGGATTTCCCTGGGGATCCTGGGACTGGGCATTCTTACCGTATTGATTACAGTAGTCACGCCTTTAGGCTACCGCCTCAATCTTTGGGGCTACCGGACCGGTTTTACTATCCTTCGAACCATGGTCCCGGTGTGGTTGTACATTGCGGGCATTGCCGCGGTGATTACCACTGTCATCGGCTTTCTGGCATATAGATGGCAGATGGAAAACACGACACGGCTGGTGGAACTGGGTACGGCAGGTGTCCTTATCTCCCTGGCAACCTGGTATATGCCACAAACCTACCTGGCGCCGGATGATGATCCCTATCCCTCGATACATGACATCTCCACAGACACAATAAGTCCGCCTGAGTTTGTTGCCGTACTACCATTAAGAGTAGATGCCGACAACGGTGTGGAATACGGTGTTTCCCGGGACATGAATCCCCGGATGCTGGCGGAATTGACCAAACAGGCCTATCCGGATTTACTCGAGCCAGTCATTCTGGACGTGTCCCCCCATACTGCCTTTGACAGAGCCATGAACGCCGTCAATGAACTGGGTTGGGATGTGGTGGATGTCAACCGGGTCGCCGGGCGTATCGAGGCAACGGACAGTACCTTCTGGTTCGGATTTAAAGATGACATCGTTATTCGCCTGACACCCATGAGTTCAGGTATCAAGGTAGATGCACGGTCCGTGTCCCGGGTAGGCAAAGGCGATGTGGGGATTAATGCGAAACGTCTGAGGGAGTTTTTTGAATTGCTTTAATTGTATGTGAGAAGTGAAGAAATTATAGGGGTCGGAGACAAAGGAGAATAATTCTCGAGTGACTCCGACCCCTTTTAAATCCCTTGATCTTCGACTACCGACAGGTTTGCGTGGGGCGGTATGTCTGCAGCACATCTATCTGCATGCCCCCCGGGGTCGTGGTGCCGCCTGGCAGATAGATTATGCCATCCTGGAAACCGCCGCCGCTAGGGCTAATGCCGTTCACGGGAATGGGCATCGTGTCCGACATTTTCGCCCAGGTGTCTGTGACAGGGTTGTAGACTTCATGTGCGAGTGTGACTTCGGAACCGGGAACTTCCCCGGCGAAGATGTGAAAGCAGCCGTTGGCCACGATCCCGCTCGCCGCTTCGCGTGCGGTCGGCATGGGTTGCCCCTGTGACCAGGTGTTGGTAGCCGTATCGAAGATTTCCAGAATATTGGTGGTGCCTCCACCGTCGGCATATCCGCCTGCACCGACGATTAAGGTGCCGCCAGCTGCGTAGATTTTACCGTCGATGGCGAATGCATTCAGATGATGGCGACGCGTCGGCAGGCGGGGCAGCCGGGTCCAGCTATCCGTCGCCGGATCGTAGACGGCAAAGTCATCGTAGTCTGCTTCGCCTTGTGGAGGCGTGCGTCCACCGACAACGTAAATCTTGTCGTTCATGACGGCAATAGCGCCGGCGGTCCGTCTACTCGGTAAGGGCGCACGTGTACGCCATTGTCGTGTGGAAGGGTCATATTCGAAGGTGACATCGGTGGGAGCACCGCCCGCTTTGGGGGTCGCTGTCTGTCCGCCGATGCTATAGATTTTGCCGTTGACCGCGGCTGCGACATTGTGGTTTATCGCGACAGGCAGCGGGGTACCCCACTCCCAGGTGTCGGTCGCCACGTCATAAACCTGCACTGTGGCGACATAGCCTTTCGCTTCGAGTTTGCCCCCGATCAGGTAAATTTTTCCGTCGAGTTGCGCCACGGCTTGTTCGCCGACCGCCTCCAGTAGAGGTTCGGCCTTGCCCCAGCTATCGGCTGCCGGGGATATTGTCTGGGATTGAACACTGACTGTGTGCCAGCTGATCACACCGGCAAACAACATGCAGCAGGTCCGTATGCACGTTCTGGTTCGAAGGGGAGGATTTTCGGATCGCATAGGCTTAACCTGTTTGGTGTGTTTAGAACGTGAACCCCATCATAGCGATGCTGACAAGTGGGGGTCAAGGAGATAACTTGACCAAAGATGATACTAGGTGTCCGCTTCGCAGGACGGGTTACTTCGACTGGATTCTGGCGTTCGCCAGAATGACGGGGAAGGAATAATAAGCGTATTCAGGCTAAGACCACGATTTCACGTGCTCGTGCAGAATTATTCTTCCAGATTTTGAGTAATGTCCATGCTCTAGTGAAGGATTCGAACTATCAGAATGTGCGGATCCGGAATTGTATAAAAGATGATATGACTTCGATGCGGGAAACGACGATAACCGGGTCGTATATCGTCTGCTGAATTGCCCATGAGTGGATTGCTGGCCAGTAAGTTGAGGCAGTTTTCCAGGGATGAGTAGTATTGTTTCGTCAAGGTCAGACCGAAATCCATTAGTGACCTTTCCAGAATATTCTCAACGTCCATGGCTGCCGCCTGTGAGAATTTGTACATTTATCTGCGCCTGGTTTTAACGTCCATCCATATTTCATCCAGGGTGCGTTTAGATATGCCGCTTTTTTCACCAGCTTCCAGCGCCTGTATCAAGGCATCGCGCTTGTCGTTGTATTGCTGATCGCGGCGGATCAGGTCGCGGATATAATCGCTGGCGTTACTGTAAACACCGCTTTCAACCTGATTTTCTACCCACTCCCGCATCTGGTCGGGAAGAGAAACATTCATTGTTGCCATTGCTTTACCTCCTGCGGAAAGGATGGCATATTTTGGCAATGATTGTCAAAAGGAGTCATAAAAATCGGGATATTAATGTGTCTGCTGCGCAGTACGGGTTTGTTTGACTGGGTTCAGGTATTGGCCAGAATGACGGGGGGTATAATTCGGTGCAGACCAAAGATTCTAGATTTCAGCCAATTGTTTGAGGATGTCCGGGTTCCTGTCCACTAGCAGCAGTAATGCCTTTGCCTGATCATTCGGTTCCGACAGTCCCTGTTCCCACTTTTCCAGCGTACGCGGCTGAATGCGCAGGTAATGCGCGAATACCGGGCGTGAACAGTCGAGTTTCTCGCGCACTGCCCGTATCTGTTTTGCGGACATTCGAGGCAGTGGTCGGGCGGCGACCTTGTGTGTGCGCAGTGTAAGTTTGCCTGTATCGTGCTGCTGCATTTCCTGTATACCGGCAATCAGCTCGTCAGCTAGGCGTCGTTTAGGTCTGCTCATGTTTCCACATTTCCATCAATTGTTTTAATAGTATTTTGTCTCTGGCTGTCAGATCGGCTGTTTCACCTTTGTAATAAAGGGTCAGCAGATAGATCCTGTTTTTGCTTGTGTACCAGTAATAAATAACCCGTAGTCCACCACGTTTGCCGATGGCTTTTGACGACAGCGCGAAGCGTAACTTGCGTAAACCGCCAGTTCCCGAAATGATCTTGCCTGACCCGGGTTTGCTGGCAAGGGTGTTTTGCAGGTCGAGGTATTCATCGTCGGTCAGGTATTCCCCGAGCAATCGGGTAAACAGACTCGATTCAATAAAAGTGACATGCATACGTTCATCGTCCCTGACAATATATACGCTAATTGGGTATAGAAACAAGTGATCGGTCTGTAACTGAGCTGTACCAGTGATTCCATCAAGTTATTGTGAAGGTTGCATGGAAACTGGTCATCCCCTGAAATGGGGATATCGAAACGATGGAGGCATCTGGGTTCGAGGGACAGTTAACTTAATTATGGGATTTGGGAGAGAATAATTCCAATGTGTCTGCTTCGCAGTACGGATTAGTTCGACTGGATTCTGGCGTTCGCCAGATTGACGGGGTTGAGGTTGGTTGCAGACTGGAATGTTTGGGGTCAGAGTAAAAACTAAAAATTACGAAGTATTAGGGGACTGGCCACGGTTTTAAATTATATTAACGGTTAGTCATATATAATTCCAAAGATTCAAATATTTTCATTATTATTCCTTTCAGGATCAGCAAGGAGTTGCCAGATGCTTAAATTCGATATGAAGACGCAAGCAGGGATAAATATTGTTCATGTGATTTATCTGATTTTTTTACTTGTAATAACTTCAGGTTTTCAATCGGCAATCGCACAGTCATTCAATTCAGACTTTGTGCGGGTTGCCAATGGTTATGTGGTTACTCCCAACATCACCTACATACGCGCAGGTGGTGAAGAGCTGAAACTGGATGTTTATCAACCAGCAGAAAAGACAGGGCCGAATGCAACGCTGATATACTTTCACGGTGGTGGATGGACGGCCAGCGACAAGGAAAGTGTTGCGCTGGATTTTCTCCCGTTCATGGAGCAGGGGTGGACGGTAGTGAATGTTGAATATCGTCTTGCCAGCTCGGCACATGCGCCAGCCGCGGTGGAAGATGCCCGCTGTGCTCTGCGCTGGATTTATAGAAATGCAGAAGAATATGGTTTTGATTTAGACAGGATCGTTGCGTCCGGAACATCTGCCGGCGGTCATCTGGCACTCACCACGGGTATGCTCCCGGCATCCGCTGGACTGGATCATCAATGTCCTGGAGACAGGACGCGGATCTGGAACGGTGGCACCGCTTCAACGCAGGAACTTAAAGTGGCGGCGATCATTAACTGGTACGGCATTACCGATGTCAATGATTTACAGGGCAGGCCAGCCGGCCCCGCTGGCGCGTATACAGACGCCTGGCTGGGCAGCTCCCCGGACCGTCTTGAAACAGCCGCTCGTGTTTCGCCAATCAACTATGTTCGAGAAGGTCTGCCGCCCATTATGACGATTCATGGTGATAAAGATCCCTCTGTACACTATTCGCAGGCCGTCAGATTGCATGAGGCACTGGAAAAGGCAGGCGTTTCCAATGAGCTTGTGACTATAGAAGAAGGTGGCCATGGGGAATTCAGTCAGACCGAGATGGTCCGGATATATGATCGCATCGGAAACTTCCTTCGGGAGAACAATCTGGGACCAGCAAAATAATCAAAACTAATAAAGGGGTCTGCTGCGCAGTACGGTTTAGTTTGACTGGATTCCGGCGTTCGCCAGAATGACGGTGGGGTGAGTAACCAGACATAGTCGACGGTGTCTGTTCGATTGAAATGATGATCGAGGGACAGTTTATTTAATTGCCTGGATCGCGTACCGGTCAGCCGGAAACGGATGTCCTCCGACCCAATAAATGCACACCCCACGTCGTCGCGATAACAACCAGCGCCCCCACGGCCTGATGCAATACTGCAAGGTGGATATTAACGCTGGTCATAACCGTGGCAATGCCGATCACTATCTGTATACCAAACGCACTGTGGATCGCTATCGAGGCGGGTCGGGACTGTTTGCGGATACGCCGTGCCAACACGATCAGAAAACCCACCGTCACCCAGGCCCACCAGCGGTGAATGAAGTGGATAAGCACGGGGTGGTGGTTCAGCAATGTCCAGAGACCTTCAGACCAGTTGATGCCACCGGGTATCAACGAACCATTCATCAAGGGCCAGCTGCTGGACACATAGCCGGCATTCAATCCGGCGGTATAGGCTCCAAACAACAATTGCACAAACAACACGCAGAACACCAGCAGGCCAAAGCCGGTCAGTCTTGAGGGGCGGGCGTTATGACGGGCGTATCCTCGAAGGTCCAGCGCCGTCCACACCAGTCCACCGAGGATAAGAAACGCGGTGAGCAAATGGGTGGCCAGCCGGAAATGGCTGACGTCGGTGCGTTCGGTCAACCCGGACGTGACCATCCACCAGCCGATGACGCCCTGCATACCACCAAGGACCAACAGCGCAACCAGGCGTCCACCGTAACCTTTTGGTATGGCATGTTTAATAGCGAACCAGGCAAACGGCAACGCGAAGGCAAGCCCGATCAGTCGTCCCAGCAGACGATGCACCCATTCCCAGAAATAGATGAACTTGAATTCTGCCAGCGTCATCCCCGCCGGGCCGTTGATTTCCAGGTATTCCGGGATTTGCTGGTATTTCTCGAACTCCGACTGCCACACTGCCTCACTCATCGGCGGCAGCGCACCGGTGATCGGTTTCCACTCGGTAATCGAAAGCCCGGACTCGGTCAGCCGCGTCACGCCGCCAACGATGACCATGATAAAAACCAGGAACGCGACGCTGTAAAGCCAGTTAGAAAGGGCGATTGGGCGATGTGTGTGAGGAATCTCGGTGTTTATGTTATCGCTCATGGCAGGGAAGTTTTATAGATAGAGTTCATAGTATAACCACATTATGTCCATGGATTCAGAGTGCAGGTTATCAGGGGAAGTGCTGAGTTTGAACTGCGATCTGTAGGAGGCCCGCCCCTGGCCCGAGCGATTTGCGTCGGTGGCGTCTATCCGTAAAGGGGGGGCAGACGAAAGAAGTCGTCAAAAAGACCACTGTTTATCTATGTAGTGTAAGAATATCCGATTTTTTTAGGCAAAATGACACATATAAAATTACATAATAATTTCAATAACTTTGCCTGATTTATACCATACCAAGCATGAATCTGGTGTCGGGATTCTTGACATTAGTCGCAGTCAGTACATACGTACGGGATGATAAATTCGTTAAAAATCAGGCGTTTGGTGATGTTGGCGCGAACCCTGCTTAATTATTTGTCGGAACCATGTATTTATCCATGTTAGATAACGAGCCAATTGTATAAACGGAGTTTGGACAAATGACGAAACGTAATAATATAAAAACAGGATTCGGCATTACTGCTTTGTGTTCAATGTTGTTGCCGCTATTTGTGCAAGCGTCACCGATTCAGTTAACAGCCAATGGCATAATTGATTTCAGCCACGACAGTACAGACCTTTTTGGATTGGGGGCGGGACACAATACAGCTCTGGGTCTGTCTGTGACGGCCACATGGATTTTTGAATCTGACAATGCCGGGCCTGATAAAATACCCTCAGACACGACACAAGCGCTCTACTGGCCCTGGTTCAATGGAACGACCGGCGAAACACTGAACTGGATTAGTTCCTCTGTTCTAATACACACGACCACAGGCGATGTCGCTTTCACGCCGACCGCCATGAGCAGTAACCTCGGCTTCAACCTGGATCAGATCAGCATTGCGGATGAGCAGGACAATCCGTTTGATGCAACCCCACCAAACGACGCTTACTTTTTGCTGGATCAGTCAGAGGATACTGCAAGGCTGGGTGAAATAGCCTGGTCGGGTCTGAATCTCGGCAGCACCAGTGTTGATTTCATGACGATTGCCAACCCCGGCTATCCGTTTACCTTCACAACCCTGACACCCACATTCCCTGCGTTTGATTATTTTTCAGGCGTGTTTGCCTACAGCAATACCAACACTGGCCAACTAAACCGGATTAATTTTCAGATAACGTCAGTTTCGGCGGAAACTCAATCTGTACCTGAACCTGCGTCTTTGACGTTATTGGCTGTGTGCCTGCTGGGCTTAGGTGGCTTCCGTTTACAGCAGCATAAGGGCAGATTGACGAAAATGGATTTTTGACCGAAGGCTGTCATCTGCCCACCCATATCCCCGTGTTTCCAAAATGTTGATCAAGTTTGCGGCTGAACCATCGTCCGCTCAAGACCCGTGTGATCAGGGTGTTCTTTTCTTCCTGGCTGACAGTGGTATCGGTCTCGATTGCCTTTAACACCGTGTCATAGTTGGTCTGTTCTTTCGACATGGTGATGATGGCTGCGTTCTGATCCGCGTTCAGGAGCAATTGATCGGGTTCATTTCCACCCGCTGTCCAGGGATTCCATGTTACCAATCCCGCACTGTTCGGGTCGCCCGTCCACACGAAGTTTGCAATGTATCGGGTGAAGGCATCTGCAAGTTTTTGTGCGCCCGCTCCCTGAAAGGAGCCGGAGAATCTGGAAGACATGCCGGTCATTTCACGGGTCAAAAACGGCATCCACACGCCATGGTAGGCGCCGTATAATCTGCCCATTTCCTCGCCGACGATTGCCGTGTCAGTACCCCACGCAAACACGCCGGCATAGATCGGTGCGGTATAGGCAGCGTGCAGTATCTCAGCGGATTCCTGTACATTAAAAAGCCTATACAGTTGACTGCCATATTCCTTGGCAAACTGGTAGCGTCGGTCGGCATCCTTGTCGGTCAGCAGGGCGTCATCGGTGTAAGGGGCAAACTCCGGGTCCCGACGGGCAAACGAGGAGAACTCCTGTGTGGCGGTGATCATGATCAGCGGGACGGTGTTGTAATGCGGTGTACGGAAACCTTCCTTTGGCAGGACGGTCCCATCGTTATACAAGTGCGGGAATACAGACATGTGTATATCTGCATTAATCATCAGCCTGGCCAGCCTGTCCGCAGGCAACTGATATAAATATTCCCTCACATCCGGGGCATTACTCATCAACCAGTCATAGGCGTCCTGTTCCGCAGGTTTGATCTGGTCTTCCACCACCAGCATCGCAATCGCCCTGGCAACCAGCTGCGCACTCATTTCAGAATCGGCCAGCGTCATGCCGCCGCTGAAGGAAATCGCCTTGTGAAATTTGCCGGCCACAACAGGGGAGATCAACAGGGCCATCACATCGCGGCCGCCGGCTGAAAACCCGGATATCGTAATATTGTCCGGGTTGCCTCCGAATGCGCGGACATTCTCCCGCACCCAGTCGAGTGATTTTGCAAAATCCAGTAGCGTGTAGTTGCCGGAATTTTCCAGTGCATTACCCGATTGCAGGGCCGGCAGGTTATTGAATCCGAGTAATCCCAGGCGGTAATTGATCGATATCACGACAATGTTTGCCTCGACGGCAAAGCGCTCTGCATTGAACTCTGCGCTGGTACCGGTTTGATTGTTGCCGCCATGAATATAGAACAGCACGGGCAGGTTCGTGGCGTTGCTATTGGGACGGTATATATCGAGGTTCAGGCAGTCTTCACTGCCAACGATCTGTGTACCTGACAACTGTAAGCCAATGTTACCACTCCGTGTCGCGTCAAATACGCCGGTCCAGGGCATCGGGTCTTGCGGCGCTTTCCAGCGCAATTCTCCTGCGGGTGCGCTGGCGTAGGGGATACTTTTCCAGACCAGGGAGTGACCTGCGTAGGCCTCTGCCCCGCGAACCTGACCGGATTGTGTGCTTTGCACCGTCCCTTGTGTGTACGGTATCACCTCTGCTTGCACATCGGCAGACAGATAGCTGTTCAGTCCTGCCAGTAATACAAGTATCAGCATGATGGGAACGGCTGGTTTTATTCTTGTAGCGTTCTTGCGCATGCGTTCCCCCGACAGGTTTATTTTCACTATCGTGTGGATTATCAAACAAAACAAAGGCGGTGACAAAGGAGAACTTAAATTCATATCAGGTCTTTTTACGTTCTATACTTATAGTCGATAATGGTCACACCATATAAATTCAGGCTTTCATTCCAAACTACAGGAGATGTAAAAATGACACTCTCACGCCGAGGACTGATATCAGCATCTGGAACAGCACTGGCCGGACTATCTATGACTTCAATTATTAATCCCCGGATTGTGCTGGCACAAACCGCCGGCAGTCAGGGTGATAAACCGGAAGTCCCGGATACCCTGGTCGTTCAGGAAATGAGAAAGGGTTTTCCCGCCGAGCTGCCACTTAACCCCGACGGTTCAGCTGTGGAATATGATCCTGCTATGGCAGGTCCCATTGAAGGACCGCTGAAATGGCAAACGCCGGATCAAAAGAACCCGGCGATTAATCCTGATTTCCAGGCCTTGCGCGTTACCATCGACACACGCGGCCTGTCCAGTAAAGGCGGGACTTTGCGTGCCAGTGATCTGGAAGCACTGCCGAGAATCAGCAAGACCTATCTGCTTCAATGTGGCGCACCCTTACCCAGGGGTATTGTGACCTGGGGCGGTGTGCGTTTTGCTGATTTCGCCGATATGATGGGTCTGCATAAGGGTGTGCACTACTGCCGCATCATGGCGGCCGATGGTCAATATGTCGATGAAGACATGACCACTCTGCGGCATCCACAGGTCATGCTGGCCTGGGAAATGAACGGTAAAGCACTTTCAGCAGATCATGGCGCACCACTGCGACTGGTAATTCCTTTCCGTTATGGGAAGCGCAGTATCAAGGCTATTACCGCGATGCAGTTTGCCACACCTGGTTTGCCAGCGCCTCCAGCATAAAAACAAAAGGGATCGGGGACAAAGGAGAACAATTCTCTGACTCCGATCACTTTTTTACTCTGCCTCTGGTTTTTCGTGCGACCACGGATCGCCCGGCTGCTCGATGACACCCGAGGTCCAGGGGTTCACGCTATAGTGTGCCGCTGCAGGCATCTTTACCGCGGGGACAGTGTTCGCATCGGCGACGAAATCCTTCGGCACGATGTTGTTTAGATGAAGCAGCAACGCCACCAGACTGTAGATCTCCTCGGGCTTGAGTGATTGTGCTGCGTAATACGGCATGGCGCGGTTGATGTAGTCATACAAGGTCGTTGCGCAGCAGTAAAAGTTGGCGAGGTTCGGGGTGATACCTGTGTCGCCCGGATTTTCGCCTCCTGTAGCTCCATGACAAATCAGGCATTTTGCATCGTAAATTACCCGGCCGCTGGCGACGGTGCCTGAGCCTGCCGGCAGTCCCGTGCCGTCGGCTTCAATGTCGATGTCGAAGGCCGCGATTTCCTCTGCGGTTGCGTCCCTGCCTATCGGTGGATTGGCGGTTACAGTGTTCTCCTGCGCGGGGACATTAACCATGCTCGCGGTGAACAGGGAACTCACAACGAGTGCGTGTAACAGCGCCAGACGGGCGCGCGATTTATGACCAGACACTGGTTACCCTCCCGCTTGAGTGGACCTGCCAGGTCTCGATGCCATTATAGGAGGCGCCTTGTGGTGAGTATTTCGCCAGCCATTCATGCGTTGGTTGCTTGAAGCCCTGATCATCCCAGGCACGGCTGGTCAATTTCACATCTTCTCCTTTCCAGGTCCACGGGTAGGTAAACATGGTCGCCATTTTCGGCAACACCGGTTCGTGCAGACGTGCCAGGTTCCATGTCGCGCCACCATCGGTGCTGATTTCGACACCGGCGATCTTGCCGTAACCCGAATAGGCCATGCCGCGCAGTTCACGCGGTGGCGGGGTCTCGGCCAGGTTCATACCGCCGGAGGGCGTGATGATATGCGAACGCACGCCACACTGGACCGAGTACTGAAGTGTGCTGCCATCGGGCAGATGATCGGCGTAGCGCGAGGTCTCCTCCCGCATCTGGAACATGCTGTTCGAAAACTGGATGCGGCGGATCCATTTGTTGCTGGTGTTACCCTCGTAACCTGGCAGGAGCAGACGCACCGGGTAACCGTTCTCGGGCCGCACTGGTTCGCCGTTCTGGCCATACATCAGGAAGGCGTCATTCCAGAGCTTGTTGATGTCAATGCTGCGTGCCAGGCCTGCGGCGTCGTAGGACTCAACCAGTGCCCAGGTGGATTCGGGTTTCACATTGACCAGTTCCATGACGGTACGCAGCGGCACACCGACCCATTCACACGCGCTGGAGCGACCGAGTGAATCGAGTATGGTCGAGTCCGGGTCCACCTTGCCTTTGCTTGGTGCCTGGCCATTGCCCTGGCATTCCCAGTAGAAGAAGTGCTTTTCAGCGCCGAGGCGCATGATGTCTTCAAGCGTGAATACCATCGGACGCTCTACCATGCCATGCACGAGCAGGCGGTATTTCGCGGGGTCAATCAGCGGGATACCGGCGTGGTGGCGCTCGAAGCAGAGGTCAGACGGCGTCACGGTGCCGATAATTTTGGTCCAGTCGGTACTCGATCCGGTCGCATATATCCGTGTGCCACTGACTTCCAGGGTACGTTTGAGTTTAACGAACGGGGATCGCCGACCCACCTCGGACGGGGCGGCACCTGCCTGTGACCAGGGTTTATCGGTATTGTTGTTTATGTAAGTTTCGGCGGTCGGTTGCGGGAAGAGATTGTCGTGACTATATTGCTGCGCGAGTGCTGCGCGGCTGGCTGCCCAACCGACGATCGCCCCGGCACCACTGAGCAAGTGACGCCGACTGAGACGGAATTTCTTCTCGTCCGCTGCACGAAAAAAATCCAAATCGGTACCTGAATCTTTAGCCAAGTTATGCCTCCTTGTTATGTGGTCAGAGTAACAAAAAATGAATTCCAGGGACAGTTAACTTAATTATGGAATTTCAGCCGGATTTATAGTGAGTAGGCCACGGGCAAGTGGTTATCAGGGCATTGATTCGCTGACTATTTATTACGAGGCATACTTCGGATCCAACCCCCAAATGGGGTATGATCAAGCCATAGACCTTTACTGGAAAATTCATGAGCCCCTATACACAACACCCCGACCACAAGCCCCGACCCTGGGTGGATCTTTCGGTCAGTATCATTATCCCGTCCGTTATATTGATGAAATTCAGTGGCGATGAGCACCTGGGTAGCGTCTATGCGCTGCTGCTGGGACTGGCCTTCCCGTTGGGCTGGGGTCTGTTCGAGCTGATCCGGTATCACAAGAAAAACTTTATGGCGGTACTGGGTCTGGTCAGCGTAGGGCTGACCGGAGGCATAGGCTTGTTGGAACTGGATGCCCAGTGGTTGGCCGTGAAAGAAGCCGCTGTTCCCGCGATTATTGGTCTGGCGGTATTGTTTTCCACCCGAACAAAATATCCGTTGATACGCACCCTGTTGTTCAACCCATCCGTGCTGGATGTGCACAAGATCGATGAAGTATTGAAAAGCAATAATCATACACAGGAGTTTGACCGGCGCCTGTTAAATGCCACCTATTTTTTTGCAGGTACATTCTTGTTTTCGTCCATCATGAATTATGTGCTGGCGCGCTGGCTGGTCACCAGTCCTTCCGGTACCCAGGCATTTAATGAAGAGCTTGGGCGTATGACCTTGTTGAGTTACCCCATGATTGCCATCCCATCGACTGTGATGATGATGCTGATCTTTTACTACCTGTGGCGCACCATACGCCGCCTGACCGGTTTTACCCTGGAAGAGGTTATGGCCCCTCACTTGCAGGAAAAGCAGGATCACGCTGGTAAATAAATCATGAAACATCACCCCGGGATTCTGATATCCATCAGTGTTGTACTGTTCATGCTTTGTGCGCAAACCAGCCTCGCCCAGCAGGACGCGCCTGATATTATTCTGAACAACGGCAAGATCATCACGGTGGATGCCCGGTTTTCAATCGCGCAGGCCGTTGCAGTGCGCGGTGAGCAGATCATCGCTGTCGGCACGAATGAAGAAATTGCCGCCCTTGCCGGTCCCGCTACCACGATGATTGATCTCAAGGGACGTTCCATGATCCCGGGTCTGATAGACAACCACGGTCATGTGATGGAGGAAGGCCCGCTTTGGCAGCTGGAGTTACGACTGGACGGGATCGAGACGCGTGCCGAGGCACTGCGGATGATAGGCGATCAGGCAAAAGCGCTGGGGCCGGGCGCATGGGTTTTCACACTGGGTGGCTGGTCGACGGACCAGTTCACTGACAACCAGGCTGATTTCACCCGCGAGGAACTCGACGCGGTCGCACCGGAGAATCCTGTGCTGCTGCAGGTGACGCGCGACAACACCTATCTGAACAGCCTCGCCATCACCGCTGCCGGACTGGAACAATCGAACGAGTCGTGGATAGTGCGCGATGATACCGGACGTCCCACGGGTGTTATTGAAGCAGAAGGCATCGGTGTTGTGGCCGATGTACGCCCCCCGCCACCGCCGGAGATCTTTGAAGCGAGCAGCATGGCGATGATAGACGATATGAACCGGGCAGGGCTAACGACGGTTGGCGGGCCGTGTCCGGCAGAATATATCGATCGCTTTCGTGCCTGGGGCGAGGCAGGGCGCCTCAATCTCAGGTTATTCTGTTTCTCGCGGGCCGAGTTGTCCAATACAACGGATCAGGTAGATGAGTTACTGCGGCAGATTGCGACCTTGAGACCGTTCCAGTGGGGCAACTGGGTGGACCAGACAGCCTATGGCGAAACCGTATACCGGCCCTTGCATGACAGCATGCTTGCAACGACCACAGAACCCACGGTCGAACAACTGCATCAGTGGCGCCGCATCGCCACCGAGGTCGCACGGGCCGGGCTCCCGTTGCATGTGCACGCCACCGTCGAAAACACGATCACCACCTTCCTCGATCAGATCGAACAGGTAAATCTTGAATATCCGATCCGCAACCTGCGCTGGGCGCTGGCCCATGTGGATCAGATCGACGCGTCGCATCTTGCGCGGATGAAGAAGCTGGGGATGTATCTGGCAGTCCATACGCGGCCCATCGTGATGGGCGGGATCTACAAACGCGTCCATGGTGAGCGTACGCTCGACATGCCTCCGCTCCGGTTGATCCAGCAAAGCGGTATCGTCTGGGGACTGGGGAGCGACGCGTTTGAGGTCAATCAATACCGGCCGTTCACGACATTATGGTGGGCAGTGACCGGGAAGATGGTTGGCGGTACCACGGTATTGCGACAGACGATCAGCCGCGAGGATGCACTGATCGCCCATACGCGGCAAAACGCGTTTCTCGTTTTCCAGGAAAACAATCTCGGCTCTATCCAGCCCGGTAAGTTTGCCGATCTCGTCGTGCTCGACCGCGACTACCTCACGATACCCGCCGATGAGATCAAGGATATCCAGCCGGTATTGACGATGGTCGGTGGCCGGATCGCCTTCCGGGATTTCCAGTAAAAGACCCGGGGACTGATCACGGTAGTGTTTTAGTCCGCCAAACGCGGCGACATGCTGTACTACCAGGCATAGTTCAGAATGCATTAACAGCTGTTGATCTGACTGGATTCCGGACAATCGCTAACGCGATTTCCGGAATGACGTGTGTGAGTTCGGGTGCAGCTTATGGAAATATCTGGCCGGTGAGTTGATTAACCAGCTTGCATTGACGACTCAATTTGTATTCTTGTATTTCTCGTAGAGTTCCAGAAATTTGAATACGACCTCATTGGCCTTTTTGGGTTCGGCATTGGTTAAAAACGCCATGCCAATCTGTGATTCGCGATTCAGGACGATCTCGGAGCGGAAGCCCTTTACCCATCCGCTGTGATGGACGACATCCTTGTAATTACCATAATCAAATATTCGCCATCCCAGTCCGTAATGCACATTGCCTATCGATTCTTTCTGACCGTAATGTGCCTGCGACGGGGTTGTTTTCACAACACGCGTATGCAGGGCGGCCAGTGTCGTCTCAGGGAACACCTCGGGCATTTGACCTAACTGGGCGAATATCCACTGTCCCATATCAAGGATGCTGGCATTCACGCCTGCGGCAGGCGCCACATCGTAGTAACCTTGTGTGACCTCTGCCGGTACCCATTTGTTATTCCGCTTCACATGGGGAACCGCATGATTGGGTGCTGATACAAACGACTGCAGGCCATACGAGGCATTGTTCATCTGCAAAGGCGCAAAGATATTGCGGGCAACATACTCCTCGTAAGAAATTCCTGTATAGGATTTAACAATGTCGGCGGTCAGACTGAAGACCAGATTCTGGTAGCCGTAACAGGTACCGGGTGGACAAACAAAGTCTACGTCTTTTAAACGTTTCAGGATCTGGTTATAGGGGACATTGTCATCAAGCAGGTTGGTATAGGCATGGGCGACCAGACCTGAGGTGTGTGACAACAAATGTTTCAGGGTAATCTGTCGGCCATAGGTTGCATTTTTGAACTGTATATAATTGAGTCGGGGCTGGATCGGGGTATCCCAACTTACTACACCATCCTTGACCAGTAGCGCGATGGCGGATGATGCAAAGGTCTTGGACACAGATGCCAGACGAAAAACGGTGTCCGGTGCCACTGCTTGTCTGGACCCGACTTCTCTGACACCATAGGCCTTTACCAGTTGTACCTTGCCGTTCGCAATGACTATCAGCGCGGCACCGGGAACACCCGATGCAAGATTCTCGGTAACATAATTATCCAGTTCGATAGCATAGCCAGGAACATTTTTATCAATGTCAGCGGCATGACTGTTCATCGTCATGATTCCGAGACACATAGTTATGGCAGTGATGACTGACTGATATGTTTTCATATTAAATCCCCACAATATAATGGGGTCAGAGACAACACAGTATGGTTATCACGTCACCGCCCCATTTTTATTCTCAGCAGCCTCGCATTCTAGATGTAAAACGGGCCGGAGACAAAGGAGAATAGTACTTGTCATCAGGAAAATCTGCATGGCCCACGTTGTTACTTCCCGTGTTGATCAGCGGGTGTGCAAGTATGAGTCAGTTCTCCTCCAGTGATATTCAATTCGGTTCCCGTCAAAATGCTGGCCTGATTGAACATGATCCGATCCGCGAGGCCTCGGGTTTGGTGGTCAGTCGCGATAATGCCAACGTATTATGGACGCATAATGATTCCGGTGTCCCGGCGCTCTATGCAGTGAATACACGCGGTAAACATCTGGGTGTATATATTCTGGACGGCTGTGACAATAGCGACTGGGAGGATATAACGCTTGCAGAGGGTGCAGGACTGGAGCGTGATTATCTCTATGTAGGTGCAATTGGCGATAACAAGCGTCAGCGCAAGACGCGCAGTATTTGTCGAATATTGGAACCACGGGTCCATGCAGATCAGGTGCCGGTCACTCAGCACATAAGCGATGTTGAGGTTATGAATTTCCGGTATCCCGATGGCAGCCATGATGCAGAAACACTGATGGCGGATCCTGTCTCTGATGCGCTTTATATCATAACCAAACGTGTCACGCCGGCAGTCGTCTATCGCTTGCCCTTGGCTTTCCCGGAGCAGAGGCTGATTACGGCAGACCGCGTAGCTGAGCTACCCTGGAAATACATCGTGGGTGGTGATATCTCACGGTCCGGCGAGGAAGTTCTGGTGAAAACCTATACTGCCATCTATTACTGGCACAGATTGCCCGGTGTCTCACTTCAGGAAACATTCCGTCAGCGACCTGAAACGGTACCTTATATATGGGAACCCGGCGGCGAAGCGGTAGCGTGGGATACGGTGGGCAACGGTTATTACACGGTCAGTGAGGAAAATCTGGGGCTGCAAGCCCGACTGTATTTTTATCCGCGATTACCAGTGAAATAGTGTTGATTACGGTCACGGTTTATTGCACATTTGACCTTGTACGTATGTCGGGTGGTCTACACTTTTAAATAAAAGGGGAGGGGAACACGATGTTCAGGTACCAGATACCACGACGGGCATTCCTGAAGGCCTGGGGCTCGGGCGCACTGGCTGTTGCCCTGCCGACAATTTCTCTCTCTGAAGTAACGGGGCCGTCTGCAACGGGCAAAAGTCAAACAACCGTGGCCGAGGACATGGGGAAATGGATAGCCGCACTACGCTATGAAGACCTGCCCACGGTGGCTGTTGAAAAGGCCAAACGGGTCATCCTCGATACGGTGGGTTGCGCCTTTGGTGGGCTGAATGCCGAGCCGGTAAGGTTGGCACGGGAAACGGTTTTCCTTCAGGGTGGTCATCCCCAGTCAACCCTGATTGGACTCGGGCGCAAGGTTTCCGCAGACCAGGCCGCGTTCCTCAACGCAATGGCCATCCGCTATCTCGATTTTAATGACTACACACCACCCGGTGGACATCCCAGCAAGAATCTTGCGGCGGCGCTGGCGGTCGCAGAATGGAAAAACCTGAGCGGCAAAGACCTGATACTCGGTGTTTGTATCGGACACGAAGTCTTTGTCCGGATCCGGGAGGCGACGATAGGCAGTGACATGCTCGATGGCTGGGACATCGGGACCATACTGTTAAATTATGCCTCTGCAGCGCTATCCGCCAGACTGCTCGGGCTGGATGCGGCAGGCATAGCCAATGCGATGGCGATCGCCGGGGCGCATGGAAATACCCTGGCAGAAGTCCGCCGGGGCGGGATGCTGAGTGGTGGTAGCATGACACCATCAAAAGGTACCGCCGGTCCCCTGTCCGTTCGCAATGGTACGTTTGCCGCACTGATGGCAGCGCAAGGCATGACCTACCCGCTCACGATTTTTGAAGGGGCGTATGGTTTACAGAAGTATGTTACTGAAATACTGGACGAAGACATCCTTCGCCAGCGTATCGGTGATTTCAAGATACTGTTAAGCATGACCAAGATGTGGCCTTGCCACAAATATTGTCAGGGGCCGATTGCTGCAGCTGTCGAAGTGTACGGTCAGGGTGTCAGACCGGAAGACATTGAGAGTGTTACGGTATTTCTCAGTGCGATGGGCATTGAAAACCAGCAGGTTTACAATCGGAGCGAAATCACGGTGCGCGAACATGCCGACCATAATATGCCTTATTATGTGACCAGGGCATTGCTGGACGGTAACGTAACCGATCATGATTTTGAACCGGAACGTTTCCGCGAAAGTCGCGTGCTGGATACGATGAAGCGCGTGACCTTACGCCTTAATCCGGATCTGGCTGACAGCCCGGATAACTGGGACGTGGTTAAAATGGAAGTAAAACTGCGAAACGGGAAGGTGCATACGGCCGAGGTAATCGACCCACCCGGGTCGCTGGAGAATCCTCCAACCGATACAATGCTGGTGAAAAAATTCATGGGTATGGCTGAAGAGCATCTGGGTAAGGCGGGTGCGGAAAAGGCTGTTGCAACCATTCTTGAAGTGGATCAAATCACTGACCTTGGACGATTGATGAGTGCGCTGGCTTAGGGCGGCCGGGCAAGAAGTCAGGCTGAAACCGTGAACTATGTTTATCAGGAGTTAACTTGATGTTGAAAAGACTGGTCTTGATATTGTGGCTCTGTCTGAACATTACGGCAGCACCAGCCGTAGATGAGGGAGATATCGCACCTGCCTGGAATGGAATTGACCTGGTAGATGGTTCACAGGTTGAGTTCCCCGCGGTTCTGGACAATAAACCGGCGGTCCTCGTGTTTTGGGCAACATGGTGTCCCTATTGCAAGGCATTTATGCCGTATGTGAAAGCAATACAGGCTGAATACGCAAAACAGGGTATTCAAATCATTTCATTTAATGCGCTGGAACGTGGTATCGGTGATCCCAAGGCCTATGTTGATGCATTAAACTTTCCCTTGATTGCGATCGCACAAGCAGATTCGATTGCTGAACAATACAATGTGCAGTTTATACCGGGTTTGATGATCGTGAATGGAGACGGCATGATTGTTTATCGCCGGAAAAATACCGATCTTCCAGCTGGCAAGACTGTCTCTGAACAATGGGCTGCAGAAGTCAGGCTGGTACTGGACATACTCATCGAGGAAAATAAAAAGTAAAAACATTCTCGAATTACCGCGACAGATCCATTCTGCCTTTTAAAACGATCCGGTCAGGATCAGGAACAGTCTGAATCCCTTCTCGCGGGCTCGCCATTCGCGGCGTTCGATACCGGTCAGTGCAAGATTGCGTGCGTCGACGAATATTGTCCTGTTGCGTTCCTCCGCCAGATTCAGGATGTTCTGGCCCTCTACCCGGACCTTGATATCGGCCCAGCGCGTGGTCTCGATAAATGCGTTTAACTCAAGGTCGCTCTCGTCGATGATGTCGAGTTCATTCACCTTGAACAGGATGCGGTCGCCGCGTTCGGCAAAATCCCAGCCCCAGGCAACCCGGGTAGTTTTGAAATCCTGCCTGTAGGCAACATCATAAACATAATCATATTCATCGCTATCATCCCGGAACGGGATGATGGTCGGTCCACCAAAGCCGGTCTTGCCGGACAGTACGCGTTTCTGGCCGGTGACCGGATCGGTAACCGAGCTGTCCTGCCAGCGTAGCTTTACATCCAGGCGCGCACCGGTCAGCCCGGTCCATTCGAGCGGAATCGTTGACTCTACTTCAAGTCCCAGGCGGTGACCGTCGCCAATATTGCCCGGCACTTCAAATTCGGGCGTCAACGGCATCAGGTCCTGTACATCGGTAATGGCATGATAGAACGCCGTTACACTCACGACACCCAGTTCACCGAATCGCTTTTCCGCACCCAGTTCGCTGACCCAGGACCGCTCCGGTCGCAGGTCGGTATTGCCGAGTGCCAGGTCGTCATCCTCGAACACGGACGAGCTGATGAATTCGTTAAAATCCAGCTGTGCGACCTCGCGGGCAATGCGCATGCGTAGCTGATGCTGCGGGTCGAGGGCCCAGACCAGTTGTGCCTGGGGTTTCAGATAGTTAAAAGTGCGCTTGCGGTTGTCATCACCCTCGGATGAGATGGTTGAGCGTTCTATGCCAAGGCCATAGTTGAGGGTGACGGTACGGTGTGTCCAGCTATCCAGTAATAATGCGTCCCACCGCAGTTCATCTACACGTGTGTTTGCGCCGGGTACATCGACAGGTAACGGCCCGAGTCCGCGATCCTCAAATTGACGTTGCGTGCCGTCTACCAGGTTGTAGGCCAGTTCAAGATTGGCCTGCACGGAGTGGCCGGTCCAGCCAGACCAGTCCAGTTCCAGCCTGCCGATATTTTCGCGCGTCCGGGTATCGGTATTTGCCTCGCGATAAAACGTTGTCTCGCCACTCGCAGCATCGACACTGCGCTGATCCGAGTCACGCGTATTATTTTTGCCGTAGATCAGCCAGATGGCCTTGCCAGTAATGTCAGTCGAGAGCTGCCGCTCGGCATCCAGCCCGAACTCCAGCGCATGCGTCCTCTGATCGTCACCGAAAAGTTCGTCGTGACGGGTACTGTTGTTTGCCAATGGCACCCGGATCGAAGTCGTCAAGCCGTCCTGGTTCGAAACGGCCAGTTTGGTATTCAGGCGCACCTGGGTTGCGCCGAACAGCGAATTCGCATTCAGGTTAATCTCGCCGGCATTACTGTCGCGGAAATTATTATCATCGCGTTGCTCGACCTGGCCACCGGTACTGTTATAGATACGCTCGGGCCCCTTGTAACTTCGCGGATTCAGCTCGGCCGAGAATCCGGCGTTATAATCAATCTGGCGCCAGCGGTCAGACAGTGAGATCCCTGCCTCCGGACCAAATTGCGGATTATTGAAATTGCGGCGAAAACCGGCCCGCCAGCGAATCGCGGCCGGCTCGTCCTTATGTAATATGATATTTGCGACGATAGTCTGTCCCTGCAGGTCGGCTGCGCCGGCATTACCGCGTATCAGTTCGATACGCTCGACATGACGGGCCGGAATACGGGTCAGGATAGCAGACAGTACATCCTGCTTCGTGCTTGGTCGACGTCCATCGATCAGGATATTGCCGGCCGCTCCACCGAATCCGCGCAGACTGTCGCCATCATCGAGTTGAAAGCCGGGTATCTGTTGCACCATGTCGAGCGCGGTATCGGGCTGGTATTGCTCGAAAAACCCGGCCGCATAATCAACCCGTTCGTCCCGGTTCACGTCCTGCGCATACGCCGGATACGCCAGAAATAAAAGCAGCCAGACTGGAGTTATTCGTAACAGACAAATCATTTTCAGAACCTGTGAGCCCGTGTAAAAAGGCATCATGATAGACAATTCGGTGCCAATCACAACTTGTCATTGTGGCATGACAGATCAAATCATCGGGGACGGAGGCAAATGATAATCCAGATTTACTTTCGCAGCTCGGCATGACGTGCTTCCCAGTCAACCTGCCAGGCATGCAGCTTCGCGGCCGGTATAGGTCGGGAAATGAAATAGCCCTGCGCAAGGTCGCAACCCTGCTGAAACAGGAAATCCCAGTCCTCGCGATCTTCCACGCCTTCGGCGACGGTCTTCATGCCAAGTTCACGGGCGATGCCAAGGCTGGCGGAAAAAATTGCACGCCGGGTTGTGTCCTGGCCTGCACCATGCACAAAGCTCTGATCGATCTTGAGTTCGTCAAAAGGAATTTCGCGCAACTGCGACAGCGATGAATGGCCGGTGCCGAAGTCGTCGATGGACAGGCTGATGCGTTTCATCCGCAAGCGGGTGAGGATGTCCAGTGGCGCAAGGACATCCGTCATAAGGCGGGATTCTGTCACTTCCAGGATCAGGTCTTCCGCCGCCACGCCACAACGGGTGACTTCAGCCAGGACGAAATCAGCAAAATCCAGCCGGGCCAGGTTGTGCATGGAAACATTGACCGCCATCCGCAGCATCAGGCCTTCGTTGCTCCATTGTCTGGATTGTTCGAGTGCAGCGATTAGCACGACGCGTGTCAGCTCATCAATGAGTCCGTTTTCTTCAGCGATACCGATGAATACATCCGGGAACACCAGTCCGTCCACAGGATGTTGCCAGCGTACCAGCGCTTCAACCCCGCTGAGCGTACCACTCTCAATCTCCACCTTGGGTTGGTAAAAATTCACCAGTTCTCCGCTCACAATAGCGTGCCGGACTTCATCGACGCCATAGCGCTTGCTTGTCTTGTGCATGGCCTCGGGTACCGCTTTGTGCCAGAGTTTCAGCAGCTCTTCCAGATTATCGGGCTGTACCGGCTTGCTCAGGCTCCCAAGAACAAGCAAATGATGGGCGCGGGCAAGATGCTCCGCGGTTTCCAGGATGCGCGCATCCTCGCCGCTGACCAGTATCAGGGCACCAGTGTAGGGAATGTCCACCAGGCGGCGGATGAATTCCACCCCGTCCATGCCGGGCATATTGAGGTCGAGAAAGATCAACTGCTCGCCGACCGGCTGCCCATCCAGCAGGTTCAACGCCTCCTGGCCTGAGGTGCAGGCATGTACCTGCCCCTGCCCGAGGATGGCGAGCTGGTGTGTGAGCAGCTGGAGCTGAAAGACGTCATCATCCACGAGCAGAATGTATGCGGGTATCATGATCAAATCTCTTTATAGATGCATGGCGTCGATGACTGCCGCCAGTGCCACTTCAAGTTCAGCGGCAAGTACCAGGCTGGTATCGGCATTGCCAACCCTGGCTGCCTGTTCCAGTTGCTGGCAGACCTCGCCCAGGGCCAGCGCACCTATAGCACGCGACGATGACTTGAGTTTGTGGGCGGTCTTGCTCGACGCACTCCAGTGGCCGAGCGCGATGGCAGCGCGAATTTCTTCTACCGCCTTATGCGCCGAACGCTGGTAGTCCATGAAAAACCGGGCAATCAGTGCCGGGTCATTGCCGATCAGTTTCGGTAATATCCTCCTGTCCAGCACGGAAAAATGCTGGCTGGCTGGCGACTCTTCGACAATATCCGCAGCGATGTCGCCCTTGCCGGTAACCGGTAGCCACTTTTCCAGCATGGACTGGAGATGTTCCAGAAGCACCGGCTTGGTCAGGTAGTCGTCCATGCCTTCCGCCCTGCAACGCAGCTCTTCGCTCTTCAGCGCATTGGCGGACAGCGCGACGATGGGAAGGTGCTGATCATCGCCTTCGTCGCGTCGTATGGCGGCGGTAAGCTGATAGCCGTCCATGTTCGGCATTTGGAGATCAGTCAGCAGCAGGGCGTGATCACCCAGGTGCCATCGGGCGAGGGCCTCGCGGCCGTCGCCAGCGAGATCAGCGACGTAGCCCAAAAGGGCCAGCTGATGCAGGATGACGCTCTGGTTTATCTCGTTGTCCTCGGCGACCAGTATTCGACCTCCGCGACGCCGAACAGCGACGCCGCTCAGGGTTGCGGGGTACACTTCGGCCACATCAGGTACTTCCTTGCGTGGTGCCGGGGTAAGGCCGGCGGCGATCGCCACGGCATCAAGCAGGGTCCGGTGGTTCAGTATGTTTCCGTCCACCGACACCAGATGGTTATCTTCCTCACGCAGCCCACGGCGCTGGCCGCGGCGGATGGCGACGAAGTGGGTATCACTCTCCGCGTGGGCAAGGGCTGTGGCACGCAGTTCTTCCAGCAGTGGGCTGGCGATTCCGGAATCGATGACAACGATGGGTCGTCCTGATGGACGACTGGTGATCCATTGGCTGGCGATCGCTGTATCGGTCGTCCGTTCCACCATGGCTCCACTGTGAGTCAGGTAGGCGGCCAGGTCGTCGGCAATAACAGCGGTATGTCCGAGTACAAGACAGGACAACCCGACAAGCAGGCCAGGTTGATGACCGGTATTGGTTTGTCCAGGCGGTAATGCGAAGGGCAGGTTGACACTGAACAGTGAGCCTACTCCTGGCTCGCTGCTGACGCGAATGTCCCCGCCCATCATGTCTGCCAACTGACGCGATATGACCAGTCCCAGACCGGTTCCGCCATATTTGCGGGTAATGGAGGTGTCGGCCTGGACGAACGGTGTGAATATCCGTGCCATATCATCCTCATCAAGGCCGATACCGTTGTCGGCGACCTGGAATTCCAGCCGGACTTCTTCAGCATTGCTTTCGACCAGGAGCGCGCGAACGGACACCCGGCCCGGGCGCGGCGTGGCGCTGGAAAACTTGATCGCGTTACTGGCGAGATTGATCAGGATCTGGCGCAGCCGCCCCGGGTCGCCCGTTACCTGCCCGGGGATGGCCGGATCGGTGAACAGGGTTAACTCCACATTTTTACTCGCGGCCAGACTATCGAGCACCTCGCAGACCTTTTCGACTACGTCGGCGATACACGTAGGGAGGTTGATGATATCGAGCTTGCCGGCCTCAATCTTGGAGAAGTCGAGGATATTGTTGATCACGTCGAGCAGGGCAAACGAAGATTCGCGAATGATATTGGCCATCTCCATCTGCGGTCTGTTCAGGTTACTTTGTTGCAGTACCTCGATCATACCGATGACACCGTTCATCGGGGTGCGGATCTCGTGACTCATGTTGGCCAGGAAGGTCTTCTTGGCAGCGTTGGCTCGCTCCGCCTCGGTTCTGGCGGCGGCCACCTCCTGCTCAGCCGCCTTGCGCCCGGTGATGTCGCGCACCAGCCAGGTGTAGTGGCACTCGTTACCCAGCATCATGTCGCTGATCGAAAGTTCGAGAGGAAACGTGCTGGTATCCTTGCGCAAACCCATGACCTCATGCCCGGTGCGGATGATGTGCGCTTCACTATCGCCTTTAAAAGGCTTCGGCATCAGCATGCTGACGTTGTGCCCGATCACTTCGCTCGCGGCATAGCCAAAAATGCGTTCAGCAGCAGGATTAAGGGTTTCCACGTTGCCATGTGTGTCGATGGTGATCACTCCGTCCACTACAGTGTCGAGTATCGCCTGCAGGCGGGCAGCGATATCGCGCACGGCTACCGTGTCTGCCCTGGACGCTATGGCATCGCGCTCGCTTTCGCGCGCATCCCGTTCCGCCAGCTTGCGTTCGGTGATGTCCAGACGCATGACTACTACGCCATTTGGTAGCTCGTCAGTAAGTGGGCTTGCCGTCAGCAGGAACCAGTACTGCCTTGTTGGCGTATTCCAGGAATACTCCAGCGAAAAGTGATCCGCTGCACCTTGCTGAATCGCGCGAATCCCTGCGGCAGATTTCTGTACTGAGTCAGCGACATCACCCAGGGCGTTGTCGCAGGTATCGAGGTAACTGGCGCCTATCCCCATACCCTCGAATTGCGGCGTATTTGCATCGACAAACTGCTGCCAGGGTTTGTTCACGGCGACGATGCGACCCAGGCTGTCGAGCACCGCGATTTGTGCAGGCAGCGCATCAAGGATGGTGTCCTGTCTGACGGCGTCGTTGTGACGTAATCGTTCCCGGATGTGGCGCAACACAAATGTTCGTCCGTCCCGGTCCGCCACCGTGTCCACCTCGCCGCCCGTCAGTTCCTCCAGGCGTCGCTCGGTAGAGCGCAACGTTTCGATCAGGGTGACGATTTCCTCATTGGCATCCTGTGGAGGATGCGGTTTGACAGGTGTCATGCTGCGGTGTCGATCAGGCCCAGTGTACGCAACACGGACTGTAACTGACTGAGCGTGCCGACGATTCTCCGTACTGGCGGCGGCGTCAATGCAACCAGGGTTGGGGTCAGGAAGATACCTTCCTCCAGCGCGCGCTTCGGTTCGCGGAAGACATCAACAATCGTGATCTCATAACGATCTGCCAGGTGGTCCCGGCACATCGCAGCAAGGTTGTTGATCGCCAGAACCGAGTTTGGTGAGTTGCCGGCGATAAACAGCATGAAAGTAAATCTGGGACGTCGGCTCATGGTGTGCTCAACTTTCTCCCGGCGATCGTTGCATCGGCACCGCGCAGTTCCTTCATCTCGGTCCGGCCTCGCGACAACACAACTTCCTGGGTCTGCGCAGAGCGAATCAGCAGGGCCTTTTCTGTCTGTTTTGCAACGAGCTCCGTCTCCAGCGATTTCATGCGTACCTCAAGCTCGGCCTCTTCGGCATCAAGTCTGACAGTCTCGAGTGTCGATATTGTGTCGGCGATCTTGGCTGCGGCACGTTCAGCACGTTCTTTCTCCCAGCGCTGGGTGCCCATCAACACTTCGCCACCGGCCGTGTAGGTATCGGTCAGCGTCACGCCTGCCTCGCTCATGATCAGTTCGCGAACCTGGTTTGAGTGCGCTGTGCCACGAGACTTGATAATCGACAGGCCGCGGTTGCGTTCACCTGCCTGGATCAGGTAGCTGAGGTGTATCCAGGTATCGACCAGCGCTGATATCTGCTGCGGCAATCCGCTGTCTTCCCGCTTCGACATCTCGTCGACCAGGCTGGTGCATATCAGGTTGATGCCTTCGCGCTTGGACCAGTCGATCAAGCGATCCGCCACGCTCTGCGCGGTCAGATCGTTACCGGACTTGTACCAGGTGGACACCGGGTCGATCACCAGGCAACGGGAGCCATGTTCGCGTACCAGTGCCTTGATGCGTACCAGGTAGGACTCCGCGGTGCCGACAACAGAGCGCGTGGAGATCATTTTCAGGACGCCGCTTTTTACATATTGTTCCAGCTTGATGTTGACCGAGGCCAGGTTGCGTCTCACCTCGTTGCAATCCGAATCGAAGCTGATGAACATGGTGCGCTCACCGCGCCGACAGGCGGCTTCCGCGAAGGACCCGCTCAGGGTGGTCTTGGCGGTGCCGGAGAAGCCGGTGATCAGGATGCTGGAGCCGCGATAGTAGCCGCCGCCCAACATAGTGTCGAGCCGCTCAATGCCACTGGACAAGCGCTCGACACTGGTCTTGCTCTCCCTGGGCTCGACAGGGTCGCGGGATCGTACGATGTCGACCTCCAGCCCGCCAACGCCGATCAGGAACGGTGATTCGTTCTCGTCGAAGCCGGATCCGCGATATTTCTGTACCCGTACGTTGCGATGGGCGACTCCCAGCGATACGCGGTGGTCGAGAATAACGGCGCAGTCCACCATGAATTGCATAAAGCCGAATGGTTGCTGGACGGAGACACCGGTCAAGTCGCCGCCTGCCTTGGCGGTTATGATACCGGTCAGCCCGTTCGCCAGCAGCCACTCGTGCAGGCGGTAGACCTCGCGCCGTTTCGCCGCCGGGTCGAACAGTAACTCCAGTATGACATCAAGGGCGTCGAACACGATCCGCCGTGCCCGCATGGCCTTCACCTGGACCTGCAGTGCCGCCAGCATCCCCTCAAGATCGAAATCGCCCGACATGACCATATTGGTCTTCGGCTGTGCGTCAAGAAAGAACAGCTTCTGCTTGTCCAGCAGTCCGGTCAGCCCCCAGCTGAAGCTTTCGGCATTGGCAACGATGCGCCGCGAGGTCTCCTCAAAGGCGACGAAAATACCCGGCTCATTGCACTCCCGCGCACCATAGGCCAGAAATTGCAGTGCCATGATGGTCTTGCCAGAGCCAGGACCGCCTACCACCAGCGTTGTCCGTGCGCGCGGCAAGCCGCCACGGGTGATCTCATCAAAACCAACGATGCCGGTCGGGACTTTGCTGAACTCTTTTGCGGACTGCCTGGACTTCATGCGGTACTCTTGTTTTATTGTGTACCCTGCATACTCCGGTTTTCCATTTTGGCTATCAGTGCGGTAACGAACACAATATCTCGCCGGACCAGATTAGCTCCGGTCTCAATGAGCTTGCACAAAATTATGAATATTCAGTGTGCCCTGATCAGGAAGTGTTCAAATGGCAAGTTGACTGCAGTTCGCTGACTGGATGACGGGAAACTGCTTCTGTCACGGACCTCTTTTTTCAGTCTCCCCGTACAGTTCGCAAGATACCGGCGGCCTCTGCCTGCGTTACCGGTCCAGAGTCCGTCCATGCCACGAACTGGTCAGGACGCACCAGTACCAGAGACGCTTCATAACGCTGCCGCTCACCCTCGTCGGTATCCTCGATAATCGTCAGCGGCATGCCTGTTGTAATGGCGGCTTCCCGGAACGATTGAACGGAGGTGGCGTTCGTACCCAGGGCCAGCAATGTGTAGCCACTGCCCAGCTTCTGATAAATGTTGCGACCACTGGACAATCGCGCCGGTGCAAGATGGTGACCCGCCCTGGCCTTGAAGCTGTGTCGCCCAACAGCATTACCGCCGGGCCCCGGCGTATCATCTGCCACGATGGGAGATCCTTCATAATGCGGCTCGAACGAATGTACTTCTCCCACGGCGCCTTCGGTACGCATACTCCAGGCACGCTCGAAAGCGGCGCGGTCACGTTCAGGATCAAACTCATTCAGGAATTTGCGATCGGTCTCAATCGATCTGGCGATGAAGTCGTGTGCCGTGGACTCGAACATCGGCCTGCGCTCGACATCATAGGAATCGAGCAGCGCCTTTCCACCCCAGCCTTGCAGGGTGGCGGCGAGTTTCCAGCCCAGATTGCGCGCGTCCTCAAAGCCCGTGTTGACGCCATAACCTCCGTAAGGCGGGTGGCTGTGCGCGGCGTCACCTGCGATAAAGATACGACCGGCGCGGTATGCGTCCGCGATAGCGAAGCGCAGGTCCCAGAATCCGATGTGTTCGAACTCGACATCGAATTCTGCACCAACGGCCTCATGCAGATAGCTTGCGAAGTCAAAGTTGTCGCGCGTTGTCCCTGGCGGTACAGGCGCGTGGAAAAACCAGGTTGTGCCGAGATCAACACGACCGAAGAATTTCCAGTATCCGTTAAGTTCCGGTTGCAGTACGTTGTAATAGGACTTGCCGGGATAGCGTTTCAGCAGTTCGTGTAATTGATGTGAGCGAAAAACTAGCAGTACCATCATCCGGTCATGGTCCGACAGTGTCTGCGTGATGCCCGCCTGTGTGCGCACCAGCGAGCCGCTGCCGTCGCAACCAACCACGTAGTCGGCACGCAATTCACGGTACTCCGTACCATTGTGTTCTGTCGCCGACACTACGACTGTATCGCCTTCGGCACGCACCGTTCCGGCCCTCCAGCCGTAAAGCATCTGGACGCTGGGCAGTGCGCTGACACGCTGGCGTAACACAGCCTCTGTTGCATACTGCGGCAGGCGTTCGTTGGCCGTATAGTAATAGTCGCGTACCAGGTCCCGTTGCAGCCAGTCGTAGCTATAGGGGCCGAGTAGCGTCCCATGGGCTGTCAGTCCACCGATGCCATACTCGGGTGGAATCGTGCGCGCCGCACGCAGGGCCTGTTCTGCTCCCCAGAAGTAAAAATGTTCCATCGTGCGCTGGGTCAGATTTTGCCCCTTGGGGATGCGGTGAGGCTCCCGGTATCGCTCGACCACCACACAGCGCACGCCGCGCTGGCCCAGTTCGATTGCCAGTCCCATGCCGACCGGACCACCACCAATAATGACGACTTGTGTGTACTCCACCTGACTCACCTCTTTTCACCTTTGTCTTACCTGTCTGCTATTCCCGGGTAAAAAGCAAAGTAAAAAGGGATCGGAGTCAATCGAGAATTTTACTCTTTTGTCTCAGACCCCTTTCCTCAATTTTTCAATCTTTTACGCCAGCACGAAAGGCAGACCCGACTGTTTTATGCACATCCTCAAATTCCTTATCCGCACCTGCGGGTGGGGTGGTAAACAGACTGACGCCTACGGTAGCGATCAGCCCCGCAACAAAGCCGGGGATCATCTCATAGAGGTCATAAAACTGGCTCTTGAACAAAAATACCCAGAGTATTGTCATTACGAAACCGCAAATCATGCCGGCGACTGCCCCTGCGAGGGTGGTCCTTTTCCAGAACAATGAACACAGGATCACTGGCGTAAATGCACACGCCAGACCGGACCATGCAAACAGGACAAACCAGAAGATCACCCGGACCTCCTGCAGGGCGAGTACCAGCGCTATCAGGCCGAGGATAACCGTTACCGCCTTACCCCAGTGCAAGAAAGTTTTTTCGGCCCAGTCCGGGCGCACTATCTTCTGTACCACATCACGAACAACGGCGGATGACGCCAGTATCAGTAATGAATCTGCGGTAGACATGATAGCCGCCAGTACCACGACGAGAAATATACCCGTAAACACGGCCGGGAAAAGCTCCATACCCATCAGCGGATAGATGGTTTCCGGATCATCCAGCACGGGAAACAAGGCACGACCTGCCATGCCTGCCAGGATGGCGCCGAGATCAAATACAATCACACAACAGACGGAGATCGGGCTGGCCTGGGTCAGTGTATCTGTGCTCTTCGCCGACATGAAACGGACCAGCAATTGTGGCGATCCCAGAAAGGCGATACCGATTGCGACAAAGCCAAGCGCGCTTGCGATCCCCATACCCGACAGCCCATGTTCGCCCATAGGCAGCAACAAATCCGGATCAATTTCACCAAGTTTGGCCATCATGTCTGACCAGCCTCCAGCGGCAAAAATACCGACGATGGGTAGTACAAACAGACAAGCTGCCATCAGCAAACCTTGTATCAGATCAGTATAGGCAACCGCCTTGAACCCACCGACGGTGGTATAGTACAGAATGATGGCTGCACCAACGATAGCTCCGGTTTCATAGGTCATACCCAAGAAAGACTCGAAGGCCTTGCCAGACGCCGTGACCTGTGCGGCAATGTATACGGCTGCCATACTGAAAATGATCAGTGCGCCGATAATGCGAAGGATATGTGTGGTATCCCGAAACCGGTTTTCCAGATAGTCCGGAACAGTGATCGCATCGTAACGGTCTGTATATTCCTTGAACGGCCTTGCGACCAGCACCCACGCCAGGGTCACTCCCATTACCTCACCCAGTATGACCCAGAACGCATGCGCACCGATCATATAACCCATGCCGGTGAGCCCCAGAATCAACCAGGCACTTTCGCCGGTTGCATTCATACTGAAGGCGACGACCCAGGAGGGCAGTTTCTTGCCTGCGACATAATAACCGGCCACGCCGTCAGAGTTTTTGCCGGCCCAGTATCCGATTGCCAGTACTATAATCAGATATAAAACAACGACAGTAATAATTATTGGCGATGCAGTCATGGTTTCGCCCCGTCGTCAGTCTTGTTTTTTTGTCTGGTATGTGTGTAGAAGTATTTTAATTCGATGGCAACCGGCATGCCGATGGACAGCAGCAGCAACAACCAGGTTTCTAACGGCAATCCCGCAATCATAATCTATCTCCCTTGATTCACATCATCTCACTGGTTACCTGGAAATGAAAACTGCACCTTGTCTGCCATTACTGCCGGCCATCTCTGGGTAACTGTTTTGCGCCGGGTATAAAAACGTATGGCATCCGGTCCGTAGATAGCCAGGTCCCCGAACAGCGAGCGTTTCCATCCACCAAAGCTGTGGTAGGCAGCGGGTACCGGCAACGGCACATTGATGCCGACCATGCCAATCTCGACATGGTCAGAAAAAAGTCTGGCAATACCACCGTCCCGGGTAAAGATGCAGGTGCCGTTTCCGTACTCGTGAGCATTTATCAGTCTGATTGCCTGCTGCAGCGTTGGTACGCGAACCAGACACAGGACAGGACCAAATATTTCATCCCGATAAATTTTCATTTCTGGCAGTACATGATCGAACAGGCAACCACCCAGAAAAAATCCATCTTCATGACCAGACACGTTCAGACCACGTCCATCCACCACCAGATCAGCGCCTTCCTGCAATCCTGAATCGATATAGGCAGAAACCTTCTGCAGATGCTCGCGGCTGATCAGTGGCCCGAGATCGTTACATTTGTCCGTCCCGCTGCCAATATTGAATCCCCTGATTTCATGAGCCAGCCTGGTTACCAGTTCATCGGCTATCTCATCCCCGATACACACGGCCACGGAGATCGCCATACATCTCTCGCCACAGGAACCATAGGCCGCACCTATCAGGGATTTCACCACGTTATCCATATCGGCGTCTGGCATGACCACCGCATGGTTTTTGGCACCGCCCAGGGCCTGAACACGTTTGCCATGGCGCGTTCCGGTTTGATAGATATACTCCGCGACCGGTGTTGAGCCTACAAAACTGACAGCCGCCACCTGCTTGTGTGCAAGTAGTGCATCCACTGCCTGTTTGCCACCATTAACAACGTTAAATACGCCATCGGGCAAGCCGGCTTGTTGCAATAGCCTGGCAATATAAAGTGAGGCACCCGGGTCCTTCTCGGAAGGTTTCAGAATAAATGTATTGCCGCAGATGAGTGCCATAGGATACATCCACATCGGCACCATCACCGGAAAGTTGAACGGTGTAATCCCTGCCACCACACCCAGCGCTGCAAATTCTGACCAACTGTCAATATCGGTTGCGACCCGCTTGCTATGCTCACCCTTCAGTAATTCAGGGGCAGCACAGGCATACTCTACTATCTCAACACCGCGGTTGAATTCACCCCGGGCATCATCCAGTGTCTTGCCGTGCTCCAGCGTTATAATTTCTACAATCGGATCTGCATGTTGCTCCAGTAATTCCCTGAAACGAAACATGATTCGGGCACGATTGGCTGGAGAGGTTTGTTGCCAGGCAGGAAACGCCTGTGACGCGGCCAGGACCGCTTGATCGATTACAGCCTCATCCGCAGTGGCAACCTGTTTTATGACCTTGCCTGTAGCGGGATTATAGATATCACTGCATGGCCCTGTGGCTGGCACATACTGCCCGCCGATGAAATGTCCAAGTGTTTCAATACCGGATTGTAGTAATGCCTTGTTTTGATCAATTGTCATCTTAAGCCGGACTAATCATTTTATTGATTCCAGAACCTTGCGCACAATTCTGAAGGTTTCATCTAACAGGTCAGGTGTAGATGTCAGAAAGGGGGCGAACTGCAGTGTATCCATCCCGTTTCTGACCATCAGCCCCTGCTCAAAACACCTGATATGCGCCTCCATCCCACGTGCACCCGGACTACCTTCACGCGGGGCAAGTTCAATAGCGCCCATCAGGCCAATATTACGGATGTCAATTACATGCGGTGCGTCGTTCATCGCGTGTATGGCCTTTTCAAACTGTGGCTCCAGTCTGGAGACCTGGCCCGGGATATCCTCGTCCACATAAACAGACAGAGCCGCAATTGCAGCGGCCGCTGCTACCGGATGGCCGGAATAGGTATAGCCATGGAAGAATTCAATACCCGATTCTGCTCCGCACATGAAAGTCTGGTATATCTCTTCCTTTACGAGTACTGCCCCCATCGGGATGACACCATTGGTGATCCCTTTTGCTGTGGTAATTATATCCGGCATGACACCAAAGCGTTCACAACCAAATGAGCTGCCTATGCGATAAAAAGCGGTAATTACCTCATCAAATATCAGCAGGATGCCGTGTTTAGTACATATCTGCCGCAAGCGTTGCAGGTAATCTTCAGGAGGGATAATAACGCCACTGGATCCGGAAACAGGTTCGACGATCACGGCAGCGATAGTCTCTGCACCATGCAGTTCAACGATACGTTCCAGTGCCTCTGCAAGATGAGCGCCCCATTTGGGCTGGCCCTTGCTGAAGGCATTATGTTGCTGATCCAGTGTGTGTGGAAGATGATCGACACAGGGTAACAAACCATCCTCGAACAACTTGCGATTAAGTGGCATACCGCCTACCGAGGTCCCGCCCAGATTACAACCGTGATACCCTTTTTCCCTGCCAACAAAGCGGGTGCGGGTACCATTACCTTTCAGGCGGTGATAACCCAGCGCAATTTTTAACGCAGTATCAACCGCCTCGGAACCGGAATTGGTAAAAAATGCCCTGGTAAAACCCGCAGGCGCCGTCGCCACGAATTTTTCAGCTGCCTTCAGGGCCACTGAACTTGCCATCTGGAACCCTGCTGAATAATCCAGTCTGGCTACCTGTTCCTGCACGGCCGCCACAATTGCCGGATGACAATGGCCGAGACCCGTCGTCCATAAGCCGGAAAAAGAATCCAGGATGGTTCTTCCTTCCGGGGTCTTGTAATAAAAACCATTTGCCGATTCGATAATTCGTGGATTGTCCCTGAATGCCCGGTTTGCCGTAAACGGAAGCCAGATAGAATCAAGCGCTTTATCAAACATGTTATTTTCTGTCATTTTCTTTAATGAACCTTGCTGGTTTGAGAGACCATACGCTTCCCAGTTTACGAGAAATACAGGCAAAATAAACTGGTCAGCGAAAAAAACGAAAAATTAAGGGGTCGGAGACAAAAGAGAACAAGTTACCTTTGTCTCCGACCCCTTTGAAGATGTTATTCAGAGTATAAGAGGCTGTAGCTATATTCCTGTGCCCGGGTCGCGGCCAGTACACCCGCAGCAACAAAGTGCGCGTTCGGTATGGCGCCAGCTACGATTTCTGCAAAGGCCTCCTCCGGGGTAACGCCGGTTGCTTCTGCTATGCCGGCGGCTATGCGGCGGCTGGAGCGTTTGCAGATGGCAAAGTGAACGCCGTCTTTTACCATGGAATCAATACTGTTCTGGCCATTGGCGGCGTTGGCGGTGCTCATCGGGTTACTGGTCGGTGCCGGATCGATACCGCGACCGAGGATGGCAGGGTATTTGGCCCACAGCGCATCTCCAAAACCATAGGATGCAGACCCGTGGCGAAAACAGACAACCATGGCATAATCAGACGCCTTGCCTTCGTATTCATCTATATGTGACTTGATGATGTTACTGGCAAATCGCAACGCATTGGCGCCGCCTTCCAGTGTGGACGAGTCGATGAACACACGATGACTACCCGCTAACTCTCCCAGCCAGGCATCATTACCGTGGCGTGCCGGTTCAAACCCGGCGGACTGTGCCGCCCGGGCTGGTGTGGCAACGGCAGCGCCAGCAAGACCGGCGACAGCCGTCACACCCAGATTTGTCAGCAAATTACGGCGCCCGACGGTCTTGTTATCTTTGTCACTCATATGTCCTCTCCTGTAATAGTTGTCTTACTGCTGTTCGAAACACCTTTTAGTCAGTGTATTGCTGGTAATTATATGCCTAAGCCGTACCAACCGAAACGAGATTAATATTACTGGTGATGCCCAGTTTTCTAAGGAAATCACGTTGATTGTCATTAACCAACAGGGTCAGCCGGGCGCCGTGTCCAGCCATGTTTCTGGCCTCGCGTATAAAGAAATCAACGGCGGATTGATCGATATGGGTGGTGTATTGCAGATCCAGCGTCATGTTTTCCCCGGGGTGAGCATGAAAGTTGTCTGTCAGATGGGCCACCGAGGCAAAAAACAACGCGCCTTTTACCTCAAGTTTCAGACCCGCAGCTGTGGATTCCATCTTCAGTTCAAGCTGGCTGATGCGCAGCATAAATACACTGACGGACAGGAATACCGCCAGGATGACACCGGTAGTCAGACCAAAAAAGATGATGCTGATAAACGTGGCAAGATAAATCAGCAGTTCGGAGCGGACCTGGGCATAGTGGGTAATATCGCGCCACTTGATCATGTCGGCGCCGAGTATGAACAGGGTCCCCGCCATCGCTGCCATTGGCATGTACGTCAGTATCGGCCCGAGAAAGGTAATCAGCAGCAGGACAAACCCGGCTGACGCGATGCCAGACAAAGGTGTGGTGGCACCAAGGCCCTGGTTCGCCCGGGTGCGGTTGAAACTGCCGGATCCCACGAACGCGGAAAAAAACGGTGCCAGAAAATTGGCAACGCCCTGGGCGTATACCTCCTTGTCCAGGTCGATGTTCTGATCGGTCTCCATCTTCAACTCACGGACGATCACCAGCGACTGGGCGAGACTGATAAACGCGATGATGATCGCATACGGTATCAACGCGACACTGCTCATCAGGTATTCGATGTTAATGGTGGGGATATGAAACGGTAACCACTGCAAGGGCATACGCCCGAGATATTCCAGCTCGGTGACAGGTTGTGGCCAGACAAAGGCGACCAGCAGTCCACTGAGGTAACCGGTGATAATCGCAATGATAATGAAATAGCGCGGTGAATAACGTCGGCCTATGTAGCCACCGGCAATTGTCATCAACCCAATCGCCAGGCTGTACGGGTTCACCAGGTCTTTGGCATCACTGAGGATAATATAGAGTTTTTCATAAAAGAACGTGGTGTTGAAGGTGGACAGGCCAAGTACGCTGTCCAGTGAGGTCAGTATGATCAGAAAGCCGGCACCGGCAGAGATACCCGAGATGGCGGCCGGCGAGAGATATTGAAAAACCCGCGCCCCGCGTAACAGCCAGAACAACAGCTGGACCACACCGACCATCATGCACAGCAGAAACACGAAATCGATATACACCGGGCTGCCGCGCCCGGCCAGCGGCAGCACCGCTATGCCAATCAGGATCGCCACTGCTGTGTTTGGGCCGCTGATCATCGACGAGCTGCCGAGCAGACTGGCAAACAGCGTGACGAAGATAGCGCAGTACAAACCATATTCCGGCTGCAATCCGGCGAGATAGGCATAGGTGATGCCCTGCGGGATGACCAGTATGGCGCCGACAAAACCGGCAAACAGCTCGGTATGCCAGTTGCCCGGGTTGTGCATCCAGGCGAAAGACGGTGTTGCCTCCTTGAGCAGCCTTGTTATCAATCGATCAGGTGTTCAAGCAGTTTGAGAAACTTGCTGCCCCGCGGGTCGGCAGGACGGATTTGCAGATTCAGATAGGCAGCGACGTCCCAGGCCTGCTGATGGGTCAGCGTTTTACCGTTGCCAAGTGGCATATTCGCCCAGATAAAACCGGCGGCCAGATCGATACGACTCATCCCGGCGCCCTTGTTGTAGGAGTCCAGACCCCATACCGCCGGAATACCCGCCATCCCTTCACCCTGCGGGCCGTGACAGCTGGCACAGTGCTGCTGGTAAACCGCACGGCCGTTGGCCGGATTGGGATCGTAACCGGTGTCCTCCAGCACAGGCACACTGCGACCTTCAGGCTCTGACCCCATGACCTGTCCCTGGGACAGATAACTCACGTAGGCCGCAACGGCGAGCACCTCGGGCGCATCTTCCGGAGGCATGATGCCGTCCATGCTGTAGAGGAAACACTCGCGTATGCGCAGTCCGATACCATTGCGCTGACCGTTCTTGGCCCGCCACTTCGGATACATGCCGGCGACATTCAGCGGCAAGGCGTCCTTTTGTGTACCGGCCTGCAGATGGCAATTGCTGCATTTCAGGCTGTTGCCCACATAGCGGCTGGCATGACTCTGCGTATCGGTGATTATCTCGTAGCCATGAACGACGTTGGAATAGTAGTCATCCAGAAAGGGTTCCTTCAGCAGCTGTTCAATCGTCGGCTGGTTCTGCTGGGCATGCAGCGACGACATGCCGGTTATCAGCAGTACACAGCAAGCGAGGAAATACCGGGTTTTCATACGTAGATGTTCTTGTACAAGGGTTACAGGACATTGTATGCAAGAAGCGAAAAGATAAAAAGACAAGAATTGGGGAAGAATTGAGGATGGATTTGTATGTACGTTACCGAACGCACGTCACAGGGCTACTACTGCGACAATTACGGATCATCTGACCAGTATGTGTGATCTCTACATAAGTCAGTCCCATGCCTGTAGGACACAGGTACACACTCAACCTGTCGGGGTACATTATGCAGATTCGGGTTGGTTACGAGTTGATCTTCGATAGTCCACAGCCGACACCGTTGATCCTGACGTTACGGGTTCATGCCAGCCGTGTCTCCGATATGGTCAGCCCGGATCACCTGGTGACCCGGCCATCCATTCCGGTCACTGCCTATTGTGATACCTTTGGCAACTGGTGCAGCCGCCTCGTGGCGCCGAAAGGGGAGATCATGCTGACGGCCGATGCGATTTTCAACGATAACGGTCAGCCGGATGCGGTTGACAGGAAGGCGCAACAGCACCCGGTACAGGATCTGCCTGAAGAGACACTTCACTTTTTATTGGGCAGTCGCTATTGCGAAACCGATTTGTTGTCGCAGGTGGCCTGGGACCTGTTTGGGCAATCGCCGGAAGGCTGGGCCCGTGTTCAGGCGATTTGCGATTTTGTCCATGATCATATCCGCTTTGGTTATCACCATGCCAACGCGTCCAGGACTGCCTGGGGCGCTTATGTGGAGCGCAATGGCGTATGCCGTGATTTTACTCATCTGGCCATAACATTCTGCCGTTGCATGAACATCCCGGCACGGTACTGCACCGGTTATCTGAGTGACATCGGTGTTCCCCCGCCGCTGTCCGCCGGGGATTTCGCCGCGTGGTTTGAGGCCTATCTCGGCGGGCGCTGGCACATCTTTGATCCCCGTAACAACAAGCCGTTCATCGGTCGCATCCTCATCGCCCGCGGTCGTGATGCTGCGGATGTATCAATCAGCAACTCATTTGGTCCGTCTACCTTGAAAAGCTTCAAGGTCTGGACCGATGAAGTGACGGTGTAACAGGAAGGGTTTGTGCGCGGGTGTTATTGTCCGCCCTGCCGGTTTGGATTATATTGTCCCGGCACTCTTTACAGAGTGATGCAACACATACCGGGTTTTTAATTGTTTGAATTCTTTTGGGGGGAGTCAGCATGGGCCTGAACACTGTCCGTTCATTTTTCAGCACCACACCTTTATTCCAGGCACTGCTGCTGTTTTCTTTCCTTACCATGAATGTCCCGGCGCAGGTATCCACCGAACTCGGGATTGGGGTCGGCTCGCCGGACAATAATAATGAACCACGCGACCCGGATCATCTGATCGACAATATCTGGTGGGTTGGCCACACCAAGGTGGGTTCGTTCCTGATCACAACACCGGAAGGTCACATCCTGATGGATACAACCTCGGCAGAAGAGGTGCATGATGTGGTCGAGAATATCGTCAAGGCCGGTTTTCACCTGCGTGACATAAAGTACATCATCAATACCCATGCCCACGGTGAACATATCAGTGGACTGGCGACGATGAAACGCCTGCTGCCGCAGGCGAAGATCATCACCTCGAAAGACACGGCTGCTATCCTGGCTGCGGGTGACAGCCAGGAAACCCGTTCCGAACAGTTTGAGCCGGTCAAGGTGGACGGGCATATCGGTGACAAGGAAGAGTTAAAGCTTGGAGGCGTAACCATGGTTGCACACCTGACGCCGGGCCATGCGAAGGGTGTCACCACCTGGACGATGAAAGTGACGGACAAGGGCAAGCCGTATGACGTCGTGTTCATGGGCGGCATGGGTACACCGACCGATGAAGCAGAGGGGACCTTGCTGAATAATGAAATGTACCCCGAAATACTTGCAGACTTCGAAAATTCGTTCAAGCGGTTGCGGTCGCTGCCGTGTGATTTTTTCATGACTTACCGGGCACTCTCGATTGATCTGGACGGCAAGGTGGCCAGAATGAAACAGGACAGTAATACCGTGAATCCGTTTATCGATCCAAAAAGTTGTCAGGCCTATATCGATCTGTATGAAGGTCGGTTTACCAAACAGCTTGCTGAAGAGAAGAAGGCCGCCGGAACCCGATAACTGGTTAATGTGAAGGCTGGTGTAGCATCAGCACCAGTCTTTTCAACCCGGCGCGTGATTTTCTCCTGTAGTCGCTGATTTAAACGCGCAGTTTGCTGTCGGGAGTACGTAACGATCACTATTTCGCGCGGTGCTGATATCCACCTGCATTGATATGCGGGAACATATGCATTACACCAGCCTGGTTCGAGGCAAAACTGTAACGGTTGCCGACGGAAAAGCCCGCGTCGAGTGGCAAGGAACCCTCCAGCACAACAGTATCCTCGCTGACAGCACGGTACACCCCGTATTCGCCGATTTGCAGTCCGTTGCCATCCTCCGTCAGCACGACCTGCATACCCGGTCCATTACCCGGTGCCGCGTTCGGGTCTTCCTGGATACGATCATAGGTGCCGACGAACTTTTTCAGGTCATAAGTCTGGGCCATTTCCGGGATCGTCAATGGTCCGAGAAAATAGTCGAGTATGGCGGAGCGCAGCCCGCTGTGTGAGGCCTCTGCCATCACGGTTGCACCGACAGGTAGCGGTTCACCCGAGGCCACCCCTTTGCGGTCCTCGATCGGCCCACCACCGGCAACACTGATGAACACACCAATCTTTTTTTCCAGCATCATCAGTTGCAATGAGCGGAAGGTAATGCTGCCATAGTGCTCAAGCACGTGTTCACCCTGATACATATAACTGAAAAACCCCATGCCGAAACCGTTGGTCTGTGGATGGTTGCCACGCTGACGTGTGTGTAATAACTGATAGGTCTCAGGATTGACCAGTTTCGGTCCGCCGCCGTTACCCTGCTGCACATTCGAGATCAGCCATTTGGCCATGTCGTCCGCCGTTGAATTGACCGCGCCAGAGGCGTAGGTATAAGGAGAGCCTGCGGCAGGATAGGGCAATGCCAACGGCGCCTGTCCCGGTGCAAAGGCAAACTGGGTGACGATACGTGTGCCGGGTTTGCCGGTGTTTTCCAGATAGCTGTTTTGCATGCCCAGCGGTCCGAATATATTTTTCTGCATGTAATCTGCGAGCAACTCACCGGTCAGGTCTTCTACCATTGCCCCAAGTACACCGTTACAGGCATTACAGTAGATAGACAGTGTCCCAGGTGCCCTGACGATCGGTGGCATCGTGTCGATGATCATCTGCATCGTCAGCGGTGCATCCGGTCGTGGGTCATTCGGGATAGTTCCGGTCGGACCAAACCCGCCGCTGTGGGTGACGAGGTCGCGGATGGTTACATCCTTGCCCTTGAAAGGCGGGATCACCAGTCGCTTGAGATAGAGATTGGCCGGGTCATCAAGTGATTTGATCACACCACGTTCCAGTAATTGTGCAACTGCTGTAGTCAGGAACGTTTTGGAAAGTGAGGCGATCCGGAACTCTGAACCGGTATCTGCCTTCGCGCCGGTGCGCCAGTCCGAATATCCCCAGGCCCGGGTCAGGATCACCTCGTCACCCTGGGTAACGGCAATGACCCCGGCCGAGATGCGGTGTTCGTCCAGCATCTTTCCGAATAAGCTGTCCGCCCATTGCTGGACAGCCTGTTTGTCCAGCGCGACCGGCGTTGCCGCAATTACGGGCAAGGTCAGTCCACTTGCCACCACGACCAGCATCGCCAGGCGGACGCAGGCCTGCACTCTGCTACTGGCAATGCATTTGTATTCGAGGAAAGATAGTTTTGTTGATCTCATACATAGTGCTCCTCTGTGTATGTCCCGGACAATTCGTTCCGGGGCAAAAAGTCGAATCGGTCCATTAATTTGCCTGCCATAAAAAGCAGACTGCAACGTGGCAATACTAGGGAACTTCAATGAAGTCGTTTGCCAATGCGGGCGTATGCACAGGCAGACGACGTGCACTGGTTGCCTGTTCAAAGCTGTAACCCAGGGCCAGCAACCGGGGTTCGCTGAACGCCGGGCCAAAAAATGAAATACCCACCGGCAAGTCGTCGCCGGTAAATCCTGCGGGCACGATCAAATCCGGAAAGCCGGAGAGATTGGCAAAGTTGGTTGCAGAGGCAGGTGCACTCGCAGCACCGGCTGCACCGGCCGGGGCTTCGCCATTGGACGCAAGCAGTGCCGGACGCCGGGGCGATGTCGGATACACAATCGCATCCAGCTTCTCTGAATTGATTATGCCTTCAAGTGTTGCGCGTATCAGCGGCAACCCCTGATCGCGAATAGTCAGATACTGATAAGCCGTTAACGATCTGTTGTCCGCTTCGCGTTTGAACAGATTCCAGCGACCGGGATTCGGTCCGGCCCCACTTCCCTGCAACGATCGCATGTTGGCGGACCGGGCAATCATCTCGTCGAGATCCTTGGGATATTTTGGCCCGGTTGTTTTCAGATAGTCAGCAACCTGGGTAGCAAATTCTGTAAACCGGATTGCATTATAAAACTCGAGCCGTGCATCGAGCATCCACTTTGGATAACGCACATCAACGATGGTCGCGCCAGCCGCACGCATGGCGGTGAGTGCTGATTCAATGACCCAGTCTACCTCTGCATCGGCACCGAGGAAGTCGCGCGCGATACCAATACGCGCACCTTTCAATGCATCCTTGTCCAGAAACTGACTGTAGTCAGTATGGGACTTGCCAGCACTCTTTTGGGTGGCGGCATCGGCGCTGTCGATGCCTGTCATCGCACCCAACGCCAGCGCAACATCGGAAACACTCCGGGCCATAGGGCCGCCGGTATCGTAACTCAAAGCCAGGGGAATTATCCCGTCACGACTGAGCAATCCATGTGTTGGTTTCAAGCCTACGATACCGTTCGCTGTTGATGGTCCACGAATGGAACCGCCGGTGTCAGTACCGAGACCAAAGCTGGCAAAGGTGGCGGCAACCGCGGCACCGGTGCCACCCGACGAACCTGCCGGAGTGCGGGTTAAATCATGCGGGTTACGCGTTTGTCCGCCGAGTGAGCTTTGTGCTCCACCCGAAGCGAATTCAGAAAGATTCACTTTCGCCAGGATAATCGCACCGGCATCGCGCAGCTTTTTAACCATAAAGGCATCATCAGGTGGAATCGATCCTTCCAGCAGCAAGGAGCCACCGGTGGTCGGTAAATCATAAGTATCAAAGTTGTCTTTAAGCACGACCGGAATACCGTGTAACGGCGAGCGTGGACCTTGGGCCTCACGTTCCTTGTCCAGCGCCTTCGCAATTTCCAGTGCCTCCGGATTCAGGGTGATTACGGCATTGATATGCGGCCCTTGCTTGTCGTATGCCTCAATGCGTGCGAGGTAGAGTTTGACGAGTTGTTCGGAAGTCAATGTGCCCGCATTAAAAGCGGCATCTATATCGGCAATGGTCGCCGAGTCCAGCGCGAGGCGCGCTGCGAACGCTGATGAGCAAAGCAGTGGGGTTACCACTGCCGTGCTCATCAGACATCCAATAACCCATCCTGAAACATGACTTTTTTTTATCAGTAACATGCGGCACCTCTATCAGATTGGGTTATTCCCCGGGGTTACTTCAATGCACCAAACGCCGGAGGTGTTACGCGATGTTTGGTCGCAGCTTCATAAGTAGAAGCGGCCTTTAACAGTGTTGGTTCATCGCCGGGACCGGCCCAGAAATTTATGCTGAACGGCATGGGCTTGGATATTAACGATTGCGTCTTTCCGGTGACCAGGGTGTAGCCTTTCTTGTCCTCGTTTAAAACATACTCAGGTTCGAACACGATCTGGTTAAAGCCGGCGGGAATGGTAATCTCCGGCACGCCCAGCAGATCGGTGATCGAAGGGCCAGCGCCGGTACGGCCATTGATTACAGGCTCCCGATCAATACCAATCTTCCACTGCGGCACACCGATGCTGGGATGTACGAACACATCAATCTTGTTCTCGCGCATAACCTTTAGAACTGCCATTCTGAATACAGTTTGCATCTTGATACGATCAATACCTTGCGTGGCACGTATATCCTGGACATTATTCAAGGCAGCATTTTGCGCGCCCACCGCCTGCGAGTTGGCACGCCATTTGGAGTTGGCCGCATAACTTGCCACATCGGTAATGCGTGTATCACCGCGTTCCATCAGATACTTTGCAGCACTGAATGCAGTCCGATTAGTATTGTCCATTCCCTCTATAATGCGGCGCATATTCAACCTGGGTGAGAGCGGAGCCAGGCCGAGTGAAAGTTTGACCATGTAGTCCATGGTTCTCACATCATAGCCAGGCACAGCAAACTCGGGTTCATCGCCTTTCATTTGATAAAAGTACTCAGGCGCATTGAAGGCAATGACCTCGGCAAACGCGTCCTGGAAGGTATATTTCATATTGGGCACAGACGCGTCGTCAGGATACAGTGGGTCAACTGACTCCACGATCTCTGCACCCAGCTTGTCGCGCAGCACAGCCTTGATTTCCTCATCCACACGGTCGCTGATTGCCCCGTCGTTCGGCGTGTGTTTGACCATATACTCACGCACTATACCGATACGCATACCCTGCAGCGGTTTGGGATTGGTTTTCAATTCTTCCTCATCCACAATAAACGTAGAGAAAGGCTCTTTCGATATCAGCGCTTGCGGAATCGCTGTAAAGATATCCTTTGAATCGAAGTAACCCTGCTCCGGATTTTTGATTGCATCTATAACGCGCGCGGAATCGCTGATGGTTTTACATATTGCACCTGGACGATGATTGATGAACTGCGCGGTCATGGAACCGTCTTCTGATGTCAGTCCTTTGGTGGTAACGAAACTGGGTGATGAATTCTGTCCTGCGGGCTCACGGCATGAACCACCCGTCGTTTCACAAATTGCGCAGGTCGACAGATTGGCGGACACCGAGACACCTGCACCGCCGCTTGAGGGACCGGCAGAGCGCTCGGTATCGTAGGGGTTGCAGACATGACCGGCCCAGCTGCTTCTGATAGAGCCACCACCACCAACAAACGATTTGACCGGTTTGTTCGGTTCATTGTCGCCAACGGTCACTTCGGCGGCAATCGTGACGGCATAAATAATCGCGCCTTTATCGCGCAATTCTGCCACGACGGTGGAATCATCCGGTGCGGCATCCATGGCGAAGTTCACGTCGTTACCACCGGTGGATCGCATGTCCTTGACGTCATACCAGTCTTTTACTGAAATAGTTGTGCAATACATCGGCAGTTTTTTCAGATCAGGCTTGCTCCCGTATTCTGCGTCCAGCTCGGCGGCGCGTTCCAGTGCATCGGGCTGTTGGCGAAACTTTTCACAGGCAGGAGGCGCATCAGCCGGTAGCGGTCCGGTCGAGGGATGTGCATCGAACTTGCCCTTGCAGGTTACCGAGCGTTCACCGCGAATGTTGATCGTCTCCAGCGCATTAACCTGGCCCGCATCTGGCATACCAACGACCATGCCGTATTGCTGCACAACACTCGGGTCGGAGGCCGTGGCTTCCATCCTGCCGAGATCCAGCGGCAATCCCTGGTACTGATCGAGATCAGGCAGGAAAGTTGAAACGGCACGGGTAGTCTCGGGAAAGATGATTGGCGCACCTGCGCGAACGGCGCCTGTGGCTGCAGCAACAGGTCCGCCATCTTCTGTGACCAGCGCTGTACACACATTGTTATAGGCCCTGGCGCGATCGATATAGGCCTGGACTACACCTTTGCAAGTGGTTTCGCCATTCTGTATGGCCTGTTGAATGTCATCGATGCCGGCTTCTACAACATTAAACTCGTTGGCGGCAGTAACAATATCGGGCGAGAGGGACAATATAATTAAAGCGCTTGCCATTGCTGACTGAAGCCAGCAGCGTGGTTGCCACTTTCTGTCTCTGTCAGTGGCCGGAAGGTTTTGCATCGGGTTGTTGCTATAAGACATGGCGATTCTCCGGAACAGTGGATGAAGGTAAAGCATTAAGGTGGATACCAGACAAGACGCTGGAAACATCTGTTCACCCTACCTGGCCTTCAATTCGCCAATTTAAAATTTCGATGGTCCCGGCGCCTGCCTTCATCTGTTCTGGCGGCGCCGGGACATCTTTTGACTTAACTTCAGTAGTTGATTGTTTCGCCCGGCAGTGCAGGTGTCGATGCAGGAGCAATACGATGTTGAGTTGCCGCTTCCCAACCGCTGGCAAGTTTGATCAGCGTCGGTTCGGTGAACTTACGACCCAGGAACTGAACGCCGAATGGCATGGCACTGGAGGCAAAGAATCCGCCTGGCATTACAATCGTGGGCAGGCCCGTGTAGGAGCTCAGGTTGTTTCGCGATTCCGGTGTCTGCGTATGGTTCGTCATCAAACCGACTTCATCGGTACGATAGGTGCGAAAGGGCAGAAACAGTGCATCAAGCTGGTTATCATCCATCAGCTTCACCAGCATCGCACGCATCACGTCCTGTTGCTTGTAGGCCGAGATCAGACCGGGATCACGCTCCGGCGTAACAGTGCTCTTTGCTGCGTCTATGATCCCGGGTTTAACCAGCTTGCCACCTTTGGCGATCATTTCGTCCACAGTGCGAATCGGTGCAGTTTGTGGCAACGCCGCCAGATACTTGTTTATGGCCACCGCCACTTCAAAAGCGGACGCCGCTGCGTCCGCCTGCATGGCGACCAGGTCCGAGCCGGTACTCACATCCATCACTATGGCGCCAGCCTTGCGCGCCGCTTTTATTGCTTCTTCAAACAGTGCCACACCTTCTTCATGTCCGGGACTGGTACGTACCATATCGCGGAGCACACCGAGGCGTGCGCCCTTCAGTCCGTTGGCATCCAGATAACTTGTATAAGGGCGGTCTGGCATCTTGCCGACAGATTCTTCTGTCGCCAGATCTGCCGCGTCATAGCCGGCTATCACATCAAGCACCGCTGCACAGTCATATACGAAACGACACATAGGTCCACCGTTCTCCTGACGCGGGGAACTCCACATCATGCCCGTGCGCGAAACCAGGCCATGCGACATGGCAAAGCCCACCAGATTGTTCTGGGCGGTTGGAATGGTGATGGAACCACCCGTATCAGAGCCCAGCCCCACAGTACCGAACCATGCAGACATAGCGACGCCCGTCCCTGAACTGGAGGAACCAGGAAACTTGGTGGAGTTGTATGCGCTCAGCACCTGACCTTGCAGCGTCGATGCGCCTTTGGCAGCAGTACCATACCAGTCAGACTGGTTGAGTTTTGCAAGAATGATTACTCCGGCAGCACGCAAGCGGCCGACCACAAAGCTGTCATGAATCGGTTGCGAAGTGGCCATCGGCTTGAAGCCACCTGTTGTTGGCATGTCTTTGGTGTCGTAGACATCCTTCGGCAATACCACAATGCCGTGCAGTGGACTACGCTTCTTGCCGGCCTTGCGTTCTGCATCAAGTGCACGCGCTTCTTCCAGGGCCTGGTCGCGATCTTTAAGGTTTATAATGGTGTTGAGTTTGGGCCCCTTCTGCTCGTACGCATCAATACGTGCGAGATAAAGCTTCACCAGTTCTTCGGATGTCAGCTTGCCGGTATCCATGGCAGCTTGCAGGTCAGCAATGGTTGCTGTGCCCAGCTGCAACTCTGCCGCGCGTGCGGACTGCATCGAAGTCGCCGCAAGCAAGGTCAGCCCCATTACCAACAAACGTCGGCGCAGCAAATGGTCATACGACAGTGAGATGACAGGATTGAGCACTGAAACATAAAATGAAGACAGGTTTTGCATTATGTTGTAGTTGTTACGCATGGCAATTCTCCGATCAGTACGTGCAGGTTAATTATTGACGTCAAGCTGAAGAAGACGATTAATAAAGATGCTCACCCTACCCATGGTTTTGTTATTTCATTTTTTAGTCCGTAACAGGTTTATATTCCAGTCGCACCGATCAAGAGCGCGAGGCGAAATTGATGCATCAAAATAGAACCGGATGTCATGTGGATCAGCGCACCATAATGCATCCCTGCAAGAGTCAATAGTTACGTCTTGACGTAGATAAGAATTTCCTGCGAGGCACAAATCGGAATATTTTTCCCATCAAATCAGCTGATTTATTCCCCGAAAATTTTTACGCGGGAATCCGGATGTTATCCAGCAGAGATTATTCCCTTTGATTGATTGCTTCAGCGAGTTTCGCATGTGCTGTTAGATACGTCAGTGTGTCAGGGGTTAAAAATCACTGGCACGCTTAATGCCTGTATCTCCGCTGTAAACCCGATGTATATCTTTTTCAGGAGTGATTAGTATGAAAATATCCAGTTCATTGTTACTGAGGAATAACGGTAGCGAGCCTTTAAGCATGACCGGATTGAATCGGTTGTCCAGGCCCACCAGATTATTACCAGGGTTGATAGCCGTGCTATTGCCGATCTTGCTTGCAGATGTCAATACAGTATCTGCGCAGGAAAATATTGAAGAAGTCGTAGTTACAGGTTCGTACGTGTTACGTGATGGTAACAAGGCACCGACGCCGACCAGCGTGGTTGACCGTGACGCAATCAATAACTTTTCCGGAACAAATATTGGCGACTATCTGCAACAACTCCCGGTTTTTGCCGGTAACACGACACCAATAAACACGCGCCGTTCCACCAGTGCCGGTGGTGCTGGCATTAGTTCGCTGAATATGCGTAATCTCGGCACGTCCAGGACACTGGTTCTGCTCGATGGACAGCGGGTCGTTGCATCGCAGCCGACCGGTCAGATCGATATCAATCCATTTCCGCAACAATTGATCCAGCGCGTGGATGTGGTCACTGGTGGCGCATCGGCAGTCTATGGATCGGACGCGCTGGCTGGTGCCGTGAACTTTGTACTCGACAGACATTTCACTGGCTACAAACTCGAGGCACAAGGCGGTATGACGGACAACGGTGACAATGAAGCGAAAAATGTTACCGCCTCCGGTGGAACCGCATTTGCAGAAGGGCGCGGGCACCTGCTGTTGAGTGGCGAATACAGCCTGGTGGATGGAATCCACGAGTGTACGCTGGACTTTTGTACGGAGGGCTGGAACATGATCACGAATCCTGCCTACACAGCCACAAACGGCCTGCCGGAACGCATCGTCCTGGATCGGAGTGCGCCAAACAATATGACGGCTGGTGGCATCATCACAGCGGGACCCTTGCGAGGTACTGCCTTTGGTCCGGGTGGCGTACCCTATCAGTTCGATTACGGTACGCTGGTGGGTACTGCCTTTAGCCAGGGCGGGGATTGGGAAGAAAACAGTGTACAAAAGTACACCTCTGTGGCGCCGTACGCCAAGCGCAGAAATCTGTTCGCGCGTACCAGCTACGAGATCTCGGAGAACATGGAGGTGTTCGCACAGTTCAGCAAGGGTGTGAATGACTCCCTCGTTGCCTCCGCCGTCAGGTTTTATCCTGGTACCCTGAGGATACAACGCGATAATGCGTTTATGCCGCAGTCTGTACGTGACCAGATGGTAGCCCTGAATCTCAATACCTTGTCTTTTGGTACATATAACGATGATCTCGGCACCATACGTTCAAAAAACAAGGTTGAACTCAACCGGTATGTGGTTGGAGTTGACGGTGACTTCGCGTTGTTCGATAAAGACTGGACCTACAGTGCCTATTATGAATATGGCCATTCGATCAATACCAAGTCGTTCTGGGACAGTCTGAAAACCCCCTATAGCCGGGGCATCGATGCTGTCGTTGACCCGGCGACCGGCGCTATCGTCTGTCGGTCGACACTGACTTCGCCAGGTAATGGTTGCGTGCCTTACAATGTGTTCGGTACCGGTGTGAACAGTGAACAAGCTATAAATTATGTGGCGGGATGGTCGTTTGCCAGGGAGCATAACATCCAGAAAGTGGTTGCCGGCAGGGTTACCGGATCTCCTTTCGAGCTTCCGGCCGGAGAAGTCACTATGGCGATGGGACTTGAGCACAGGGTCGAAGACGGTGATGGTTTCGAAAGTCTCAATAATTCCCTTAACGAGTCAACGTTTGGCAATCAGGCCCCTATCATCGGCGAGTACGATGTAACCGATGCATTTGTGGAGGTTGGTATCCCGTTGTTTAGCACCCTGCCTACTGCATTGAACGCGGCAGTACGTCGCTCCGATTACAGTACTTCCGGCACGGTAACCACATGGAAGACCGGTCTGACCTTCGAGCCACATGATGATGTGGTGCTCAGAGGCTATCTGTCGCGTGATATACGTTCACCGAGCCGGCGTGAATTGTTTGCTACCGCCCTGTTTGCCGGCAATCAGGTAACCGATCCGTTCCTCGGAAATGCAGTAAGCACGGCCAATACACTGACTCTCGGCAATCCGGATCTGCTACCCGAGGTGGCCGATTCAACAGGCATCGGTCTGGTGTATACGTCCAGTCTGATCGAGGGATTCAGTGCATCGGTCGATTATTACGACATCGATATCGAGGGCTCAATCGGCTCAGTAGGGGCGCAGGCCAGGATTGATCGCTGCTTTACGGGAGAAACTGCATTTTGTCCCTCGCTGGTGCGCAACCCGGATGGCACCCTGAAGCATATCCTGATCCAGCCGGTCAACTATGTCCTTGAAACCAACCGGGGTATCGATATAGAAAGCAGCTACAGGTTTGCCTTGAGTGATCTGGTGTCCGGCTGGCGCGGCGATATAGATTTACGCGCGTTGGCAACACATTATCTGGAGGCATCAACCGACAGTGGCAACGGGCCTGTGGTAGACAATGTCGGATCAAATGGCAGTGGACCGCCAGACTGGAAATTCTCGATGACCGGCACCTATCGGCTGGATAATATGCGGGTCAGTCTGACCGGGCGCGGGATCAGTTCGGGATTGATTGATACATCCTTTGTCGAATGTACTTCCGGTTGTCCTGCCTCGACCACATTTAACCGGACCATCGACAATAACCGTATCGACGGTGCGCTATTTTTTGATTTGTCGATGAGTTATAGCCTGAGCAACTTCTTCAAAACAGAGGAAACCGAGCTGTTTCTGGTGGTCCAGAATCTGATGGACAAGGACCCGGAGATATTTCCCCGTTTTGGCGCAAACCCGGTGGACCCGGCATCGAATCCTACGTATTACGACATTCTGGGTCGTGAGCTGAGGTTTGGTGTCAGGATGCAATTCTGATTGGGCTGACGGTGTCCGAAACTCAAAATCAGAATAAATGAAAACACACTGTCCGCCCCCGGCCATATGACTGTGCCTGGGGCGGACAGTTTTTTGTATAACAATGCTGCCCCGACAAGTAAATGTAAAAAGTAAACGGTGATTTCACCAGTCAGGGGATAGGCAGTCCGTAAATGTTTGCTAATATCAACAAGGGGTAACGGTTTGCGTTCAGTTTGTTTCAGGCCTACTGGCCAGGTGTAATACGTTGCCTACGATTTATAAACGCAAAAGCCGTTTAACAGCGCGAAAACAGGGTCGGTTGCTGGAGTATTTCGTGGCCGGCACCAGCGCACGTGCGGCATCCGAGTTGGCCGGTGTCCAGCCGAATACGGCCGTCGTGTTTTTTATGCGCTTGCGCCAGCTGATTTCCAGTCAGTTGCCAAGTTATACACTCTCCCGTGACATCGACATGGCAGGCGAACTACGCACCGGGCCGGGCTACCCTTATGCAAACAGGATCGTGGTATTCGGTTTGCTCCGCCGGGATGGCAGAATACATGTCGCAATAATTCCGAATGAAAACAGCACACAGTTGCAACCGGTCTATGCCGAAAAGGTCATGCCGGAATATGTCTTTTATATCCATTCCACACAAACCTTGCGCACATTCTTTCTCTCGGACCTGCATTTCGAGTGTACGAGTCCATCGAACCTGGCTGACAGCAGGAAAAACCATCTGGTCGGGATTGAGAATTTCTGGAACCAGGCCCGTAAGCATATGCAAAAATATAACGGCGTCAGGCTGGATAATTTTTACTGGTTTTTGAAAGAGTATGAATGGCGGTTCAATGGCGGCGACCACGGCCAGCTGCTGGAACAGCTGAAGTCGTGGTATCGGTACTCACGAAACTAGATAACTGTTCCGAAATCCTGTTCAGATTGGGCACGGGAATATTACCCTTCCAGACACGCTGTGAATACATCCATGTACGCTCGAGCGCCGCATCCATGCGGCTAACGGTCTGTCACGGTAATATTCCCGTGCCCAATCTGGGCTGTCGTGGATTTCGGAACAGTTATTTAGTTCCGTATAACAGTGGAGGCCGGGTGGCCCCCACTATATTAACAGCGACTATTTACTTTTATTTGCTGCATCTTCCAGTTCTTCACCGGCAGACTGAATATCTTCGCCTGCACCTTCCATCGTGTTACAAGCCGACAACATGAACATAAGCAACATAAAAACTGGAGCAAGTTTGATGTTTTTCATAATTTTCCACTATTGATTTATTCAGGAACACAGAAGATACCCCTGACCTGTTCAATAGTATGTGCGCTATCGCACAAGCCTTACTCTCCCTCCAGCCGGTCCTTGGCGATGATGTAGTCCCGGACAAACCTGCTGCGCACAATGTCTTCGCGCTGGAATTCCACATAGGTGATGCCGGACATCTGCCGGATGATGTTGATGAACCGATGCAGGCCGTTGCGTTCCTGCTCCCGTGTCAGGTCAGACTGCCGGAAGTCTCCGCAGAACATCAGTCGGCAATTCTTGCCGACACGGGTTATTACGGTGTCAAGCTCCTGGAAATTGCAGTTGGAAAACTCGTCGACTATCACGTAACAGTTGTCGAGTGTTGTGCCGCGGATGAACGAAGTGGAGATGAACTCGATGATATTTTTTGATTTCAGTATCTCGTAGGCGTCGCCGCGGCCAAACAGTTCATTGCATATCGCCTGGTAGGGCGCCTCGTAGACCTTCGTCTTTTCCTTTTGATCGCCAGGCAGAAAACCCATATCGCGGGTGGGCACCACACTGCGGATGATATAAATCTTGTCCTGCGCCTGTTTGCGATTCAGTAACTCGTTCAGGCTGAGATAGAGAGAGAGGAAGGTCTTGCCGGTACCGGCGATCCCGTGCAGCATCAGATGGTCGCCACTGTCAAACGCTGTGAACGTGAGTTTCTGGTTTGCGGTCAGTGGTGATACGCCCTTCATTCTGAAGTTGTGCATCCTGACCGGATGCACGGAAACCAGTCTCGGTTTCTCATAGGTATCCTGATAAGCATCATAATCATGCAGTACCAGTCGCTTGCGGTTTTTAGTTCTTTTAGTGGACAAGGGGTAGCCTCCAGATCAGGTTCAGGGTGATTGCCGGAAATATTTTTGTAACGGGTATTGAAACGCCATCGCAACAAGCGTCATGCAGACTGCGGGTGTCGAGAGCTGCAAAACGGGTTGTGGGGTCGTACTGATTAGCGGGAAACGGGGACGACAGAGACGCCGTCTGGGCTGCTGTCTGATGCTGAATCAGCCCGGGTTTATGCACTGGATACGGCGTAGTGGTATACCATCAGGTTCAAAAGTCTACTGCTGAAGAATGACAATTACCAGCAGAAAAGATGACAGCCAGGTTAACACTCTGATTCACAATTACGTCGGGTCTGTCGGGTGACTGCTGACAGCAGTAAGTGATCAGGAACAGGTGTGCTGGAATACATCCCCCGGGAGAGAACAGGGCAGACCGCTCTCCTGTGCAAAAACCGTGAATTTCAGGGATCAGACTACACTCTGAGGTATGTCCATGTTATAAATAGCCCACCAAAACATTTTTTCATTGCGAGGGGCAGTTATGAACAGGTTTCGCTGTATTCAAAAATCACTTTTACTGACGGGTATTTTGTCCGTTGGCACATTATTCAGTGCCAGCAGTCTGGCACAGTCGCAGCCGATGCTGGTGCCGTTGACGGACGTCTCTACCAACAAGCTTCCCTATATCGTGGCCAAGGAAGAGGGGATATTTGACAAATACGGTATCGGCATTCAATTGTATATGACCAACAATGCCGCCGAGAAAGGGGCAGGTGACGGCATGACACCGAATCCGGAATATGTGGATGATCCCGAGGGTGAACGCCTGATCAGTACCGGCGGTGGTGTCGGTGTGGTCACCCGCCGTGCCAATGAAGGTGGCGACCGGGTGGTTATTGGTACCACCGGAGATATGCTCAGCTGGTGGGTGTATGCGAGAGAAGGGATCAACACCATTGAGGACCTGAAGGGCAAGGTGCTTTCGGCAACGGGCATAGACAGCAGTTGCACCGGTGGTGCTGCACATGTACTGGCCAAGCGTATGGGCTGGGAGATCGGCAAGGACATCATGCTGTTTGAGAACCACGAATCCCGCATCGACAAGATGCTGGACGGGGTATATGACGCCGTCATCGTCTCCGAACTGCCGGATGTCTATGCACGCAACAAGGGCCTGAAGCCGCTGATCAGTTTACGTGACTGGGGCCTGCCCTATGCCTGTTCCGGTATCAGTGCCAGCAAGGCATGGCTGGAAATCCCGCAGAACCGCGAGACCGCCAAACGCTTCCTGATGGCGACCATCGAGGCGATTGCGCTGATGAAGGAAAAGCCGGAGACGGTTTACAAGGCGCTGGACAAATGGTACGGCATTAAAGATCCTGCGGTGCAAAAACAGATGTATGCCTATATTGAGGAACTCCCGGCCAAGCCCTATCCTTCAGTCAACGGCATCAAGGTGATTATGGATACCTTTGATACCGAGGCGATGAAAAAAATGCAGATTACCGATATGTATGATGACAGCATCATGAAGGAAATCGACGCCAGCGGGTTTATCGACAAGTTATACAACAAATAATTCGCAGGTCGTGAACAGGGGCCCGGATGCAAAAAACATTCGGGCCCTTTTTATTTGGCACTGCCTGGGATAATGAAAATGTGATTTAATCCGGGCAGGTACTTTCTGACTCAAGGGGGGGATATGCGTGAATTTCTTAAAGTGATACTACTCGGGCTGGGATTGGTCGGCACCAACACTGTGATGGCACAAACTATGGAGGCTGCCGGGACAGAGGTGCTGGAAATGTTAGGTACTGACCAGCCCTGGCATGTAGTGAACCAGTCGTTATTTGATCGTCTTGGCTGGGATGTCCCGGATCGGGGGCAGGCGGTCAGGACGCTGGCTGGCAAGGCGGCCGGGGCGGCCTTCGACCCGCAGGCACTCGCCGGTTTGCCGGCAGAACAGACCGGCTACACGGCAGCATGGCATGAACTACGTTACAACTACTACGGTCTGGACTGGGACATTACCGGCCTGTTGCTGACGCCACAACAGCCAGTCGAGGGCATGCCGACGGTTGTTGTATTACACGGTGGATCGTCCAACTGGTACGAATTTTTTGTTGACCCGCTGAATAACCCCGGCCTCGGCCAGTATCTGGCACAAAAGGTGCCGGTGTTACTGGTAACGATACCCGGTAATTACCGGGCGGGCGGCTGGACGGAGGCCGTGCCGGATCGCAAGCCGCGATATCTGCTGGATCGCGAGTTATCTGCGGAAGAGGTGAAAGTTCGTAATGCATCGTTCACATTTCAATTGCTCGCAAACGGGATCGAGCAGCTGGTTGAAAAGGTGACGACCGGCCCGATTGTTTTCGTTGCCCATTCGACCTCAGGCGAGATCCCCTACATGCTGCATCACTCTGCTTTAAAGGAACGGATGCATGGATGGATCCTCGGTTGGGGTAGCGGAAGCACGTCCAGTATGAAGGCGATGCAGGACCGCTGGGGATACAAGCAGACAGCGGCTGATTATCCGCCAGTGGGTGAGTTGCGTACCAGGCCGGTTGAGGAATATGCAGGTGATTATCTGGGGCCGTTAAATCCTGCCTGGCAGGAGGGTGACTCCCGGGAAGCGATAGCCAGACGCTGGATGGGAGAGCTGGAATTTCAACGTCGACCGCATTTCAAACAACCATTGCAGGATATTGAACGCCGGGGCGCCGTACCGGGTATGAGTGCATCGATCATAAACCAGGTTCGGGAAACCTTGGCCGGTAATACATTGGGTGTCGATCCTGAGGCCGTCATAGCCGATCTGTTTGCACCGATGCGGGTGCCATTGACCGGTTATTCGAAGATGATCTGGACCACTACCAGACTGGATACGGGCCACTGGAATCCGGAGAACACGGACAATGCCACTACAGTGCAGGTGGCAAATGAGGCGAGACAACTTAATCCGGGCAGTGAAGTCCGCGCCCTGTTATTTGATGTCGACATGACACATTACGGACATATCGAAAGACCAAAACAACTGGCCGCAGGTTTGTATACATCTCTGTACTGGCTGGTGCATTGAGACGGGAGGCCGGAGTGCCGTTACACTCCGGCCCCTTTGTTGATCAGGGCGTGACGATACCGCGTTCGGCCTTCAGCGCCTCCAGATAGGCACCTTCAAATTTCTCGACCGTTTTCCGGTAGCCTTCCGGGTCAATGAACGGGTTGGTTTCCGCTCCCTGTCCCAGCCGTTTTATTTTTTCAGCGAAGTCAAACCAGTAACCGTGTGAAGCCAGGTAAATGTCTACCGGTAACAGCTTCAGCTTGGCGAACGAATAGGCAAAGTCAGCTGCCATCTCCGGGTAGTCCGGGTTATTCGTCAATGGTTCGCCCGTGTTCATGCGCATACCGCAAAAGAACACCACATTGTATTTTTTCCCGTTCTCATTTGCTTCCATCGTCCAGGTGGTGCAGCCCTTGGTGTGGCCCGGAGTCAGGTGCGCAGTGAGAACGGTGTCACCCAGACGCAGTTGTTGCAGGTCCTCGATATGCTGGTCTACCTTGACCGGCGCCCATAACTCCCCCTCACGAAAATCCGCCTTGCCCCCTGTCTCGTATACCTCGACCTCGACTTTCGGTGCCATCAAAGTCGCGCCGGACATCTCCTTCATCATCGCATGCCCGCCGATGTGATCATTGTGGGCATGGGCAGCGAGCAGATATTTTATGTCCTCGACCTTGAAGCCCAGCTTTTCGATATTTTTGACGACGTCTGGTACAAACCTCTCGAAGCTGGTGTCGATCAGCATGTGGCCTGCGCTGGTGGTAATCAGAAAGACCGGGTCGTGTATCACCGCACTGACCGAGTAGACATTATCAATAATACGGAACGGCTCGATGATCTGGTTGCGTTGCGGGTCGTCAGCCGCAGGCGACACATCAGCGAATTTTGAAACAGCCTGGGCAGCGACCGGGACACTGTATCCCTGTAAAGCCAGCAAGATTAGCAATAAAGTTTGATACAGCCTGGAATGTATAGACATGGTTCCCCCCCTCAAGGTTACCGGGTAAGCATAGATCATAATTCGGGGTGGTGTAGATGAATTTTTATCACCCCGTCACGATTTATTCATATCATCAGCCACAATCTGCCCGTCAACCAGATTAATGGTACGGTCGCAGGCGGTCGAAAGGCGTGGGTCATGGGTGACCAGCAGTACGGCACAACCGAACTCAAGATTGAACTTGCGGAACAGTTCAAATATTTCGGCTGCGGTATGGGTATCAAGGTTGCCGGTCGGTTCATCCGCCAGCAGCAGCGCCGGTTCGGTCACCAGTGCGCGGGCAATGGCCACCCGTTGTTGTTGTCCACCGGACAGTTGATTAGGCGGGGTTTCGGCGAACTTTTCCAGTCCGACGGCGGCAAGCAGGCCACGTGCGCGTTCTACTGAAGACCGGTCGGGTTTACCCTGCTTCAGCATAAGCGGCATCAGGATATTGTCGAGTGCGGTAAATGCCTGGATCAGGTGATGAAACTGGAATACAAAGCCTATCTCGCTGCCGCGCAGGGCGGTGCGTGCACCATCGTCCATCGTACTGGTCGCCTGCCCGAGCAGATAAAGTTCACCGGCGCTCGGCTTGTCGAGTAAGCCGATGATATTCAGCAGCGTGCTCTTGCCTGAGCCGGACGGCCCGATCAGCGCGGCAAAGTCTCGGCGACCGATACCGAGATTTATGCCATGCAATACCTCAATCTCATTTGGCAGTCCGATATTGTAGGACTTGTGCAGCGCCTCCAGTTTCAATACCTGTTGCGTGTCAGACATACCGTATCGCCACAACCGGATCCAGACCGGCAGCACGTCGTGACGGCACGGCCGCCGCCAGTACACCGGTCAGCGTGGCCAGTGCCACCGATGTGACAACCAGTGACCGCGCTACCGGGATATAGAACAGCCCAGGCCCGTACGTATTAAATCCCCATACCAGCGTATAACTGCCCGCAACACCAATGATGGAACCGAACAGACCGAGGATCGCACCCTGAATCAGGAACACGCGCAGGATCTGTGTTTGCGTGGCACCGGTGGCCCGCATGATGCCGATCTCGCGGGTGCGCTGCACTACACTGACCGACAATACACTGGCGATGCCAAATGCCACGGAGATACCCACAAACACCTTGATCATATTGGTCGACAAGGTCTGCGCGGTCAGTGCGCTCATCAGTTGCGCGTTCGTTTCCATCCAGCTTTCTGCCTTCAGTGCAGTCAGGCGTCCTATCTGTCCCGCAATCGTGTCCGCGGTGAAAATATCCTCGACTGTCACGTCAATGACCGTCACGCCGCCGGGCAGGTTCAGCAGCGATTGCGCCTGTTTCAGATCCAGATAAATGTAACGTGTATCCAGTTCGCGCACGCCCAGTTCAAATACGGCGGCGATATTGACCACGGCATTATTCTGCTGACCGGTTTCCAGTCGCAGCTTGTCACCGACGCGTAAACCCATCTTGTCAGCCAGTTGTCTGCCGACCATGGCATCACCCGCCCCGACGCGCAACTGGCCTGTACGTATATAGTCGCGCAGCGGGATGATGCGCTGATAGCGTTCAACATCAATGCCGACCAGCGCGACTGATTCGAGTGCGTCGCCCCGCCGCGCAAAGGCGGGGCCCGAGACGACCGGGGATACAGCGGTCAGTACCGGCAGACTGTCCAGTGTGGCAGTGACTCCCTGCCAGTTGTTAATCGAGCGCAGACGCTGCGCCCGTTTGTCTTCCTGTACCAGCTGCACCGTTCCCGGTGCTACCGGTGCCACGATATTGATTTCATCGGGAGATAACAGGCGGATGTGCGACTGGGTTCCCAGGGTACGTTCAATGATATTTGATTGCAGCCCTTCAATCAGCGCAGAGACAAAAACAATCACAGCGACACCCACCGCAATACCGACCATGATCATCGCCGTCTGGGCATGGCCCTCACGCAGAAAGGTGATCGCAATGGTCCACTCGGTCCATTGACGACGAAGCAGCAGGATCAATTCAGGTTTACCGGTATTTCATTGCGAGTGGCAGGATCGATGCTGGTCCCGGAAACCGGCAAGGCCTGTTCCAGAAAGCGGATCCGTGTCCCGTCGGCGAGTGGTGCTGTGGCGTCTGCCACCACGGTGTCACCTGCCTGCAAGCCACTCTGCACCTCGGTCATGGCCAGTCCACGCAGACCCAGCGTGACCTCTGTCCGTTGTACATGGCCCGCGCGTACAGCCAGCACCTCTGCGGTATTGCCGCGCACGGCGATGAGGGCATCATTCGGGATGGCAAGTGCCTGATCCCGTCGACCGGTCTCGATATTGACCGATACCGTCATGTCCTGTCTCAGGAAATCGGGTACGGGGTCGACCTTCAGACGCACATCAACCGTGCCGCGTTGTGGATCAATGGCAGGGGCGATGAAACTGATGCGCGCCGGAAAGGGTTTGTCCGGATAGGCGTCGGCGACGATGCTGGCGTTTTGTTGCAATGACAGCAGCGACAGGTTCTTTTCATCAAGGGGGACACGTACCTCAGTGTCACCGCTCTGTGCGATTGTGAACAGCACGCGGCCGGGTTGTACCAGATCCCCGGGTTCTACATTGCGGGTCAGCACCGTCCCGGCGGTCCCGGACCGGATGACGGTCCTGGCCAGTTTTGCCTGTAGCGAGGCGAGTTGCTCGCGTAAGCGTGTCTCCTCGCTGTTGCCTGGGGCGAGTGCAGACAACGTCAACCGGGCTGACTCGATATCATTACGTGCGAGCACCTCCTGCTGTTCAGCCTGCTCCAACGCCTCCGCAGACAGCTGCGAACGTTCCGCCAGTTGACGCCGCCGCGCAGTTTCACGAATGGCCTGTTCCAGTTGTAACCTGGCGCGGGCCAGCGCTGTTTCTGCCTGAGGCCGAGCAGTCGTTTCCAGCTGTTCCAGAGCGGCCTCTGCCTGACGTATCTGCGCCGGGAGATCGTCTTCACGCAGTACCAGCAGGATATCACCGGGTTTGACACTGTCGCCTTCCTGCACACGGCGTTCCAGCACTACACCGGTCAGTTCACTGCCTATCTGTGTGCGCGAGACCGAGACAACGCGACCGGTAGCTACCACCGTCTGTATCAGTGGCATCGCCTGTATGCGATAACCCTGCACCTGTGGACCTTGCCACTGACGCAACAACAGATAGGCCACGGCGAGGGCCACGGTAACCATTATCACCACATATTTGTATCGGACTGCAGGCAAGCTCGTACTCCACAACTATGACAATTCTTACAGGATACCAGAGTGCGCTGGTGCTGGTCAGTTGTGCGCCCCATATCGCACCGGATATTTTATGGTAATGAGTATATGACAAGCAGGGTCCGTATTCTTACGGTTTTCGGGCGTTATCAGCCCGTATAAGGTCTTTCCGCCATTTTCCGCACCGATCCTCGCGTGTATGATTCAGCAAAGGTCCAGACAAATTCAGGAGGGGAAGTATATGCAATCAAGACAGGGTAAGTTCCTGGCGGCCGTAGTGATGATGGGTTTTTTATTCTTCTCAGGCCTGGCCAATGTCAGCGCACAATCAAGCAGCGAACCGGCCCCGACTGCACAAACCGGGTATGCCGTAAAAAAGCCGATTATCGGTGGCGCCTGTGTTACCTGTCCCTGGGGGGCCATGTCCGAGGTGGTCAAGGAAGTGATGCAGCCGTATGGATGGGACGTCCAGATATGTTATTACTGTGCTGGCGGACCACGCGAGGCCCGCATGGTTGCCGGGGCCATGATGGCCACACCACCCGAGCTGTCGCGACCGGATGATATGCCCACCCCTGTTGGCCCCATCGACTTTGGGGCGACCGGTGCGGCCGTGCTGAAGGCGGCCTACCTCGGTGAAAACGATTTCGCCAGGGATCCGGAAGGTCCGAGGAAACAGCTGCGCGCAGTGGCCTTTATCCAGTCACCTGCCTATTACATCGTTGCGGTGAAGGCCAGTCTGGGCATCACCGATCTTGCCGAAATCGCGCAGAAGCGTATGCCGGTCAAGATGTTCGCCGGTCTCGTTGGCCAGAGGCAGTTGACACCGACGGTGCTGGAATATTACGGATTAAACCGGGAAAAGGTCGAGTCATTTGGTGGCACCTTTGTAACCCATTATTCGCGCGATGATGATTATGACGTGATGTTGGGGTTCGGTTCGCTGTCGAATGCGCCGGAGTTTACCCAGTGGTATCACGCTACCCAGAAGTATGACTTTAAATTTCTGGAGATTGCGCCTGAATTACGTGCGCAGTTAAACAAGCAGTTTTACGCAGAGGAGCAGACCATGCCGGTGGGGTATTTCCGCGGGGTCGACAAACGCGTGCAGACCGTCGTCCAGAACGGGATCGTGATATATGGGCGTACCGATATGCCGGATGATTTTGCCTATACACTGGCGAAGGCACTGGATGTGCACAAGGATGTACTGGTGTGGCGGCACATGCACTGGTCCTATAACCCGGCCAATGTCTGGAACCCGCCAGGTCTGCCGCTGCATCCCGGTGCGGAAAAGTATTACCGTGAGGCTGGATATATCAAATAACCCGAGTGACAGGGGACAGACTTAAGTCTGTCCCCAAATCTGATCTGCTTGACTTATGCCGGGCGTATCATCAGAATGCGCGCCCACTATGACGACATTATTCCTGCAACTGCTGTGCACCGTACGCCGACCAGTCCATGACTGGGTGACGCGAGTATGCCTGCGCCAGGAGGAATGGGTAGTGAATTAAGGTAACTGATTAATTATCACAATTTCAAAAGGGCCGCAGGCATTCCACCTGCGGCCCTTTTTTTTGCATTGAATTTACGGGAGTTTTTTTATCATGTATACACGGATTGCCTATCTCGGCGTCGTTATCATCTGGGCGACCACACCGCTCTCTATCCAGTGGAGTAGCGAGGGTGTCGGGTTCTTGTTCGCCTTGAGCCTGCGTATGACGCTCGGCGTGATTGCCTCGTATGTATTATTGCGCGTGCTGGGTTTGAACCTGCCGTGGCACACGCGTGCATTACGTACCTATCTGGTCAGTGGTCTGTCTATCTATTTCTCGATGAACTGTGTGTACTGGGCCTCGCAATATATACCGTCCGGCTGGATATCGGTCGTGTTCGGTTTGTCGCCGATCATTACCGGAGTGATGGCCATGCTTATACTGGATGAAACGACAGCACTGTCGCCACCTAAACTGGCGGGTATGATCATGGGTGTGGTTGGTCTGATGCTGGTATTTGGACAGGGATACCATATCGGGCATGACTTTGTCCTTGGCGTCGCTGGTGTGTTGTTGGGTACATTGGTGCATTCACTCAGTGCTGTCGTGATCAAACGTTTGCAGGCTCAATTGACCGGCGTAGCCGCCACCACCGGCGGACTCGTGATCGCGACCCCGCTGTTTATCATCACCTGGCTACTCTGCGAGGGCACGTTGCCAACGACTATGACTACCAGGGCGATTGCGGCAACGCTATATCTCGGAGTGGTTGCGTCAGCGGTCGGATTTGCCCTGTATTACTATATCCTGAACCGGATGGAAGTCGGCCGGGTCGCACTGATTACGCTGATCACGCCGGTATGTGCGTTGGTACTGGGTAATCTGTTGAACCATGAATCGGTGAGTCCAGGTGTCTTGTTTGGCACCGGATTTATCGTGGCGGGTTTGCTGCTCTATGAATATGGCAGCAAACTGCGTGAATATATATTCAACTGAACGGGAGTCAGATCGGGCGATCTGACTCCCGTAATTTTACTCGCCCTCCAGCTTTTCTGTAAACCAGCGGACCAGCATTCCCACCAGTTCAGGCTTAGTCTTCATCATGGCCGAACCCCGACCGGCGTCATCGTACATCAACAATTCAGTTTCCTTGTTGTTGGACAGCTTGTAGGTCTCGCGGGTAGCGTCTGTCAGGCTCCTGCCATCGGCGCGGATATCATTCGTACTGGCGATCAGAAACAGGGGTATATCCATTTCACTGATCATTTTGTTGGTGGCAGCGTTACCACCGTAGAATGACATGCCTACGATAGTCCGTATTCGTTTGTCGCCATGGGCGGCAGCGATGGTTGGGCCGCCTCGGGAGGTGGCGGTAATCAGGGCAATCCTGTCCGGGTCGATACCCGGCTGCCCGGCGATATAGTTGATTGCGGCGCGGATATCCTTCTGGATCGTCTCGATATCGAAGGCGTAGGGACGTTCATTAGGTACACTCTTCATGAAACCACGCTGATCAAATATGAGTGCAGCCAGTCCGGATTTGGTGACCTCACGCGCGAGGTGATACCAGGTCGTCGCATCGTGATTTGCACCGTGAACAAACACAACGGCAGCAACCGGGTTTTTGTCAGTATCGTTGTCAGCATAGTCGGGCATATAGAGTGTGCCCTTCAGCAGTTTGTCGTCTTCTGTGTGAAAAGAAATTTCTTTCTGGTAGCCGATTCCGACCAGGTTTTCCCGTAGCCAGGCGGTGGTTTTGCCGATGGGATCCCCAGGACGGTTAAAGATAGAGGCCCCACGATCCATAACAAATAACAGCCGACTCCCCTGGTCTGTCGACAGGAAATATGGTTCAGCCGCACGTTGTTGTTTATCGTGCGGGTCATCTTCACTGGCAAACACTAGTACCGGTAAATCTTTCCTGTAGCGGATGCTTTCCCGTCCCTCGTCAGTCAGCCAGCCACTGCTCAGAATCAACGCCTTGATGCGGGTAGTGTCGAGCGCCGCCTCGCGTACAACATAGTCGACCATATCACTGGCGCCAAAAACGGCAAGCCGGTTGCTGTCTACTTCCGGTTGTGCGGAGAGAAAGTCTATGGCGGCGCGGATATCAAGCTGCATGGCATCACGCTCGGCACGGGTGAATTTCTGATAATCCTTGTCGCCAAAGCTGGCGTCGGTGCCACGTACATCGATAGCCAGCGCCGCCATGCCAATCCCGGCAACACCGAGTGATAGTTCATCACTGATGGTGCGGGGTACCCAGTCAGGTTCGCTCAGTATAACCAGGCCGGGGCGTGGTGTCGGCGAGGTGCCAGGAGGCAGATAATAGGTAGCATGGATGGTCCAACCATCTTCGGTCGCAAAGCTGACGTCACGAATGACCGTTTTTACATCCGGCGGTATCTGGGCGATTGCCAGCTCAAGTGACATCGTTGCCAGTAACAGGATGAAAACGAGTAAATGCCTTGCCTTCAGCAAGTACGGATAACGAGACATGATCATACCCCCCCGATAGATTCTGCGGATCAAGCGTAACATTTATCGTACAGGACTCGCGACATTTTTGATGTTAAAGGTTCCTCAGCTGTGTTCGGGATGGCAAACCCTGCCTCTGCCTGTTCGGGTCGTTCCGGGCAACCGCGATACGATTGTCTTTATATTAAAAGTAAACCAGAATGGCCTTATGTCCAGTCCAGTTCGGGAGAACACCCATGTTGATCCACAGAAGTAATCCGGTTTTGTTTCTGCTGTTTTCCGTCTTGATCTTTACCCGCACAATGGCCGACACCCCACCGCCGCAGTACGTACAGTTCAAACCGTCCGCCACCAAGGGTGCCTTGTATTACCCGGACCCGGCGCAGTTTCCGAGTCCGCATGTCGCCGTGATTGCGATCCATCGTGACTCCAACTACCTGTCACATATCATGACGCGGGAGATGCCGAAACGTGGTTTTGTGGCGATGGGTATGAACCCGCGGTGTGATAACAACGAATCCCTGTGTGCCCCGTGGGAGGAGAATGCACTCGATATCAAACAGGGTGTTGAATACCTGCGCAAGCTGCCGGGCATCACCCATGTCGTCCTGTTCGGTCACAGTGGTGGCGGACCGACGATGAGTTTCTATCAGGCGGTGGCAGAGGCCGGAGCGGCCTTTTGCCAGCGCCCCGAGAAGTTGATGAAATGCCCGGATACGCTGGACGGCCTGCCAAAGGCGGATGGTCTGATCCTGTGGGACGCACATCCGGGCAATGGCAGTGGTGTGTTGCGCAGTCTGAACGGTGCGATTATCAATGATGAAGAGATCATCAAACAGAATGCCACAGCAAAAATCGATCCGGCACTGGACCCGTTTGATCCGGAACACGGATATGACCCGAAGGGTTCAACTTATACAGAGGAATTCAAGGAACGGTATTTTATTGCGCAGGCCGCACGCATGAACCGGCTGACCGATCTGGCGCTGGAGAAGCTGAAACAAATCGAGGCCGGCACCTATCTCTATCCGGACAACGACGCGTTTATCGTGCCGGGGCAGGCCGGCACCCGACTGGCCAACCATGATGCCAGTATTGATCACGCCACCACCCGTCCCCAGCGCCTGCTGCGCAATGATGGCACCATTGAGGACTGTTGTGTGGTCGAGAGCGTGCGCGCGGTGGGCCAGAGCCCGGCTGTCAGTCGCAGCTTTGACGGTGTCGGTTTCAATACAGTGAAATCATTCATCAGCGTAAACGCAATTCGCTCCATACATGCAATGACCGATATTGACTGGTGTACCAGTAACAATTCCACTCCGTGTAACGTTGAACAGATCTCCGTGCCGTTGATGATCGTGGCGATGGGCGGGCATTACTTCCTGCGCGACGGTGAAATCATTCTGGACAGTGCCCGTAGCAAGGACAAGGAATACCTGATTGTCGAAGGCGCGGTGCACGGCGGCACACCTTGTACCGCCTGTATGCCGGAGGGTCAGAAATATGACGGCCGCTACGATAACAGCGTCAAAAACGATTTTGATTACCTGGCCGGGTGGATCAATAAACGTTTCTGAACACCCTTATAAAAATCAGAGCACGGAGAAATCTGCAAACACGGCATAGATAATCACCACACCAACGCATAGCAGCGTGCAGGCGGGTTTCAGTTTTGGCCAGGCGGTCATATCAACCGCGCGCTCACGCGTGTCAGCCGGGCTGTCAGGTAATGGCCTGAGTTTGCCGATAACCAGCATGATGGCGACCAGTAACACAAACACCATGCCCAGAAAGTGAAACTCATGCACGGCTTTTACGTAGTCAGTGAACGGGCTGACAAAATAGCCGCAAACGATAATCGCAATCCCGGACAATAGTGAGACCTTCGCTGCAACGGGTGGAATGTGTCTGAATAACATGCCGCAGATGACGACCGCGAAGATCGGTATGAAATAGATACCGTTCATTTTCTGCAGGTAGGCAAAAATACTCTCGTATTGCATCAGCAGCGGGGCGGTACACATGGTCAGTACCGCCAGCACCCAGCCAAACCGGTTGCTGTTCCTGACCACCTGCTGATCCGTTGCCGTCGGATGAATGAACTTCCTGTAAATACCCATGCTGAACAGGGTGCAGGTGCTGTTCAACGCGGCGCTGTAGCTGGACAGAATGGCCCCCATCATTACCGCGGCAAAAAAGCCGACCAGTTGTTCAGGCAATACCCGGTTGACCAGTGTGCCATAGGCCTGATCGGCATTTTCCGTACCCAGCTCCGGAAACATGGCAAACGCAATGATACCGGGCAATACCAGATACAGTGGGCCAAACAGTTTCAGTACGCCGGTGGCGATCACGCCTTTCTGGCCTTCCGCCAGCGAACGCGCACCAAAGGTACGCTGGATAATCTGCTGGTTGGATGTCCAGTAGAACATGTGTAACAACAGCACACCGGTAAACAATGTACTGAACGGAACCGAACTTCCCTGACTGCCGATGGAATTCAGTTTGTCCGCATGACGACTGGTTAATTCGCCAACACCCGCCCACACATCACCGGAACCCAGCGCCTCCAGACCAAACCAGGGTATCATGAACCCGCCAATCAGCAGACCGACACCGATGATCGTGTCAGAAACGGCAACAGTCCGCAGACCGCCGGTCAACGCATAAAGCGAGCCGGTGATACCCACCGTCCACACCACAATCCAGAGGGCGAGCTCGCGCGACTCAATGCCGAGCATGCCCTGGATGTCCAGTATGCCCATCAGTCCGGTCGCGCCGGTATAAAGCACAATCGGTAACAGGATCAGTGTGTAGGCAGAGAGGAAGATGATATTGGTAATGATCTGGGTCTGGTTGTCATAGCGTATCTCCAGATATTGCGGCACGGTTGTGACCCCGTACCGTAAAAACCGGGGCAGGAAAAAAAGTGCGGTCGCAACCAGCGCAATGATGGCGATCACTTCCCAAGCCATTACTGCCAGTCCGTCTATATATGCTGCGCCGTTCAGGCCGACCATCTGTTCGGTGGACAGGTTTGTCAGCAACATCGAGCCAGCGATCAAAGGCCATGACAGGTTACGACCGGCGAGAAAGTAACCGGTCACCGTCCTGTGATCGTCACGCCGTGTCAGGATAACAGTCAGTATGGCAACCAGTGCCGTAAAAAAGATAAATGACAGGATAGTCATAGCCCCCCCGATTTTTATTATTATCAACGCCGTGACAGCGGCGATACTCTATCATCAAATCACTCTATCCTGACTATCCCCACCCGGTTGCTGCTGCTCTGGTGGATCAGGATGTTGTTATCACTGGTCACGAACATCCGGCGGTTGATGCCGAAGCCGGAGGGGATCTCCCAGCTCTGGAAGTCCTCGGTTTCCGGATCAAAACGTACCAGCGTATCGGGACGTACCGCAGATTCGTTGTACCAGATGATGTCCTTGACCACGACTATCGCATACGGATGTGATTGCGGGCCACTCGGGGAGTCCCATTCGCGAATAGCGCCTGTCTTCGGATCCAGTCGCCCAAGACGGCCGCGTGTCGAGTTCACATACCAGACGATACCCTTGCTGTCGATGGCGAGACGACGGATGCGTGAACTGGCATCGGGCACCTCGTAGTACTGTACTTCCAGACTGTCCGGGTCCATTGCGCCGACGGCGTTGGTGCCGTTGTAGGCGATATACAGCCTGCCGTCGGTACCGACCTGGATACCGTAAGGTTTTTCCCGTGTTTCAATTTCTGTCAGTTCGCCTGTTTTAATATCAAGACGACCGAGCATATTGGCCTGCTGGGAAGTGAAATACAGCTTGCCGTTCGGGTGGAAGATCGGTGTATGCGGGTCCTTTGCTTTGGTCGGATACTCGGTAATCACGCCGGTCGCCGGGACCAGTTTGCCGATGGTGGAGTTGCTGTTGCCGGTATACCAGACGTTACCGTCCGGGCCGGGAATAATGCTGTGCGGGCGTGCCGCAGGTGGCAGCAGGTATTCCTGCATATCACCGGTCTGTGGATCAAGTCGACCGATCAGACTGGCAAACATGCCGGTCCACCAGATGGCGCCGTCCGGGCCTTCAATCGGATCGCGGGCACGCTGACCCAGTGTCGGCATGGTCCACTCCCGGATCTCAATCATATGTTCGCCCGGGATCAGCGTTGGACGGCGTCCCGGTTTTTCGGGGAAGTGGGTTGCCAGATACTCTGCCACCGTATTTGCCTGTGCGTCCGCCATCCTGACCATCGTGCCGAACAGGTCGCGCCATTGTTGGGCGTTATAACCGGGGGATCGGGTAATCTGGTTCAGGCCATGACATTGCACACACATGAATTCGACCAGGTGTTTGCCTGCGCCCTCGGGCAGTGAATCCGTCGCGCCGTCCTGGGCGGTTACGGGCAAGGCAGTCAGCAATAGCATGGATTGAATCAGCTTAATGAGCATGGTTTTCATGATTATCTCTCCGATAGTGTGTAACACTGGATCTGAATCGCCATGCCCGATATGGTATGTAGCAGCAGCCGTTCCTTGCAAGCAGCAAATAGTGAAATAATTATGGCGCGTGGCTGTCATCAACTGATTCTGGTCACTGGCGTCGTCGCGGGTGTTAATCAATAATACAGCATAAAGTGATAGAAAATGTGGAGGGGGAGGACATGAAAATAAGGCTACTTGTGGTCTGGATTTTACTGGCAGTTATCTGGATCACGCCCGGTTTACGTGCTGCGGAAATCGCGGGGCGGTATGTCGAACTGACGGATGTAAAACTCTGGATACTCGACAGTGGCGGCCCGGGTGAAGCAGTTATCCTGCTCCACCCGCGCACAGGCCATTCGGATTACTGGCAATATACAATACCGGCACTGGCCAGTGCCGGGTATCGCGCAATCGCGGTTGACAGCCCGGGTTGGGGCAAGAGTATAGCGCATGACAGGAAGAATCCGGCCCCTGTCGCCGACGCACTTGATGCGTTGTTAGATAATCTGCAGCTGGACAAGGTACATCTGGTCGGCACGGCTTCGGGTGGATATATCGCACTTGATTATGCTGCCTGGAAGCCGGAACGTGTGAGCACCCTGGTCATTGCCGCGAGTGGTCTTGGCCTTGAAGATGATCCGGAAGGTGATGCATTTCGCGCAATCGCAGACATCCCGGTGCTTGCTGATCAACCGGCGGAAGTTCGTGAGATGAGTCCGAGTTATCGTGCCATGAATCCGGAAGGTGTCGCACGCTGGAAGGTGATACACGATAATGCCGAACAGGAGGGTGCTGTCCGTCCACCATTGCGCACACCGAATACGCCGGCAAAGATCGCCTCGATCAAGGTCCCCACATTTGTCATCGCGGGCGGGATCGACCTTACAACGCCCTCCGGTGCGATACGCTTGTGGAGGAAACATCTGACAGTGCCAAATGAGTTTCTGGTGATGCCGGAAGCCGGGCATGTTCTCGTCTGGGAACAACCGGAGGTGTTCAACAAGGCCCTGATCGACTTTCTGCAAAAAAACTGATCTGAAACATAACCGGGGCCTGCCTTTTATTTATCCAGCGCGTTCGTGCGTAACTGTACATGCAGTATGAAATGTAGCCGCCGCTGCCGGAATGTGTTGGCCGGAATTTATGATTTCTCAGGCGATGGTGAGTCAAGTAATATTCAATCAGGGTACCGCGACGGGAAATTCTGATGCGACGATGGATAATCATGACGACAGGCCAGTCACTGCACCGGCATGTGCTGTTTTATATATGTTTAGTGTTTACTTCAGTTCAGGTCACAGCCGATGAACATGCACAATCAACGGCCACTGTGGATCCAGCGCAATCTTCGCTGTCCGCAGAGACGGCTGCACAGCAGGTTGTAAATTACCCTGCGAATTTTTTTGACAGGTATCAACCCAATAATGCGCTCGACATGGTGCGTCAGTTGCCCGGATTCAAGCTGGATGACGGAGACGGCACCCGCGGGTTTGCCTCGTCGGCCGGGAACCTGCTGATCAACGGCCAGCGCCCGAGTGCGAAACAGGACCTGCCATCTGCCACGCTGTCGCGTATCCCGGCGAGTCAGGTCGAACATATCGAGCTGATTCGCGGACAGATGCAGGGCGTTGACCTGCAGGGCCAGTCGGTGCTGGCGAATGTGTATTTGCGCAAGGACATCCCGGCCACGGTACGCTGGCAATTATGGGCCGAGCATAACAAGGCCGCACCGTTCAAACCGGGTGGCAGCATCTCCCTGTCGGACCGGCTCGGTGATATTGATTTCAATACCGGTATCGATCTGGAACGCGATACCAGTGGCTGGACCGGCACGGAAAGTCGTTACGACGGTAATGCCATGCTGCTCGAAACCGGTCCGACCGACCGGGTGGAAAAGGGATTCCGCATTAACAGCCTGAACCTGAATGCAGCACGCTGGTTCGGTGACAGCCTGGTAAATTTCAATACACGGCTGACAGCGAACAAGACCGATTATCTGCAACCGAACCAGAGTGTGTCACCGCCCCCCGGTAACCGCACACGCGATGTCATCATTCGATCAAAGAACAAGAACGTGGAATACGAGTTCAGTGGTGATATCGAACGCCGTCTGGTAGACGCGCTCGATGGCAAGTTGATCCTGCTCTATAACAACAAGGATCAGAACTCGGATTCCTCGCAGGAGAACCTCGATTCTCTGCTCGGTCGCACCTTGCTGCGGCTGGCCGACACCGGCACGGCACGCAAGGAGATAATTGCGCGTACCGAATTTGACTGGTCACGGTTTGATGACCATGCCCTGCAAGTGAATCTGGAACGTGCCTACAATGTACTCGACCGTGAACTGGTGCAATCCGATGACCGGGGTACCGGGGCGGTGCTGATTGCGGTACCCGGTGCGAATTCTCGTGTCAGCGAGGTACGCTGGGACCTGCTGGTGCAGGACACATGGTCGCTCGCCGGACTGGTGCTGGATCTCGGGCTGGGTGCGGAGGCCTCCACACTCGCACAGACCGGTGACGCCGAGCTGGAGCGCGATTTTTCCTATATCAAACCGTTGGCCGCACTCAGTTATGCCGCAGGCGAGGGCAACCAGACCCGGGTCAAGCTGGTACGTGAGGTCTCGCAGCTGGATCTCGCGGACTTTGTCAGCGCGACCGTATTTGAAGACGATGATCTCGCGCTGGGTAACCCGAATATCCGACCGCAGACCACCTGGGTGGCTGAAGTCAGTCAGGAAAAACGCTTCGATCGGGAGAAGGTGATCAAACTGACTGCCTTTCACCACTGGATACGCGATGTGCTCGACCTGTTACCCCTGTCCTCCACCTTTGAGGCGCCGGGAAATATCGGCGATGGTCGGCGCTGGGGTATCGAGCTGCAGAGTACCTTTCCGCTGGAGTGGCTCGGGTTGACCGGTGCGAAGATGGATGTGCGTGCCTTGTGGCAGGACTCGGTTGTGACCGACCCGGTCACCGGGCTGGACCGCAGGTTGTCGAATGACGGCGGCGGGACCGGCTACCGGACGCTGGAGAACCTGAACGGTGATATTCATTATCACTACCGGGTCGATTACCGTCAGGACTTTGAACAGTCACACATCGCCTGGGGCTGGACGGTGGCAGACCGCAGCAGACGTACCCTGTTCAAGGTGAATGAGCTGGATGTCTACGGCGAGGGCACGGCGGTAAATACCTTCATCGAAACAACGCGCTGGTTCGGGATCAAGATCCGCATTGAAGCGGCAAACATGCTGAGCTACGACCAGCATCGTGAACGTACCTTGTATACCGGTGAACGCGGTTTGACACCGGTCGGTTCACGGATAGTGCGTGATCGTCGGCATGATATCTCCCGCGTCGGGCTGTTCCTGGACGGGAATTTTTAAACCGGTATCGGCGCCAGGGACCGACTACCTACCAGGGTAGAAGCTCACCATTCGCATGCCAGAAGCTGCCGCTGGTTGCCAGTGTCAAGGCATCGATCCTGGCCGCCAGTCCACTGGCTGATTGTTCAGGCGAGACATCACCGGCAAAGCCGACCATCCGCGTAGAGACCATACCGGGATGCAGGATCGCTACACTGATACCTCTGGCCTTCATGTCATGCGCAAGACTCTTGCCCGCTGCATTCAACGCGGCCTTCGACATGCGATAACCATAATACGAGCCGGAGCCGTTGTCACCGATCGATCCCATGCGACTCGTAATCAATGCAATCTTGCTGCCCTTGTGAAGATTGGCAAGCAAGGCATGGGTGACCCGTAACGGCGCGACCGCATTGATCGCGAGTTGCTCCTCTATCGCAGTGAAGTCCATTGCGTCCAGCGTTTCCTTTTTGAAGATGCCGGCATTATTGATCAGCAGATCCAGTGAGATACCGCGCAGGCGTTGTTGCAAGGTCTGGATGTTGTCCGGTTTGGTCACATCAATATTGGTGATGATGTCTGCGCCGGCCTGGTCAAGTTCTGTACTTGTCTCACGGCAGACCGCATAAACCTGATCACCGCGTTGCAGGTACAGTCGGGTCAGTGCAAGGCCGATGCCGCGGTTGGCGCCGGTAATCAGTATCGTTTGTGGCATGGGGAGTCCTGCTGTTGTTTGATGGATTCATTATGATTCTACTCCAGATCCGTACATTTCAGGATAAACTGTTGTCCACCCATACTATTGTTATCAGCGAAGGAGATAATTATGCCCAAGGCTTACTGGATTGCTGTCTACCGTGCCGTCAACGACCCGGCCAAACTGGCCGCCTATGCGCAACTGGCTGCCCCCGCGATCCAGGCGGCAGGCGGACGATTTCTGGCACGGGGTGTCCCGGCAAAGGTGTATGAACTCGGCATGCAGCAACGTACCGTGCTGATTGAATTTGACAGCGTCGCCGCCGCCACCGCCGCCCATGACAGCCCCGCCTATCAGGATGCGTTACGGGCGTTGGGTGATGGGGCTGATCGTGAGATCCGGGTTATCGAAGGTGTCAGCTGAGCCTTGCTCACTATATCGAATTGCGTAATGCCAGCTATAATGACGCGAATATCAGTCAAACTTTGCGGGGGAAGCGCATGAAGAGAATAGTCCGTGCACTGTCAGCGTTCGGCTTGTTGATGGCTGTTATCCAGCCTGGCCTTGCAGCCGAAGGCGATGAGATAAAGTTTAAAAGTATATCGACCCAGTTTATCGCCGCGGTCGGTGACCCGAAGGCCAGCTCCGGTAACAACGCCTATACCTGGGGACTGTGGACACAGGACCCCGGCCCACGCGGTGTGCGCCTGAACCAGTTAGATCGCCTGCTGGCGAATGAAGGCATGGCACCGGACAACTGGAAGTTTGATCAACATGACTGGTGGCTGGAGGAACATGGTCTGATCATGGAACCGCCACATGCCGTCTTACCCCCCGGCAAATATCTGGTCACCGGCGATCGCGAGGTGACGACGATGCTGACGATACACCCGATGCAGATCGACGGTAACCAGCGCTGGGAGCTGGCCAACGGGGCCACGCTGTTCGACGTGACCCATCTGGCCTGCCGTTCGGCACGTTATACGCCAGCGGCAGATGAAAATGCGTGCACTCCGGCGAATGCGAGTCAGGATGATTTTCCGATCGTCCCCGGCGGGACGATGCCGGTGATCGATGGGTGTAACAAGCAGGATTATGCGGTATTGCTGGTGATTGGGGTGTTGGATTCGGACAGTTTACTTAATTCAGCTTACAGAAGGTAGATAAGTAAATTGTCCCCGCAATTGTAAACAAGTGGCCAACATAACGCTGTCTTAACCGTGACCTGAAAAAAATGAAAAACTTCGCGTCTGATGGTAAAACCATCATGTTTTGTCGCATGTTGTACGTTGCCGTTACTTTGGTGTTGGCCTCATGTGGAGGTGGAGGCGGTGGAAATGGGGGAGGTGGAACTCAAAGCTTTGCCGCTACTACACCCTCCTCCGACAACTGGACCGCCGGAGATTTTCTGCCGGCAAGTACGTATCAGGGCATGTGTGTCTCACCCGGACCCGGAGAACGACGTGGCACATCAACCGACGAAAATAACTTCCTGCGGTCGTTCAGCAATGACACCTATTTGTGGTATGACGAGATCGTGGATCGGAATCCAGCGTTATATACAACGTCTGCCTATTTTGATCTGTTAAAGACGACTGCAGTTACGCCGTCCGGTAATCCCAAGGATCAATTTCATTTTTCCATTCCGACGGATGAGTGGAATGCGCAATCACAGTCCGGGGCATCGGTAGGGTATGGAGCTCAATTCGGGATCATATCTCTGGTCCGGCCGGGGCGTCGTATTGTAGTGGCCTATACTGACCCAGGCACTCCAGCGACGGCGCCGGGCGCAAACCTCCTCAGAGGTGAATCGATAGATGCCATTGATGGCAATAATATCGGAGACGCAAACATAGATACCTATCTGGACGGATTGTATCCGGATACGGCGGGAGAAACTCATACCTTCAGGGTGACCAGCCGTACCGGCGTTACCCGCACTTTTACTATGCAATCAGCAGTCGTTACTTCTACGCCGGTCCAGAATGTTTCCACAATAGACACCGGAACCGGCAAGGTTGGATATTTATTGTTTAATGATCATATTGCTACGGCTGAGCGAGGTCTGTTTGATGCGGTGACCCAACTGGCCGCAGCAGGCATCAACGACCTGGTCGTGGATATCCGTTATAACGGTGGCGGTTATCTTGATATCGCCAGTGAGCTTGCCTACATGATAGCTGGCAGTGCCCGTACCGCAGGCCGTACGTTTGAGGTATTGCGCTTTAATAACAAACATCCGCTGTTTGATCCGATTACAGGTCAACCCTTGATCCCGGTGCCATTTCATAATCGCAGTCAGGGTATTGATCCTTCATTACCAGCGGGAACACTATTGCCGACGCTAAATTTGTCCCGTGTCTATCTTATAACCGGTGAGGGTACCTGTTCGGCGAGCGAATCTATTATTAACAGTCTGCGCGGGATTGATGTGGGTGTGATCCAGATTGGATCAACCACCTGTGGCAAGCCCTATGGTTTTTATCCCGAAGACAATTGCGGTACCACGTATTTCACCATCCAGTTCCAGGGCGTGAATGCGAAGGGATTCGGTGACTATACCGATGGTTTTTCACCGGCGAATACCCGATCCAGTGTGGGCACAATAGTGGCCGGCTGTTCGGTCGCTGATGATTTTCTTCACCTGCTTGGAGATCCGTCAGAGCTGCGTCTACAGGCCGCACTCAATCTTCGCGCTAGTGGTCCAGGCAGTTGTCCGTCACCTACCGGTATCGCTTCGCCCCGGGCAATCTCGGCCGATTCCAGTTCAGTGCCCGGGCCTGTGACGGTGCAGGAAAAAGTTACCGTTCTGAAAACCGTGTGGCAACAAAACCGGATCATGAGGTGATCTATATGCTTCGACTGGTAATGATAATGGTGTTGGCAATTTCAACGGTATCCTGTCGTTCGCGAGAATCGCAGGAAGTTCCTGCCGTGCTGACCAACCCGGAACCCGCAACATTGCTGGAAATTGAAAATGCGGTCTCCAGTGCGACCGGAGGTGGCAAGGTAATACTGGCCGCAGATGTGCTGACAAAAACGAGCCTGCTCGTGATTGAACGTGCACGTCAGCCTGGCATTGATCGCCCGGAACTCGGCAGGGACCTCGGACGTCCTTACCACTTTCAGTTGGTGATAGCCGGTACCGAATGCAAACTGCTGGACCGCCAGACCGGCAAACACTGGCCGCTGATTCAGGCCAAGTGTATCAAGGAAGAATAGAAATCAGCGATCAGGGGCAATTTACTTGATTCAGCTTATAGCAGGCAGATAAGTAAACTGACCCCGAATGTCTGAATGTAATTCCTAGTCGACACCGATAGCATCAGTTCTTGATTTCTCGATATACCATCTCTCCGCTTCCGCAGTAAGCAGGCCATCCGCCCGGAGGGACAATGCGACATCCGTGACACATTCCACATAACGTTCCCGCGTCAGCCTTTCGTCGGGTTTCAGGATACCTGTTTTCTCACCTTGCTTGTAACGCATAACCCAGGCCTGCTGGATGGTGGGACGTGTCATGCGTTGACCGGCGCCACCACTCATATCGACGAGATAGCCTTTTTCATTCAACGGTTCCAGCCACTCTTCCATGAACCCCACGGGACGAGGCATGTCCTCGTTAATCTGCGGGACCAGTTCGGTCAGATAAGGAATGAACAGGGCAGGACTCGGCCCGACCGAGGTGCCGTCGGGGCGTTTCATAAACGGTCTATAGATACCACGCGGGCAGGCTGTGTCCGGTAGCTGTATCGCCGGGCCTGCAGTCTTGTCCAGATCCCACACGTCCTTCGAATCGACGCGGATGTGCGGCGGTTCTTTACCCTTCAGCACCCAGTCTGCCAACGCCTGTTCCAGTGCGATTGCTACACCACCGATGTCGACCATGTCTCTGGCCAGTTCCGGATAATCTTCGGCGTCCGAGGCGGAGTCGCCGTGACTGACACCGGCGATTTCATAGGACTTCCAGATATCTCCAAGTCCTTTCTTGATGTTGATGCGGGCATTTTCACGTTTATAGTTGGGATAAGTCGCGGTAACCCGCTCGAACAGCTGCGGTACTGTGGAGGTGCGGCTGCCGGTATAAGCGGCGTGGACTACCTCAATGACGGGAGACATGAACTGCCTGTGTTCTGCATCGAAGGTAAGCTGGTCAATGTCGGAGACTTGCAGCTGAAACGTACCGTGTTCATCCACCATCTCCGACTCCCAGAAGTAGGCGCTGGCGCCGCGCCCTCCCGCGCTGTCGTCGAGGTAAAACCCGTCGAACAGTTTTTTGCCCTCGTGATCGCTGTTCATGCCCTTGGCGATCAGAAAACTGCGTCCCAGCGCGCCGCCGGCAGAATGCCCGCGGTAAAATAATGCCTCGGGCGCCTTGCCCAATTGCTCGATGACGTAATTGCGGCTGATGACCGTGTAGTCCCGCATCAGGCCCAGGTGATCATTGAAGCCCATCCCCAGTTTGCCTGGGCCGCCAAGCTCGGTGCCATCGTCCAGTGTCACCGTATTGGCAACGGCCATTGAACCTTCATCGGAGCTGGAGGAATCACGCCGGGTCCAGACCACGGCAAATCCCATGTCCATCAGCGCCCCGGCGGACTCGCTGGTCTCGGTATGACGGTTAAACTTGCCAGCCTCACGAGGTGGGAACTTTAACGGAGGAAACCGTCCGGCCCCGTGTGCCAGCACCCACATACTGCCGTTCCAGTCAGCCGGATTCTGCGGTATCAGGATCTCGACCCCGATCTGTACCTCCTCGCTGTATTTGTAATGGCCTACGCCCGGTACGAACGGACCCATCGTGCCCTCGGTCTGCCAGATGAAGGCATGATCGGTGAACGTGTTCGCACGGCCTTCGCCATCGGCACCGGAACCCAGCGGCGGCATGGCCTTCGGGTTAACCGGGGCAAAACCAAATACCGTCCCGCTGATACCAATCGTGACCTGGCGGTACGGTACACCATGGGCATTCTTGATTATCTTTTCGCCGACAATACGGCATTCCTCCGGCCCCACCAGACGTTTCTCCACATCACCCGGTCCCGGGCCCACAATCATGTTGGGCCGGTTTTGCACCGGCAATTGCAACGGTGCAAAGTATAGTTCGAGGTATTTACATCCCTCCTGTGCAAGTACGTTCCCTGTAAACAGGTTGAAACTCAGAAGAGTTATACATGGCAACAGCGATGCTAATCGTAAGCTATAAAGACTAGTGTTCATTCACAGGCCCCCCTTATGAATTGATTATTGATTAAAGGAACGTTTTACTTGCTCCAGATTACAGCAGAAAGATTAGTAAACAGTCCCCCCATTTATTTACTTCGCCTTCCTGTTCAAAATAATACCCTTCCATTCCGCCGGTCCACTCTTGTGTATCGAGTTACCCTCGGAGTCGACCGCGACCGTTACCGGCATGTCCTTGATTTCAAATTCATAGATCGCCTCCATTCCGAGATCGGCAAACGCGACCGTGCGTGCGCCAGTGATCGCCTTCGAGATCAGATAGGCCGCGCCACCAACAGCGATCAGATAGACCGCCTTGTGGTTCTTGATCACCTCGATGGCGGCGGGGCCGCGTTCGGCCTTGCCGATCATGCCGATGAGGCCGGTCTTCGACAGCATCATCTCGGTGAACTTGTCCATGCGTGTTGAGGTAGTTGGACCAGCGGGACCGACGACTTCGTTGCCGACCGGATCAACCGGGCCGACGTAATAGATGAAGCGGTTGGTGAAATCAACGCCGACCGGCAGGCCTTCGCCTTTCGCATACAGGTCAGCGATACGCTTGTGGGCGGCATCGCGGCCGGTCAGCATCTTGCCGGACAGCAGCAGTGTGTCGCCGGCCCGCCAGTTGCGTGTCTCTTCGGTGGTCACCGTATCAAGATTGACCGAGCGTGTGTTCGCACCGGCTTGACGGGTGATCTCGGGCCAGTCTTCCAGGCGCGGTGGCGTTTGTAATGCCGGGCCGCTGCCGTCCAGTGTGAAATGGGCGTGACGTGTTGCTGCACAATTCGGGATCATCGCGACCGGCAACGAGGCGGCATGAGTCGGGTAGTCAAGAATCTTCACATCAAGCACGGTCGTCAGACCACCGAGGCCCTGCGCGCCGATGCCGAGGTCGTTTACCTTTTCATACAGTTCCAGCCGCAGTTCCTCAATGCGGTTCTGAGGGCCGCGTTGCTTCAGGTCCTGGATATCGATAGGAGCGAGCAGTGATTCCTTCGCCATCAGCAAGGCCTTCTCGGCGGTGCCGCCGATACCGATACCGAGTATGCCGGGTGGACACCAGCCAGCGCCCATCGTCGGGACGGTGTTCAGGATCCAGCCGACCAGGTCGTCGCTCGGGTTTAACATGGTGAATTTCGATTTGTTCTCCGAACCACCGCCCTTGGCGGCGACGTTCACATGGACCTCGTCTCCAGCGACCATGTCGAAATGGATAACGGCCGGGGTGTTGTCACCGGTGTTCTTGCGGCGACCGGCCGGGTCGGAGACGATCGAGGCGCGCAGCACGTTGTCCGGATGTGTATAGGCGCGGCGTACACCTTCATTCACCATCGCCTTGATGTCGATGTCCGTGTCCCACTTTACATCCATGCCGATTTCAAGAAACACGGTGACGATACCGGTGTCCTGACAGATCGGGCGGTGGCCCTGGGCACACATGCGTGAGTTGATCAGGATCTGTGCGAGCGCATCTTTTGCCGGTGGCGATTCTTCTTTCTGCCAGGCCTGGTGTACCGCCTGGATAAAATCAAGCGGGTGGTAGTAGGAGATGTATTGCAGTGCATCTGCAATGCTGGCTATGAAGTCTTCTTTTTTAATAATCGACATGGTGGTTACCGCCTGACAGTTTCAGATTGATAGATTAGATTTTGATTTCCAGTAGTTCGCTGATGCCCGCCACCTGTGTCTCGTTGTGCAGATTGAGTATGTAGTTGATCAATCTGTCCTTGGCAGGTGGTGCCACACCCGCATAGTCGAGCAGTGTGTGTGCCTTGGAGACCATCTCGGCCTCAGTTAGCGCGAGGTCCGGGTCACCCTTGCAATGGCTACGGGCGGCTCGCAGCGTTTGCCCCTGATTCGTAATCACCTCGACCTCGCAGCCCCAACTGGACGGATAGGCCGCATCGATCTCCGGGGACAACTCCACCCGGACGCGGCCACCGAGCGAGGCAGACTGATCACGCGCCGTGTCCGAGAACGAATCAAAGTCTATCGCCCCGGTGTTCAGCGCAGTCGTCACACTGTGTTGCAGAGAAAACTTTGCCTCGTATTCGCTGGTCGGTTGCGGACGGTCACACACGTCCAGCGCCGACTGATAGGTGCGGATAATGACCTCATGTACTGGGGCGTTCAGTTGTGCGGATAATTCCAGAGCCGCATCGATTACCGGATGGGTATGGCGACAACTTGGCCACGGTTTGATCGAGGTGAGCGTCAGCTCCCAGGGTGCGTCGGGTGTTTCGGTGATCGCGGCCGGGTTCGCATCCGGGCCGGCCGCACGGAACAGGCCCTGTTTGCCCTCCAGGATCTGGCCGGGACCGGAAAAGCCCAGTCTGGCGAGGTCTGCGGCGAGTATACCGGCCTCGGCGGCCCGCCCTGCGTGCAGATGTTTGCTCATACCACCGGAGTTCATGAATTCCCACAGGCCGGCCGACTGCGTCCCGGCATTGCCGAGCGCCCATACCCTTTGTTCCGGTGACAGCTTCAGCAGCGATGCGGCAGCCATCGCCGAACCAAACGGTCCGCAGGTGGCCGTGCTGTGCCAGACCTTGTAATGCGCGCGGCCTATTGCATTGCCGACGCGACACATCGCCTCGTAACCTTGTAATACAGCGACCAGCACGTCCTTGCCGGACAGCTGATGATGTGAGGCGATCGCGAGCGCGGCTGGAACAACGACACAGCCAGGATGGGTGACAGACCGTTTGTGCAGATCATCCATCTCCAGCGTATGCACGAGCGCACCGCCGAGAAAGGCCTGTTGTCCCGGTGTCGTGGCCGGTGTTGTGCGCGCCCACTCAAGCATGATCCGGCCAATATCGGTGCGGGTGGCGGCGATCGCATTGACCACTGCATCGAGGATGAAATACGTGCAGGCCCGGAAATCCTCGTTTATAATTTCCTTGCGCTGTATCAGTTCAACCAGCTGCCCGGTTAAACTTTGTTCAGATTTGTGATTAGCGGTACTCATCCGGTCCAACTCTCGTGTGCCTCATAAACTACGCGTGCAGATAAAAAATTTTACCCTATATAAGCGATGATTGTGAGGTAAATAATGAAAATTGTTGTCCCCGTTAAACGTACGATAGACCCGAACGTCAAGGTCCGCCTCCGCCAGGACGGGACCGGTGTCGAGTTGCGGAACGTCAAGATGGGGATGAACCCGTTCTGCGAGATCGCGGTGGAGGAAGCGCTGCGCCTGAAGGAAGCAGGACGGGCCAGTGAGGTCATCGTCATCACGGTCGGCCCGGCCAGCGCGGAGGATGTGCTGCGGCATGGCCTCGGTATGGGTGCTGATCGGGCCATCCTGCTGGAAACCTCCGCCGACATGCAGCCGCTGGCGATCGCCGGCCTGTTAAAGACCGTCATAGTGCGTGAGTCGCCCGGGCTGGTCATCCTCGGCAAGCAGTCGATAGACGAGGACAATAACCAGACCGGCCAGATGCTGGCAGCCTTGCTCGGCTGGCCGCAGGGCACCTACGCCTCGAAGCTGACGCTGGAAGAAACCAGGATCATTGTCACCCGCGAGGTGGATAGCGGACTTGAGCGTCTCGCCCTGACCTTGCCTGCTGTGATCACAACCGACCTGCGCCTGAACCAGCCGCGTTACCTGAAGTTGCCCAACATCATGAAGGCCAAAAAAATGCCGGTGGAAAAACTGGCTGCGGATAAACTGGGCGTGGATATCCGCCCCAGACAGGTGGTGCTGTCGCTGGCCGAACCTGCAAAACGCAGCGGATGCGTACGGGTGCAGTCGGTCACCGAGCTGGTCGATAAATTACATAATGTCGCGAGGGTAATCTGAGATGAGTATCCTCGTCATTGCCGAGCACGACAACCAGACGCTGTCCGCCGCGGTATTACCGGTCATCACCGCCGCCAGTCGTCTGGGTGGAGATATTACGCTGCTGGTGGCCGGTCATCAGTGCCAGGCCGTGGCCGAGGCAGGCAGTCGGCTTGCCGGGGTGACGCGTGTGTGTACCGTCGATGCGGCGCATTACGCAGACGGCCTCGCCGAGGAACTGACCCCCTGGGTACTGCAACAGGTGTCGGCAGAAATCCGGTACGTGCTGGCACCCGCCACCACATTTGGCAAGAACCTGATGCCACGGGTGGCCGCCCTGCTTGATGTGGCGCAGATCTCCGATATCGTCAGCATCCGGAGTGCCGATACGTTTGTCCGACCGCTGTATGCAGGTAATGTACTGGCGACGGTGCAGAGCAGTGATCCTGTCAAGGTGATCACTGTGCGTACAACCGCATTCGACCCGGCCGCTGCGAGCGCCACACCGGCACCCGTGGAAACACGTACCGCAACAGCGGCGGTTGGTTTGTCTGTACTGCTTGAACGCGAGTCGGGCAAATCGGACCGACCGGATCTGGGTACGGCGCGTGTGGTGATTTCGGGTGGGCGTGGGTTTGGTACCGCAGAAAACTTCCGCATGCTGGAGTCGCTTGCCGACAAACTGGGTGCTGCCATCGGTGCCTCGCGTGCGGCGGTTGATGCCGGTTTTGTGTCGAATGATCACCAGGTCGGACAGACCGGCCGGATCGTCGCGCCGGAGTTATATATCGCGGTGGGGATCTCCGGTGCAATTCAACATCTGGCCGGGATGAAGGACAGCAAGGTGATCGTGGCGATCAACAAGGATGCGGATGCGCCGATATTCGAGATGGCAGATTACGGACTGGTCGCGGATTTGTTTACGGCGTTGCCTGAATTTGCCAGCGCGCTGGATCAACTGCAATAGCGTACCTGCATATCCTCAGTTGTCCAGCTGCGCCAGATAATTGCGCAGACCAGTCAGTGCGATGTGATCTCGAATGATCAGCCGGGTGGGTATCCGGTCCAGCCATTCGGAATAGCGATCATGAGTGATAAATCTTTTACGGAATCCCGAGTTGAGCATACGCTGCGTGATGCGTGGCAGGATGCCCCCGGCAAAATAAATACCACCCTCTGCCGCAATCGTTACTGCCAGGTTCGCTGCAACCGTGCCCAGCATCTGTAAAAACAGGTCGATCGTCTGTGTGGCGATCGGGTCATTGCGCTGTTCGTCCATCAATATGATCTCGTTTGGTGTCAGCGTGGGTATGGTTTTACCCTGCAAGCGGCCGATAGCCTGATAGATCAGTGACAATCCAGGGCCGGAGAGCAAACGTTCTGCGGAGACATGACCGTATTGCTCGCGCACGATGGCGATGAGTTTTTCTTCCTGATCGTCGGCCGCGGCCAGTGTGACATGACCACCCTCGCTGCTGACCGGTATCCAGCGGCCTGCCTGAGGGATCAGGAACGAGACACCGAGCCCGGTTCCCGGGCCGACGATGCCGACCGGTTTGTCAGCGACGGCCGAGCCACCGCCAATGTCCAGATAGTCCGTCGGCCCCAGCGTTGAGATGGCGAGCGCAACAGCGGCAAAATCATTGACCACATGCAGGAATTGCAGACCAAAGCGGGTCCGATACGCCTCCGCTGAAAACGCCCAGTCCCGATTCGTGATTCTGACATTATCTCCCGTAACCGGCCCGGCGACGGCGATGATCGCTGCATCAGGTTTGTATTCAGTCGGCAGTGAGCGGATATAGCTGTCCAGTGCGTCGGCCAGTTGCGGGTAATCGTCGTTTTCCAGTAATTGCAGATTGCCGGTGTTCCCGTTTGCATCGACCAGCGCCAGACGGGTGTAGGTTCCGCCGACATCGGCGATCAAACAATTAGTGTGGTTTATAGCCATGGTGATGAGAAATCAGAAGATCACCCTTCCTCACTCAGGCAAGGCAGACCGGTGGAATTGTACTATCTTCCAGTCGGAATCACGCTTCGACACTACAAAGGTCACCCGGCCGGGGGAACTGAACTGTTTGCCCTCCCTGACACCGGTCACGATGTCCAGCCCTGAAAATACAACAACCGTATCCGATACCACATAGGTGGAGTAGCTATTGATAGTCGCCGTGCGAGGTTTGTTATTCAGGAGAGCCTGTTCGAAATAGGCACGTATCAGGCTCGGGTCAGTGACAACTTCCTTGCTGCCTGTTCCCAGAAACAGTGCATCTGCTGCATACAGTCCGGTGATGGTATCGACATCGGACATCGTAAAGGCCGTTGTCCATTTTTTCAGTATTTCAAAAGCCTCTTCCTGCGGACCGGCGTGGGCACGTGGGGCAAGCAGGACAAACAGGATTGTAAGGAAATAGAAAGTACGCATATAAACTCCTGGTGATAGTGATTATCAGAAGCAGTGTCAGGTATTTGTTTGCGCCTTACTCCATCACGGTTGGTATGCGGAGAGTCAGGAGCCCGGTTTTGCTGCCAGTCCACGTGCCAGCACAAGCTCCATCGCCATCACGACCGGTTTCTCAACCACCTTGCCATCAACCACGGCAACACCGGTCGTGCTGTTTTGATACGCATCGACGATGCGCCGTGCTTCATCCAGTTCAGCATCGGTCGGCGTAAACGCGGTATTAATGGTGGCTACGTTGGCGGGATGGATCACGGCCTTGCCGTTGAAGCCGAGCAGACGCGCGAGTTCAGCATCCTGGCGGACGACTTCGGCATTCCGGAAGTCCAGACACGGCATGTCGAGCACATCTATCTTCGCATGGCGTGCCGCATAGACGAGGCGTGAACGTGCATAGGCCAGCGGTTCCGGTGCGACGCGGGTACCAAGTTCTGCGGCGAGGTCCACACCACCAAACATGACAAAATCAAGACGTGGTGCCGCCTTGACGATCGTATAGATATTTTCAATACCGATGGCCGATTCAATCAGAACGGCCAGACGCAGATTCATACTGATTTGTGCAAGGTCCGCGATCAGCCGGGTGACCTCTTCGGCGCTTTCCACTTTTGGAACCAGGAGAGTCCCCTGCTGTAATCCGGACTGGCGCAAGGCCTGTAAATCAGCCTGACCGGCGTCCGTCTGCGGGCTGTTGATGCGAACGCTGCGTTCCGGGAAACCGGTATTGCCAGCCGCGAGGAAGGCAAACGCCTCTGTCCTGGATGATGCTTTCTGATCGGCGGCAACCGCATCTTCCAGATCAACACAGACCATGTCCGCACCGGATAACAGCGCCTTGGCGAACAACGCCGGGCGGTTTGCCGGTGTAAACAACAGGCTGCGACGAGGTGAGAGCAGGGTAGACATGATGAATTCAGAATAATTAAATTCATATCCCATTGCAAAGGGTTAATCGGCCGATGCACCACGGCTGGCCGGACATGTTACTATTTCAGCATGACTGTACAGCGTGACATGATGGAATATGACGTCGTGATCGTCGGGGCCGGACCGGCTGGCCTCGCGGCCGCCTGTCGTCTGAAACAGCTGGCGGCAGAGACAGCAACAGAAATCCGCGTCTGTGTCATTGAAAAGGGCTCCGAAATCGGCGCACACATCCTGTCTGGTGCCGTGCTCGAATCGCGCGCGCTGAATGAATTGTTTCCGGACTGGCAGACACGGGGCGCACCGATCGACGTGCCGGTCAGGCAGGATCAGTTTTATTTCCTGCGCAATGAACATGCGGCGATTCAATGGCCACAGGGCTTGTTGCCGGGCAGTATGCATAACACCGGCAACTACCTCATCTCGCTGGGCGATCTGTGTCGCTGGCTGGGCCAGCAGGCCGAGGCGATCGGTGTCGAGATTTATCCGGGCTTTGCCGCGCAGGACATAATTATTGAAGACGGGCTTGTGCGTGGAGTGATCTCCAGTGACCACGGACTGGATCGTGCCGGCCAGCCGCGTGCCGGGGTATACACACCGGGTATCGAGTTGCGTGCGCGTTATACCCTGTTCGGTGAGGGTTGCCGGGGTCATCTGGGCAAACGGCTACAGGCACAGTTCCAGTTACAGGGAAAGGCGGACGCTCAACATTATGCGCTCGGGTTGAAGGAATTGTGGGAGATTGAACACGCACGTCATCATCCCGGTCTGGTCGTCCACAGCGCCGGCTGGCCGCTTGATAATGCAAATCCGGGCGGCGGCTTTCTCTACCATCTGGGCGACAATCTGGTCTCGGTCGGTCTGATTGTCGATCTGAATTATCGTAATCCACACCTGTCACCATTTAATGAATTCCAGCGCTATAAACTACATCCGGTTATTCGCCAGCATCTCGAAGGCGGCAAACGCATCAGTTACGGCGCACGCACGATCAGCAAGGGGGGTTACAATTCCTTACCGCAGATGGTGTTCCCGGGTGGTGCGTTGATAGGCTGTGATCTCGGTACGCTGAACTTTGCGAAGATCAAGGGCATCCACACGGCGATGAAGTCGGGCATGCTCGCTGCCGAGGCAATCATGCAGCAGTGGAATGACACGTCAGGTACGATGCTGCACGCCTATCCCACGGCATTCCGGAACAGCTGGTTGCACGATGAGTTATACCAGTCCCGCAATTTTGGACCTGCACTCCATCGTTTCGGCAGTATCGTGGGCGGCGCCTTCAACTTTATTGATCAAACTGTGTTTCGCGGCAGGTTCCCTGTGACGTTGCACGATACCCTGCCTGACCACGCCAGTCTTGATCGGGCAAACGTGTCCACACCGATCAAGTATCCGGCCCCGGATGGCAGGATCAGTTTTGACCGCTTGTCCTCGGTCTATCTGGCCAATACCCGTCACGTCGAAGAACAACCGGTACACCTGATACTGAAAGATGCCGAGGTGCCGGTTACCCGCAATCTGCCGCTGTATGACGAACCCGCACAGCGTTATTGCCCGGCCGGAGTGTATGAAATCGTCGATACAGGTGAGCAAGGCAAACGTTTCCAGATCAACGCGGCGAACTGTGTGCATTGCAAGGCCTGTGATATCAAGGACCCGGTGCAGAATATCACCTGGGTTGCACCGGAAGGTGGATCAGGTCCGAACTACGCGAATATGTAGTCAGCGATTGCCCGGTTTGCTGTGTTAATATTAACGTACAAAACAATACAGTAGCAGAGGCTGGCCACAGCGTATGGATTACGAAGATATTATTGAACAGGTACGCGAATCGGTCGCGCGTATCTCGGCAGATTTCCCCGGGGAATACTGGCGTCACAAGGACCGGAATCTTGAATACCCTGCCGAGTTTGTGCAGGCACTGACCGATGCCGGTCTGCTCGCCTGTCTGATCCCGGAAGAATACGGTGGCAGCGGATTGCCGTTGCGCGTTGCGGCCGAGATCGTGCAGGCGATACATCAGAACGGCGGCAATGCGGCCGCCTGTCATGCCCAGATGTATACGATGGGTACGCTGTTGCGCCACGGCAGCCCGTCACAGAAAAAACAATACCTGCCCGCGATTGCCAGCGGCGAACTGCGGCTGCAGGCGTTCGGCGTGACCGAACCGACGGCCGGCACCGATACAACCAGTATTTCAACCACGGCCGTGCGTAATGGTGACCGTTACATCGTCAACGGCCAGAAGGTCTGGATCTCGCGCGCGGAATATTCGGATCTGATGATCCTGCTGGCGCGTACCACCCCGAAAGAAAACGTAACCAAACGCACGAAGGGCCTGTCCGTGTTTATCGTCGATATTAATGAGGCGAAACAAAACGGCATGGTGATCCGCCCGATCCGCACGATGCTGAACCACGCGACCACCGAGATCTTCTTTGAAAATGTCCCGGTCCCGGCAGAAAATCTGATCGGAAATGAAGGCGACGGTTTCTCCTATATCCTGTCCGGCATGAATGCCGAGCGTATACTGATCGCTGCCGAGTGTCTCGGCGATGCAAACTGGTTTATCGACAAGGCCACCCGTTATGCGTGTGAACGCAAGGTATTTGGCCGTCCCATCGGCCAGAACCAGGGCATCCAGTTTCCGATAGCCCGCGCCTATGCGCAGACGCAGGCAGCGACGCTGATGGTGCACAATGCGGTGGATCTTTATGATCGGGGTGAGGACTGTGGCGCCGAGGCGAACATGGCGAAGCTGCTGGCCTCGGAGGCCTCGTGGGCCGCGGCCGATATGTGCATGCAAACGCACGGTGGTTTCGGTCTGGCAGAGGAATACGATATCGAGCGCAAGTTCCGCGAGACCCGTTTGTACCAGATTGCCCCTATTTCCACCAATTTGATCCTCGCCTATCTCGGTGAACACCGGCTCGGTTTGCCACGGTCTTATTAATGATGAAAGACCTCGAAGGCATACTCGTTGTTACACTGGAACAGGCGGTTGCCGCGCCATATGCCAGCAGCCTGCTCGCCGAGGCCGGCGCGCGTGTGATCAAGATCGAACGCGAAGAGGGCGACTTCGCACGCAATTATGATCACCTGGTCAAGGGCGAGAGTGCCTATTTTGTCTGGCTGAACCGGGGCAAGGAATCGGTTGTGCTGGATGTGAAGGACCCGGATGACCTCGCCATCCTGTTGGCCATGTTGCGTAAGGCCGATGTGTTCATCCAGAACCTGCGTGCCGGTGCAGTGCAGGCACTGGGTCTTGATTACGACAGCCTGAAGGCGATTAATCCGCAACTGATCATGTGCAGTATCTCCGGCTATGGCGAGACGGGTCCGTACGCGATGATGAAGGCATATGACTTGCTGGTGCAGGCCGAGGCCGGTCTGTGTTCGATTACCGGCACCCCGGACGGGCCTGCCCGTGTTGGCCTGTCTGTGTGCGACATCAGCACCGGCCAGACCGCCTATTCCGCTATCCTGCGCTCGCTGATTCGTCGTGCCCGGACCCATACCGGTCAACATATCAAGTTATCGCTGTTTGATGTGATCGTCGACTGGATGAATGTGCCACTGTTGCATCGGGCCTATGGCGGCGTGCAGACAAAACGGGTCGGCATGAACCATGCGAGCATTGCACCGTACGGTATGTATTCCACTGGTGATGGACACGGCGTGGTGTTCTCGATCCAGAATGAGCGCGAGTGGAAGGTGTTCTGTCGCGAGATAATTAAAGATGCGTCGATGGCGACCGATCCCCGGTTTAACAGTGTGGGCAACCGCGTTGCCAACCGACCCGCACTCGACGAGGCGATACTGGCGGCCTTCTCCCGCTACACCCAGCCACAATTGCTGGCGCTGCTGGAGACACACCAGATTGCCTATGGGCGGCTGAACACGCTTGATGATGTGCTCGCCCATCCGCAACGGCGTTCCGTCAGTGTGCAGACACCGGTGGGCATGATCGAGTTGACGGCCAGCGGTGTACTCACTGACGACAATCCGCCGGTCAGCCTGCCCGTACCGGCGCTCGGCGAACACACGGACAAGGTCAAGGCAGAATTCAAAAAACAATAGTGCATACCTGGTAAGGCAAGTAAACATGCAAGCAGAAAACCCGTGGGCTGAATACATCGGCCGTACCCAGCAATCACAGATTGCGATCTCGACTGACCGTATGCAAGGACTAGCCGCGCTGCTGGATTACCCGGAACTACCCTGGCCCGCTGGCGAGGCACCACCGACCGGTCACTGGTGCGCGATCTTTCCCAACACCCGCCAGTCAAAACTGGGCCATGACGGCCACGAACAACGCGGTGAATTCTACCCGCCGATCACCTATCCACGACGGATGTGGGTCGGTGGCAGCATACGGATACAACAGCCGCTGCCTGTTGGTGTCCCGTTGATACATCGCTCGACCATCCGTGCGGTCGAGGACAAGGTGGGCAAGACCGGGCCGATGTGTTTTCTGACGATTGCGCATGAATATCTGCAGAACGGTGTCGTGCTGCTCGAAGATGTCCAGAAGATAGTATATCGCGAGGCCTCGGCTGAACCGGCGAGGACGCCGGTGATCCGCGCTGCCAGATCGTCGCAACTCTACGACTGGTCGCAGACTGTCATGCCGGACGCTGTCCTGCTGTTTCGTTATTCTGCCGTGTCATTTAATGGTCACCGTATACATTATGATCTCGACTATGTGCGCGAGGAAGGTTATCCCGGCCTGCTCGTGCATGCCCCGTTGACCGCCACAATGCTGGTCGATCTGTTCCAGCGCAACTGTCCGGGCAAACGTATCGCCCAGCTCGACTACACCGCGCGCAGTCCAATGTATGGGAGCCTGCCGTTTACGCTGTATGGCAAACAACAGGACAACGGCAGGGTGTCACTCTGGGTCGAGGATTGTGAAAGCACGGTATCAATGACGGCGGAGCTACACACCATCTAATGGGCTGTTTCAGATTCCTGTAAAAATCGGAATCAGCAGTCTGCCTGTGATTGTGACAGACCGTAAGCCGCATGGATGCGGCGCTCGAGCGTACATGGATGTATTCACAGCGTGTCTGGAACGATTACAGGCAGATTGCTGATCTTGCAGGGTGCTTAAATAGCAGTTTATCAATACGTCCTGAATTGTCGGGTTTACCACTTATTCTGCTGTAAACCGGAAACCACCTCCGGGTTTGCCAAATCACAGGCTATTTGCTAATCTCGCCAGTTGCTGTATTCCGGAAATCATCGAGAAAAAACTTCATTCCTGCGGGGGGAATCAGGTTCCGGTCGTATCCCTGCCTATACCTGAAAAATGGAGCAAATCATGAGACTAATTCTGACACTGTTGGCTGCACTGGCGCTGACCTCATCAACTATCGCAAGCGCACAGGAACCGATCATCATCAAGTTCAGCCATGTGACTGCGGACAATACGCCGAAGGGGCAGGGCGCATTGAAGTTCAAGGAACTGGCGGAGAAGAAATTGCCTGGCAAGGTTGAGATTCAGGTATTCCCGAATTCACAGTTGTTTGCTGATGATCAGGAGATGGACGCGCTGTTGCTCGGTGATATCCAGTTGCTGGCACCCTCTTTATCCAAGTTTGATCGCTACACCAAAAAATTGCAGGTGTTTGATCTGCCGTTCCTGTTCAAGGATCTGGATGCGGTTAACCGGTTCCAGACCGGGCCGGTGGGTAAGGAGTTGCTCAACGCGATGCACGACAAGGGTATCCAGGGTCTGGCTTACTGGCTGAACGGCATGAAGCAGTTGTCGACCAGCAAGCCGCAGTTACAGCGGCCAGCCGATGTGAAAGGGTTGAAGTTCAGGATCCAGGATTCGGATGTGTTACAGGATCAGTTCCGTGCGCTTGATGCAAATCCGCAGAAGATGGCGTTCAGCGAGGTTTATCAGGCCTTGCAGACCGGCGTGGTTGATGGCCAGGAAAACACCTGGTCAAATATCTTTACCCAGAAATTCCATGAAGTACAGGATTCGATTACCGAGACAAATCACGGTGTGATCCTGTATATGGTTATTGCCAATTCGGACTGGTGGGACAGTCTGCCGGCAGACATCCAGTCAGGCCTGTCCGAGGCGATGAATGAAGCGACGGTCTATGCTAATCAACTCGCCTTTGAAATCAACGAGAACGATCGCAAACAGGTCAGTGATGCAGGCAAGGCAAAAATCCATACGTTGAGCACAGACGATCTCACGGAGTGGCGCAAGAAGATGGAGCCGGTCTGGAAAAAATACGAGGCCGACATCGGCAAGGACCTGATCGACGCGGCATTGCAGTCAAATAACTGATTACAGGTCTGGTCCACCGCATGCGACTCTGGCTGGAAAAACTGGAAGAGGGGCTGATCGCCCTGCTGCTGGCGGTGATGACGATCATCACGTTTGGCCAGGTGGTCGCCCGCTATATTTTTAATTACAGTTTTGTCTGGGCACTTGAGCTGGTCACCTTCCTGTTTGCCTGGCTGATCTTTATAGGTATGGCCTACGGCGTGCGTGTTGGTTCACATATCGGTGTAGATGCCGTAGTCAAACTGCTCGGTCCACGGACCGGCCGGGTAATCACCATTATCGCCACCGTACTGTGTATCGTCTATTCCGGTCTGGTCCTGACCGGCAGCTGGAATTACATTACCCGAATCTACCAGATCGGAAATATGGCGAAAGACATCGAGATCCCGGTCTGGATCCCGCGGCTGGCGTTACCCGTCGGCTTTGCGTTACTGACCTACCGTTTCTGCGAGGTGTTATACCGATCTGTAACCGGCAAGACCACACATCTTATCGGTGACGAGGCCGAGGAAGCACTGAAATTACGCGTCAATGCAGATGACGTATCCGGACAGGAACCACGATGACGACAGCAGCGCTATTTATCATGCTGTTCGTGTTCATGCTGATCGGCATGCCGATTGCTGTTGCACTAGGACTATCGTCCGTACTGACACTGATGTTCTTTGGTCAGGGTTCTCTTGCCTCCATGGCATTAAAACTGTTGAACACGGCTGATCATTTCACCCTGTTGTCGATTCCATTTTTTATCTTGTCCGGTACGTTTATGACAACCGGCGGTGTGGCGAGGCGCATGGTCCATTTTGCCAATGCCTGTATCGGCCACTTCCGTGGCGGTCTTGGTATGGCCTCGGTGCTCGCCTGTATATTGTTTGCCGCTGTGTCCGGTTCTTCACCCGCGACTGTGGTGGCGGTCGGGTCGATCGTGATTGCCGGCATGGTCAAGTCCGGTTATTCGCGTGATTTTGCCGCCGGTGTCATCTGTAATGCCGGTACGCTTGGTATCCTGATACCGCCGTCTGTGGTGATGGTCGTTTATGCCGCCGCAACCGAAACCTCACTGGGACAGATGTTTCTGGCCGGCATCGTGCCCGGTATTGTGCTCGGGTTGATGATGATGACTGCCATTTACGTGCGTGCGCGTATGCTCAATCTGCCCTTGCAACCGCGTGCATCCATGAAGGAGATCCTGACTGCCGGACGCGAGTCGTTGTGGGGGTTGATGTTACTCGTGATCATCCTCGGTGGTATCTACGGCGGTGTCTTCACCCCGACCGAGGCCGCTGCTGTGGCCGCCGTCTATGCGTTTTTTATAGCCATATTTGTCCATCGCGACATCACCATGAAGGACGTGCCGCGGGTGCTGGTTGATGCGGCAAAGATCTCGGTCATGCTGATGTTCCTGATCGCCAATGCGATGTTGTTTGCCTATGTATTGACCACAGAACGGATACCGCAGGAGATTGCCGAACATATCATTGCGATGGGGCTGTCACCCTGGCAGTTCCTCATTGTGGTTAACGTGTTGTTGCTGATTGCAGGCAATTTTATGGAGCCGACAGGTATCATCCTGATACTGGCGCCTATCCTGTTGCCGATAGCCGTGCAGCTCGGAATTGACCCGGTACATTTTGGCATCATCATGGTGGTGAATATGGAGATCGGGATGGTGACACCGCCCGTTGGTTTGAACCTGTTCGTCACTTCCGGTATCACCGGCATGACGATCATGGAAGTCGTACGTGCCGCAATGCCCTGGTTGTCGGTGTTACTGGTATTTCTGGTGATGATCACTTATCTGCCAACAATTTCATTGTGGTTGCCGGGACTGCTGTTCTAGATAACTGTATCTCAGAGTCGTGATGTGGATTATGTCGTTCCAGACACGCTGTAAATACATCCATGTACGCTCGATCGCCGCATCCATGCGGCTTACGGTCTGTCACGACATAATCCACATCACGACTCTGAACAGGGTGGATTTCGGAAAAGTCCCGGACGGGTGCATTGATTCATATAAATCAGTGGTAACAGGGGGTAAGGCCAACAGGAGGTCATATGAACTACAGTAAGCTTAAAAGTCTGTTCTGCATTATAACGCTGGTTTTTTCATTCAACTCTGTACAGGGGCAAACGATCGAAAGGCTCGACCCTGCGTTGGATGCGCTGATTGCAGCAGATGCGAAACCGACGCTGATCACCGATCTGGGCGAAGGCGCCTCGGTAGAGGGGGGCGTCTGGAAAGAGGATGCGTCATCACCCGATGGCGGCTATTTCCTGTTCAGCAACCGGGGCCCGCGCCAGATTTCCCGCTGGTCGCCGAATACAGAACTGGCGATGGCCTATGATCTGCAAAAGCTGTTGCCGGACATGGAGGCAGAAAGCTCCTCCTCCAGCGGTACTGCACTGGACCCGGAAGGACGGTTGGTGTTTTGTGCCGGCGCTTCACACTCGGTCATACGCCTTGAAAAGGACGGGACACCGACGGTACTTGCCCATCTGACCAACGGCCTGCCACTGCGTCGCCCCAACGATCTGGTCATCAAGAACAACGGTTCGATCTTCTTCACCGATAATTCACGTGACGATACCGGCAAGGTGCCACCGGCCGTGTATCTGATCAAGGACGGTAAGATGACACAGGTTATCAAAGGTGGAGGCATCACCGGACCGAACGGCATTACGCTGTCACCGGATGGCAAGGTGCTGTACGTGAACAACTCTCCTACACGTTCAGTCTATCGTTACGACGTACTGGCCGATGACACAGTGGCAAATGAAAAACTGTTTATCGACATGAGCGGGCGCAAGGAAGAGGGCACGACCGACGGTATCAAGACCGACGCGCAGGGCAATATCTACAATACCGGACCGGGTGGGGTCTGGATCATCTCGCCGGAAGGCAAACATCTAGGCACGATACGCACACCGGAACGGCTGACTAACCTGGCCTTTGGTGGTAAGGATGGCAAGACGCTATTTTTGGTTGGCCACCAGATGCTGTTTCACATGCAGGTGAAGATTGGGGGGATATAAATAACATCGTGGCCGAGCAGCCACCTGCGTAGTATTGTTCCAGACACGCCGTAAATACATCCATGTAGGCTCGGGTGCCGCATCCATGCGGCACACGGTCTTTCACAATACTACGCAGGCGGCTGCTCCTCAGCTTGGGAGGTAACTGGAACTGTTAAATTATTCCCCCGACCTTCACCTGAGTGAAGCGTCTCTGGAACGATACTATGCAGGTGGCTGCTCGGCCACCAAACCCATGTACTTAGGGCCTGACTAGAAACTCCCCGTCAGCACCAGATTGACCCGCCTGCCGACATCGCGTTCACGTAACAGATATGAATTGATCGGCGTCAGCCCACGTTCACCTGTGTAGATTGTCCGTTCACGGACCTCGTCATATTTGAACAGGTTATGTCCTTCTATACGGGTCTTGATGCCGAACCAGCGTGTGGTTTCAATAAAGACACTGGCGAGCACGCCTTCGTTCGACAGCTCTTCTTCATTCACCTTGAACGCCGGTCGCACCGCCTGTTCGGCCATGCGCCAGCCCCAGGCGATACGTTCGGCCTCGAAATCCTGACGGTAGGAGACATCAATGACATATTCATTGCCCTGTCTGAACTTGATGTCCGGTGCCCCACGGAATCCACTCACGGCTGTCAGCACACGGTCAGCGCCGGTAACCGGGTCGACGACAGTGGAGTCTTGCCAGCGAAACTTGCTGTCAAGTTTGGCCCCGACGAGACCGAGCCAGGACAGTGGCAGCGTGGTTTCCACCTCAACACCCCAGCGTCTGCCATCACCGATATTACCCGGTACTTCAAAATCCGCGGTCAGTGGTAACAGATCCAGCACGTCGGTGATCCAGTGGTGAAACGCGGTGACTTTGAGCACACCGGAATCGCCAAAGCGATGTTCATGCCCAATCTCGCCAACCCAGGTGCGATCCGGACGCAGGTTCGGGTTACCGAGCACCAGGTCATCATCCTCGAACAAGGTTGTACTGATAAAATCAGCAAAGTCGAGTTGGGCCACCTCGCGCGCAAGCCGTATGCGTGTCTGTTGTCCCTTGGTGTGGGTATAGCTGAGCGAGGATTGCGGGCTAAGGAAGAAGAAGTCGCGTTCCAGTTCGGCATCACCCGTCTGTGAAATCCGGGATGCCTCGGCACCCAGTCCGTAATCAAGCTCAAACTTGCCCAGTGACCAGGTATCCTTCAGCAGGAAATCGCCGCGCGCCTCTTCCACCAGCGAATTGCCGCCGGGGACAACGACTTCGATTATGCCTGCCCCGGTGTTTTCTACCTGGAACAGTGTACCGTCGAGCCGGTTATAGGCCCCCTCGACATTCAGCTGGATGGCATGGTTCTGAAACGCTGTCCAGTCGAGCTCCAGCCTCGCAATGGCCTCCCGCGTTTTACTGATTGTATCGGCCTGCCTGAACAATAGCTGGACGCCCTGTGAGGTCTCAGATGTCTGGGTCGAGGTGATGTCGGACAGTTTGTCGGTATACAGCGCAATGACCTTGCCTGTCAGTGTGTCGGTCAGTTCATGTTCGGCATCGATACCCAGCTCGTAGGTTTCGCTGTGTTGTGAATATTTGACCAGATTCTCACGGGGTGTGCCGCTGACGGGGATACGATGTGAGGCATGGCGTTCCGGACTGTTGCCGAGCCCGAACTTGCCATTGATATGCATAAAGGTATCGCCAAGCCAGGAGGTGGCATTCATGAACAGTCCGGTGCTGAATCCGGTTTCCTTCTGTGTTTCCTCACGTGTTTCAGTCAGTGTGTGTGTAGCGTCATATACGTATTCATTGCCGACCTCACCGTTGCCGTCACGTAACATGTCCGCACCAAAATTATATTCGATGTCTTTCCAGCGGTCCGCGATCGATGCCTTGACACCGGCCCGCAACGGACTGGCCGTACTGTACAGCGCATAGGTCTCCCAGCTGAGCGCGGCGGCGGAATCTTCGGCCAGTTGTACGTCCACCACGGTGGATTGCCCTCGCAGATCGATACCTTTTACCTGTCCACGTATCACCTTGATCCCGGTAACCTGACTGGCGGGGATACGGGACAGCAGGGCGGAAGGCTGGTCCTGTTTGGCGCTGGGAAACTGACCATTGATCAGGATATTTCCCGCCGCACCGGCAAACCCGCGTGATTCATCACCATCATCAACCAGGAAACCGGGCACCTGCCTGACCATATCGAGCGCGGTATTCGGTTTGTAACGTGCAAAAAATGACGTCGCGTATTCAACCACGGGTGATGAACCGTCCACAGTCGGGCTGGCGTCCTGGGCAAACACCGTTATACCGACTCCCGGCAGTATCAGCAGGGACAGCATATACAGGCAGATAATCTGCCCGGGCCGACGGGTAATCCGGCACAGTTGTTTCAAAAGTGATGTTTGCGAATGATTCTTGACTGACACGAACGAATACCTCAGCGATAAGACCGCGGGCAGATTAGCATTTACTGTGGGTTTTGGATATTGGGGTGACTTAGGGACGCACAAAGGGTGCGTGTACTGTATTTATCTACAAATCTGGATAAGATAGCCTGATGGAAAATCCCGATATCGCCTTCCGCTTTGCCGTTGCCATTGGTCTTGGTATGTTGCTGGGCATGGAACGCGAGCGTACGAAGACCAATGAGAATGGTCTGGGCGTGCGGACCTTTGCGCTGATTGCACTTGCCGGTGCCATGGCAGGTTATCTGGATGATAGTCTGGGCATGAGCGGCTTTGCGCTGGTGCTGTTTGTTGGTGTTGCCCTGCTTATCGTGAGTTTGTATATCGTGACGTCATGGCGCGGTGATGCCGGGGTGACCACGGAATTTTCTGCCTTGCTCTGTTTTACGCTTGGCTTGCTTTGCGCACGGGGACAGGAACAGTTTGCTGCCTGGATTGGTGTTGCGATGGCATTGTTGCTGGCCTTGCGAGACTGGTTACACCAGCTTGCGCATCGAATTGAGGCGGCCGATGTCGAAGCCACATTAAAGTTCGCCATAGTTACCCTGCTGGTGTTGCCCCTGGTCCCTGACAAGTTTTATGGACCGGAACCGTTGAATGTGCTGAATCTGTACAAGATATGGCTGATGGTCGTTTTGATCTCCGGTCTGAATTTTGCAAGTTATATACTCGTCAAGACTGTTGGTACCGAGCATGGTATCGGTATTGCCGGTTTGCTTGGTGGCCTGGTTTCCAGCACAGCGGTCACACTCGGGTTCTCACAGCGCAGTCGCAAAAAAGGGGAAGATGCCTCCGCCCTTGCGCTTGGTATCCTGGTGGCGTGGACGGTAATGTACTTTCGCGTCATCATCATGTCCTGGCTGGTAAACGGCGCGCTTGGGCAACAACTTGCCATGTCTCTGGGGGTGCTGTGTCTGGTCAGCCTGGGGGCCTGCTACTGGTTATGGCGTCACCGGAGGCCCGAGCGCGGTCTGGTCGAGCCGGGTAGCAATCCGTTTGAACTGGATCAGGCCATCAAGTTTGGCCTGCTCTTTGGAGTGGTTGTGTTTATTGCAAAAGCCGCGCAGGTGTATCTGGGCGATGCCGGACTTTACCTGGCTGCCGGTATTGCAGGACTGACTGACGTGGATGCAATCACGCTGGCAATGGCGGACCTCACCCAATCGGACGAGAGTAATCTTGAAATTGCGTCACGGGCGATTGTGATTGCCTCCCTGGCCAATACCCTGGTCAAGAGCAGTATGGCCGCCAGTATGGGGTCGGTCGAACTGCGCAGGATAACACTACCTATATCAATCGCGCTGTTTACTGCCGGGATCACGGCAGTAGTGCTGATCTGATTCAATAAACCGCGACCGGACAACTGCGGGATAACTATTCAACTCCTTTAATAACTGTAAAACCGGCCGTTCCCAAGGTATTCTGTGATTTCCAGAATAATTCAATATCAGGTTAATCATGCGCTACAGTGAAATCGTTGCCGGTCTGTTTACTGCCTCAATCTTCATAGCTGGCCCCGCTTGTGCACAGGGTAGCGACGCTGCGGCAACGGCGGACGCCGCTGTGTCCTCTCCGGACAGAAGTTCAGAACTGGTCAGTTACGATAGTGATTATTTTGACAAATTCAAACCGCTGACCGCACTTGATATGGTGCGACAGGTCCCCGGTTTTCAGCTGGAAGAGAGTGAGGATGGACCACGTGGTTTTGCCAGTGGTGCCGGGAATCTGTTGATTAATGATCAACGCCCCAGCGCCAAGCAGGACCTGCCTTCAGCGATACTGTCACGGATCCCCGCCGGGAATGTCGAGCGTATTGAGTTGATACAGGGACAGGTGCGTGGTATTGACCTGCGCGGTCAGTCCTCGTTAATCAATATCATCCTGCGTGCGGACAACCCGGCCTCAGTCAAATGGGAGGGGGCAGTACTGGTTCCATTCAAACACGGACCATTAACGCCAATCGTCAATGTTTCCCTTTCAGACAGATGGAAAGAAGTGGAGTACAACACCGGTCTGTCGATGATCGGCAATTCCTACGGACGTCATGGGCTGGACCAGCTTTTTAACGGTAACGGTGTCCTCACCGAAAACCGGTTTGATAACCGGGAAAACCGGGTCACGAACTGGAAGGGAAATTTTAATGCCGTCACTCTGCTCACGGGTGGTACCCTGGTTAAACTGAATACAGTCATCACCTATGTGACGCGTGACCAGTTCCTGGAATCGGACCGTATTCCCGAGGCGTCTGGTAGTCCTCCCCGGGTCGAGACATTCGATGATAATTCAAAATCCCCGGGTCTGGAGATCGGACTCGACGCTGAACGAAATCTGTACCAGGATCTGACTGGCAAGGCCATCCTGCTGTTTTTCCGCAATGATGAGCAGACCTACCGTACCCAGCGGGTACTGGATACGCAGGGTAACCAGAGCTCGTTCCGCGTTGCTGAAGGTGATGGCATTGCAACCGAGTTGATCACACGACTCGAATTTGACTGGCGTGGCCTGCCGGACCAGACATTGCAACTGAATCTGGAACGGGCCTATAACAGCCTGGATCGCACGCTGCAATCAACACTTGATGCGGGCAGTGGACCGGTTGCCTTTGATGTACCCGGTGCCGATTCGCTGGTGAAGGAAGAGCGCTGGGACATGTTATTACAGGACACCTGGTCACGCGGCAAGCTGCAGGTTGATCTGGGTCTGGGTGCCGAGGCCTCGACGATTACCCAGAGTGGTGACGCTGAACAGCAACGTGATTTCTTTTTTGTAAAACCCCAGGGCGTACTGACCTATACACAGCAACAGGGTCGGCAGACCCGCCTGCGGATAGCGCGTGAGGTTGCACAGCTGGACCTGACCGATTTTGTCAGTGCCACCCTGTTTGAAGATGATGACCTTGCGCTCGGTAATCCCGATATCCGGCCGGATACCACCTGGATCAGCGAGATCATTCATGAACGCCGTTTTGGAGAAGTGACTGTCGTCAAGCTGACGGCCTATCATCACTGGATTGCCAATGTGCTGGACCTGCTGCCGCTGACAGCTACGTTCGAGGTACCCGGTAATATTGGTGACGGGCGGCGCTGGGGTGTCGAGCTGGAAGCGACGCTGCCGCTTGAATGGCTTGGTTTGACCGGTGCGAAACTTGATCTCAAGACCCGTTGGCAGGACTCGACCGTGGTGGATCCGGTGACCGGACGGGATCGTATCCTGTCGAGTATCGAAGGTGACTTCCCGATTCTTTATGACGTACCCAACCGGCACGGGTTCAGTATCGATTATCGTCAGGATTTTGAGGTCTCTCGCGTGGCCTGGGGGTGGACGCTGATATCACGCGGTGAACGACCGTTGTTCAAGGTGAATGAGCTGGAGGTATACAATGAGACGCCGGATCTTGGCATGTTTGTCGAGACGACACGTTGGCTCGGTATCAAGGTGCGACTGTCTGCCATTAATGCACTGGATGCCCCGGGGTCACGTGCACGCACCGTGTTTACCGGTGAGCGCGACCTTAGTCCGGTCAGATTCCGTGAGATACGTGAGCGTTACCGGGACCAGTCAGTTACGCTGACGTTCAGCGGGGTATACTAAAAAAAACCCCGTCACAGGGACGGGGTTTTCAAGACAACGGGGACTTCGGTTTGTGACTAGTTGTTTGAGCGACGTCTACGCAGACCGGCAAGACCGAACAGGCTGAGTGAAAGCAATGCGAGGCTGCCTGGTTCAGAGACATCAACCGGCGGCGGGTTATTATTGCTGAAGTTGGCAACAAAGCTGTGGTCCCAACCGACAAATGTAGACATACTATTGATATCGCCAAAAACAGAGGTACCACCTGAGTAAACATTGTCGTTGATGATGTGTGCCGATGCTCCGTAATAACCGGCGTAGTCGATTAAGGCCCAGACTGTGCTCCCACCCGTCAATTCCAGACCGATATCAATTACGTTTATGGATGCGACATTGACAACAAATGAAGTAGCAAACAGGGTAGTGCCGAAGTTGAGTGCATCGCTCAGGATGAAGTTGAATGTCAGACCGTTCGCATCTTCGTGAAAGTAAAAACCGATATTATCCAGTGTGGTATCTGTGTTATCGACCGTTAAAGACTGACCACTACCGGCATACCCAGTATTCGCCAGATCTGTCCATGATGCGGTGGTATCAATAACAACGGCCTGTGAGGCTATTGGCAATAGCCCGATGAACACAACACTTAATAACAAGGACAATATTCTGGATCGCATAACTCAAACTCCTGATAATTTACTCATTTACAGAAATGGCACTGGTTCACAGTTTATGAGCAATTTTTGTACCACAAATATTAATAATAAAAATCAATAGCTTATATTTATATATGAGTATGTAAGTGTAAAAATTTTCGTCAGTTTACGCCCGATATATACACGTTTTAAGCTATCCGGTGTCGGCTATTATTATCCAAGTACATGAATATATTATATAAAATCTGGATAAATCGGCCTGGATTGCTTTGTAAACTATTCCGACATGACAAAATACCAGGACCAGGGCTGAATCCTGATACATAGTCATGGCAGTATCAGTTCGTTTCCGGGTGATCAGGTTGCATACACAGGCCTGATTTTCAGTCATGACTTTGAAGAGGTGTATTCATGTTCAGTACAGAGGGGGGTAGATACCGGGGGCAGACGTTCGTGTTGGCAGGTCTTATCCCGTGGTTATTGTTCATCAATATGTCCGTTCAGGCGGAGGGGACGCTGACAGATAATCTCCGGATAAGCAGCAAGGTACTCGGTTACGACCTGCAATATCGGGTCTATCTACCGCAAGCCGGCCAGGATGGCGGGCCCTATCCGGTATTGTTCATGACAGACGGCCAGAATTATCTCGGGCGCGGTCATATGGATCAGGTACTGGATCGCGAGACCGGCAAAGGTACAATCCGGCCTGTTATTGCCGTGTTTGTGGATCCGCGTGACCCGGACGACCTGGAATCAAACCGGCGCCGGCAACAGTTCCTCTGTAACTCCGATTATTTCCAGTTCTATGTTGAGGAACTAATCCCCGCGATCGAAGCGAATTATCCGGTCATACGCGACAGTACCGGCAGGACGATCATGGGCGTATCGTTTGGCGGAACCAACGCGGCGTGTTTCGGCGCACTCGGTTCGGAGACCTTTTCCGGCCTGGCCATGCAGTCACCCGCAAATCATCCAGTCCCTAACCTGTTACCAGTCTATGCGCAACTGCCCACTCTGCCGCTGAAGATCTTTCTCAGCACCGGTACACCGGACGATAATACGGAGGCGAACCGCGAGTTTCATGCGTTGTTACAGGACAAGGCTTACCCGATGAAATATGTTGAGGTGGACGAGGGTCACGACTGGAACAACTGGGGCCCGCTACTCGATGATGTGCTCGTGTACTTCTACGGGGTGGACGCGGAACGCTGAGGTATTGTCAGGCCAGCCGTTTTGCCAGATAGACCTGGCCGGCGACCAGCGCGGCCACCAGCCAACTGTGCCATTCGACAACTTCGTCCAGCAGCCAGGCCGCGGCAAACAATGTGAGAAAGGTTTGTAGCAGTTGCACCTGTGAAACCCGGGCCACACCGCCGAGGCTGAGACCAGCGTACCAGGGAAAAAAACCCAGCAATTGACTGACCAGGGCCAGATACAGGAACGCGGCGACGGCAGGAAGCGGAACGGTGGTAAAGGTATCGAACTGCATTACCATATAAATTGCGGCCGGTATGCTGAACGGCAGCATGAATACCATGGCCCAGCAGATAGTGTTTATGCCGCCGAGTGTACGCGTCACGCTGGCACCGGCGCTGTAGGCAATCGCGGCTGATATCGCGGCCAGCAATAACCAGAGATCCGCCGCTACCAGCCGGATACCGCTGTTCCAGAATATGTAGGCAAGTACACTCAGACAGCCGCTGACCGCGATCAACCAGAATGATTTACCGTGTTTTTCCTGATGGCTGATCGCACCGAGTATGGATGTCAACAGCGGCAGGATGGCGAGCACAATGCCGGCATGCGAGGCATCGGTATGCGTCAGTGCGATCCCGAGCGACAGCGGAAAACCGACCGACACCCCGAGTGAGACCAGCACCAGCCGCCTCCAGTAAACACGTGCTGGCCAGCGCTCGCGGCGCAGATAGAGTATGAGGGCAGCCAGAACGCCGGCGACGGATACCCGCCCTACTGTAATAAAGTATGGGGAAAAACCCTGCAAGGCGAGGCGGGTGAACGGTGCGGTCAGGCTGAAACAGGCCATACCGATAAATCCGTAGATCATGCCGCGCCAGATGTGTGTGTGAGTGTTCATAATTTGGCCGTGCATAGTGAACCAAAATGCCCTGTAAATCATCTGATATCCGGGCACACTGAAAAGTGAAAGCGAATTATTCTCACCTGACTCTGTGCCGGGTTTGCGTTATTATCAGGACATTGCAGATTTACAAGATCGAGGTCACATAGATGAAATTACCTGTCGTATTCACCTTTACACTGTTGTTATCCCTCTCCGCTGTGCAGGCCGAGATGAGTAATGTGGAATCCACTCGCCTGCTGGCAGAACAGGATGATCCTTATTCCCAGTTGTACCTGGCCTATATGTATGAACATGGCAAGGGTTTGCCGGTTGACATGGAGCAGGCCTACCACTGGTATCGTAAGGCCGCCGATCATGGCATGCCCGCCGGACAGCACAGTCTGGGTCTGATGTATGCGGAGGGTGTGGTCGTCCCGCAGGACGATCTCGCGGCCTATATCTACTTTTATATGGCTGCCGTGCAGAGTCATGAGGGTGCCAGTAAAAAACGGGACGAGATGGCGACCAGACTGAATGCAGAGCAACTGGATCGGGGACAAAAACTGGCCATTGCCTGTGTGGAGTCGCGATATACGCAATGCCCGTTGCAATAACCAGCCGGATAGTTGAAACAACATGAGTAATACGCTTATCGATTTGCGCAGCGATACTGTCACCCGGCCGACACCTGCAATGCGTCAGGCCATGGCGACGGCCGAGGTGGGTGACGATGTACTCGGCGATGATCCGACTGTTACTGAACTGGAACGTGTTACCGCCACCTTGCTGGGAAAACAGGCAGCGCTGTTTGTGCCGTCCGGCACGATGGCGAACCAGCTTGCAATTCGTTGCCAGACACAACCGGGCGACGAGGTCTTGCTTGAGGCGCAGTCACATATCTACTGGTATGAGGCCGGTGCCCCGGCGGCACTGTCTGGCGTGAACTGCCGTGTAGTGCCGGGGACACGCGGTTTGTTTACCGCCGATCAACTACGTTCTGTCCTGCGTCCTCCAAATATTCATTACGCCCCAACGCGCCTGCTCACACTGGAGAACACCCACAACCGTGGCGGCGGGTCTGTCTGGCCACTGGCGCAGTTGCAACAGGTCTGTGCAGTGGCGAAAGAAGCGGGTATAGCCACCCATCTTGACGGTGCACGATTGTGGAACGCCGCCGTGGCGACCGGGATATCTGAACGTGCGTACGCCGATAATTTTGACAGCGTCAGCGTGTGTTTCTCCAAGGGCCTGGGCGCACCGGTGGGATCGATACTCGCTGGCAGTGCAGAATTCATCACCCGGGCACGCCGGTTTCGCAAACAGTTTGGTGGTGGTATGCGCCAGGCCGGCATTATTGCGGCCGGTGCCCTGTACGCACTGAATCATCATCGCGCACGACTGGCGGACGACCATGCGAATGCGACACGGTTGGCGCGCGGTCTGACAGACATATCGGGGCTCCGGGTCAACAGTGACGAGGTTGACACGAATATGGTTTATTTCGATATCGATAAACTGCCGTCCACTGAAGTGGTCGCGTTGCTGGAAAGACAAGGCTTGCGGGTACTGGCCACCGGACCACACACATTGCGGGCCGTGACCAGTCTGGAAGTGGATGCGGACGCCATCGATAGCGCAGCGAAGATTATCCGCGAGGTCGTGACGGGCTGATCAGATCGAGGTAGCCAGACATAATTCATCTGAATTAATTATTAATAACTGTCGCATAGTAACAAAGGGGGATTCATGCACAAACACCTGTTCCGTTATACCTGTCTCTGCTCACTCGTCAGCATGCTGATCATTTTCCCGGCCCGGGCACAAACCGGTGCGAATGTCGAAAAGGTCGCCGGTGCAGACTGGATCCATCTGTCCAAACCCGACATCGTCAAGCTGTCAGAGGAAGTGCTGGCAATGCCGGACATCCCGGTACGCTCGACCGAAGTGGTCCATCGGATAGAGGTACTGGGTCTGGAATGGGATATTGCCGCGAGTGTACATGAGCCTGAAGACCCGGCCCGTATCCCGGTCGGACCGGACGGTAAAAAAATCGGTCTGTTTGTATTGCACGGTGGTGGTGGTCATCATCCGGGCAAGAATGAATTTGCCCGTTTTCTCGCGACCAAGTTTGGTTACAAGGTCGTCAATATGTCCTATCCGGGTAATTACAATCTGCAGGATCCGAGCGGCTTGTGGTCAGGTGAGACGATGCACCCGGACGGATCGGTCAGAACGCCGGTTTATCTGAAGGACGAGCTGATTACGAAAGACCAGTATGAGGTGGTGACCGATACCGAGGATTCACGCCGTCGACGCTGGGGCACGCTGTACCTTGCTTGCGCGAAAGAAGGCACGAATTTTTATAACCGTCTGGCAGGCTGGCCGAGGGCACATGAGGCAGGCGCGACCGAGCTGGCCCGCCGATATCTGCCGGAGGGTGAGTTCTCCATCTACAGCCACGGACATTCTACCGGCGGTCCGATGACGATGATGCTGACCCAGCGTATCCCGAATATCGTCGGTGTACTGGGACTGGAGAGCTCACCGTTCGGGGCCTTGTACGGCAAGATGACGCGCGAGCAGCAGGGCATAGACGTGCCGTGGGCGGCAGACTTTAACTGTCTGCGCATTCGCAGCTGGCGCGACATCGCGCGTTATTATGGTTATGAGCTGATTGAGGAAGAAGGCGTGGATGCGCTGGCGCGTCTGGCGATGGTGATAGAGGAAGTAATGGAAAAAACCGAACGTGGATTGTCTTCGGCCCTGTTCAAGGCCGAGAACATCCTGCATTTTGACAGTCCGGAGGAAATGGAGGCCGCAGCGCGGGCGAGTGCGAAACGATTGAACATGGGCAAGGAGGAAACCGAGGAGCTGGTCGACAGGTATCTGGGATACCTGCGCGGTGTGTCCGGTCCCGGCGTCAAACCGGTACCCCCGTTGTTACTGATCATCGCCAGCAATAGCCGTGACCACGATGCACGTGCCTACCGTGAGGTATATCTGCCCGGTTATGCGGCGATGAAACCGGCACCCAGGGTCAAGCTGTACGAGTTCGCAACCGGTAAACACGGCTACAGTGCTCCGGAAGAAGGCTTGCCGATGGGTATTGCACCGGGCGCAATGAAGTTATGGAATGAGACGATCATGAGCGGTTATTACCTGCAGAAATGATCCTTAACAGCTACTACTGAATACACAGGACGGAAATTTGTGAAAAAGATGATCCTCTATACCGCAAAAAACGCTTGCTCACTCGCGTCGCATATCGCACTCGAATATGTTGGTGCCGATTATGAAGTACGGGTGCTGGATTTTTCCACCAACCAGCAACGCTCACCGGACTATCTCGGGATCAATCCGAAAGGTCGGGTGCCTGCGCTGATCACAGAGCAGGGTATTATTACCGAAACCCCGGCTATCCTCGCCTTTATCTGCCAGACCTGGCCCAGGGCCAATCTGGCACTGGTATCGGACCCGTTCGCCTTTGCCAAGGTGCAGGAGTTCATCAGTTACCTGTGTTCAACCGTGCATGTCGCCCATGCCCATTTGTATCGTGGGGCCCGCTGGGCCGATGATCCGGCGGCGATTGAGGCAATGAAAAAGAAGGTGCCGCAGACGGTGGGTGAATGTTTTACATTGATAGAACAGGAACTGGTGAAAGGCCCCTGGGTGTTTGGTGATACCTACACCGTGTGTGATATGTATCTGTATACGATATGCCAGTGGCTGGAGGCAGACGGAGTTGATGTCCAGCGTTTCCCCAAGGTCGCTGCCCTGCGGCAGAGGATGTCGGTTGATCCTGTGGTGACCAAGGTGCTCGCCAGGGTGGCGGCGGGATAAAAAAAAGGGGCGGCTTGCGCCGCCCCTGATTCAGACTATCGCTTGTCCCGTATTACAACTTATCCAGCGTAGGTATTCTGGCCACGGCTGTCACGATTGCCGTTACTGGCATGCGGTTTATGCGACCGCTGCTGCGAATTGTTTCTCTGGTTCGGGCGATTATTGCCGGGGTTCGTCCGTGGCCGGTTGTTCTGCGGTCGGGCCGAGCTGCCGGATTCCGGTACCAGCTGGGTCGGCTTGAACCCAGCCACTTCCTCACGATCTATCTTGCGTTTAATCAGACGCTCAATGTCCTGTAACTGTTTGAACTCATCCGCACTGACCAGCGAAATCGCAGTACCACTGGCACCGGCACGGCCGGTACGGCCGATACGGTGTACATAATCTTCCGGTACGTTCGGCAGATCAAAGTTGATTACATGCGAGAGCTGGTCTATATCAATACCACGCGAGGCGATATCGGTGGCAACCAGAACCTGGATGCGGTCCTGCTTGAAGTCCGCCAGCGCGCGGGTACGCTGCGGCTGGCTCTTGTTACCGTGGATCGCGGCTGCATCAATATTGTCGCGGGCCAGTTGCTTGACCAGTTTGTCTGCACCGTGTTTGGTACGGCTGAATACCAGCACCTGGTGCCAGTTTTCCGTGCGGATCATGTGGCTTAACAGCTCGGCCTTGCGTGCCTTGTCTACCGTGTGTACTTTCTGGGCAATGATCTCGACCGTGGAATTGCGCGGCGAGATGTCTATCTCCAGCGGGTTATTGGTCACGCCCTTGGCCAGCGTGCGTATCTCGCTGGAAAACGTTGCCGAGAACAGCAGGTTCTGACGCTGCTTTGGCAGCAAGGCCATGATCTTTCTGATGTCGTTGATGAATCCCATGTCGAGCATGCGGTCGGCTTCATCCAGCACCAGCATTTCAATATCGTTAAAACGGATGGCATTCTGTTGATACAGATCCAGCAAACGGCCCGGTGTTGCCACCAGGATGTCTACACCACGGCGCAGCTTCATCATCTGCGGGTTGATGTTGACGCCACCGAATACGACAGTGGAACGCAGTGTCAGATGTTTGCCGTAGGTAATGATGCTGTCCTGGATCTGTGCGGCCAGTTCGCGGGTCGGGGTCAGAATCAGTGCACGGGCACGGTTGTGCTGCACCGGTTTTTTTGTATCGAGTCGTTGTAACATCGGCAGTGTGAAGCCGGCGGTCTTGCCGGTGCCGGTCTGTGCGGCGGCCATCAGGTCGCGGCCTTCCAGTATCGCGGGGATAGCCTGCGCCTGGATCGGGGTCGGGGTGGTGTAGCCGGTATCACGCACAGCGCGCAGCAATGGCTCGGATAGTCCTAGTGTGTCAAAAGTCATTTAATAGTTCCTGCTATATATTTTGCCCGTGCACAGCCCGCAGATAGTTGCAGATAGCCAGTCAGGGCAGGGTGAAAAAAATCAAGGCGTGGCAGTAGCTACGCCAGTTAGTGCGGCAAACAATAATTGGCTCTCAACAGGGAGGGGCAGTTGGACTCGGAATATGAAATGAGACAAACTAACAACTAAAGAAGACGCTCTGGCAATCAAAAGGATGTACCAGATGCGCGCACCTTACCACATTATGGAAGAAATGTGAAAGCAAACCGGCGCAACAGCGCCGCGCCGCCTTATTTGTCCCGATTGATCCCGCCAAATGCATCGAGCAACTCATCCAGCAAAAAGCCGAGTTGCAGCGTCATGATGGCAAAGTCCTGATCAAATTGTGTCGCGAAATCATCCGCCTCGGTTTCGGCCTCTTTCTGTATCGAGTCCTCAAAACGGACACGCTTCAGACTGAAATCCTCATTCAGGACAAAACGTATGGCCTCTTTCCAGTTGATAGCCATGGAGATGACCCGCTTGCCCGCCTTCAGGTGACCCATGATCTCGTCGCTTTCCAGTTCCTGATTTTTACAGCGGATGATGTTATTGCTCTCCAGCGGATTGCGCAGTTCACATTCATTATCAAGCTCAAAGCCTTTCGCAGTGGAATTTTTCAGCCAGCGCGTCATCACCTCGGCCGGGTCGCCGTGACAGGTCAGCGGCACCACCGGTAACTCACCGAGCGCAATGCGCAGGTGTTCCAGAAACTCCTCGGCCTTTGTTGCGCTGGCCGCGTCGATGATTAACAGCTTCTTCTCCGTCGAGAAACAGGCATAGGTCTGGGCGGAACGTGTCAGCGCGCGTGGCAGTAGCGTGTGGATCACATTTTCCTTGATGTCGCGTTTTTCCTTGCGATATACGCTACGGTCCTGACGTGCCTCCAGCTCCAGGATTTTTTCCTCAACCATTTCATTGATCGCCGCCGGCGGCAGGATCTTTTCCTGTTTGCGTGCACAGATCATCGTGTGTCCGTTACCGGCATGGGTAAACAGTGTTCCGTGTTTGCCGAGCGGCGGTACCCATCCATAGCGCGAGAATTCAAGATTGGTACAAGGCCGGTAACTGTGTTCAGCCAGTTTTTCTTCCAGCGTTTCCGGGCTAATGTCGATCGGTCTGGTCAGGCGATAAATACGAAGATTTTTAAACCACATACGATTCCTTGAAAGAGAGAACAAGATACCGTGCGTGTCACGGTACTGGAATCAGCCGTCTGGCTATAATCGTTCAAGACACGCTGTGAATACATCCATGTAACAGCGTAAGCGGCTCCTTAACCCGCCGCTTACCCCTGCGGCAAATGGTCTTTCACAATCATAGCCAGACGGCTGATGTCTAATTTAATCCTTGCGGCTGGTGACTTCGAGCAGGTGATAACCGAACTGGGTCTTTACCGGCCCGTGTACGACATTAACGGCACCGTTAAACACGACCTCATCAAATTCCTTGACCATCTGGCCACGGCCAAACTCACCGAGGTCTCCGCCGGACTTGCCGGACGGGCAGCTGGAATGTTTCCGTGCTATCTCGGCGAAATCAGCGCCGTCGGCGATTTGTTGTTTCAGGTCCTCGCATTTTGCTGCGCTGTCCACGAGGATGTGTCTTGCTTTTGCCCTGGCCATGATGTGCTCCTGAAGATAAAACGCCATTATACCTGCAATCGAAACAAATGGATCAGGGTCAGCTACCGGATTATTTGATCATTCGTTCATCCTGTCGTACTGTTTGCCGTTATATAAGCTGTACACATCATTATAAATCAGGGGATTAGGGGGGAAAGGGTATGCGTCATCGCCTAGGCAATGTCAGCCATCTGTTGTTATTGTCGTTGCTGTTTACCCTGCACGGGGTTGTTACCGCCGCCCCCGTGACCACAGTCACCCCGGGCCGTATCCATTTTGACAAAGGCGAGGTACGCAGTGTCGCGATCAGTGAGGGAGAACAGTCCTATATCATAGCCGCGTTGTCGTTTGAAGGTGTGGCCTCGTTGTCAGCTGACGGGCAGGTGCTGGACAGCATCGATTCCGCAGACCCCTTGTCCCAGATAATCGGTGTGGCCATCTCGTCCGAGTATAGTTATGGCTCACGCAAGCTCATGCTGGTGGCGATGGTCGACCTGTCGAAATTTCGCATCGTCTTGCGCGGCCTTGACCCCGAGACCGGCCGTTTTGTCGACCCGGGTCTGATCGCTGAACAGGGCAGTATCACGGTGATGCCGCGCACGACCCATGTCTGCTTTGCGCGTGACACCCATGATAACAGCCTGTATCTCTTTGCCGGCGGTGACCACGGCCGCCTGTTTCAGTACCGGATTTATAACAGCGCAAGCGGGCCGATTACCGTTCGTGAAATGCAGCAGGTGGTCATTGGTGGACCCACCACCTCTTGCAGCAGTGACGATGACAGCGGCATTGTGTATCTGACCGAACCTGCGATGGGGCTGTGGCAGGTCATCGCCGACCCGGAGGAGGTCCCCGTGCGCAAGCCAGTCGCGCTGAACAAACCCTATGGGAAATTTGCCGAACCGGTTGCCGTCACCGGGATCTATCAGGGCCAGCAAGGCCTGTCCTTGCTCGCTGACAAGGACAGCGGGATGTTTGTGCAGGTCACGGCCGGGGGTGAGATCTCCGGACAATATCCGATAGACGACGAGGTGATGGAAGGATCGCTGGCTGCGATTGCCAGTGGCACGTTGACCCAGGCCGGGCGCAAGCAGGATATGATCGCCCTCGCCGTTACCGGTGATGCCGGCGATGGGGACATCTATTTGCGTCCCCTGCCCGATTCCTCTACGACCCGAAGTTCGGAGAAGCGCCAGCCCAACGATGCGGTCGTACATACACAGGTGATCAGTGCACCAGTCACCGGTGGCATGGATGCTGCGGATGACCCGGCCATCTGGGTCAATCCACGCAATCCCGCCGACAGTCTGGTGCTCGGGGCGGACAAGGGTGCAGGCCTCGGGGTCTATGATCTGGACGGCCGCTTGTTGCAGTTTCTGGAGGATGGTCGCATCAACAATATCGATTTGCGTGCCGGATTTTCGGACATCGGTGCGTTGGCGCACATCGCTGTCGGGTCTGACCGTACCAAAATGGCGTTGGCAATCTATGCAATCGACGAGGCCACGCGCAAGGTCAGCCGTGTGGATGCGCGGACCATCCCGGCCGAGTTTCATGACTTGTATGGTTTGTGTATGTATCACAGTCCACGCACCGGTGACCTGTATGCGTTTGCGACCAGTGCGGACGGTCGTATGCACCAGTGGCGTTTGTTTCCGGTCGCCGGTAACAAGGTTGATGCTGAACTGGTCCGCCGTATCAATATAGGGTCAGTGGCAGAAGGTTGTGTGGTCGATGACGAAACCGGGCATCTTTATGTATCAGAAGAAACGGTAGCGGTCTGGCGTTATGGTGCCGAGCCCGACGACGGAGAGACGCGCACCGCGGTCGCACGGATCGAGCCCGGTGGTGTGCTGGCCGAGGATCTGGAAGGTCTGGCGATCTACAAGACGGCCAACGGCGGTGGTTACCTGATAGTGACCTCGGAAGGATCCGACAATTATGCCGTGTATGATCGCAAACCACCACACACGTACCGGGGATCATTCTGGATACGGGCAAACGCGGAGGCGGGTCTGGACGGCACGTCGCAGACCGATGGTATAGAGGTAACCCCGGTGGCCTTGCCCGGTTTTCCGAAGGGCTTGATGGTCGCACAGGACGGCCGTTATGACGAGACCCAGAATTTCAAATATGTATCCTGGGAGGATATCGCCGCACAACTGCAACTGGAGGATCTGCCGAGACGATGAACGCAAATTACCGACGCCGTATCCAGCACAGTCTGGAATGGTTGTTTTATTTTGCGCGATTCTCGCTCCGGCAATTTTATGACCAGCATGGTCTGCAGATTGCCGCCTCACTGGCCTATACCACCCTGCTGGCACTGGTGCCCTTGCTGACCGTCATGTTTACCTTCCTGCGCGGTCAGCCCGTCTTCGAGAGTATGGGGGCGACGCTGCAGGCCTATATCTTCAATAACTTTGTACCCGCGTTCGGGCAGAACATCCTGGAATACATCAACACCTTTACCCGGAAGGCCTCGCAACTAACCATTCCCGGCCTGTTTATGTTGTTCGTGGTGGCGCTGATGATGATGGCGACGATAGATAATGCGTTGAATTCCATATGGCATGTACGTAACCATCGGAACTTTATTTCCCGGTTTCTGGTGTACTGGGCCATTTTGACAATGGGGCCGCTGTTACTGGGAGTAGGGATAATTTCCACTTCATATCTGTTGTCGTTACCGATGATCAACTATGTGGACAGCGGTTTCGCGGTGAAGCAGACCTTGCTGGCATGGCTGCCGTTTATCACCACAACGATGGCATTCTCTATCCTGTATATCCTGGTTCCTAACTGCTTCGTACTCAGCCGACATGCCGTGGTTGGCGGTGTGATTGCTGCCATCCTGTTTGAGCTGGCCAAATACGGGTTTGGTATCTATATCAAGACCGTACCGGGCTTCCAGACCATCTATGGTGCGCTGGCGGTCATGCCAATTTTTCTGATCTGGATCTATACCTCGTGGGTGGTGGTCCTGCTGGGCGCACATATCAGCTTTTGCCTGTCTGCTTTCCGCCTGTCATCGGAGAAACTGGGCAGAATGAGTCAGGACTGGTCGTTTGATGAGGTATACCAGATTATCTATCTGCTTTGGCTGGCCCAGAAAGAAAGCAGGTCGTTGTCCTATACAGAAATGAAAAAACTCGGAGTGAGGACGCCACAACACCAGATCAACGAGATCATGGACTATCTGCATGCCGCAAACTGGGTGCATGCGACCGGTAGCGGCAGATGGCTATTGTCCCGGGACATGGACGAGGCCACACTGCTGGATCTGCACAAGGCGATACCGAAACCGCTGGTGGAGGACAAACCTGCCAGTGCGCCGCTGGCGGAGTTGTATGGCCTCGACAGCGTATTGTCCCGTTATCAACAGTCGCTCACAGACAATCTGACCGTGCCGGTCAGCACCATATTGAAACAGAAGCAGGACAATCCGGTATCATAGCGATACGTATCAATTGACCGGACACCAGGAACCACAGAATGACTAACAACGATATCTTGCGCCGTATACGCTACATCTTCGATTTTAACGACTACAGAATGATCGCCATCTTCGCACTGTCCGAGGTAGAGGTCACCCGCGAACAGATCAGTAACTGGTTGAAAAAAGATGAGGACCCGGCATACCAGTCGTGCAACGATACAATGATGGCCACCTTCCTGAACGGCCTGATCATCGAAACCCGCGGAAAGAAGGAAGGGCCTCAACCTGAACCCGAGAAGCGCCTGACCAATAACATCGTCTTCATGAAACTGAAGATCGCGCTGAACATGCAAGCGGATGCGGTGCTGGAGGTGCTGGAGTCGGTTGGACTGACTATCAGCAAGCATGAATTGAGCGCCCTGTTTCGCAAACCCGGGCATAAACATTATCGCGACTGCAAGGACCAGATATTGCGCAACTTCCTGAAAGGACTGCAGCTCAAATACCGCGGCAAGCGTAGTGCCTATGAGGAAACCGGCACAGACGAGGATTTAATTACGGGTGATAACATTAAATAACCCTGTGCCGACTATTCGTTCTGACGGGTAACTCGTATTTTGCCCCGTGGAGAAAGTTCCGCCCTCATCCCGGATTATTTGCTACTGGACAGTAAAAACTGTTTCAATATCTTCGATATAGGTATAACGAATTATTAGTGGTATTGTTTCTCTCGTTGAAGGGCTTTCGAGCCCATCTACAGGGCCCCGAGTAGCACCCCCCCCGCTGCCGGGGCCCTTCTATTTATATCCCCTGATAATCCAGCTATTTCCTGAAAACAAGCGAACGATTCGTTATAAGTCTTTCTCAATTTCTTTACCATGCCACATCCTCAAGATATAAATTTCATTATTACCTGTAAGGTAGCGAACAGTGTAGTTTCCGATAAACAGATCACGAATACTCTGTGGATCAGCAGCCTTCACAACCGGGAGTCCAATTTTCGGAAATAACTTTAACTTGTTAATTCCATCCAACAGTTCATTAGCAATGTGTTGGGCAGCGACAGGATTCTTCTCTTTTATGAAGCCCCGTAATCGAATCAAGTCATCAATGGACTCAGGTGAATACCTTACCTTCATAAGGTGGGTGGTTTTTTCTCATCCGAAGAACCCCAACTTTTCAGCCAGTCAGATACAGGTTGTTCATCGACCGCTTTACCTGCCTTCACGGAGCCAAGTGCTTTGAGTGTATCTGCCCACCGGGAATCTTCCATGGCTTGCCGGGCGACAAATTCTTTAACAGCTTGATTTATAATATAATTCTTGCTTCTATCCAGTTTCTGAGCCAACTCCTCCAGGGGAGCTTCATTTTCCGGATTGAGACGAATGCTGGTGATACCCATAGACAACCTCAATAATGTAATTATATGTATTACATTATGCTACATATGCTGGGATCGTGTGTCAAAGACTTATAACGCGCCGATGATCGGCGCAAACGCGCGTAGCGCGGAGGCGTCCGCTCCATTGGCTGGTTAGATTTCTCTTTCACTTGATCTCTCAGTCTTTTCCCGCCTTCTTCGTCATTACATAGGCCATCACGGGCGGGCCGTCCGTCGTTTGGGGTGGGCGCTCGCCAATGGACGACTTAGCAATTGCAAATCTATCGCCTACGATTGTGCGAACCAAGTCAACGAACCAGTCACTTGCGACGGGGTCAATGAATACTTCCGCTATAAGAGCATCTAGATCTACTGGCACTCGAACCCCATGCAGCCCTTGGAGAAAGAAATTTGACAACAATGGGCTTCCTATCACGGCACGCACTTCTTTCTCATCGGAAAAAAAGCTTCGCTTTCTCAGCAGAGGGATGAAGCCGTTGGAGACGTCAAGGGTCTCGCGGTCGTAGTCTAAATACTTCACTTGGCCGACGAGTACGGCTGCATCAGAGGTTATCGTGCCTTCCGTGGCGCGGAAGCATGTTTTCAGTCGCCCCAAAGTTGATCTTATGGCTATTCCTTCATTCCCAGAGGTATAGCTCTTCCACATTGTCGCGGACTCGCGCTCTCTCTGATGCCAGCAGTTCACCGCGTTCGTTGCGCGGTGCTGTTCATAAAACGAAATGATCCTGGGGTCGAGCGACGCCTTGTTTGTGATCGGGATCGTCCCCTCCCAGCGGTCCTCGAATTTATTGGCGACGGTGAAATACAACGCGCTGGAATTTAGTAGAGAAAGAAACTTAGAGAATCCCATGTAGCGCCAGATGCTTGTACTGTCGTCGGGCTGGTCGAAGACTGGATGGTGTTCGTATCGGGCCATTGATGGAGCTTCCGTGAGAAATCTAACTATGTAATAACTTGACAGGCTGGCTGCAAGTTAATTTCGTTCTATAGCATGCGGTTCCTGCATGGATATCTCCAAAATATCTGGATAACCTTTCAGAAATGTTACAACAGTCAAGACTTGCACGGATATCTACCAAATAACTAGATAACCTTGCAGAAATATTACAAAACACAAGGAGGTGTTTATGAAGGATTTCGTGCCCAGGTCGTGCGGGCTGATGGATCAGGTCCGTGAGGTTCTGCGTTATTATCATTACGCCTGCTCCACTGAAATATCGTTAGTTTTTCTGGATAGTACAATAGGTCCCGTTCAACGACAGATGACACCCGACTAAAATGCGTAAGCCTGTCTCTGCATCGACCCGGAATCAGGCCTGCGAAGCCATCTTATTCCTGTAGTGGGATATTTTAAAGTGCCGGATACCAACCTACCCCCCCGCAATCGCCCCAACAATCATAAAAGGTTCCTTGCCCGCAACCACGGCCTCAGGCAACTCTGTGTCCATCGGTGCATGTGACAGGTCCTGCGTGCAGGCAAAGAAACGGATCAGCGCGCGTCGCTTGCGGGTTTCATGATCAACGATGGCACCCTGTAACATGGGATAACGGGCCTCGAGTGCAGCGAGCACGTTACTGATCGTGATCGGGCCATCGACTGACAACGTGACCTCCGCACCTGTATGGGCGAGTACCTGCAGTTGGTAGGGGATACAGACCCGGATCATTGCCTAGTCCAGTGTCTGCACTTCGACCGAGAGCACGGCGGGCAGGTCATGCACGATTGCCTGCCAGTGGTCACCGCCGTCGGGTGAGCAGTAGACCTGGCCGCCGGTAGTGCCGAAATACACGCCACAGCTATCCAGTTTATCGACGGCCATTGCATCGCGCAGGATGTTTACATAACAGTTGGCTTGCGGCAGGCCGTTGGTCAGCGCCTCCCATTCATTCCCGCCGGTTCGGCTGCGATAGACGCGTAGCTTGCCATCTGGTGGGTAATGTTCCGAGTCACTCTTGATCGGCACAACATAAATCGTTTCCGGCTCATGCGCGTGTACGGCGATCGGGAAGCCGAAGTCACTCGGTACATTGCCACTGATCTCGTGCCAGTGATCCCCGGCATTATCGCTGCGCATGATGTCCCAGTGTTTCTGCATGAACAACACATCCGGTCGGGACGGGTGCATGGCCATGTTGTGGACACAATGTCCGACCTCGGCATGGGGGTCGGGAATATAGATGGAGCGCAGGCCCTGATTGATCGCCTTCCAGCTGACGCCACCGTCATCGCTGCGGAACGCGCCGGCGGCGGAGATGGCGACATAGATGCGCTGCGGGTTGTTTGCATCGAGCAGGATCGTATGTAGTCCCATGCCGCCGGCCCCGGGCATCCACTGCATACCGCTGCCGTGGCCGCGCAGTCCGGGCATTTCGTGCCAGGTCTTGCCGCCATCGGTTGTCCTGAATAGAGCGGCGTCTTCCACGCCGGCATACACAGTATCCGGGTCGGTCAGAGATGGTTCCAGATGCCAGACGCGTTTGAATTCCCATGGGTGCGCTGTGCCGTCGTACCATTGGTGTGTGGTCAGCGGGTTGCCGGTCTCTGTGGAGGTATCATAGACAAAGCGGTTACTCTCGCCTTTGGGAGTGCCATCCGGCGAGGTCGTGGGTTCTCCGGCAGGGGTGCCCGGCTGTTCCCAGGTCTTGCCGCCATCGCTGGAGCGCTGGATGATCTGGCCGAACCAGCTGCTGTTCTGGGAGGCGTAGATCCGGCCCGGGTCTGCGGGCGAGCCTTTCATATGGTAGATCTCCCATCCGGCGAAATACGGTCCGTCGATCGCCCATTTTTGTCGCTTCGCGTCCGAGGTCAGAATGAACGCGCCTTTGCGTGTACCTGCGAGTACCCTTACCCTGCCCATGTATCCTCCTGCAATGTCGTGGTGTGTATGTGCCGGTGCGTTAACGCTCCGAATTACTCCCTAATCGAACGAGCTATCGCCGATTCGACATGGCGAGCTGAAATATTGCGGAAATCTACCTCTGCGATGGTGGGCTGTCGAGGAAATTCCGGGGTGAACCGTCTGACCATCGTCAAATTCTGGTGTAATATCTGCAATATACAACTAACAGGACCTGCAATCATGATACTGGACGTACTGGACAACGCTGATCGTTATCTCACCCTGAACAAGGGTTTCAAGACTGCCTTTTCCTTTCTGATGCGATCGAATCTGGAAAAGCTCGCGCCGGGTCGGCATGAGGTCGCCAATGACCGCGTGTTTGCGCTGGTCGAGGATGCGCCGGGCCGCAAGCGTGAGCAGGCCGAGCTGGAGTCGCATGAAAAATACATCGATATCCAGCTGGTCGTGTCCGGCACTGACACGATGGGCTGGAAACGCACGGCGACCTGCACGCAGGTCTCGAAGGCTTATCACCCCGGCAAGGACATCGGCTTTTTCAAAGATACGCCTGATGTATGGTTGCCGGTCAGCGCCGGTATGTATGCGATCTTTTTTCCGGAAGATGCCCATATGCCCATGATCTCCACGGAACGGATACGCAAGGTCGTCATGAAGATCGCACTCGATCAATAAATCTGCCCAAATCCGACCCACATTCAAAGGAGACAGAACAGATGAGTGAATTGATCAAGATCTTGCTGGCGATATTTCTGCCGCCAGTGGGTGTGTTTCTGCAAGTCGGTATCGGCAAACATTTCTGGATCAATATCATCCTGACACTGTGCGGTTATATCCCGGGTATAGTGCACGCGGTCTGGGTCATTGCGAAGAAAAAATAGGGGGTGGCACATGAAGCTGAAGCACAGTTGTTTCTGTTTGCTGTTAGTACCGATCCTGGTCTCCTGTAGCTCTGGCAACGTGCGGAATACCACGCGTACTGCATTTGATGTGATGGAGGCAACGATTGCCGATATCCACGCCGGATACACGAATGGCAGCCTGACCGCAGTGCAGCTGGTGCAGCAGTATCTGGATCGTATTGAAGCCTATGACCAGGCCGGCCCGAAGATCAATTCGATTATCACCGTGAATAAAAATGCACTGGCCGAGGCGGCACAGCTTGACCACGAGCGCGAGCAAACAGGCCTGCGCGGTCCCTTGCATGGTATACCGGTAGTACTGAAGGACAATATCAATACGCTGGACATGCCGACCACAAATGGTTCTGCGATCCTGCGCGGTGTCATACCACCGACCGATGCGACGCTGACGCGTGAGTTGCGTGAGGCCGGTGCGATTATCCTCGGCAAGGCCGCGATGGGTGAGTTTGCCTCCGGCAGTTATAATTCAGTCAGTGGCCAGACCATCAACCCCTACAATTTCAAGCGTGACACCGGTGGTTCCAGCAGCGGTTCGGCGGCAGCGGTCGCGTCGAATTTCGCTGTGCTGGGTGTGGGTACCGATACCAGCACATCCGTGCGCGGACCCTCGGCATTTAACGGCATCGTCGGTCTGCGCCCGACCACGGGCCTTGTCAGCCGCGCCGGTATCGCACCGAAGGATCTGGAGTTTGATACGGCCGGTCCAATGGCACGGACGGTCAGCGATGTGGCGCGTATGCTCAGTGTGATGGCAGTGTCAGACCCGTACGATCCATTGAGTCAGCCGGTGTGGAACGAGGTCGCTGCAAAATACACGGTGCGCGATGCACATATTGATTACACCACTTTTCTGGATGCGAATGCATTGAAGGGAAAACGGGTAGGGGTACTGCGCGATTTCTTCGGTGGTGACCCTGAAATTGAGGCGATGGCGGCTGAAGCGTTACAACAGATTGAAGCACTGGGCGCTACGCTGGTGGATATCCGGCTGGATGCAGGGTTCATGGAGCGTTATACCGGTGCCGGTCAGACCAGGATCCGGCGCACAGCAGACTATCGTTTCCGGGAAGACTGGGAAGAGTATGCCGCTACGCTGGCGGGCACACCGGCGACCGTGGCGGAATACATAGAGCGTTATGAATCCGTGGTCAACAAATCGCCATTGCCTGCTACGGACGGAACACTGCGATTGTTAAAAGACTCTTTAGACAAGTCGACAGCGGACCCGGCGTATCAACAGCTGGTCAGCGAAACCCTGCCCCGTGCCACCGCAGACAAACTGGCCGTGTTTGAAAAATACGGTGTGGATGTACTGGTGTTCCCCTATGAGACCAGTTTTGCCCGGGTCATCAGTAATCCGGTATATAAACTCGAAGACCCGACCTATGTTGAGTCGGATGTGTCTGTCCCGGCAACGCTGGCGGGCTATAACTCGACCGGATTCCCCAGTGTGGTCGTGCCGATGGGCTTCGGCACCCAGGGCCTGCCGATGGCCCTCGGTTTTATCGGCACACCTTACAGCGATGGACCTCTGCTTGGTTACGCCTATGCCTATGAACAGGCCAGCCGGAAGCGCCGTCCCTCTCCGCTGTTACCACCGTTGCACTAGGCATGTACGTCGTATTCAATATCATCCGGGTCAAGCACGAATATCTGGAACAGTTTCTGGCCGGGGTGTATCAGCATGCGCGCAACTCCAGTGCTGAACCGGGTTGCGTGCGTTATGAGGTGATGCAGGATGTGTCCGACCCGCAGATAGTTTGTCTGAATGAGGTGTTTGTCGATGAAGCGGCCTTTCGCCAGCATCTGACCTACGACTTTTACAAGGCGTGGATGGCAAGCTCGAAAGACTGGCGACACAGTGAAAACCGGATACGTCATGTGCTCGATTTTGTCTATGGCCCGGAACAGGCTGACACTGACAGGCGGCAAAACGCGGGTGTCTGAAACGGTTTTACCGCATCCTGCTGAGTCCAACGACTATCTCGCCGGACACGTACAGTTATTGCGTGACAGCCTGCGCGGCTTGACCGGTCGAGACCTGGTTGGCGCTGAGCTGTCAGCGCGGGAAGCGGCCATAGCGGTCTTGCATGCCCCGTTTGTCGTGTTGTCCCACAATACCGATGCCGATCCCGTCCTGACCTATGCGAACCTGGCTGGTTTGCAGCTGTTTGAGATGGCGTGGGAAGATCTGATCCAGACCCCGTCACGTTTGACTGCCGAGCCGCTGGTGCGGGCTGAACGGGAGAGACTACTGGCCCGCGTTGCAGCACAGGGTTTTATTGATGATTACACCGGCGTTCGCGTCTCCCACCGTGGCCGCCGGTTTTCCATCCATCAGGCAACGGTCTGGAACCTGACCGACAGTGCCGGCCTGTACCGGGGACAGGCGGCGATGTTCGCTGACTGGACTTTCCTGATATGATATACATGCTTCAATTACGTGGATGAGTATGTCAACGAATACACCGGATTTTCACAGATTAATCGCCAGTCTGGATGGTGATGAGGAATTGCTGGCGACGATTGCGGCACCGGTTGCCGGTTTCTACAGCGCGTTTGCTGAACAGATGCGGCTGTTGCTGGATGACACGAATTATGCGGGGCTGAAGAAGGTCGCACATAAATTGAAGGCCACCTGGAGTATGTACGCAGAAAATTATCATGACGCGCCTGAACAGCTTGAGGCCGCCATCCGCGAGAATGACACCGGCCGCATCATCAGTCTGACCGAGCTGCTGATTAACGAGTTACATCTGGTATCTTCTGGCCTGAACAGCTGGCTGGAAATACACACACAAAATAATATCCTGAAGAAATGACAATCCCTAACAAGACTATCCTGCTGGTGGAAGACGACGAGGTCATGGCGCTGACGCTTACACGCTACCTTGAAAAACAGAATTTCAGGGTGATCACCGAATCTGATGGTGACAATGTACTCGCTGCCATTGACAAGCATGAACCGGATGCATTGATACTGGATCTGAATCTGCCGGGTAAGGACGGGTTTGAAGTGTGCAGGGAAGTCCGGGCCAGTTTTGATGATCCGATTATCATGCTGACGGCCCGTGATGATGATATCGATCAGATCATCGGGCTTGAGCTCGGCGCAGACGACTATATAACCAAACCGGCCGAACCCCGTTTGATCCATGCCCGTTTGAAGGCCATCATGCGCCGCGGTGATACTGTCACCAATAATGTAAACAGGCAGGATAGCCACAGCTTCGGCAATTTCTTTATCAACAAGTCAACCCGCAGTGTGAAGCTGGGTGGTGAGGAGATATCGCTGACCACGGCAGATTTTGATTTATTGTGGTTGCTTGCCAGCAGTGCGGGCAGAATCATCTCCCGTGATGACATCCAGAAAAACCTGCGTGGCATAGAACATGATGGTCTGGATCGTTCCATTGATATGAAAATTTCAAGATTGCGCAAACGGCTTGGTGATGACACAGACAATCCGAACCGGATCAAGACAGTCCGTGGCAAGGGTTATCTGTTCAACACAACCGGCTGGGACTGATCTGCCAATACAGTAGTGGTCTTCAATACGCCGGTTACAGACTGTTACTGTTGCCATACATTCTCTCTACATACTCACCTTGCATCCCTGTCTATTATCTCCTGGCGCTAAACGCACGGACCGCCGGAACAATCCGGTGATTCGAAACTAACCCAAACAGGAGATTTAAAAATGAAAATGTATTCCCGTATCGCTGTAACCTTGTTGTCAAGCCTGATTGCTGTAAACACCTTTGCTGCAGACGAGACCGAAGTACAGGTCACAGCGGCCGTTGCCCAGAATTGCAAAATCACCTCGGCAGAAGATATCAACTTCGGTCTGCTGGATCCTGCACAGGCAACAGATGCGAAGGCCGCTGGTTCAGTCGAATTCGCCTGCACAATGGATGTGGATTATTCCATCAGTGCAAATGAAGGCGCGAACTTTGATGCCTCCACCAAGAGTCGTCAGATGAAAGGTGCAGACCAGAACTTCCTGCCGTATGCGCTGGAGCAGGATTCCTTCACCGGCAAGGGCAAGGGTTTCAGCAACCCGGTCAGCGTCACCCTGGCCGCCAGTCTTGCTGGTGTAGATTACAAGGATCTGCCGGCTGATGACTACAAGGACACGCTGGTTGTAACGATCAATCCGTAATCCGTCCCCCCGCGCAGGGGGAGGCCATGCCTGACCGGTCTCCCCCTGCATTCTTTACATCTTGAACACTTCCGAGACCACTACACATGATCATGATAGACAAACAGCTGTTAACCTTTGCCGGAATGACTGGACGCTACATCCTCACACTGACGCTGGTGTTGTTGTCAGCGCTTGCCCAGGCGGCGACGTACGGTGTCAGTCCACTCAGCGTCACCTTTAGCGGTACGCAAAAAAGTTCGGTAGTGACTGTTGTAAATGAAGACACCCGGCCAGTCATGTTGCGGGTCAAGGCAATGGCATGGACGCAGGATGGCAGCGGTAGCGATACCTATGTTGATACCACGGATCTGGTTTTTTTTCCGAAACGACTTGAGTTGGCGCCGGGCGAGAAACGGGTGATCCGGGTCGGTATAAATTCACTGGAAGAGTCGGCTGAAAAGGCCTACAGACTTTATATTGAAGAATTACCCCCTGCCGTCCTGACTGAGGATGACAGTACAAAACTGTCTGTGCTGGTGACTTTCGGTCTGCCGGTATTTGTTCAGCCGGACAAGGCTGAGCCGGATCTGAAACTGGAAGAGGTCACGGTCAAGGACGGTGTCATCGTTTTGTCCGTGAATAACGCTGGCAGTCGGCATGCACGATTGTCCCGCGTCCTGTTGCAGGATGGCAGCGTCGTGTCGGATGCGATTGAGGGCAGATATATATTCCCGGGTATACGCAAACAGGTCTCTGTGCCCGTACCCGCCGCATTTTGCAGCGGCAAAAAGGAAAGCCTGGCGATTGAGACTGAAAATGGCGAATTGGCTGTAGATGTAATGTTGCCGGCAGCGTGTGGCAGCTAACAGCGAGTCTGCTGCGGGCATCGAACATGCTCAGATATCTGTTGGTCCTCTGGTTTTCATTCGCATCGGTGGCCTATGCCGCAGCACCGGATGTGGAAAACATGCTCATACTGGAGGCACGGGTAAATGGCGTGCCCCAGGGCGATGTGGTCGCCATTATTGATAACGATGATACCGCAGTTGTCTGGATAGCCTCTGACGATTATGACGGCCTGGGGATAGAACTGACCGATCTGCCGGTCGAGACACTCGATGGTACCGCCTATATCAGGGTGAACAGTTCGGACACACTGGCATTCACCATAGACTGGAATACGCTGGAGATTGCATTTACCGCCAGTCCTGATGTACTGGGGACTCGGGAGTACAGTTTTTCCAGCAGGACACACAATGAACTGTCCGATGCACCTGCCTACAGTGGTTATCTGAATTATGCAGCCTCCTGGCTCGACTCGGCTGACGGAGGTGGTGTACTGGATGGTGAGGTAAATCTGAATCTGTCACTGGCTGACTGGGTTTTGCACAGCGACCATCTTTATAATTCCTCGGCCGTCAGCGGCCGACATCAGCGTCAGAATACCTACCTCTTTCGTGACTGGGCAGACAGGAAGCTACGCCTCACGCTGGGTGATACCTTCGGTAGTGCCGGTCAGACCGGACGCGGTGGCGCTATTGCCGGATTCAGGCTGGAGAAACTATTTGCACTGGAGTCTGGCAGTATCAGCTCACCGCTGGCCGGACTTACAGGCACGGTCACTACCCCCTCAGTCGCCGAGATCTATATTGATAATACGCTGATCCGTACAGTGGACCTCGCGCCGGGACGCTTTGAGTTTCGTGACATCTGGTATTACGGCGGCATGCGCCAGATCGATGTGAAAATTACCGATGCGGCAGGCAGTACCCGGACCTTGTCCACGCCGTATTACTTTTCTGAATCCAGTCTGGGCAAAGGTCTGCATGAATACAGTTATGCCGCAGGTGCGCGCAGGCTATATGGCGAGAATACTGAGGCTTATGGCGGTTTTCAGCTTACCGGGGTCCACCGTTATGGTCTGACCGATGCCATCACGCTGGGTGCACATACCGAGTATGCCGATGATTATATGTCTGCCGGTACCGTAGCGCTGTTGCGTACTGAGCGGTATGGCATTATCGGTCTTTACCTGGCAGCAAGTCGTACGCCGGGACATTCCAGTGGCCAGAGTGTGCGTGTGTCCCATGCCTGGGCGGGTGAAAAAATTTCGGTAGCGTCGAACTATGCCTGGCAGTCCCCGGATTTTTCACCACCGACTGACAGCAATACCGTCTCCCTGTTTCGCAAGACCCCGGCGCACCAGTTCAACACCGGCATCTCCTCGGCCATCGGTGTTGATCAGAGTGTCTCGCTGGAACTGGCATGGACACGGTTTCATGATAATGCAACGGCCCGTTATGCCGGTCTGCGTTATAACCGCAATCTGGCACGATCGGTCAATCTGGGTATCGCGCTCGCACACCGGAGTGAAGAGGCAGTGTCGGGACTGGAAGGTTCGCTGACACTATCGATCGCGTTTGGGGACAAATGGAATTCAAGCTCACGCGTCGAACGTGGACGTAAAGGCCAGCGCGATATGTCTGTCACACTGGATCGGTCCATCCCTTCCGGCACAGGCACCGGTGTCAGGATGGATTTAGACCGGGGTGAGCAATCGACCTCCGGCGAACTGAATCTGCAACACAACACAAGAACGGGAACACATTATTTTTCCGGCAGACGTTCGGCGGCGGACAATGGAGACAATCGTACTGCACTCAGGCTGGGAACGGCAGGTGCACTGGCGCTTAGTGAGCGTCGCTTTTATCTCGCCAGGACAGTCGGCAGCAGTTTTGCCGTGGTAAAGACGGGTGGTCTGGCAGGGGTGGGTGTGTTTCACAATAACCAGTTCATCGGCAAAACCGGTAAAAACGGTACGTTGCTGGTACCAAATACAGGTGATTATATGGCGAACCAGATACGTATTGATGACAGGGATGTGCCGATGGATTTCACGTTGTCACAGATCAGCCAGACGGTGGTACCCGCGACCGGCAAAGGTGTGCAGGTTGAATTCGAGATTACGCGCATGGCCGCACTGGCGGGTCAACTGATCGGCGATAATGAAGCCGGTGTGGGCAGCGTGGTTAAACTGGCCAGCCTGACGCTGAGCGGAGACGGCGGGGAGTATACGACCACAACCGGACCGGACGGGGATTTTTATCTGGAGGGCGTGCCCCCCGGGAAATACAGGATCACGGCCACATCCATCTACCACAACTGTGGAGTGACAATTGAATTTACAGACAAGGACTTGCCGTTTGCTGATCTCGGAGAACTGCGCTGTGAAAAATAATATCTCTCTCCGCAGAGTTGTTGTCGGACTGGCGCTGGTCTTGCAGTCGGCGGTCGCTGGCGCCGGATGTATGGTCAGTGTGCAGGACATTCGTTTTGGCAGTTATGACCCGGCAGACCCTGTGCCGGTCAGTACGACGGCGGAATATACCGTGGATTGTCGTGAACCGGTAATGCTCAGCATCGAGATAGGTCCGGGTCGTGCCAATGCCGGGACCGGGGACCGCCGCATGCAGCATGAACTCCAGCGTGACTCACTCGCCTATAATATCTTTCGCGATTCATCAATGACACAGGTCTGGGGTGATGGCGCAGGCAACAGTTCGCAGCTGGGCCAGATCCAGGGCCACATGATCGGCTTTATCTACGGCCAGATCCCGGCCGGTCAGGATGTGCGGGTCGGACAGTATTCAGACAGTCTACGCATCACGATACTGCCATGAGACTTTATCAGGTTACGCGCGGTGACAGTTTGATACCAAACACGGACTGTGTTGTGTCCCTGTATCGTTGATCATGGCAACCATGAAAACAGGTCAAATTCATAAAATGAAACTGTGGCATATCCTGCCGGTGCTGAGCATCGCATTACCGCTGTATGGCTTGCCGGTCAGTGCCGGCGAGACGACCGAACTGCGGGTCACGGCCAGTGTGATTGCCAATTGCAAGATACTGCAAATACAGGACATCAATTTCGGGGCGCTGGATCCCGGTCAGGCCAGCAACGCCAGCGCGGAAGGACATATCAGCTTTGCCTGTACCCGGGGTGTTGATTACCGGATGACGGTTGATCAGGGTGAGAACTTTGATTCAGAACGCAGCCGCCGCAGGATGAAGGGCAAGGCTGACTATCTGCCCTATCGCATTGATAATGAGGTGGTATCCGGCTCCGGTACCGGCTTCAGTGCACCACTCAACTTCAGTATTGAGGCCAGTGTCAGCGGTGCGGATTATCGTGATCTGCCGGTTGCAGCCTACCAGGACACCCTGCGTATCACGCTGGAACCCTGATTTTCCGGGTTTCGCCCCCCCCGTTACACACTGTTACACAAGCCGTCCCCACCGTGACAAACACTATACCCGCCACTGACAGACCTTCCTGTCGAACAGCCTTATCATGGTCCCAACAGTTTGAAATCAATCACGGGTAAAGGAGCAGGAAATGAATAGCAATATTACCGATCGTACCTTCTGGTCAAATGATGGCTGGTTTATCAATCTGCGCAAGGGTGATGAAAACGTGGTGTCATTTGTAGGTAACCGACGTCTGAATATCCGCTGCGGAGAGTTTGGCGTCATTGCGGGTCCTTTCAACTCGCTGATACAGATGGAAGACTGGTTCACGACCTTTCAAGGTCGTCATGGCAGACCGCGGGAGATGCAGATGCATCAGGAACAGGTTGGGTCCTTGATGAACATGGACAACTCAGGACTTGAGTTGGTGGCGGTCGAGGAGATCAGGAACCATGCCAAGAATGTCGCAGGATTTCGGTTCGGTTAAGTCGTCTTCAAAAAAACGCCTGGTCTGATCAGGGCAAGTCACGGTAACACAGCGCGATATCCCCGCCACTGGTGGCCAGACTGGCGAAATACCCGGGTGCTGAATCGATGTTCAGCAGCGTCCATGTCGGTATGTCGTCCTGCTCCCAGCGTGTCGCCAGTATTCGTGGTGGCCGATGCGGGTCAACTGAAACATCAAACTGTTTTAATCCCAGAGCAATGCCCTTGCCATGCGCCTTGACGATGGCCTCCTTGCGTGTCCAGGTCGCAAAAAAAGCCTGTAGCTGGGTCTGTTCACTACAGTCCTGTATCGCCTCGTATTCTGCCGTCGAAAAAAAACGACGGGCGAGCGTCTGGTAGTCGATATCGGTACGGAGCTTCTCCACGTCAATACCTATATCGCGATCCAGCGTCACGGCTATCATCGCAAGATCCGAAGAATGCGATACGCTGAAACAGACGCGGGCAGGGCCGGGCTGAAATTGCAGGTACGGTTTACCGTCGGGATGATTCGCGATCGTGATCAGTGAAAGGTCGCAATCAAGCGTTTGTGCCAGTATCTGCCGGAGGCTGCTGCGTGTGATGGTGAACTCCCGTGTCTTGCTGGCAGACAGAAATTTTGCGGCGCGTTGTTTCTCCTCAATCGACAGGTACTGCTGGTACGCCTGTATATCGTCCTCGCTGAGGTCGAGAGGTATCCGGTAGATGTCCACACGCCCGGCGAGTCCAGGCTGGTCTGTCATTTTGCAACACCGGAAAAATACTGCTCCAGTTTGTGCATGCCCTGTTCGATGCTGACATGTGGTTGATAGCCGAGGTCGCGGCGGGCGGCACTGATATTGTACCAGTGGGCACAGCTCAGTTGGCGGGCGATAAAACGCGTCATCAGCGGCTCCTGACGGATCTTCAGCATGCCATAAACGGCCTCGGAAACCTGTCCGGTGAAATAGAGCAGGGCGTCCGGCAGGGTCTTGTTGATTGCAGGCATGCCGGCCGCATTCAGAATGCGGTTTATGATCGCGGACATCGGCAAGGGTTCACCGTTACTGATGAAATAGGCCTTGCCGGCACAAGCCGCACCAACGTTCAGCCTGTCGAGCGCAGCGAGATGCGCATCCACTGCATTGTCGATATACGTCGTATCAACGAGGCGGCGACTGCCACGCGCCAGTCGCAGTCTGCCGGTACGGGCACGGCTGAGGATCCTGCCGATCAGGTGCGGGTCGCCCGGCCCCCAGATCAGGTGCGGCCTTAATGCCACGGTGGATAACCAGTCATTGTTTGCGGCCAGTACGCGTTGTTCGGCCATCGCCTTGGTGCGCTGGTAATGATTAAACCAGGTATCGGGATACGGTGCGGACTCATCCAGATTCTCCTCGTCTGCCCCGTCAAACACGACGCTGGGTGAGCTGGTGTAGATCAGCCTGCGTATACCGTTGGTGATACAGGCATTGATGATATTTTCCGTGCCGATGACATTGGTCCGGTAGTAGTCGTCATATTTGCCCCACACGCCGGTCAGTCCGGCGATATGCATGATCACATCACAATCGCGACTCGCGTTTAACACCGCCTGGCGATCGGCCAGATCGCCCTTGTGCAGTATTACGCCGGGGCGTTGCAGTTCCGGGTAGTCACCGCGTTGCAGACAACTGACCTGTAAGCCGCGTTGCAGCAGTGCACGTACGACCGCGCCACCGAGGTAACCACCACCGCCCGTGACCAGCACATTCATTTCTGTTTGCGTGCCCAGCGGGTCAGTTCGGCCCGGTTAATCTTCGCGTTATGACGGATGTCTACCGGAAATCCCGGATGGAAATAGATATCACGGATGGCGCGGGTGTGTTCATGTTTTTTGCCGAGCTCCAGCAGCTCGCGTTTGATCACCTTGGTATTGGCCTTGCGATGCGCCGGATCAAGCTCGACGCAAAGCGCCGGTATGACCTCGATCTTGTGCCGCCGACTGACCAGTGCGGTCCGGTACACCTGCGGATGGGCATTAAACACACCTTCACAACAGGCGCTAAACCAGGTCTGGTCATACTCGACCACCCGTTCGGACTTGCGGCCGCAAAACCACAGGCGGCCGGACTCATCCAGGTAACCGGTATCACCCATGCGGTGATAAATCTTGCCATCACCGGCAAAGATCTTGGCCTGTAAGGTGGCCTCGGGTCGGTTGTAATATTTCGTGGTGACCTGCGGACCACTGACCACAATCTCGCCAATCTGCGGCGACGCCAGCAGAGTCACCTCGTCCCAGCGTCCAATCGGTTTGTCAGTGATCGCAATGATATGGACTTCCATACCAGCTACCGGTTTGCCCACACATATCCCCTGGCCGGCATCGGTGGCCACCCGGGTCTGTTGCAGGAGCTCGTTGCTGCCAATCGAACTGACCGGCAGTGATTCTGTGGCACCATACGGTGTATGGATCTGCACCGACGGATTCAACAGCTGACTGAAGCACTCCAGGATTGCAGGAGAAACCGGTGCGCCGGCGCTGAGCACACGTTTTAACGAGGGCAGGCGGATATTCTTTTTAACACCATAACGACCGCAACGATCCAGCAGTGCAGGTGAGCCGAACATCGTGGTCACCCCGTATCGCTCTATCGCCGCAAAGATTCGCGCCGGATCAACACTGCCCGGACGGGTAAAGTCCATGTCCGGGATGATGGCTGTCATACCCATCGCCGGGGCATACAGCCCAAACAGGGGAAAAGTTGCCAGATCAATCTCGCCCGGGCGGATGTCATACAGTTGTTGCAATGCATGTATCTGGGCGAGGAAATTTCCGTGGGTGTAGACAGCACCTTTCGGTGTGCCGGTGCTGCCGCTGGTAAACAGGATGGCCGCCATCTGGCCGGGGTCGGTCTCTACCTTGTCATTGGCCAGTTTGCGAAAACGATCGCGCATCAAGGAGCGTAGCCGGATCAGACCCGGCAGTGGCAGGGAGTCGTTCCCGCTGAGTATACGTGTTTCGATGCTGCTACTTGCCCAGCCGAAGATCATCCTGGCCAGGTGTGCCTTGCGATTGCCGATGAAGGCCTGTGGCCGCGCCTCACCCAGACATTTTTTCAGGTGTTTAAGACCGATGCCGGGGTCCACCGCGACCAGTACCGCACCGATGCGGAACAGTGCAAACACGGTGGCAAAAAATTCAAATCCCGGACGCTCCATCAATACGGTGCGTGTGCCTTCACGGATACCGTGCCAGGCCAGGCCACTGGCGATGCGTGCACTTGCCTCATCCAGCTCACGATAGGAATACTCCTGAAACCGGCCGTCCGCCTGCTGCACTGCCAGCGCGAGGTTGTCCGGCTGTTGCTGCGCCATCTGTGCAAGATAGTCGGCAATATTGGTCGCCTGCATCATGATTGACCCGAGATTGATGGTGTCCCGATCCGGTGGCGTGACAAAAAGTCCTGGACCAACGGGATGATCTGCTCGTGCGCGTCTTCCAGTACATAATGACCGGCATCGGCAAACCGGTGTATCTCGGCAGCAGGAAAGCGCGCTGTCCAGCCTTTGAGAAAATGTTCGTCAAAGACAAAGTCACGCATTCCCCAGCAAATCAACATCGGCAGTTGGGAAAAGCGTGTAAGACCATCAGCAACACGTGTGACGATGTCGTATCCAGGGTCTCCGGCATGCATCGGGATGTCCTCGACAAACCGGCGCACCGCCAGACGGTTGGTCCAGTTGTCATACGGGGCCAGATAGGCCGCCGCTACCGCCGCGTCCATCGGCCTGCGCGTAACACCGTATTTTACGGCACCCCGGCAAAACGCGTTGAAGCCCTGGTTCAGCACCGCATTCAGCAGGGGGATGCGACTCAGTTTCAGTGATAGCGGTAACTGTTTACCCACTGGCAGGTGGAACGCGGCCGTATTCAGGATGACCAGACGTTTAATCCGTTCCGGATATTGATGGGCGTACGCCATGCCTATCATGCCACCCCAGTCATGCACGACCAGCGTGATGTTGTCCTTGATGTCCAGCTGATCCAGTAACGCACCGAGGTCTTCCACCCGGCGTGCCAACGTAAACGGATAGTCAACGGCCTGCGGCTTTTCCGACAGACCCATGCCGATATGATCGGGTACGATGCAGCGATAGTTTCCCTTCAGCGCAAGTACCAGCCGGCGATAATAAAATGACCAGCTCGGATTGCCGTGCAGCATGACGACCACCTCGGCTCCATGCGGGCCTTCATCCAGATAATGCAGCTTGTGGTCACGGATATCGACGTAGTGTGAATTGAATGGATAATCCGGATAGTGCATGGCAGACAGTGTCGAGTTCAGGTGGAAAACAGATTTGTTCGAATCACGGGATCCGGGCGCCGGGGCAGGCTAACTTACCACTCCCAGCCCAGCATCATACAGTTAAGGCCGCTGCCGATCCCAAGGAAGCCGACGCGGTCGCCACGTTTCAGGAACTTGCGCTGGTCAGCGATCGCAGCGGTCATCGGTACCGAGACGGTGCCGATATTGCCGAGGTATTTATAGGTACTGAAATCCTTGTCCTTGGCGATACCGAGCTCACGCAAGATGGTTTCCTGATGTCCCGATCCGACCTGGTGACAGATGACCTTGTCGATCTCCTCGCGTGCCCAGCCCATCCGGGTCAGGAACGTGCCCCAGGTTTTTACGCCGAGCTTCACGCCATGTTTCAGTACCGACACCGAGTCGGTTGACATAAACTCGGACAAGACCTGTGGCAGCATCTTTGAGGGTAACAGGTTGGCAACGGCGGTTGGCAGCTTCTCACTGGTCATCAGCCCGCGCATGATCGTAGGTATCGTCTCCGGGTTCAGCACATCGTCTACCGCGTGCATCAGTTTGTCCGGGGTCAGCATCATCTTGCCGAGCTCGACCGGTGTCATCGTTACACCCCATCGACACAGACGGTGATGTTCAGGGGCGGCCTGGGTGGCGGCACCGATTAATCTGTGAGTATTACTATTGCCGAATGAACCATCGGTCAATAACACGGCGGCCGCACCGGAACCGCCGGTCAGCGTTGCCAGTGAGGAGGAAAAAATGTCCATCGTCTTTTCACTCAACATGCGATTGATCATGATCTCGACTATCTCGCGTGAGGATTCGCAGGACACAACCATACCGGCGCGGATCTGTTTCAGCTCGATCCGGTTCGCGATATCAATGATGCCGTTTAATACACCAAGGCAGGCATTCGAGAGATCGTAGACATAGGCATCCGGGCTGATGCCCAGTTTGGCGGCGACCGCACAGGCGGTGGCCGGTTCGTAGTTTTCGCGGCAGACACCCGCGTATATCAGCGTTTCGATATCACTGGCGCGTACATTCGACTGGTTCAGCGCCTTCAGGGCGGCGGCCGTGGCGCCATCCGACAATGAGTAGCCCTGGTCCCACCAGCGCCGTTCACTTATCCCTGTTAATGCCTCCAGCTGTCCGGGCGAGATATGCAGCGAGTCATACATCGGTAACAGCCTGCCTTCCAGTTCGTCCGAGGTGACCACCATAGGTGGCAACTCGTAACCGATAGACTCCATATGGACGCGGCGAAATATCATATGTCTGACATTCTAAGGGTAAAATCAGTCATCTGATAGATGATTCTGCCATCGACGATCAAAAACCCGTCGGCGGTCAGTAATTTGCGTGTGTCATCTACCTGTTTAATCACCGCCGATACCGTGACCTGATGGTCTTGCGGGATGATCTGGCCGCGGTATAACCAGCTGTGTGGCTGGTGCAAGGCCATCGATTCGAAGCGGGCCGTCTCGCCGCACTGCCAGCGCTCACATGCCACGACCTTCAGTAACTGGATAAACGATTCCAGACCGAGTGAGCCGGGCCAGACCGGATCCTGGTAAAAATGGGCCTTGAAGAACCAGGCCTCGGGATTTACCCGGGCAGTGCCACGGATATAACCGAGTCCGTGTGGACCGCCTTCTGTATCAAAATGGTCGATGCGATCGATCATACGCATCTGCTCGGCCGGGTAGGGTGCCTGTTGCGGGTAGTCGAACTGCTGCGCCCGAGCGACCTCGGTCACGTCCGGCTGATAGGGCACGGCATCACGGATACCGACCTGGTTCGCCAGTGCCTGTTTCGAGAAAAAGCCGAAATAGGTATCCCCTTTGTAGACGGACCCGGCGCGGCTTGTGACTTCGTAATCATAATTCTGGATGATCATGCCACCGGACAAGGCCACATTCGTCATCTTTACCCGGATGGTCAGCGTGCCGGTGTCGGCGGTGACCGGGAGCGTCTGCACGGCCTTGCCACCGAGATTGCGGAAAGACAGATCGGTCTCGCTGGTCAGGGCCGAGCCGAGATACGCGGCCAGCCAGCCACACGGTTGCAGCGCGATCTCAAGCAATACGGAGAAGGGCATGCCTGCTTGCCGGTTCGCAGCGAAATACCAGGCATCTGCCGGTACATCGTATTCACCGTCAATAACAGCGCCGGCCTTTAATTGCCAGGGTTCGCAGTGATTGATCGAGACAATCCGATCCAGAAACTGGAACGGTGGACCGGGCAGACGCGCGATTATTCGGTCGTGATCAAACGGCAGGTAACGATCCCCGAACGCCTCGGACGGATTGCCGATGGCAAACGCGCGGATCGAGTTGTAATCAAACAGCACGTGTCTTGCCGGTGGGGTCAGTGTAGCCTCGCCGCGTTGTTGCCAGAGTAGTTGCAACTGTTCGCGATGCAGGCCGGTCAGTTGCACCGACATATTGCTCATCTGCACAATCGCGCGACCATCGGCATACATCAACGCATCGGCGATCACATAAGGTGTGCCGTTCGCCTGATAGCCGATCTCCTTCAGTGTGATCTCGTATTGCACCTTGCGGGTCGAGGCGATCACCTGACCACGGCATTTTAATTTGCTGTTGATACCAGCGACCGGTTCATACACGACGCGGCTTGCCTCACCGACCCAGCCCATGCGCAACAGATAAATGCGCAGCGTGTGCAGACAACATTCATACATCAATGTACCGGGCATCACCTGATCATCAATAAAGTGACAGGTGAGGAACCAGTCGTCCGGATGGATATCGGCCTCGCCCGTGATACGACCGAGGCCATAGCGACCGGCAGTCGGATCCAGTTCCAGTACGCGATGTACCAGCGTCATCCGCCCGCCGGGCAAGCCGACTGCCTGTTGCAGGGGCAGTCCGGCGAACTGCGGGCCGAACGCGGTGATCAGATCGCCACTGCGCAGTGCCTCTATTTGTGTATCGGTGTATGACTCAGCCTGCATGTTCACCAGTGGCTGCCAGTCTGGCGTACGCACACCGGCGGCGGGACGGCGTTCAAATTCGGTCAACACGATGCCCTTGCCTGCGTCGAGTTCGGTCTGGCTGAAAAAGCCGGCACAACCGTTCTGCATAGACAGTAGCGGTTTGCCATCGACCGTACCTTCAAAGCTGAAGCGGAACAGATGGGTGTCCCCCTGCCGGAAGAAGCGCTCGATGCGGATGTCATAATGGATGGTCTGTCCGGGGCCGGGCAGCGCATCATGAAAACTGATCTCGGCGTCGAGCAGGCGGTAGACCGCCAGGCCTTTGGTAATATGATCAATACCGAGATAACCGGACAGGAACAGATCGGCCTGACCGGACTCGACCGCAATACAGGTCGGGATACGCCCGCCATCCAGATACCAGGCACCCGGATGGATATCATGTTCGGTGGTGACGCGGCCACTGCCCATCGAGCCTGGCTCGCCTTCAATCTTCATAATGCGATCAACCAGCATCAGCGGTTCGTCGGGCAGACGTACCCGCGTCGGATAACTGTCGATCGGTGCAAATTGTGACCCCAGTACCTTGCTTATTGTACCGCGTGCAAACTCCAGACACTGCGAACGATCCAGTGCCGGCCGTGTCGGCTCAACGGTGGCCGGTTGCAACGCTGTGACAGTCAGTTCAGATATCTGTGTCGGCATGTTCTGTAACAGTGACATTTGCAGTGACAAGGCCGAGCTGAGTGTATGGGTGATACCGTTGGCGACCCGCAGATAGGTCTCATGCGCCTGTGCCATCGCTGCTTCGGAACGGGTCATCTGCTCGATTAAGGTCTGTGCCGGTGTATGTGCTGTCAGTCGGGTCGGGTGAGTCAGGACCCGCGCCGTTACAGCAGGTGCCACGGTTTCTGTCTGCGGTTTTTGTACCGGTACCTGCGGCAGGCGTATCTCGATGGGGGCATGACCGACCTTGACGCTGATCTGCGGCACCTTCGCATCGGCCTGCGGGAGACTGGCAGTGTAGAGGCTGTCGAGTTGCAGCGGTACCCGGTGCGTGTTCAACAGGGCGAGTGTACGCAACACCGAGGCGACGCCATTTTTTCCGTTGACGCAGACTGCCTGTGCCAGATGCGGTTTGTCTTGCAGGATGCGATCGATCATCCGTGTACACGAACCACCGGGCCCCATCTCGATGAACAGTCGCACACCGTCCTCATAGGCCGAGTTGATCACCCGCGTGTAATCAAACGGTTGCACCGCCTGACCGACGATCGAATCAGCCGCGCTGTCCATTGTGACCGGATAGGCGCGCCCGAGGATGCCGCTATAGAAGCGCAGGTTCGCAGGGGGGGTGGTCGGAAACAGGTGTAACTCACGGTAGGCCTGCTCGACCGGTTTTGCCACTTCACAGTGTACGGTCGTGATCGTGTCCAGCGGATGGAAACTGCATGCGAGATCCTTTACCAGTGACTCGACGGCGATACGGTTGCCGCCGATTACACATTCTTCCGGCGTGTTGATGATCAGCAGATAGACCCAGGGCAATTTCTGTATTCGGGCGTTCAGTATGTCAGCAGGGCATTGTATGACACCCACCTGCCAGTCCACATCGACATAGCTGGACAGTCCCCAGCACTGCCGCGCGGCCGTGCAGGGTCCGGCGAGTTCCGTGGTGAACAGGGTAGACTGCTGGATACGTTGCAACATCAGGTCGCGGTCGCGCCAGGTGCGGGTCGCAAACAGTCCGGCCGTTTCGCCGAGGCTGTAGCCGATGATCGCGTCCGGACGCACACCAAAACCGGAAATCACATCACTGACAAACGTCCCCAGCCAGACCTGACCGAAGATCACATCCTGATGGCCGAGCGGTCCGCTGTCCGTGTCCGACCAGAATCGCGCGCGTGCGAACTGTGAGGCGAGTGCGCCATTCTCCCGGTCGAGGTTCTCCAGCACCTCCGGCCAGCGACAGGCGATGTCGCGGCCCATGCCTCGAAAATGGTTGCCGGAGCCGGGAAACACAAAGGCGATCTTGCCCGCCTGTGCGAGTGGCTGGTCGGTATAGTACAAACGATCACTGATCGGTAATCTGCCGCCGTCCACGACCTGGCGGGCCTGTGTTATCAATTCGAGTAACTGGTTGTGGCTGGTGGCAAGCAGGCTGATGGCCTGTTTCTGCCTGTTCTGTTCACGGTTTGCCTCGTACCAGCGGCGGGCGATAACGGCGATGTCCTCGTCAGTGTGCGTGCGTAGCAGTTGTGCGAGCCGATCCAGACCCGTGTGCAATTGTGCACATTCATCTGCCGCTATGGAAAACAACTGATCATGACAGCCGCCCGACAATAGCGGTGTCTCTATCGCCTTTGTGGCGGTATGGTCTGACTGTTCGAGGACGACATGGCAACAGGTGCCGCCGGTGCTGATCGAGGTCGCGAGCGCGCGCCGTGGTCCGGCGAGGCGATCACGCAACCAGTATTGCGGTGTCTGGTGGACACTGAAGCGGCTGTATTCACGGAAACGGGTCTGATCCGACAGCACATTGCGCAACGGTGGCAACACACGGTGATACAACGCCAGGCTGGCCTTGGCAATCGAGGCCAGGGCCGAGGCCGCGCCGGTATGACCGATGTCTGCCTTGACGCTGGTGATCACGGCGGGCTGCTGGTCGCTGTTGTTGCCGAACACGGAGCACAGCGCCCCGGTCTCCAGTCTGTCCTCGTCTGCATGACCACTGCCATAGGTCTCGATACAGGAAAGGGAGTCCGGCGAGATCTGCGCATCGGCACAGGCCTGTTCCAGAGAACGGGTGTAGGTATTGACCGAAGGTAACAAGGTATCGATGTCACCACCGCTTGCATTGCCGATACCGGTCAGTAGTGAATAGATCCGGTCACCGTCACGCACGGCATCTTCATGGCGCTTTAACACGAATGCGACGGCACCTTCACCTATTACCGTACCCGTGCTGTCCTCTGCAAAGGGACGACAGATTCCGTCGGTGGCATACGGGCGTGCCGCATCCTGTCCGGCCACGGCACGTGCATCACCGGCCAGATCCACGGCGCCGACGATCGCGATATTCAACTCGTTTGCCTGCAAGGCGCGTATCGCGGTCTGCAAGGCAAACATGCCGGAGCTCTCCTCGCTGGAAACGGTAAAGCCGGCACCACCAAAATTGAATGCGCGCGCGATCCGGCTGGCGACAACACCACCGAGTGCGCCCATCGTCCGGTTTGCTGTCAACGGCGGGCCGACCAGGTCTTTTAATTTTTCAGTCCACTGGTGCAGGCTGTCTGCATCGAGCGGGATTCCCGATTGTTTGATCCACGCACGGGCCATATCACTCATCGCCCAGCGCAGGTGGAAATTCGTGGTGTTCAGGTCGAGACCAATCCCGATAAACACACCGGCATCGGTGCGCTCCTGACCGGCAGGTGTGGACTGTCTTGCATCGTCGAGTGCATTGGCCGCCACCTGCAACATCAACAGCTGTTGTGGCAGCATGTCCTGCAATTCTTTCGGCGGGATACGGAAACGACCGACCGGTACGTCCACCTGATCGATGGTATAGCCGCGCAGCGCAGACAGGCGCGGCAGGCCCCAGCGGTTATGGGCCGGGGTCGTGCTGATGTCCTGTAACTCGCCGAGCACTCGCGCCGTGAAGGCGGACAGTGACCGCCACGGCCCGAAACAGGTGTCCATGCCGACGATCGCAATCGCACCGGCGGGGGAAAAGGGGACAGATTTATTTTTCGTTCTCCTTTTCTGCTTCCCGATAAATAAATCTGTGCCCTTTTCCGGCCATTGCTCCAGCAATACGTGTGCATTGATGCCGCCAAAACCGAATGCACTGACGGCGGCACGACGGGGCTGATCAGCTGCGCGTGGTTGCCAGTCGCGTGGTTGGTCGAGCACGGTGAACGGGCTGTTGTCGAGATCGATACCGCTGGCCGCGCGCTCGAAATTCGCTGTCGGTGGCAACACATGATGTTTGAACGCCAGCAGTACCTTGATCAGACCCGCTGATCCGGCGGCGGTCAGCAGGTGACCGATATTGCTCTTGACCGATCCGATCACGCAGCGCTGTCCACCACGGTATTGTTCACCCCACAGTGTGCGCATACTCTGGTATTCGGTGCTGTCACCGGCGGGTGTGCCGGTGCCGTGACATTCTATCAGGTCAACTGCATCGGCCTGCCAGCCCGCCTCGGCGTAAGCGGCACGCATCGCCCGCAATTGGCCTTCCGAGTCCGGCAACATCAGGTTGCCACGTATGTCATTGGAGATACCGGTACCGGCGATCGTGGCGTAGATATGGTCCTTGTCACGCAGCGCATCGTCCAGACGTTTCAGCACAATAATACCGGCGCCTTCACCGACGACGAGACCATCGGCCTTGCTGTCAAACGGGGAACAGCGTCCGGACGGTGACAGCGCACCGAGCGTCGAGAAGCCCATTTGCGTATACAGACTGTCCGGTCGTGACAGTCCACCGCATAACATCGCATCGGCGCGATGCGCCTGTAATTCGGCAATCGCATATTTCAGTGAATACAAGGAAGAGGCACACGCCGCATCCAGCGTATAACAGGTACCACCCAGTCCCAGCGCATGGGCGAGCACGGAGGCCGGTAGTCCGGCAACATAACGATTCAGCAGGTTGGTCTGGCCGGGCCGGGGTGGTTTAACGTTCAGGCGACTGGTAAAGGCCTGCCCGAGTATTTCATCCGCAATGCTAGCAGAGGTTTGGGTTGGTAGCGCGATATTACCGATGATGATCCCGGTGCGTTTTTTATCCAGTTTCGCGGTGACTGTATCGAGCCAGGCCTGACGTCCGGCGTGTAATAACAGACCAAACATCGGATCGAGAGACTGTACCAGAGCGGCATCGATAGCGAGTCCGTCGAGATCGGGACGGATGTCATCAACAAAACAGGCGCGGCGTGAATAAACATGATCCGGGCCGGGCTCTTTTGCATAAACCTGTTGCAGTCCCGGTGACCAGCGCCCCGGCGGCGGTTCGCGCGACAGGTCGCGTCTCGCCACGATATTGTCCCAGAGTTGATCGACCCCGCTTGCACCCGGAAAGATGCCGCCGATACCAACGATGGCGACGGTCTGGCCCGGTTTCATACTGACACCTGTAACGACATGATTTGGCTGGACCTTTCCGCTCAGGCCTGGGGCTCGGTTTCCAGCCGGTTACGTCTGAACGCCTCGTTCAGTGACGCATCGATCACGCATTCGTATCCATCAATCCGCGCGACCAGCTTGCCCTTCATGTCGACAAATTCAATCGAGGCCTTTGCCTCATGTTTGCTTATCGATTCCACCCGCAGATTGATCAGCGTCCCGTCTTTCGGAAACTGCCGCCGGTACTGGCGGTATTTGCCAAGGCGGGTTGGCAGCGAACCGTTGCCGGTGCGTTCAAAACACCAGAGGATCATTAACTGGAATGCCGAATCCAGTGCGAGCGGGTCGGCCAGCCAGCCGGTGCGTATCGGTTGTTTCATCCACACCGACGGATTCGGTGCAGGACGGACGCGTGCGGAAATGCCACGATCACTGTAACCGGTGATCGCCTCTATGCCTTGCAGGTCCTTGCCATGGAACAGACGTCCGGACGAATACAGGTCGGCATCACTGATGGAATAGGTACCTATGATGGCCGGGTTGCTTGCTTCAGGAACAGTAACAACATTCGTTCCAAGCACGATATGCGCACCGGCATGCAACAGTTTGCCCTGGCGCAGCTCGACCGGAATACGGTGCACGCCATCAGATTCCGCCGCCGTACCGGCGAGGATTTGCAGATTGGCGCGCGCCCCCGATTCCAGGATTACACCCTTGTAGATGGCGAGGTTGTCGATGCCGTTGAAGCCCAGTCCCGGCTGATCATGCATGGCCCCATGCGCCAGCCATTCGGCAATTAATGCCGTGGGCAGCACGGCCTTGCCGTTCATCACATGCGATTCGAGCACCGGTAGATCATCAAGGCTGACGAACCGTTCAAATGTGACCACCATATTTGTTGCCATAGCCGGCTTCGCAAGCTTGCCGGAATAATCCGGTGTGTCTGCCTGCACCGGGGCGCTGCCGAGTACAACCAGTTCGACCGGGCCGGGTGTGGCGATTTCCTGTAACAGATATTCAGCCCCGGCGCGCAACGGGATCACCCCGACGCCTTCACCTTCAAACAGCTTCTTCAGGCCGGCGGTGACCATACCACCGTCCCACGGACCCCAGTTCACACTGAGTACACGACACGACGGGCGCAGGTGCTGTTGCTGCTGGGCAGTTTTGTTCAGTACTTCATTCGCCGCGGCATAATCGATCTGGCCCGTGCGTCCGAACCGCGCGGTCGAGGACGAAAACAGCACCAGTAGTTTCAGCTCATCCTGTTGGGTTGCCTCCAGCAGTGCCTGCAAGCCGTCCACCTTGGTCGAACAGACCTCGTTGAATTGCGCACGGGTCTTGTCTTCGATGCGTCGGTCTGCGAGTACGCCTGCGCCGTGGATGATGCCACGTATCGGGCCGAGCTCGGCACGCGCCTGTGCCAGCGCCTGGTTTACCTCCGCCGGATTGCGTATGTCGACCGACCGGTACGTCGCCCGGACGCCACTGGCGCGGACGCTATCGAGCGTCTGTGTAATCTCGCGCGCGGCCATCAGTTCGCGATAACGTGACTCGACCTGTTTTGGATTCGGTTGGTCGGTGCTATGGGTAACGATGGCGCGTTTGATAGCGGCCTCATCCGTCAGGCCAGTCAGCCATTCGGGCTGTGCTGCCGGTTGCGGACTGCGACCGAGCAATAACAGGTTGGTCTGCATACGGGTTGCCAGTTCTATGGCGATTGCCGCAGTGATTCCTCGTGCGCCGCCGCTGATCACGACCACATCGCCGCGACCGACCGGGGCGGTTACCGGTGCGCGGGTATTGAGCGCAGCGGATGTCAGTGTCAGTGTGTTGCACTGTCCATTGTGTAAACCGGTTTCAAGCGGTCCTTCGTGTAGCAGTTCATCTGCCACACTGTCGGCCAGTGCGGTTGCGGTGTAGTCCGTGTCGATAACCCGGCAGCGGACCTGGGGCCATTCCTTGTCGGCGGTCTTGATCAGACCGGCCAGTCCGGCTGCCAGCGGTGACACAGCGTTGTGGTGTGTCAGGCCGAAATCGCCACCGAGACCGGTGACGCCGGCCAGCAACGCCGCATGCGAGTTCGCGGTCTGTTTTAATGTGGGCCCGTAGTGGCGGATTAACTCAAAGGCATCCGCCAGAAAATCCGGGTGCGGCTGTGCTGGAGCCACGATGACCAGACCGGCCAGTGTGTCTGCCCGCCGTTCGTGTATGCCGATCACGCGGGGGTTGTATCCACATGCCTGCATGGCATTACAAATCGCGGTGGACAGACCATCACCGGAATCGGTTATATGGATGATTGCCTGTGCCGACAGGTCCAGTGGATTGCGGTTGGCGGCAGGCGCCAGCGGTGTGAGGGATAAGACACCGCGCCACAGTGTATTCGACTGTGTAGTGTTTAGTCGGGTCTCTACCGGTGGCACCGTGAGTGCCGGTGATGTGGTAATGCCCTGATGCATGTAGTCCACTATCTGTTGCAGTGTCTGCAAGGTCGCCATGTGTTCCGGGTTGACTGTCGGTGCATCCGGCATGCGTTCCTGGAAGGCGGAGAGGATCTCGACGCGTTTGATAGAGTCGATGCCGAGGTCGGTATCCAGATTCATATCGAGCCGCAGCATATCAACGGGGTAACCGGTTTTTTCGGCAACGACCTCAAGCAAGGCCTGATCAAATACCGGCGATACCGCGCTGACACTCGTCACCGCTTGCGCAACGCTGGCGACGGTGACACCACCCCGTGTTTGCATGTAGTCGACGATCTGTTGCAGTGTCTGCAAGGCGGCCATGTCTTCCGGATTGACCGTCGGTGCGTCCGGCATACGTTCCTGGAAGGCGGAGAGGATCTCGACGCGCTTGATTGAATCAATACCGAGATCGGTATCCAGATTCATCTCCAGCCGCAACATATCAACCGGATAACCGGTCTTCTCCGCGACCACTTCCAGTAATGTCGTGGTCAGCGCCGGTGTGATGACCGGGTTTGCTGGTGCGGAAACGGTGCTGTGTGCAGGCCGTGCATCACGTTGCTGCATGTAATCGACGATCTGTTGCAGCGTCTGCAAGGCGGCCATGTCTTCCGGATTGACCGTCGGTGCGTCAGGCATCCGTTCCTGAAATGCCGAGAGGATCTCGACACGCTTGATCGAATCAATACCGAGATCGGTATCCAGATTCATCTCCAGCCGCAGCATATCGACCGGATAACCGGTCTTCTCCGCGACCACCTCGAGCAAGGTCTGGTTCAGACCGGTGTTGATGACGGTGGATACCATCGGCGTAGCAGCACTGACAGCGGCGCTGACGGGCTCTGCACCTTCGGCCAGATATTCGATAATATTTTTCAGCAAGCGGAACGTCCCGAGGTCCTCCGGCTGGATCTTGCGGATACCGGGCAGTCGCTCCTGCAGACCGGACAGAATCTCCACGCGTTTGATCGAATCGATACCGAGGTCGGTATCCAGACTCATTTCCATGCTAAGCATCTCGACCGGATAACCGGTCTTCTCGGCGATCACCTGTAACAAGATCGTTTCCAGTTTTCCGGTGGCGGCGGGCGCGGCAGCGATGACCGGCGCGGTGACGACCGGGGTCGGTGGAATGATGATCGATGCTGGCGCCGTCCTGACTGCCGGTGCCACAGGCAGGGTGACTTGCACTTGCGGTACAGGCAGCGGGCTGATCGGTATGCCGGTCAATAACTGTTGCTGTTGTTCCAGTAGATGCTGGATGGACAACTGTGCTGCCTGCTGGCCCTCCAGATAACGGCGATGTAACCCGGCGGTCTGCTCCTGCATCTGTTGTAACGCGAGTATGCTCTGTTGCGTGGTCGACAGCAGTTGCTGTGCCTGTACATTGTCCACGCCGGCGGGCAGCGTCATCACGGTGGCGCTTGCAGCGGGTGTCGTGCTCACCTCGGGTCGCGTTGTCTGCGCTGTTGTACTGGCCGGTGTGGCGGGTATGGTCTGCATGCGGGCAGGTTCCTGTCTGGTTTTTTGGAGTTGCGGGCGCGGCTTCACATAGTTGGCACCCGTCAGTGTAATGGTCATCGCCGGTTTTTTGGTTGAGGCGGCGGGCAGTTGCGCCAGCCATCGATCGTCCCACAGCTTGATATGGCAGCCGTGGCCAAGTGCGGCCAGCCGCGCGAGCGTGCAGGCGAGATCGTATTGTCCGCCCTGTTTGCCTTTCGAGGCGTCCAGTGTGATGGTCGAGTGTTCGCGATCGCCAAGTATCGATCGGACCAGTCCGGTCAGCGTGTTGCCCGGGCCGACCTCGACGTAGGTGCGTATACCACTCGCATACATGTTTTCGATCTGGGTGACGAACTCGACCGGCTGTGCGAGCTGGCGTGCCAGCAACTGGCGGACCGCTGCCTCACCTTGCGGGTAACACTCGGCTGTTGTATTTGCATATACCGGAATCCGACCCTGGCTGAAGCGGATCGATTGCATGAACTGGGCGAACGGTTTTTCAGCCGCGCTGACAAAACTGCTGTGGAAGGCCGCAGACACAGTTAACTGTTTTGCACTCAGCCCGCGTTTTTTCAGCGCCTCGGCCGCACGCCGGATGTGATCGCTGGCACCGGACAGGACCACTTGTCGCGGCGCATTGTTGTTCGCGATGATCAGATCCAGTTGTTCAGCTTCCAGGATTTCGTGGATGACGGCGGCCGAAGCGGACACGGCCAGCATCGAACCGTGGTCGCCCTCACCCATATTCATCAGTTCGCCACGCTTCACTGCCAGCCGGTGCAGGCTGTCGCTGTCGATACGACCGGCGGCACAGAGCGCTGTCAGTTCACCAAAACTGTGTCCGGCGGTCGCCGCGGCCTCAACCCCGAAATGCTCAAGCAGGCGCAGCGCCCCGAGACTGACCGCACCAATCGCCGGCTGGGCATACCGGGTTGCACGCAAGGCCTCGGCCTGCGCCGCGCGCGCCGCGTCGTCAAATACCGGGATCGGATAGATGCGTTTACCCAGTGCCTCGCCGCCAGTCATCTCGCTGAAAATCTGATCCGCCCCGGACAACGCGGACTGGAGCTGCGGAAACTGGCAGGCGAGATCGAGCAACATATCCGGATATTGCGATCCCTGACCCGGGAACAGCATTGCCAGCTTGCCGACCGGTGTGCCTGTACCGAACCAGGTGCCTTCCGGCAGACTCCACTGATCCAGTTCCTGTTTCTGTAACATCTGGCGTGCGTCATTGAACAGCTTGTCGAGGCCGCTCTTCGGCGTCAGCACGAATAACAGTCGACAGGGATTAGCGCTGTTGAACTGTTGCAGGCTGCGGGCCGCTGTTGTTCTCAGTGCGTTCCAGTCCTGTTTGAGATCGATCGCGTTTAATTTGCCCAGCAACGACGGGCGTGAGTCTGCAGACAGACCGAGTACCAGCACCTTGCCATCCCAGTCGATATCCGATGTGGTAGTCGGCGCTTCTTCCAGCACACAATGAAAATTACTGCCGCCAAAACCAAATGCGCTGATCGCACCGCGCCGCGGATGGGCACGCGAGCCGATCCACGGACGTTTCAGTGTATTCACATAGACCGGTGCGGTGCCGGGGTTGAGGATCTCAAGTGGTCGGGCAACCTTGATCGTCGGCGGCAAGACCTTGTGTTTCAACGCCATCGCCACCTTGATCAGGCCGGCCACACCGGCAGCGGCCTTGGTATGGCCTATCATCGATTTGACCGAGCCGATCGCACACCAGCTGCCTTCTGCTTGCGCCTCGCGATAGACCGACGACAAGGCCTCGGCCTCAACTGCATCACCGACGCGTGTGCCGGTGCCGTGGGCCTCGACCAGTTCGATGGTTGCCGGTGACACGCCGGCCTCGCGGTAGGCATTTTTCAGTGCGCGTGTCTGGCCATTCGCGCTGGGTGCGTAGATGGCGTTGCCACGTCCGTCACTGGACGAACCGATGCCACGCAACACAGCATAGATATTATCGCCATCGCGCTCGGCATCAGCGAGACGTTTCAGGACGATTGCACCCAGGCCTTCACCGAGGATGGTGCCGTCGCCGTTACTGTCGAACGGCTTGCTGTTACCGGTCGGTGACAACGCCGGTGTCTTGCTGAAACACATGTACATGAAGATATCGTTGAACGTATCAAAGCCACCGGTGATCGCCATGTCGGAGCGGCCTGAATACAATTCAAGCGCTGCCAGATGGATCGCACTGAGCGAACTGGCACAGGCGGCGTCGACGACACAGTTGGTGCCACCGAGGTCAAACCGGTTGGCAATCCGGCCGGCGGCGACATTGCCGAGCAGACCGGGAAATGAGTTCTCCTGCCAGGGCACATAGCCCGCGGAGATGCGTTCGACTACGTCTTCGGCGACGTTCTTCTCGACACCGGCATCGGCCAATGCCTTGCGCCAGATCGGGTGACCGAGTCGGGCACCGAGCGGGATTACCAGCTCCAGCGTACCGGTCACACCAAGGATCACGCTGGTGCGGTTGCGGTCAAACGGTTTGCCATCGTTGCTGTCACGGCCGGTTGCATAACCGGCATCAAGCAGTGCCTGCCGGGCGACGACCATGCCGAGTAACTGGGTCGTGTCGGTCGCTTCGATATTGTTCGGACTGAGGCCATACAACAGCGGGTCAAAGTCGACCGGATTGATAAAGCCGCCACGCCGCGCATAGGTCATATCCGGTGCGTGTTTGTCTGCATCGAAATAATCATCCGGGTTCCAGTGGGTCGGTGGTACCTCGGTGATCGCGTCGACACCGTCGCGGATGTTGGTCCAGTAAGTCTGCGGGTCACTCGCGCCGGGAAACAGACAGCCGATACCCACAATGGCGAGAGGCACGGCGGTGGCGGTGGTGTGGTCTTCCGGTACGGCGTCAGTTTTCCTGGTCACGGCAGATATCTCATGATGGCGGAGGATTCGAGCGGTTTTACAGCAACGGCGGCGACGGCGCGTACGCCCTGCATCCGTAATTGATTGATACGGGTGACGAGCGCAGCACCGTACATCAGGTTCAGTGCGACATTGGCCACATTACGGTTCGCCGGTTGTTCGAGCGCGGAGCCACGGGTCCATTCATTAAAGGCGCCCATCGCCGGCCCGCACCAGATCTGGTAATCCACCTGGCGCTCGGCGACGCCGGCATTGGCCCAGCGTGATGACAAGCCGAGATACCAGCGGAACAGCAGTGCCATTTTATGTTTCGGTTCCTTTTCGGCGCGGGCGATCTCGGCCGGATTACGTTCATTGAAAAATTCACGCGTCTGTTGCCAGATGGTCTCGATCGGTGCCTTGAAGATCGTCTTTTCGAGAGACTCACGTTCGCTCTGCGGAATCTGCTCTATCGAGCCATAGGTGCGATAAAGCTCGTACAATTTGTTGCTGCGCATCGGAAACATGGTACCGCGTTTTAGCACTTGCAGTTTTACGCCCATCTCGAACATATCAACCGCGGGTGCCATCGCCACATCGGCCTGATCGGCGGTCGCGAGCATCTGCCGCACGAGGTCACTGCTGCCCGATTCGATACAGGCCTGATTCACGCTGCCGGTGACGATGTAGGCCGCGCCAATCGCAAACGCGGCGGCGGCTGTGGCTGGAGTGGCGATGCCTCCGGCCGCCCCGACGCGCAGCGGCAGGGCATAGTTATATTGCGCCTGTAATTTATCGCGTAGTTCGAGCATCGTCGGCAACAACGTCAGCGCGGGGCGATTGTCGGTATGACCACCGGAGTCGGCCTCGACGGTCAGGTCTTGTGCCATCGGGATCAGTGTGGCCAGTTCAGCCTGTTCGGTCGTGATGATGCCCTGTGCCAGCAGTTCGTTGACGAACTTGGCCGGTGGCGGACTGAACCAGCGTGTGGCGACCTCCTGCCGTGAGGCCTTCGCGATGATACGGTTCGGTGTGACGATCATGCCCGCCGCATCGCGGTGTATGCCCTGCAGGCGGTAACGCACCACCTGCAAGGTCAGCGCCATATAGGCGGAGGCCTCGACCAGCCGGATCCCATGGCGCAGATAGACATCCACAACGGACTGTTCCTGTCCCTTCTCGTTCGGGCTGTGGATCAGGTTCGCGCAAAATGGTGTGTCACCGAGTGCCGCTTTTAATTCGAGTATGGCTGCCTCGATCTGCTTGACCATCAACCCGGCTGAACCAAACGAGCCGAGCATACCGGCTTGCGCGATTGCCCGGACCAGCCGGGTCGAGGCGATACCGTTCGCCATTGCGCCGGTCATATAAGGCAGGCGGATACCGTGATCACGGCAGAAACTTGCATCACCCAGATCAGACATGCGCAACGGCGGTATAAAGGCGAGCAATGGATATTGGTCGGTCTGTGCAGTTCCGAGTGTGGCCTGACCGTTATTGCTGTAAACCTCAAGGCCATTCTGATCGATCACATAGACCGGTTTATCGATCGCCGCAATTGCCCCGGTCAGCGTGGTTTGACCGGCAGATTTGTCAGACGCGTCAGCCGTCCACCCGCCGAGTCGCGTCGACCCGGAAGAGAGTGTGGGGATCTGATCAAACGCAGCAGAGGCGTTTGTTTGCGTGTTCACAATGGGCTGTCCTTGAAAAACCTGTTAACCGTATGAGCGTTGCGATGCAGCATGCCATACCGTGGACAGGCAAGTATAAGCTGAAAAGCACCTGTTTTACAGGCTCACAGGGCGGATAAATCCGTGTATTTGGTGGATTTTTTGGGCGGTCGTGAGTGTGGGCGGATTTTGCCTTAAGCCGCCTTTTTTTCGGCACGGATCAGTCCACCGAGGCCGTGTTTGTCCAGTTCAGCGGTCATCAGTGCGCGGATCGGGGCGGTTTCCTCAAATTGCATCACCTGCTCCCACAAATTCTCCGCATGGGCATGGCTGAATGTCCGGATGACCCATTTGATGCGCGGCAGGTCACCGGCACTCAGGCTGAGGCTGTCGACACCGAGCGCTATCAGCAGGATGGCAAACAGGGGGTCGCCGGCGGCCTCACCACAGATAGATACATGTTTTTTATGCCTTTTTCCGGCCGAGGCGATGTCAGCCAGCGCGCGCAGTACGGCCGGATGCAGGGGGTCGAACATCTTCGCGACCAGTTCATTATTGCGGTCGATCGCTAGCAGATACTGGATCAGGTCGTTTGTACCGACCGAGACAAAATCGACCCGTTTGAGTATTGAGTCTATCTGGTAGACCGCCGAGGGCACCTCTATCATGGCCCCCAGCTGCGGGATCCGGACCTTGATCCCCTCGCTGCTGACCTGTTCATGGGCGCGGTGGACCAGACGGATGGCGCGGTCCAGCTCACCGGTATTGCTGATCATCGGGAACAAGACCTTCAGGTTTTCAATCCCGTTACTTGCCCGCAACATCGAGCGCAGCTGGGTCAGCAGGATGTCGGGGTGGTCCAGTGTCAGCCGAATCCCGCGCCAGCCGAGGAACGGATTCGGCTCCTTCACGGTAAAGTAGGGCAGCATCTTGTCCCCGCCGGCATCCAGCGTGCGCAAGGTGACTGGCCGCGGCGCATAGGCCTCCAGCACCTGCCGGTACAGAGCGGTCTGCTCTTCCTCGCTCGGGAAATTCTCCTTGCTCATAAACGGCAACTCGGTACGGTACAGGCCAATACCCTCGGTGCCGACATCAATCGCATGGGTAAACCCGGTCAGCAGACCGGTATTTGTATACAGATGGATCCGTAGTCCGTCCGGCGTCGTCGCTGGCTGGTTCGTCAATGTGGCCAGTTCACGACCCAGTTGATCCTGGCCCTCGACCAGTTCCTGGTAGGCCGCTAATTCGGATTCAATCGGGGCGACAACAATCTGGCCCTGATAACCATCAATAATCAGCTTGTTGCCGTCCAGTTTGGCCATCGGTAACTGCCGCGAGAAACCCAGCACGGCAGGTATCCCCAGCGCGTGGGCGAGGATGGCCAGATGTGAATAACCCGAACCGTGACCGGAGACGATACCGGTGAGGCGGGCCGGCGGCACCTTGGCCAGATCCAGCGGACTCAGGTTCTCGCCGACGAGGATCGTCTTTTCCGGGTACTCGCGGTCGTGTTGTTCCTCGGCCTGCAGGTAGCCGAGGATACGGTTGCCGATGTCGCGCATATCGTTCGCGCGTTCACGCATGTAATCGTTTTCCATTGCCTCAAACTGCGCGGCGTAACCGTCGATGGTCTCGCGCAAGGCACCCGGTGCCCAGTTACCATTATGGATCTTATCTATCGTTGAATTGATCAGGTCTTCATCGCTGGCGATCAAGGCATAGGCATCAAATAACAGCCGGTCTGCCTCGGGCAAGGTATCGTTGTATATCTGGCTGATACCCTTCAATTCGGCGACGGCCTTGTCAATCGCGGTGCGGAACCGTGCTTCTTCAATTTCGGGGTCACCCGAGACACGATTTGGCACGGAGGATAGGTCTACCGGGTTGTAAGTGACTACTCCGGTACCAATCGCGATACCGGGCGCACCGGCGACTCCGTTGAATAAACCGCCGGATTTGCGGGTACCGGACAACAGGCCTTCGATCAATCCGCGTGCCTTGGCAAAGGCGATATTGCCAGCGATCAACGCGGCCAGTGTGGTCAGGAAGGCGATGTCCTGATCGCTGAAGCGGCGGGCAGATTTTTGCTGGATGACCAGCACGGCCAGGTGTTCGCCGTGGTGCGAGATCGGGACGCCCAGAAACGACAGGAACGGGTCTTCACCGATCTCAGGGATATATTTAAACCGCGGGTGCGCCGGGGCGTTCTCCGCATTGACCGGCTCCATCGTCTGGGTGACCAGACCGACCAGACCCTCATTGAAAGGGATCTGGATTGTACCGACCACATTCTGGTTAAGGCCGTAGGTCGCCATCAGGATATTGACGCCGGTTGTATTATCGCTGAGGTAAAGCGAGCACACGTCCACATCCAGTGCGTCATGGATCCCCTGCACGAGGCTGTTCAAGGCCTGCGACAGGTCGACGGAACGGTCTATCGACTTGGCGATCTTGTGTATCGTGCTGAGTGTATAGGAGGTCATTATTTTGTATTTATAGTTATCCGGTAACTGTTCCCAAATTATATTGTTATTTGCCGGTCGGCAACCAGATAATCAATGAAGAAAAATTGCACGGGATCCGCGCAACAAGTGGTGCATTTGCATCATTCGAGGTCAGGAATGACGGATTACTGCGGGTCGATTTTTTTCTTCAGCGCCTCAAGTTCCTGATCGACCTTGTGCATGTGGTCCAGCATCGTGTCGAGCGCGTTCTGGATCGGGTCGGGCATGTCACTGGCGGTACCATACGCATCAAAACCAATCTTCTTCGCCATCGCCTGACGTTGTGCCTCCTTGTTCAGTGTTTCGTCCTGTTTGTCGCGCGAGACGATATGGCCGGGCACACCGACAACGGTCGCACCCGCCGGGACGTCCTTGACCACAACCGCATTCGAACCTATCCGTGAACCGGCACCAATGATAATCGGCCCGAGTATCTTCGCCCCGGCACCGATGATTACACCGTTGCCCAGCGTCGGATGGCGCTTGCCCTTCTGCCAGGTCGTCCCGCCGAGCGTGACGCCGTGGTAGATCGAGCAGTCATCCCCGATCTCCGAGGTCTCGCCGATGACGACACCCATACCGTGGTCGATAAAGAAGCGTTTACCTATCTGTGCACCCGGATGGATCTCGATCCCGGTCAAAAACCGCGACAGGTGAGAGCCGATACGGCCAAACAGGTAAAAACCATGCTGCCATAACCAGTGGTTCATCCGGTGAAACAACATCGCATGCAGCCCGGGGCTCGCAATCAGGGTCTCCAGCGCCGAACGCGCGGCCGGGTCCCGATCAAATATGGTCTGGATGTCTTCTTTGATATTGTCGAACATAGTGTTGCCTATTATAGCGATTCGGGGACTGTTTTTATTTCGCCAACGAGATAAGTAAACTGTCTCTTAATCGTCATGGTTGGCAGCTTATGCCGCAGAAAGCTGTTCAACTTTAATATTGCTGGAGTTTTGTTCGGCAAGCCACAAATCATATTGAACCTGCTGATTAAGCCAGCTTTCCGCAGAGGTCCCGAATGCCTTCGCAAGTCGTATGGCCATCTCCGGGCTGATACCCGCGCGTTCATTTAATATTGAAGAAAGCGTTTTGCGGCTGACACCCAGCGCTTCGGCCGCCCTGGTCACACTCAGCCCAAGCGGTTCAAGGCAAAGCTCGCGTAACACTTCTCCGGGATGGGGCGGGTTATGCATTCTCATATCGTATACCTCAATGGTAATCCTCGTAGTTGATATTTACAGCATCCGGACCGTCAAAACTGAATGTGATCCTTCAGTTGCCACTGACTTTAACAGACCAGGTTCCTTTTCGATTGCCCCGCAATTCATGCAGCGCAAGACCTGGTAAATTCATATCCTGTGGTTTAACTGATGCATGTAATCGACCTAAAATCAGGCGAATTCGATCGGCATGTTGAGTGTGGATTCCGGATTTAATACCTTTCAGAAAAAACTTTTCCAGCCCGGGATGCCTGAATTTCCTTATCATGTTGCATAGTGTAACCAGTGCGGTTACAGGTCACAAGTGAATATTGGTGGCATAACGGTTAAGCCGACCCTGCAACTTCTCCAGATTTATAGTTCATGGGACATATAAATCATTCTTTTACTGGTTTTGAATCCATTTTTTACGTAAAACTCTTCTACTTGTGTGTCTCTCGCAGTAAGGAGTGTGGTTTTAAAATAGCCTTTCTGCTTTAAAAACGACTCAAGATATTTAACCAATTCAGTGCCGATGCCATTACCTTGATGTTGTGAATCAACAAATAATTCCACTATTTCAAATTCTCTACAGCCTTTAAAAGCAAGAGAGCGCCCTAGTAATGCTGCAATAGGGTTGGAGTTTTCTTTATATAGACATCCATAAAATCCTGGAGAGTTATAGATACCTTGCAATCTATCTATTGCCCACTCGACATTCCATTCTTCGTTCCAGGGTGGTGCTCTGAATACAGAAACATAGAGATTCGATATTGCGGGAATATCTTTCTCTGAAATTTTACTGATGTGTGTCATCATCTGCTAACGCCTTTCTACAGCGGCCAAAGCATTGCTGGTGCGCCTTTTGGACTCTGTGGAACTGATTGTTAGGCGGCATGATACAAAGACCTCCCGCCCTTGGTTAAGATTTCTGTAACGTTATAGCCTGCAATTTCAAGACATGAGCGTTGCTCATCGCGGGTCATGTACAGCTGATCGTTTTGAAGCCCATCTTCGCCAAAGTAGTGGTCGCAAACGAGATAACAGCCTTTCTCATTAAGAAGTGTCCTCACTTGGTGATGCAGTGCCTCTGCATACAGCTTATGTCTAAGCTCATGTACAGATTGAATGGAAACGACAACATCATAGGTGCCCAGCCCCAAGGCCCAATCGACTTCTTTAAAGTTGCGCTCTACAAATTTTACTCGCTCTCTATATGTTGCCAGCCGCTTTCCCGCAAGTTCGTGCATGGCAGACGAAAAATCTAAAAGTGAAATTTTCACTTCTGGCAGCCTTTCCAGTAGGTACAACGCCAAAAAGCCAGGACCTGACCCCAACTCCAAAATGCTCAGTTCGGAAACTTTCAGCCTTCGTAGCTGGTTTGTTATGGCTTCGAAAAAGTCTAGGCGGAACGGGCGAGCCATTGCCTTGCTCTCCCACTCCAGGCAATCGCGCATGAGTCGGAAATCAATAGGGGTTGGGACTTCGACGATGCTCATAGATACTGCCTAACGATGGAAGTGAGGCGCGCGCGGCTGTACCGCGCGTCGACTCCCATCGATTGTTATTTGGCGCCCTTCAGATGAACTAGATATCAAAATGGCGCCCCCTGAATGGGTGGCGAAACCCATAAAAAACCGGGGCGCTGACATTGTTTAAATGCCTTACTGAAGCTATGAAGGTTGTCGATGGAGCTAGCTCATCA
>CAMDWI010000002.1 GCA_945878555.1 Klebsiella pneumoniae
CCTAATTCCAGAAGCAGGTTTGCGGTGTCTTCATGGACCCCGTACGATCCCCGAAGTTGCAGATCCGGGCTTATACCAGCGGCCATACTCCAGGGGGTTTCGCCAGCGCTGTTCCTGACATCTATTGTTGCACCGTGATCCGCAAGATATTTCACAACTTCAGTCGCGCCGGCAAATGCCGCCACATGAAGCGCTGTTCCCCCACCAGCCCTTCCGACATCATACCCGACACCACCTCCGCTGTTAACATCTACACCCATCTCTACTATTGTTCTAACCGCTTCCAGTGATAATTTAACCTGACTACGATTGTCCTTCACCTTTTGTTGATTCGCGAGCGTACATGATGCCTGGGCGGCAGCGATCAATGGTGTTGTTCCATGGTTAATCAGGCCAATCTTCGGATCGGCGCCATAACTGGCCAATAACTTCAACAGGGGTACATCTAATGAAGCGGCGGCAAGAAAAAATGGTGTGGCCCCTTCCATTCCGGCAATACTCTCACACATGTCGCGGGTAGCGGGGGCAATCGCAAAGCCTTTCGTAATCCGGGCATTTGGATCAGCACCCGCCTCCAGCAATGCCTTTGCCAATCCGGGCATATTCTCAGGGCGCTGACGGTAAAGAGGGTCATATACTCCCCCAATCATACGAGACAGCCCTTTACTGATAGCATAGTGTAGAGCTGTTACGCCATTTTCATCTGCTGAGGCCGGGTCCGCTCCATTCTCTAACAGGAAAAGTGCCAGATCTTCATGGCCACTGGCACTGGCGATGACAAGCGAATTTCCAAATTCCTTTGTTGATTCATCAGGATCAACTTCTGCCTGTATTAAATAACGGGTCGATTCAATATCACCGGATCGCGCCGCAAACAGTAGTGCGGTAAATCCACCAGACGTCGATGGATCCAGACAGGTCGTACACTTCTCTATCGGTTCTGTCTTTACTGTGACATCAACTCCGTAGTCCAGTAATAATTTAACAACATCAGAATGCTTGCCAGCGGATGCCCACATTAATGCCGTTTGCCCACGATTATTTTCTCTTGCGTTTGCATCTGCACCCGATGCTAGCAATGCTGCAACACCGCTTGTTGTGCCCGTTCTGGAACACGTCATAAGTACAGACTCACCCGTCCACGAGGCAGCGTTCGCATCTGCCCCCGCTTTGAGCAACTTCTCTACCATCTGGTTATTACGATTGGTACAGGCAAGATGCAAAGGGGAAATCCCGTATTCATTTGCCGTATCCGGAGTTGCACCCAATTCAAGCAGGGTTTCGGCGATTTCCAAATCATCCCAATAGACCGCCCAATGCAGTGCAGTCGCACCATCAACACCTTTGACATTCGCGTTGACGGACTTTTCAGCCAGTAATGATTGCACCTCGTTCTTATCATATTTTTGCAACGATTCAATCAATCGACCATCATCCGCGGCGTTTGCATAGGATGTCATTGATAAAACAAACATCGTTGCGAGTAATTTCATGCAACCCGAATTATTAGCAATCAAGTCCACACAGACTGATACTGGTTTGCTGTATTTCATACAGTTGCATGAGACCTGGTTGTTGACATGGAAAGCAAATTTATACCACCAGTACTATCTCCAAACTTGTCAGCCTGTATACCCAGTTTATCCAGCACAGTTAAATACAGGTTCGAGATTGGTGTGCCTTCAGGATATCCAATATGGCCACCGCCGCCTGGCAGTTTTCCTGACCCGCCACCAATCAAGAGTATGGGCAAATTGTGCATCAGATGCATATTACCGTCACTCATGGAGCCGCCATACATCACCATCATGTTATCCAGTAATGACCCCTCGATATCCGGTGTTGAGCGTAGCTTCTCCAGATAATAAGCCAGCAATTGGGAATGATACAGATCGATGCGCGAGATCTTTCCCAGATTAACCGGATCGCCCCGATGATGTGAGAGAGAATGATGGACTTCGGGAACACCAATTTCCGGGTAGGTTCGATTACTTTGCTCAGCCCCCATCATGAAGGTAATCATGCGTGTTATGTCGGTCTGGAATGCCAATACCTGCAGATCAAACATCAACTTTAAATGCTCGACAAATTCGGTCGGGACCCCTGTTGGAGGATCCATAGAAGGTAATTCCCGACCTGACTGCTTTTCTGCCATTTGTATCCGGCGTTCGACACCCCGCATGGCTTCGAGATACTCCGTCAATCGGCGACGATCATCCGCGCCGACTTTCTGCATCATTCTGGTTGCTGCATCAGCGACCGAATCCAGAATGCTTTTCTCATTTTGAATACGGGCGAGCCGAACAGCAGGGTCGGTACTGTCACCAAAGAGTCTTTCAAATACCGCACGTGGCCGATATTCTATCGGAAGCGGCGTCGTCGGGGTTTTCCAGGAAAGAGTGCTTATGTAGGCACAACTCCACCCCTTCTCGCAACTACCGACAGCATCACTGGTATGCAAACCCAGCTCTAATGATCCTAGTTGCGTCTGGTTACTGAATTCTTTTGCTATTATCTGATCAATCGATACACCCGTATGGCCCTCACGGAGTGGATGGACCCCGGTCAGAAATACCCCACCCGCCCGTTCATGTGGCGCAGACTCACCTTCACCCGGTAATGGATCACCCGCCGGGTTATTCAGACCTGTAAGAACAAATAATTGATCCTTGTAAGGGGCCAGTGGTTGTAACGTCGGAGTTAACTGGAAAGATTTGCCAAACGTCGCAGGCGTCCAGTCCTGCATATTCTGACCGTTGGGGGCAAAAATAATGGAAAATCGCCGGGGGATTTCCTGTTTATTTTCAGCTGAAGCGAGCGCAGGAAACATCGCACTTATCGCCGGCAAGGCGATAGATGCGCCAACCCCGCGCAAAAAGGCCCTTCTTGGCATAGCCTTTTTGAATATAAACATTACAAACCCTCCTGATATAACGAGATAACAATTGAATCATTGTTTAAATATTTCATCTGCAATCCGCACACACACCTCACAATTCATTATTTGACTACTCCATCGTTGAATCAGGCACCTCTCTCATCAGAAACGGCCGGCTTTTTACGATAGACAAAATCAAGGACGATATATTGTAATCAGCCGGGGCCGATGCCCTCATTATTGCCCGCATGGCAGGCGCGTCCGTATGTTTAATCTCACGTCCCAGCGCATACGTCAGTAATTTTTCGATAACCGTCAGGACAAAATCACGTTGCAGGTTTTGATGCAATACTTCCTGCAGGCCCGCCAGGCCCTCAAATTTCGTGCCGTCCGGCATCGTCCCGGAGGCATCTATTGACGTATTCGAATCGACATCCAGCGTCCGCCAGGTCCCGATAGCATCATAATTTTCCAAAGCAAAACCCAGCGGGTCCATGACCTTATGACAACCCGCACAGACGGGATTTGCCCGGTGTTGCTCCATTCGCCCCCGCATGTTTAACACCTTCCCCTCGTCATTTGTATTTCTTAATCCGGGGACATTCGCAGGGGGAGCCGGCGGTGGCGCGCTCAGAATATTTTCCAGTATCCATTTACCCCGGATAGTCGGGGCAGTCCGGTTCGCGTAAGAGGTAACGGTAAGGATGCTACCTTGAGCAAGCAGCCCGCCTCGCGGTTGACCCTCTACAGATACCTTCCGGAAATGGCTTCCATAGACATTTTGAATCCCGTAATGTTTGGCCAGACGCTCATTCAAAAAGGTATATTCTGCGCTTAATAACTCCATCAGCGGCAACTCATTGCGGAATATATATTCGAAGAACAGTTTTGTTTCTGTCTCAAACGCCTGACGCAGGTTTTCATCAAAGTAAGGAAATAATTCAGAATCAGGAACAGCGATATTCAATTTGCCGAGTTTCAGCCATTGGGAGGCAAAATTATCAGTCAACGCCTGGGAACGTGGATCAGCCAACATGCGCTTAACCTGATCTTCCAGAATTTGCGGCTCGCTTAGCTTGCCATTTTCAGCTATGGAAAGTAATTCTTCATCCGGGATACTACTCCAGAGGAAAAGTGATAACCGTGTGGCAAGTTCTCTGTCGGACAGCGGGTATATCTCACCTGCTTTTCGCTTTTCCGGAACTTCTTCCAGTACAAACAAAAACTCGGGACCGGCGAGCATACGTTCAATTGCCATCCCGATACCCGATTCAAATCCGCCATTCCGGTTACCTTGCTGATAAAACGCGAGCAGATCATCTATTTCCTGTTTTTGAGGACTTCTGCGATAGGCGAGACGGGCCAGGTTGGTGAGGATACGTTCTGCGCAAATCTGGTCATCCGTTTTTGATTCAGGTCGACAAATAAAAATCCGTTCCCGGCTGGCCGTGTCACCCATCCCCTGGGCCTCAAACGGTCCACCGATTGCTACAGATCTGACACCCGGCACGCCCCCTTTATACTGGGTGTAGTCATAGCGAGTAAGATCGGGATACAACGGTTGTTCCGGCATCATGATTTCTTCCAGAAATGCCGCCGATACCAGATGCGTACCCGCTTTCGCCGGAAAACGCACTTCTAACTGCTCATCCGCGTACCTTTCATATTCTTCCTGTTTTGGGTCACCTTGCCCACCTGTGGAAAATACCCCGGCGGATCGTCCTTTAACTTCCCCCCCGATCTCGAAAAGTTTAACTCGTGCACCGTTAAGGCGGATGTCCAGTAAATGCGGTTTATTGATCAGACCACGAATGTAGTCCCGATAATTTTTCTGCAACCGAACCTGGATCACGTATTCTCCATCCATTGGAAAATAGTGTTGAACAGCTATTCCCCCATGGGAACCAAAGGGGATGTTTTCACTATTGCGTTCTCCCGGTCTGAGGTCCTGGGATACTGAGTAATACTCAAATTCAGGATGCATATCCGGGTTGCCAATCGCCTGCAGCCGGACCTTTCTGGCCGCCGCAATGTACTGCTCTCCCAACAACGGTGAAAGAGTCAGTACAGCCCCGATATTATCAAACCCGAACATGGCATCATCAGGTGGAAGCAAGTTCTCATCCACTTCAACTGACAATAAGTCACGTACGGAATTCAGGTATTCCGTCCGGTTCAGGCGACGAAACATCGGCTTACCCGGCTCAGGGTCAGCCAGCGCATTGCTATCCAGTTCAGATTCCAGATATCCCGCCAGGGCCAGATATGTGGCTTCATCTGGTCGCGACATCCCGGCAGGCGGCATAATCCTGGCCTGGAGTTTTCGCAATACTTTCTCCCAGATATCTGCATTTGAACCAATGTTTTTAACATCGATCCCCTGTAACGATAATCCGGCAGTCTTGAGTGTGTCGTTATGACAAGTCACGCAATACGTGTTCAAGGCATCACTATAGGCAGTCGCCGGTAGTGACCCGGAGTTGCCCGTAGCTTGTTGCGCCATAGACAAGGAACAAAAACCAAAAAACATGCTCCCCGCCAGAAACCTGATCCCAAGTCTAGACATCCCTCAATACTCTCCGGAAGAACTCATAAACAAAAGGTTACAGCGTATCTATTCAAGTGTAGCCGGGTGTTCAAATTCGTCAACCCATACACAAATCCCGGGTGTACCTTCCTTAAAGCAGCATCGTCGCGCAAACCGCGCGACGATGCACACGACATTAAATGCAACATATTTCAGTCGTTATTCATAAAGGTACTGCATCTGTATGCCGTAGCTGAACCAGTTCTGGGAGCTCAGTATCTGACCATTCCGGGATAGATTCGGTCTGGGGTCTTCTTCCAGGAAGTAGCTCAGACCATGGCCGAGCATGTTGCGACCCCACACGGACAGCCGCCACTTGTCGTCCAATTCGGCGATACCTAAATTCATGTTGATGATAGTGCGTTGGTCATACGCTGCAACCCCGCTGTAACCCCTAACGTCCCGGACATAGCCGTCGCTGAAGGTGACCTTGGTAGAAAACTCATACTTGAGACTATTGGCAAAGGGATACCACCAGTCGAGGCCCGCTACGAACTTCCAGTCAGGAGTGCGCGTGGCTTTAGTGCCGGAACGATCGATAGTGCCAGCCGGATAACCATCCGATTGCCCTGCTGCTGCTTCCGCCGCACTGACACATGGACCGGTATCGGCTTGATCGAACTCGACAGTGGTACAACCCGCACCCAGGAAGCTCAGCATCTTGCCGTCCATGAGTGCACCAGACAAGTCAACCCTCAGGTAATCGTTGAGCTGCCAGCGGCCATCGATCTCCACCCCCTGCGTGCGTTGCCTACCGGCGTTGGCCGAGCGGCTGAATTGTTGACCGCCGCCAACCTGCTCTGGTACCACGGTGGAGACCTGCATGTTCTTGATTGTCATCGAGAACACGTTGATATTGTAGCTGGCCGCCCCGTCCAGCAGCGTGCCCTTGCCCCCGATCTCGAAGTTCTCGGCGTACTCCGGTTCCAGAGAGAACGACTCAGGGTCTTCTGGCCCTTCCGCCGTGGAGATGTCAGCACCTCCGCCCTTGAAGGCCCGGGCCCATTTGGCGTATAGGGAGTGGTTCTCGGTAGGCCGGTAGCGCAGGGTTACCTGCGGGTCAAGGTTGTTATCGTTGTAAGTTTGTTTAAATTCAGTATTGTTATTGGGTTCCCGGATCCAGTTCAGGGATGGACCGATGGCGACAGGCGACATGGTATCCCATGCGTCTGGCACCACTCGGACCCCCCAGCGATGGGTCCAGAATCCGGCGCCGTAGGTGCCGCATTGAGGATGGCCGGTGGCACAATCGATGATATCTGTCCCCATAGTGACCGAGTGAAGCCGGTTAGTGTTGTGGTTCACACCCCAGGCCATGCCATCGCCGACGGCGTCCACGACCGCTGCCCCGGTATTACTCGTACCGGGAGCTGACACTCTCGAATCCGGATCGATATCGAAGATCCAGGTAGAACCGAGCCCTTGTATAAGGGAGGTTTTCTTGATGTCCGTGTAGCGGGCGCCGAAATCCAGTGAGGCCTTGTTATCCAGGAAGTTTAATGAAACCCCCGCGAAGGCGCTCATCCATGTGGTGTCCTGCCAGGCATGCTGGTGACGCATGGGAAACCTCAGGCTGGCGCCGATGGTGGCTGTCATGTACCTGGGGTCGCCCGGGTTGCCAAGATCCAGGTCCTCTTGCTGATAAAACGCCCCTGCCTCCCACTCGATTCTGCCGCCTCGCGGTGACAGAAAGCGGAACTCCTGGCTGAGCAAATCGAAGATCTCGCCGCGGTGCTGGGCGGAGGACGGGATCGGGGTTATCGAATTGTCGAAATTGACACGCCTTTGGAAGTCCAGATAGGCCGAGTTCGAGTCAACGATGATGCCGTTATCGAATTCGTAGCTCAGGCCCAGTCGGTAGTTGTAGAAGTCCATATTGTCATGGGCCTCGTTGTTCTCCATTATGGTTTCCTGCACGTCGATCTTGTCGATCATGCCCGCAGTGGAGTCTCTCTGGTTGATCCCATCTATCGCATGAAAGAAGGGTTTCTGCCCCTCCCTCATGCCGATGCGGATAAAACCATCTTCAACACAGCTCGGATAGGGTATGAGGTCTATCGTCTCGGTAAACGTGGTAAGCCCCGGAATCGTCAGTGCTCGCTCGGTCAAGGGATCTCTCGTTGTCTTTTCATTGCGACAGATGACCTGGCCTTCTCCCTCATTGCGGCGATTCGCCCATTCGGCCTTCAGCGTGGCCTGGAAGTTTTCCGTAGGCGTCCACTGCAAGGTGGCACGTGCCGCGGCCTCTACTCCTGATGGAAACATGCTGCCGGTGATAACGTCCCTGATATAACCGCCCGATCGGTCGTACTGACCAGCAACGCGGATCCCCAAGGTGTCCGTGATGGGACCACCGACGCCGCCTTCGACGCTCATGCGTTCCCAGTTTCCGTATTCGGCAGTCACATCACCTTCCCACTCGGGGGTAGGTTTCTTGGTATTAATACTGAAGGCCCCTGCAGTCGCGTTCTGGCCGAAGGCAAGTGGCTGCGGGCCGCGCAGGATCTCGAGGCGTTCCACATCAAGAAACGCCCCCATGATCATCGAGGTGCGAGCGTAGTGTACGCCGTCAGCGAAAATGGGTGTGGCCGATTCCAGACCGAGGTTATTGCCGGTGGTGCCCATGCCGCGAATGGCGACGTTCTGTGTCTGGCTACGGTTATCAATCTCGACACTGGGAGAGAAACTGGCGATGTCCTCCATAGAACGGAAGCCCTGCTTGGCGATCATATCACCGCTGAAGGTTTCAATCGAAACAGGTACTTCCTGCAGTGACTGCTCGCGCCGCTGGGCAGTCACCACGATCTCTTCGAGCACCTGGGCCGAGACAGAGGCCGGGAACAACAATCCAAAAGATATTACAGCGAAAAAAATACGATAATACTGTACACAACGAATTGTTATCTTCGTTAACATTTCCCCATTCCCCCCATTGACAGTTTAAGAATTATTAAAATCTTAATCACATCATGTCCAGAACGTAGCACAGCAAGAGGGGCTATGTCTATCAAAGAGTAATCCCCACATTAATGATGGCATTCATAGAGTAGTGGGTTAAGCTGCCAGTTTTAATTTCTGATTGGGTAACCATCAGACAATGCATCGTGCATAACATCCATCTGCGGGTTCTCCTCCTCCAGCTCCTTCATCGGCAACGGTATACCGGAGCAACCACGCCTGTTTCGTTATTTTCCAAAAATATGCATATGCCATGGAAAGCAGATGTTGCTCCCTATAATGCCATTATCCGTTTTGCCATTTCCCGATCCGGCCACCAGAATTTCCGATTATCCCGCACCCGCACCGGGGTATGACATAACCAGCGAGACACTGACAAGGGATCCAGCTGCATCACATTCGCTACATCATAAACCCGTGCATCCAGCATATAACTCATCTGGGTCAGGGTACCCACCACCGAACGATCAGTACTGGAATCATAGACCATCGGACCCAATACCAGTTCTGCCTTGCGAATCTGCACATCCGGCACTTCCATACAGGCAAGTGACGCCGTAAACAACACACGAAACAATCGGCCCAGCTCAGCAAAATGCGGTTTGCGCAGCCCCGGCATGAACAGGGTATAACGGGTTTCATCATGACAAAACAACAGGCAATTATGTCGGTCAATAATATAGATATGGGCATGCCAGCTTCCGAGCGGACTGGTTTCCGCTTCCGCACGGGCGGAAACGCCGGGTAGTTTGGCGGCGAGTTTTTTAGTGCAGTGGAGAATCATCAGTAATTAAATAATTCACATTCATAGGAGGGAAATTCTTGTCTGCTCCTCTTCTGTTTTCGATACAAATTTAATCAACGGACCATAATCATTATTATCCGCCGCCTGTAATGCCCGGATATAAGTCTGTCGATGTTCGCCCGCATCATCCAGTTTATGCGTACCCCAGTCTATCGGCCGTTTGTTCAATACCTTTTCCAATATCACATCGGTCATAATACGGGAAAAACGGCCGTTCCCATTCGGGAACGGGTGAATCTTCACCAGTCGATGGTGGAACCTGGCAGCAAATTCTTCCCTGTTGTACGTGCCATGTTTCACCCAATACCTTGCATCATCAAGCAAGGTTCGTAGCTCACTTCCAATCAACAAACGATCAATCCCGATATTCTTGTCTGTTCGCCGGAAACTCCCTGCCCATGACCAGACCGATCCGAACAAACGTTTATGCAATTCCAGCAGAAACGCCTCGCTGAGAAAATCCTTGTACTTGCGCTGACGCGACAGCCAGATGAAACCTTCCTGTATGTTCTGTTGTTCCAGCTGATCCAGCTCTTCGCGGGTTTGAATATGCGGATATTTCAACCCTTCCATTTCATCAGGATCCAGCGGCGTTGCACCTTCCGGGTATTCCATTACCTTATCTCAGTCCTCCCATAAGTCACGGGGCATCTCCCGCGTTAGCCGTTCGATTTCAAACCGGATCTGGTCCTCCAGCTTCTCCCTGGACAACTGTTGTCTCTCCAGCCGCATCTGCACATCAGTTTTGCTCACCAGTTGCTGCGCCTTCAACCGTGCCTGCTCACGCACCATGTCGTCCACGGATTTACGCGGGACCAGTGCATAAACCAGATCACAACCCAGGCTGTCTGCCACGCGCCGAAGCTGTTTCAGGGTAATGCGATCCTCTACCTCCATACGCTCTATCTGCGAGACCTGCGAGCGGCTGATATTCAAACGCTTCGCCAATTGCGGGCTACTCATGCCCAGGGCCTTACGTAAACTGCGTATCCAGCCTTCTTTAGGACGAATTACATTAAAATCAATAAGTTGTTCTACTTTCGATCGGTATTGATCACGAATCAGCTGCTTAACCATAGAATTATTACCATATATATATTGCTATTAAATAATATTATCGCCATATATATATAGCCTATATAATACTGTATGGCAATATATATATAGCCTTATTAATAGTAAGTTGCAATGTAATGTTAGCATTTAGGTTGTGATGGTAAGACGAGATCTATGGATGGAATCACATTCACCTTCGATCACGAACACCCTGCGCACTGACAAAATTGACCTGTAGTTCACAGCCGACCGCTTGTGCATACTTTTGCAGCGTTGCCAATGAAGGGGAATGTTTACCACTGCCCAGGGATGATTCAAGCCTCGTGATTGCCGGGGGTTTCGTACCCATACGATCTGCGACATCCGCCTGGGTAAGACCAGCCTTTTGCCGTGCGTTGAGCATCTGCCTCAATAAATCAAATTCTGGCTGCATAAGCTCATAGGCTGCCGCAACTTTTGGTTTTGAAAGCGCCTTTTTCTTCAATTCATTGTGTTTCATTTTTTCTGATCTCTGATAAGCGGCGCCTGGCCTTAGTTAATTCTTTAACGGGTATCTTTTGAGTTTTCTTCACAAATCCGTGAAGCATAACGACACGACGACCAACCTTGCTACAAAAGAACACCCTGGCAATCCCTTCTTTACCCTTGATACGTAATTCGAAAAGCCCTTCAGACAGAGACTGCGTATGCGGCATTCCAAGGTTTGGTCCAAATTCGAGTATCAAATCGGTCAAATGAAAATATCGTGCACTCAAGCCTGCTGGTAACTTCAGAATGAAGTCTTCCACATCCACATAAGGGTAATCTATCGTCCATGACATAGCGGCAATATAACATATTTGTTATATTTACAGAAATGATTTTTTACACACTTAAAGCCCCGTCATACTGGCGAACGCCAGTATCCAGTCAATCAAATCATCGCAGAAAGCGATTCATTATCACCTCTCCAGAAACTCCCCCTCCCCCACAACCCACCCCAGATACAAATGCCTCCCCCCAACCTCACCGGCATAAACCAACGTATCCACCTCCGCCTTCTGCCCATACAAACCCACAAAAGCCGCATAATCCTCAAACCACGCATGCGTCTGACTAAACGAATGCACCAGCATCATCGCATGCGATGCACAAAACCGCTCCGCCTCCAGCAACGCAGACGCCGTCCGGTGTATCAACTGATACCGAATCGGCAAAATGTCACTGACAGACAAACCGATAATCCCTGCCAGCCCCTGCACCCTTGCCTGCTTGTTCTGTGATCCACCCTTCAACCATTCCTCTACCGTCTCGTTACTGAACGGCTCCGACACCTTCCCCTCAACCGCGATCGAAACGAGCTCACCTCCAGATTTTGCCAGGACAAACAGATCATTCTGGGAATCATATCCCTTGCCGGGCAAGGCGACCTTGTGCTCCGGAATCCCGAGCACAAATTCTACTGCATGGAATAATTCAAACCGGGAGGAATGGAACACATCAACAACTGATATCGGAAACCCCTGCGCCTCTTCCCAGCAACAGGCCAATGTACGGGCGGAGTATCCCTTGCGCCATTGCTTCTCGGGATCAGCCAGAAGCGCTTTCCATGAGAGAGGGCCGTTTATTGGGATGTAGAATTTATTCATATTTGTCACCCACCCTCCAATCGGAATTAGTCGATCCCGACAACTGATCCGTCATTCCCGCGAAGGCGGGAATCCAGTAAATCGTAATTTAAATTGTTTCATTTACCGCGAATGGTTTTATTACGTTTCTCGAATAATATCCAGTGTTCTATTGAAAGCATCACTTTATCAATCGGCTTTCTGCTCTTACCTTTTAATACACACTCCCAAACGTCAAGGATGTACCAGCCATCAGCCTTGAGTTGTTTATGACTCTGCATATCGACTTCTTGATTCCTGATGATTTTTGACTTCCAGAATTCGGGGCGAGTAGATGGCCATTTGAACAAGTGACAATTATGTCCATGCCAGAAACATCCTTGTACAAAAATTACAGCATGATATTCTCGCAGTACGATATCCGGTTTGCCGGGAAGGGTTCTATCATTAAGTATGAATCGAAATCCTTTTTTAGAGAGCTCATCACGGATTAACTGCTCTGGCTTCGTATTCTCACCCTTGATGCCGGACATCATCCGACTGCGGGTTTCTTTATTGACTATGTCTGTCACGCACTCATCAGGGCATATTGATGTACTTTATTTTCCTCTTCTTCCTTGAGTGCCATAATATGTGGCTTCATAACTTTAGCTACCGCTTCAACTACCGGGACTACAACTGAATTACCAAATTGTTTATATGCCTGCGTATCTGATACAGGAATTTTAAACGTATCGGGATACCCCATTAACCTGGCGCATTCTCGCGGGGTAAGACGACGCGGATTTGCATTGCTTCTAAAAACCAGAATTTCTGATCCGTCCTTGTAGTATCTGGCCGAGAGGGTCCGGGATATACTGTTTTTTTTCACCATCCCATAACCAAATCCATTACCCTTTGCCTTATGTTTGGCTGCATAGTCATACAGGTACTTCCAGAGTTTATCACTGAGAATATATTTATCATGCACCTTGGCTTTAGAACCCAGTGTATAATCTTTCTCTGGTTTTTCACTTCCATTTTGCGGATGCAAAATATTACCCATGTTCATTTGTGATGGTCTTCTTGACTCAAATGCCTCCCATGAAAATGGAACATCATCACGAAATCCCACTATATAAATCCTTTCACGATGTTGCGGCACAAATCCCTTGGCATCGATTACTCTGGGAAATATTTTATATCCCAAATCCTGCTCAAGTGTATTTTTGATTATGGCAAATGTTCTACCTTTGTCATGACTCATCAGGTTTTTGACATTTTCCAGCAAGATTGCCTTCGGTCTTTTTGCCTTGATAATCCTGGCAACATCAAAGAATAGAGTGCCTTGTGTTTCATCCAGAAATCCGTGTTGACGACCAAGAGCATTTTTCTTTGAAACACCAGCAATTGAAAATGGCTGACAGGGAAAGCCTGCCAGCAAAACATCGTGGTCCGGGATATCATCCTCGTTTATCTTGGTAACATCTCCAGCAATCTCATGATCTATAGTAAAGTTATCACTGTAGGTCATGACAGCATATTTATTCCACTCACTTGTAAAAACGCAATGACCTCCTGCCTTCTGAAAGGCCAACCTTATGCCACCAATTCCCGCAAAAAGATCAATAAACGTAAAGTCTGCATCGCTTTTTGGTGGGAGATTGGTATGTAATAGTAAATGTAATTGTTGGGAGCGGTATTCCGGAGGGCCTTCCTCGTTAACCCAGTTTCTGATTGTCCGAGGAGTGACTTTAAGTTTTCTGGCAACTTCAGCTTGTGTGTATCGATTAAGTGCCTGAGAGAGTAGCTCACGCGAATTAACTTTCGAATCCATTTTCTGGGTCCTTCCATAGAGGGAATATTTGCGGTAATTATTTCCTCTTTTTGTCCCTATTGCAACTGAATTAATTATTGATGAAAGCTACATGTTAGCAAGTATCCATAACATCAATTTGATCATATTTATGATACAGATTAGCTAATAATTCTGATTTAATCCGGAATTGGCTGCGTCTTTTTGTGACAGGTCTTGAGTGGGAATTTTCCATTTTAATGCCTGGATCATAATAAATATTACCTTTATTCAATGCTCTGAGTAACAGCGTCATATTTGTACCTTCAAATAATCTCACGTTCTTTCCATAGTGATACAACTTCTGTGTATTGACTATATTGGAGATAGAGGGCACATATACTGCCTTTGCATGCTTGCGTTTCCAGTGGTCCATAATCTTTGTAAATGACCATGAAAGGGCAATTTCGTCGTTATCTGACACAAGTGCAATATAGCCTGCTGCATCCGAGATAACTGACGTCTCGGAATCATACCCAACTGTAATCAGTGTTAACCCGGTTTTCTCCGTGAATACACCAAATTTATGAATACCATTAAAATTGTAACGATTATCCCTCCCTTTTGTATCAGCATATCCATATCGTCTTATAAATGCTTCAACTCCTCGCTCTACGTAATATCCTCCGTCTGGTTCTGGCGTCATTACTGTTAAAGGTTTGCTATTGATAAGGTGAAATTTCTCGACATGAAACTGTTTTACTTCCCATCCAAGAAAATCAGGCTCGGCAAATCCATTTGGGATCACTCCCAATTCAGCTTCGAGCGTGTATCCCCCACCGTTAGGAGCAGAATATTCCTTTATACGTCCATCCCCTTCAAGGCGCTTGCTAGGGATCCAGCCTTTCAGGTATATCCGTTTCAATTCGGCCAATAACTCTACCCTGGGATTTTCGCTCTTGATGGTATTCTGTAACGGTATTTCACGAAATACGCCTGTTAATGCTATCGCTTTAAGGTTTATTAACTCACGTGATATATGAGAGTCAGGTAATGCTAACCATGCATATATTTCCCCTGAGTCAGTAATGCCAAACAAAAGTGTCCTTCCTTCCATGCGGCCATATTTTGCAGGGTCCATCCAGCCACCCATGTCAAAATCTGTTCCAGCCAGAAATCCGGACAAGCGTACCTCAGGATATTGTGGATAATAAATCAGCTTTGCATTAGGTGCGGCATACTTTTGCCCATCGTATGAAATCCAGTAAAAATTGAGTATTGCAGTGAATTTAACCTTTCTTTTTGGATCGTTTGTCTTCAGAGATCTGGTTTGTGTTTCAGAGATTGAGCCTGTAGGTAGAAAACCCAATTCTGTCAGATGGCCTGCCATGTACGGCTGGTTTTTACTATTATCATTTGGCGACAAGACTTTATATATTACTCGTCTAACACCATGTTCATTAAATATCTGTAATAACCCCGATAGTGCCAAGCTCTTGCCAGCATGAGAATCATAAATAGATTTTTTTTTATCCATAACTTTGCAATATCTTTACCTGAATCGATCAAATTCTTTCGGGAGGATTTCAAAAATATCTTCCTCTTTTAAAGAAAATAAATCATAAGTTAGCTCCAGTTGTTGCAACCAGATTACAAATCTATATACGCAACCAGCGCTAGAACGTGCTGCAGAACCCTTTTTATAGGTTTGCCGTTCAGTATCGTAGTAAAGCTTACTTGCTGCTCTCATCACGCCTTCACATCCAAGGTAATATTGCCTGGACATCATTTGCTCAATAAGTTCACCTCGAACTGACATTTCTCTGCAAAGTAAAAATCTGGCATCATCACCAAATAAATCTACTAGCTGCCAGGTAGTAAATATTGCGTGGCGCGGTCTATGTTTGTAGTCCTTACTTAATATATAGTTGTATATCATGCCCGCTTTGCGACTGCCATCCGTCTGCACAGGACATAACTGATCGAACCAAAACAATGCAAGTGCGCTCCAAAATCCAGAATCACCATAATATTCCTGCATATTGATATGGCGAAATTTTTCGACCATATACACTCCAAGGTGATAACGATTTGTGAACTCGGCAATTTCAAGCACGAACTTATGTGCAGGTTCTTCTGATGTTAGTGGGTCATCAAGAAGCCAGTTTGGTATATGCTGGTTACTCCCATTACGAACAGATTCAATATATTGCTCAAACTGAGCCAGACCTTCTCTGTTAAGCTTCCTGAAAGTCATGTCAGGACTCCTCGATCTTCAACAACAACATTTCACATAACTCGAATCTTTCAGAAAATCTCTGGACGACATCATCAATCCAAATCATCAATTCATTTGTGTCATTTTCTTCAGGTTTCTCTCGCGCAAGCTTTTCTGCAAAATTAATCCATTCTTCTGCAATGCTACCCTCTTCAATATTATTGTCCCATATGTAATACATCAGAACCTGCCTGAGTGCTGCCGGGAATATCAGAGTCTGGAAAAGTGGATTATTCTTGATCTGTCCGATAGCGTCAGGAATACGGCTATTGATACATAGTTCAGGTTTGCCTCCCGTGTCAAATACGACCTTCCAGGTCTCGTTATTCATAGGCCGTGCCCTGACTACCAGCAAGCTGGATTTTTGCTCTTCGTCATCTCCGGTTTTTGGTGGCAATCTATCAATGCTGGCTATGAGCCTGCCCAAATATTGTGATTCATCAACAATATGAACACGAAACAGTACTGGGCCTGATAGATCGATCTTTTCTAACTTTCTATTTTCAGGTTTGCAAATATGAGCAATTGTTCCAAAATGAAATCGTTGCAGGGTATTTCTTTGGTATGCCTCGACGTAGATAGATGCCTTGTCGTTTAGGCCACTTTTATCCAGGCTAAACTCTACATCAAATACTGGCACATCTTTTCCATCATTTTGCAGACGAATCTGGACTTCTGAACTGGTCAATCTTCTTCGGCCTGTATGATTTATATTTCTTTGCATATCAGTTTACCTTCTCTAGTCTGACCTTGAGATCCCTGTTTACATCAAAACCTGAGACATTGAGCCTGAATGGAATACCAGTTACTTCAATTTGCAACCTGTTTTCCTTTCTGCTGACTATTCTGCCTTTGTCTTTTGTCAGAGCGATCTCAACGCCCCCATTTGCACCGACGGTAAAATCATACTCACTGTATTTTTTGAACGGGTTACCACTGGCAGTATCGTAAGCCATGTCAATTTGAATCGTCTGAGGAAACCTGTCGGCGGTAGTCTGGCCAGTTGTGGATACTGTAAATCCACCCATAATTTGACTGATTGAAAAATCCCGAACACGCGGGACGAGAGTCGGTGGAATAACTACGCGTGGCTTTTTAGTTCTTTTACCTCTACCTGTATCTTCTGGCTCTTGCATCCAGAAAAAGGATGAAAGTGCCTCTTCATCTACTTCCTCTGAAATACCCGCGAGTAAATCATATAAATCCAAAATTGAATTTTTTATGCTTTTTACGATTGGCTGCGGTGCGATGTAGTTTTTTCTGAGCTTTTCTGCAGTAGTGCTCCAATGTGTATGCGCCGCATTCTCGGCATCACCAAGAAAGGAGCATATTGCCTCATCTTCGGCAATCATTGCCCCAAGTGATTTTCGATCACGGAACTTTGATTCTCCTGGCAAGGTCAATCCACCTCGCACATATAAGTCGACCCCTTTAACGAGATTTTCGGGTCGTTTCAGGTAAACTGAAAAAGATGTGTTCTTGATCTGCTTATCCTTTGTCTTAATAGAAACCGGCAGTGTTATTCCCACCAGTTTTCCTTCAGCGAATTCCTTGCGTATTACTTCCAGATCATCCGGATTGAAGTCGTTCTCCCCAAGCTTGCCATCTTTCAGCCAGTCAGGACTTATTGCATAATGCTGTTTTTTTTCCGCGATAAATATCTCTTCTATAAAGTCAAATAACTCATCAATATCCGTGATATTTTTTTTTGCATAACGGTGTGCGAGGCTACGTATGTTACTACTATTAATTTCTACATTATCAAAATGGAGAATCAGTTGCCCGGTTATTACTGGATAAAAATAGTTAATAATTGCAACGGGTATCATGACATCTGAATTAAATTCCAGATTCGGAAAAGGAATTATGACTGACAATCCGGGATTTCCAACACGATTCAGAGAAAACTGGGTTATAAAATGGCCCACCAAGCCCTGGTCTATAAGTGGGACAGGTAATTCACGGTATAAATCACCCTGGTTTTGTATATCAGAAAAGAATGCATGTGGTGGATAGACCTTATTATCAATGGTCCTCAGATTTAATACGGTTTGGCCCATAATATAAATACCAGTATCTCCTAGTCTGACAGTCGCACCAAAAAATACACCCACACGACTTGTTATAGAATAAACAAGTTTACCCAACCCCCACCTTCCACGATGCTTGCCGGTCTTGTGTGATTTCCCATGTCGACGCCAGAAATCACTAAAGTTGTCATCATCTTTGGTCGTAAGTGCACCCGTTAAACCTCTGGTACCAAAATCTTCAATAATCAGCGCGGTTGGGTTATTGAAATCAATTTCCTCAATAATTAAACCAGCTTTTTTCGCATGTGGAAGCTGACCATCCAGTATATTTTTCATGAATTCTGGTAACAAACCATGCGATTTATTCAACCAGCGAAAGCTTACCCTGATGTTTGCAGGCTCATCAACAGCTGCATCCAGGGAATTCTGGATCGCCTCCCTGACAATAGTTTCAGCCAAGTCAACTTCATCATTACTGAATTGATCCCGTTGAGTCACATCTGTTTCAACCTGACCAGGCAACAGTGCCTGGAAAAACCATTTCATATCCCCCCCTCCAAATGCATTGAGCTCAAACTGCCATATATATTTTGCAATCATGTTCCATCACATGAGAAACACATTTCCAGCATCAATATTTTACCCCGCGCTACTCTCCCATATGTATGTTCAAAGAATAAACCATCTATTCACCAGCTTTTGATTTTTCAACTGACTCGAAGTCCGCCCTCAGTAACGCTCGAAACGGATATTTTTATCCGGGAAGTTTTCTACCAGAATTTCCATCGCCTCCTGGGTGCGCGTTCCCCACATTTTGTGGAAAGCGTAAGTTTTGTTATTGGCGAAGATCAGCTCGTCGTCATAAATAAAATAACGCAGTGGACCTGTGGTTTTTCCCTCTACCTTTAATTGTTCTGCCAGCGCTCTTTCCATCGACAAGTAATTAAGCTTTCCCGTGGCGGAACGAAACATATTGGCCTTCCATGGAAGAATGATGGATATGGCATCAGGATTTACTCCGTTTTCACACAAATACTTAACCATAGAAAATATTGCGCGGCGCTTGGGCAGTTTTTCCAGTCTTGTATCCCCGAGAGTTACATTGAATTTTGTGTAATCCCGATTTTGCTGCCGTGATTGCTTTTCTGTAAGGGCTTTATTACGAATACTGACCTGGTATTCTTCGGCTTCCGGCAGTGGAATCACCTGCTGCACATCCAGCAAAATCCGTCCTTCATACCGGTAAGGCCTGAGCCTGATACAGCGGATATCCAGTCCATTACTATTTAGCCAGATCACGGATGTCGTGAGTTCCCTGGAAAATTCGGCTGAAGCCAGCACGATCCGTACTTCCTGGGCAAATTCATCTTCCATTGCCTCATCCCACTCCAGGAATTCCAGTAAGGCAGCCTCTGGATCATCATCACGTCCCAGCCCGGCAAGGTGACGACCATAAATATTTATAACTGCAGCAAAGGTAAGCGCTGAAATCATGGCGGCATAACGTATGGCCTGAAGCTCCATATGTCCCCCGTCTTCGGTGCGCTTTAGTTCTATAATCACCAGATTGGCCTGCTTGTCGATGCCCAACAGGTCGATACGGCGGCGGCTGTCTTCCCATTCTCCGAATTCCTCGGCAATAACTAGGGTATCCGGTGAGATGACTTCAATTTGATCCCTCAGCAAACGTTGTAGATCTTTCCGTTCGCGGATTCCGCTGGCTGAGAAGGTGGTAATAGCCACCGGTTCCAGCCCCTGTTCATTGATCTGATAGATAGCCATTATAGAGATTCAGATGAAGACATAACTTCCTCTACCTGCCTGAACCCGTTGAATATTGCATCGTATTCACCGCCTGTATGCTTCCCTTTATCCGTTAATTGCCAACCATCATCGCCACGCATGATACAGCCCCTTTCGATCATGATGCTGTCCACTTCGTCCTCTCTAACTAATTCTTACATTTAGTATCCGTTTGCAGGCGGGAAATCTGGTACATCCCCAGAAAACATCCCCATTATGACTGTTTGTCCTTTCCACCATTTTTATGCCACATTGTGGACAGGTGGGAATCCAGTACTCACCCTGCGTGGCCTTTTTTAGTAACTTATTGGTTGATGATATATCCAGATCATTAATTTCTTTTAAAAATCCAATGCCATTAATCAATACAATCTCATTTTCTTTGCCGAATTCCGTGGCATCAATCGTGAACTCTGATGTGGTGATAAATATTCCTTGCTTTGCTTTATGGGCAACGACCGCGCCGAGTAACTCCCTGACCTGTTTTACACCTACTTTTGCATTACCCCATGCCTTGCATTGTACGACACTGACTACCTGCCCAGATTCCTTTCCATAGATGATTACATCTACACCACCATCTTTTCCCAAATCGGTTGTCTCTGCTTTGTAACCACGTAACCGAAAATATTCAGCAACAACGTCTTCAAATTGTTTCCACTCAAGTGACTTTAACAGTTCCAGTGACCAGACAGCGGATGATTCTCGGCCAGAATAACCATCACTGATTTTCAAGTCTGGTTTCAAATAAATGTTGTTTGATATACCCCTTATGAACCCAGTGCGACCGGCTGGATTCAATGTTCTGATTACAATTTTGAGTAATGCAATGACTACAATGATAGCTATTAGCCAAACTACAAAAGGCAATAACGCCTTGCCTGATGAATGGCTTCCGAGCATGGATAATCCTAATGTTATTAATATAAGGGCAAAGATGCCCTCTGCTAGCCCTCCGCTTTTTTTTCTTCGGCGAGCCATTTTTTATATTATCTACTGGATTCCCGCCTGCGCGGGAATGACGCTAAGGTTGGGTTCCGCATACGCGGCCCCGGAATGACGTCGTTTTTAAACGCTTGTATTCATCCTCCCTATAATATTGCAGGCTCATGGTCCGGGCTTCCAGTAAGCCGCCTTCTCCGGAAGGACCCAGCGGATACCGCCCCTTGGATCTGGCACGTCTCCCGGGTAGCGCGGGATTACATGGATATGCATATGCGGGACGGTCTGGCCGGCGGCGGGGCCGTCGTTGATGCCGATGTTCCAGGCTGCCGGGGAGTATTCGCGGGCAAGCTGTGTTTTGGTTTGTTCCAGTGCGCGGAGTATGGCGCTTTTTTCGGCAGTCGTTGTGTCGAAGAATGAACCGATGTGGCGGCGGGTGATGATTAGGGTGTGGCCTTTGGATACTGGGAAGCCGTCGCGTGCGGTGAAGCAGTGTTCATCGCCGTAGAGGATTCTGGCGGGGTCGATTTCGCAGAAGGGGCAGTGGGGGGTCATGGGGTTTGTTTAGACCGCTTTTCAGCGGTGTTATTTGACTGGATTCCGGGGTCCGCATACGCGGACCCGGAATGACGATTGGGGTGATTGCCCGCATGCGCGGACCCGGGATGACGGCTGGGGGGGCGGTGGGGGGGGATGATGGGATGGTGTAGAGTTATTGCCCTCATTTCACCAACACATCCACGCGCATGGGTGTTTCATACCGCGCGCTGCCGTCCGGTTTTGCGCTGTTGTCGTACTTCTGTTTGATTCGTTTCAGGGTTGCTTCGTCGAGATGGTGTTCGACGAAGGTGACGCCGATGATCCTGGCCTCGAACTGGGCGAAGCTGTTGAACTTGCGTTCGGTGTTGAAGAAGATTTCGTCTTTCAGGGTGAACAGCTGGTTGTCGACGGCGCGTTTGACGGCGGCGAAGGCGTGTTCGCGGACGATCTTCTCGTCGTGGAAGATGCTCATCATGTCGTTGAAGTCGCCGGCGTAGATGGGCTCGGAGATGTAGGCGATGCCGCCGGGTTTGAGTACGCGTTTGATCTCGAGCAGGGCCTGGTCCATCTGGTCGAGCGGGACGTGGTGCAGTGATTTGAACATGAACACGATGTCGTAGCGCTGGTCTGTCGCCGGGATCTGCTGTGCCCCGCCCTCGTTGAAGGTGACGTTGGGCAGGTCGGTGATTTGCAGGTTTTTGGCGTGCTGGATCTTGTCGACCTCGAGTGCGTCGATGTGGCAGCTCGGGTTTGCCTCGGCGATCAGGCGGGTCAGTGCGGCGGCGCCGCAGCCGAGTTCGAGCACCTGTTTGCCGGTGAAGTTGAACAGGGTGTTGTAGATCTCGGCTTCGTCGCAGGTACGGGGGATTGGGTGTTGGGCGATTTGCATGGTTTTTTTATTGTTATTCTGGTTTAGGGCTTATTGTTAATTTGTTCAGAATAGTCTTTATTTATAGGGGATCAAGGGGGGAATGGGGTTGTGGGGGTGGTTGGAGGGGAAGATTCACATTATTGTCACAATGGGTGGGGAGATAGGGACGCCCTGGGGGGGCGGGATGTTTTTACTGGATACTGGCGTGCGCCAGTATGACGGCACATTTAATGACGGGGTGCTGGGAATGCGGGAGGGACGCCCCGGGGGCGTGGGTTGTTTTACTGGATACTGGCGTGCGCCAGTATGACTGGGTGTTATGTTGTGGGCACTGTTAGATGTAATAATGACGGGGGGTTATGTTGTGGTGACTGAAAGGCGTAATTTGTAGGCGTGCAGGATCAGGTTGATCGTTTCTATACCCGGGTTTCGGTTACCAGACAGGGTTTTATAAAGACTTTCCCGGTTCAGGCCGGTCTGCTCTGCCAAGGCGGCAACACCGCCACGTGCGTCAGCCACATTTCTTAGCGCCAGCATCAGCAGTTTCGGGTCATCATCTTCCAGAACTTCATTCAGATAGGCAGCGATATCTGCTGCTGATGCCAGGTAATCACTGGTTTTGTAATCGATTGCGCGCATGCTTGTATTCCTGCCAATATTGCTTTGCCTTGCTGATGTCTCTGGTCTGTGTCGACTTATTGCCGCCACAAAGCAGTAATATGACTGTCTGTTCCTCTATTCCGTAGTAAATACGCAAACCCTGGTTAAAATGTTCTCGCAACTCACATACCCCATCACCAACAGCAGCCCAGTCTCCCAGATTTCCGAGATGTACCTTGTCCAGACGCTTGAGCAATCTGGCTTTAGTTGTAATGTCTTTAATGGTGTTGAACCATTCATCGAATGGCACCATTCCGTTGGTATGCCTGTATTTCCGTATACGGTACATGGATAAATTGTAGCCAATTGGCTACGAATAAACAAGGTGTGAAGAATGCAATTGACATCCCCCCTTGGATTCGGGGTGTGCCCTGGGCGAAGTCGAAGCGTCGGGCCTGCGTCCTAGAAATTAATGTGTATAGGCTGGTAGCCGAAGATGCCGTTCAGGTGGTGGAGGAAGGCGTGTTCGCCTTCGACGTGCCAGAGGGTGGTGACGATCTCGTCGGCCTTTTTGTATTGTTCGAGCAGGGTGTCAGGGTCGCTGGCGGGTGGACCGACCTGTTTGATGGCGTCGTCGATCAGGCCGAGCCACATCTGGCTGATACCCATGATGTAGGCGGGCCAGTGGTTCTGGATCGTCTCCGGCCAGGCGGGGTCGCTGGTCGCGCCGATGCTGGCCATGCTCATGTCGTTCGGGTCCAGGCAATTGACCGATTGCAGGATGTGTTTGTCGAGTAATTGGGCGCGGGTGGTGTCCTGCTGGATCAGGTTGATGACCTGGGCGGCGGTATTCGAGTCACTGTAAAACAGGAAGCGCAGGTGGTGCCCGGCTTCATCGCGTGCGGCGCGGCGATGGAAACGCCAGCTCTGAATTTGTTTGCCGTATTCGGCCACGACCGGGCCGAGGATCCGGTGGGCGACCAACAGATCAACCGCCCAGTTGGGCGCCTCGCCCTCCGGCCACGTGGTGCGGAAATAGCAGATACGCCAGGCGGGGGGGTGATCGGCGCTGGCCAGTCCGGGTTGTGGTGCGGTTGGACTTGATGGCTGTGCATGCTGGCTCGGTTGTTCTGTGCTGGCCTGTGTGGGTTGCGGTGTGGCGGCGATGGGCTGGGGTTGCCCACCGGTGGCGCAGGCGGTCAGTGTTATCAGGAGCAGACAAATCGGCAGGATTCGGGCAAACATGGCATCGGGCTCGTTGATTATTGATGAGGGGAACATAGCAGTTCCGTCTGGGAGGTTCAATTCTGTGGCGGGTGGATTGTTATAAAAGGTCGCCTGACGGCGGGTTGTTCGACTGGATACTGGCGTGCGCCAGTATGACGAGGAGTGTGGTATCGCGCGATCACCCCGGATGAGCAGGCCTTCAGGGACCCAACGTCGTCATGCTGGCGTACGCCAGCATCCAGTGAAACAAACCCCGCAGGACATACGGTCCGCGCAATGCGCGGGTTATTTTGATTGGATACTGGCGTGCGCCAGTATGACGAGGGGTGTGGTATCGCGCGGTGGCCCCGGGTTGTGTGCGATAGCAGACGGATGGTTATGTATATCCCTGTTTTAATTGCGGATAATGTCCCATTTTCGTTTTTAGTTAACGTAACTGTCATCCTGTTCGTCTATAGTTTATGAATACATATTTTAACAAGGAGCAAGCAATGATCAAAAAATATCCCCTAATCGCTTTAATCTGTACCACCGCCTTCCTGTCCGGCTGTGCGACCACGCCGGATGGCAGCAGACCTCTGCTGACCAAAGAAGGTTTATGTCTGTTGACCATGACCGGTGCAGGTGCGGGTCTCGGTCGGATAGCCAAGAAGGATGAGGTCGCGGTAATTGGTGGTGCGGCGGTGGGTGCGCTGATGGGTTACCTCCTGTGCCCGGAAAAGGCAGAAAAGGTAGCTGAGAGGACCGTTGGTGATGCAGACGGTGACGGTGTGAATGATGACCGCGACAACTGCCCGGGTACCCCGCGTGGTACGCGTGTGGATGCCGCTGGTTGCCCGCTGGATTCCGACGGTGATGGTGTGACCGACGACAAGGACCAGTGCCCTGGTACGCCGCGTGGTACACCGGTAAATGCCTCGGGTTGCCCGCTGGATTCTGATGGTGACGGTGTGCTCGATGGTGCAGACAAGTGCCCGAATACCCCGCGTGGCCAGAAGGTCAATGCCGAAGGTTGCCATGTGATATTCAGCCTGGAAGGCGTCAACTTCGCCTATGACAGCGCCGAGTTGACCAGTGGTGCGACAACGAAGCTGAACGAGGCCGTCGAGATGTTGAAGGCCAATGCCGAGATCAAGGTGATGATTGAAGGCCATACCGACAGCCGCGGTTCGGATGAGTACAATATGTCGCTGTCCCAGCGCCGTGCGGACTCCGTTGTGAACTTCCTGACCCGCAATGGTATCGCATCCAGCCGTATGTCTTCGGCCGGTCGTGGTGAAGGTTCGCCGGTGGCCAGCAATGACACCGACGAAGGCCGTGCCCAGAATCGCCGGGTTGATTTTGTAATCCAGTAATCTTTATCCGTAGTCCGGGCGGGTGGTACCGATGGTGCCACCCGCTTTTTTTTGTCTGCGGATTATAGAATGTGCGGCGGCGGGAGTGATTAATGACTGGATACTGGCGTTCGCCAGTATGACGAGTAACCTACCCTCGACGTGACGTGTAACCCACCCCCGCCGTGACGTGTAACCTAACCCCGACGTGACGTGTAACCTAACCCCGACGTGACGAGTAAGCTACCCCCTCTGTCATGCTGGCGAACGCCAGCATCCAGTCAAACTGGCACCGCAGGACATTTGAAACAAGTGCCGTGGGCTATCGGTCGGCAGCTTATAGAATGTGCGGTGGCAGGAGTGATTAATGACTGGATACTGGCGTTCGCCAGTATGACGAGTAACCCACCCCCGCCGTGACGATTAACTACCCCCGCTGTGACGTGTAACCTAACCCCGCCGTGACGTGTAACCACCCCCGCCGTGACGTGTAACCACCCCCGCTGTGACGTGTAACCACCCCCTCTGTGACGTGTAAGCACCCCCGCTGTCATGCTGGCGGACGCCAGCATCCAGTGAAACTAGCTCCGCAGGACATCTCGAATAATACTATCCCGTTCATGTATAATGCCCGCCTAATCTTGATGTAGACCTATGTACCACCTGAAACTGATCCTCATCGCCGCATGTACGCTCCTGCTGCAAGGCTGTGCGGCGGCGTATTTCAGGGAGGCGGGACCACCGCCGGAGCAGCCGCGTTTTACCCTGACTGAATTACCCACCCGGCAATACTGGACCGGCATTGTCTTTAATGGCAACAAGATCGGATTCAGTCACATGCAGATAGATAAGGATCCGGAAAAACCGGGGACGTTCCGGATCAGCTCCGAGGCCGCCCTGCGTTTTAATTTTCTGTCGTTCAGCAAGCAGGTGAAACTGGTGTCGCAGGACTGGGTCAATCCGGATCTGACGCTGAACAGCTTTACCTATGACTACGACCTCGACGGTAACCGGATGAAACTGTACGGGGCGGTGCGCAATAACATCCTGGATCTGATCATCGAATCGGCCGCCGGGCGTACAACCGAGACCTACCCGCTTGCGGCGCCGTTGTATCCAACCAGCGTGGTCAATCTGGTCCCGGGCTTCAAGGGCATGCAGATTGGGGCAAAGTACCAGTACGACGTCTATGACGGGGAATCACAACGTATCACTGTCGTCAGCCAGAAGGTCGAGGGCTACGAGCAGAGCGAGTTGTTTGAAGGCCCGGCGTGGAAGGTCAATACGCGCATGCATGGTCAGCAGGTCACGACCTGGATCAATGCGAACAATGAGCCGGTGTTTGAGTTGAGTTTGAACGGTGTGTTTATCTCGGCGCTGGAGACGGAAACCGAGGCGAAACAATATCTGGCCCAGGCCGCGCTGAACAAGAACGAGACGCTGCTGGACTACAGTCTGGTGCGGGCCGATGTGCCGATAGCCACGCCGCGTCAGACGCAGCAGCTGGAGATCGATCTGATCGGCCTGAACGGCATCGAGCTGCCGGAGGCGGATGCACGTCAGCAGTGTGCACCGGTGGAAGGTGCGATGCGTTGCCGCATTCAGAACGTCACTGTTCCGGCCAAGACGCTGGAACCTGACCAGCAAAAAAGTTATCTCGGCAGTTCAATCCCGATACCACATGGACACCCGATCATTGCGGACACCCTGTCGATCATCCCCGGCCTGCCAGCGGTAACAATGGACAGTGAACGGATCAAACTGTTGCTCGACTGGATCGGTGCGAACATCAAACCCGAGGTCGTTGATGTATTCTCCGCGCTTGAAGTGCTGGAACAACGCAAGGCGGAGTGTCAGGGTTACAGCTTCCTGTTCGCCTCGTTCACCCGTGCACTGGGCATCCCGACGCGGGTGGTCAACGGGCTGGTGTATTCCGAACAGCATCCCGGTTTTCTTTACCATACCTGGGTGGAGAGTTTGATTGATGGTCAATGGCAAGCCATCGACCCGACCTTCGGTCAGCTCCACGCGGATGCAACCCATATCAAGTTGGTCGAAGGCGAGTTTCTCGCCGACCTGACACCGCTGTTGAATTTGCTGGGGAAATTGTCGGCCCGTATTGTCCAGCCACTGGATCAGTAAACAGCCAGCTGATTAAGGTTGCCTGCGGCGCTTGTTTCACTGGATGCTGGCGTGCGCCAGCATGACGGCGGGGGGGATTATCCCAGGTCTGATACTCCCGAGTGTGGCACGCACCTTAACTATCGTCATACTGGCGTACGCCAGTATCCAGTCTTGTGACCACGCGCGTTGCGCGATCCTTTATCCAGTCGTTATAATTAGAGCCGCTATGGAACGGCAACCCTGTGTTTATATCCTAACAAACCAGCGCAATGGCACTTTATATGTGGGTGTCACCTCTGATCTGCGCAAACGTGTCTGGCAACATAAAAATAAAGTGGTAAGTGGGTTTTCTCAAAAATATGCTACTGACATATTGGTGTGGTACGAATTACACGAATCGATGGTTTCCGCTATTGAACGTGAAAAAGCTATCAAGTTCTGGAAGCGACGACTCAAGCTGGAAGTGATTGAAGATCTGAATCCTGGCTGGCGGGATTTGTATGAGGATTTGTTATAACACCGTGTGAATGTTGCCTGCGGCGATTGTTCGACTGGATGCTGGCGTGCGCCAGCATGACGGCGGGGGGATTATCCCAGGTCTGATACTCCCGAGCCTGGCACGCACCTTAACTATCGTCATACTGGCGTACGCCAGTATCCAGTCTTGTGACCCCGCGCACCGCGCGGTCCTTGTTATCCCAGCTTTCTTAACGCCTCTATACGCTCATCCAGCGGCGGATGGCTCATAAACATCTTGCCCATGCCCCGCTTGAAACCACCGGCGATACCGAACGCTTCAAGTTGATCCGGCAGATGCGGATCCTTGACACCGGCCTTTAAACGTTCGAGCGCAGAGATCATCTTTTGCGGACCGGCCAGTCGGGCGCTGCCGGCGTCGGCCTTGAATTCGCGGTAGCGGCTGAACCACATTACGATTGCGCTGGCGAGGATGCCGAGCACCAGTTGGGCGACCATCACCGTGACCCAGTAGGCAGGGCCATGACCGCGTTCGACCTTGAATACGGCGCGGTCGATGATGTGTCCGATCACGCGGGACAGGAAGAAGACGAAGGTGTTGACCACGCCCTGGATCAGCGACAGGGTGATCATGTCGCCACTGGCGACGTGGGTGACTTCATGTGCGAGGACAGCTTCGGCCTGGTTGCGGTCCATCTGTTGCATCAAGCCGGTGCTGACGGCGACGAGCGCGCTGTTGCGGTTCATGCCGGTGGCAAATGCGTTCATGTCCGGCGAGTCGTAGATCGCGACATCGGGCATGCCGATACCGGCCGCTTTCGCCTGGCGGGCGACGGTCTCGACCAGCCAGGCCTCGGTCGGATTGGCGGGCGATTTGATGACCCGCGCGCCGGTGCCGTGGATGGCCATCGTCTTCGACATCGCCAGCGAGATAAATGAACCGGTCATGCCAACGACCGCGGACATGATCAGTAGTGCGGTCAGATCCAGTCCAGTACCGGACTCGTTCAGTATATCGCCGATACCAAAGATTGACATCACCAGGCCAAGGACCAGCATTATGGCCAGGTTGGTACCGATAAACAGTGCTATACGCATCATGGGTTGGTTTTCCTCAAAAAATTCAAATGCCGTTTTTTAGACCGTTATAAACAGGAAGGTTTCAGTTGTTGGCCGGGGCTTTCCTGCGATACCGTCAATCCAGTTGATTAAATTACCGCCCAAAGGGCGGGTTTATTAACTGGATTCCGGGGTCCGCATACGCGGCCCCGGAATGACGAACCCTGGACTTGCGCGAGCCTAGTACGAACCCTGACCTTGTGCGGCCTTGGGACGAACCATGGACTTACACGGCCCCGGCACGAACCCTGACCTTGTGGCGGTTCCGGTACGAACCCTGAACTTGCGCAACCTCGCAATGTCGACTGTCTATACGAGTCAGTTATTTTATATCAGGGTCGATACTTCCAATATCAAGCCCCCAGTTCATACTTCTGCCATTTGACGGCAATACAATCTCCGGGCATGTCCCCTACTCCTTCACCGGCTCCCTGACCACGGTAATCGCGCTGATCTGACGGAAGCCTTGGGGCAGCATGTTGCCGCGCAAGCCGCGTTGGCCGTAGTAGTCGTTGATGGCGTCCGGTTTCAGTGTGATGTGACGTTTGCCGGATTGTAATAATAAGGAATCACCCTCGCTGAAGCTGGCGATCGCGGTCATGTATTCTTCACGTGACTTCAACTTGTCCGGCGGGATCTGGATGATCTTCAGGCCCTTGCCCTTGCCGAGCAGCGGGAATTCCTTGATGTCCATCACCAGCATGCGGCCGATGGAGGTGACGGCGGCGATGAAGTCGGTTTCGGGGTCGAAGATCGGTGCGGGGATCATCACGTTGGCACCGTCGGTCACGCTGAGCACGGCCTTGCCGTTTTTATTGCGTGTTTGTAATTCCTCAAACTTCACCTTGAAGCCATAACCGGCGTCACTCGCGACCAGGAAATAACTGTCAGCCTCACCGAGCATCACACCGGCGAAGGTGGCGCCGTCCGGCGGTGTCACACGACTGGCGATCGGTTCGCCGTTACCGCGTGCGGAGGGCAAGGTATGTGCGGGGATTGAATAGCAGCGGCCGGTCGAATCAATGAACACGGCGAGCTGGTTACTCTTGCCCTTCGCGGCCTGTTTGAGTTCATCTCCGGCGCGGTAGGTCAGGGCCTCCGCGTCGATCTCGTGGCCCTTGGCGGCACGCACCCAACCCTTCTGCGACAGCACAACGGTGATCGGCTCGGTCGGGACCAGCTCGGCCTCGTCTATGGCCTTGGCCTCGCTGCGTTTGACCAGCGGGGAACGACGGGCGTCACCGTAGGCCTCGGCATCGGCGAGAATTTCCTTCTTGATCAATGTCTTCATGCGGGCGGCAGAGCCAAGGATCTGCTGCAGGGTCTGGCGCTCTTCGCTCAACTCGTCCAGCTCACCGCGGATTTGCATCTCTTCGAGCTTGGCCAGTTTGCGCAGGCGCAGATTCAGGATCGCCTCGGCCTGCAGGTCGGACAGCTTGAAGCGTTTCATCAACTCCAGCTTCGGCTCGTCTTCCTGGCGAATAATGCGGATCACCTCGTCGATATTCAGGTAGGCGATCATCAGGCCTTCGAGCAGATGGATATCGGCCTCCACCTTGTCGAGGCGATACTGTAAACGGCGACGCACGGTCTCGGTGCGGTACTGCAACCATTCCTTCAGGATGTCGCGCAGGTTCTTTACCTGCGGGCGACCATCAAGACCGATCATATTCAGGTTGACGCGGTAGCTCTTCTCAAGATCCGTCGTGGCGAACAGGTGCGACATCAGCTCCTCGGGCACGACGCGATTCGAGCGCGGGATCAAGACCAGCCGGGTCGGGTTTTCATGATCGGACTCGTCGCGCAGGTCTTCCAGCATCGGCAGTTTCTTCGCGTTCATCTGCGCAGCGATCTGCTCCAGGATGCGGTTGCCGGAACACTGGTACGGCAAGGCGGTGATGATGATATTCCCCTCTTCCTTCTCCCACACGGCACGCATCTTGATCGAGCCATTGCCGGTCTCGTACATCTGCATGATCTCGGAGCGTGGGGTGATGATCTCGGCGGCGACAGGGTAGTCCGGGCCCTGGATGTGTTCGCACAATTCCTGAATCGTGCTCTTCGGTTCTTCCAGCAGGCGGATACAGGCGGTGGCGACCTCGCGCAGGTTGTGCGGGGGGATATCGGTCGCCATACCGACGGCGATACCGGTGGTGCCGTTCAGCAACACGTTTGGCAGACGGGCCGGTAACAATTTGGGTTCGTCCAGCGTGCCATCAAAATTCGGGACCCAGTCGACGGTGCCCTGCATCACTTCACCGAGTAACACATCGGCATACGGGCGCAGCTTGGCCTCGGTATAACGCATCGCGGCGAATGACTTCGGGTCGTCCATTGAGCCCCAGTTGCCCTGGCCGTCGACCAGCGGGTAGCGGTAGCTGAAATCCTGTGCCATCAGCACCATCGCCTCGTAACAGGCGGAGTCACCGTGCGGGTGGAACTTGCCGATGACGTCACCGATGGTACGGGCGGACTTCTTGTATTTGGCCCCGGCCTTCAGGCCGAGTTCGGACATCGCGTAGATGATGCGGCGCTGCACCGGTTTTAATCCGTCGCCAATATGTGGCAAGGCGCGGTCGAGGATGACGTACATGGAATAATCCAGATAGGCCTGCTCGGTGAATTCCTGGATCGGACGTGCCTCGTTCTGGTCGAAGTCGAGGGTCAGGTTTTGTGACATGGTTTCATCTCGTTTGATAGTACATCGGTAATGGGGCGTGATTTTCGCTGAAATAGACAGAAATAAGAAGCCCTGATTGGCTTATGTATTACTTGACATCCGGGATTCTGTTACGTCGCTTAATGATGGCTTTATGCCACGGGCTTTCCGATCTAGAATCCACTTTAATGAATCTGGAGAAAACACTGGAACGTATAGGCTATTCCGGCTCACTTGATGTGAATGCTGATGTGTTGTCTGCGTTGCAAAAGGCCTTTCTGTACAGTGTGCCGTTCGAGAACCTGGACATTCATGCGGGGATCCCGATCACACTCGACCCGGAGCGGTTTTACCAGAAGATCGTGATCGAGCGGCGCGGCGGTTTTTGTTATGAGTGTAATACGTTGTTCTACCAGTTATTGCGGCAACTCGGTTTTGAGGTGCAGATGATCGCGGCGCGGATGGTACTGACCGACATCAACAGCCAGCGCTATTCACACATGGCGTTGCTGGTCTATCTGGACCGGCCGTATCTGGCCGATGTGGGCAACGGCCAGTCTGTCCATGTGGCGATGCCGGTTCCGGGTGAGGAAATTTCAGTGGCCGAGGACATCGCCTACCGCATAGGCCCGCTGACGGACCAGGAATATGCACTGTACTACAAGAAACCGGGGGCGGAGTGGTTGCCTCGGTTTGCGTTTCCGCTTGCCTCCCGGCAGCTCGCTGATTTTGAACCGATGTGCCGGTTTCATCAGACCTCGCCTGAATCGCTGTTTATGAAGCAGCGGATCTGTACGCTACCCACCCCGGGCGGGCGCATCAGTCTGCTCGGCAATCAGCTGGAGATACTTGATCACGGGCAGGAACAAACACTGCAACTCGACTCGGACGCACAAATCAGCCTCCAGTTGCAAAAACACTTCGGTTTTACACTGCCGGTCACCAACAAATCATAAGTCTGTCACCAAACGATCACATAGGGTCCCGATACTGCACCGGTACGAAATGACCAGCGAGGGTGTAGTGATGACAAATCAAGCGGCTGTTGCCGAATTTATGGCAGTTTCCTGTCTGTATCTGCTGATGACGAATAAAACTTCCGCAGAGCTTACTGTAGAGGAACTGGAAGATCTGATAGTGTCGATTAATGATGACAGCACCTACAGTGACTCTGATCGCCGTTACACTTATAGCTGACCTCAACTGACACATCGCGGTGCACTCATGCACTGCGTCCGTGCACCGGCCCGGTCTGCCCGGTGCACGAATCCCACCGAAACTTTAGCCAATACACTCATTCCTGTGATTAAGTTTACAAAAGTATGGCGCAGACAGGTCTGCGGCGGTGGTAATCATGCTGTTGTGTGCATGATTTTCATGAATCTGCGTTCTGGCATCCAGATTGCAAGTGTTTTACTGCAAGGCGACGATATCACGACGGGCATTACCGTACAGTCTATCGCAGGCGGAGAATGAAACATGCCACACTTTGAAGATCGAATTTTAAACAAGGAACTGCCGGGCAGACCAGCGCCTGGTTTCTACAAGGGCAATCATTCAACGGAGTTTAACGGGTTCAAACTGTATAGCGCTTTCCAGCCGGTATACAGTTTTTCCCACCGCCGCAAGGTCGGGCTGGAGGCGCTGGTGCGTGGTGTCGACACTACCGGCAAGTCTGTACCGCCGTGGAAGCTGTTCGGCTCGGTCCAGCCGACGGAGCTGATTGATCTGGATGGTATCCTCACGGACGTGCATCTGGCCAACTTTACCACGCTCGACATGAAGAACTACTGGTTGTTCCTGAACGTGAACCCGGGTTCTATCGCCGAGATTGATACCTATGCCTCGCATCTACAGCGGATGCTGGATAAAACCGGGGTGCCTGCCCACCGTATTGTAATTGAAGTACTGGAGACGGCCTTCAGTGATGAGGCGCTGCTGGAGCGTTCGATTCGTAAGCTGAAAGACCTGGGTTGTATGATCGCGATTGATGACTTCGGTGCCGGTCATTCGAATTTCGAACGGGTCTGGCGTATGGAGCCGGACATCGTCAAGTTTGACCAGACCATGATCAAACGCGCCTCACGTGACAACAGCGTACTGGAAATGATGAAGGGTATCGTGGATATCCTGCATACAAAAAAATGTATTGTGCTTGCAGAAGGCATCGAAACCTACAAGGAGGCCGTGGCGGCGATGGATGCCAACATCGACCTCGGTCAGGGGTTTCTACTGACGAAACCTTATCCAATCTCGGATCCGATCCCACGTATTGAAACGGTGTGGGAAAATATCTATCAGGCGTATGAACAGCACACCCGGCAAAGCGCCCATGGCTATATCGATGCGATCAAGCAATACATCAAGGGCTTCCGGCAAATGCTGCCGGAGTTTGAGACGAATACTAACCTGCGCACCGTCTCTGCAGAGATGCTCTCACTGCCACGCACGATGAGGCTGTATGTGCTGAGCGAGGACGGTTCCCAGTTATCTGCCAACGTGGAGGCAAGCAGACGTACCGGTAACATCGACAAGAAGATGGAGCCGCTCTATCAGGCCACCGGCGCGAAATGGCAACTGCGGCCTTATTACCGTAATGCCGTCAATAACCCGGGTGAGTTGCAAATCACCCCGCCCTACCTTTCGATCACCGATGCTGAATTGTGTGTCACACTGTCACAGACGATACTGATGAACGGTGAAATGCATATCCTGTGTTGTGATTTGAAGTGGGATTATTGATTGTAATAATGTGTCACCTTCGGCGACTATTACAATGACTGGATACTGGTCGCTCACGCGCATCCATGCGCTCCGCGACATTTCCCACATCCTGTGGGTCGCGTTCGCCAGTATGACGACGAAAGCAAAGGCCGACCAGTTCGGAAAGTCGTCATTCCGGAAACCGCGTTAGCGGTTGTCCGGAATCCAGTCACAAAAAGCGTTGTTTAAGAGGAATAAGACAGCCCACTAGACCTCTATCGTCGCCATATTACCCTTCGACTCCAGCCAGTCCTTGCGGTCGGAGGCGCGTTTTTTGGCGAGCAGCATGTCCAGCATCGCATCGGCCGCTGTACCGGCGTCGAGTGTTAGTTTGACCAGACGGCGGGTGGCAGTGGCCATTGTTGTCTCGCGCAGTTGCATCGGGTTCATTTCGCCGAGGCCCTTGAAGCGCTGGACGCTGACGGTGCCACGAATTTTTTCAGCCGCGATCCGATCAAGCACGCCGGCCTTCTCGGCATCATCCAGCGCATAGAACACTTCCTTGCCCACGTCGATGCGATACAACGGTGGCATCGCGACATAGATATGCCCCTGCTCTACCAGTGGACGGAAATGTTTGAGGAACAGGGCGCACAACAAGGTAGCGATGTGCAGACCATCCGAGTCGGCATCGGCAAGGATGCAGATCTTGCCGTAACGCAACTGGTCCAGTTTATCGGAGCCGGGGTCGACGCCGATGGCGACGGTAATATCGTGTACTTCCTTCGAGGCGAGTACCTCGGACGAATCCACTTCCCAGGTGTTCAGGATCTTGCCACGCAAGGGCATCACGGCCTGGGTCTCGCGGTCGCGTGCCTGTTTGGCGGAGCCACCGGCGGAATCACCTTCGACCAGAAACAGTTCGGTCACCGAGATGTCCTGCATCGAGCAATCGGCCAGCTTGCCAGGCAAGGCGGGACCGCCGGAGATCTTCTTGCGCACCACGTTCTTGCTCGCCTTCATGCGTCGTTGTGCATGGTTAATGGCGAGTTCGGCAATGCTCTGGCCGGTCTCGACGTGCTGGTGCAACCACTGGCTGAACGCATCGTGGATCACACCGGTCACGAAGGTGGTACATTCACGCGAGCTCAGGCGTTCCTTGGTCTGGCCGGCGAATTGCGGGTTGTCCATCTTCACAGACAACAGGTAGGCACAACGTTCCCACACATCATCCGCCGTCAGCTTGACGCCGCGCGGCAGCAGGTTGCGTGATTCGCAGAATTCACGGATCGCCTCCAGCAGGCCCTGACGCAGACCATTGACATGGGTACCGCCCTGCACGGTCGGCACCAGGTTGACGTAACTCTCGGTGATCAATTCTTCATCGCCAGGCAACCAGTGTACTGCCCAGTCGACCGCCTCATGTTCACCGGCCATCGAACCCATGAATGGTTCCTGTGGCAGTAATTCCGCACCGGCGAGTGACTCGGACAGATACGTGCTGATACCGGACTCATAATGCCACTCGATCTTCTCGTCGGTCGCCTCGTCAAAATATTTGACGGTCAGACCGGGACAGAGCACGGCCTTCGCGCGCAACAGGTGTTTCAGCTTGCTGGTCGAGATCTTGGTTGTATCGAAATATTTCGCATCCGGCCAGAAACGGATGGTTGTGCCAGTATTGCGCTTGCCGACTTCACCAACCACTTCGAGGTTGGTCTTTTTGTCGCCGTCGGCAAACTGCATGTGGTATTCGTTGCCGTTACGGCGTACCCAGACTTCCAGCGTTTTGGACAGCGCATTGACGACGGACACACCCACACCGTGCAGACCGCCGGAGAACTTGTAATTCTTGTTGGAGAACTTGCCGCCGGAGTGCAGGCGGGTCAGGATGACCTCAACACCGGTGATCTTTTCGCCGGGATGTTTATCGACCGGCATACCGCGGCCGTTGTCGCTGACGGTGACCGATCCGTCCTTGTGCAAGGTGACTTCGATGCGGTCGGCATGGCCGGCACTGGCCTCATCGACACTGTTATCGACCACTTCCTGTACCAGGTGGTTCGGCCGGGTGGTGTCGGTGTACATTCCCGGCCGCTTACGGACGGGATCCAGGCCGGTCAGGACTTCAATGTCCGCTGCATCGTATCTACTGTTCAACTTTCTAGACTCCGGAGCTGATAAATTTCCGGGATTTTAGCACGAGACGGCGGACGAAAAATATTATTCCGGATAGTCGATCACAAATTCACGGGAATCATTGCGCCCACCGCCCGGGGCCGGTGTGCTGACGCCGATACGATAACTGCCCGGCAAGGCGGTATCGCGTGGAGCAAGCGTGGCATGTAACTCGGTCGGGCTGATCCAGTCTGTACGTAACGGCACGCCATTGAGGATGACGACGGAGGCAGGTACAAAATTTTCGCCAGTGACAGTGATGACCGTCTCACTGTGCTGGTGTGCCATGCCCGGTGTGATCGTCTTCACCACCGGTGGCTGGTGATACAGATGTTTGCTGACTGTCCCTATCTGGTGGAAGGGGAATTCATAATCGGCATGATAACGTGTATCCACCGGTTTACCGGCGAGGATGACCTGTTCTATCTTGCGGGTATTGGCAATGTCCTCCAGCGGGTTGCCCGTGAGGATAAGGATGTCCGCGATATTGCCGGGGGCGATTGTACCCAGCCTGTCCTCAATGTGCAGCAACTCGGCTGCCCAGCGTGTTGACGATGCCAGTACGGCCTCGTTCGGGATGCCGGCATCGGCGAGCAGCTGCATTTCATGGTGCAGGGAGATGCCCGGCATGCTGGCAGCGGCGGTGTCTGTGCCTGAATACAGTTTGCCACCGGCGCGCACGAACTGACGGAGGAACTGCTGTATGTTGCGATAACCGCGATCGATCTGCTCACGCAGGGTCGCGGTGTGTATGACATAGGAGTTGTTGACGAACAGCGGCGGCACCGTATCGGCACTGCCACGGTGTAACAACACCGGGTCGGCCCAGTGATACTGGCCGAGACTGACCAGCTTCTCGTCCTGCGGGACGTATTGCAGCGTCGGCAGGCCCAATAACTGTAATTCCTCCCGTTCAAACTGTGCGGTGCGATCTATGACACCTTTCCACTCGTGCAACAGTGTCGGATTCAGAAACACCTTCGCATCGATCAACTGGCGGATGACCTCATCGTAATGCCCGGACTCCATATACTGATACAGCAACGGGTTCTTGTGTCCTTCTTCCAGCGTGAGCGTCGCCACCGCTGCCCTGCCCCGCTCGTCCTGTATTGTCGCCAGGGCCACACCTTCGAGATGTTCTACCCCGTCGATACCGAGTCTGGCCGAGGTGACCGCATCATACGAATGGGCGATGACGCCGATAGCGGCCTGATCGGCCGCCGTGGTCACGGCGATGGTCAGCGCCTCCGGTGAATCAGCATCAAAACGGATACAGTCGGCCTGCTGGCGCACTTCGGCGACGAGTTGTTGTGCCTGTGCGGCCTCTCCCTTGCCAATGCGCATGCAATACAGATAACGCGGACCGCGCAAACCACCGTTGTTCAGACCGTTGCGAACCGCCCGTTGCCAGTCCGGACGGCTGCTGAGATCATTGACTGCGGTGATCCCATGGGCGAGGAACAGCTCGCCCATATACCAGTTGTAATGTACATGGGAGTCTATCAGACCCGGCATAATATACCGGCCTGCTGCTTCGATGATCTGCGTGTCAGCCGGATAGTTGTTGACGGCATCGCCCTGCCAGATCTGTTTGATGCGGTCGTTCTCGATGAGCACACTGGCATCGCGCAGGGGTTTGCTGCCGGTCATATCGATCAGCGTGCCGCCCCGTATCAACAAGGTCTCTGCCTGTAGCGGACCGCCTGCCAACAGCAACAGCGCGGCGAGTATGGGGTAACATTTCTGCGGAAGTTTGTTTGCCATATCCCAACTGTAGGAAAATCCGGCGGTAAAGTCCATTAAAAAGCCTGTCCGGAGTCTGTATCTTGGGGAACAGACTCCGGCAGGAACATCTCCCGAATGGGGGGGAGGGAGAAAATCAGTCTGGTTGTTAGTCCAGATCCATAAGCAAAGAGTTCACTATATTTGCCGGAACCGGGTCGATAGTCTGACGGTAGGCATCATGATCAATACCTGCACCCAGTGTCGCACCGCCCTTCAGCGCCTTGATCATCGCATCGGTCAGCTCAAAGCGCATAAAGTGCACGGCCGCGGTCTTTTCACCATCAGAACGCTCCATGTCCTCGTTATAGACGGGTGCGATCCGCTCACATCCGGCCACCTGCATCCACACATGCGCCTCAACCCCGATCAGCTCGGCCAGGCGCTGGCGGCGTTCGGTCACGTCCTCAAATTCGAGCATGAAGGTCGCCTTCCAGTTTTTGCCATCGGGGATCAGCGGGTTGTACGCCTCCAATTCTTCCTCGATTCCTGCTGCCGTGAACACCTTTTCAATACGCAACATTTCCTGTACCTGGTACTGTATCGTCATCCTGTCTTCAAAATAAAGGTTGGCATTCGGTCCCAGTGCCAGGCGCCGGTTCTTCTTGTGTGCCAGGACCTGATCCCGGAATGCCTTGCGTGATTCCGCGTATTGTTCAAGGCTGAATAAATCAGCGCGGGTCAGTTTCTGCATGATGCATTTACTCCTCTTATACTCCGTAGGCGTGTCTTAGCAGGGTAAATGGCGACTCGGCCGCCATGTCGCCTTTTAATCCCTGCTGGATCTGATCACCCGCCATCGGGCAATCACTGACATAATGATCCGGGTTGAAATTCTTTACCTTGGTCACGACCGGCCGGCAAATCTTGGCAGCGATGTCATGGTATTCACTCTTGACTGCATAGGTACCATCATGGCCGGAACAGCGTTCGATCACCTCGAACGTGGTGCCCGGCACCAGGCCAAGTACATCTTTCGTCTTCAGACCGATGTTTTGCACGCGCTGATGACACGGCACATGGTAGGCAATCTTGCCGAGTGAGTTTTTGAACTCCGTCTTCAGGCGTTTTTCCTTGTGCCTCAGCATCAGGTATTCGAACGGGTCATAAAACGCATTCGCCACCTTCTTTACATCAGCATTGTCAGGAAACAGCAGCGGCAGTTCCTGCTTGAACATCAATACACAGGACGGGACCGGCGCGGTGATGTCATAACCGGCATCGACCATCTTGACCAGTTGCGGGATGTTGAACTGCATGGCCTGCTCGACCTTTTCGAGATCACCGAGTTCAAGCTTCGGCATCCCACAACAGACTTCCTGATTGACCAGTTGAACCGGTATGCCGTTGTGTTCAAGGATGGCAATAAGATCCTGGCCGATATCGGGTGCATTACGATTGCAATAACAGGTGCTGAACAGGGCAACCTTGCCTTTTGTCAACTCGCCCGGCACCGCGCTCAGCGTCGGGGCATCGCGTCTGGCCTCGCGCTTGCGCAAGGTGTCGCTGTGAAATTCAGGGATGATTGCATCAGGATGGACACCGAGGACCTTGTCCAGTGCCTTGCGGGCCAGACCGTTTTTATTCACGGCATTGACCACCTGGGCCACGACCGGAATACCGGCGATGTTCCCCACCGTATCAGTCGAGGTCAGCATACGATCGCGGAACGAGTTCTCACCGTTTTTATGTTTGATCGCCTTGCCGCGCAACATCAGGTGCGGGAAATCCAGGTTCCACTCATGCGGGGGAACATAGGGACACTTGGTCAGGTAACACAGATCACACAGATAACAATGATCGACCACCTTGATGTAGTCCTTTCGGTCAACACCATCCATCTCCATCGTTGGGGAATTATCAACGAGATCAAACAAGGTCGGGAACGAATTACACAGACTGACACAGCGGCGACAGCCATGACAGATGTCGAATACGCGTTCCATTTCATCGAGTGCTGACTTCTCGTTATAAAACTCAGGGTCCTTCCAGTTGACCGGATGACGGGTCGGCGCTTCCAGACTTCCTTCACGTGCCATTGTATTTCTCCGTAATTGCTGCTTATAAAAAGAGACCGGGCAGGCCCGGTCTCTTTTTTGTGTTACCAGGCGAGGTTGAACTTAACCGAGACTGTCCAGCGCCTTCTGGAAACGGTTGGCGTGGGAACGCTCGGCCTTGGCCAGTGTCTCGAACCAGTCGGCGATTTCATCAAAGCCTTCTGTTCTCGCGGCCTTGGCCATACCCGGATACATGTCAGTATATTCATGTGTCTCACCGGCAATCGCGGCCTGCAGGTTCAGGCTGGTCGTACCTATCGGCTTGCCAGTCGCCGGGTCGCCGACGGCTTCCAGATATTCCAGATGTCCGTGTGCATGTCCGGTTTCACCTTCAGCCGTTGAACGGAACACGGTCGAGACGTCGTTGTAACCTTCTACGTCAGCCTTTTGTGCGAAATACAGGTAACGGCGATTTGCCTGTGACTCACCGGCAAATGCCTCTTTCAGGTTTTGTTCGGTTTTGGTTCCTTTCAGACTCATGTTATTATCTCCTAACTGTTTGAAAAAAATGCATTTTTACGTAAACTGGCGCAGACTGTTGATGTGGGAAACTGTACTCTGCCGCCCCCGGTGAGTCAACGATATATACCATTGTATTTCGCAATCTATTGATAGGCATTTCCTATCGAGCGTAGATACAGCCCTCAATTTCCTATATCGACAAATCTATGGGCATGGCATCACTTCGACCCGGACACCTGCATTGATTGTAGTCGAACGGGCAGTCCTCTCCGGGTTCACGCGAACCTGGATTCGGGTGGCAGGGGCGTCGGCACCGCCGGGATGTTATTCACAACGTTCAACTTGCTGTAATATTCATGCCCGGGCCAGTTTTAGGAAGAGACCAATGAATAAAAAGACCAAACCGTTTGAATTCGAGAAATCACTGGAAGAACTCGAGAAGCTGGTCGCGTTGATGGAACAGGGTGATCTCAGCCTGGAAGAATCACTGAAACATTTTGAACGCGGTATCGCGCTGGCGCGCTCGTGTCAGCAGTCGCTGGCCGAGGCCGAACAGAAGGTGAAGATCCTGATCAGCAACCAGGGCAAGGAAGAACTCGCCGATTTCGAGCCGGAAGAACCGTAAGGCTGGCCCGGTGACACTGAAGGAAATATTGCCGGTATACCAGTCGCGAGTAGAAACCGCGCTGGAACACTGGTTGCCCGGCGCAGATGTCGAACCGGTCAATCTGCATCGCGCCATGCGTTATGCCACACTCGGTGGCGGTAAACGTATTCGTCCTGTCCTGTTGTATGCCTGTGGCGAAACGCTGGGCGTACCCTTGCAGGCACTGGATGGACTGGCAGCCGCCGTCGAGATGATCCATGCCTACTCGCTGATACACGATGATCTGCCCGCGATGGATGATGATGACCTGCGCCGTGGCAAACCGACCTGCCACAAGGCATTTGACGAAGCGACCGCGATACTGGCCGGTGATGCCATCCAGGCCTTGTCATTTCATGTGATTGCGGCGGATCCCGCGATCCTGGTCAACGCCGAACAACGGATAAAAATGATCAATACGCTCGCACTGAACAGCGGTTCGCTCGGTATGGCCGGAGGTCAGGCGATCGATCTTGCCTCAGTAGGTAGGTCACTGACTCTGCCGGAACTGGAAAACATGCATAACCACAAGACTGGAATGTTGATACGTGCCAGTCTGCAACTCGGGGCCCTGTCCAGACAGGACCTGCCGCAGGATCAATATGAGGTCATTACCGAATTTGCCCGTCATATCGGTCTTGCGTTCCAGGTCCAGGACGATATCCTGGATGTCGAGGCAGACACAGCCACGCTGGGCAAGCCGCAGGGCTCGGACATGTTAAAGAACAAGCCGACCTATCCCGGTATACTCGGCATGGCCGAGGCAAAACGGGTCGCATACCAGCTCCATGGCCAGGCAGTCAGTGCACTGGATAATCTGGATGCAGATTCGCTTTTGCTCCGTCAGATTGCTGATTACATCGTACAAAGAAACAATTAAGCCAATTTCTGCCTGCTTCACATGAACTTCACATCCAATAGCGTAATTTCAGGGTGTAGACCAGGCAAAAACCTAGTAAAATACTAGGAAATGAATCCAGCTATAGCTGCATCAACGGCCATAGCTCACGGTACAAGGATACTTAACAGATGAATCAGGCAACAGACCTAACGATGGACGATATACCTGACGTACAAAACAGCGAGGATACCCGGCAAATACCGATAGACAAGGTCGGTATCAAGGACATCCGTCACCCGGTAATCATCAGTGACCGTAGCGGTAAGGACCAGCATACGATTGCCATGCTGAACATGTATGTCGCCCTGCCCCACAACTTCAAGGGTACGCACATGTCCCGGTTTGTAGAGGTGCTGAACCGGCACGATTACAGTATTACCGTGCCCACTTTCAAGAAGTTGCTCGGCGACATGACCCGTCTGCTCGACGCCGATACCGGCTATCTCGAGATGTCATTCCCGTTTTTTGTGAAAAAGGCCGCACCGGTTTCCGGCGTCAAGAGTCTGCTCGATTACCACGTCAGCCTGTGTGGTGAACTCAGGCAGGGCAAGTACGATATTACTATCAAGGTCGTGGTGCCTGTCACCAGCCTGTGTCCCTGTTCGCGTGATATCTCCGAACGCGGGGCACATAACCAGCGCTCACATGTGACGGTCTCGGTACACACGGCCGAGGGAATCTGGATCGAGGATCTGGTCGATATGGTAGAGAGCGTCGCCTCCTGTGAGCTGTACGGGCTGCTGAAACGCCCCGATGAAAAGTACGTTACCGAAAAGGCCTATGACAATCCGAAGTTTGTCGAGGACATGGTGCGTGATATTGCAATCCTGTTTAACAAGGACGAGCGCATACAGTCTTATACCATTGAATCAGAGAATTTTGAGTCGATACATAATCATTCAGCGTACGCGATGTTGTCACGGGGGCAGACCCGAGGTTAGAGGCTGCGTTCATAATGTGTCCTGAATAATAGTTCAGGAATCCTGTTCAGATTTGGCACGTCAGTATTACTGTGACAGACCGTTAGCCGCATGGATGCGGCGCTCGAGCGTACATGGATGTATTCACAGCGTGTCTGGAACGGTAATAGTGACGTGCAAAATCTGAACTGCCTTGGATTCCTGAACTGTTATTCAGACGATATCCCAAAGTCTATCTGATGACATGTCGACCTTTTGCCTGTTGCCATAACACTTCCATTTCTTCCAGACTTGCCTGTTCTGTCGTCCTGCCCTGTTTCGCCAACGCTGACTCGATATAGGCGAACCGTTTTCTGAACTTGCGATTGGTCGACATCAGGGCAGTTTCGGGATCCACCTTTACATGACGGGCGAGATTGACACAGGCGAACAGGATATCACCGGTTTCATCCTGTAAACGGACAGGGTCCGCGCCCTGTGCCAACGCGGCACGCAACTCACCGATTTCCTCCTCGATCTTGTCCAGCACCGGTATCGGATCACCCCAGTCAAAACCAACGGTGGCGGCCTTCTTTTGCAGCTTGGTTGCACACAGCAATGCCGGCATGGCGGTGCTGACGGAATCAAGCAGACCACCATCTACTCGCCCGGCCAGCGCGCGTTCACGCGCCTTGATCTTCTCCCAGGATTGCGTCTGCTGATCGGCGCTGTCTATCTGCTCGTTGCCAAACACATGCGGATGTCGGCGCTGCAACTTGGTATTGATACTCTCTGCCACATCCGCAAAAGCAAACTGTCCGGCTTCGCTCGCCATCCGCGCATAAAACACAATCTGGAATAACAGATCACCGAGTTCATCCCGTATCGCGACCGGATCGCCCTGACCGATCGCCTCGGCAAGCTCATACACTTCCTCTATCGTGTACGGCAAAATCGTTTCACGTGTCTGCTCCCGATCCCACGGACAACCGTGGATTGGATCACGCAATGTATCCATCGTCTCTAATAGCTCTTCGACTTGTTTCATGACTTATTCACCAAATATTCATTGCAATAACTTGATTTTCACAGGGTTTTCTAATAAAAATACGGTCAAATGCAGTAAGGGGACAGACCCTGAGTGCAGGTATGTCCCCGGTTTATACGTACCATTAACGTTTATAGACTGGGATTAGAACATGACGCCCTTGATCTTGCGACTTGATATTGCCGGCATGCCGGTCACCTGGATCTCCTGGCAGGATGCGGTCAATCTGTACTGCAGGGACATGGTTGCCTGGACGGCGGGGGATCACCAGTTCACCTTCCATGGCGGTGTGTCCCGTATGTCAGGCATGCGCTCCGAGGTCGAGGTCAATTCGATCATCGCAGTGAAGCGTTCCGAAGAACACAGACATATACAACGTAGCATCCCGCCGCTGACAAACCGCGAACTGTTCCTGCGCGATGCACACCTGTGTATGTATTGCGGAACCGAATTCAACGCCAGCTATCTGACACGCGATCATGTCGTACCGCTGTCGCGTGGAGGACGGGATCGCTGGTCAAATGTGGTAGCCGCCTGCCGTCAATGTAATACGCGCAAGGGAAATCGCACACCAGAGCTTGCGAAGATGCCACTGCTGGCAATTCCGTATGTACCGAACTGGGCTGAATTTCTGGCGTTGTCGAACCGTCGCATCCTGCTCGACCAGATGACGTTTCTCAAGTCACAGTTCTCCGGTCGACCAATGCCCTTTTACAAACAATAGACACATACGTTGCCCGGATAGACTGCTCCTCTGCGTGCAATTCAGCTTCCTGACTAACAAAAAAACGACTTTTTACGTGTAGTAACAATGAAACAGCATCAAATCGTTGAATAGTTAGGCAAAATACGTCATGATTACGCCCACGATAACTGGGGATTTCCAGAACGTTATATTAATGCAACAGGAGATTTAACAATGACAATATCACCAATGAAGGCAACTATCATTGCTATGGCACTCGCTGTCGCCAGTGGTTGTGCCACAACCAAGCAGCTTGAAGAAGTGCGCAAGATTGCTGAAGGCGCCCAGTCTACAGCCAACAATGCAGCTTCACAGGCCAGCAGCGCATTATCAACTGCTAACCAGGCACTGGATGCAGCCAAGGCAGCGCAGAGCGCCGCCAACGCCGCACAGGCTTGCTGCGATGCCAATACCTCGAAGCTGGACAAGGTATTTGAGCAGGTAATGAAGAAGTAATTTCGATTCAAATCGAAATAAAAAAACCCGTGTTTACACGGGTTTTTTTTTGCCTCGGATACCTGCCCTACAGATCAGGCACGATACCTGATCCGCTTTTATTGCTGGACGACCGGTGAAGATGAAGGTGTAGCAGTATTGGAGGCACTGGCACGGGTCTTGTCTGCCGCTGTATATTCTTCCAGCGGTTCATCCGTCACCCTGCCGATCTCGACCGGAATACTGTCACGCTCGGTGATGACCTTGCGGATCAGGTCCCAGTCGACTTCATACTTGTGCTGCTTTGAAACCTCGACCACCATCTTCACAACGCTGGTCATATTGCCTTCAAACTGGTCTGTATCTTCTTCAAGATACGGACTGGCCTCCAGCAGCAGCTTGCCATTCAGTACACCCACCTTGTAAGGCTGGTTGACGATGCGCACCGGTGTCCCCACCGGTACCATTTCAAACAGTGCCTTGATATCTTCCGGATACATACGGATACAACCGGAGCTGACGCGCAGTCCGACGCCATAGGGCTTGTTCGTTCCATGAATCAGATACGATGGCAAACCGAGTCGCATCGCAAACTGGCCCAGCGGATTTTCCGGACCTGGCGGGACGACCTTCGGCAATGGATGTCCCTCACGTGCATGCTCGGCACGGATTGACTCGGGTGGGTGCCAGGCCGGGTCTTTCTTCTTCTGGATGATCTTCGTGGTGATATACGGTGTGGCCCAACCTTCACGACCGATACCGATTGGATAGGAATATACCTGACGCGTCTCGCCCTTTTGACCGGCCGGGAAATAATACAACCTCATTTCCGGGATATTGACGATAATGCCGACTGGTGGTGCCACCGGCAGCACGAACTGTTTGGGCAGCAAAACTTCCGCTTTTTCACCCGGCATCCAGGTATCAACCTTCTGATTGGCCCGCTTGATGTCCATAAAACCGATGTCATGGATACGGGCAATATCGGGCAGGGTCTGGTCCTGACGCGAGTAGGTCTTGGCCATCTCACCGATAACGGAATCATGGATGCTCATCTCGTAGAATTCGGCGCGGCAAACAAAGGTCACGGACAACAACAGTGTTATCAGTAGTAGTCTAGCTATCATGTATACAGGTTACTTGAGTGTGGGGGTAGGTCATTATAATACGGTTAGCCGCGTATTACTCCCTATAAATCAGCGTTCTTTCAACCTGGGCATCAATTCGACAAGATTGCAGGGCCGGGTCCGGTAATCCAGTTGTGCACTGATAATCCGGTCCCAGGCGGTTGCACAGGCAGACGACGACCCCGGCAGGCAAAACAGGTATTTCCCGTTCGCCACACCGGCGATTGCCCTCGACTGCAAACTGGATGTGCCGATTTCCTCGAACGAAATGGCGCGAAATACCTCACCAAACCCTTCGATTTCCTTGTCGAACAGACAGGCAATGGCCTCGGGTGTGCCATCACGGCCGGTCACGCCGGTTCCTCCAGTTGTTAATACCACATCAACATTGTCATCGGCACACCAGGTGGCCACAACAGCACGGATTTTGTAAATGTCATCCGGGACAATCTGCTTGTCATACAGCTTGTGCCCGGCCGCCTCCAGACGCTCGACCAGCAACCTTCCGGATTTGTCGGTTTTTTCAGTCCGGGAATCGGATATGACCAGTACACTGATATTTAGTGAACCGGGTGCGTTATCGGGGTTCGTCACGTCTGTTCTCCTGCGGCTGGTTTTCGATTAGATCATAATTCACCGTTATGATAAAACACAGTGGCATGAACGAGAATACTGAAAATTCCTCCGGCGCTGTCCGCCTCGATAAATGGTTATGGTTTGCGCGCTTCTACAAGACACGCGGACTGGCGATGGAGGCAATCAAGGCCGGCAAGGTCAAACTCGCCGGCAACCGGGTCAAACCGGCCAAAACCGTCCGGCCCGGTGAAGTCTACACACTGCGTATTGACCCCTATAGCTGGACCGTGACTGTCATCTCAAGCGGTACCCGCCGTGGCCCGGCCCCCGAGGCGGCACTGCTTTATGAAGAGACACCCGAAAGCCGCGAGGCCCGTTCGTTATTGTCTGCACAGCTGAAGATTAATAACCAGCTGTTACCCCAGACCGAAGGACGCCCGACCAAACGCGACCGCCGCCAGATCGTCCGTTTTACCCGGCAAACGGATTGATAGCTGAATTACTGTTCCGGAATCCACGATGCTAGTTCAGATTCACTGTGTGATTTAGTTCGTGATAGACCGTTAGCCGCATGGGCAAACGGCGGGTTAAGGAGCCGTTTGCGCCGTTACAGGGATGTAACGGCTGGACTTTCGAGCGGAGCAGGAAGCGCAGCGACGAAAGCGGCGCTCGAGCGTACATGGATGTATTCACAGCGTGTCTGGAACGAACTAAATCACACAGTGAATCTGAACGAGATTCAGGAACAGTAATTCAGGCGCTAAACGGCTTACCCCAGTCACCATCAAAAAAACATTGCTCCAGCGGACGTCGGCTACGTGCGGCCAGTTCACGCTCGCGTAAGGACTCCGGTATGCGATCCTGCGGTAACTGATAACCTATCGCCATGATCGCCATTGGCGTATATTCTTCAGGAATAGCAAAGCTGGCACGGACCTTGTCGATATTATAACCACCCATCTGATGTACCATCAGTCCCATGGCCGTTGCTTGCAAACACAGTGACATCGTCGCCGCGCCGGTATCATATTGACCCCAGCGATTCGGCTGACCATTGCGGCTGAGTACAGACCCGGCAAAACCGAGTACGATCAGCGGGGCATGCCTGACCCAGTCACGGTTTGATTCATTCAACACAGACAAGGCCCTGTCCCACGCGCCCGGATTGGTAACGCGATCACACACGATAAATCGCCAGGGCTCATCACCAAAACACGAAGGAGACCAGCGTGCGGCTTCAAGCAAGGTTGTTATCTGCAGTTCGGTCAGCGTCCGTTCCGGGTCATAGGCACGACCGCTCCAGCGTTTGCACGCCAGTTCATTGATCGGATACCGGGTACTTGCATTCTTTTCGAACATGTTGTCTCCTAACATTATGTATTCCGAAGCAGTGGCCGGATCAGTCACCCGTGTTGGCTGTTCCAGACACGCCGTAAATACATCCATGTAGGCTCGGGTGCCGCATCCATGCGGCACACGGTCTTTCACATCCAACACGGGTGACTGATCCTCCAGGTTTTCAAGATTCGGAGTTTCTGGTGAGTCAGTAAAAAAAACAGTGCTGCGATTTTCGGCCAGTGTAGTGAGAGAATACCTGAAACGGACAATCAACGGAAAAACAGATGACAGAGCAGCAAATACTACATGCGATTTCGGCCAATATCGGATCGGTAATCAAGGGACAGGAGCCGGCCATCCGCCTGTTACTGTCTGCATTCATCAGCGGCGGCCATGTCCTGCTGGAAGACGTCCCCGGCACCGGCAAGACCACACTGGCAAAAGCACTGGCCAAATCGATCAATGCCGAGTATCACCGTGTTCAGTTCACCCCGGACCTGCTGCCGACCGATATCCTCGGCGTATCCATTTTTGATCAGCGCGATCACAACTTTCATTTTCACCGCGGCCCCGTGTTCACCAACATCCTGCTCGCCGACGAAATCAACCGTGCCTCACCGCGTACCCAGTCGGCCCTGCTGGAGGCGATGGGTGAATCGCAGGTCAGTGTAGATGGCCAGTTGTATCCGCTGGATGAGATGTTTTTTGTCATCGCTACACAGAACCCGATTGAATACCACGGCACCTACCCTCTGCCCGAGGCCCAGATGGACCGGTTTGCGATGCGGTTTGAGCTCGGTTATGTGAATGAGGAGGAAGAGGTCGCGATCCTGACCGAGCAGAACAATACACATCCGATCAACCATCTGCGCCCGTGTGCACAGAAGGCCGATATCGTGCGTCTGCGGCAAAGCGTTTCGTCCGTGCGTGTCAGTGAGGAGATCAAACATTACATCGTGCGCATCATCCGTGAGACCCGTAGCGTGGCCGGTGTATTGAATGGTGCCAGTCCACGTGCCTCGATTGCGTTGATGAAGTCGGCGCAGGCACTGGCCTTGTTCGATGGTCTGGCATTTGTCAGCCCTGATCATGTGCAGGAACTCGCATTGCCGGTGATCGCCCACCGTCTCATGCTGGATTCACAGGCACGGTTCTCCGGACTGACGGCCCGTGGTGTGGTCAGCGATCTGCTGAAGACGATACCAGTGCCGGTCTGAGCCACAGATGTCTGCCTCCGGTCGGCTGCTGTATCTGAACTTCCGGTTTCTGCACCGGATCGGCCAGTGGGCCCGCCATCGCTTCTCCCCTGCCGGCATGCTGATACTGTGCGGGATTATCGCGTCCGGTATCTTCGGTATTGACACACGCGCCTCACTCGCCTTTCAGGTATTCGCGATCTGCACCGTCCTGTTATTGTTGTCGATGATAAGTTCATTGTTTTTTCGGGGCCGGTTTCAGCTACGTCGATTGTTACCGGAATACGGAACAGTCTCGTTGCCACTGCGGTACAAGATCATCATCGCCAACCCCGCGACGAAACCGCACCGTGACCTGGTTCTGGTTGACGAGTTTGATGCCGGTTTCCCTGACTATGCCAGCTTCCTCCGTGCCGACGACCCGCTCGACAGTCAACGCAACTGGGTAGACCGCAAACTGGGATATCCGCGCCTGCTGACACTGATACGTAATAGTCGTGGCGGCGTACTGCCACCAACAGAGATTGATGTCATACCCGGCAAGGACGAACGCGAAGTTGCGATTGAGTTTATACCCTTGCGCCGAGGCTATCTGCATTTCGCCGCGATACGCCTCGCCCGCCCGGATCCGTTTGGTCTGTTCCGTGCATTGTACAGCCTGCCACAGCCCGACAAGCTGTTGATCCTGCCGAAGACCTATCGCCTGCCGCCGATCCGTCTATCGGGCACACGTAGATACCAGCCGGGCGGCATGAATCAGGCAAGCTCCATCGGCGACTCGCAGGAGTTTCTGTCGTTGCGCGATTACCAGCCGGGTGACCCGATGCGCTCAATACACTGGCGCAGTTATGCCAAACGCGGGGAGCCGGTGGTGAAGGAATTCCGTGATGAATATTTTGTACGTCAGGGCCTGATCCTCGATACGTTTATTGAGGCGGCACCGTTGTCGCGATTCGAAGAGGCGGTGTCTCTGGCGGCCTCGTTTGCCTGCTCGATCAATGATCAGGATGCGCTGCTCGATCTGATGTTCGTCGGTACCGAGGCGTATCGATTCACCACAGGCCGCAGTTTTGGTGAGGCGGCCAATATGCTGGAGATCCTCGCCTGTGTCAGTCCGGCACGCGACCCCGACTTCCAGCGTCTTGTTGATCATGTCATCCAGCATCTGGGCGAGCTGAGTGGACTGGTGCTGGTCTTGCTTGACTGGGACGACAAACGCCAGCAGATGATCAGCCGATTGATAAGTATGAAAGTGCCTGTGCTTGTATTTGTCATTGTGGACGAAGACAAACAGCCGTTGGCACCCGGGCCGCTGGCATCCACACCGTCACGCCTGATCGCCCTGCCCGCCGGACAGATGCAGACGGCGCTTGACCAGATTAACCGCAATGGCATCTGAACAATGAACCCGGCACAGTCCTCACTGCCCGCGGCACCGCGATTCAGTCTCGCGGCTGCACTGTTATTGTGGGGATGGCAGACAGGCTTTCTTGTGTTTGCGCTGCCGATGTTATTGCTGGTCGAGCTGTCGGTCTGGGTGTCCTGGCGTTGGCCGATCACCCGCCGCGAATTCAACAACGTCTCTGACCTCAGCGGCGTCGGGTTCTTTATCACCGTCGTGTATATATTCACGACCACCGGCACCAAGGGCATCTTTGTCATCCTGTCGGTCATGCCATTTGTGTTGTTACCACTGTTGCTGCTGCAACGTTATAGCGAGCAGGGCCGGGTCCCGGTCAGTGCGCTGTTTGTCAGTCTGCGGCGGCTGGACCCGGCGAGTTCGCCGGAGGCCGCAGCCGAGATAGACCTGTCGCTGCCCTATCTGCTTGTCTGTGTCGTCTCGGCGAGTTCCGGCAACCAGCGCACGGTCTGGTTTTTTGTGCTCGTTTTTGCCCTGTTTGCACTGGTGTTGTGGTCCTTGCGTCCGCAGCGCTACCGCGTATTGGTCTGGGCCGGCCTGCTGGCGCTGGCGTTTATGCTCAGTTATGGCGGACAGGAGGGTATCCGCGAGCTGCAACGCTCGATGGAAGCGACCATTATCGGGATGTTTGATCAATTCATGTGGCGGCACCGTGACCCGGAGCGTGCGAGTACCACGATTGGTTCTATCGGTCGGCTGAAACTGTCGGACCGCATCATCGTGCGGGTCGACCCCGAGACCCCACTGCAAGGCACGCTGTTACTGCGGGAGGCCAGCTACCAGAAATATAACTACGGTGTCTGGAGCAATTCAGACTCGCGTTACACCGTGATTGACCCCGCAATCACCGGCAATCGCTGGACGCTGGCGGGGGGCGACAGCAACCGCGCTGTAAAAGTGTCGATTGATATGTCCCGCGAGGTTGGCGTAGTACCGCTGCCGCACGGGACGACAAATATCCGCGATGTGGCCGCAATCGAGGTCAACCAGAGCCAGTACGGGACAGTAAAAATGGAGATCCGCGAAGGCTGGGTCACATATACCGCCGATTACCAGGACAGGCTGCTGACCGAAGGCCTGCCGACAGACAATGACCTCTCGGTCCCGGACAATTACCGGGCCGATTTTATGCGGGTGGTGGATGAACTGAAACTGGCCTCGCTTGATGACCCGCAGGTGGCCGCGACGATTGAACGTTTTTTTGCCGAAAACTTTACCTACTCGTTGACCCAGCGCAACCGTTTCCCACGCAGTCGATACCTGTCGGACTTCCTGTATAACTCACGCGCAGGTCACTGCGAATATTTTGCCACCTCCACCGTGTTGTTATTACGCGCGGCCGGGATCCCGGCGCGCTATGTGACCGGTTATGCAGTGGATGAATACAGTACGATGGAAGGCCAGTATCTTGCCCGGTCGCGTGATGCCCATTCCTGGGCGGTGGCCTACATCAACGGTAACTGGCGTATCCTCGATACGACCCCGGCGGTGTGGTCGCCACTGGAGGATGATAGTGCCTCGTCACTGGAACCGTTTATGGACATCTATGCCTGGATTAGTTACCGGGTCTCGCTGTTCCAGTCCGCCGATGAACTGGAGCAGGAGGAGTCCTCGAACAGCTATCTTATCTATCTGTTGATTCCGCTGGTGCTGACATTGATCTGGCGCCTGTATTTCAAGGAGCGCATACGCAAGGCGGGACCGGTCCGCCGTACCCAGGCGGCCCGGGACTACCCCGGGCAGGATTCGGACTTCTACCGTCTGACCGCCGAACTGAACAAGGCGGGCTACACCCGCCGTAACGGAGAAACGCTGCTGGCCTGGTTACGTCGCATTGAGCAACAGACCGAAATTTCCGGGCTGGAACGCATCCTGCGACTGCACTACCGTTATCGCTTTGACCCTGCGGCCACCAGTCTGACGTTGAAAGAGGAGATCGCCGGTCTGGTCACAGCGGTGCTTGAGGGTGGTCAACTTGCGGGGCTTACGCTGAAAAACCGCTAAAAAACGCCAGCCCGTTCCGGTATACATACAGTTTTGTAATAGCGGGAATGACTGGTACGATATCCCTAGCTGCCATGTCATCCGGAAATGCTTTACATTGATTGACAGCTTGGCCACTATATCGTTGATTAAAAACAACTAAATGAATTGCTAAACAGCCGGGATCCGTAAAAATGGGACTTCAATTCGAATTATCAGGTTCGCAAATCGATGGCGCCAGGGACTATCAGGAAGATGCGTTCCTGATTACGCAGCTGACCGATGCGGAAGGCAATGCGGCGGCTTTGGTCATCATTGCGGACGGCATGGGCGGACATGCGGCCGGTAATGTTGCCAGTAATATGGCGGTCCAGGCATTTAGCAAACACGTCTCGCAGAATTATCCGACCGAAAATCCCGCTGAAATCCTCTATGAGTGTGTCATCAAGGCAAACAATTCAATCAAGGAAACCGTAAAGGAAACCCCGGCGCTGGCCGGTATGGGTTGCACGATGGTTGCCGCCATCCTGGAGGCCGGCAAGTTATGGTGGGCCAGTGTGGGTGACAGTCATCTATATCTGGTGCGCGACAAGAAGTTGCAAAAGATTAATGCTGACCACAGTTACGGTGGTTTCCTCGACCGGATGGCCGCTGCCGGTACGCCGATAGAGCCGGAACCCGGCCTTGCACGTAATATGCTGATGAGCGCCGTCACCGGTGACGAAATCAATGAAATCGATGTATCTCAGGAACCGATGCAGCTGCAACAGGGTGACCGGGTCATGCTGTGCAGTGACGGTATGGACACGCTCAGTGATGGCAAGCTGATCCAGTTTTCGGACTGGTCGGAGTCGCCGAAAGAATGTGTTGAGGCCTTGTTGAACGCGGTCAAGGACGCCGGCATGCCGAGACAGGACAACACCACCATCGTAGTTGTCGACGCGAAGGAAAAAGCGGTCGCCGCCGCGCCAGCACCGGAGCCGGTTGCTGCACCCGCCCCCGCCGCACCGGAAGCGCCGGTCTGGCAGGCACCACCCGCCCCGGCCGCAGAAAAGAAGGGCAATACCGGCATGATGTTCGGTATCGCCGCCGCTGTGGTGCTGGTGCTTGGCATCGGGGCGTATTTTGCGCTCGGTGGCAAGTCTACAGCGCCGGTCGCACCCGTGACGACGCTGGAAGAGTCTGCACCGTCTGAGGATAGTGTGGCCGAATCTGATGAAGCGGCCGGGACTGAAACCGGGGTCGCTGAAGAAACCGATACGGCAGCAGAAGCAACCACGACCGCTGAACCGGTTGTCGCAGCGACACCTGCCCCTGCCGCTGCACCGGCACTGGCGAATGAGTTCAGTGATCGCTTGAAGGATGGGTCATCTGGTCCCGAGATGGTGATGATCCCTGCCGGCAGCTTTGATATGGGCAGCTCGGGCTCATCCGGCAATGCCGAGGAACGGCCGCGCCGGTCCGTGACCGTGAAGAAGTTTGCCATCAGCAAATACGAGATCACCTTTGCCCAGTATGAAAGGTTCGCCGCGGCGACCGGCAGGAAGGTCCCTGACAACCTCTATATGGAAAAGGATACGCACCCTGTCATCTTCGTAAACTGGGACGACGCGTTTTATTATGCGAAATGGCTGTCGGAGCAGACCGGTCAGACCTACAGCATTCCTTCGGAAAGCCAGTGGGAATATGCCGCCGGTGCCGGTAGTCGGGCCACGTTCTGGTGGGGTTATGAAGAGGAACCGAACCGCGCACATTGCTTCGGTTGTGGTACCGGACTGGATCCGCGTAAACCGACAAAGATCGGCAGTTTCCCGGCAAACAAGTTCGGCGTGTTTGACACCGCCGGTAACGTGTCCGAGTGGGTGCGCGACTGCTGGCATGATAACTATAGCAATGCCCCCACCACAGATGAGGTCTGGGAAGGTGGCGACTGTATCACCCGTGTGGTCAGGGGTGGATCCTACAGCAGCCCGCCGCAATCGATACGCCATGCCAAGCGGGACCGCTTCAAGTCAGACGCGTTATACGACAATATTGGTATCCGGCTGGTTCGCGTCGTCAATTAATCCGCCGGTGACAACGACTGGATTGTCACCGGTAACGATGTCTTGCGGCATGACCGGGCCAGTAACTGCGCATGCATAAACACCACCACACCGAGGCGGGTGATGATCGACAGCTGACCGTGGCCGTCATCATCAATGTGCTGCTGACGATCGCCCAGATCGTCGGTGGCGTCCTGTCCGGCAGCCTGTCCCTGATTGCCGATGCCTTCCATAATCTCGGCGACGCCGCCTCACTGGCGATCGCGCTGTTTGCACGCAAGATTGGACGCCGGCCTGCAAACCATTTCAAGACGTTCGGTTACAAACGTGCTGAACTGATCGCGGTTTTAATCAATCAGACCGCACTGGTCATGACCGGGCTCTATCTGATCCACGAGGCATTGTGGCGATTTTATCAACCCGAGCCGATCTTCGGCTGGACCGTCATTATCGTGGCCACGATTGCATTGATCATCGACACGATCACCGCGATGCTGACCTGGCGGCAATCGAAGGACAGTATGAATATCCGCTCGGCCTTCCTGCACAATATCACCGATGCGCTCGCCTCGGTCGGCGTGATCATCGCCGGTATACTCATCCTGCTTTTCCAGTGGTACTGGGTGGATACACTGCTGACTCTGATGATCGCGCTGTATATCCTCTACCAGGGTTATACCCTGTTACCGGAGACGATCCATATCCTGATGGAAGGTACGCCCGATCACCTGACTATCAGCGAGATCATCAAATCAACTGAACAGATAGACCAGGTTGAGAGTGTCCACCATGTGCATGTCTGGCAACTGGATGAACACCGCAATGCGCTGGAGGCACATGTGGTTGTGCAACGGGACCATCTGGATGATATCGAACTGATCAAGCAACGGATCAAACTACATCTGCATGACACCTATGATATCGATCATTCGACGCTGGAGATTGAACTGCTCCAGTCAGGAGAAACGGACTGCCCGGACCTACACAGGCATTCAGCTACGGCTTCCGGGCTCTCCGGGCATTGCTGAGGAATTGACCTGCCCTGCACTCCCCGGATTCTGTGGTCCGAGTCGGGCCAGATAAACGATCAACAGGATGGCCGGTATGCCCAGCAGGCCGGCATAGATAAAAAACAGCGGGTAACCGGCACTATCAACGACCGCACCGGAAAAGCCGCCGATGACCTTGCCAGGCAAGGTCATCAATGAACTGAATAGCGCGTATTGGGTTGCGGTGTAGGTCGTATTGGTCAGACTTGATAGATAGGCGATGAAGACCGAGGACGCAAATCCGCCGCTCAGGTTATCAACGCTGATAACCGCTGCCAGCATGCCGATACCGGGCTCTGATACGGCCAGCAAGGCAAACAACAGGTTGGTCGCTGCGACCATGATCGCCCCGCCGAGCAGCGGTCGTATCAGACCATAACGCAGCACACTCACACCACCGAGCGCCGCCCCGGCGATGGTCATGCCAAATCCGAATATCTTGGTGATATTGGCGATATCGGTCTTGCTGTATCCCATATCCAGATAAAACGGATTGGCCATCACACCCATCGTGATATCACTGATGCGGTAACTACCGATCAACAGCAATAACCACAGGGCCAGCCAGCCATTACGCTGAAAGAACTCGATAATCGGCCCCAGCACCGCGGAGATAAACCAGCGCGAGATAGCGAGCAGATAGCTGTCCGGCCGATGCGCTGTCATCGCGGATTCCAGACGTTGTTCCAGTTCTATTGTATTCTGATCCTGCTGGTGTACCGGTTCTGCAATCAACAGTGTTGTCACCAGTCCAATACCCATTAAAGCGGCCATCGCCAGATACGCGACTGTCCACGAGGCGGCCTCGGCAATATAAAAGGCCCCGGCCCCGGCAACGAGCAAGGCAACACGATAACCAAATACATACGCGGCGGCCATCGCGCCTTGATAAAGTACATCCATCGCCTCGATACGGTAGGCATCCACTGTAATGTCCTGTGTCGCCGAACCGAAGGCGACCAGCAAGGCAAATACCGCAATCCAGTACAGGTCCGCATGCGGGTCCTGTATTGCCATACCTATCAGACCACCGATGATCGTCAGTTGCGCGAGTAACATCCACGAACGCCGCTTGCCCAGCGCCGCCGTCAACCACGGGATAGGCAGACGATCCACCACCGGCGCCCAGAACACCTTGATCGAATAGGTAATACCGACCCAGCTGAAATAACCGATGGTGGTGCGTTCGATCCCGACATCGCGTAGCCAGGCAGACAGGGTGGAAAAGACCAGCAGGAAAGGCAGTCCGGCGGCAAACCCGAGTAGCATCATGCCCGCCACCCGGGGACGGGTATAACTCAGCAAGGCCTCGCGCCAATTGTATTGTTGTGTAACTGCCTGTTCTGACATCGTTTCTGCTATCCGGTCCTGATCCGCTTTTCGGCACGATAATAACATGCGGACAGACCACGGTTTTCTGAATTTATTGTAAATAAAACCGGAAAACCGTGGTCTGTCCGCGCGGCTTTTCGTAGAATGGTTTTGCAGGACTGGCTTTGGCCGGGATTCTTTCTACTCCATGCAGGACAGGTAGATGCAACAGGCGGGACCACCAACAGAAACGCTGGTTGATAACTTCGGACGGACTATCAACTATATCCGCATGTCGGTCACTGACCGCTGTGACTTTCGCTGTGTCTATTGCATGGAAGAGCAAATGACGTTCGTACCGCGCGAACAGCTGCTCAGCCTCGAGGAAATGGCACTGATAGGCCAGGCCTTTACCGAGCTCGGTGTCAGCAAGATCCGCATCACCGGCGGCGAACCCTTGGTGCGGCAGAATGTGGTCAAACTGTTTGAGGACCTCGGTAAACTGCCCGGTCTGCGCGAGCTGGTGCTGACGACGAACGGGTCACAACTGGCCAGACTGGCCCCGCAATTACGCGCGGCCGGGGTCGAGCGTATCAACATCAGCCTGGACTCCCTGCAGGCCGACAAATTCAGACAGATTACCCGTGTCGGCGAACTGGACAAGGTGCTGGCCGGTATCCAGGCCGCACAAGATGCCGGATTTACCCGCATCAAGCTGAACACCGTCATCCTGAAACATCGCAACCATGAAGAGATCACCGATTTGGTCCGGTTTGCGATCGACCGGGGCTTTGATATCAGCTTCATTGAAGAAATGCCGCTTGGCATCATCGGCGACCATGACCGCGCCGAGGCGTATTATTCAAGCGACCAGATACGTGCCGACCTCGAACAGACCTGGACGCTGATCCCCACGACCGAGTCCACCGGTGGCCCGTCACGTTATTTCAGGGTTCCGGGCACAACCTCATTGGTCGGGTTTATCTCGCCACACAGCCATAACTTCTGCCACGACTGCAACCGGGTACGGCTGACCTGTGAGGGACGCCTGTTGCTCTGCCTTGGCCAGGAACATTCGATCGACCTGCGCCAGGTCATCCGCCAGCAGCCGGGCAATATCGACGCGCTGAAACAGGCGATACGTGGATCGATGCTGATCAAACCAAAGGGCCACGATTTTGACCTGTCGGTCAAACCGGTGATCTTCCGCCACATGAATGTGACCGGCGGCTGAGCCGATGAGTGACCTTGTGCTAACAGGCGAACCGGGTTGCATGGATGACAGCGACCCGCATTCGCTGCCGTATGAGATCGCGTTGCAAAAGATCATCGCCAGCGTCACACCGGTCACCGGCACCGAAGTCGTATTGATCCATCAGGCATTGGGCCGGGTACTGGCCGCCGATTTTATCGCGACGATGAACGTGCCTCCCGCCGCGAACTCCGCAATGGACGGTTATGCGGTCCATTCATCCGACATCCCGCCGACCGGCACACATGAATTAACACTGGTCGGCAAATCGCTCGCCGGCAAACCTTACACGGGAACTGTACCCCGCGGCAGTTGTGTCCGCATCCTCACCGGCGCGGTATTACCCGACGGGACCGATACGGTCATCATGCAGGAAAACGTCGTGGTCACGGCTGACCGCGTCACGCTGGATGCGCGCACGGTCAAGGGCGACAATGTGCGACCGATCGGGGAAGACTGCAAACGCGGCGCTGTGCTGCTGTCTGCCGGTAGCCTGCTGACACCGGCGGCGCTCGGTGTGATTGCGTCTATGGGCATCGCCGAGATTGCGGTTACCCGTAAACTGAAGATCGCCGTATTCATGACCGGCGATGAACTGCGCACTGCCGGGGAAACACTCGCACCGGGACAGATCTATGACAGCAACCGTTACACCCTGCACGGCATGCTGACCCGAATCGGTGCTGAAATTATTGATCTCGGCATCATCCGCGACGACAGGCAGGCGATCGAACAGGCCTTGTTAACCGCCTCAAACTCGGCCGATGCGATCATCACCTCCGGTGGCGTCTCGGTCGGCGATGCGGATCTCGTCCGTGAGGTGGTGGAGAAACTGGGTACGATCAATTTCTGGAAGGTCGCAATGAAGCCGGGGCGACCACTCGCATTCGGCAAGATCAATAACGCCTGGTTCTTCGGCCTGCCAGGCAACCCGGTCTCGACGATGGCGACCTTTTACCTGTTTGTCCAGCCTGCCCTGCAACGCCTGTCCGGCCAAACCCCGACCGCACCGGTAACGATGAAAGTGCCCTGCACCTCCATCCTCAAAAAACGCCCCGGCCGCCTCGAATACCAGCGCGGCATCCTGTCCCGCAACCCGAACGGCGAGTTGACCGTCATCAAAACCGGCGCCCAGGGCTCCGGCATCCTGAGTTCAATGACCCAGGCGAATTGTTTTATCGTATTGCCCATCGAGAACGACGGGGTGATGGCGGGCGAAACGGTGGAGGTGGTGCCGTTTTATGGGTTGGTGTGAGGCGAAATAAAGCCGTCACATTCTGTCCTGTTTATACCCGGAATCAATAATGCGGCTGATAAGTAAACTGTCCCGCAATTCCATACCCTGTAAACCCTGTTCTTCACTGTGCGTTATTCCTGAGCAAGGGGTTAAAAAGCAAAATCAATTCACCCCGAAACATCGTGTTACTGGAACCAATAATCTCATTGAGGACACAAACGATATGAAACGAATCATGCCATCATTACTACTGATCCTGTCCGCATCATTCAACATTCACAGTGTATATGCGCAGGAGACTACCGAGCCTGAGCTACAAAACATCCCCCGGGAAGACCGCGAAGCTGCCAGGGAAGCCCGGCGCGAGCGTATGGCAAACATGACTGAAGAAGAACGTGCTGCGGCACGGGAGCAGGTCAGGACCAGACGTGAAAATATGACCGAAGAAGAACGCGCTGCAGTACGGGAACAGGTCAGGGCCAGACGTGAAAACATGACGGACGAACAACGCGCGGCCATGCAAAACAGACGGCAGGAACGCCGGGCAAATGCTGAAGGTATGCGCGGTAATCGCGGCGCCGCCGGTGGCAGGCCGGGTCGGAGAAATAACTAGCCGTTTAATTCTGGTTTAGGTGTGAACCAGCACCACTTTGATTGACAGAAAAGTCTGTTTATCGAAGTGGTGTGTTCACACTCGGGAAGATAAGTAAACTGTCCCGCAATCTGCGTTGAACGCCTGGTTATGTTTGTTTGCTTTTGTGTGCAACCCTATGAGCATGTTGCTCCCAATTCTTGCCGTCAAACTCGGTAATAATTATGGATTTAGGCTCGGTGTCTAAACAATGCACATTTATGTCAACACCGTCTGGATTTGACCGGGGCGTATAAAACGACTTGATGCCACAAACTTTGCAAAAGGTATGCTTTGCTACACCTGTATTAAAGGAATAGGTCATCAGTGAATCCTTGCCAGTCAATAGGCGGAATTTGTTAAGCGGCAATATCAAATGAAGGAAGCCTGATTTTTTACAAATTGAGCAGTTGCAATAATCCGCTTCGATATTCTCTGGCGCTTCGATTTCAAATGTAACTGCTTGGCAATGACAGCTGCCTTTATAAATCACCAGACTCTCCTATTGGGAAGATAACTATGTAATAACTTGACAGCCTGGCTGCAAGTTAATTTTGTTCTATAGTGTGCGGGTTCTGCATGGATATCTCCTAAATATCTGGATAACTTTGCAGAATTGTTACAGTACGGACGGAGGTGTTTGTATGAAATTTTGTCCCCAGTCCGGGAAGACTGTTTCATATGCTCCATCAGTTTATTTGTTTTCATCTTTCTGTCCCCCCGACTGAAAGTTGTTTACTCATTGATGAATATAGCGGATTTTTTGGGCAGTAATAATGGGTTTATTGCCCAACGACTTTTTTCCGGACAGAAGTGAATGTGATGTTGTTTTTTACTGGATTCTGGTCGCTACGGACATCCATGTCCTCTCGCGACATTCTCCACATCCTGTGGATCGCGTTCGCCAGAATGACGGCGGGGAGGAACTTCACCTAATATATATCGCCGCGCATTCTTCACAACTTTCCACTTACTTCTCACCCCCCGCATACCCCGACGTATTCCCCTGCACCCACGCCTCCCCCTCCTCGCATATTTCCTTTTTCCAGAACGGGGCCTTTGATTTGAGGTCTTCGATTATGAACTTGCAGGCATCGAGGGCGTCGCCGCGGTGGGTGGCCCAGGTGGTGATGACCACGATGGCGTCATTGATGTGGATTTGTCCGGCGCGGTGGATGACGAGGCAGTCGAGCAAGGACCATTGGGTTGCTGCCTGTGCGCAGATACGCTCGATGTGTTTTTCGGTCATGCCGGGATAATATTCGAGTGTCATGCCGTGGACGGATTTGCCGTCGTTAAAGTCGCGCATCGTGCCGACGAAGCTGGCGGTGGCGCCGTAGTGGCCTGGGGGCAATGCGTGTTGCTGGTACGCTGTGATTTCTGCGTAGGGGTCGAATGGCAGTTCGCGGATTTCTATCTTCACCACTAGCCCCCGGTCACAGCGGGGAAAAAGGCGACTTCATCACCGTCGTTCAGTGTTGCATCCTGGCGGGTGTATTCCATATTGACCGCCATCATCAGGCGCTCGGGCATCGCCTCGCTGCCCCGCGCCCGTTTCCACACATCAGAAACGGTCATGCCCGGTTCCCAGGCGACGGTGTCGCTCGCCCTGCCGTAGCGCTCACGTAACACGGCAAAATATTTGACTGTTATGCTCATTACCCGTTTACTTGGCCGGTGGATTTGCCCATATTATAGGGTATCCATTGACTGAGAGCACAACAGATATGTCCGGATTGACGCATTTTAACAAGCAGGGTGAGGTGTACATGGTCGATGTCGGTGACAAGCCGGCCACACGGCGGGTGGCGATTGCGGAGGGCCGGATCTTGATGCAGCCGGAGACGCTGATGTTGATCCAGCAGGGCGGTCACAAGAAGGGCGATGTGCTTGGTATCGCCCGGATTGCCGGGATCATGGGGGCGAAAAAGACCTCGGAATTAATCCCGCTGTGTCATCCGCTGGCGCTGTCGCATATCGCAATTGATCTGGTGCCGGATGCGACGAGCCACAGTGTGTTGTGTACGGCGCGGGTCGAGACAACCGATCAGACCGGGGTGGAGATGGAGGCGTTGACGGCGGTGCAAATCAGTCTGCTGACGATCTATGATATGTGCAAGGCGGTTGATCGCGGCATGACGCTGGGTGAGATTAGGCTGCTCGAAAAGTCCGGTGGTAAATCGGGTCTGTGGCAACGCGGGACGGATAGCCCGGGTTGAGGCAAACGACAGGCCGCAGTTAACCGGGGTTCGGGTTAATCGTATTTGATGTAGGTATACCGATCATCGTCCGGTGTACCCTCAAGAACCGAGCGACTGTCTGCCCCCGGTTGCCAGCTGATCAGTGCCTCGATTTTTCTGGCCAGTTCAAAGTCCTTGTCGGTGATACCGTGGGCAGAATGCGTCTGTAATTTGACCAGCACATGCCCGTAGCTGAGCTCTATCTCGGGATGGTGCCAGGCGGCTTCGGCGAGATGGCCTATCGCATTGACGACCATCAGTGAGGCCTTCCAGCCGCCGGTTTTATAGCGGCGCTGGATATGTCCGGCTTCCGGGAACCAGCGTGGTAGCTCTGCCTGCAGACGTGCGCGGACGGTGGCCTCGTCATAGACCTGTTCAATGTTCGTGGTGGGTGTGGTCATGGTGGTGTCTCCCCTGCATTATCCGCCAGGTCACATCGGCGGCCTGGCGATTGGCGCCTACATCATGTACCCGAAACAGACTGACACCGGCCAGCACACCAAGTGCCGTGGTGGCACAGGTGGCACCAACCAGATCGGAGGCCAAAGCTGCCTCACAAATTGTGCCCAGAAACCGCTTGCGGCTGGCACCGAGCATGACCGGGTAACCGGTGTCGGTCAACCGGTGCAGATTATTGAGCAGCTGGATATTGTGTTCGAGTGTCTTGCCAAAGCCGATACCGGGGTCAATGATGATCTGTTCCTCTGCGACCCCTGCCCGCATGGCCTCATTCGCACGTTCGAGTAAAAAGGCACGGACCTCTTCGACCACATCGGCATAGATCGGGTTCTGTTGCATCGTTGCCGGGCTGCCCTGCATGTGCATCAGAATTATTGGCAGTTTCCGATCGGCTGCCAGCCGGAACAGTTCAGGGTCATCCCTTCCGGCAGATACGTCATTGATGATGGACGCACCGGCGTTGACCGCGGCCTCGGCCACACTGGCCCGTGTTGTGTCTATACTGAGGTTGATGTTAGTGGACGAACGATCGATGATGCCGTGGATAACCGGCAGCACGCGTTCAATCTGGATATTTGCGGGCAAGCGGGTTGCACCAGGGCGGGTCGATTCACCACCGACATCCAGTATATCGGCGCCCTGCTCTGACATTTGTAGACCGTGATGGATGGCAGCCTCAATGTCAGTCCAGGACCCGCCGTCCGAAAAACTGTCCGGCGTCACGTTGAGGATACCCATAATCAGCGGGCGCCATCCGGGGGGTGTCATCGTGTCAATCTCGTGGCCAGTGTATTTGTGGCTGTTACCAGTGCGTCTATCATGACCGCTTCGCTGGCCAGGTGTCCACCCTCCCGCACAATGACCAGCTCCGAGCTGGGCAAGGCCTGATGCAGCTGCCAGGCGGCATCGAGTGTACACGTCAGGTCGCGCCTGCCATGAATGATGATGGTCGGTACCCGTGGGATCGAGTCGGCGCGGCTGAGTATCTGGTTTTCCACTATAAAATAATCATGGTAAGCATAGTGGGTCTCGATCCGGATCTCGTTCACCAGGCGCACAGGATCGGCCGCCGGATTGAAACCGCTCGGGTTCAGCATCCAGGCGACGATAGTAGAGGTCCAGTCTGCCCAATGGCTGGCCGCCGTGATGGCGAGCGCCTCATCACCCGCATTCATACATTGATAGTAGGCCGCTATCAGATCCTGTTGCTGTGCGCCGGGAATAAAACGGCGGAACTTGTCCCAGGCATCCGGAAACAGACGGTTTACCCCGTCGCTAAAGAACCAGTCGCGATCAAATCGACGTGCCAGGAACACACCGCGCAGGACCAGACCGCGCACCCGTTGCGGGTATTGCTGCGCATATAACAGCCCGAGCGTGGCTCCCCAGGAGCCGCCGAAAACGAGCCAGCTGTCGATACCTAGATGTAGTCTTATCTGTTCCATGTCGAGCAGCAGGTCGGTGGTTGTATTCTGACGAGTCTCGCCTGCGGGGCTCGAACGGTTACATCCGCGTTGATCAAAATTGATGATGCGATAAACGGCCGGGTCAAAATAACGGCGGTGGTTTTCATTACTGCCCGCACCGGGGCCGCCGTGCAGGAACACGACAGGTATACCGGCGGGATTGCCGCTCTGCTCCACATGCAGCAGATGCAATGGGTCGACCTGCAGCTGAATCTGTGAGTATGGTTCGATAACCGGATACAGTGTCAGCATCCGCCATCTGCCCGACATGTCGCTCTCGTCGCCAGTTGACGCAACTCGGCCACATTGGCGACCCCCAGTTTCAGACGGAGGGTCTTGCTGGTCTCGGCCACCTCGCCATAGCTGATGGACAGGCGTTTGGCAATCTCGCTGGTGTTCATGCCGGCAATCAGGAACCCGGCGATTTCACGCTCGCTCGCTGACAGACTATCCAGCAGGGTTGTAAGACCGGGTTTGTCTGCCATTGGCCGGTGCGGGTCAGTTGAAGTCGCGCTCGGCCTGTTCGAGGTCCGCTATCAGCTCTGACGCCGACTGGTATCGATCATCCGGATGTTTGGCCAGTGTCTTGCTGACGATGTGCTGGTACTTTCTTAATTCGGCGGGTAATAGCGGGATCTCGGCATGGACATGCTGGTAGATCAGCGCTGCCGGTGTCATCGCGGTATAGGGCTTGTCGCCGGTCAGCAATTCAAACAACAGTATACCGGCGCTGTAGATATCCGAGCGATAGTCGATCAAGCCGCCTTCACCCTGCTCCGGACTCATATAATGTGGAGTACCCAGCACCTGGCCAATGGTTGTGAGCGTGTTTGCCTCTTCTATTTTCTTGGAGATACCGAAGTCGGCCAGCGCCAGACTGTCATCGCCACGAAACATGATATTGGCCGGTTTCAGGTCACGATGGACCACGCCGATGTTATGGATGGCCTGCAATCCATAGCTGATGTGGATCATGTAGTTGAACGCTATCGCCGGTGACGGTCTGAATTCCATGCGCTGTTTCAGGTCGCCACGCGAGAAAAACTCCATCGCAATAAATCCATAATTATTGGTCACACCATGTTCATGGATCTTGACCACAAACGGACTGTTCAGGCCCTCGATTAACTCGGCCTCCTGGATAAAACGTCTGATCAGTTTCTGATCATCGACCCGGGTCAGGTCAAGGATCTTGAGGACGACCGACAGGTTGTCACTGGTGCGCTCCGCGAGATACACACTCGACATGCCACCCTGCCCAATCAGACGGACAAATTTATAACCGACACTGAAATCATTGTCTGGCAGGCGGTTTTTTTGCTGGTGGATCTTGCGGATGATCTGGGTAGCGTCATTCAGGATCTCCTGCTGTTGCTCCTCCGCCTCGTCGGAATATTCGAGCGCGTCCATGATCAGTTGACCGAGCCGTTTGGGGGAAACGTCCTTCTTGTTGATATATTCGGCGGCCCCGAGCTTGACCGCCTTTACAGCGACGTATTCATCACCCTCAGCGGTCAACACGATGGTGGGCGGAAACCCGGGTTTCTTGCGAAACATCCGCAACCATTCCAGACCATCCTCGTGTTCACCAAGTTTGTAATCGAGCAGCAGGACATCGTAGCGGGACCAGTCATAATTCTCCGGTGGCCGGCCCAGCAGGTCAAACTGATATTCCTCGACTACCGCGTCCTTTATCTCTTTCTTGAGATAAACCCGCAATAAGGCGCGAAAATCCTCGGAATCGTCAATTATCAGTATCTTCATGATGGCCTGTGAGCTGTTAAGCAGTAACATGTTGTCACTGATGGTGGAATTATAAAGTAAGCTGCCGGTTGAGTCTAAAAAACACGCTTTTTATATACATCGAAACTATCCTGCCGGGTCCCGGTCTGTTGGTTTGAAATTCTGCTTGTAATCAGCGGCTTATTAATTTAATTTGCCTTCCCGATCAGACGGGTGGCTGCGTCAAATCAGGGACGTGGTACAATCTAGCCTGTCAGTTGTGATTTTTATGTGAAAATGCCGGAATAGCTCAGTGGTAGAGCAACCGCCTTGTAAGCGGTAGGTCGTGAGTTCAAATCCCACTTTCGGCACCAATTAAATCAATTAGTTAGAGCATTTCTTGCTTTTCGGGCACCCCTGAAAATAGTTTTTGCTGTCAGTAGTGCTGTCAGTAATGATTCAGGTGCCTCCTCACCGCCGAAATATTTACTTACATCAATTTTCACACGACACACCGTCACGATCACCATCTAACCAAGTCCATGACTATTGAGATAGAACCTTGCCTGATGTCAAGTCTGGACATCCTCTTACCGTCACAGGAAATACCATTGGGCTATATGGGAATAGTAGGAAAACAAAAACGCCCTCTTTCGAGGGCGGCCATATCTGTCCGGGTATCAGCCTGGGCCATACCTTGTTATCAGATATTAACAGGGTAAGAATATCAGCTATATTTAATCTGAATATCCCCTAAATGGGGTAAATATATATATAACAAAGGTAGTTCTAAGTTTTTGAAATTTATCGGTAATATCAATGTCTTTGAACCATTAGAAAATTAGGACTATCTTATTACGAGTCCATTCCGCAAGGCTGACCTGAGCAGGCAGTACGCCGGCTAGTAGTCTGCGACGCGTGGCGCTGAGGGGACGCCAATGAGAGCCGAACTGAGCCACGCGTGGAATGGATGCTTAAAAAAATACATTAAGCCAATCAAATTCAGGCGCAGATTCAGAGAGTTTGACAGCTTCTGGTGGCCAGATTTTAATACCGTTACCTTCTATATCGTCGTCAGCATATTTATAGAATATCTTTTTTAATTCTCGAATTGATCGATCATCTGTTACCCCTTTGAGCGGATGGTCCACGGTTCTTAAATCATATTTATCTACCGCAATTCTTGTTGCGCCAGCGACCGCATCGGCCAGATGACAACCTGGGGAGGCGTTATGTTTACAGGTGGTGATTAAACTAAGATCGATAACGTCCCAATTTATATAATTATTATTTCCAGATAATTTTAACCACTCTAAATAACTTATAAAATCTTCATATTTGAACCATCTACGCTCTGATAGGACGATATGAACTTTGCCGTTTCCAGCGTCAGAAAATCGCCTAGAATCTCGACATAAAGCTGATATTCTTTCTAGCAGGAATTTGCCGGTAAAATGATATAGTTTGACTGGCTCAGATTGAGCATTAGGGATAGGGTTGCTGGGCTTATGCATTAATATGCTTATAGCCCTTACTGGTTTAGTAGCTATAATCCTACTAAATAGAACTTTCCTTTTTTCTTTTAAATCTTTAAAACTAAACGTCCAATTATTATCTTTACCAATGGCAGCCCTAAACTCATTAACTGCACTGCAAGCAGAAGCATCATTCTCTACCCGGACTACTACGGCTGATAGTATAAACCAATCCGTAGCCCCGGTTTCAACGTTTCCGGCCTCATGCCCAGATTCATCAATATAGGCAACAAAACTAGGAGCCATAAGAAAGATATTCCACCAGAGAAGAATAAGGATTTTAACGATACGTTAAAGCGTATGCTAAATACTTCGCCCACACCATTTACTAAGCCGCCAATCAAGACGGCGAAGAAAAAGAAATAATACTTATTTTTTTGGTGGTTTCTTTGGCTCAGGGTGGATTTTCATATTGTCTTTAATAGTGGTTTTAGGATGCTTTTTTGCATATTCCTCTGTAACAAAATGACCTTTATCAGCGTCTCTAAAACGTATAATAGTTTTGTGCTTAACGACCATGCTAACTCCTCCCGTATCAAACATCGTGATGTTCAAGAAAAAGGATGCCACTGATCCGGCTGAACGGCATGTTTGGGCTTGTGGATGTGGCAGCCCTAACTTCTGGTTATACGCAGACGGCTACGTTAAATGCGCCGAGTGCAGCTTATTTTCCGAGACGATGCGCTGTTATATAGCCAATTAGTCTTTCCCGTCAATCCAGTTTTTGTAAGCAATAAACCTTGTTTTCGTAACCGGCCTGCATCTTAGGTTCACCCAAGCGGCGAGTCTTGCGACCTATAAAGGTTTCATCTATTTCAACCTTGGAGCCTGAGCCACCCATAAGGCCAGGGTTTCCTTCGCGCATAGCTTCACGGATACGGTGACACATGAACCAAGCAGTCTTATAAGTGACGCCCAAGGTACGCTCAATCTGTTTAGCACTGATACCCTTCTTAGAACTGGACATCAGGTATGTAGCTGATAACCACTTGTGAAGGGGTATTTTGGATCTCTCAAAAACCGTGCCTACAGTAACAGTGAATTGCTTCGAGCAATCATTGCAATGATACAGGCCCTTACGAACCTCTTTTTCTTCGTTTGCCTTGACCGGATAGATGCGACCTACACAGCCACAATGAGGGCAAACTGGACCGTCAGGCCACCGCTGACCTTCTAGGTAAGTCCGGGCTGTTGATTTGCATTTAAATCTGATCCGGTATTTGCATCCAAATTTAAGCCGCTACTTTACTACCCTTAAATAGAGGTACTGGAAAATAGGCTCTAATATTATGGGGCAATATTCAATGCAAATTGTCCCGCCAACTGGATCACTATTGGGTGCAATTCAACAAATGCACCAATATCCGATTGGCCAATTCATTTTTCGACCTCTTTTATGATTCCCATATCATCAAGAAACTCAGATGCAGGCGCGACGCTTGAAACCAGTAAATGATCTCGTGCCCGCGTGCAAGCCACATAAAGCAGGTGACGCTCCGTGTCATATACTTCTTGCAGGTCTGCATCTTCTCCGACGGTTTCTATACGTTCCTGTAGAGGAATAATCTCGTCATCGCAGGCCATTACAACTACGGCACGAAATTCCAGCCCCTTGGCCAGATGCATGGTACTGATGGATACATGTCCACTGACTGTCTCAACGTGTTCATCAAGTATTATATACACAAGGCCGCTTTCATCAACAGCAGCTTGGGCACGGTATATTTGTTCAGCAGAACGTACAAACACACCAAATTCATGCGGTAGCACACCTTCCTTTACCCTTTCAGTAATCCAGTTCGCGACTGCTTTGATTTCATGGCTTTCATCAATAAGAGTCAGTATCACCGGTAAGGGACCATTAAATACCGAAATCGTATCGCTGCGGTCTTCCGTATTACCATCTACGTCTGTCACTACTGGCCCAAGTAGACGATCAACATGTGATCTAATCTGGTGGGAAGTTCTGTAATTAATCCGCAAGGTACGCGACCGGCCCCTTATATCCACACCCAGGCTCTTCCAGGAAAAGGGCTGCTGAAAAATCCGTTGCCCCAAATCACCCGCAAAAAACAGCGCATTTGGACGACTTCCACCCATTGCAGCAAAAAACCTGAGATTTGCAACACCGATGTCCTGCGCTTCATCCACAACCACGAAATCAAAGACTGGTTTGCTCTTTTTTGAGATGGCTGCGGCCAGCACTGTAAATAACTCAGCCTGCGTGACCATTTTCAGATCGTGTAATCCTGCACGAATCTTTTCAAAGATCGACCATAACACAGTGCGCTGTGCCTCCGGCAACCGTGTCTTTCTACCCAGACGTACTACATCCCTATAGCTGTCCCAATCATCTATCTGCCATGCATCAACAACCTGTTCCCATTCTGTTAGCAGAAAGTGTAGGCCAAATTTATGGCCTGGAAGGGAATTCGCAACCTTGTCTACCAATCGACGAATGTCATCTCGCGTGGCAATAGTTACTGTCCCGATTTGGGACTTATATAAGCGTAGGCCAATAGAATCTATTGAATGAACATCAATCCTCTCGGAAAGACGAGGTTCATTCCCCAATAATCGCCTGAGTTTGGTTTTTAATGCACTCGCCAGCGTATCTGAGTATGTCGTGAGCAAAACACGGGATTCAGGGTGTTTTTGAGCCAGATAAACAGCACGGTGTAGGGCTACAATAGTCTTACCCGTACCCGCTGAGCCAGAGACGCGTGCAGGACCTGCATAATCTCGTTCTACCCATTGCCGCTGTTCGGGATGTAGAAATACAGTCCACTTTTCCCACGGGTATTCAAGGGCGCGTTTTAACTCCTCCATATTTGACATCATGCGGAAACGACGTTGTGCATCAGGATGATCGAATGGATTTGCTGTAGTTGCAGTTTGGGATAGTAAGCGGGGTTTGCCACCCGTAGCCAGTTCCAGAAGTGCTTCTCCCGCCTCAGCGGGCAGATGTTCTGCCAGACTCAGAAGGGTGTCCTCGGTCGCAGATCGAACATCCGCTATCCAATCGGAGGGAACCCCATACCCCAAAAGTTCATCATCAGTAAGATTGGTAAATAAAGGTTTCTGTACGGGTATTGATTTAGGTATTAGTGGCAATTCAGTCTGCACATAGACCGGAACCAATACTTTCTTTACAGTCTCCCGGATTTCCACCAGCTGCGCAGCTCCGGTCGTTGGATGTGTCTCCAGCTTCCGCCGTTCCGCCCAGTCGTAGGCTTTGTCGTGGTGGGCGACGTAGCACAGCAGCAGGCTGGATTCGCCCTTGTGCACAATAAGCCGTATGTCGCTGCTGACTCGGACCGAGCAGAAGTTCTTGTCCTTGGCCTTTTCCAGCTTATGGAAATTCATGCTGGCATTCGCCGGATTGATCTGCAAGTCGAAGGCCGTGGTCTTGACGGCTTTCTGCTCCTCGCCCGTCAGCCGAGCGAGGCTATCGGTAAAGGTGTCGGCGATGCGAAAATCCATGTTTTACTGCTCCACCAGCATTAATCAATAGGATTTAAAATAGACAAACTATAACGGTATCGACCTAGTGAACATCTCTCGATGACCTCATCTGCAATAGGCTGTCAAGAGCAGAAATTAAATTTTGCCCCCGATCAAACAGCGTTAGGGCCAATGTCCATGTGTAGAACATGCTTTCAGCAACATGATCGATGTAGAACAAAGCTGCCTCAGCATTTGCTTTGTTGTCGCCGATTGTTAAGGCTTCCATCATTAGATCATGTGCACGATTAGTGTTAACAACAAGCATTTTGCTACCAGCGTTCGGATGAACGAATTCCGATAACACGTTGTATGTACTAAACAGAGGTAGTCCAGATTGCTTTTCTATGTCTTTTATTGCATCATTGACGTGGACTTTTTTTACCTCATCCCCGACCGTAATCGTTGTATTGAACTTATCCAGAAAATACTTTTTCCAATCTATTGATGTTGCCGCATTTGCATCAACTAGGTTGGAAAAAATCTCGTAGATTCCTTGATAGTACTTATTGAATAGTTTTGATCTTTCCAGAGAAGATTTAGTCTTTGCGGCGATTTCCAGATACTTCATACATTCCTTAAATTGTTTCTCAACTCTTCTAAAGGTGTAATAGTTAATGCATACCACTTCAAACATTGAACGATTCAAGATGGCTGAAACGTAAAATCTGCCTTCAACTAGATTGCTCAAAAAAGAAATGCCCAGTTCGCGTAACTGGTACGTCATTTGATAATGAAATAGTTCACAGATATTCAGCAGAATGAACTCATGGGGTGATTCAATTCCATAATATCTTTTGACGTCGCCTGGGGAGCAGATCGTGAGAACACCGACGTCGGACGTAGCCGGTATGCTTAAAAATGATCGGTCGAAGTGAGGGAACAGCTCGATTACCTTTTCAAAATATTCTTTTGATTTCGGATAGAGTTGATTCTGATTTTGATTGACTGCTTCGACAATCCAGTCTGGGAATTTATTGGGACCGCTCATACTCTGAAAACCTTCATCACCTCATCCCCAAGATGATTGATCACTTTCACCGCAATCCGGCCAGACTTTGGCTTATCAAATGGTCGTGACGTGTCACTGTGCAACGTGGCCCAGGCATCAGCGTTTATCTCTGCCTTCAGCGTAGTCTTGAGGGAGCTATAGGGGTCATTAGCTCCCAGGAAGTAGGCGTGTCGCACGAAGAAACTTTCTTCGTTGTAGTCGGTATCAATGAACCAGCAGGCGATACCATCGGCGCCGTCGCTGATGACTTCTCCGGTTTGGGGTTTGAACACATCGACTCCGTTAACCTTGACGCGCACCCTGTCATCTTTCTCGTTTATCAACGTAATGTCCGGTTCGCCAAAGATAACAAACAGGTTGCCTTTACCTGTGTTCTTGAGGTCCTCGGCCATGTGTAGGTCGGCGTTCATCCTGGCCTTGAGCACGGGGATGCGGCCCAGCTTGCTGAATTCAGTGGCGTGCGCCTCATAATTAAAGGCACATGCGATCAGAACATCAAATCCAGCATCGCCACACTCACGGGCGGCCTCTACCAAATCGGCCCTCTGCACTGTTCCAAACTCAGGACCAATGAAGATACCTGCACGCTTTTCCACCTCGCCTTCAAGATACCTGCCTTCAGCACATACACTCCCCTCTCCGGGCCAAGGTGTAAGCGCGGTGAACGTAATACGGTCTTCCTTGTGCGCCTGCTGTACACCAGCAATCTTGAGGTTTTCCAGGATCATCTGTGGAAACGACTGCTTGGTTTCGTAGTCATTACGGCCTTGTCTGACGGCATCAATCAATTCATCGTTTTCATCCACTCCCAGGACCCGGTGGGGACTGAGACTCTCAACCGTGAACGGACCTGCAACACGAACACACTTCTTGTTTTCGTAAGGTTTGTCATAGAGGTATTCATACTCGGCCTTGGCAGCGATAGATTTGTCAATCTCCTGCTGCCGGGAAATCCGGGCCTGCCACCAGTCGGCGTGCAACTTTTTCACTGTATCTGGCCACTTATTATCCGCCACACGAGGAATTTCCCATTCCTGCCAGGAATGCTTGAGTGCAGCATTCAGTTTCTCGCGCAATGGCTCCAGCTTTGTCTGCCACTGGTCCCAGATAACATCAATCTCCGCATTGTTGGCAATGGACTTGAGTGTGATGTGCGGCACTCGCTCATAGACGAAGCCATGGCGGACATTCTCCTGTACAGGCTGTGAACTCGGCGCGGTGCGTGTGACTTCGGCCTCCTTGATCTGGCCCTCACGGGAATCGGCCAGCAGGTAAAACGGATAACGCGCACCCATGATGCGAGCCCGGGCCAGCGCCAGAGCCACACGAGAAGTGTCAATCGTGATCCAGCGGCGGCCCCATTGTTCAGCGACAAAGGCGGTTGTGCCGGAACCGCAGGTCGGGTCAAGCACGAGATCGCCGGGGTCTGTGGCCATGAGGATGCAACGCTTCACTACTTCAGTCGCAGTCTCAACGACATAATTTGGGTTGGATGGCCCTTTGAGTTTAGTCCATAGGTTGTTCCGTGGCACTATAGCAGAATCTGTCCAGTATTCCCGAGCATAAAGCCGGGAGCCAGTTCCTCTCAATCGTCCGGCAGTTGCTAACCGTTGCATCCCATTAGGCCATGCTTGCGACCAGTGACGACCAGGTGTCGGTTCATAGCACACACCATGGAAGTCAAATGGCTGTGGTGATTTAGGTGGGTCTTGACTGACTACCGGGTAATCCTCACGAACAAGCCGCCATCCTTTTGTGATTAGCGATTCAAGCACCTCTGGTTCTTTATCGTTTGAATTATCGAGTTCTAAATTAGGTGATTCGATGCGAGTATACTTTCCAACATCGCCTTCAAATGGAGTGGGCATATAAAGTGGCCGAAACTTTAAGCTTTCCTTAGATTTAGTTGCCCAGACCAAATAGTCATTTACTGGTGCTAGTGAAGTAGCCTCTTGATACGCTTTTTTCTGAAATGGAATTGTGATTAGTATATTGTCTTCTCCGAAAACCTCGGCAAGCAACTCCTTCACGCGGGATAGGTTTTCATCGCCGATCTGCACGAAGATGGAGCCGGAATCGGTGAGTAGGTCACGGGCTACGGTGAGTCGATCGCGCAGGTAGGTGAGGTAGCTGTGGATACCATCACGCCAAGTGTCGCGGAAGGCCTTGACCTGCTCGGGTTCTCGGGTGATGTGGTCGGCCTTGCCGTCCTTCACGTCACGGCTGGTGGTGGACCACTGGAAGTTGCTGTTGAATTTGATGCCGTAGGGCGGATCAAAATAGATGCACTGGACCTTGCCACGCAGACCCTCACGTTCGGCCAGGCTGGCCATGACCTGCAGCGAATCGCCGAGGATCATGCGGTTGGACCAGTTCTGGTCGTGGGCGTAGAACTCGGTCTTGTCTGCGCCCTTGGGGATGCCATTAAAGTCTGCAAAGAGATCGGCGGTTATCTGTCCAGTTTCGTGCTGGCTCTCTTTGGTCTGGCGCAGTAAATCATCAATTAGTGCCTTGGGATGGACCTTTTCTTGAATATAGAGCGGGGGGGCGTGGACGACGAGGTCGCTCCAGTCCTGCTCATCCTTGCCCCGCCAGATTAACTGGGGGTCGAGATCAGTGTTGCGCGGATATTTTATCCTGAGCGGGGCCTCCTGTGCTTTCTGTAATACCGACTGGTGTTCGGCTGTCGGGATATTCTTCCGTTTGGCCTCATCATGTTTCAGTGTCTCGATAGATTTCAGTGTCGGTGGCTTTTTGGCCATAGTTATTTCTTCTCCGTCGTCGGTTGCACGGATGCAACCGCTAGCATCTTGTTAAACTGGCTGGCAACCTTGGCCTCGAAGTCTGACTCAATCTGGTAGACCTCGGTGAACTCGGCAAAGGCCCAGCGCCCATAAGTACCCAGATGATTCACACCGGGCACCCAGTAGGTATCCATGGTGGATTTCTTTTCTATTGCATCCTCTCGCCGGTAGCCTTTAATCTCGACAATTAAATGCAGGAGGTCTTCCGGACCATGACCATCATCTACCAGAACGATAAAATCGGGCAGGTATTTTCGGTTCTCGGAGCCGTAACGATACGGTACCTCGAGACCCAGATTGTGATTTTTGGCGTAGGCTTTGACCTTCGGATGTGATTCAGCCACCCGGCAAAACTCCCCCTCCCAGTCGCTATCAAGGACAATCCAGTTAATATGACATGACTTTGAACTGGTCTCCCATCTGTCTGCACGGGACGTATTAAACCGGACATGCATAGTTGACCCTGTGGGAGTATAGGCATCCAGCAAGGCCTTGATCGGACGCTCGTCGAGAAACTTTGCAGTAATTGCCGTTGTGATCTTGTTGCACGCCATGTCTGCTAGTGCCTGATACATGAGCAATCCAGGATAGGTATTACCATTGCAGATAAGGCAGGTGTCGAGCCACTGCTTTGTGATTCGCTTAAGCTGGCCGAAGAGGTGGAGCTTTGGAGGCTCGCCGGGGTCGCGCCATTTGGTGTAGAGCAAGCGTTGCGTTAGATTGAACAGCACCGTGGAAGGGCGGACATCGCCCAGGTGCTTCACGTTGAAGTCCTCTGACTTGCCAATCAACCCGGCATTGACTGTGATGGTTGGCCCGACCAGACCTGGGCTGAGTTCCAGAATGGATTCAGTGCTGAATTTGGCATCGAGCCGTTCCTCCGGCAACTCGACACGATAGCCTTCAACGCGGGGAAAAATGATTTCCAGAGCATCGCGCTCCGGGCGCATGGCCTTGACCTGCACTGTCTCAACCGGCGGCTGGGGTGGCGCAATGACTGGCTTGGCGGTGAAGTCGAAGGGAATGCCGAAAACATCGGCGTATTCGACGTTGAACAGCCCCTCCTCATTCAACTCGTAGGATTGGCGGCGCAGCGCGCGACCAATGACTTGCTCGCACAGCAACTGTGTACCGAAGGCGCGAATGCCGAGTACGTGGGTGACGGTATTGGCATCCCAGCCTTCGGTGAGCATGGACACGGATACCACGCACCGGATGGAACCGCCAAGCTGCCCTTGCTTGCCGACGGTATTCATCACTTCACGTAGCAATTCCTGATCAGTGATGTTATCGCCGGCATGGGCATCGCGGGCACGCTCGATAATCTCACGACGGAAACGTTCTATTTCATCTGCTGCCATGCCACGAAAATTATCATCGAGTGCATCTCCTGCTTCGAGCTGCTCGCTGTCGATGAGGAGTGTATTAGGTCGTGGCAACGGGTTGCCGGTCGTTTCGTCAAAATTGCGGAACAGTGCCAAGCGACCGTTCTCCAGTGTCGTAGTGCCATCCTCGTTTTTGCGATGAAAGCCGGATATGAAGTCGTAAACCAGTTTGGAGATGGCGGTGTTCTGGCAGACGATGATGAAACAGGGAGGTACCTTGATGCCACTGTCCACCCATGTATTGAAGGTCTTTTCGTAGTGACCGTAGAGGGCTTGCAGTGCTGTTTGCAAAAGAGTCGGCAGGTTAAGCGGATCAAGTTCTCCTGCTATGGCACGACCCCCTCTTGGCAGCCTGGGCTGCGCATCCTTGAGGTTTTCCCAAAGATCGCGGAACATCGGCATTTCTGGCCCCGGCATGTTCTGAGCCACAGGCACACGCGGTAGTTTAACGATGCCACATTCAATCGCATCCATCAGCGAGAAGTCACTCATGGTCCAGGGAAACAAGGTGCCTTCGACATAACCCGATCCACTGAGGAAAAATGGTGTGGCGGACAGGTCTATAACCCGGGAAAGTCCGAGTTTCCGATTGACCGATTCAAGACCCGAAATCCACAGTCGTGCTGCTTCGTTGTTCTTCTCAGCTTCCTTCTTTTCGTCGCCCTTCAGGGTTTCGTCATCCTGTACTGGCTTTCCCCGATAGCAGTGGTGTGCCTCGTCGTTCAATACGAGTATATTTTTCATGCCCATCAGTTCAGGCATGACACGCTGGATCATCTGCCCCTCGGTCTCGGTGGTTTGCAGATCATCACCAGTACGGCCCTTGAGCAGCTGACGCCCGCCCTTGGAGAGTTCTATACGCTCACGCAACTTGAACGCATGATAGTTGGTGATGACAATCTTGGCCTTCTTGAGGTCGTCGAGCATGTCATGTGGGATCAGTTCACGGCTGGCATAGTAACTATCCGGGTCATGGGGCTGGAGTACACGCAGTCGATCCTTGATCGTCAGCCCGGGAGCTACAACGAGAAATCCACGGCTAAAATGCTTACTGCCAGGTCGTCGAACCGCGTTAAGTGTCTGCCAGGCTATAAGCATGGCCATTACAGTAGTTTTACCCGCTCCTGTGGCCAGTTTCAGGGCGAAACGCATTAATTCAGGGTTAGCGTCCTTATTAGCACTCGCCAGATAGTCGAGGATTAGTTTGCCACTCTTGGACTGTGGGGCGACTTCGGTCAACCAGATGGCAGTTTCAACAGCCTCTAATTGACAAAAAAATGGGCGGATACCGCCGAACTTGTGGTGACGCCAGTGCTGGAGCAAACGAGCCGTTTCCGGGCTAACCTGCCATTGGGCAGGATTAGGCAAGCTGCGCCAGACATCGACTTGCTGGCGTACCGCATTGATATTCGACGTAGGATCATATTGCTGCTTCGTATCTGACAGTCCCTTGCCTTCATCAAAAACAAAACCCGTCTGGGCTGCGGCACCCTTACGCTTTTTGGGTTTGGGGATGGGGGTGATAAATTTGGCGCTGCGGCGGCTTTCCGTGATTTTCTGGGTTGGCTGACCATCCTCATCCAGTTCCCAATGCCTGGACGGGTATTGATAAGGGGAATTCAGTATCGGGTGTTCAAAGAACGGATTGGACATAATCGCTCCTGAACGGTTTCCCACAGGAAATTTCGTGGAAGCATAATAAATCGCGGTCCATTAGGATTCTCATCATTTGTGTGATTACTAATTGGTTGCGTCTAAACAAGTAGTCTTTGCTACTTCTGGGTAGTGTTGCTGTTGCCTCCGCATGGGGACGATGCAGCTATTTCAATCATTATTCTAATCCGGTTCTATTATGCTCAGATGGCACATAACAGTGCAAGCCCATATACACCAGTAACAGTCTGTTTTTACACGAAAATATGATAGAAGGTTAAGATTATGACATCTCCTTGTTGATTTGCATTTAAAACTGATCCAAGGTTTGCATCTAAATTGACCCGCCTCTAGTTAAACGGATTATGACCTATCCGGGTTTGTATCTGTCTTTATAACTTTTTTTCTGAAATTTCCCATATTGCCTACTTCAAGATTCAGCAGGTTAGTGTCTATATGTGGATCAATATTCAGTGCAAATTAGGGTGTTAAGTGGATCACTTTTGGGTGCAAATCAACACTGACAGGTTACATAGTATTTCATTGGATTATATGACCGTAATCTACTATAATTACTGTGCAAAATAAGGAGGAATCCCAATCGACAAGAAACCTACGATAGATCCAAATCTTCTTCCTGCATCAGATAAATCCCCTCCAGCTTCACAGCCTACACCGGAGCATCAGCCGGCAATACCTTATAAGATTCGTATCTATGACAATTTCTGGCCTTTTGATGAAGATTATGAAGAGAATTCTTATGATGTAGGTGAATTTAATTCATACGAAGAGGCTAAAGTAGCCTGCAAAAATATGATTGATTCCTTCCTCAATGAAAATTATCAGACAGGAATGACATCAGATTACTTATACAAGAAATTCATTAATCACGGCAAGGATCCTGCGATAGTGCCGCGACCAGATGATGATCCGTTTTCAGGCTGGGACTATGCTAAACAACGCTGTAATGAGATTTGTACTGTCTAAATTTACACACAGGATTACTGGCAGCAAGTACTGAGAGTATTTCTCGATTGTGTGGTGTCGTAAGCGCGTTTGTTTAGTCTAAAAATTATTTACATTGTATTGTTATATTTGTTGCCCTGTCATTAGAAAAAACGCCGGGTATAAATCGATCAACAGCTTCAACAACATCATATCCTGCAGGGCAAACTTTATTTGCTTCTTCATAACATTTAGACATCCCGTCATATTCACAGTCGATATAATATTGAATTTCCCCTGTGGAAGTTCGGATTGGTGTGGAAGTAGTACACCCTGTTATATGAATGATTCCAAACATAGTCAGTAAGATTTTCAGCATTGCGCCCCCCTATTGTTTATTGTTTTTATTAAATCGAGTCTGATGTTATAAAGGCTCTGATTTTTACCTCAGCGCCTTCTGTTTATTCGTAATCGAGTGGGTGCTGTGGTTATATTTCTGCTGCCGCAGATCTCGCCTGCATCTGACCCTCATGCCCACGAATCAAACTCTGTCTCATACAGAATCTTTTTCTCATCCATCCATTGCTTAACGTCGTAATAATCTTTGAACCGCTCCTCTATTAATCCCAGCAATAGTTCATCCTCGCGGGACTGAACAAGAAAGCAAATCTCATCTTCCAGCAGACGTGACAACATTATGCCCTTGTACCACGGGGAGACTTTGAGCAGAAAAGCGACATCGTTTCCAAACCAACTTTCAGCCCCACTGCTGAAGTCGTAGAGTTCTATAACAAGGCTGCCATCGCTTTTGATTTGAGCAGAGGAAGCAGTATGATCTAAAACTCCTATCAGGTTTACCCGTTTTTCTGTGTTCACTATTAAAAGTCCCTACCTAGACAACTCCACAATGGGGGGGCTTAATGGCATGTCATACAACTCAAGAACCTCGGAAATTGTAAGATAGAGGTCTGGATTCAGCCGCCTGTATTCCATAGCAGGTTCCTCACGTTCCACTGTTGCTTTCGCTACCTGCAGTAATATTCCCTGTGCTTCCAGTTTCAGGGTCTGTTTCTTCCATCCACCCATCCACCGGTCCACTGTCTGCACTACCCGGGGTCCAGCTGACTCCACTTGCAAGATTGTCTTTCGCTTCAGTCCGTGACGGTTGAGTAGGCTCATCGAATAGATACCAGGTTAAAGGTCTATCGGTCGGTCCACTACCAGCACCGGTTTTCCGTTTTTGTCCACTATCTTCTTACCTTCCTCGATTTCCGCCAGCCTGTTTTTTTCTACCTGCGCTGCCAGTTTCTCTGGGCTGATATAGTACCTTGGTTTCCTGTCCGTGGATTTGTCTGAGGGTGTTGGCTTGTCCATTTATAAGTTTGATGTCTCAGCTGAAAGCATTGCAAATGCTCGTTTATATTTTTCCATTCGCTTCAAATCTTTCTCGGTGGGGTTCGCTATCCGTGATGGGTCCATGTTGTCTCGTAAATCTGCCAATTTAACTTCACGGGCAATGGGATTTTTCGCGACCCTGCTTAAGTACTCAAAGTATGCAGTATCTGATTTATCTGTAGAAGTTTTGGTCAATAGCCCTACGACTTCGATTACTTCCTCTGAAAAACCTGCTTTCTGGAGGTCATTCAGCGTTACCTTGGTATCTTCTACGACATCATGGAGGACGGCCGGTATCTGTGCCACCCGACTGACAGACAGCATCATACGTAATGGATGAAGGATATATGGCTGACCCGCTTTATCTATCTGGCCAGCATGGGCCTTTGCGGCGATTTCAATAGCTTTTTCGAGGGTACTCATAGGGTAGGAGCCAGTAAATGTCTGTTTGAGCCAGCCATATCCCTACTCTTAAGACGGGGGCTTCCACTTCCAGGCGGGCCTTGCGGTTTTGGTCCTAATAATGAAGTTAGGCTCATCGCGTTACACTCCTAATATGGGGGTTATTGTACCGCAAATCAAGGTATGCAGACAACAGTCCGTAGACTCTGAGTACGCAGATATTCATTCTTATCTGCTATATATGGTGAAGAAAATAACAATGGAAGTCGCTTTTGGGCTGGCATTAAAAGCTGCCCGAGAGGCGTCGCGACACCCGGATAGGTATTCACAAGAAAAACTCGCCCTGGACGCTGGATTGGACCGAACCTATATATCCCTCCTGGAACGAGGATTGAGAAGCCCCAGCCTGAAAACTGTCTTTATATTAGCTAAAAAATTAAACGTATCGCCGATTAAATTGATCGAAGATATGATAAAAAAGGGGTATACCTTATAACTGTTTATAAAGAATTTTTGTTTGACTCATTCTAATTCATGCAATCTCTCCGGGTGGAATATTTCATAATAAAAACGAGTTGTTTCTGTCGGAGACATTTGTGGAGAAGAAGGGACATTACACCCTTTGGAAGGCTTTGTTTTACAGCCCGCTTTCATATACCTCAGGTAAATCTGAGTTAACTGCTCCACGCTCATCTTGGAACATGTATCTCTGTCAGGAAATTCAAAATTTGAGTCATCTACTTCTGAATATTCCTCGAGTTTCTTAACACGGTTTTTGATAGTCATAGTTTATCCTCTAATTGCTTAATGCGGTTTTCAAGGTCATTCACTTCAACAATCCGGGCCTGTATTGCCAGTGCATGTAATATATTGGAAGCATTTTCAGGGGATATTGTGCCCGATGCCATCGTAGTCAATATCAGCTGCCCCTGCTCGGTAAGGGAACCACCAAATTCGTTTAAAACAACGGTAGCATCATGTGGCTTGTATGCCGGAATTAATCTATCAAGGCACATTTTCAATGCGGAAACATCACCTTGTTTGGCCATGGCCACCGCTTTCTTCACCAACGCTTCAGCATGCGGCTGCAGCAGTTCACGCAGTGCTGTGCGCTTGTCCTTCGACCCCTTCGGCCTGCCGCCTGGGTTACCGGATTTACCTGGTTTGAATTTTGTAGTTTTAGTCATACTGTCTGATGTTTTCCAGTAAATATCAGGGATCACATGTATCCGCGCTGATATATTAATCGCCTTAATAATTCCATGGCATGTAGCACAAATGATTGGAAAACCAGATTCTGCAAAGGTGTCGCCGGTAGTGTGTTGGAAATTATGGCCATCGGCATAACTCCCAATCTTCGGGGGATATTTTCAGGGCAGTTTCGTGAGATTTAAACTGGAGGGATTCTGTGTCGAAATGCAAGGCATACCGTGGCTCTGTTCCTCCATTGCGCTGCTTCTCAACATTCAGCAGGGCATCATAGCTTTTTGAATCGTCTTTCTGAGCAAACACGATAATCACATTGTCGGCCATGTTCGTGAGATTGCCGGATCCAGATACCCCGTATTTTGTCGACGGCATGGATTCTTTGCCGTTTTCCGGTTTTTTTGCGTGGGCTACAAGATGGATGTGTGCGTTCGTATCTTTCGCTAGGGTAGACAATTCGTCCGCAAACCATTTTTGCTTGTTGTAATCGTCCTCGGCAATCCCGCATTTCATCAGTGAGTCAATAACGATCTGAGTAACGCCCAGTTCAGTGATTGCATATCGTGCAACACCTATCATCCTCTCGGCTTTAACTGTACCAATCTGGTCATACAACCAGAGTCTGTTGTGGAGCCAGGAGAAGTATTTATCGACGTACTGCATGGTCGGTTCGCCAACTCCGACCCATTGTTTACACATGCGGGAAAGAGTTTTACGTGGCGGCATTTCCATTGAGGCAATGCAAGATTTCTCCCCTTGTGCCATTAATCCCAGCATGACATAGCCAAGCATCATGGATTTTTTATGGCCGTTGTAACCGGTCCAGATAGTGAACTCACCTGGGCGGAATCGGAACTCTGTTGCCTTAGCCCACGGTAGGCGCAAACCTACTTCCTCCTCGGGATTTAAAAACTGTCGCTTCACCGCATCCTGGTAACTGGTAGCGGCCTTCACCTTCGCTATTTCACCCGCGTGGGTGTACGCATCAAAGTTCACCATGCGATCATCGATCACGGCTGAATCTAAAAATTCTTGGCCTTTCATATCCCCGCCGCCCTCGCTGCATTGTTGAAACGTTTATGGCATATCCTGAGTCGTTTTAAATCGCTATCAGTTAATACCTCGCCCTTCGCTAGGGCATCGGCACACATGACCATGAACAGGGTTTCTCCTGCCAGGCACTTGATGACGTCCTGCGGCATAAACCGTTTTTTGATCGGGCTGTGCGGTTCCAGTCTTTCGTGGAACAGGTCGGACAATTCCAGACCGCGAGAGGAAACGACATCGTGCGTGCTGCATCCCGCGAAACAATGGACAAGCAGCCTGTCGTCAACGTCCTTAACCGTGAGTGAAGGGGACTTGTCGGCGTGTGATGGACATCGTGCAATAGCCGAATCCTTGCCGGTTCGTTTAACGCCATCGAGACGCGAAAGGAAGTCCTCGAAGTTCATATTGCCCCCTTCGCTGGGTCATACCGGTCAATCCCATCTTCGTCTTCCCATCGGCGCTTGTTCAGCCATGTGGCAGGGTGCGGGACATATTTCCCGTCATCTGTCTGCCAGTCTGGGGACTCAGCGAAACGATTCAATGCTGCCATAATCGTCGACAGTAGATCATCCGATGGATTGAGTTTGTTGAAGGCCCTGATCGCATCAACTTTAGCCGCTTTTTTTGGATATACAGACCAGAATAAATCAAACTTTTTTTTCAACTCGTCTGGTACAGTGGGTATATTCTTTTCTTTGATGTTTCTAATTGATGATTCTGGGTGCACGAGGTGCACTAGGGGGGGTGAACCAGAAACACTACCCTGGTGCGCGACATTCACTGGGGGTAGTGCAGCAGGTGCACTAGGGGGTGTATATGGCGCACCTCCCTCGGTAGTCAGATAGTAATAATTACTACGATTGTTTCCAGCATCATCAAATCTGGGCTCCTTCTTTACCAATCCTTTATTTATCAGATTATTTAAATTACTGATCACTGCGCGTCGTGATAATCCGCATTTTTTGGAAATTCCCCGTAGACCGGGCCAGCACATTCCTTGGTCGTCCGCATGATCTGAGAGAGCAAGTAATATCAATTTCTCAGGTGCTTTGAGGTCTTGTTTCCATGCCCATGCCATCGCCGCCACGCTCACTGAGAAATCCTTGTCTTTTTTGGACCAGGCCGGTCTAGACGTGCTAGTGCCTTTCTCAGGACAGCATTGGCTCGGTATACCGCATCCCATGCCAGACAATCAGGACAATCGCCGCCTGGCAGGCCGCAGCCACTGCAACGTGAGGGTGGTATCTTCCGGGAGGGTAGAATCATGGCGCAGACACCCGCTGCAGTTTCTTAGCCAAATGACGTTTGATCTGTGCCAGGGTCCACTTACCATCCTCGATGGGTTCGGGAAATTTTTTTTGTTTAACTTTTCGCCAGATCGTTGTTGAGGATCCGTGACCATTCGCGCCGAGCCATTTATAACCAACAATCCGAACTTCGTCGTCCGGGGTGATTTCGATGTGATTTTCCATACGCTGAGACACTCCGCAATAAATTCTACTTTTATAGTAGAACATGCAGAGGTATGGATATTAGTGTGTTGTGTACGCCCCATTCTTGGGGCGCAGGTAACTACTTAGAGGAGAGAATCCTTATTTGCATCATTGATGACGCTGCGCCAAGTTGTTTCAGCGAAATGTAACCCCATATCATCACCGATAGACTTGAGTATTTGAATAGCCGTAGAGACCGTGCCAGTTATATCATTACCTGCCGTAGCTGCAGGAGAGATTCCATAATCTCGTAGAACACGCAACACACGGATTGACATTTCCACTGCGATAGCGTGACTCTTTTCAGAGGGAGTTTTTGCTTTGGGCAGCCTATCAATTAGTGGCTGCGCGTTTTTAACGAATGGAATTAACTCTCTTATTTTATCAGCTGTACCCAGGGGGTCTGCATCTACACCAAACAATCTGTCCAAATCAGGAGAAATTTGCCTCAGCCGTTCGTCTAATACTTCAAGCCGATTAAGTAAGTCATGCCATTCAGCATCAATGTCCTTTTTCTTTATATCGTAGGTGGTAAAATTGATAGTTGATTTAGCCCACCATGCCTCAGCTAAGACATGCGCAACGAATTCATCCGCAGGATGTCCGAAGTACTGGTCAGATACTACACCCAGTTCTGGGTAAAATTCCCGGAGTTTTTGCTTCAAAGAATCAGAGAAGTCAGGTATTAAATCCCCAGCACCACTTCCCATGTATTGGGCTTTTCCTCTGGCCATATCAGCACTCCTTCTCTGTGCGCTCCAATAGTAAAACCAAGTCAGGCCGGTGAAGTTTCCGGCTTTTCGCTGATCAGGCTAGACTTGGCAGGTTCAATTATGCCCTCTTCCGGTTCATCCGCGTGACGTTTTGCTTGGGATGTATAATTAAATCCAGATAGTCATTCCAGACTTTCATCCCTACTTGCTTTTCCTTCATGTAGTCGTATTTATCATAATGCTTGCTGGAGACATCCTGAATCACATGGTTCTGGATCCTGTCCCGTATTTCCTTCGATAAGCCGGCTTTGCCTGCCAGGGTTTTCCACGTTCTGCGAATATCTCGTGGAATGAACTTTTCAATTTCGCGGTATTCATCATCGCAATATTCTCGTATTTCCTTGGACAGAGTTGTTGGATTCAGATGTATATCTTCACAGTAATAACCATTCTTGATCCCTGGGAAGGCATAAATGCTTGCCCCCTCGACCTCCTTCAGGAGTTCCTCAGTTACCGACAAAGCCAAATCATTCAACGGTACTATGTGATCAATTCGGTTCTTTGATATATGCGCCGGAATAGTGAAGTATTTATCATTCAGGTTGAAAGCCACCTGTTCGAGCCGTATCAGTTCACCTGGCCGCTGTCCGGTAGTCATGGCCAGCTTTATAGCGCAACCACTCAGGAAATATTGATCGGCGATAGATGTCCATATTGTCCTAATGTCACCGTCCTTGATTACATGCTCCCCGACGGTTTCAAAATCGGCCTGTTTGGGGATTGAGGCAACAGGATTACTCGTGAGGGTAAAAAACACCTTTTCCTTCTCATATCTCCGCGGATCATTGTCGTGTTTAATGCCATGCTCAAATGCGGCATGCAACTGTGAACGGGTCCGATTTACTTGGGTGGTGATGCCTGCCTGGATCATCTTTTTGATGATTAGCTGTATATTTCCGGGTGTTATCTCGTTAGCGTACTTATTTTGGAACTCAGGGAACGGTCCCTGTACATATTTCTTGAAAGACTGCTTTACCCGGCTGTGACTGGCTCGGCCGTCCAGTTTCTGCAGGTAGCTGCCCAGTAGTTGCTCAAAAGTGCCCCGGGACTTGGCCGCCTCGGCTTCCTTACGCTGGCGTCCCTCAGTTTCAGTCTTTTCTGCAAGATAAACTTCAGGATCCTGGCCTTTCTGCAGCAATGCGCTATAGAAATTTGCTGCCTCCCGGGCTTCACTCAGGGTGATACCCGGGGATGCCGCTGATACCTTATAACGGCCCAAGGACAGTAAAACACGTTTTGTCTCCTTCCCGCCCCCCTCAACTTCAAATGTGCGAAAAAACTGAAAGAAGAAGGCTTTGACACCGGTCGGGTGGACCTCCACTACCAGTCGACCTATCCCGCGCTGGTTTGTGGATTGAGGAACCCTGTACTTTGATTTGCGGGGTTTAAACCCTTTAACCTGACTATCATTCCACATGGGCAAAATTCCTCTAAGACGAGAAGTCTCGTTTGCTGTCAGTAGTGCTGTCAGTTATTGTAGCATTAACCTGAATTGGTTTGAACTAGAATGAAGTGATAACATGCCGATAAATACGAGGTTTTCAGGAAAAGGGTAATAAGTTGAACATATTTGAAATGCTATGTAATGCCATATTTTCCGCCTTGTAAGCGGTAGGTCGTGAGTTCAAATCCCACTTTCGGCACCAATTTTCAGCCTTGCCCCCGGGACAAAATCAATAGGGATAATAGAGGCAGGCTCCGGGGACAGCTCCAGTCGTTGTGACCCGATTACGGCTTCTGGTATTTTTTCTTCCAGTCCTCATAGGGCATCCCGTAGATCATCGCCCTGACCTCTTCATAGTCTACATCCAGCTTTCGTTCATCCGCAGCGGCCTTGTACCACTTGGCCAGACAGTTACGGCAGAAGCCGGCCAGATTCATTAAATCAATATTCTGCAGCTCCGTATTCTGCTGTAGATGTGTGACCAGATGCCGGAAGGCGGCTGCCTCCAGCTCGGTTTGTGTATTGTTGTCCATCCTGCCTCCCATGCCCTGTCATTAAGGAAATCGTATTTTAACCGGTAAAATTCGATTATAATTTTAAAGACCCCACTGGAGAGGCCTGTAGTAATGTTATACCGGAAAATGCCTGAACCGATCCACCGCATCCTGATCACCGGCCTTGCCCTGCTCTCCCTGGCCCTGGCCCCGGTTGTGATGGCCAGTGGCAATCCTTATAGCCTTGAGGTCAGCAAGACCTCCCAGGAATTACTCGTTAAAGAAGGGGAACAGATCATCAAGCGCTTCCGGATCTCCATCGGGCGCGGCGGTGACGGGACCAAGCGTCAACGGGGTGACAACAAGACACCGATTGGTACCTACAGGATACTCGATTTCAAGTCGAACAGCCGGTTCCATTTTTTCATGCTGATCAATTACCCGAACCAGGTAGATGCCTGGCATGGCTATATTGATAACCGAATCAATGCGCGTGAGTTCAAGCAGATCATTGTTGCCAACCGGAACAACCAGGTACCCCCACAGGACACTGTACTCGGCGGCTACATTGGCTTGCACGGTATCGGCGAGGTCACCGAGCAGAAGCTGTCCATCCATAACAAGGAAAACTGGACGGAAGGCTGTATTGCGCTGACCAATGAAGAGATCTCGGAATTACGCAATTATGTGACCATCGGTACGACCATCCAAATCAGGGAATAAACGGACAGTCCACTTGCCAGCCAGATCATTACCGCCGTTATCACTGCCCCTTTCGTACGCAAGACACGGACGTATTTCCGGTACACTGGCCTTACTTCTGCTGTTATGGACTTCTCTGTCACCAAAACCGGGGATCGCTGCGCAGATTTTGACTGATGCAGTCGCGCTCAACTGTACACAGACTGAATCGCAGTTGCTGGCATGCTCTTACCGGCTGCTCAATTCCGCAGGACCATCTACCGTGGAGGCGGTTGTTGGCAACAAGGCGCTGGAAGTCACCGCCGCCAGCCAGTATCCAGCCGCAGACAGTATTACTGCCATCCTGCTGGTCGTTGATACCAGTGATCCGGGCAGACAGGATGTCATAAATAAAAATGCAACGCAGATAGCCCGGATACTTGAGAAAACCGGAAGTCACCATCGCGTGGGTCTGGCCAACTTTGACAAGGAACTGGTTGTTAATGTACCGGTTGGCGGGACGGCAAATAACATCATTGCGGCGGCACAATCGCTGAAGGCCGTTGGCATGACTACAGAACTCTACCGGAGCACGATACGGGCAATCGAGGCACTGGCGCAGACCGCCGCCGATCGCAAGGTGCTGGTACTGATGTCCGATGGCCAGGCGGAAGATCGGGCGTATTTTCATGAGGACGTGGTCAGGACGGCGATAAAACATGGCGTAATTATCAATTCACTCGGCTTCCCGCGTTCCACACCCTTGTCGGTTGCGCTCCAGACACTACGCAGATTGAGTGAAGAAACCGGCGGGGTGTATATCGAGACAGAAAACAGTTATGAATTGCCTGCTACATTTATGCAGGCGCCGTTTGCCAATATCGACCGCGGTGGGAAGTTTATTATCGATCTCACCCCGCTGGAATCCATCCAGCCAGCTCCACAGACGGTTCAGATCCGTTTTGCTGGTACGGGTATCGCCGTGCCGGTACCTGTTACCATAAACGAGGTCATCAAACCTGCGCTGCCCAGTGTTGTGATTGCCGCACCGGTTACCCCGTCGGTAGACAGTACACCACTACTCTCTTCACCGGTGCCGGGGCTCACTGAAAGCTCGCTCGTTGATACTCTGCTCTGGTATGGCCTGCCGGTAGCACTGATTATCCTCAGTCTGATGACCTTGTTTACCCTGATTTTGTTATATCGTAGACAGGGGGTACCTGCCGCACGAACGGTCAGTATCGTTTCCGAGATACAAAAACCTCTGGCTTACCTGATTTCAGAGGATGATAGTCGCAAGCGTTTTCCCATTTCGAGTGCCACTTGCAGGATCGGCCGCAGCCGGGACAATGACATGACGCTGAATGACAACTCGGTCTCGCGCAAACATGCCGAGATCCGGCGCAACTTCAAGGGGCAGTTTATATTGTATGACCGTGAATCCTCCAACGGTGTATACGTTAATAAACGCAAGATCCGCGAACAAAAACTGGTTGAAGGCGATATTATCGAGATAGGTGATGTGATGCTGCGATTCACCCAGGAACCTCCTTACCCCGCTTCTGTAACAGCGCTGCACTGAACCTGCCCGGCATGACTGCCGGACAGGTCTCTACATCGGATTACCAGACCTCGCGATTGCGTCTGTATTGTATGCCCAGACCAAGGATACACAGGATAAACAGGGCAACGAGCGGATACGCGACCGTATATATCAGAGGGGTAAGCAACCAGCGGGTGAGCAGGCGCAGGTATTCATTACTGGAAATGATGTCGGCCAGCGGCGGTGAATATTCGTAATACAGGCTGACAAACCAGCGCCCCGGGGTGGTCTGCATCAGCACATTATCTCGAAACTGGCGCAGTGCATACACATGCGGGTCCATATAAGAGCCATACGCGGCCGTTGCGATAAAACAGCCCCCTCCGCCACCACTATCAGTTGCTGTATCCGTTGTCGTTGTTGTGGGGGCGACTGCAGATGGAACGGTATATTCTCCCGATACCGTGGTGATACTGTCAGTGGATGCGGTCGAGTCACTGCTCGCCGCAATATCATAGGTCGCAACGAGTTCATTTCTGACGCAGGCGAGGTTCCAGGTCATTGAACCACTAACCGTCTGTCCACTGGCAATTTCCTCGAAGCTCAGCGAACTCTGGGCCGTTTGCTCCGCGCCTCCAATATTACCTGTCAAGGATATGCTGGCGTTCTGTGTCGGATCCGGACCAGCATTGTGTACACGTATGTCAAAAACCAGCAAGTCAGGTGAGCTACCAGCAACACAGGTGGCTTGTTCAAACACACTGGGTGTAACCGTGACTGTCAATTCCGAACAGGTGCTGACTCCTCCCACGTACACTGTAGAAGTAGCCTTGTTATTGCCCCGCTGCGGGTCATAGCCAGTGTAAGAAGGGATGCTCGCCTGGTTTACATAACACTCCGGTGTCACATACTGGCGTGGCACCACCGGAATGTTTAATGTTGCCTGGGCACCCGAAGTGAGTGTGCCTATCTGCCAGAATCCGTTTTGCGGGTCATAGCTGCCATGCGTGGCAAACGGTGACATTGCACCCGGTATCGACATACCAGCAGGTAACAAGTCGGTCAATAATACCGAAGTGGCAGTATCCGGTCCGGCATTGGTCACCTTGACCTGGAACTGGACGGAGCTGCCCAGACCAGGATGGGTGATATCCACTGTCTTGGTAACCTGCAGGTCGCTGTAATTATTTGATGTACGCGGAATACTGATGTTGGTAATAACCAGATTTTCTGTCAGGATCGTCCCGGTCCCGGAATAATTAACCAGCGGCAGCTCACCGAATGCACTGCCCGCGTTATAAACCGGCAAGCTGGCTATTGCATCGATCACTTCCAGACCATTACCGAGCACCTCGCCAAAGACTGTAAAACCACCGTTATCGCTATCCAGACTGCTATTATCGGCCAGATTGATAAACCAGGAGCTGGTAGCACTGTCCGGATTACCGGACAACTTCGCCATTGAAATCGTCCCACGTGTATTCGGACGTCCAAATTCGTTCAGGATGGTGGTTTTTTCCGGAATCTCACCAAGAATACCGTCGGTATAACTGAACTGGCCGCCCTGGATGACGAATCCTGACACGCTGCGATGGATAAAGGAATCCGCAAACGAACCGTCTTCAATATATTTCAGGAAATTATCGACAGTCTCCGGCGCTTCCCGTTCAAACAATTCAATCTCGAAGTTTCCAAGGCTGGTTTCTACCAGAACCGTAACCGCCGCCAGTTGAAACGGATACGCTAATACAGCTGTCAGCAGCATGAGACAAGTCAGTTTGTGTTTTACGCTTTTAAACATTTTATTTCCCTGAAAAAACTGGTTTCAAATTGCCCTGGTGCATCACCGAAGCCGTAGAGTCCGTGCCACACAAAGTCTGTCATATATCTGGCCTGACGCCATTCATACATCTAACGTATCAGGACCGGGATAGTTTACCGTATATTGCAGGTGAATATTAACTGATTCCGACCAGTCCACCTGCCACCCATATTCCTCGCCCCGGGCCCGGTATTCCTCTGCAATCGCAATTCCGGGGACGCACACCAGTGAATCGCCGATGTACAACAGCGGCATGTGGTCGCGATAACAGGATGGGATGGCATATTGTTGACAGAGTTTGCGTAACGTATGGTGGTGCCCGGCGAGAACAAGCGTTTCATTTCCCTGGCGGAAACGGATGCGCAGTGTGTCATTCTCGCACTGGCTAGTCCGTATACCCTCGCCCCGGGTACGGGTGGCCGTCAGGCAACCGAGCGAGAGCTTGCAAGATTTGTTCAAGTCCCAGTCTGTGACGTGGTCCGGGTCAGGAGGCGGTGGCAACGGTGCAGTGATGAACAAGCTGTCACGATAGCGACGCAACTCTGTACCTTCCCAGGAGACACAGGGTGTGGCATCCGGTCCGGCACCGAGTACACCTGAAAAAATCTGGTTCAGCTGACGCTCATTGGGTACCGGAAAGCCCAGTAACCTGATCCAGCGCCGCAGCGTGTTGGCGGCCCGGGCACGCGACGACATCCCGAGCAATTGACTGACAGAGAGGCGAGTATCCACACCGGAACGACACGTCTTCAGGTCGATGTCCGCAAGATCGTCCAGCAGACTACTGGCGTCCGCCTGGTGCCGGGCTGCACGATAAAGTGTCTGCGTGATGCCGGGCCAACGCTGGCGAATGCCGGGCAGGATGGTATTGCGGATCAGGTTGCGGTCATATCTCGGATCCTGATTCGAATCATCCTCTATCCATACAAGCTTGTACTCCTGTGCATACCGGAGTAACCCGGCTCGGGGACAGGCCAGCAAGGGACGATAATGCCGGCCCGCACCAAATCTGGCTTGCATCGGCATGGCGGCAAGTCCAGCCGGTCCCGCACCCCGGAATAACTGGATCAACAGCGTCTCGGCCATATCATCCTGATGATGGGCAGTAAACAGGACGTCATCAACACCGATAAATCGCACGAGTGCTTCATAACGCAGTTGTCGCGCCCACGCCTCCTGACTTTCGCCCTGCGGCGCACGCGCATCCAGTTCAACCAGGTGATAGCCTACTCCCAATTGTTCACACACCCCACGGCAATGCTCTGCCCAGTTGCGGGCATTGCTATTGAGACCATGATTGACATGAATTGCCAACACACGGATCGAGGGTAAATGGTCAAAAGCGTAGCGAGATAACAGATGCAGCAGTACATGGGAGTCCAGACCGCCACTGTAACCAACCACCAGTTGTTGCGCCCCGACCGGTATGTCCAGACGTGAAAAGACCTGTTCCGGAGACAACAGTGTGTCCTGTTCCGTCATACTTGCCGGAAGTCAGGACGGAAAACTATTTTTCAGTAGTAAAGACACCATAAGCACGAATCTTTTCCTGCCTGCGGGTAACCAGTGCGTCCAGTGGCAGGTTGATCAGACCGGCAATTTCCCGGCGTAACAACTCCTTCAGTGATTCGGCAATCTCTGCATAATTACGGTGGGCCCCACCAAGTGGCTCTCGCACAATCTGATCGACGAGCCCAACTTCCTGCAATCGCGTGGCGGTAATACCCATGGCCTCGGCCGCATCTTTTGCCTTGTCGGCGCTCTTCCACAGGATGGAGGCACAGCCTTCCGGCGAAATAACTGAATAGGTGCTGTATTCCAGCATGAACACGGCATCTGCGACACCAATGGCCAGGGCCCCGCCGGAACCACCTTCGCCGATGACCGTGGCGATAATCGGCGTCCTTAGGCCTGACATCAACCGGAGATTATTGGCAATCGCCTCGCTCTGTCCCCGCTCCTCGGCACCGACACCCGGATAGGCACCGGGTGTATCGATAAAGGTAAAGATCGGCATACGGAAACGCTCTGCCAGCTCCATGATACGTTTGGCCTTGCGATAACCTTCCGGTTTGGGCATACCGTAGTTACGGTAGATCCGATCCTGTGTACTGCGACCCTTTTGCTGGCCGATGACCACCACCGGTTCACCGTCCAGTCTGGCCACGCCGGTAATGATAGCGGGATCATCAGCAAAACTACGGTCGCCATGCAATTCGTTAAAATCAGTAAATATACGTTCGATATAATCGAGCGTATAAGGACGATTTGGATGACGCGCCACCTTCGAAATCTGCCACGAGGTCAGTGACGAGAAGATGGATCGGGTCAAATCATTACTGCGTTTCTGCAGGCGTTTAATCTCTTCGCCAATATTAATGTCGGAATCAGCGTTGACGTATCTGAGTTCCTCAATCTTGGCTTCGAGTTCAGCTATAGGCTGTTCAAAGTCGAGAAAATTCATTTGTTTGATTCTGTTCAGTATGACCCACTTGTATATTTGAATTTCGGTTTGCTCGTCGGGGCAAAATACTTGTGCACATCCCGATAACGGACGATGACATTTTCAGGTCCGATCAATGCCCCCAGTTGTAGCAGCAGATTATCACTGATATCCACGCGCCATTCATTACCGAGAGTAAGGCTGCCGTTTGCCATGCCGTTCGAGTATTCGAGGATTACCTGGCATTTACGGCTGGTCTGGCCCTTCAACACACCCTTCAGCAAACCTGACATGCCATTCTGCATCATCTGGTGGTCAAGTCTCAATACCAAACAGGCACAATTTGCACGGATATCAGCCAGATCGGCGATTTTATCCGCCTTTACCGACAAACCGGACTCGTAATACTCGTCCGCCACGGCCTCGCCAGAGATTACGACCAGTTTGTCTTTTTGCAAGACTGCGCGGTATTTTTCATACACGTCGGAATACAGGTTTACATGCAGGCGTGCGGTACGGTCATCAATGCGTAGTTCCGCCATACGTCCGCGCTGTCCCGAGCGGGTACGAACACTCTCGATATAGCCGGCAACCCTGACCATACCCTGGCTGACCGCGCCTAGCGTCGTCGTCGTAATCTGACACAACTCCGGTTCGTATCGACTGATGGGATGGCCTTGCAGATAAAAACCCAGCGTCTCCTTTTCGGCACGCAGGCGTTCATGCTCTTCGAGCTCCTGCGCCTCAACAAAAACGGATTCGGTCCCCGATGTCGTCGAGGTGTTATTCATGTCCAGTCCGAACAAATCGTCCTGCCCGGTGCTGCTGTTATTGGCAAACTGCTCGGCAAACTGGACGGCCTTGCCCAGACTGGCCAACATGACTGCACGGCCTGGCCCTAATTCATCCGCCGCGCCGGACTTGATTAATGCCTCAAGGACACGTTTGTTGACCTTGCGTGAATCCAGCCGCTTGCAAAAACTGAACAGGTCATCAAATGTTCCATTGTTCTCCCGTTCTTCAACGATATTATCGATGGCCGCCTTGCCAGCCCCCTTGATCGCACCCAGACCAAAACGTATTGTCCTCCCGTCAACCACCGTAAATTTGTACATGCTTGCATTGACGGACGGTGGTAACAACTGCAGGTCCATACGGTTAACTTCCTCGCGCAGGCTGACTATCTTGTCAGTGTTGTCCATGTCTGAAGACAATACAGCAGCCATAAACGCAGACGGATAATGTGCCTTCAACCAGGCAGTCTGGTAGGCCAGTAACGCGTAGGCGGCAGAATGGGACTTGTTGAATCCGTAACCGGCAAATTTTTCCATCAGGTCGAATATACCGGTCGCAACCTTGCGATCGACCTGGTTATTGACCGAGCCTTCGACAAAGATGGTCCGCTGTTCGGCCATCTCTTCTGCCTTCTTTTTGCCCATCGCACGTCTGAGCAGATCGGCCGCACCGAGTGTGTATCCTGCCAGTACCTGCGCAATCTGCATGACCTGTTCCTGATACAGGATAACGCCATAGGTCGGCTTGAGGATCTCTTCCAGTGCCGGATGCGGATATTTCACGACGGCACGACCATGCTTGCGGTCAACAAAGTCGTCGACCATACCGGATTGCAGTGGACCCGGGCGGAACAGCGCAACCAGTGCAATCAGATCGTTGAATGAATCCGGTCGCAAGCGCTTGATCAGTTTCTTCATGCCATCGGATTCAAGCTGGAAGATCGCGGTGGTATCCATCCGCTGGATCATCTCATACGTCGCCGGGTCATCCAGCGGGATATCCAGTATTTCCAGACGTCCATCCTGCACCAGCAGCTTGTTCACGTCCTTGACGGCCCAGTCGATGATGGTCAGCGTACGCAGTCCGAGGAAGTCAAACTTGACCAGGCCCATCGTCTCGACATCGCCCATATCAAACTGGGTAGAAGTGACCGAGGTGCCCTGCTCACAATAGAGCGGCATAAATTCAGTCAAGGGCCGCGGTGCAATCACAATTCCACCGGCATGTTTACCGGCATTGCGCGACAGTCCTTCCAGCTTTCTGGCGAGATCGATCAACGCCCTGACATCGTCTTCCTCTTCATAACGTTGTTTGAGCAGCTGTTCTTCCTCCAGCGCCCGTTCCAGTGTCATGTTCAGATCAAACGGCACCAGCTTGGCAATCTGGTCCACAAAACCATATGGATGATTCAGGATGCGGCCTACATCGCGGATAACCGCCTTCGCGGCCATACGCCCGAACGTGATGATTTGTGAGACATGATCATGTCCGTAACGCCGGGCCACATAATCGATCACCTCATCTCGCCGTTCCATGCAAAAGTCGATATCAAAGTCGGGCAGCGAGATACGCTCGGGATTGAGGAAGCGTTCAAACAACAGATCATACTGCAACGGATCCAGCTCGGTAATACCCAGCACATAGGCGACCAGTGACCCGGCACCGGAACCCCTGCCCGGGCCAACAGGTATATCCTGTTGTTTTGCCCAGCTGATAAAGTCAGCCACGATGAGAAAGTAACCGGAAAATCCCATCTTGCGGATAGTATCCAGCTCGAACAGCAGACGTTCGCGATACTGTTCCAGTGGTATAGTCGGTTCTGCAACCGGTCTAGCCATGATGCGGGTAATCAGCACTTCCAGACCTTGTTCTGCCTGTTCCTGTAACCAGGAATCCTGATCATGACCGTCCGGGATCGGAAAGTCCGGCAGGTGGTACTTGCCAAAGGTAAACTCCAGATTACAGCGTCGGGCAATCAATACTGTGTTTTCGATGGCCTCCGGCAGATCGGAAAACAGCTCACACATGCTCTCGCTGCTTTTCAGATACTGCTGCGGTGAATATTCCCGGGGTCGTCGTGTGTCATTCAAGGTATAACCGGACTGGATACACACCCGCGCCTCATGCGCCTCAAAATCACTCTCGTGAATAAACCGAACATCGTTGGTTGCCACGACCGGCACATTAAAATCATAGGCGAGCCGTACCGCCTCCTCGATATGAATATCCTCGTTAGGACGCGCCGTCCGCTGTAGCTCCAGATAGTAGCGATCCGGAAACAGCTGTAACCATTCCTGCAGGTAAAGTTCAGCTGCCGCCAGATTGCGGTTGATTATCGCCTTGCCTATATTACCTTCACGCGCACAGGACAGCGCGATCAATCCATCAGTACTCCCGGTAAACCAGCTGCGCTGCACATGGGGCACACCCTGGTGCTGGCCTTCGATATAACTGCGTGTCACCAGCCGGGTCAGGTTTCGATAACCGGCCAGATTCTGGCACAACAGGACGATGTGCGAGGTTTCTCTGTCCGATGCGGTCTCATAAATTTTCAGTTCTGCACCGATGATCGGCTTGATACCACGCTTTTGTGCCTGGCGGTAAAACTTGACCAGTGAAAACAGATTGCCATACTCGGTCACCGCAAGTGCAACTGTCTGATCTGCCCGTGCCGAATCCACCAATGCCTCGACCTCGATCAGGCCATCGACGAGCGAGTATTCAGTATGCAGATGCAGATGTACGAAGCGAGTGTCCATATTACTGACTATATTAGCCTGTTTACCGGGGCGAAGGATCGTCTGTGTATGGGGCAGATACCCAGCTGTTGTAGTGCCAGCAGGTGGTCTGCTGTGGGATAGCCCTTGTGACGGGCGAATCCGTATCCTGGATAGACAGTCTCCAGTACGGTCATCTCCTCGTCACGGACAACCTTGGCCAGAATAGAAGCAGCAGAGATGACAGGGACTGTTTGATCACCACGTACCACCGCCTCGACTGACAATATAATCTGCGGACACTGGTTACCATCCACCATCACGTGATCCGGCGTCAGCGCCAGCGCTTCTATCGCCATTTTCATCGCCAGCAGACTGGCTTGCAGGATATTGATCCTGTCAATTTCGGTATGGTCGACCCTGCCGATGGCCCATGCGATGGCGGAACGACGGATTTCATCGGCGAGTAACAAACGTTTCTTTTCAGACAGTTTTTTTGAATCCGCCAGACCGGTTATCGGTCGAGCCGGATCCAAAATGACCGCCGCAGCAATGACCGGGCCGGCGAGTGGTCCGCGTCCGACTTCATCCACACCAGCAATCCGCTTGTCAGAGTCAAACACCCTTTGCGTATTCATGACTTTTCCAGCAGTGACAAAATGGCCGTGGCCGCCCTTGCGCCGGCATGTTGTTGCAGTGTGTGTCGGATCTGCGCGTAGCTCTCCAGCAACTCCGCACGGACATCGCTGTTTTCCAGAAGGCGCACCAACCCGGCACCCATCGCCTCTGGTTGACAGTCATACTGTAAAAATTCGGCCACCAGTGGCCTGTCAGCCAGCAGATTCGGTAAAGCGGCAAATTTTGCCCGGACCAGCAGGCGCAGGATCCGGTAGGTCAGCCAGTGCACACGGTAACCCACTACCATCGGCAAATTATGCAACATGGCTTCCAGTGTGATGGTCCCTGAGGTCAGCAACGCAAGGTCGGCCGCCGCCAATACGTCATCGGTACGGTCATGATAAATATGCAGCGGGATCTGTGGGCGCATTGCAAGGGTGATGCGTTCCACTATCTGTCGTGCCTGATCAGTCAGCACACTGGTGATAAAAACCAGTTCGGGGTGTCTGTCGACACACCAGTTGGCGGTCTGTAGCTGTATAGCCAGCATGCGCTCTATTTCGGATTTACGGCTGCCAGGCATGATCGCAATAATCCGTGCGGCGGGGTCCAGCCCCAGTCGCTGACGTGCCGCGTTTCGATCAGGATTGACCGCAATGCGATCTGCGAGCGGATGGCCCACAAAACTGACCGGAATCCTGTGCTCCTGATAAATCGACATTTCAAACGGGAACAGCACCAGCATCAGATCCACCGCGCGTTTAATCTTGTGGATACGGTACTGGCGCCAGGCCCAGACCGACGGGCTGACATAATGAACGGTCCTGATACCACTTTGATGTAACTGTGCTTCCAGTTCCAGATTGAAGTCCGGTGCATCCACTCCGATAAAGATGTCCGGTGGTGATTGCCGAAAGTGCTTTATCAAATTCCGGCGTATGCCGACGAGTTCGGGATAGCTGCCCGCGACTTCGACCAGACCCATGACTGACAGTTTTTCCATCGGATAAAGTATCTTGCATCCGGCAGCCGACAGTAAAGGCCCGCCCACACCTTCGATTTCCACATCGGGGATACGCTGGCGTATTTGCCGGATCAGATCAGCGGCGAGATAATCTCCGGAGGGTTCGCCGGCAACGATACCAATTCGAAGCATAGTGTTTGGGATGCGATTGCGGAATCAGCGGACGATACCGCGTTCCGATTTTCGTATAAAGGATACAAAGGCCTCAACCTCAGGCGTTTCTCCCGCCAGTATATCCAGACGCTCAAGCGCTTCTTTCAGCAACAACCCTTCCTGATAAAGTGTACGGTATGCCTTGCGCAACATATCCATGCTGTTTGCATCCATGCCCTGTCGCTTCAGACCTTCCCGGTTAAGCCCGGTAGGTTTGGCAGTGTTGCCAGAGACCAGTACATAGGGCGGTACATCGCGGGTGATAACACACGCAATGGCTGAAAAACTGTGTTTGCCGACATGACAAAACTGGTGAACGCCGGTAAACCCGCCGAGGATGACATGGTCTTCAATGACCACATGACCAGCGAGTGTCGTATTATTGGCAAAGGTATTGTTATTGCCAACAATACAGTCATGGGCAATATGAACATATGCCATAATCCAGTTATGGTTGCCCACACGGGTGGTCCCACCACCACTCTCCGTTCCCCGGTTGATCGTACAGAACTCGCGTATCGTATTATGATCACCAATCACCAGTTCTGACGCAGACTCCCCCTGGTATTTCTTGTCCTGGGGATCCTCACCTATGGAACAGTGATGATAAATGTGATTGTGACTGCCGATCCGGGTGGGTCCGCTAATGATCACATGCGAACCTATCTGACAGCCCTCACCGATCTCGACATCCTTCCCTATAATTGAATATGGTCCGACCTCGACATTCTCTCCTATCCTGGCAGCGGGATGGATTATTGCCGACGGATGTATCAAGAATCGGATTCCGCTACAGTGGTTAACAGATCACAATTGGCGACTACCTTGCCTTCCACACTGGCGGTGGCGGAAAATTTCCATATATTGCGTCGCACAGTGACAAATTTGACTTCAATGATCAATTGATCACCCGGCTCGACGGTCTTGCGAAATCTGGCCTTGTCCACACCGACCAGATAATACAATGTATCGTCCTGTTCATCCTTGCGTGATTCGGCGCCAGACAACACACCCAGTATCGCTGCTGCCTGTGCCATCGCCTCGATTATGAGCACACCTGGCATCAATGCACGCTGCGGGAAATGTCCCAGAAAAAAGGGTTCATTGACTGTGACATTTTTCAGGGCAACGATGGATTCTCCGGGTACACAACTGATGATCCTGTCCAGCAAGAGAAAAGGATATCGATGAGGCAGGTAATTTTTTATCTGATTGGCATTCAACAATGTCATATTGGTTCCCGCTATTTATTATTTGTCTTTTCCGGCCCTGTCTTCCAGCGCAATCAACCGTCTTGCCAGATCATCCAGATGTCTGACCCGGACCATATTCTTGCGCCAGGTATGATTATCAGTGGTGGTCATCGCACCTGAATACATACCGGCCTGTTTGATGGAATTGGTCACGCCGGACAGGCCGGTAATTATAACATCATCAGCAATCTCGATATGACCTGCAATAGCGGAGCCACCGCCAATCATACAACGTTTTCCGATGGTGACACTGCCAGCAAGGGCGGCACAACCTGCAATTGCCGTATGGGCCCCGACGATGCAGTTATGTCCCACCTGCACCTGGTTATCAATTTTGACCCCTTCTCCGATGACTGTATCTTCAAGCGCCCCCCGATCGATAGTGGTATTTGCACCAATTTCCACATCGTCACCAATGATGACACCTCCAATCTGGGGTATTTTCAGCCAGCGGCCAGCATCATTCGCTATGCCAAAACCATCGGCTCCAATTACCACGCCAGGATGAATCAGCACCCTGGCCCCGATACGGACATTGCGACAGATGGTGATGTTGGCAACAAGTCGAGTATTTTTGCCGATACTGACATCCTGCTCAAGCACACAACCCGCACCAATACTGACATTCTCTTCAAGTACAACACCGGCACCAATCACGGCGTGTGCGGCAATGGAGACCCCGGAGTGCAGGGTTGCGGAGGGGCTAATGATGGCAGAAGAATCAATACCGGCATGATATACCGGCTCCGGATTGAGGTAACGCAACGCCTTGACAAAGGCGAGATAAGGGTCTTTTACAATGAGTGCATACACGGGACAGTGATCGACATCTTCGGGACGTAACACGACGGCCGCCGCACTGGTCGTTTTAAGATATTCAGAATACCGGCGGTTGGCGAGAAAACTGAGTTGATCCGGAAGTGCACTTTTCAGCGTACCGGCTCCGGAAATGACACATTCCGGATCACCTTTCAGTTCTGCATTAATTACTTCAGCGATTTCCCCAAGTCTAGATAACATACATGGAGTTCGCCCCTGGCAAGGAACTGCTCCGTTATCAGTTGGAAGCGGTCTTCGTCAGGTGCTGGATTACCAGATCTGTCATATCAATCTTCGGACTGGCAAAAATCACACCCTCGCTGAGCACCAGGTCAAAATTGTTTTCCTTGGCAACAAGTTGAATGGCGCTGACTATCTCGGTCTGTATCTTGGCAAGTTCCTCGTTTCTTCTGAAGGTCAGGTCTTCACGAAACTCGTCCTCGCTGCGCTTCAGATCACGACGCTTGTTCACGATATCGCGCTCCAGATTCTTGCGCTCTGCCTCACCCATTACGGCGGCATCCTTGTTGAACTTGTCTTCCATGTCCTTCAGTGCCTTCTGCTCGGCAATCAACTGCTTGTCGCGAGGAGAGAACTCGTTCTCGATCATAACGCTGGTCTTGCGTGCCTGAGGCGACTGTTCAAGAATTCTTACAGCATTAACCACACCGATCTTGAACTCCTGTGCGTGGACAGCTGCACCGAAACTGCTCATCAGCATGATAGCCGTGACTATGGTCAGGTAACGATTAAATCTGCTCAATTTCATACTCCAATAATAATGTTATATAAAGGTTTAAAAACTGGTTCCAATATTAAACTGGAATTTTTCCGTATCGTCACCCACTTGATCGTTGAACGGGGTAGAGATACTGAAACTCATTACACCAAGAGGTGAAATCCACACGGCTCCGAGACCGGCGGAATAACGCAAATCGCCCAAATTAAACCTGTTTTCATCGGTACAAAGTGGCACAGATACCGTTGTGCTGGTGACCGAGCCTATACTTAGCGGACTACCAACACTGTTCACGGTGTTGGTAGTGATAAAGCTCGGTGCCTCTGACACCGCATTACCTGTGCAATATACATTACCAGCATCTACAAAGGCTGAAAACCGAAATTGATCAAATTGTTCCAAAAAAGGTATCGGAATTATCACTTCCGAGCCGGCCACAACCTTGACATTACCACCCAACGGACGACCAAAATTGTCCTTGGGTCCCAGCGCATTCTGGGTATAGCCACGAACTGAACGCGGTCCACCGGCATAATAATGCTCGAAAAATGGCAAGCCTTCGGTCCCAGCGTACCCGTCACCATATCCGAGATCGGCCTTCAACGCGAAGATAAAGCCTCTGGGCAATGGATAATACAGCTGGGAGCGATAGGACAATTTGTAGAATTCCAGTGAATTTCCGAACGTTGGAACTGTTATTTCACCCAGAACCTGATGATACAGACCACTATCCGGCATAATCAGATCGTCACGGGTATCATAGGCAAAACCGACACTCAGGCGGACAACGTCAAACTGGTTGCCTTCCTTGTTGATAAAGTCCTTAACCTGATCGGCAAAGAAACCGTCCTCGGACAATTCGGTATTTTCATAACCGATGGACGTACTGATCGAGTTAAATTCGGATATGGGAAAACCGAAATTGACACTGGAGCCGATAATCCTGCTGTCGTAGGCCGTGATATTCGCATCAAAGCCATCGGTTTCCTGATAGTTAAAATTATAGCCTCGGCTGATTCCGTCGTCTGTAAAATACGGATTGACGTAGCCGAGTGAAAATACGCGGTTGTAGCTGCTGTTGTTAAAGGCAAATGAAATACGGTTACCGGAACCAAACAGGTTGTTCTGGGCGATACTGGTTGAAATGACCAGCCCTTCAATCTGTGAATAGCCCAGTCCGGCGGTGAAGTTACCAAACGGCCTTTCCTCGACCGTATATTCAACATCCACCTGATCTGCGGACCCGGGCACCGTCGGTGTCTCGACGTTGACTTCCGCAAAATATCCCAGCCGCTGCAGACGTACCTTGCCACGTTCAACCTGCGGGGTAGAAATCCAGCCGCCTTCGACCTGACGCATTTCCCGTCTCAGCACCTCGTCGCGGGTACGTACATTACCTATAAAATTGATACGGCGGACATACACCCGTTTACCCGGGTCAATAAAAAAGGTGATATCGACGGTGTTGTTCTCATCGTTGACATCAGGTACGGCGTTTACATTGGAAAAGGAGTAACCAACCGCACCCAGTTTCTCCGTAATCCGCTCGCTGCTATCATTCATTTCCTTGCGCGAAAACAGTGAGTCACGGCGAATAGAGACCAGATCAAACAACTCCTCATCCGGTACGATCAGCTCGCCGGCCAGTTTCACACTGGAGATGGTGTACAACTCACCCTCGGTGATGTTGATGGTAATATAGATATCTTTCTTGTCCGGCGTGATCGTGACCTGGGTGGAGTCAATGTTGAAATTGATGTAACCCTTGTCCTGGTAATATGACTGGAGTTTTTCCATATCGCCAGACAGTTTCTGGCGTGAATACTGATCGTTTTTACTGAAAAATGACATCAGTGTCGAGGCGCTCAGCTCAAACTCTTCCAGCAGTAACTCTTCCGGGAATACCGTGTTGCCGATGATATTGATTTGTCGGATCTTGGCCGCGTCGCCTTCCGAGATTTTTACGGATATGCCTACGCGGTTATTGGCCAATGAATCCACAGTTGACCGGATATTGACACCATATTTACCATTGGAAAAATACTGACGTTGCAATTCCCTTTCCAGTTTTTCAAGCTGGGACTGATCAAACACCTGTCCCTCAGTAAAACCGACCTCTTTCAGCCCCTTCATCAGGTTTTCGGTCGTAATGTCCTTGTTGCCATCGATTTCAAGGCTGCCGATGGTGGGGCGCTCCTTGATACTGACCAGCAGTATATTGCCATCACGCTGGAAAACGACATCATCAAAAAAACCGGTGGCAAACAGGTTGCGTAGTGATTCGGCTGATATCTTGTCGTTGAACTTATCGCCAATCTTGACCGGCAGGTAGTTGAAGATTGTCCCCGGTGTCAGGCGTTGCAGACCCTCAATCCGGATGTCTTCGATAGTAAACTCTTCCACTGCATGAACAATTGAAAAATTGACCAGTAACAGTAATAACAACAGTATTTTTTTAATTGATTTCATCAAGTGGTTATCACAAACAAGGAAAATCGGTCGGTTTTTATTTATTAAATCCGGGTGTTATCCAACTACACGTAGTATATCGTTGTAAAATGCCAGTCCCATCAGGCTGAGCAATAATACCAGACCCAGCTGCTGACCGATAACCTGAATTGAATCTGATACAGGACTGCCTTTGACCCCTTCTATCAGATAATACAGTATATGACCGCCGTCGAGTAACGGTACCGGTAACAGGTTAAGCACGCCCAGACTGACACTGACCACTGCCAGAAATCCGAGAAACGCCACTATACCGAGATTCGCGGTATCACCGGCATATTTCGCTATCGTAATCGGCCCGCTGAGATTCTTGACCGAGGCCTGTCCGATGATCATTTTACCCAGAATCTGCAAGGTCATCACGGACATTTCCCAGGTACGATCCACCGCCCGCAAAAATGCCGGAACCGGTGAGTAATTCTCCAGTGTATACATCGATGCATCCGGCTGGTAACGATTATCAAACGCCGCACCTATCCTGCCTACCACCTCCCCTGAATCCAGGGTGAGGGCTTCTGGTGTAACCGTCACGGCCTGTTGCTGACCATTACGGATGAATTCAACCTGTATCGGTACCCCCGCGTGAGCACGCACAAATTCCACCCACTGGACCCAACCGGTGATCACTTCACCATTTGCAGAAACGATAGTATCGCCCTGTTGCAGGCCCGCCCTGGCGGCAGAACCGTCTGCTGTCACCTCGCCAATCGTCGCGGGAAACTCAGGTACGAGCGGTTTCAGTCCGAGTTGCTCAAGTAACTGACCGCTTGCCATCTCGTCTATACTGACCTTGGCCATATCCAGACTGATGGACTGCTCATTACCGTCCGGATTTTGCACCTCGAATACGACCTCGCCTCCATCCACCACCCTCGCCACGGTGATGTCCATGACCGACAGCCATGTGGGTGTTGAAGTCGCATCTACGGATAATATCTGCTGCCCCGGAACAAAACCGGCCTGCATCGCAATCGAGTCCGGTGCAACCTCATCTATAACCGGTTTCAGACCGGTTACACCAATCATGAAAGTCAACCAGTAGGCGACTATCGCAAAAATGAAATTAAATACCGGACCGGCTGCAACGACCGCCAGACGACGGCTGACCGGCAAGGTATTAAATGCAAACCGGCGTTCTTCCTCAGCGACCGGGGCTTCGCGTTCATCCAGCATCTTTACATAACCACCCAACGGCAGGGCCGCCAGGACAAACTCGGTCTCATCCTTGTCAAACTGACGCTGGGAAAACAACTTGCCGATATTGGCGAGATCCCACGGAGAATGGGTAAAACCCAGGTGCCAGAACGGTGCCCTGAAATCAAATCGCCAGACCGGTTTGCCAAAGCCAACGGAAAACCGCAGGATTTTGACATTACACCGGCGCGCTACCCAGTAATGACCAAACTCGTGAAAGGTGATCAAAATGCCCAGGGCAAAGATAAACGCAACCAAAGACTGTATAAAATCTATCACGCTGCACGTTCCCTTATCAGATTTATCGAATACTCCCTGGCCATCCGGTCTGCCTCCAGTATCGTTTCCAGATTGTTGGCGTCTACCACTCCCAGATTATCAAGCGCACTGTCTACCGTCCTGGCTATATCGGTAAATCGAATGCGTCCGGCCAGAAACTCGGAGACGGCAACTTCATTGGCCGCATTTAATAACGTCGAGGCAGTGCCACCGGCTGACATGGCCTCAATCGCCAGCCGCAAACAGGGAAACCGCTGTGTATCAACCGCCTCAAAATCCAGCCGGGACAAGGCCACCAGATCCAGCGGTTTCGCGCCAGAATTCATACGTTCGGGCCAGGCCAGTGCATGTGCAATCGGGATCCGCATGTCCGGGCTGCCCATATGTGCCAGCATGGAGCCGTCAGCATACTCGACCAGCGAATGAATCACACTCTGCGGATGCAGGACGACCTGAATCTGCTCCGGCGAGGCATCAAACAACCAGCCCGCCTCAATAACTTCCAGTCCCTTGTTCATCATCGTCGCCGAATCGACCGAAATCTTCCTGCCCATTGCCCAGTTTGGGTGGGCACAGGCCTGGTCTGGTGTCACCCGTTCCAGTTCGGCGGCAGACGTTGTGCGAAAGGGACCTCCTGACGCTGTAATCACTATTCTCGTCACACCGGCGTGTGCCAGACCACCACTGTATCCGGCTGGCAGACACTGAAATAACGCATTATGCTCACTGTCGATAGGCAACAACGCGGCCTTGCTTTCCCGGACGGCATCCATAAACAATCTGCCTGACATTACCAGTGCTTCCTTGTTGGCCAGCAATATACGCTTGCCCGCCCGTGCTGCCGCCAGCGTCGGCAACAAACCGGCCGCCCCGACAATGGCGGCCATAACATAGTCAGTTTCAGGCAGGCTGGCAATCTGGACGAGTCCTTGCTGACCTGCGAGGACTTCCACCTCCGGCACCAGTTTAGACAGGGATTGCTGCAATAAATCCGCTGAACGCTCATCCGCCATCACCGCATAGCGCGGACGCCACTGGATGCACTGTCTGACGACCGCTTGAACATCCGTGTTAGCTGATATTGCCACCAGACGATACCGGTCTGGATGGCGCGCAAGAACATCGAGTGTACTCAATCCGACACTGCCGGTTGAGCCTAACAACGTAACACCCTTCATATCAGCAGTCCCGAGGACCATAAGCCCGCCAGAAAGACCGGACTGGCAGCCGTCAGACTGTCTATTCTGTCCATTACGCCGCCATGGCCAGGAAGGATACTGCCACTGTCTTTGAGCTGTGCCCGCCGTTTCATCAGGCTTTCGAATAAATCGCCGATGATAGATACTAGAATCGTCATTAAGGAGATGCCAGTAAATATTATAATATCAATAAGTTGCATCTTGTTTATGAGACAGAATCCAACTGCCACCAGCATGCTTGCGACAACCCCTGCCAACGCACCTTCAAGGGTCTTTTTAGGGCTGATCATATCGGCCAATGCTGTTTTACCCCAACGCTTGCCACCAAAATAGGCGGCAATATCTGCCACCCAGATCATCACAAACAGCAACATGACCAGCCTTCTGCCTGTATCACTGCCTTCATTGTGCAACAAGACCAGACTGAACCACGAGGGTATCAGCACCAGCAAACCGGTCAGGACAAACAGCAGGCGGGATTCCCGCAACCTGAATAATTGCCTCTGGATAAACACGACCAGCACCGTCGCCAGAAGCCACCAGATAACGGCCAGGGTTATCAGCAACCTTGACCACCCCTCTGATCGGTATTCAAAGACAACTAGCATTAATAAAACAGTCAACCCGACATATGTGCTGCGGGAAATTGCAGATTCCAGCCCGGCAATCCTGCTCCACTCCCAGGCCCCCAGAACAATCACCAGACCGAACACCAGGGCAAACCAGCGGGTATCAACAGCAAAATCAACGAGAACAACCAGTGGTATCAGCAATAAGGCAGTGATGATCCGCAGTTTAAGCATGTTATCGCTGCGGACCCTGCTCATCGAGTCGCCCGAACCGGCGCTGTCTGCCCTCAAACCAGGCAAGTGCATTATCAAGCGCATCCCCGTTAAAATCAGGCCAGAGCAGATCAGTAAAATAAAGCTCGGTATAGGCGCAATGCCACAGCAGGTAATTGCTGATCCGCTGTTCTCCGCCAGTGCGAATGAACAGGTCAGGTTCCGGTATGTTAGGGAGTGACAGGTAACTTCGTACCAGCTGCTCATCAATTGCGGATGGTTCGATACGATTGTCGCGCACAGCCTCGGCTATCTTCCGGCATGCCTGGGTCATGTCCCACTTGCCCCCGTAGTTTGCTGCGATTACCAGTTTTAATCCGGTGTTTTCTGCGGTTTTTGCTTCAGAGGTGACTATCAGTTTTTGTAACTTTTCCGAAAAGGCCTCACGGTCTCCTATAAATCTGAGGCAGACATTATTATTGTGGAGGTCATCTACTTCACCACGCAGTGAAGTCATGAACAGTTCCATCAGCAACTCAACCTCATGGCGAGGACGTGACCAGTTCTCACTACTGAAGGCGAATACGGTAAGTACCCCAATCTTGCGGCGAATACAGTGCTGGACAGTATCGCGCAGGGTTTTCACACCGGCCTTGTGACCGCTGCCTCTGGGCAGACCGCGCTGCACCGCCCATCGGCCATTGCCATCCATGATAATGGCAATATGTTTCGGGACCTTGAGAAACTCATTCATCGACAACACCTGCTAGCAAAGATCCCGGAACACCCGGCCAGATGGCACCGCAATCAGGCAGGCCAGGGCTAGATTTCCATCAACTCGCCTTCCTTGCTGGCGAGTATTTTTTCAATCTCTTCGATATGGGAATTTGTAAGCTTCTGTACCCGTTCCTCGGCACGTCTCTCATCGTCGTCAGAAATTTCCTTTTCCTTGACCAGCTCTTTCAGGTGCGTATTCGCGTCGCGGCGAACATTACGTATAGCAACCCTGCCCTTTTCGGCCTCGGCCTTGACCACCTTGATTAATTCCTTGCGACGATCTTCAGTAAGAGGTGGTAACGGTACTTTCAGCGAATCACCGACGCTGACCGGATTCAGGCCCAGATCCGAACTTCTGATTGCCTTATCGACAGCCGCCAGTGCGCTCTTGTCCCAGACAGATACATTTAATGTACGTGCATCCAGAATATTAACATTTGCGACCTGGTTAATCGGTACCTCGGACCCATAATATGGCACCATTACCTGTTCCAGCAGGCTGGGGTGGGCACGCCCCGAACGTATCTTTGACAGTTCGTGTCTCATGCTTTCCAGCGTCTTTTTCATTCGTTGATCTGTGTCACGAATAATGTCTTCAGTCATCCGCGTTCTCCCACACTTAATCCGTTATCTATACCAGGAAGTATCAAAAGTCCCGTCGTCAAGTCGCCGCCGGGACAGGTCAACCATATCAGCTGACCAGTGTACCTTCATCCATACCTCTTGCAACACGCATGAGTGTGCCGGGTTTCATCATATCGAGCACCCGTAGTGGCATGTTATTTTCACGGCATAATACGACAGCTGTTGTATCCATTACACCGAGCTTGCGCTCGATGACTTCGTCGTAGCCCAGCTTGTCGTAACGCACGGCAGTCTTGTCACGTACCGGATCGGCGGTATACACACCATCAACCTTGGTAGCCTTGATAAGCAGGTCTGCATTGATTTCCACCGCACGCAGGCTGGCTGCGGTATCGGTAGTAAAGAAGGGGTTTCCCGTGCCGGCGGCAAAAATGACGACCCGGCGCTTTTCAAGGTGGCGAATCGCACGGCGACGGATATAATCTTCACATATCTGGTTAATCTTGATGGCGGACATAACCCGGGCATACAGGCCAAGTTGTTCCAGTGCATCCTGCAAGGCCAGAGAATTGATGATAGTGGCCAACATACCCATATGATCGGCCGTGACCCGATCAATTCCTGAGGCGGCAAGGCCTGAGCCCCGAAAATAATTGCCTGCCCCGATAACAATGGCCAGTTCGGCACCCGCCGCCGCCAGCTCCTGGATTTCACCGGCGATCCGTTTAAGGACCTTCGGATCAATACCGGAGTGGGCATCCCCCATCAATGCCTCACCACTGAGCTTGAGCAGGATACGTTTATACCTGATAGGTGTTTGAGTATCACTCACAATGGTTTAATCCCGTGCCAGGTGTTGGTATTCGTAAATAGATCAGGCTCCCTTTGCCTGGGCCATTACTTCCTCGACAAAATTGTCCGTCTTCTTTTCGATTCCTTCGCCTACTTCGTAACGGACAAAACTGTTAACGACCGCGTTGCTGGACTTCAGCAGTTTTTCAACGGTGGTATCCGGGTCCTTTACGAACGGCTGTCCCAGCAAGGTAATCTCCTTCAGGAACTTGCTGATGCGACCGGAGACCATCTTTTCGATAATCTCGGCGGGTTTACCGCTTTCCTGTGCCTGACTGACAAATACTGCCTTTTCCTGATCCAGTAACTGCTGCGGAACTTCGTCTGCATTTACACAAACCGGTTTGCTTGCTGCAATATGCATGGCCACATCACGGGCAAGTTCCTCACTTCCACCGGTCATGTCAACCAGTACACCTATCCGCACACCGTGCAGGTAAAGCCCGGCAATTCCCTTGTTATTCTGCAGGACGAAACGACGGATCGAAATATTCTCCCCAATTTTCGCCACCAGTTCAGTCCTGGCTGCCTCAACTGTCTGGCCACCTGCTCCGCCAGCCAGAGGCAAGGCACTCAGTGCTTCGATGCTGGCAGGGGCAGCTGCAAGTATCGTATCGGCAACCCCACTGGAAAAACGAACAAAGTTTTCATCCTTGGCCACGAAGTCGGTTTCGCAATTAATCTCGACTATGACGGCCTTTCCGCCCTGCGACCGCAGGACAATCTGACCTTCTGCGGCGATGCGACCTGACTTCTTCGCCGCCTTGGCTATGCCGGACTTGCGCATGTTTTCGATCGCGGCCTCGATATCACCCTGGGCCTCTTCAAGCGCCTTTTTGCAGTCCATCATACCGGCGCCGGTACGTTCCCGTAATTCCTTTACTGTTGCTGCTGTGATTTGCATGTTAACTGACTCTCACTCTTCTGTTTCTGTTTGGGCTGACCAGCATATCGCTGCTTATTTCTTCGCAGGCGCTTTTTTGGTCACCATCTTCTTTTTGGTCACCTTCTTTCTGGCAGCATCACCGCCATCGCCCACCGGTGCAGCAGCACCGGCATCACGAGGAGCGGCAGCGCGGTCATCATCACCCATGCCACCGGTTGCTGAGGTTTTTCTGCGTATCGGTTTTTTCTTCGCCTGGATTCGGGCCTTTTTGCCTTCGCCATCTACAATCGGTGCACCAGCCTCGTCCAGCTCGACGAAATCATCTGCTGCGCCACTGCCGCCGAGATGGGAAACTGCACCGCGACCATCAACGACGGCATCTGCCACATATTTTGCATACAACTGGATGGCACGGATCGCATCATCATTACCGGGCACGACGTAATCGATACCTTTAGGGTCATTGTTGCTGTCGACGATACCAATAACCGGTATACCCAGTTTGGTGGCCTCGCTTACTGCGATATCCTCATAACCTACGTCGATAATAAATATCGCATCCGGTATACCGGGCATGTCCTTGATACCGGACAGGTTAATCTTCAGTTTTTCCAGTTCGCGCCTGAGCAGCAATACTTCCTTCTTGCTGATCTTCTCCATACTGCCGTCTGTCTCCATTGATTCGAGCTCTTTCAGACGGTTAATCGACTGTTTTACAGTCTTGAAATTGGTTAACAGACCGCCCAGCCAGCGACGGTTGATATAGGGCATGTTGCAGCGCAATGCCTCTTCCTGGATGATCTTCTGCGCAGCACGCTTGGTACCGACAAACAGGACATTACCTCGTTTGCTGGCGACCTTGCTGACAAAATTAAGCGCGTCGTTAAACAGCGGCAGTGTCTTTTCCAGATTGATAATATGAATTTTGTTACGATGGCCATAGAGATACTGGCCCATTTTGGGGTTCCAGAAGCGTGTTTGATGACCAAAATGGACACCGGCTTCCAGCATTTCACGCATGGTGACTGCAGACATTTTATTTCTCCTTTAGGGTTAAGCCTCCGCACACCCCGTATATCGACCCGGCGATAATTGTATCACCTGGGCACCCCGTATACGGTTTATGATGTGCGTGTGTTGTAAGATTGCTTATTTAGCGGGCGCTTTATACCATAGACCGGGCCTGGCAACAATCTTTCTCTCTCAATTCAACGTATATTCAAGGAAAAATGGTGGTAACGATAAAAACGCCTGATGAAGTGGTCAAAATGCGGACCGCAGGACGCCTGGCAGCAGAGGTACTGGAAATGATAGCCCCTTATGTAACACCGGGGGTAACAACCGATGAATTGAACGATATCTGTCATAATTACATCGTCAATGTGCAACAAGCCATACCTGCACCTCTGAATTACCATGGATTCCCCAAATCCATCTGCACCTCGGTCAATCATGTGGTCTGCCACGGTATACCGGGGCCAAAAAAACTGAAAGACGGTGATATCGTCAATATAGATATTACTGTCATCAAGGACGGATTTCATGGCGATACCAGCAAGATGTTCCTGGTTGGCAATGCCTCGATCCGCGCAAAACGACTGATCGATATCACATACGAATGTCTGACACTCGGTATCCGCCTGGTCAAACCGGGCGTAAAACTCGGTGATATAGGCCATGCCATCCAGAAACATGCCGAGGGTTCAGGTTATGGCGTAGTTCGCGAATATTGTGGTCATGGTATTGGCCGCATCTTCCATGAAGATCCCCAGGTATTGCATTACGGTGACCCCGACACCGGCATGGCACTGGTCCAGGGCATGACTTTTACCATCGAACCGATGATTAATGCCGGTACCCGACACGTCAAACTGCTGCCTGACCAGTGGACAGTCGTAACAAAGGACAGGGAGCTGTCTGCACAGTGGGAACATACAATACTGGTCACGGATAGCGGATTTGAGGTACTTACCCGCCGTCCAGATGAGGAATTCTGACCTATGCTGGCAACAGGAAAACATGACTCCGCCCTGTTCGACCCCGAGGTCTTCAGACAGGCGCTGGCCGCAGAACCGTCCGAACTGAAGGTATTCAAGCAAACGCTCAAGCAGGGCAACCAGCATCTGATCAATCTGTTCGAACAGAATGAATCAATCACCTCGCTGGTGACCGAAAGGGCCTGGTTTATCGACCAGTTACTGCTCTCTGCATGGGACCTGAAAATCCGGGACCAGAAACTGTCGCTGATCGCGGTGGGTGGATACGGTCGTGGCGAATTGCATCCGGCCTCTGACATAGACCTGATGATACTGCTGCCCTCCTCTATAAACCCGGCCATCAAGACACGCATAGAGGACTTCCTGCGCTTCCTCTGGGACATCGGCCTTGAAGTCGGTCATAGCGTCCGTACGGTCAAGGACTGCGTTCGGGAAGCGAAAACTGATATTACCGTCGTAACCAATATGATGGAATCCAGACTGCTGACTGGCCGTGAGGACCTTTATGTCGCAATGAGGGAGGCAACTGGCCCGAAAAAAATCTGGCCGACACGCAAGTTCTTTGAATCGAAATGGAATGAGCAGATCAACCGCCATCAGCGTTTCAATGATACCGACCATAATCTGGAGCCAAATATCAAGGAAGGTCCGGGCGGTCTGCGTGATATCCAGATGATAGGCTGGGTAGCCAAACGCCATTTTAACGCGCGGACTCTCGAAGAGCTGATCGATCACGGCTTTTTAACCCGGGAAGAATTCCACATCCTTGATGAGGGTAATGCCTTCCTGTCGCGAGTACGCTTCGCACTGCATATTATCAGCGGTCGTCGCGAGGACAGATTGCTGTTTGATCACCAGCGCAAGGTGGCCGAAAAATTCGGTTATGTCTCCGAGAACAACAGCGCAATCGAAGAGTTCATGAAGCGCTTCTATCATATCACCTCGGAACTGGCGCGGCTGAATGAAATGCTGTTACAGCATTTCCAGGAGGCCATCATCTATGCGACCCGCCGTGAAAAGATTACCTCGCTGAACAAACGGTTCCAGGTCAGGAACAACTTTATTGAGGCGCGTAACAAGAACATTTTTCGCAACTATCCGTTCGCCATGCTTGAGCTTTTTCTGCTGAAACAGCAGGATCCGAAAATCATCGGGGTTCGGGCGAGTACCATCCGCCTTATCCGGCAATCACTGCATCTGATCGATGATGATTTTCGCAAGGACATCCGCAATCGCAGCCTGTTCATGGAGATTATCCGTCAACCACGCCTGGTAATTCATGAGCTGCGACGCATGCATCGTTATGGCGTACTGTCTGCCTACATGCCTGAATTTGCTGCTATTGAGGGCCTGATGCAGTTTGATCTGTTTCATGTCTATACAGTCGATGAACATATCCTGTTTGTTGTCCAGTACATGCGCTTTTTCACTATGGATGAACACAAGGACCGGTTCCCGTTTGCCTATACACTCATGCAATCCATACCGAAGCAGGAATTGTTATATCTGGCCGGTATTTTTCATGATATCGCCAAGGGCCGTCGTGGCGATCACTCTGATCTCGGCAAACAGGACGCACTGACCTTCTGCCGCAACCATCAAATCAGCGAATACGATTCCCGACTGGTTGCATGGCTGGTAAAAAATCATTTGTTACTGTCTATGACAACCCAGCGCGAAGATATCAGCGATCCGGATGTCATTAACCGGTTCGCGGCGAAAGTTGGTGACGAAATGCACCTGAATTACCTCTACCTGCTGACAGTCGCCGATATCAATGGCACCAGCCCGAAGTTATGGAACAGCTGGAAGGCCGCATTATTGATTGACCTGTACAAGAATACCCAGCTGGCATTACGCCGGGGTCTGGGTAATCCGATCGACAAGGAAGAACGAATCAGCGAAATACGAATGCAGGCTTCGAGACTGCTCAGTGACAGCATTGGTTCCGATTCCGGCGTCGCAGAGATATGGTCCCAACTGGGTGATGATTACTTCATTCAACATTCTGCAGACGAGGTTGCCTGGCATACCCGGGCAATCGCCAAATCATCGGAAAAAAACCTGCCGTTAATCCTGATCCGCGAGATGACAGATCGGGGTGGTACCGAGATATTTATTTACATGCGCGATCATGACAATATTTTCTCGCGCGCCACCCGGACGCTGGATCAGCTTAACCTGAACATCATGGACGCCAGAATTATCACTTCCGCCAACGGGTTCACCCTGGACACGTTCATCGTGCTTGAGGAAAGTGGCGAGATTGTCGGGGGCCGCGATCGCAAGAAGGAAATCCAGACGTTGCTGCATAATAACCTGCTCGATTTTGAGTCACCGATCAAGACTGTCTCCCGCATCAAGTCAAGAAAGCTGAAAAACTTCCCCATACCTACCCAGGTCAGTTTTTCCCAGGATGAAAAGAATACCCGTACTGTCATGGAAGTTACAGCTACCGATCGGGTGGGATTCCTGTCTGCCATCGGGTCGGCTCTGGAACAGTGCCGGACACGGCTGCAAAGCGCGAAGATTGCCACCTATGGTGAACGCATTGAGGACATTTTTTTCATTACGGATCAGAATAATCACATGATAACCGATGAGACCCAGTTCGAAATGCTGCGCAATGCAATTACTGAAGCGCTGAAGTAAAGACCACTGTGCAAACTAGAATACAGGCACCTCGCTCTGAGCAGGAATTACTGGCCAGGGCCGGACAACTCGCGGGCAAGACGGTTGCCCAGGCTGCCGCAGAACTGGGACTGGTCGCACCTGCCGATCAACGTCGAAACAAGGGCTGGACCGGACAGCTGGCCGAACGTTATCTGGGCGCGACGGCATCGACTCTGGCAGAACCGGATTTCCAGCAGATTGGGGTAGAACTTAAAACCGTACCAATGAGCAGCCCGGGTCGCCCCGCAGAGTCAACCTATGTGTGTACCGTGGCCCAGTCTGACATCATCGGAAGTCGCTGGGAAACCTCCATCGTCAGGCTAAAACTGTCTCGTGTACTCTGGTTGCCGGTGGAATCAGACAAGTCAGTCCCCTATCCGCAACGGCGTTTTGGTACTGCGCAGTTGTGGAGCCCGGGCGCGGAACAGGAATCAGTTTTGCAGAATGACTGGGAAGAGATCATGGAACTGGTTGTTACCGGCAGTCTGGACAAGGTCAGCTCGGTCCAGGGCAGGTATCTGCAAATGCGGCCGAAGGCAGCCAATGCCGCGGCATTGGGAAAAGCCTGGTCGAATGAAGGCATACCGACATATACTCTGCCGCGTGGCTTTTACCTGCGCAGCAGCTTTACCCGGACTATCCTTGGAAATAAATGAACCAGTCGATCACCCATGTACCACCCTGTCGCGAACGATCTGTCACCAACAGGATTTTCATGAAGAAACCGGATTCGCTTAATCGTCGCCTGTGTGTTGCCCCGATGATGACGCATACCGACCGTCACTTTCGTTATTTCCTGCGACTGCTTTCGCGAAATGTAATGCTGTATACAGAAATGATCACCACCGGGGCGATTATCCACGGCAAACAATACCACCGGTTCGAGTTCAGTTCGCAGGAGCATCCGCTGGCCATTCAGCTCGGAGGAAATAACCCGGCGGAACTGTCAGAATGTTCACGTATTGCCGAACAGACCGGATATGATGAGATAAATCTCAATATCGGCTGTCCGAGTGATCGGGTCAAGAACGGACAATTCGGCGCCTGTCTGATGGCGCACCCACAACTGGTTGCCGATTGTGTCGCTGCGATTGCCGCATCTGTATCGATCCCGGTCACGGTCAAGACCCGCACCGGAATCGATAATCAGGACAGTTATGAACACCTGCATCATTTTATCAGCACTGTGGCAGCCGGTGGTTGCCGTACTTTCATCCTGCATGCCCGCAAGGCGTGGCTGCAGGGCCTCAGCCCGAGACAGAACCGTGAAATTCCCCCTCTGAACTATGACACGGTCTACCGGATCAAGCAGGACTTTCCGGACCTTGAAATTATCATCAACGGCGGCATCCAGTCACTTGAACAGGCAAACGGACACTTGCAACATATTGACGGTGTAATGATAGGCCGGGCCGTCTGTCACAACCCTTATCTGCTGGCCAGTGCGGACCGGATCATATTCGGAAATGCTGCCAATATGTATACACGTACAGAGATTCTTGATCGGTTTATTTCCTATGCAGACGCGCAGCTGGGTCAGGGCATCCAGTTACACCAGATGATGCGACACCTGCTTGGACTGTTTCAGGGTCAGCCCGGTGCCAGGATCTGGCGCCGGTATCTCAGTGAAAACATGTACGACAAACATTCTGGAATTGAAGTAATTGAAGATGCGCTGCATCTGGTGCAGGCGGCACACTGATGCGAGGTATTCACTGACAATTTGAAGTGCGCCAGTCCCTGGCGCGTTGCCCTTCCCTGGCTTGCATGTGAGGCGTCCCTTCTGAAGGCCTTCCTGGCTGCTCATCCCGGACTTTCCTCAGGACCATACTATTCCGGATTGACAGGGGCGGACATACCCTGTTTGGGGGATGTCAGCGCTGGAATATTATTTCCCGGAACGCTTAGCCAGCCATTCAGCGATAGCAGGCGGCAACATCTCCCTTGCACGGGCGCTCACATAAATACCAATGTGGCCACCGGGGAATTCCAGTTCTGTGTAATCTGTTGATCCGACACATCCTTGCAATGCCTTTGACGCATCGGGTGGTACCAGATGGTCATCGCGTGCATAAATATTCAGTATTGGAACTGTGATCTCTTCCAGATTCACCGTTCTGCCACCGATAGTTACAGCAGATTTGACTAACAGATTTTGTTGATAGAATAGTGCGATAAATTCACGATATGCCTCTCCCGCCTGTGCCGGACTGTCGAAAATCCATTTCTCCATACGCAGGAAGTTTTCTGTCTTTTCCGGATCGGCCATGATGTCGACCATATCCAGATATTTCTGTCCCATTAGACGGAATGGTTTCAGAGTGAGAAAGGACCAGTTCAGTAACTCGCCCGGAATATTACCCAGCGCATCAACAGTCGCATCAATATCAATATTGCGCACAAGATGACTGAGCAAATCATTTTTTGTGTGAAAATCTACAGGCGTGACGGTGGTGATTAGATTGTTGACCTTGTTCTGGTGCAGGGCGGTATAACACAGACCGAACGTACCACCCTGACAGATACCGAGCAGGTTGATTCGCTCACAGCCACTCCGATCACGCACCACATCTACACAACGATCAAGATAACCGTTTATATAGTCGTCCAGCGCAACAAAACGGTCAGCACTGTCCGGATAACCCCAGTCGATCAGGTAGATATCCAGCCCGGCATCCAGTAGTCCACGGATCAGCGAACGGTCTTCCTGTAGATCAGCCATATAGGGCCGGTTGACCAGCGCGTATACAATCAGCACAGGTATACGCTGCTGTTTTTGCGTGCGTGACTGGTAGCGATACATTACCAGCTTGTCTTCGGAGTACACCGGCTCCCTCGCAGATACGCCGGTACTGATCGCTTCCATATTGACCAGTGTCCTGATTCCGTGAGCAAGCTTGCGATTAAACTGAAGTACCTCTTCAGCCAGGCTGTCCGGATCAATTTCAAACGGATTCATCTATGTCGCTCCCGGGGTATCATGACGGCCTGCGGGTATTTTTCTTCTTTCTGACCGCACCCGGTCTTGCCTCTACACCAGAGATGTCCGGTTTCATGCTGCTGCGGAGTCGTTCTACCTCCTGCTGGATCTGGTACAGACTGTCGTGCATCTGTTGCTGCCTGTCGAGCGAGTCGCGCAAAGCCTGCCGCATTTGCTGCTGGCGTTTATAGACAGTTTGCATTCCTGCGCCGGTCGGCATATTGAGGTTGCCGAGTATATCGTCAATGATCGCGTTACATTTCTGTCGGTAGTGCATAAGCGCATTTACCAGTTCGGCATACAGCCGGGCATAGTCATCATTCAATGCAAATTCGGCAAACACTTCTTCATTCGCATCAACCCAGAGATTATATATCTGTCTCAGACTGGTAATCTTGTTGCCCGCCTCAGCCAGTCTGACTATCTTCTGCTCGAGCCTGTCGAGTGCAAGCTTGCCTAATTGTGACAGGGTGGAATGATAATCGCGGTAACGCTGTTCGTATTGCTTCCATAACCGATGTGCGCAGGCGAGTTTTGCCTGAAACTCTCGTGTTGGACCTATACCGGGGATCGCAGACAAGCGCTGTTGCAGTTTTTCAATCTCATCATGGATGGGATTTTCAAAGATGTCCTCCGGGAAGATTGACATTGAGTTTGCCAGTTTTCGCCAGCCTTCCAGCAATGCGGGACGAAACAGGGGTGATAGCGTACTCCAGGCACGGTGCCCGGTTTCACACGCATCAAACTGTGCCTTCATCCTGCCGAGGTGGCCTGACATAACCTCACGCCAGTCTTCAGTGTGCTGATCGGTCCTGGATATATCGCGCAACATGCCGGCAAAATCGTCGGCCATCGAATAATACAGGCGGGTCTGATGCAGGATATTCCCGAAAACGGATGCTCCCTCGGGGGGCAGAAACTGCTCTACAGACTTTTGCCAGTGGTCGAGTGCCTCATTCCAGCCCTGTAAACCACTGCTGGAGGATGAGGACGGCGTTAGATCGGGATTTAATGAGGACAAGGCGTCTATATACTGCTGTTGCAGGTTTTGCCATTCGGGACTGAGAAAGGGATTGGTATATTTCTCCATATCTCATGCGCTCGCCGGTTGAATTTTACGTTTAGGTTAGTTGTAGCAGATGATTATATTCATGTTTTCTGACAATTGCCTGTTTATCACCTGCCAGCACTTGCAGAAGGCAAATTCGGGATTTTCTGGAGGGCTAAAATAAAATACCCGGGCCATAGGAGGGGGGGGTTATGGCCCGGGCAACTCTGGCATCAGGCGAACCTGAATCCAGAGATTCTTTAAACCTGTTACTTCGCTTTCTTCACCGCCTTACGTTTGGCCGGCTTCTTCGCTACTGTCCTCACTTCTGTTTCCGGCGTTACAGTTACCGGTGCTGCTACAGTTACTGCTTCTACCACCATGCCCTGCTTTGCTACACTGAATATTTGACCAATTATCGTATTCAGTTCATCTCCTGACTTCACCAGTACTTCAGTCGTATCCCTGGAGATTTCAGCGATCCTGTTACTATATAGACTTGCCAAAATTGCTTCTTGAGCATAAAGCTGATCATAGGCTTTCGATACAGTCAGTAACTTCACCTGTGCAACCGAGGTTTCCAGTCCCAGCGTAGCCAGCTCGAACTGCAATCCTGCCAGTTTAGTCAGGGCCTTCAGGTTGAGAGCACCGATTTTACGCAAACTCTCGTATGAACCATTCGCCGGGTTAAAAAAACTACCTGTTACCGTATCAGCCATTGTCTACTCCAGTTGCCATCACTTCGGCGGTTTTACTGACTTGGTACTTCATATTTGTTGCAGTGCAAAATATGCGAATCAGGCGGGTGTGTCAACGCTTACAAAATGAATTTACTGTTAACTATTAGTGATATATCTCTGTTTCATGCAAAGTACAGCTGTCGGTACTGTAGCGCACAGTACCGACAGGCAAAGCATTTATTTATTCTCGCGATGGTTGATCAGATCAGCAACAACCGAGGGATCAGCGAGTGTACTGGTGTCACCCAGATGATCGATTTCATTCGCGGCAATCTTGCGCAAGATTCTGCGCATGATCTTGCCGGAACGCGTCTTCGGCAGACCCGGTGCCCACTGGATCAAATCCGGACTGGCAATGGCTCCAATTTCCTTGCGCACATGTTTGATCAATTCCTGCTTGAGTGCATCATCGTATTGGTAGCCTGTCATCAACGTAACGTATGCATAGATCCCCTGGCCCTTGATGTCATGCGGATATCCAACAACAGCAGCTTCTGCCACTGCCTTATGTAATACCAGTGCACTTTCAATCTCCGCTGTACCCATCCTGTGGCCCGAGACATTGATGACGTCATCTATCCTGCCGGTGATCCAGTAATATCCATCCGCATCACGTCGCGCGCCATCACCGGTAAAATATTTACCGGCATACGTCCTGAAATAGGTGTTGATAAAACGCTGATGATCACCGTATACCGTGCGCATCTGGCCGGGCCAGGAGCGATTGATACACAAGGCACCCTCAGCTACACCTTCGAGTATATTACCCTTGTCATCAACGATGACTGGCTCTACACCAAAGAACGGGAGAGTGGCCGAACCTGGTTTCAGTGGCGTCGCCCCAGGTAATGGTGTGATCAACATGCCGCCGGTTTCTGTCTGCCACCACGTATCCACGATCGGGCAACGGGTCTCACCAACTATATGGTAATACCACTCCCAGGCCTCCGGGTTGATCGGTTCACCTACCGTGCCGAGGATACGGATACTCGCACGCGAGTAACGGGTGACGTAGTCATTACCAAGTGCCATCAATGCCCGCAGTGCTGTCGGGGCAGTATAAAATATCGTGACCTGATGTCTGTCGATCACCTCCCAGAAACGGCCTGCATCCGGATACGTTGGAATGCCTTCAAACATAATGGAGGTAGCCCCATTGCACAAAGGCCCATAAACCATATAGGTATGACCGGTAACCCAGCCGACATCGGCAGAACACCAGAAGATATCGCCATCATGGTAATCAAACACATACTTATGCGTGATTGCGGCGTGCAGTAGATAGCCGCCAGTCGTATGCAGGACACCCTTGGGTTTCCCTGTCGAACCGGAGGTATAGAGAATAAATAACGGATCCTCTGCATCCATATGCTCGGGCGGACAATCGATTGATGCTGTCGCCATCATCTCGTGATACCAGATATCACGCGGCGACTGCCAGGCAATCACTGCGCCAGTACGTTTGAAGACAATGACGGTATGCACATCCGGACAATCCAGCAGGGCCTGATCGGTATTTACCTTCAGGGGCACTGTCTTTCCACCACGCACACCCTCGTCCGAGGTAATGACTACCTTGCAATCAGAATCCAGTATGCGGTCCTTTAACGCCGTAGGTGAAAAACCGCCGAACACTACGGAATGGATCGCACCGATACGCGTGCAAGCCAGCATGGCAATCGCCGCTTCGGGCACCATCGGCATATAAATCGAAACGCGATCGCCTTTTTTAACACCCCTGCCCTTTAACACATTGGCAAACCGGCATACCTGTTCATGCAACTGCCGGTAAGTTATTTTTTTTACATCATCCGGTTCATCACCCTGCCAGATATATGCCACCTGATCGCCACGCTGAGGCAGATGACGATCAAGGCAATTGTATGAGACATTCAGCTGCGCATTTAAAAACCACTTGATTGATACGTTGTCAAAATTCCAGTCGGACACCTTGTCCCATTTTTTAAACCAGCTGACAAACTTGTCTGCCTGTGTTGCCCAGAACGTATCAGGGTCTTCCAGCGACTGCCTGTACATCTGCTGGTATTGCTCGTTATTTATCAGCGCTGATTTGGCGATAGCGGGAATTACCGGGTAGGTTTTAACCTCTGACATTACAGGATATCTCCAGATGTATTTACAGACGAATCTAGCTAATTACGTTATCTCGTGCAACACATTATTATTGCGCGTTATTTATACGCGTCAAATTCAATGACATCCTGTCTGGACGATATGTCTAATAGCTGCCGGATCCAAACCGGAAGAGAACTCAAATAACGTAAAGGTCCACATATTCATTGACTGGCATATCGAACAGGCGGTCGATATCAAGAGACACGTCAAGAATAGTCTTTTGCTGCTTTTCCGGAAAACATCTGGCCAGATTGATTCTGAATTTTTCGAGCAGCAGGGGAATACCTTCAGCACGACGGCGACGATGCCCGACCGGATATTCCACCATGACTTCGTCAAGTTTACTGCCATCCATGAATTCTATGGTGATGCCATTGGCAATAGAACGCTTGCCGGGGTCGAGGTAATCTCGTGTAAACGCGGGATCCTCAAGGCAAATCATTTTATCGCGCAGCGTATCAATCCTGGGGTCGGCAGCAACATCGTCCTCATAGTCTGCAGCTGTAAGTCGACCGAAGATCAGGGGTATCGCCACCATATACTGGATGCAATGGTCGCGATCGGCAGGATTATGCAGGGGACCCTTTTTATCTATGATACGAATAGCTGATTCATGGGTACGGATGGTGATCGTCTTGATTGCGTCTATGCGGTCCCTGACCTGAGGGTGCAGGCTAATGGCGCACTCTGCCGCAGTCTGTGCATGAAACTCGGCGGGAAAGGATATCTTGAAGAGTATATTCTCCATCACATAGCTGCCGTAGGTTCGCTGGAATCGAAATTGCTCTCCTTTGAACAGGCTGTCATAAAAGCCCCATCCGCTGGCGGTCAAAACTGTCGGGTAACCCATCTCACCAGTTCTCGCTATAAGCACAAGGCGCACGGCACGGCTGGTGGCATCTCCGGCTGCCCATGATTTGCGTGAACCTGCATTGGGGAAGTGCCGGTAGGTACGTAGCGGGTTACCATCTAGAAATACATGAGAAACAGCATTCAATAATTCCTCGCGTGACAGACCTATCAACCATCCACATACGGCAACAGAGGCGAGCTTTACCAGAATTACATGATCAAGTCCGACTCGATTAAATGAATTCTCCAGCGCCATGATGCCCTGAATCTCATGAGCCTTGATCATGCCCTCAAGTACTGTAGCCATAGTAAGCGGACGTTTGCCGCTGGATACAGCAGTTCGTGACAGCCAGTCTGCTACAGCCAGAATTCCCCCAATATTATCAGAAGGGTGGCCCCACTCGGCTGCAAGCCAGGTGTCGTTAAAGTCGAGCCAACGCACCATAGTCCCGATATTAAAGGCGGCCTGTACCGGGTCGAGTTGATAATTTGTCCCCGGCACCCTGGAACCATTGGGTACATAAGTACCCGGCACCACCGGCCCCAGCATTTTTTTACAGGCCGGATACTCCAGCGCCTCCAGACCACAGCCCAGGGTGTCGAGCAGACAATGGCGCGCAGTATCGAGCACCTCGGCGCTTGAAACCCGGGTATCCATCACATAATCGACAATGTTGACCAGAACCTGGTCATAGTCACCGTGCAGACGATTGATATGATTACTCATAAGTGAGTTCTCCCTGAAAATTATTTTTGCTGAAGAAGGTTATTTAAAGATTTTTTGTTTTGGGCTGGATAGAAATTTATCGTCTTTGTGCGAGCGGGACAAAGTCACGGTGTTCCGGGCCGACATAGTTGGCGCCGGGTCGAATAATCTTGCCGTCGAGCCGTTGTTCAATAACATGGGCGCTCCAGCCGGATATACGCGACATCACAAAAATCGGGGTAAACATGGCTGTCGGGATACCCATCATGTGGTAGCTTACTGCACTGAACCAGTCCAGGTTCGGAAACATTCTTTTGATTTCCCACATTACCGACTCCAGTCGCACTGCGATATCGAACAATTTCGTATCTGCAGCCTGTCTGGACAGACTGACGGCCACATCCTTGATGACACTGTTACGCGGGTCACTGATGGTATAAACAGGATGGCCAAATCCAATAACCAGTTCCTTGTTTGCCACCCGACGTCTGATATCAACTTCTGCCTCGTCCGGATTGTTATACCGACTCTGTATTTCAAAGGCCACCTCGTTGGCTCCCCCATGTCTGGGTCCACGCAAGGCACCAATAGCTCCGGTAATGCAGGAATACATGTCTGAGCCTGTACCCGCAATGACTCTGGCAGTAAATGTAGAAGCGTTAAACTCATGTTCAGCATAGAGGTTCAGCGAAACATGCATGGCTTTGACCCACTCATCCGAAGGTGGTTTGCCATGCAGTAAATGCAAATAATGGCCTCCAATGGTATCGTCATCAGTCTCTGTTTCGAGATATTTGCCACTATGGCTGTAGTGATACCAGTAAAGCAGCATGCTTCCCATATTGGCCAGGAGTTGATCAGCTATGGCACGGGCGCCTGCAATACTCTGGTCCTCCTTTTCAGGGAGTATGCAGCCCAGTGCAGATACGCCTGTGCGCAATACATCCATTGGATGTGTCGAGGCGGGCAGGGTCTCCAGGATTCGCCTGACTTCAGCAGGTATACCACGCATGGATTTCAACCTGCTTTTATATTTGGCAAGTTCGACCCGGTCTGGCAATTCGCCATGGACCAGCAAATAGGCCACTTCTTCAAATTCACATGCCCTGGCCAGATCGAGGATGTCGTATCCTCTGTAGGCCAAATCGTTACCCGTGCGACCCACCGAACATAATGCAGTATTACCTGCTGTAACTCCGGACAGGGCTACGGATTTTTTGGGTTTCCTGGATTGGTTAGAAGTATCCTGGCTCATAATCGTAGTGTTTCCGTCCTGATTTAAATGGAGTTTATGATCTATAAATACAGGCTGTTATTTTTTAGTAAAAAGGATATCGAGCTTGCGTTCATAGTCCCAGTATCCAATCGAATCGTATAATTCCTCGCGGGTCTGCATCAAGGGGAGTACATTTTTTTGTGTACCATCCTGACGGATGGCCTTGTAGACGGACTCTGCCGCCTTGTTCATGGCACGAAATGCTGACAGGGGATAAAGTACCATTGAAACATTTGCACTGCGTAATTCGTCAATTGTAAACAAGGGGGTATTTCCAAACTCGGTAATATTGGCAAGCACCGGAACATTTACAGCAGAGGCGAACGCGCTGTACATTGCAAGTTCAGTTATAGCTTCCGGAAAAATTGCGGTTGCACCCGCGTCAACACAGGCGCAAGCGCGATCAATTGCCGATTGCAGTCCTTCTACAGCCAAAGCGTCAGTCCTGGCCATAATCATGAAACTGGAATCTGTGCGAGCGTCCACTGCAGCCTTGACCCGATCAACCATTTCCGTAGTCGGAACGATGGCTTTGCCCGATCTATGCCCGCAGCGTTTGGCACTTATCTGATCTTCAATGTGTACACCGGCAGCACCCGCTTTTATCAAGGATCTGATGCTACGGGCTATATTGAAGGCAGAGGGTCCAAAACCGGTGTCAATGTCGACAAGAAGTGGCAGTGTACATACGTCTGTAATGCGGCGTACATCAATCAGTACATCGTCAAGTCCACTGATACCGAGGTCCGGGAGACCCAGTGAACCAGCAGACACTCCACCACCGGAAAGGTAGATGGCCCTATACCCGGTCTGCTGCGCCAGCAAGGCATGGTTTGCGTTTATAGCTCCGATGATCTGCAAGGGAGATTCTTCGGCCAAAGCGTTTTGAAGTCGGTCACCAGCGGTGATATTGCTATGAGACATATCGCGATCCTGAAGAAATTAGGGAACGTTTATACGATCTGGAATGGAATCACTCGTAATTGGCTAGATACAGTTTACGTTCATCAGTAAACAATGTATAGATTACAATCACAGGGATACCGCCACATAACCCGTCCATCGTTTATCCAGTTTATTAAAATATTTAAAACATTTGATTGAATTTCGATCACTAAACCGGGTTATTTATTACTTTTCTACATGCACCAGGAACTGACAATACTGATCCAGTAAATTATGTGCGCCTTGTATAATGGGTCTCAACATACTCATCTATGATATGACGGAACTCACCGGCAATGTTGTCACCGCGTAGTGTCATCGCTTTTTTACCGTCGATAAAGACGGGGGCCGCTGGCACTTCACCGGTACCCGGCAGGCTGATCCCGATATTGGCGTGTTTGCTCTCACCCGGTCCATTCACAATACATCCCATCACCGCAAGATTAAGTTCCTCGACACCTGAATATTGAAGCCGCCACTCCGGCATCCGGTTGCGCACATAAGCCTGGATATTCGAGGCCAGTTCCTGGAACACCGTACTGGTGGTTCGACCACAACCAGGACAGGCCGTTACCAGCGGGGTGAACGAACGCAGGCCCATCGTCTGCAACAACTCCTGTGCAACTATCACCTCCCGGGTCCTGTCACCGCCGGGTTCGGGGGTCAGCGAAATACGTATGGTGTCACCAATGCCTTCCTGTAATAACACACCCATTGCTGCCGAGCTGGCAACAATTCCCTTCGAACCCATCCCGGCCTCGGTCAGCCCCAGATGCAGCGCATAATCACACCGTGCTGCCAGCTTGCGATATACCGTGATCAGCTTTTGCACACCACTGACCTTGCAGGACAACACAATTTGATTGCGGGGCAGTCCAATTTCCTCGGCCCGTGCCGCGCTGTTCAGCGCCGACAGGATCAATGCCTCGACCATGACCTCATCCGCTGCCACCGGTTTATCCAGTCTGGCGTTCTCGTCCATCATTCCGGTCAACAATTCCTGATCCAGGCTTCCCCAGTTCACACCGATACGCACAGGCTTGTTATAACGGATTGCCGTTTCGATCAGCGTGCCAAACTGGCTGTCTTTTTTTCGGCCAAAACCGACATTGCCAGGATTAATACGGTATTTTGCCAGTGCCATGGCACAATCCGGGTACTGTTCAAGTAACTGATGGCCGTTATAATGGAAATCACCAACCAGTGGGACATTACAGCCAGCCGTATCAAGCAGATCCCTGATCCTGGCGACCTGCGCGGCAGCCCCGGCAGTATTGACCGTAATCCTGACCAGTTCAGAACCCGCTGCCGCCAGTGCCTGCACCTGGTTTGCAGTGGCCTGTGCATCAGCCGTGTCGGTATTTGTCATCGATTGCACCACGACGGGCGCACCGCCACCAATCTGGACCCCGCCCACCTTGACGCCAACCGAATATCTTCTGGGTAAAAGACCTTCCATAATTACCTAATCGTTTGTATTAATCTGATTTACATCTTACATTATATTGTTTTGAAGATAACAATACCGGCACAGGAACAGATATTCGATATGGACAAGAAAAACAGCTTTACCAAAGAAGAGCTACTGGCCTGCGGCCGGGGGGAGTTATTCGGACCGGGTAACGCCCAGTTACCGTTACCGAACATGCTGATGTTCGACAGGATTACGGAAATCAATGATCACGGTGGATCAGCCGGCAAGGGAATTATCGTGGCCGAGCTTGATATCAATCCGGATCTGTGGTTTTTCGGTTGCCATTTCCAGGGTGACCCGGTCATGCCGGGATGTCTGGGTCTGGATGCCATGTGGCAGCTGGTCGGATTTTTTCTGGGCTGGACCGGCGCACCGGGCCGCGGACGTGCACTGGGATCGGGCAAGGTCAAGTTTACCGGTCAAACGACACCAAAAAACAAGCTGGTACGCTACACAATTACGATGAAGCGGGTTATTCTGCGCAGTCTGATTATGGGGGTTGCAGACGGAACGATGGAGGTAGACGGCCGGGTCATTTACGAGGCCGAGGATCTTCGGGTAGGTCTGTTCATGCGCACGGATAACTTTTAATTTTTAATCTTCGGGGTCACCTTGAAACGAGTCGTCATAACCGGTCTGGGCATCAAATCCAGCATAGGTAATAACAAGCAGCAGGTCATTGAATCATTGCGCGAAAGCATCGGTGGTATCACCTACTGCAGCGAATACGCGGAACTGGGTTTTCGTTCCCATGTCCATGCCCCGGTCAATCTCGACCTGCAGGAATTGATCGACAAAAAGGTAAAACGATTCATGGGGGATGCCGCCGCCTATTGCTATCTTGCAATGCGGGATGCGATCCAGGATGCCGGGCTGGGAGAAGATCAGGTATCAAATGTCCGTACCGGACTGATCGCAGGTAGCGGTGGATCGTCAACCGAAAACATGGTCGCTGCCGCCGATATTCTGCGCGAGAAAGGCGCGCGCAAGGTACCCCCAACACTGGTTCCGCGCGTGATGTCCAGCACCTGTAGCGCCGCACTGGCGGTGCCGTTCCAGATCAAGGGTGTCAACTATTCAATCAGTTCAGCCTGCGCAACCAGTGCACATTGTATAGGCAATGCATATGAACTTATCCAGAGTGGCAAACAGGACATTATCTTTGCAGGTGGCGGTGAAGAACTGCACTGGTCAGGATCATTATTGTTCGACAGCATGGGTGCCCTCTCCTCGGGTTATAATGACAATCCGACAGTCGCATCACGACCGTTTGATGCAGAGCGTGACGGATTCATCATCTCCGGTGGTGGCGGTGTACTGGTGGTGGAAGAACTCGAACACGCCCTGAAGCGCGGCGCAAAAATCTATGCCGAACTGGTCGGCTACGGTGCCACCTCGGACGGTTATGACATGGTGAAACCGTCCGGCGAAGGTGCAGAACGTTGTATGAAGATGGCGTTGGGCAATATTACCGATGATGTAGATTACATCAACGCCCATGCAACCAGTACTCCGGCCGGTGATGTCGGCGAACTGGGTGCAATCAGAAACGTGTTCGCCAACAAAAATATCCCGGCGATCAGTTCGACCAAGGCACTGTCCGGTCATAGTCTGGGCGCTGCCGCTGTGAATGAGGCCATATTCTGTCTGTTGATGATGGAACACAATTTCCTGTGTGCATCTGCCAATATCACCAAGCTGGATGAAATGGCCAATGGTCTGACCATCATTTTGAAACGCATTGATAATGCAAAGGTCAATCTGGTCATGTCAAACAGCTTCGGCTTCGGCGGGACCAATGCAACCTTATTATTCAGAAGGTACAGCTAGGCACAGGCCACTGTGATTCCGGTCACAGTATACAAGCGGTCTTTTCTGAACCTGCCATGCTGTGATATGAATCACAGCATGCGGACCGGATTCAGCTAGTATGTAATCAGGCTATCGTCCTCCCTTGATAGTCCCGACTGGCCCGGACTCTCCTTCCAACCTCCTCAAATCCGGGCCAATCCTTTTTCTCCGGATATCGATCCTGGATCCAGCTCCATACCATACCGTTATCGATCTGCCGTTACTGGCTCCTGTCTGCCTACCACACCTACACCCGGAAGTTTTAGTTGTAGCTTGAGCGGATTGATACCGAAATTCAGTCCCAGCAAGTTCAATTCCAGTCCCTCGTATGTACCCAGACTCACGCCGAGAAGACCATACAGGGACAACTGGTAGCCACTGCCTCCGGGGGTATTCTCCATCACTGTCTCACCAAGAAAATCCTTGCCTATCGCGGTTGATGGCAGGTCGAGTTGTAACTCCGGGACCTGTCTGCCGACCCAGGCAGTGAATGTATTGCTGTTCGGACCAGGCCAGATCACATATTTTCCTGCATACGGGTAAGACTGCACGGCGTCTATTACCTTTGGTATCAGTGTCTCGGCCTCATCACCACGAATGTCCACGAGCAGTACGGGTACGCTGCCATACCAGGCGCGGTCCGGGATATCTGCATCAGAGACCACCACCGGCAGATTGCGGCGCGCGCGCCAGCCCATTACATGATGCACGGTATAACTTTTGGCATGGACGGGCTTGGTGGCGATCCAGGTATGTACAGCGAGCGCACCACGCCAGCCAAAAGTACGTGCAGCGTAGACCTGGATAACGGCCGCGCTGTGTTGTGCGGCATCGGGTGCCAGACCGGCACTGGAACGATCAGCCGTGCGCCAGTCATCGCCACTGGCGGTATAGATGTACATGCCACAGAACGACAGACAAAGCAGCAACAGTATTTTTCTGGTGATGGATTTTCTATCTGAAGGCTTCATCTCAGTCATGTGGAATCTCCTTGCGCAGCTTCTTGATACTGCCCCGACGGGTCTTTTGATCCATACGTGCCTGCTTTGATCCTGCGGTTGGCCGGGTGGGCTTGCGTTTCTTGCGTTCCCGTAGCGCGTTGGCAATCAGTATGCGCAAACGATCCCGCGCATCATCCAGATTACGTTCGCGTGTGCGCAGACGCTGCGCCTTGATGACAATCACACCTTCACTGGTTATGCGTTCATCATGTAACTGTAATAATTTTTGCTTCGCCGTATCCGGCAGTGAGGATGCGTTGATGTCAAAGCGCAGATGTATGGCGGAAGATACCTTGTTGACGTTCTGGCCACCCGCACCCTGGGCGCGTATCGCGGTAAACTCGATTTCGGAGTCAGGAATCCGGATATTGTGTGTGATTATCAGCATCTCATCCCATCTCCGCTCCGAAGCGGTCAGGGCAGGACTGCCCTGACCTGACCGCATTTCGTTACGTGTTATAAAGTCGGCATATTACCCAGATAATCGCGTTTACCTATCTCCACACCGTTATGACGCAGGATATTGTACGCCGTGGTTACATGGAACATCATGTTCGGCAAAACAAACGAAAGCAGGTAATTCATGCCGGTAAAACGTGCCTCTTCCGGCCCCAGTTTCAACACGATTTCCTTGCCCTCGGTACCATCAATCTGCTCCGGTTTGATCGAGTTCAGGAATTTGATGGTCTTGTCGATACGGACATACAATTCATCAAACGTCTTCTCGGTGTCATCAAACTTGGGGTTATCTAAACCAGCCAGTCTGGCACCGGCACCCTTGGCTGTGTCGGAGACAATCTGGATCTGCTTGGTCAACGGCAACATGTCAGCCGCCAGCCGCAGATTCAGCATCACTTCCTGGCTGATCTTCTTTTTCGCAGCGTACTGTTCTCCCTTTTTCAGGATCTGATCAAGATTGATTAAAGCCCGGACACAAACCGGTATGGTCGCCTGATACATCGAAATCGTCATGCTTCACTCCCTCAGTTGTTTATTTATTATTCATCCAATATAAATCTGGTTTGCTGCTTTCAGTAAAGCATTGTCCCATATCCGCCATTGATCGAATAGCTACCTGCCATGGGCGGTCAGGTGCGGAACCTTCAATGTGTCATCGAATAGACAACTGCATTGACACCGAGCCGGAATGCATCAGTCGCCGGTTTCAAGGGCATCTCGCCGAGGTAATACCACTCCCAGAAATTGGCAAGGTCGTTGTTATAACCTGCCGCAATCGCCACATCACCCCTGTCGGTTACAATTCCGTGGTAACTGATATTTTCGCCAGGCACGTAAGGTGCCATACCATCCAGATTATCCAGCTGGAAATGCACATTAAAAAACGGATGGTCTGTCCCGATTTCGACAAACAGTCGATCCGGAAAGGCCCGATATACCTGTGATTTCATCGTAGCTATCTGGATTGCACCGTCAAAATCATCCATAAGGATAAAACCGCCACGCTGCACATACTCGCGCAGATTATTCACCTCTGCCGCGGTTAATGCCATCTCACCCGGCTCGGAGATGTAGGCAAAGGGATAGTCAAAAAGTTCATCACTGGACATCTCTACAACACGGTAGGACATCACATCAATATTGATACCTGTCGCACGACGGATAAAATCGTTCAGGTTCTCATCCGAACCGGGATAATTGTGGGCCCAGCCACGGTGTCCAATGTAGCCGTTGGTACCGAAATGCAGGCGTGCCACAACCAGTTCAGTCGCAGGTGGTTCATTCTGGTAGACCCGGCCCCGGCTGCGGCCCTGGGAATAAACCGTGGAGGCCAGCAACAGTAATACTGCCAACAGACATGCCGCCCGGTATTGATTCATCGGAATATCCCTGTCATAAGCATACCCGCCTTCTGGTAGACCAGACTACAGTATAGGGATGATCCAGCGGTTTCAGCAATAAAGATCAACGCGATCTGACCCGGTTGCCAACCTCAAGATTATCACCTGGATGATTGATTATCTGATCGCCTTCTTCCAGACCAGAGAGGACCTGGGTATATATGCCGCCACGCTGTCCAGGTTCAACCTTGCGTCGTTCGGCACGATTTTGATTGACGACGTACACTGCCCAGCCATCTCCATCGCGGAACATCGCGCTGGTCGGGATCTGTAGCACCTCCGGTTCTTCCCAGAGTATGAAGGCAGTCTCGACCCGGTATCCGTCCCCGAGTCTTTCCCATAATTCAGGTGCGGAGTCGATATCAACGATGACAAGGACACGCTGTTCTTCCACACCAAGTGCGGATATCTTGGTAAACCCGGTCGGCTCAATCGTACGCACACTGCCTTGCAGGGTTCCATCACCACCCCAGCGTGTGAGTAATACACGCATGCCCTCGGAAATCCTGACCGCATCGCGCGACAATACCTCAACAACAATTTCGAGTGTATGCGGATCGCCCAGATCAACCAGCGGTTCACCCTTGTACACCACACCTTCGCTCTGATGATGAAGTTTCAGCACACTGCCATCAACCGGCGCGCGCAATATCACTGTCTCTGCCTGTTCATCTTCCGTCCCGACCACGGAATATTTTAATGAGGCCTCGGACGCGATCTTTTCGTATTGTGCGATCTGGACAGCAAACCGGGCAGATTCCAGTCTCGCCTGTGTTCGCCGTGCATCGGCCTCAGCCTGTTGCAGACGATCCAGTGAGACGGCGCCCGATTTATGCAACTGGCGGATACGTCCCACCTCATCGGCGGCATAACTGGCGTCTGCATCTGCCGCCCTGACTTCCTGTTCTGCCGCATTCAATGCCGCTGTTGCAGCGGCAATACGCGCCTCGGCCTCGGCGCGGGCACGCGTGTCCAGCACAGCCGGACGCAAGGGTTCAAGATTGCCTATCTGCTGCCCTCGACTGACCGGATCACCTACATGCAGATCAATACGGCGCAGATACCCGTCAACAGGCGCTGACAACAGATAATGATCAATTACCCGCGTTTTTCCTTCTTCCTCAATGGTGACCCTTAGCGGCGCCCGCTTGACCGTCACCATATCGACCAGTATCGGACGCGGGACAAACCCGATGCCGATCAGAATGAGAATGATCAATGAACCAAGGAAGAGGCCAGGATGTTTTCGTACAGGATTCATGCAGAGTTATTCCCTTGTTTTCAAAACGGAGACCAGGTCCAGGTGGTCGAGACTGGAACGCACCACCAGACTGGATACCAGCGAGGCAATCACGACCACCAGCGCCGCCGTCGCATAAGTAGAATAATCAATTATAAGCGGTACCCGAATCATTTCACGGGGGATCTCCTGAATCATGAACCACGCCAGCCCCCTGCCGATCAGCATGCCGGGCGGTATCGAAAGTACAGTCAGCAAGGCCAGTTCGCCGAGCAGAATATAGGAGATTTCCCCACGGGTAAAACCAAGCACACGCAAACTGGCCAGATCACGACTGCGCTCGGACAGCGCGATGCGTGCCGTGTTGTAGACTACGCCAAATGTGATAATTCCCGCCAGTAACGAGATGAACCCGACAAAGATATAAACCATCTCCGCCGAGGTCTCGTTAAACGCGGCCACAATATTCCGGTTAGACTCAAAATTGGCCACTCCAGGCATGTCTTTCAGAGCGGTGACAATCTGTGATTCATAGGCCGCATCTATTTTAAGATACACCCCGGAGATCGCATCTCCCTCAAACATCAGCCTGTTCAGCGTGTGCAGATCCATATACGCACCCAGACCGAAGTACTGGTTCACCAGACCGGTAACACGCACTGTTTGTACAGGACGCCTGCCCGACAATACCTCAACAACCAGATCATCCCCGGTCTGCACACCGAGCAGTTCACCCAGATAATCTGTCAACTGGATACCGCCCCCGGTTATTACGACAGGTTTATGTTCTGTGTCCAGCGGTCGGTGCAGGTCACGTTGTTGCTGATAGCCGGTTATGGCTGTCAGGTAATCACGCTGACCATTGACCAGTCTGACCGGAACAGTGCGGAACACTTCACCATAGAGCACGCCATCCATGCGCATCAGATCATAATAGGCATGCATTGATACCGGCTCGGAAAAGCTGACAGTAATGTCTTCCCGCTGTGACAGGCCAAATTCGATATCGATCAGATAATCAAAGGCATCGCGAAAAAAGGTACCTACCACCAGGATGGCACATGCCAGCGCAATGCCAAGTACCGACAACGTCGACTTGACCGGTTTGCGGCCAATATGCCGGATGATCATCCTCGCCATGTGGGGCAGGTAACTTCCCAGGCCGGACTTCTCTATCAGGCTCCTGCGAAACCGTGCCGGTGGTTCCGGATGCATCGCCTGTGCTGGCGGCAGGATGACAGCACGGTAGACCGCAAACAGGGTACCCAGACCCGCCGCCAGAAAAGTGATGACAAAGGCAACACTTAAAACAGGCAGACGCAGTTCAAACTCCAGATAAGGCAAGCGATAAAATTCCATATACAGGCTACTCAAGCGCTGCCCCAGCCAGATGCCTGCCCCCGTCCCAATCAACAGTCCGGTGGCGACTATCATCGACACATAACCGAAATAGTGTATCCCGACATCCATGTTGCTGTATCCAAACGCCTTCATCGCCGCAATGATCTCGCGCTGGGTACTGATCATCCTGCTGATGACTATATTCAGCAGAAAAGCCGCAACGCCAAGAAATATACCGGAGAACATCAATGCCATCTGTCTGAGCTGATCGAGATCATTCTGGAAAATGCGATGAGATGGTTGCCATTCGCGCTGTTGTGCATCACGCCCGCCATAAGGTGCGAGCAACAGGTCCAGATTGACTATGACGTCCTCTGCATCGGCTCCGGACTGCAGGGTTAACGCCACATCGTTAAACGCATTGTCCATCTCATAGGCCTTGCCTAAGGCTGCACGCGACATCCACAGCACACCAAAACGCTTGAAGTCAGGCATAATCGAACCGGGTGCCATCTGGAAGATGAATTCCGGTGACAGTGCCACACCCACCACGGTCAAGGTCTGTAGCCGACCCTTCACAATCATCTCCAGCGTATCTCCCGGTTGTAACCGGTGTGCATCAGCAAATACCTGGTTTAGGATCACCTCGTCCTCGCGAACCGGGTCGAGTGCTCGCCCCCTGACCATGTGCAGGCGATTGACCAGCGGTTCGCCGTAGTCAGGAACGGATACCACCTGACCTGTAACAGGTTCGTTAAACCCTGAAACCGTCAGCTTGACCGGTGCGACCACCCGGGTCTGGACCCTGTCCACTCCCGGGATCTGTTCAATCTGATCACGCAGGGACTCAGGGGCACGATTGACCGATGCGAATACATCTACAAAACGATAATCCCGGTAGTAGGTATCTCGCGTCAGCACGAGTGTGTCGAGTGTGGTCATGGCCATGATAAAGGTGGAGATGCCGGCGGCAATGACCATCATGATAGCCAGTGCCTGTGCCCAGGTTGTTTTCAAATCCCGAAACAACTTGATATTGATCGTTTTCACACACCTACCATCGGATTGTCGAGGCCGGAACACGTGTCGAATTCACATCAATCCGGGAGATCATGCCATCGCTTAAATGGATGACACGATCTGCCATTCCTCCAATAGAGACATTATGGGTAATGACCACCGTGGTTGTATTCAATTCACGGTTAATTTGCTCTATCGCAGACAACACCAGCATGCCGGTCTGTGAATCCAGCGCACCGGTCGGTTCATCACATAACAATACAGACGGGTTCTTGGCAATCGCCCGGGCAATCGCCACCCGCTGCTGCTCGCCGCCAGACAACTCAGATGGAAAATGATGTAACCGATCTTCCAGATTGACCAGTGCGAGCGCGTCTTCCGGTTTCATCGGCTTGTGTGCAATTTCAGTGACAATGGAGACATTCTCCAGCGCAGTCAGACTGGGTATCAGATTGTAGAACTGGAACACAAAGCCGACATGATAACGACGATATTCCGTCAATTCGGCCTCGGACGCGTGGGTCAGGTCCTGCTGGCGATACCAGACCTGCCCTGAGGTTGGTTGATCAAGCCCACCGAGGATATTCATATAAGTGGATTTGCCACTGCCGGAAGCACCGAGTAACACAACCAGCTCACCACCATACAATTCCGAATCAATACCACGTAATGCCTGTACGCGGACATCACCCATCTCATAGGTCCGGGTCAAACCACGCGTACAAAAAACAACATCGTCCTGTTTATTGCTGGCTGGAACACTCGCTGTCATGAAATAACCGGTTCCCTCTGGTGTCATCAGGTGTACAAGGTTAAACCTGTTCCCCCATCATACCCCTCTACACACTATCGTGCCATTATCGGACAAATAGTCTGCGCGATCTTGAAACCAGATGTCACACCTGTGACAATGTCTGGACACAAGCACTTTCCACACTCCCTTAACAAGCATAAAGACAATGTCCTATTTACCCTGTGTAGAAATTGAAACGAATCCGGATGTGAATGCCAGTGTCATCTGGTTGCATGGTCTTGGCGCAAACGGGCATGACTTCGAACCGATCATCCCGGAATTACGCCTGTCGAAACAGGCAAAAATTCGCTTCGTATTCCCGCACGCCCCGTCTATTCCTGTCACGATCAATGGCGGGATGGTCATGCCCGCCTGGTATGACATCCTTGATGCAAGTATCAACCGCCAGATAGACCATGCGCAGATTTTGCTCTCAGCAGAACGTATCCAGGCACTGGTCAATCGCGAAATTGAACGAGGTGTTAACAGTAAGCGGATCGTGCTTGCGGGATTTTCGCAGGGTGGCGCTGTCGCCTACCAGGTGGCACTTTCCAGTACACAACCACTTGCCGGCCTGCTCGCCCTGTCTACGTATTACGCCACTCACGACACATTGATACCGCCGCCGGGCAATCGCGACATGCCTGTGCTGGTCTGCCATGGGCTATACGACACGATCGTACCGGAGTTACTGGGACAACACGCGATAACGACACTGAAAAAACTGGGATACGCTCCGGTATACAAGACCTACCCGATGCAACACAGTGTTTGTGCGGAGGAAGTTGTGGATATTTCTGTCTGGTTGCACAAGGTACTGCAACTCTGAAATCAGCTGGATTCGGGGAACCATGATCGGGTCCGGTTGGCAAATGCTACCAGTGTCAACATGACAGGCACTTCAACCAGTACACCGACCACGGTCGCCAGGGCCGCCCCGGAATCCAGACCAAACAATCCGATCGCCACGGCTATGGCCAGTTCAAAAAAGTTGGAGGTGCCTATTAACGCACAGGGTGCAGCGATGTTGAATGGCACCCGCCATAACCGTGCAGCTGCATAGGCTATTGCAAAAATACCATAGGACTGCACCAGCAAAGGCACTGCTATCAGTCCGATTAACAGCGGTTGTTCGAGTATGATCTGCCCCTGAAAACCGAATAACAATATCACCGTGGTAAGCAAGCCCAGTATGGACAAGGGTTTCACCCTGGCATTGAATCTGGCGATTTCCAGTTCACGCGCTTGTGCGGTAACTGCTTTGGCCCCGAGTTTAACCCGGGTCACCACCCCGGCAACAAGGGGGATCAGGACATATAACACCACCGAGAGTAACAATGTTGTCCACGGCACGTCCATGTCGGTGATACCCAGCAGGAATGCAACGATCGGGGCAAAGGCAAAAATCATGATCACATCATTCAATGCCACCTGGACCAGTGTATAGGCCGCATCACCTCGTGTAAGTTGCGACCAGACAAACACCATCGCCGTACACGGCGCTGCCCCCAGCAATATCAGACCTGCAATATACTGGTCGGCGCTGTCCGGCTCGACCATGTCGGCGAACAGATAATAGAAAAACAATACGCCAAGACCGGCCATCGTGAACGGTTTAATCAACCAGTTCACTACCACTGTGATGATCAGTCCCGCAGGTCGCTCATGAATACGCTTCAGACTGGTAAAATCGACCGCAACCATCATTGGGTAGACCATGAACCAGATGAGTATCGCCACGATGAAATTAACCGAACCATACTCAATACGGGCCAGCATCTGAAACATGCCCGGTAGCAGACTGCCTGCCCCTATACCGACAACTATACAAAGGGCAACCCAGATGGACAGATAACGCTCGAAATTACCCATCGGCTGTACTGCGCTCATCGGGATCCTGTATTCAGGTGAAAAGCAGGCCGATCTGATCCAGCTCGGCTTGCAGACGGTCGGGATCTGCGGCTAGCTTGTCCAGCGGCAGTTTCAACATCGCCTCAATCCGCGCGCGCAGGATACGATAGGCCGTCTGGAATGCCGCATCAATATGCTCTTCCTTACCGCTTGCATGGGCAGGATCATCCACACCCCAATGCGATCGCAGCACGGAACCCAGATAAGCAGGACAGGTTTCACCTGCGGCACTGGCACACACTGTAATTACAACATCCGGTATCGTCGGCAAGCGGTCCCAGGATTTACTGAAATAACCCTGCGTCGAAATGCCCTCCCGTTCCAGCAAGGCGAGTGAACGCGGATGTACGGTACCGTTCGGATGGCTGCCGGCACTCTGTGCCTTCCAGCCTGAAGGGGCAAGATGATTGAAGGTGGCCTCCGCCAGAATCGAACGGCAGGAATTACCCGTACACAGGAATAATACCTGCATCAACCGGTTTTCCCGGGAACAGGGATAACAGTGGTATTACAGGCTGAATATCTGAAGACCGTATCTGCTTCCATACACTGCTCCGGCTGGCCTTCACAACAGTTCTCCGTCAGATAGGAAATCAGATCCTGTATCTGCGCAATATTGGCACGATAGCGTTGAAACCGACCTTCCTGCTCAACGTTGAGCAGGCCAGTTCGTGTCAATGCCTTCAGATGAAACGACAGATTCGTCGGTGCAAGCTGCAGGGTCGTTGCTATCTCCCCCGCTACCATCCCGGTCTTACCTTTTTTGAGCAGCAAGCGGTAAATATCCAGCCGCAAGCTGGATGCCAAAGACTCAAATATGGTGGTTGCCTCAAGTTTGTCCATATTTTTACTATACAACTATATTTGAATAGTTGTAAAGACATAATATATGACTAGCTCAATTTGCCTTCTTGTACAGATTTGGTCAGAAGAAACGCCGGGAAGGCGGGACGTTGCCGCATTTTATCCAGATAAGCACGTAATACGGGTAATTCTTCGAGCAGATTCATTGTATTGGCCCAGAACAGGTCATAGGCAATAACGATGTCCGCTGCACTGAAACTGTCTCCCAGCACAGTGTCCCGATTCGACAGATGGCTCTCCAGTATCATGGCTGCTTTATGGTACTCCTCACGGCCCATCCTGATGGCCATTGCCGATCGTTGTTCCTTCGGATATATCAGCATGTTCTTGCGTATACTCCACAACTGCGGCTCCATTTCGGCAATACAAAAACAGATCCATTGATGGTAGTAGGCACGGGCAGCAGTTGCCGGAGGCGGAATCAGGTTTGCCTCGGGATATTTCTCGGCGATATAGGTACATATCGCGGCAGATTCAGTGATCACGATCCCGGCGTCCTCCAGTACCGGTAACTTTCCGTACGGGTTAACTGCCAGAAATTCCGGTGATCGCTGCTCACCTTTGGTCAGATCAATACTGACCGTTTCATATTCCACCCCGGCTTCCCTTAATACCCAGTGCGCCCGGGTCGAGCGACTGACACCGAATTCATACAATTTCATTTTGCATCCCTCTCGCCATATTGAAAACTAACTTGTACCGGATTCCTGTAAAGATCGGCATCAGCGGTCTGGCTATAATTGTGAAAGACCGTTAGCCGCATGGGCAAACGGCGGGTTAAGGAGCCGTTTGCGCCGTTACACGGATGAAACGGCTGGACTTTCGTGCGGAGCGGGACGCGCAGCAACGAAAGCGGCGCTCGAGAGTACATGGACGTATTCACAGCGTGTCTTGAACGATTATAGCCAGACCGCTGATGTAACTGGGATCGGTAATTTTATTTAGTCCAGCTCAAACTCCGCATACAGTGGCATATGATCTGACAGGGCATGCCAGGACTGACCTGCCACGCAATGACAACTGACTACATTGATATTGCGATAATAAATCCGGTCCAACGGCAACACCGGCCAGCCGGCCGGATAGGTCATTGCATGGCGGCCATACAATGTATGGTGCACCTCTTTCATTGCCGGTTCGGCAAACAGGAACCGGCTGACGTGGTCGCTCCAGTCATTAAAATCACCTGCCACGATTAATGGTGCATCGGCAGGGATGCTTTCCCGGATACGCAACGCCAGACGTTTCATCTGCTGGTTGCGTAGCAGGCGCACCTGATCCAGATGGACGCAGATCACATGTATCTGCCGGCTTGCACCAGGCACATTAAGTACACCGTGTAACAGGCTGCGACTGGCACGTTTAAACAGGGACACATTCAGGTTTTCCCAGCTATCAAACGGGAACTTGCTGAGAATCGCATTGCCGTGATGACCGGAAGTATAAATGGCGTTTTTGCCATAGGCATAATGCGGCCAGAGATGGTCTGCCAGAAATTCGTACTGGGACACGTCCGGCCAGTTTTTTGTAGTCGACTGATGACCGGTGTGCTCGCCGTGGATCTCCTGCAGAAAGGCCAGATCCACATCGGTTGCCTGTAAGGTCTCCCGGATCTGGTGCAATACAAACTTCCGGTTGGTGATATTGAAACCCTTGTGGATGTTGTATGTCAGTAATTTGAGATGTGGGCGAGCCATAATGACAACTTTATCATGAACTGCAGAGCGATACATTTTTGCCGGTATCAATTCATCGCTTTAAACCCTAGAATAGCGCCCTGTCCCGGCCGAAGCTTTTCAAGACGCAAGTTACCCGATTGAATATCAAATCCACACACGACTACTACCAGAACAGCCCATCCGCACGCTGGCTCGCACTGGCCAGTATCAGCATCTCGAATTTTGTCGTCTCGGTGACGATGTCAGCGGTCAATGTGGCCGTTCCGATGATGGCGAAGGACCTCAGTGCCAATGCAATCCTGGTCAGTTGGGTGCCGGCCGCGTTTATGCTGGCAAATGCAATATTTCTGTTACCTGCGGGCAGGATGGCGGATATACACGGACGCAAGAAGATCTTCCTGACAGGCATGACGCTGTTTTCTGTGGCCTGTGTACTTGCCAATCTGGCCCCGAATATCGAACTACTGCTGGTAACACGAGTACTTCAGGGTGTCGGTGGTGCGCTCGCATTTGCCACAGGTCTCGCCATCCTGATGTCTATCTTCTCCTCCAGCAACCGGGGCATGGCACTCGGCATCGCGGCGGCCACTCTTTATCTGGGCCTGTCTCTCGGTCCCGTCATCGGTGGCTGGTTCACTGAACATTACGGGTGGCGTAGTGTATTCCTGTTCCCGGTTGTACTTGGCTTCATCTCGGTAACGATGACCGTGCTCCGCTTGAAAGGTGAATGGAAAAACGAGGGGGCACAAAAGGTTGACTGGTATGGCAGTCTGGTCTTTGGCGTCTGGAGCAGTGCGCTGTATATCGGAATCTCATTGATACCGGATCCGCTGGCCTTGGTACTCATCGTGACCGGTATGGCGGGGGCTGTCTATTTTTATTATCAGCAACTGGCCTCACCCAACCCGCTGATAAAATTCAAGGCGATCCTGCAAAACAGGGTGTTTTCACGCTCACTGATGGGCAACCTGTGTATCTATTCGAGTAATTACCCGTTCGTGTTTCTGTTCAGTCTGTACCTGCAATATATCCAGGGTATGTCACCGGCGAACGCTGGCCAGATAATGGTGCTTCAACCTATGATGATGGCGATCGTGGCACCCATCTCCGGCAGATTATCGGATACGTTTGAACCACGGTTCATCGCAACTACCGGATGTATTGTAATGGCCTGTGCGTTTGCCATGCTGCAGACAATCGATACCGATACCAGCATTACGCTTATCGCCATTGCCCTGATAACGCTTGGAATTGGATTTGGCCTGTTCACAACTCCTAACAACAACGCGGCTCTAAGTGCGATGGACAAGGAAAAACTCGGGATCGGCTCAGCCTTGCTGAACCTGGCGCGTGTATCCGGCAACATGATCGGTACGGCCACGGTGCTGCTACTGGTTACACTGTTTATAGGTCATGTACAGATCGAACCACCACTGTATCCTGCCCTGCTTACGCTGATACACGTGGCATTGGGCATGTCGTGTGTATTAACGATATGGGGTGGGTGGTTTTCCTACTCTCGTGGACTGGTCAAGCAGGAATAGTCAGTTACAACTTTCGCAACCTGACTATTATTTGCCGTTCCAGCGATTGACGATCATACAAAACAGTTCCGCTGTCTTTTCCGCATCATACATCGCCGAATGTGCCTCGGTACTGTTCCAGCCAAGACCGGCCGCCTCGGCAGCACGTGACAACACTGTCTGGCCGAAGGCGAGTCCGGCGAGTGTAACCGTATCAAACGTACTGAACGGATGAAACGGATTGCGTTTGATACCGGTGCGCTCGACTGCCGCATTCAGAAAACCGAGATCAAACGAGGCATTATGGCCAACCAGTATCGCCCGTTTGCAACCATGATCCTTCATTTTCTGGCGGACCAGTCTGAACACGTCGTGCAGCGCATCTTTTTCCGATACGGAGATCTGTTTGCGAAACGGGTGTTCAGGATCGATGCCGGTGAAGGCCAGCGCGGCCTTGTCCAGATTGGCGCCCTCGAACGGATTCACATAACGGGTAATTGTCTCGTCAATAAACCAGTTACCCTGTTCATTCACGCCCACCATCACCGCCGAGATCTCAAGCAATGCATCAGTTCTGGAATTAAATCCCCCTGTTTCGACATCGATCACAACCGGCAGATAACCGCGAAACCGGCTGGAAACAGCAGTATGCGTGGATTTCTCAGTCATGGGTCGCTACCAGTTTCCAGGGACAGGTCTCTCCGGCACGGAGCGGGATAATTTCACCATCGGCAAAGGGCAGTGAGGAAGGTACCTCCCATTGCTGTCTGGCCAGTGTAATTGTCTGTCTGTTTACCGGCAATCCGTAAAAGCGGGCGCCATTGAGGCTCGCAAACGCCTCCAGTCTGTCCAGACAGCCTGCGGTGTCGAAGACCTCGGCATACAATTCAATCGCACAGGGCGCAGAATAGATCCCGGCACAACCGCATGCAGTTTCCTTTGTTGACCGCGCATGCGGGGCACTGTCAGTGCCTAGAAAGAAACGCGGGTTACCACCGGTCGCCGCCTGCACTATCGCCTGTCGGTGTTGTTCACGCTTGAGCACGGGCAGACAATACATATGCGGGCGCAATCCACCCTTAAACAGGCTGTTACGGTTATAAAGCAGATGTTGAGGAGTGATAGTGGCCGCGATATTTGCCGATCCCTGGCCCACAAACTGGGCTGCTTGTGCTGTGGTGATATGCTCAAATACCAGTTTGAGCGCCATGAATCGCTTCAGCAGCGGGACCAGTACCTTGTCTATAAATACCTGTTCGCGGTCAAACATATCCACTGCAGGATCGGTCACCTCACCGTGTACCAGCAGCGGCACACCCCGCTGTTCCATGCGTTCCAGTACCTTGTATACCTTGTTGATCTCGGTGACGCCACGGTCAGAATTCGTCGTTGCACCGGCCGGGTAATACTTCAGGGCATGGACATATTCGCTGTCAGCGACAGCATCTATCTCTTCCGCACGGGTGTTATCCGTCAGATACAGTGTCATCAACGGTTCAAAGTGACTCTCAGCAGGCAATACCTGCAGGATGCGCTTTCGATAGGCAAGCGCCTGTTCGACCGTTGTCACTGGCGGGTTCAGGTTCGGCATGACCATCGCACGCGCAAACTGGCGTGCTGTCGGCGCTATCACACTGGCGAGTGCCGCACCATCACGCAGATGCAGGTGCAGATCGTCCGGTCGAATGATTGTCAATGTATCCATAATTATCCGGCAGTTTCGGGACTGGTTCAGGACGTGCAAGGTATCATATAAGCCCGCATTTGTCTGATACACAAATGTTACTTGAAATAACCCTGTTTCCTTTTATCATAAATCAACCCTCTAATTAATGTTAAACACGATGAAATATTCTGAACTGGGCAGGACCGGCATCAAGGTCAGTACCTTGTGTCTGGGCAGCATGACCTGGGGTAATCAAAACACCGAACAGGAAGGCCATGCACAACTGGATCTCGCACTGGATGCAGGCATCAATTTTATTGATACGGCCGAGATGTATCCGATACCGCCGGAGGCAGCAACTTATGGCAGGACCGAGGAGATCATCGGCAGCTGGCATACCCGTCGGCGCAATCGCGACAGGTTCTTCCTCGCCACCAAGATTACACCACCGGGCAAGAACCGGCCGTGGATCCGCGGCGAAGACAACAAACTGGACCGCAGAAACATCGAACTGGCTGTCAACGCGAGTCTGAAACGGCTGCAAACAGACTACATCGACCTGTACCAGATACACTGGCCAGAGCGAAATGCGAATAACTTTGGTCAACTGAATTATACCCATACACCGGATCGTGACGGCACGCCTGTCGAGGAAACGCTGGAGGCCCTGGATGCGATGATACAGAGTGGCAAGGTCCGCCATATCGGCGTCAGTAACGAGACCGCCTGGGGCCTGAATGAATATCTGCGTGTTTCTGACAAACGCTCACTGGCGCGTATTGTCTCCGTTCAGAATCCGTTCAGCCTGCTGAACCGGACGTTCGAGATCAATATGTCGGAGATTGCCCTGCGCGAACAGGTAGGTCTGCTGGCGTACTCACCTCTCGGATTCGGTGTACTCAGCGGTAAATATCTTGATAACCAGCAACCGGCGAATGCCAGACTGACGTTATACAGCGGGTTCAGGCGTTACCGTAATGAACAGGCAGTCAATATCACGGCAAAATATGTGAAGCTGGCGCGCGATTACGGGCTGGATCCGACGCAGATGGCTCTCGCGTTTATTTTGACCCGGCCCTTTTTAACCAGTGTTATTATAGGCGCGTCCTCAACGGCGCAATTGCACGCCAATATTGGTTGTCTGCAGGTTCAGCTCCCGGCCGAGTTGCTGCAACAGATAGAGAACCTGCATACTGAACAGCCAAACCCCAGCCCCTGAACAGCATCTGGAATAATACGGGAACCCGAATGGAATTGAACGCACTTACCGCCATCTCCCCTGTGGATGGCCGCTATGGAAACAAGACTGAATCTCTAAGAGAGGTCTTCAGTGAATATGGTCTGATCCGCTACCGCGTTATTGTCGAGGTGCGGTGGTTACAAAAACTCGCCGGTATCTCCGCCATCGGTGAGGTGCCGGCGCTCAGCGTGGAGGCCAACAGGATACTGGACGGTATCGTGGCTGGTTTTTCACTGGCGGATGCAGAACGGGTCAAACAGATCGAGGCGACCACCAACCATGATGTAAAGGCAGTTGAATATTTCCTGAAGGAACAGTTTGCCTCCAATGCCGAACTGAACCATGTCTCGGAATTCCTGCATTTTGCCTGCACATCAGAAGACATCAATAATCTTTGTCATGCCTTGATGCTGGCCGATGCACGACGTCTGCATATCCTGCCGTTGTGTGATCAATTACTGGCGCAACTGGCCAGTCTTGCAAAATTACATGCCGCGCAGGCTATGATTGCACGCACGCACGGCCAGACCGCTTCACCCACAACACTGGGCAAGGAAGTGGCCATATTTGTCCATCGTTTGCAACGACAGGTTGAGGCGCTCAGGGTCTGTCATATCTTCGGCAAATTTAACGGTGCTGTCGGTAATTTCAACGCACATCTGGCGGCGTATCCCGATGTGGACTGGATGACGGTTTCGGAATCATTTGTCGAATCATTAGACCTGGAATGGAATCCGCATACGACCCAGATTGAATCGCATGATTATATGGCAGAGTATTTTCACGCACTCACCCGCTTTAACACGATACTGACTGACTTCAGTCGCGATGTCTGGGGCTATATCTCGCTCGGTTATTTCAGACAGAAAACGCGTGCCGGCGAGGTCGGATCATCCACGATGCCGCACAAGGTCAATCCGATTGATTTTGAAAACGCCGAGGGCAATCTGGGCATCGCCAATGCATTGCTCAGTCATCTGGCAGAAAAACTGCCCATCTCACGCTGGCAACGTGACCTGACTGACTCAACTTCAATTCGTAACGTCGGCACGGCAATTGCCCATTGCGTCATTGCCTGGCAGTCGTGCCTGAAGGGTATTTCCAAACTTGAGATCAACGCCGGTGCCATCAACGCAGATCTGGATCACTCCTGGGAGGTGCTGGCCGAGGCAATCCAGACCGTCATGCGTCGTTATGCTGTTGAAAAGCCTTATGAAAAACTGAAGGATCTGACCCGGGGCCAGGCCGTCACCCGCGAGACCTTCGCGCAATTTATCCGGACGCTGGACATCCCGGAAGCCGAAAAACATCGATTGCTCGAATTGACCCCTGCCGCGTATATCGGCAATGCAGTCGAACAGACAATGCAAATCGTCAACACAGTAGACCCCGCCCGGGACTGACCGGAGATACAGCCATGATCAAATTTGAAGATTGCAGGCTGGGCGAGACCGACGAGGCGCTGGCTATCGATACCAGCGAGCAAGTGGCTCAGGTATCGCTGGAAATGATCAGGCAAGGGAAACGGACTCTCGACATTATCAGCCGGGAACTGGATCCGGCCATCTACAACACGGCAGAATTTACCTCAGCCGTCAAACAACTGGTATTACAAAGCCGCAACAGCAGGGTACGGATCCTGGTCCACGAACCGTTACGGATTGCCAAACGCGGCCACCGCCTGGTGGATCTGGCAATGCACCTGAGTAGCTTCATCGATATCCGCGTACCTGACCGTGAATACGCCGACTTTAATGAATCCATACTCGTTGTCGATTCAACCGGTTACATCCACCGAATCAACGGTGATCGTTATGAGACCAAACTGAACTTCAACGATGGCAGAACTTCGCGGATCCTGACCCGACAATTTGACGATATGTGGGAAAAGTCGAGAACGGATCAGAACTTCAAACGTACGCATATATGATCCGATATGTAATCGTCCTGCTGTTGTACCTGTTTAGCTTCTCCCTGTCCGCACAACAACTTAAACTTGAAATCATCCCGTTAAATCACAGCACCACGGACACGGTGGTTCCTGTCATCAGACCTTTACTTGCCCCGGGTGGTAGTGTCAGTGGCATGAACAACCAGCTGATTGTGAAAACCACACCTGCCAATCTGGTCGAGATTAAACAGTTACTTGAAACGCTGGATCGACCGCTGCGCAGCCTGATGATTACTGTACAACAGGGCATTGATCGTTCCGAATATCTGCAAGGGGGTGCGGTTAGTGGGACCGTCGGCTCCGGTAATGTGACACTCAACAACCGGACCGGCCAGCCTTCGCCTGGTGGTGTGGTTTTATCCGGCAGGGACGGCAACGGCAACATCATTCAATACAACGGATCAAACTCACAAAAAAATAATGTCAGTAATAACACCTACTCGGTGCAGACACTTGAGGGTGAACCGGCCTATATCCAGACCGGTCAGTCTGTCCCGGTACCAAACCGCAACACCGTTATCACCCGTAACGGAGTGGTTATCCAGGATGGCACGGAATACCGCGATGCCAGTTCCGGTTTTTATGTACTACCCCGCATCAACGGCAACAATGTCACACTGATGGTCGCCCCACGCCAGAGCTCAGTCAATCCTGGTCGGGCCCCGACATTCGATTTACAAAGTGTCCAGACCACCGTCACTGGCCGACTGGGTGAATGGATACAGATAGGCGGTCTGGATCAGTCCAGCTCCGCTAACCGGCAAATACCCGGCGGATCAAACAGTCGCCAGCTAAACGAGCTACGATCAGTACTGATAAAAGTTGAAGAAATTCGGTAAACTGTCGACCTGAACAGCCCGACATTCAACTTTTATTGCAGGAATCCAGATTAATGCTCGTATTCCGCGGCGAACCCGCATTTTCACCGTTTCGCATCGAAAAAAAGCGTGCTACGCTCGGACAGATTTGTGCCGGACTCCGGCAAATCCAGACCGAATATATCTATCTGGTCAACAATACGGCGACACTGTCAGCAGCTGACATCAGCAAACTGGAAAACCTGCTACAAGCACAGCATCAGGCCGACGGTGCTTCCTGGCCGGAACATGCGCTACTGGTAGCTCCTCGACCGGGCACAATTTCACCCTGGTCGAGCAAGGCCAGTGATATTGTCCACCATTGTGGACTATCTCAGGTCAAACGGGTTGAACGCGGGCTTATCTGGCAGTTCGGTTTTGAAACGGGATACAGTCCGGATGCGCCCACGCTGACGGCGTTAAAAGGACTCATCCATGACCGGATGACACAAACCGTATTATCCAGCCTGAGTAGTGCAGATTCGCTGTTCCAGGCCGGTCAGCCCAAACCATTGAAACATATCGACCTGCTCGGTACAGGCAAGCAGGCCTTGGTTACAGCAAACAAGGTCATGGGCCTCGCGTTGTCAGTAGATGAAATTGATTATCTGGATCAGGCGTTCACCGCGCTGGGACGTAATCCTTCGGATGTAGAGCTGATGATGTTTGCGCAGGCCAACTCCGAGCACTGTCGACATAAAATATTCAATGCCGACTGGACGATAGATGATACCACCATGCCGGACTCACTGTTCGGCATGATACGAACGACCCACGCACACGCCCCGGGCCGCGTTATGTCTGCGTACAAGGACAATGCGGCAGTCATGCGCGGATATTCCGCATCACGATTCTTCCCGGATCCGGCTGACAGTACCTATCGTTATCATGCTGAAGATGTAAACATCCTGATGAAGGTAGAAACCCATAACCATCCAACAGCGATTGCGCCCTTCCCCGGTGCGGCGACCGGCTCAGGTGGCGAGATCCGGGATGAGTCGGCAACGGGCACCGGCGCCAAACCAAAGGCCGGTATGACCGGGTTTACCGTCTCCAATCTGCAGTTACCCCAGCTGCCACAAGAATGGGAGATCGGCACCGGTAAACCGGGCCGGATAGTCAGTGCGCTCGACATCATGATCGATGGACCACTCGGTGCTGCCGCATTTAATAACGAATTTGGTCGCCCGGCACTCTGCGGGTACTTCCGCAGTTATGAACAACCCATACCCGGCACCCAGGCTGTATTCGGTTATCATAAACCCATCATGCTTGCGGGCGGCTATGGTGCGATTCGCACGATGCATGTTGAAAAGAAACCGATCCTGGCCGGGGCAAAACTGGTTGTGCTCGGTGGTCCTGCGATGTTGATTGGACTGGGGGGTGGCGCGGCCTCGTCTGTCGCCTCCGGCCTCGGCGATGCTGATCTGGATTTTGCCTCGGTGCAGCGGGAGAACCCGGAGATGGAGCGACGCTGTCAGGAAGTGATAGACCGCTGCTGGGCACTCGGTGAGGACAACCCGATAGTCTCGATCCACGATGTCGGTGCAGGCGGTCTCTCCAATGCATTGCCCGAACTCATACACCAGGGTAACCGCGGAGCACTGTTTCATATGCGCGCTATCCCGAATGACGACCCGGGCATGTCGCCGATGGAGCTCTGGTGCAACGAATCGCAGGAACGCTATGTGCTCGCGATCAGGCCGGATGCGATCGAAACATTTACGGCCCTGTGCCAGCGTGAACGTGCCCCGTTTGCCCTACTGGGAGAGGCCGATGATAGCGGCCAGTTACAGTTGCATGATTCGGTATTTGATAACAAGCCGATCGACATGCCATTGAATGTGCTGCTGGGCAAACCACCCCGTATGAGCCGCCAGGTCAAACGTCACCCGTTTGCGGGCAAACCGCTGCAACTGGACAAGGTTTCTATCGCAGAGGCGATCTCGCGTCTGCTGCAATTGCCGACGATCGCTGACAAACGTTTCCTGATTACAATTGGTGATCGCAGCGTGTCCGGTCTGGTCGCGCGTGATCAGATGGTCGGCCCCTGGCAGACCCCCGTGGCCGATTGTGCCGTGACCGCCAGCAGTTACGATGCGCTGGTGGGTGAGGCGATGTCCACCGGTGAACGCTCACCGGTCGCGGCGCTGAATGCACCGGCTTCAGGCAGGCTGGCACTGGCAGAGGCGATCACCAATATCTCTGCGGCAAGGATACTGAAGCTGGAGGATATCGCACTGTCTGCCAACTGGATGGCCGCCTGCGGCCAGCCTGGCGAGGATGTAAAACTGTATGAAACTGTCGATGCGGTGGCGACCCTTGCCCGTGCACTGAATATTCCTATACCGGTCGGCAAGGATTCGCTGTCGATGAATACGGTGTGGAAAGAAGGTGAACAACAAAAGCAGGTATATTCTCCCCTGTCCGTCAACATTACTGCATTCGCCCCGGTCGCCGACATACGCAAGGTCCGGACACCGCAATTGCAGATGCAAGCGGACAGCTGTCTGTTATTGATCGACCTGTCCGCCGGGCGCAATCGCCTTGGCGGATCCTGTCTGGCCCAGGTTTTTAACCAGTTCGGTGAGCATACCGCCGATCTTGATAACCCCGCCCTGCTCTCCGGGTTTTTCCAGGCGATACAGTTATTGAATGAGACCGGACATATCCTCGCGTATCACGATCGATCTGACGGTGGGCTGTTTGTCACCGTTTGTGAAATGGCCTTTGCCGGGCACCTGGGTGTGGATATCCAGATAAAGTCAGACAACAACGGGGTCTTCGCACAATTGTTTAGTGAAGAGCCAGGTGCAGTCATCCAGATTAACAACGCGCATAAAGAGAGTGTGTTGCAGGCATTTTATAACGCTGGTTTGCGCAGTGAACATCTGCACGAGATCGGTCTGCCGAATGCTAACAAGACAATCACAATTTCGAATTCGGGCAAGCCGATCTATAGCGAACAGCTGGCCATGCTCCACCGCCTGTGGTCATCCACATCAAACAACATACAGCAGCTGCGTGACAATCCAGACTGTGCTCGCGAAGAGCTGGAAACGCTGCTCGACATGAACGATCCTGGCCTGTTTATTTCTGTACCGGCATCGGTAATCCGACGAGACGCACCGGCCATCAATACCGGCGCTCGCCCGCGTATCGCCATATTGCGCGAACAGGGCGTCAACGGGCAGGTGGAAATGGCGGCGGCATTTACCCGGGCCGGCTTTGATTGCATAGACGTCCATACCAATGACCTGATCAACAATACCGTCGCCCTGGAATCATTCAAAGGCTTTGTTGCCTGTGGTGGATTTTCCTATGGAGACGTGCTCGGTGCGGGTGGTGGCTGGGCAAAATCAATATTGTATAACCCTGCCCTGCGCAACAGTTTCCAGCAATTTTTAAATCGCACGGATACCTTTGGTCTGGGTGTGTGTAATGGCTGCCAGATGTTGTCACAGATACGAGAACTCGTGCCGGGCGCCGATCACTGGCCCGATTTTGTCAGAAACCGTTCCGAGCAGTTCGAGGCACGCCTGGTCATGGCTGAAGTGATGCAATCACCCTCTATTTTTACCGCAGGTATGGCAGGTGCATATGTGCCGGTAGTCGTGGCCCACGGCGAAGGCAGGGTACGTTTCAAACCCGGTCAGGATGCCGGTAAGAGCTTGCCGATTATGCGCTTTACCGATAACGCTCGCCAGCCAACAGAACACTACCCGGCCAACCCGAACGGCTCACCCGGCGGCATGACCGGCTTTACCACAACAGACGGGCGGTTCTCCATCATGATGCCGCATCCGGAACGCGTCTTTCTGACCCGTCAGCTCTCTTATATCCCGACAGACTGGCCGCATGAAGAAACACCGTGGATGTGGATGTTCCACAATGCCCGGAACTGGGTAAAATAGGACTGACCGAACTGAATTACTGTTATGCTGTCCCACATAAACAGCCCGGACGGAGGATAGTTGAATGCTTATCAGGTACCCGACAGATATCAAACCCTCGGAGATCACCAGCAAGACGGATTATCTCAATCGGCGCAAATTTATCCAGGGCAGCCTGGGTGCCGGACTGGCACTGGCGAACAGCAGCCTGCTGCTGCACTCACCGAGTGCGCAAGCCGGTACTCCATTAGCAGATGTAATTAAAAGTCCGCTGTCTACCACAGGTGAAACACTGACCCCTTTCGAGGCGGTTACCACCTATAATAATTTTTACGAGTTCGGAACTGCAAAGGAAGATCCGGCGGAAAATTCCGGCAATTTCAAGCCGCGACCATGGTCAGTGTCAGTAGAGGGCGAATGCAACAAGCCTGGCACCTATAATCTGGAAGATATCGTCAAACCCCACAAGCTGGAAGAACGTATCTATCGGCTGCGCTGTGTCGAGGCCTGGTCAATGGTTATACCCTGGGTAGGGATCCCCCTGGCAGAGGTTTTAAAACGGTTTGAACCAAATGCTGATGCTAAATATGTCGCATTTACCACCATAATGCGACCGGAAGAAATGCCGGGGCAACGTTATGATGTGCTCGACTGGCCGTACGTTGAGGGACTCAGGATCGATGAGGCCATGAACCCATTGACCATACTCGCGGTTGGTCTGTACGGAGAAGAACTACCTAACCAGAATGGTGCACCACTCAGACTGGTCGTGCCGTGGAAATATGGATTCAAAAGTATCAAGTCGATAGTAAAGATCCGATTTACCAGCAAGGAACCGCCTACCTCGTGGAATCTTTCTGCACCGCGAGAGTACGGATTTTATTCAAATGTGAATCCCGAGGTTGATCACCCGCGCTGGAGTCAGGCCAAGGAACGTCGTATAGGCAGTTTCCTTAAACAGGACACATTGATGTTCAACGGTTATGCGGACCAGGTCGCCTCGCTGTATGCGGGCATGAATCTGAAACGGAATTTCTGAGGTTTGCTACCTGGAAATTGAACGATGCTGATTAAGAAACCAGACCTGATCAAGCCCTCGGAAATCACCAGCCAGTCAGCGTATCTTTCGCGTCGCCAGTTTATCAAATCCACCCTACATGCCGGAATGGCGGGTACGGTCGTCAGCAGTGGTCTGTTGCCTGTTACACAGACCGAGGCCGCCATACTGGACAACGTGGTCAAAAGCCCCCTGTCTGATAACCGGGAACAGCTGACCGACCTTGAGTCCATCCGTACCTACAACAACTTTCTGGAATTCGGCAACGACAAGAAAGATGCCTCGAAACATGCCGGCAAACTGACTATCCACCCGTGGAGCATTTCTGTTGATGGCGAGTGCAACAAACCCGGTGTGTTCAATCTGGAAGATATTATCAGGCCGCACCAACTGGAAGAGCGGATCTATCGACTGCGCTGTATTGAGGCCTGGTCTATGGTGATCCCGTGGACAGGGGTTCCGCTCGCGGACGTACTAAAACGCTTTGAACCCAACTCCAGTGCAAAATTCGTTACCTTTACCACGCTTCATCGTCCGGAAGAAATGCCCGGCCAGAAAAATAACCGGAATCTTAAGTGGCCCTATCTGGAAGGGTTGCGTATTGATGAAGCAATGCACCCATTGTCCATACTGGCTGTCGGATTGTATGGCGAGGAACTGATGAACCAGAACGGCGCCCCCATCCGGCTGGTTGTGCCATGGAAATACGGGATCAAGAGTATCAAATCGATCGTCAGGATCAGTTTTGTACGTGAACTGCCCCCGACTATCTGGACGCAATTTGATCCAAAGGAGTTCGGTTTCTATTCGAATGTAAATCCAGAGGTCGACCACCCTCGCTGGAGTCAGGCCAAGGAACGACGGATTGGTAATCTGCTCAAACAGGATACCCTGATGTTCAACGGCTATGCTGATCAGGTCGCATCCATGTATAGCGGCATGGATTTACAACTCAACTTTTAATCCGCCATGAAAGTATCCGTTAAACCGGCAGTATTCATACTGTCACTCGTTCCGGCTGCCCTGCTGACATACTACGGATTTACCGGACAATTAACGGCAAACCCGATTGAATTCATCACCCATTACACCGGCGACTGGGCACTTTACTTCCTGCTCATCACCCTGGCTGTAACCCCACTCCGGGTAATAACAGGCAATATTGCCGTGAATCGATACCGGCGCATGCTTGGTTTGTTTGCGTTTTTTTATGCCTGTCTGCACGTTATGACCTATTTTGTACTGGACCAGTTTTTTGATGTTGAAGCTATCATCAACGACATTGTGAAGAGACCGTATATCACCGTCGGCTTCAGCGCATTCGTGTTACTGCTGCCACTGGCCCTGACCTCTACCCGTAACATGGTCATGCGTCTCGGCAAACGCTGGCGACAACTGCATTCACTGGTTTACCCGCTGACCGGGCTCGCCCTCCTGCACTACTTCTGGCTGGTCAAGGCAGATACGCGTACTCCGATCCTGCTGGGACTGATCTTTACCCTGTTGATGCTCCTTCGAACCACCTGGTTTAAACAGGCCAGGAATCGCTTCGCTGCTACACTTTAAGTACTTGTGATTCCTGACATTTTATAGAAAGTGCGTTAATCTGATGCGCATGAATAAAAAAGGCCTGCCACCGGAAGACATCGAACTGTTCCGTCAACATGCGGGCAAGGTCAAACCGGTTTTAAGCAACACGATAGAAGTATACCGACCCGAATCACGCAAAAGGGTCAGACATAGAAACACGGATACTGCCAGCCACCCCGTTCCGATGGGTGCCATGCCTGATCAGCCAACCTACATACCTGCTGAAATTGATATCAGCGACGAGAATTTTATCCAGTTCAAACGACCCGGCATACAGGATCGGATATTCAGGAAATTGTTACGTGGCCAGATACCGATCGTGGCTGAGCTGGATTTGCACGGGATGACGGTCTATAACGCAAAAATTGTGCTGGACCAGTTCATGGACCATATACGCCACCACGAACGCCAGGTGTGTATCAGAATCATCCATGGCAAAGGTTACGGTTCCCGGGACGGACTGCCCGTCATAAAAAGACAGACCCAACTTTGGTTGCAGTGCAATATAAACATATTGGCCTATTGTTCCTGTACGCCGGCAGACGGGGGAACGGGTGCGATATACGTTCTTGTGAAAAATTGTGCATAATTTACTCAATTTAATTCAACTTCTGACGATAATATATTAATTTAGAACAGATTTTTTATTTATACTTGACTAATATCTGCTCTGTCCTTTGTTTGCAGGAAATAACTTATGTCGACAGTACTTTTTAAAGATGCAAAGAACTACCCCCTGATCGCGGAGGTCATGGTCATCGATGATCAGCTGACCAGCCGTATCATCATGGAAAGCATCGTTAAAAGCATCGGTGACAATATCCGCGTCAGCACATACGATAATGCCGTTTCTGCCCTGCGGGTCGCAGAAGAAAGCCCGCCAGACCTAATTATTGTTGATTACAAGATGCCTGAAATGAACGGGGTCATGTTTACCCGCAAGATCAGGGCAATGCCAAAGTGTATGGATGTACCCATCATTATATTCACCATCATTGATGACAAATCAGTCATGTATGAGTCTCTGGAAGCTGGCGCCACTGATTTTCTGACCAAACCGATTGATCATTATGAATGCAAGGTACGCTGTCGCAATCTGTTAACCATGCGCAGACAGCAGATAATTATCCGTGAACGCGCGAGCACACTCGAAACCTTGATACTCAACGCGACCCACTCTGTACACGCCAGGGAAAAGGAAACACTGGCCCTGTTAACACGTGTATCAGACATCAAGGGTAACTACACCGGTTTCCATCCTGCCAGAATCGGAACAATATCGCGAATTATCGCCAAAGAACTTGGTATGGATAACAATTTCTGCGAACTGATAGAAATTGCAGCACCCTTGCATGATATTGGCGAAATGCGCATCCCGGACGAGATCATGATGAAATTTGGTCTGTTGGACAAGGAAGAAGTTGAAACCATGAAACAACATACCCGCCTCGGACATGATCTATTAATACGCAATACCTCACCTATTCTCAAATTCGCTGCGTCTATCGCCCTTAACCACCACGAACACTATGACGGCTCCGGATATCCGAATGGTCTGTCTGAAATCAATATTCCTATCGAAGCGCGTATCGTGACCGTCGCAGATGCATTTGATGCCATGACCAGTTACAGAACGTACCGACCGCTGCACTCGGTTGATGAAGCAGTACAGGACCTGATCAGAAAAAAAGGCAAGGAATATGATCCTAATTGTGTTGAAGCATTGATTAAAAATATCAACGTTATAAATACGATTCAAAGCAATAAGATTGTTACGAAATAAATCCATGGAAAGCCAAAACCCATCACAAAAAAATCTTCGCAAAATTAATAGCGAGTTTGAGCAATCAATCATTAGATTAATAGCATGTTCTGTATTGTTAATTTATACATCGATATCTTATTCAAAAGGTGATATTACCCACCATAGCATAGTAACTATGTACATAGCATCTATTCCATTTTGTTTACTATTTATTGCATGGACTTATTTTGATAAAGCAATTAGTCATAAACGCTTATTTCTGGCCATGTTAGTTGAAATAGGTACTACGACTTATGCATTAGCACTGTCAGGTGAAGGAGCTGCACCACTCATTGTTGTGTACTTCTGGCTTATTTTTGGAAACGGATTAAGACACGGCAGGAAGTATCTTTTTTATCACACTTTATTGACCATATTTGGCTTTATAATTGTCATGAATACAAGTCCATTCTGGTCTAATCACCTATATGTAAGCAGCGGCATTTTATCTGCAATGATAGTGCTCCCACTATATATAGGTGCACTTCTAGGACGACTACATAATGCAGTGATTGCGGCTGAAACCGCTAATAATGCGAAAAGCCAGTTTCTCGCAAACATGAGCCATGAAATACGAACGCCGTTGAATGGCGTTATAGGCATGAGTGACATGTTATCAACCACAAATCTGGATGCCACCCAAAAGGAATTCACTACAACAATCCAATCATCAGCTAAAACTCTTCTTTCACTAATAGAAGATATTCTTGACTTTTCGAAAATAGAATCAGGAAAAATAGAAGTCGATAATATAAATTTCGACTTATACAACACAGTCAGAAACGTAGTATCAATACTTTCACCAATTGCTGACAAAAAAGGTCTCAAGTGTAGATTACACATCACACCTGAAACCCCTTACAATATTATCGGTGATGAAAAACTTATTAAACAAGTCTTAATCAATCTAATCGGTAACGCAATTAAATTCACAAATGATGGTTCCGTTGAAATTAACATTTCAACTAATTATATCAAAAGTACAATTGCACAAATTAGATTTGAAATATCTGACACTGGTATTGGCATATCCCCAGAAGCACACAAAAATATCTTCGAAAAATTCACGCAGGCTGATGCTTCTATATCAAAAGTCTATGGTGGAACTGGTTTGGGAACCACTATAGCACGTACCTTAGTCGAGTTGATGGGTGGCGAGATAGGATTCGTCAGCAAAATCAATGAAGGAAGCACATTTTGGTTTGAAATACCACTATCATTACAACCTAGTGAAATTGCAGAACCACAGGCTGCATTAATTGACCATTCGCGAATTTTACTTGTTGCAACCCAGGGCTCAAGACATAACGAACTTATCCAATACCTAAAAGATTGGCAACTAAAATGGGATCATGCAGCAACAAGCTTAGATGCTGAGAAAATGATTCTCTCTGCGAAAAATAATTATAAATACAACATTATACTCGTTGATGACGCTAAACTTGATGTTGACCCAATAACTTTTGCCAATAAAATAAAATCTGAGAAATTTAATAAAGACATAGACCTTGTCTTATTTACTGACAATTTTTATAAAAGCCACATACCAATATTAAATGCAGGTTACTTTTGCATACTCAATACACCAATAGATAAGAGATTGTTATATAACACTCTGCATGCGACCAGCATTGAGTCAAGCGTTAAAGATAATGTTACTAAATTAATAAATCATCAGCCTAAAGGTAAAACAAAAACAAAATTATCGATTTTAATTGGAGAAGATAATCAGACAAATCAAAAGGTTATTAAGAAGATACTTGAGTATGCTGGCCATAATGCCATTGTCGTATCAGATGGCGAAGAGGTCTTGGATGCATTAGAGCATAACGATTTTGATTTAATGATTCTTGATATGTTCATGCCAAAAATGGGTGGGCTAGATGCATTAAAAGTATATCGCTTCACCGTACCCAGTACTAAGGTAATTCCAGTTATTATTCTTACAGCCAATGCTACGCAAAAAGCAATGAAGGAATGTGATGATATTGGTATTGATGCGTTTTTAACCAAGCCAGTTGAGTCCGTAAAGCTATTAAATACAATAGATGCGTTAACCTTAAATAAGGTTAAATCGAATCAGAGTAATGAAATAAATTCTAATCCACGACCACATATTTCTGCCGGAGTATCGCAGGTAATAGACTTATCCACCCTAGACACATTGGCAAAACTTGACAATGACGTCTACTTTATGCATGACTTAATTCACGGATTCATCAGCGATTCTTCCAGAATTATCGATAAAATAAAAATTGCAATTGAGAACAGAAACATTGTTGAAATTCAAGATCTTGTTCATGCATTAAAGGGAAGCGCCAGAAGCATAGGCGCTACCGCATTAGCAGATCATGCATCTGAGATTCATGAAATATCTAAATCTTATCCAAGTTCACAAATATCAAATAAATACTTCATTCTCGAAAGCACATTCGACTCCACGCAAAATGCACTAGTAAACTACCTGGAACAGTTGAAATCTGCGGCTCTATAATTTTTATACCTACGCTATACTTCTTATATTTTCCTTATTATTGATATCTACAAAAGCCTGTTTTGTCTGAGATCGAATTAATCGATCCATCAACCTAAGATCTTTATCATTAATTTGCATTGTTACATCGACCCAATATCTGCAGACATCAAGCAACTCCTGATAAGATATGTTATTTACTTTGTCGACAACATTCTTCAATGCAAGTACACCTTTTCGATGTTTATTACACTCTTTTATGTAATTATAAACACCCTCTGTACCTTTGCCTGATTCTTCTAGTTGATCTACTACTCCAATTTCAAATAGACGTTCAGCAGAATATTTATGTCCATTTAACATCATCTTCTCAACCTGCTTCTGTGGTAGTCTTTGTGATAAAAGATGATATCCACCCATCCCTGGAAATATATTGAAAAGTATTTCCGGGAACCCCATTCCTACTTGTCTTTCAGCAATAATCACATTACAACTTAACGCCACTTCAAACCCTCCCCCCATTGCATCACCTCGAATTAATGAAATTGTAGTGATCGGCTGTCTACAGCCAACAATAAAACCATAAATTGTATCGATACAGAGTTTTGCATATTTTAGTAAACCCTCTTTATCTTTATTTTGTACACAATCTTTAAATAAAGAAAGATCGCCTCCCATACTGAAAATTCCATTTATTTTTGAATCTAATACCAAATAGTCAATCTTCACATTTTCACCCTTGAAGGGCAATTTCCCATCGTTAACCTCAAGCATTATCTGGAGACTTCTTAGTTCTTCAACAAGCGTTGGGTTATAACAAGGGCGAGGTGATGGACTTTGATAAATCCATGCAACTCCATATTCCGGGTCAATCTTAACTTCGATTTGGGTATAGTTTCTAAGTTGCGCCTCATTTGTTAGATTAACAGTGGTCATGATTATTTATCCTCCGAAGAAATGTCGACTTATATAATTATTATTTAACCGTTTAGAATTAACACTGAAAATTAATCATTTTTAACCACACTAATAAACGTCAGTTTATTCCAATTAAAAATGAACAACCACATTATTACTTTTCAATAATCCAATGTGTTGCTTTAGCACTTGCTAGCTCAAAGGATTCAGTATCTACAACTGATGCTGTAAAGTTTAATTGTCTTTTATTTTGATTAATGAATTGAGCGAATACCGTAATAACACTTGAGTCATGTCTTATTATTTTTCGAAATTTAATCTCTAAACTCCTGGTATAATTCAAAGGAGCGACTAACATACTAAGTGGACCAAGGGTGTTATCAATCGCAGCAGCAATCATCCCTCCTTGCATGGAACCAAATGGATTCATATATTCCAGCGAGACTGGATAAGATATTATCATCGTGCCTCTTTCTACGTCATACGAAATTACATTGCCTTTCATCATCCGAAATACAGGAGGTGGAATATTAACAATTCCCTCACAACTAATAAATTTCTGCTCTAATTCTGCGATTAGTCTTTTCTGAACATTTTCTGTCATAAACACTCTTTCATAAATTTAATAAATACATCAATTAATCAAGCACTTAGTGGCGTAATCCATAAAAGCATTATGTAAATTTACCAAGTTATCGATTTCAGATTTGGTGATTATGTCACTTGGCTGGCATTCTTTCTTTGATTTCAGCATCCCCGTTATAGTATTACCCAAATCTGTAGCCCCTAATGACAGGGACACACCCTGCATTTTGTGTAAAATTGCAAGGATTTTTGAGTAATCTTCGGATATTTGAGCTGCAGATAACCCTGAGAGTAAGTCATCTATTTCAGCACTATATAGATTTAATAGTTCTAATGAATATTTTGGACCAAACCATTTAATAATTTGCATAGATGATTGCAATTGGCTCGTACAATCCCCGATGTGATTTCCATGATTATTAGCTATAGCAAGAACTGGCGAATCAAATAATCTATATATGCTTCTTAATAGTTTCTCTGGTTCTATCGGCTTCACTAATTTCAGTATAAAAATATGATCATATGGAGACGCTACAGTGTCGACATCTGCTGTTAATAATATTATTTTCTCACTACTGTTTGGTTTTATTTTTCTGTACCTTTGTGCCACTTCAATTCCAGACATATCTGGCATATGACAATCTAGTATGACTAAATCAAAATTTGATTGAAGCAGCTTGTTTAGTGCTTCTGAACCATCTTTAACCAAAGTCACATTATGTCCGCTCAGTCCAAATATAATTTTATGTATTTCACGGAGAGTGGGATCGTCTTCAGCAAGCAATATATTTAGAACCCTATCAATCCTGGGCAGTCTTGTGCTTAAGAGTTTCGATTGCGGCAACAAAACCTCTCCAATTGCTAATGCATTTAATAATGCCTTGGATGATGTTTTCTTGTTTATTGCTGTGACTGCATTAAGATAATTAATGCGGCTATCTTCGTCTTCAAGCACTTCTATAAGGCTGACATTATTCACATTATCATAATTGTCGAATAACCCCGTATCATTTCCATGGCATTTTTTATTTATGAAAACCACTCTACCCGCCTCTATTTTATAGTTTTTGTTTGTGATGCCATGATCAAGATCATGCGTCAGTACGTTGATTCCATTTTCACGATACAATTCAATACAATTCTTGCTGCCTTCGTCATGGCACATAAACTGAACTATTAAGTCCCCTGAAATAGACGGGCTACTGCTATTCTCAATCTTGAACTCACATTTAAATTTAATTTTTGTCCCATTATCAGCGCTACTTACTAGCATCAGATGTCCGCCCATTAGTTTTGCTAATTCTGCAGATATCGCTAACCCCAAACCTGTTCCGCCATATTTTTTTGTTATTGATGTATCGGCTTGCACAAACGGTTTAAATACTTCTTGCTGTGATTCTTCTGCAATACCTATCCCTGTATCAATAATCTCAAATATTAATTCTTGTTCTAGCTTGGTAGTCTTCCCAGTAGTAACAGATAGTCTGACATGACCTTTCTCTGTAAACTTAACTGCATTAGTAACAAGATTGATGAGTATTTGTTTTAATTGACCAACAGCACCTGTTACATAACGTTCACAAGTCGGGTCTATAAAAAGGTAAAAGCTGATACCTTTTTTTTGCACTTCAGGGAGGAGCAACTGCCTCACATCATGTAAAGTCATGAAAAGATCAAATTTACACAAATCAAGACTGTATTGACCAACTTCGAACTTTGAAATATCCAATATGCTATTCACAATTTGTAACTGAGATATTACAGATGCTCTTATAATATCTAACATACTATAAATTTTAACCGGGAGATCGTACGTGCGAATCAACTCTGATAAGTTCAAAATGCTGTTAAGTGGAGTCCTTAACTCGTGATTCATATATGCCAATAGACTTTGTTTTGCACGGCTTGCATTTTTCTCAGACTCCAATGCTAGCGCTAATTTTGCTATTAAAACATATACATATGCTGGCAATATAATGAATGAAAGCAATATACTTATAGTGATGTATATAAGATCATTACTTATCCAGACAGGATCAACCACACTAACAATTATAAAAGAAAGGATATTTAGAACTGCTGAAAAAACAAGATACGCACCCCCGTACCGTATTCCAATACCGAACGTTATCCATAAATATACAACAAATAGAGGAGTTCCTGTTTTTCCCATATGGATAATGGCTACTGCCAATAGTATGTTATCAATCAAATTTGTCACTACTCGAAACCATACCCTTTTATTGTTTGACCTTGGATATTGGCTGAGATTATATGCGTACAAATATTCAATAACTGCTATCAAAACAAATACTGTTAATAGCAAAAAATGTTCTGATATAAGTAACCCCTTATTGATATATTCATGCACTATCGAATATAAAAATATAGCAGCCACTAATCCAAGGCGAATCAGGGATTGATTAATTTCGTTGGAGTTTACGTTTTTAATACGATTAAACCTTGAAATTTGACAGAACGTTAGATTTATCTAACCCGGTTAATTTTCGGTTAAACTTCGAAATATCATGACTACCGCATAAACCGCCACCCCTTCTTTCCTCCCAACAAAGCCCATGCCTTCTGTTGTAGTTGCCTTGATGCTGACTTGGTCTATTGATATATCAAGATCCCCGGCAAGCACCATTCGCATCTCCTCTATATACGGCATCAACTTTGGTGCCTGTGCGAGTATCGAAATGTCGGCATTACCTGGCTTGTAACCCTTTTCCTTTATCACCCCAATTACTTTTCTGAGTAATATCCGGCTGTCTATATTCCTGAATTCCGGGTCAGTGTCAGGAAAGTATTTACCTATATCGCCCAGGGCGGCAGCGCCTAGTAATGCATCACACAAGGCGTGTATAACTGCATCACCATCGGAATGTGCCAGCAGGCCCTTTTCATAAGGGATCGTAACCCCACCCAGAATGAGTGGTTTGCCTTCGATAAATTTATGGGCATCATAGCCATGGCCAATTCTCATAACGGCTTCTCCTGTTGTCTCAGGTAAATCTCGGCAAGTGTTAAATCTGCAGGGTGGGTAATCTTGATATTGTCAGGGTGCCCCTCGACAAGCAGGGGACTGAGGCCGATCAGCTCGATCGCTTGCGCTTCATCCGTAACAGTCGTGTTCTGTTCTACTACCTTTTCCAGGGCTGCTCGCAATGTACCCAACTGAAATATCTGTGGCGTCTGTGCATGCCAGAGCTGGTCTCGACTAACTGTTGCAGTAATCCTGTTTCCGGGGTCTGCCCGTTTCATGGTATCGCGCACTGGGACAGCCAATATTGCGCCATCTGCACATAGACTCGTAGCTCTGATTAATTTTTTTATATCTGCAGCGCGTATACATGGCCTGGCTGCATCATGGACCAGTACCCAATCATCAGTATCTGCCATTTTTTCCAGATACCTTAATCCGTTCAGGACTGACTGGTAACGTTCTTCACCACCGATAGTAGTATGGATAAGGGTATTTGAAGTTGTCTGCAAGGATTGCCAGTAATGATCATCTGCAGCAAGTACAACTACCAGACCCTTGATAGCGTCTATACCAGTAAATCGTTGCAGGGTATATTCCAGTACTGTTTTGCCCGCAAGTGGCAAGTACTGTTTTGGGATCCCGGCGCCCATTCTGGTTCCGAGACCTGCTGCAGGTATGACTGTCCAACACGTCCGGTGTGTTCCCATGGGCAGTTATTCGCGTGGAGTTGAGCTTATGCTTTCGGGTTTGTCTACAATAATATAAAAGGTTTCACCGGAACGTACCATGCCCATCTCGCTTCTGGCGCGTTCCTCAATGGCTTCCATGCCCTGCTTCAGATCCATTACTTCCGCTTCGAGTGACAGGTTACGTTCGGTTAGTTTTTCATTTTCGGCAATCTGGGCAGCCTTGATCTCTTCCAGATTCCAGACGTCAGGCAGGCTTCCGTTACCCTCCCACAGACGGATTTGTAACAAGACCAGCAATGTCAGTAGTGTCAAATTTACAAATTTCATCCGGTAGTCCTGATAAATCCGTAAAACGGTGACAGGCCAGGGTAACAGGGCTATTTCAGGTTATAGAATGCCTTCATACCCGGATAACTCGCCTTGCTACCCAACTCAAGTTCAATCTTCATCAGCCTGTTATATTTGGCAATACGATCCGACCGTGACAGGGAACCGGTCTTGATCTGCCCCGCCGAGGTCGCAACAGCGAGATCGGCAATAGTAGTATCTTCTGTTTCACCGGAACGATGCGATATTACTGCAGTATAGCCGGCCTTTTTTGCCAGATTGATAGCCGCAATTGTCTCTGTCAGTGAACCAATCTGGTTGACCTTGATCAGGATTGAGTTGGCTGTATTCTTGTCGATACCTTCTTGCAGTGTAGCTGTATTCGTAACGAACAGGTCATCACCCACAAGCTGTACTTTCTTACCCAGCTTGTCTGTCAGCAACTTCCAGCCAGCCCAATCATCTTCCGCCATACCGTCTTCCATGGTAATTATCGGGTACTTCTCGAACCAGGGCATTAAATAATCGATAAACTCCTGTGAACTCAGAACCTTGTTCTCGGAATGCAGATGGTATTTTCCATCCTTGTAAAATTCGGTACTGGCCACGTCCAGACCGAGCAACACATCCTTGCCTGCGGTGTAACCTGCATTCTGGATTGCTTGCAATATAACCTCGATTGCCTCCTCATTGGACGAAAGGTCCGGAGCAAACCCACCTTCATCACCTACAGCCGTATTCAGTCCTTTCTTGGAAAGCACGGATTTCAGGGCATGAAATATCTCGGCGCCGTAACGCACGGCCTCGGCCACACTGCCGGCACCAACCGGCAGGATCATAAATTCCTGCATATCAACGCTGTTGTCTGCATGGGCACCACCATTGATGATATTCATCATCGGAACCGGCATGGTATATGGACCGTTGCCTCCCAGGTACTGGTATAACGGTACACCCTGATCATTTGCAGCGGCATGTGCAGCTGCCATGGAAACGGCAAGAATGGCATTGGCACCCAGTTTGCTCTTGTTCGGTGTACCATCGCTGGCTATCATCGCATGATCGATACCGGCCTGATCAGTAACTTCCATACCAGTAACCAGCGGGGCTATCTGCTCATGGATATTGGCGATTGCCTTTAATACGCCCTTGCCCAGATACCGTGCCGGATCCTTGTCGCGTAACTCCAGCGCCTCACGCGAACCTGTTGACGCACCTGAAGGCACCATCGCGCTGCCAACTGAACCCTTCTCTGTATATACCTCGGCGGCGATGGTTGGATTTCCCCTGGAATCGAGCACTTCACGTGCCTTGACACTTTTAATCTTTGACATGTTTCTTGATACCTTTATTGCTTGTGTTGATTAATAATATGCTAATACGGGCTGGATTTGACCAGTTGGTCGATTTTCTTCAGGGTTTCCAGCAACCCCTCTATCTGTCCCAGTGGCCAGGAATTCGGACCATCACTGAGCGCCTTTTCCGGATCCGGATGTGTTTCCATAAATACGCCTGCTACCCCGACCGCAATCGCAGCCTTCGCAAGTGTCGGTACAAATTCGCGCTGACCACCTGATTTACTGCCTAATCCACCGGGAAGCTGGACCGAATGGGTTGCATCAAATACAACCGGACATCCGGTATCACGCATAACGACCAGTGAGCGCATATCAGACACCAGATAGTTATAACCGAAACTGGTGCCACGCTCGCACACCATAATCTGCTCATTGCCACCTGCCTTCGCCTTCTCAACAACCTGCTTCATATCCCATGGGGCCAAAAACTGGCCTTTTTTGATATTCACCGGCAGTCCCTGTGCAGTGACACGCTGAATAAAATTGGTTTGCCTGCACAAGAATGCCGGGGTTTGTAATACATCAACCACATCGGCCACCTCGTCCAGCGGCGTATCCTCATGTACATCAGTTAACACCGGTACACCGACTGTGCTACGTACCTTGTCCAGCACAGCCAGGCCTTGTTCTATCCCCGGTCCCCGGTAACTGGTATGTGAGCTCCGGTTTGCCTTGTCGTAGGACGACTTGAAAATAAAGGGTATATCAAGCCTGGTACAGATCTGCTTCAGCGTGCCAGCGGTATCTATAGCCAGCTGTTCACTTTCAATGACACAGGGCCCCGCAATCAGAAAAAACGGTTTGTCGGGTCCGACATCAAAACTACATAGCTGCACTTGTCACTCCCGCCGCTCCCGACTTCTGATAACTGAGTGCGGCCTTCACGAACCCGGTGAACAGCGGATGGCCATCACGCGGGGTCGAGGTAAACTCCGGATGAAACTGGCAGGCAACAAACCAGGGATGCCCTGCCAGTTCGACAATTTCCACCAGACGCTCATCCATGGAGATCCCTGAAATAACCAGTCCGTGCTGCTCCAGTCTCTCCCGGTAGTTGTTATTAAATTCATAACGATGACGATGACGCTCAATAATGGTTTCCTTGTTATAGAGCCGGTGTGCCAGCGTCCCTTCAATCAGCTTGCACTCCTGTCCACCCAGACGCATGGTTCCGCCCATATTCGAGCCTTCCGTACGTTTTTCTATACTGCCATCCTTGCTCATCCACTCGGTAATAAGCGCAATAACAGGATGCGGGGATTGCTTGTCAAATTCTGTGCTGTTTGCCCCGGCAAGGCCGGCCGCATTGCGGGCCAGATCTATAACAGCTACGTGCATACCAAGACAGATACCCAGATACGGGATCCTGTTTTCACGTGCATACCGGACCGCTGTCACCTTGCCCTCAATACCCCTGTTCCCGAACCCGCCAGGCACAAGGATCGCATCAACTCCCTTCAGCATGGCCGTCCCGGACTTTTCTATTTCTTCAGAATCGATATAGGTAATCCTGACCCGGGTACGCGTCTGGATACCGCCATGCAACAGCGCCTCGGTCAGCGATTTGTAGGAATCGGTCAGATCGGTATATTTGCCCACCATGGCGATGTGAATTTCACTTTGCGGATGCGCCATGGCCTCTACCACCGCATCCCATTCGCGCAGATCTGCGGGAGGGGCTGTCAGGCCCAGCTTGCGTATGACTATTTCATCCAGTCCCTGCTCATTAAACAAACGGGGAACCTTATAGATGTTATCAACGTTAACAGCCGAAATAATCGCGGATTCGGTAACATTGGTAAACAGGGCAAGCTTTTTGCGTTCATTTTCGGGCAAGGGGTTGTCTATCCGGCATAACAGGACATCAGGCTGGATACCGATGGACCGCAGTTCCTTGACTGAATGCTGAGTAGGCTTGGTCTTGATCTCGCCTACTGCACTGATATAGGGCACCAGCGTCAGGTGCATAAACAGAGTCCGCTCCGGGCCAAGTTCAATGCGCATCTGGCGTATGGCCTCAAGAAACGGTTGTGATTCAATATCGCCGACCGTGCCCCCGATTTCAACCATGGCGACATCGGCGTCTCCGGCCCCCTTGATGATGTTCAGCTTGATTTCATCGGTAATGTGCGGGATGACCTGCACCGTACCGCCAAGGTAATCGCCCCGACGCTCTTTCTGGATGACATTGGAATAGATTTTTCCCGTGGTGAAACTGTTATTGCGGGTCATGCGGGTTCGAACAAAGCGCTCATAATGACCAAGATCCAGGTCCGTCTCGGTACCATCCTCAGTTACATAAACCTCACCATGCTGGAACGGGCTCATCGTACCCGGATCAACGTTTATGTAGGGATCCAGCTTGAGCAACGTAACCTTCAGACCACGGGCCTCCAGGATTGCGCCAAGGGAAGCCGAGGCAATACCCTTGCCCAGCGAGGAAACTACACCACCTGTGATAAATACAAAACGTGTCATGCGCAATCCGATCGATAAAGGTAAATTTTTGGGGGAACCTGCCTGCCGGTTTGAAAAAACCGTTTCTGGTCGAGAACTGGGGCAGTCATTACATGCATAGAATGGGAAGTAATCCTAACAGAGATTACCCGGATTTGCATCCGGACAGATTGTCGATCAGTCCCTGAAATTGACCCTGATCTACCTGGTGAGAGGTGAGCACGGTCTTGACGCGTCTATGCGGGACCCAGGACCAGCTCCATTTCAAAATCGTCCATTACAAAACCATTACCAATATCGGCAACAAGCTCACCTGTAATGGCAAATCCGATTTTCTGGTAGGCAGCTATTGAGGCATGATTGTATTTGTTGACAGTCAGATACAGTCTGTCCAGGCCCAGTCCCCTGGCCATATCAAAAGCCGTAGCCACCACATACCGGGCCAGCCCTCGCCCTCGCCAGTCTGCCAGCAGGTATAGCTTGCTGATTTGCAGGCTGTGTCTGTCGGGACGAGAGACCAGGGCGGTATAACCTGCAATATTACCTCCGGTCTGAATCAGGTAATAAAGGTAGCCTTGCCGTATCTGTTCCTGTATTACCGGGAAACTCTGGAACCGGTCCAGCATATAGTCGACCTGGCCCTGGCCAATTATGGCAGGGTAATGCTGGTTCCAGATATGGTATGCGAGGTCGACTGCCTGCCGGATCTGATGTTCAGACTTGACTTCAACCAAACAGCTGTTTTCGGGCCACTGCATAATCGCCGAACCCCGGGAACAGGATATTACAGGTCCAGTTGCTCGAATTTATAACCAATCCCGTACACAGACTGGATAAACTCCTGCCCTGGCAGGGCGTCTGAAATCTTGCGCCTCAGCTTCTTGATATGACTGTCGATGGTACGATCACTGACAATCCGATGATCGTGATATATCCGATCGATCAACTGGTTACGGGTAAAGATCCGGCCAGGATCTGAGGCCAGCAGTTTGAGTAACTGGAACTCCACCACCGTCAGATCCAGGGACTGACCCTTTAATACGGCTGTATTGCGGGTTTCATCCAGGATCAGCTCCTCGGTCTGCAGGAGACCACCCCGACTACGGCGCAGTACCGCCTTGACGCGGGCTACCACCTCTCTCGGACTGAACGGTTTGCAGATATAGTCATCTGCACCCAGCTCCAGTCCCAGCAAGCGGTCGATTTCCTCCACCCGGGCGGTCAACATGATGATAGGCACCTCGGAAAAACGCCTTATTTCCTTGCATATCTCCATACCGTCCTTACCCGGCAACATGATGTCCAGCAATAACAGGGAAGGCATATTCAGCTTCATCGCCGGAATCACCTGCAATCCGTCCATCAGGCTCTCGGTCTGGTACCCGCTGCTTTGCAGATAATCGTTTAACAGCGAAGCAAGTTTTGGTTCATCCTCTACTATAAGGATGCGGGATTCCTTATCTCTCATCATGAGCGTACCAGCGGTAACTCAATCGTGATTTGCAGACCATCATAGGGGGAGCGCCACGCGCTGATATGACCTTGATGGGCCTCGACGATGTTCTTGCAGATGGCAAGGCCCAGTCCAGTACCACCCGTTTCACGACTGCGGGAAGACTCCACCCGATACAGCCGATCAAACAACCGGGGAATCTCCACATCGGGAACTGACGGCTCGGTATCGTTGAACTGTATTTCAACCTGATTTCCCTTCTCTATAACCTTGATCTCAAGTTTGCCACCCGCGTCGGTATATCTGAGCGAATTCGTCAGCAGGTTGGCAAACAACTGGCCAAAGCGGTCCCGGTCGGCCAGTATCTGGATGGGCCCCGGGGGCAATATCGTCTCGATACGAATATTCTTCTTCTCAAACTCCTCAGTGAAGATGGAGACTGACTGTTGCAGGATTTCAAGCAGATTCAGTTTATGCTTCTGGTAACTCAATGCACCGATATCGGACATCGACAATTCATACAGATCCTTGACCAACCGATCGAGGTTCATCACCTCGCTATGCAGGTTTTCCAGCGTCTCCGGCGTCAGTTTGCGCACCTGATCCTGGATAGCCTCAATTTCACCACGCAGGATGGCAAGCGGTGTGCGTAACTCATGGGAGATGTCTGCTATCCACTGGCATCTGGCCTTTTCATTCTCTTCCAGCGTCCTGGCCAGTACATTGAAATCCTGGGACAACTTGCCCAACTCATCATTGGAGGTATAGGGAATCCGGATACCGTAATTCCCGGAGGCCAGTTCACGGGTTCCGGTTGCCAGTGTATTGATCCGGGTAACCAGATATCTGGCCAGCGGTATTGAAAGGACAAAGGTCAGTAACGCAATAACCACTGCAATAATATTGAACCCGCGGATCTGCTGTTTGGAAAACTCAATGTCAGGGGTCTCCAGCACTGTCAGCAATGGTCTTGCAGCAAGGTATCCAACAACGTTCGAATTGACATAAATCGGCTTGAACTCCGTCCCCTCAGGTTGTTCAATCTCGCGACCGACGACATGCTGTTTGTTGACGTCCAGCAAAGCCACATTGGAACGATAAAACCGGCGTTCGCGTTTGGAGATATTACGGTTGGGGTCGTCGAGGTTGAGAATATCTCTCGGGGCCGTATTTTTATTGCTGTTGCTGCTTCCGTGCCGGGTCGTTGCGCGGGCAAAGTTTGATACCACCAGATCATTCCAGCGATCCTCATCCTCGCGAATGATGTTCCAACTCCCGTGTTTCTGGTATTCCTCGCCCAGATTGGCAATCAGATTGTTCTGGGCCTCCTGTTCGTATTCATTGACGTACTGTAGAAAGCTTCGATCAAAACTTTCTTGCAACAGATAGACCATGCCACCAATCGCCGCCAGTAACAGAACTGTTATCGACAGGAATATCTTGTATTTCAGTTTGAAGATCATGGACAGGGATTTTTTCCAGATTAATCCGGGATGAAAATTCTACAATTATTGGAACGGTGATCATAAATTTATTTCGCCAGATCACCGCTTTTACACAATATTTGCTCATTTCCTGCTTGTATGGCAGGGACTGAACAGATGGTCAGCTGATGTGGCCCAACCGTTGCAACTGGCGATCATGGAAATTACCCATGATCATCAGGGCAAAAATAGCACCCCACATGGCCCAGGCCATATCAGACTGGGTGTCCCAGATATAACCCTGGGTACCCAGAAAATAGTCGCCAGCCGCACCGGTAAGCCATGCCACCGCCCATTCAAGCAGTTCATAGACGGCACTGATTGCCAGACAGATACAGACGATAAGGAAATTCAGCCATCGCTTGCCGTTGACTACGTGCAAACGCAGCAACAATTCACGGGCAACCATGGCCGGAACCAGACCTTGCATCAGGTGGCCCAGCTTGTCGTAATTGTTACGCTCGCCTCCGAACAGCCTGCTGAGATCATCAAACAGCGGTACTTCGGCGTAGGTATAGTGTCCACCGACCATCAACACGATCGAATGTAATAGTATCAATATATACACCAGTGTGGTCAGCGGAAATTTTTTGCAGGTCCCCACCAGCAGTATCAGACCGATCACCGCCGGAGTGACCTCAAGCACCCAGGTAAAGAAGTCACGCGGGTGTATACCCGACCAGATCAGCACACTGAAGTAGATTGCCAGCCAGGTGATAACGCGGGGCTGACCTGCTACCGACATAACACTCAACCTTTGTGCCTGGTCCCGAGCAGGATTTTCCAGTTACAGACGGCCAGTCCGCTCAGGAATCCAACCAGAAAGATAATAAACAGCACCAGCGCACGTGGTAACACAAATTCCATCCACAGGAATACTACGACCATCGTTTCGGTATTTTGCAAGGTGAAGATGACGGCGAGTAATAACAGTAACAGCACAATACCCGATTTGATCTGTCTGGAACGGCTTGCCTCGGTAGATGGCTCTATCATATCAATCACCCTTTCGTATTTGTGTTATTCGTATCACCCTGTCGGCGTCAACCTTGTCCTTTACTGGTGAGGACCTTTTTGACCGTTTCACCAAAGGATGAGGGATCTGGTACCACGGTCACTCCACAGTCTTTCAATACTTGCACCTTTTCGACCGCACTTTCACCATGCGAGGCGATAATTGCGCCGGCATGCCCCATACGTGTTCCCCGGGGTGCAGACATGCCCACAACGCAGGCAATCAGAGGTTTGCTCATGTGTTCCCGATAAAACGTCGCCGCCTCAACTTCCTGTATGCCGCCGATTTCGCCGATCAGAATAACGGCACTCGTTTCCGTATCCTGTTCAAAATACTCCAGATGGTCCCGGAATGAACTTCCGGTAATCGCATCACCGCCTATCCCCACGCTGGTAGAGATACCAGTACCGATGGCCTCCAGCTGTGCCGCAGCCTCAAAGCCCAGCGTGCCGGAGCGCGCAATTATGCCGACCGGCCCCTGCTTGTACAGGTAACCCGGCATAATGCCGACCAGCGCCTTACCCGGGCTGATAATGCCTGCACTGCCCGGCCCGATCAGCAACATCTTGCGTGCGCCATTAAAACTGCGCAGATAACGTTTTACCCGAATCATGTCTTGTGCCGGCAATTCCCCGGTCACGCAGACACACAGACGGATACCGGCGTCGGCGGCCTCCATAATACTGTCAGCGGCGTAGGCAGCCGGTTCGAAAATGATACTGACATCGGCCCCGGTCTGATCAACAGCGTCCCTGACCGTATCAAACACAGGACGACCCAGATGATCAGTTCCACCTTTCTCCGGCGTCACACCGCCGACCACAAGGGTTCCGTAATCAATCATACGGCTGGTATAGAACGTCCCTAACTCACCGGTCATGCCCTGTACAATGACCTTGTTCGATTTATCTATCAATATTGACATGGGTTTACCCGGATTTCAGACGGTGGCCTGCTTCACGGCAGCAACGGACTTTTCGGCCACCTCGCGCAATGAATCAGCCAGGATGATGGGTACGCCGGATTCCGCTATCAGGCGTTTACCTGTTTTGGCATTCGTACCGGCCAGACGGGCAATAATGGGTACAGTGTCCCCATGCTTGCGTACAGCCTTGATCAAGCCCTCCGCTACCCAGTCACAACGATTTATTCCGGCGAAGATATTTACCAGGATCACGTCGACGTGTTTGTCCTGTAATAGCAGGTTGACGGCCTTGTTGACGCGTTCAGCGGTAGCACCAAGGCCAATGTCCAGAAAGTTGGCCGGTTTGCCGCCGAGCAGATTTATCATATCCAGTGTCGCCATCGCCAGCCCGGCACCGTTGATTATGCAACCGATATTGCCCTCAAGCCCGACATAGTTCAGCCCGCGTTCAGAGGCCTTGCGAGCCAGCGGGTCGATACTGTACTTGTCCTTCATATTGGCGATCCGCGGACGACGAAACAGGGCGTTGTCATCAAAACTCATCTTTGCATCCAGCGCGACCAGCATACCCTCTGCGGTAAATGCGAGTGGATTAATCTCTATCATGGTGGCATCCAGATCACGGAAGGCACGATAACACCCCAGTATCGTGGATACCGCCTGGGTCAGCATTGACTTGTCGATGCCCATTTTGAATGCAATCTGGCGTGCCTGAAATGCCTGCATGCCTACAGCCGGTTCGACGGCTATGCGGATTATCGATTCGGGATGACTAATGGCAGTCTCTTCAATGTCACAACCGCCTGCGCTGGAGGCGACGACCACTACTCGTTCAATTTGTCGGTCCAGGGCAAAGGCAAGGTAATACTCACTCCTGACCTCAACCGCCTCTTCCACATACAAACGGTGGACCAGCTGACCCACAGATCCGGTCTGGTTTGTCACCAGACGTTTGCCCATCAACTCATTCGCAGCAGCGCGGATATCAGTTTCACTGGTGCATATCCTGATACCACCTGCCTTGTCACGACCACCGGAATGTATCTGTGCCTTGACCAGAAATTTGCTGCCGCCTATCTCACTGGCACGAAACACGGCCTGTTCCGGGCTGTAGGCCAAACCACCCTTCGGGACATTAACACTGAATTCCGAGAGGATTTCCTTGGCCTGGTATTCATGAATATCCATACTGCACCTTCTGCTTAATCAACCATGAATTCAGTGTACAACTTCGCCCGAATCGATACCAGAACTGCCGTTCGCTGCGTCCAGCCCGTCCAGTTGTACAGGCGAGTTATTTTCTGGCTGCCGTCAGCGCGATATCCAGATCGCGCAACAGGTCATCTATCGCCTCATGGCCTACGGACAGACGGATCAGGCTGTCGGTAATCCCGACCGCTGCCCGCTCTTCCGGTGTAACACGATGATGTGTCGTTGTCGCCGGATGGGTAACAGTGCTCTTCACATCACCCAGATTCGCGGTAATGGAAAAGATACTGGTCGCGTCTATGAACTTCCAGGCCATTTCGCGGCCGCCGTCAATATCAAAACTGACCATACCGCCAGCACCACTTTGCTGACGCAGTGCCAATTCATACTGGGGATGTGACGGCAACCCCGGATAATGGACCTTTTTGACCCCCTTCCGGGTCGACAGCCATTCGGCCACCTTCTGCGCGTTCTGGCAATGCGCCTGCATGCGGATATTCAGCGTCTCCAGACCCTTAAGGAACACCCAGGCGTTGAATGCGCTCATGGTCGGTCCGGCAGTACGCAGGAACATCAGGATGTCTTCCTCCATCTGTTTGGCCGGGCCCACAATCGCCCCACCAATACAACGACCCTGTCCATCCAGATATTTCGTCGCTGAATGGATCACATAATCTGCGCCAAGCCGCAGTGGCTGTTGCAGTGCCGGTGTACAGAAACAATTATCCACCACCAGCAGGCAATTGTTCTCATGCGCCAGTGTGGCCAGTCGACGGATATCGGCAATTTCCGTCATCGGGTTTGATGGCGTCTCCAGAAACAGGATTTTTGTCTCCGGGCGTATGGCCGCGGCCCAGGCATCATAATCAGACAAGGGGACATATGTGGTCGAGATATTGAACTTGCCCAGGATCTTGCTGAACAGCGCAACCGTCGTACCAAAGATATTTTTTGCCGACACAATATGATCACCGGACTTCAGCAGGGCCATACAGGTGGTCAATATCGCACTCATACCGGAGGACGTGGCAATACAACGATCACCACCTTCCATTGCTGCCAGGCGCTCCTCGAACGTCCGCACCGTCGGGTTGGTAAACCGCGAATAGATATTGCCCGGCTCCTCACCGGAGAACCGGGCGGCCGCCTCGGCTGCATTATCAAAGACAAAACTGGACGTCAGGAAAATGGGTTCGCTGTTCTCATTTTCCTGTGTACGTGACTGGCCGACCCGGATTGAACGCGTCTGTATGTCATATTTCGACGGATCAAATTTACTCATAATTTTACTGTTCTCCAGAAACAAAAAAACCCGCATAAGCTGTCGCTAAAGCAGGCTGGTTCTCTTTAGCGGTATTTTTTAAGCGCCCGCAAGCTGATGTCAAATCGGCGCTGGCGTTTACAGTAGATAAACAGGGTCAGACTGTCAACCGTTTTCAGCTTGATTTCGTGCACAAGCAGGGGCATGCTTCAGGGAATTATTCCGTGCAAATTTTACCGGAAGACTGACGACAACCTCCTGCACTGAATCACTCAACCTGAAGGAACCCGAGATAAATGAAAACCGGAAATACCGCTGCTATCACAGCCGCCTTGATTACCCTGCTGGCAAATACCACCCTGGCCCAGGATTTTGCCGCAGAGGGTTCAACCGCCACACTGACGGTTGAATACAGTTATGAATCTTCAGGTAGCCACAGCAGTGAAGGGATGTACGACCCTTATGACTGGGAAGTCAAACGCAACGTAAATATCGTTGCGAACCTCTCGGCTCAACAGCCCACAGCCTTGCCCAGCCTGCAGGCGATGGATGCCTCACAGATGGCTGAACTTGAGGACAAGACCAGACAGGCTGAGGCCCTGGCAGCCGACATGCAACCGATGGTGGCAAATGCCGAAAGTATCATGGCGAAGTGTGGAGAGGATGAGGCCTGTCTGATGCGCGAAGCGATGGCCATGGGTGCTGCGATGCAGGGTACTGCCGAGATGGAAACGGCCATGCAGGCGGGTGAGCAGTTTCACCAACTGGCCGACCAGGGAACACCACGCTACCAGCGTTGGCAAGCAACACTGCAAAAAGGGACTTATCTGATTGATGAAAAGGTCCATATCTCGGTAACCGATCCTATCTGCATGGAACTGCCGACCTCTCGCTGTACCCGGGATGAAGTACGTCAGGGCTCGGGAGACCTGCCACTCCCACCGGAGATGGGAGATAACCCGGATGCAATAGCCGGTTACTCGGCGGTAGAACTGGACACGGACAAAAACACCCTTAGCGTGATGTTGCCAATACCGCTGGCACTGCTGCCATATATCGAAACCATTACCACAGACGAACCGGAAGGCACGCACGAGACCCCGACACCGATAGGCCCGCAACCACAACTACTTTCATTCCAGGTCAGCCCGGGTAGCTCCACCCAGGAGACCGCCATCACGCTGGACGTCAAAGGTGACTGGCGCAAGCAGTCCGGTCAGCAGGTCCTTGCCATGGGTGGTCATCTGGGTGAGTCAGGTAATCTGACCATAAGCTGGAAATTCGAGGTTACCGGGGGGCAATAGTATTGTGTCATTTAATCAGGGGGCGGAAACCACTTTCTCGATAATCCATACTGTCGTAAAGCGGATTCCTCGCGGGTACGTTGCCACGTATGGACAGATTGCCAGACTGGCCGGATTACCCGGCCATGCAAGGCAGGTGGGGTATGCGCTCCATGCCATCCCGGAAGACCAGGACATCCCCTGGCACCGTGTAATCAATGCAATGGGTGAGATAAGCAAACGGGCGGAACCGGTGTACGAGGAGATACAGCGGGAACTGTTGGAACAGGAAGGTATAGAATTTGACGAACAAGGCCGCATCTCACTGCCAATGTATCAGTGGCAAAACGGTGCGGTCCGGAGATAAAAAAAGGCCGGGGTAATTTCTCGCCCCGGCCTGCTGTTTTTTTACAGCTTGTGCAGGCAGGTCAGAATTTCCAGCCGTAGGCTATTCCGAGTGAATCCTGATGCATTTTCAAGGCAACATCACCACCCCCAAACGGCAGTGGGATCACATCGACACCACTGACGCTGTTTTCGAACGCATGTGTGTATGCCACTGATAATTCTGCGCTGTTCGCCAGCGTCCAGGTTGCGCCCAGACTCAGATGATCCTGTACGACACCGGGCGCCAGGATATTAAACAAGGTCTCGCTTTCCTGTACGGGTTGTTCGGTATGATCATATCCGCCGCGTAGCGTCAGGGCATCATTCACGGCATAGTTGAAACCGATCTTCAGTACTGTTACATCATCCCATCCGAACCCGGGACCGGTGCCTGTCCCGAGATTACCCGGACCGCCACTGACAAACGGCTGACCGTTCCAGAGTGACAAGGGATTACCTATCGCGGCCACATCGCTGTACAAGATACGCTGCACATCCGCCGCAATTGTCAGCTGCGGACTGGCTTCAATCGAGATGCCGATACCGTAGCTGGCAGGGGCATCCATCTCACCTTCATTTGCAAACAGCCCCTTGTAATCATCAAACCGGCTGAAGTTGGTACGCGTCTGGTAGGTCGCACCGAGTGTAATCGCGTCAGTCAGCTCACCCGTCCAGCCCAGATGCAGTCCTATACCGTAGCCATCATCAACACCCAGACCCGTTACATTGGCAGGGCTCGCCGAGATAAAGGTGAAGTTATCAATGCCGGTTGCCTTGAAACGCTGGTATCCCAGATTAACCGACACGCCGAGCGTCTGGCCGTCTGTAATTTTCCACGCCACTGTCGGTGCTACAAACAACTGGATGTAATCAATACCGGACGTGGTGCCACTCGCGCCACTGAGCAGCGCAATCGGCTGCTCATATTCGGTGTTCATGCCACCGTTACCATAGACGCTCACCCCAAGCGTCACATTGTCCTTTATAAAACGGTTATACCCGCCTTCCGGTATCAGGAAGTTTTCGCGGCCATTACCATCAAACGTGCCGTCCAGCATACCGCTACCACCTGCCGTACTGGACAGGGTCGCCTCCCGATCCGGGTTGAACAAGGTCAGACCGACGTCGGCACGATTTCCAATCAGCGCCATACCGGCGGGGTTCGTCGCTGCGGCAAGAGCGTCCTGCGGCAGGGCAATACCCACACCACCGGTGCCCTGTGCCTTCACACCGTAACCGTGGGCGAAATAACCATTGGTCGCGTGTGCGTTATGGACTGTCACCAGACCCAGGGCCAAAACCAGAATTTTTTTACGTGAGTTCACGATGTAGCACTCCTGCATAAAAATAGAGAGGCGCGTACTATACAGGGAACGTTTTTATTACAAAATAATATAAAACTATATGTTTATGTCATTAATTAAAAACTGATGTCTGTCAGTCCTGTGCTTTTAAACAGTCAGGACGTATATCCTGTGTCGTGCTCTCCAGTGTATTCAAACGCAAGTATGGTCAAATCATCACCACAGCTGTTACCCTCTGCATGCTCGACAAGCCGGTTCAGGCAGATATTGATCAAGTCCTGAATGTTTTGATAACGGTGATGATCCAGTACACCGAGCAACTTTTCCATACCAAATACCTCGCCTGCCATGTTCTCCCACTCAAGCACCGCATCGGTACAGGCAAACAGTTTATCACCTGCCTGTAATTGATACTGCTCCTCTTCATAGGGTACGGGCTCGTCATCAAAAATACCGAGCGGACAACCACCCTTTTCGAAACATACAATTTCAGCACCATTGACCGGTATCAATAGCAGGGGCGGATGACCGGCGTGTGTCACTGTCAGTTTTCCCCGTGGTGACACCCGAAAGAAGATTCCGGTTACAGATACCCCTGTTTTCCTGGCCGCGAGTAACCCGTTGAGTCGACGCATGGAGTCGTCGGTCGACAGGTTACGGCGTATACCGTCCAGCCCGAGCATGACCATCATTGTCATCAATGCAGCAGTCACACCGTGACCGGTGGCATCACCAATAAATATGCCGAGTTCACCTTCCCGGTTAAGCAGAAAATGATATACATCGCCGGAAACCTCACTGTGAGGAAGATAGCTGATTGCTGTTTGCAGATATCGAAGCGGCACAGGTTCAGGCAGGACCGCACGCTGGAATTCCGCCGCTGTCTGCAGCTCGCGCCGTATGTAATCCTCATTGTAGATTTGTATCTGGTTCATCTGTCTGCTGTGCGCGTAAGCCATCAATGACAGGCTGGCTAACCGGTTTACAAACAACAGTAACGGCAGTCAGATACCTGTCTACTGGTTATTATCGGCAGCCTGCGGGATATTTGAAGTAAGTACACTAAAAAATAACCGGGGCATGATGAGCGGTAGAGGTCAGGTGGCTTGGTGTCGGCGTGGATAATTTCTGACAGGGACACACCCCCGGATCACCCCTGTACACGATGGTTCAGTCACCGTAGATGTTTGTAACTGCATCGTTGAGTTGCTGTTGCAGACGCGACCTGTCCTGATCGAGCATATTGATATGCCCCACCTTGCGTCCGGGACGAATCGTCTTGTTATACAAATGCAGGTGGGTGTTATTCTCTCCCTTGAGCGGTACCGGAACGACACGACCAAGCAAATTCACCATTGCGATATGGGATTGTGACCGTGTATTGCCCAGCCCCATGCCAGTGATAGCACGCAAATGGTTCTCGAACTGGCTGGTAATCGCACCCTGTTGTGTCCAGTGGCCACTGTTATGAACACGCGGTGCCATTTCATTTACCAGGATACGGTCCGGGGTGATAAAACATTCAATCGCGAGTACACCCACATAATTCCATCCCGCCATGATCCGGGTCACTACACTGTCTATTTGCGCCAGCAAGGCGGGAGACAGGTCAGCGGCAGGCGCTATCGAGGTCAACAGTATACCGTTCCGGTGCGTATTCTCTGTCGGTGGATATACCAGCATCTGCCCGTTACGCGAGCGGACGATCAGCAAGGAAATCTCGCGCTCAAAGTTGACCCTGGACTCGACCACCGATTCCGGCAAACTGTGTTGTTCATGCACAAATGCCGCATGGTCTTGTGCCGTGTTCAGGTGCCACTGGTTCTGGCCATCATATCCCTGTTCACATGACTTTATGATGACCGGCAAGCCCAGCCGCTCAATGGCCGGTGGCAAATCTTTAATGCCCGCGATCAATTCAAAACGGGCAGTATCCACACCAACGTATTGCAGAAACCTTTTTTCCCGTCCGCGGTGCTGGCAGGTATGGATGATTTCAGGATCGGGATAAACCGGACAAAAATTATGCAGTTCGCGCAACATGTCTACATCGACATCCTCCTTCTCGACCGTGATCACACCCGGCCGACCGAGGGCTTGAAACAGGCTGGCCGCATCACGATACTGATAGCGATAAATGACCTTGCCCAGGCCTTCGACACAGGCTGTATCGTCTCCCTGTTCCGCGAGGAAACTGAACGTCAAACCCATAGGCCAGCCAGCCAGCGCCAGCATACGAGCCAACTGACCACACCCGACGATGGCTATATGCATCAGACAGGCTCCACTGGCACAGCGTCTGTCTGTTTTTTCCGCCACGCCATCAGACGCTGTTCCAGGTAGGAATCGTGGATGGCCAACATCTGTGCAGCAAGCAGACCAGCGTTATAGGCGCCAGCCTCACCAATCGCCTGGGTTGCAACAGCCACCCCTTTGGGCATCTGGACCATCGACAACAGGCTGTCCAGACCCTGCAAATGCCGACTCGTCACCGGGACGGCTATGACCGGCAGATGGGTAATTGCGGCGACCATACCTGCCAGATGTGCCGACCCGCCCGCCCCGGCAATGATGACCTTGATCCCGTTCAGGTGTGCCTGGGTGGCGAATTCATACAGGCGTTGCGGGGTGCGATGAGCTGAGACAACGCTGGCCTTGTAATCGATACCCAACTCGGCCAGTGGTGCCGTAGCCTCGCGCATCGTCATCCAGTCTGATGCAGAACCCATCACAATCGCTACTTTCGCTCCCGATACCGTTACAGACATCACCTGTTCTCCTGTTTACAACTTGTTTATACGAATTGATGGGACGTAGCATGCACGGCTTGTAATATAGATAAAATTCGATAATATTTATGTTATGCATAGATTTATGTATATATATCGATGAGTAACCGGCCCTCTGCCCGTATCGGGACATTACGTCAGCTGGAGATCCTGCTGGCGGTGCACGAATACGGTTCAATAACCGCAGCGTCCGCGGTATTGCACCTGACCCAACCCACGGTATCAATGCAGTTAAAAAAAATGGCCGAGGCGGTGGGTATGCCGCTGTACGACCAGGTAGGCAGGAGGTTGTTGTTTACCGACGCTGGTCTTGCTGTGGTGGCGAGTGCGCGTGAAATCAGGGATAACCTGGAGACACTCGATATGAAACTGGCCGATTTGCGTGGCCTGAAGGCCGGGACCTTGCGGCTGGCCGTGGTTACCACCGCCAAATACTTTATCCCGCATCTACTGGGTGATTTCTGCCAGCGTTATCCGGCCGTTAATATCGAGTTGAAGGTCGCGAACCGCGAACAGATCATTGAACGTCTGGACGCGGGGCAGGACGACTTTTATGTATTCAGTCATCCGCCGCTGGAAGAACGGCTCGAACTAAATGAATTCCTGCCCAATCCGCTGGTGGCCATTGCATCCAGTGACCACCCGTTGGCCAACGAGGTAAACATCAGTCTGCATGAATTCTGCAAATACCCCTTCCTGATGCGTGAACCGGGATCGGGAACCCGTCATGCAGTGGAAGAACACTTCCGGCAACACCGCGCCAGTCTGAACGTCCGCATGACTATCGAAAGCAACGAGGCCATCAAACACGCTGTGATGGCCGACCTCGGTATCTCGATTATTTCCCGTCATACACTGGCATTTGGTGGCAGCAGCGGGCTGACAGAGCTGGATGTCAAGACTCTGCCTATCGTACCCAACTGGTATCTGGTGAGGCTGAAGGCGAAACGCATGTCGGTTATTGCCAGCGGATTTCTGGATTATGTCGATACGATTGGTCGTAATTCCCTGTTGGCCGTATTGCAGAAAAGCCCGAATCTTGAGGGCATGAAGTAAAAAAAAGCACTCCTTGCCTGACTGCTGGCCCATTTAATAGTATAAATACCACTGTAGCCTGATATACGGAGAGAGCAGTCATGATACTTACACTGAAAGTAAACGGCACAACCCATCAGGTTGATGTCGATCCGGAGATGCCGTTGTTATGGGTATTACGTGAAAAGGTCAAACTGACCGGGACCAAGTTTGGCTGCGGCATTGCTGAATGTGGTGCCTGTTCAGTGCATATCGACGGCCAGTTGACCAAGTCCTGCATCGTGAATGCCGCCAGCGCGGTCGGGCGCGAGATTACTACGATCGAGGGTCTGTCTGATGACAACAGCCACCCGGTCCAGCAGGCGTGGATTGAGACATCAGTAGCACAGTGTGGTTATTGCCAGTCCGGCCAGATCATGGCCGCCGTCGCCCTGCTCAATCGCAATTCCGACCCGAGTGATGGCGAGATCGATCAGGCGATGGCAGGCAACCTGTGCCGCTGCGGCACCTACTCTGAAATACGCGCCGCCATTCATCGGGCAACTGCCATCGCCGGCAAGGAGGCAATATGAACGCCAACAATATCTCCCGACGTACCTTTCTGCGTGCAGGGCTGGCCGCCGGTGGCGGCCTGCTGATCGGCTTTCACCTGCCGGGCCAGGTACTGGCCTACGCCGTCCCGGCTGACCCCTCTGTCATTCCGTCTACCGGGACCGAGATTAATGCGTGGCTGACGATTGATCCGCAAGGCATCGTGACGATACGCGTACCACACTCCGAGCAGGGCCAGGGTGCGCTGACCTCGGTCTCCTCAATGGTCGCCGAGGAACTGGATGTACCCTGGACAGATGTGCGGGCCGTGTTTGCCGATCCGAACCGCCATGTCAATCACGGCGAGGAATATGTAACGATGGCAACCTCCGGCTCGAATCTGGTACGCAATCGCCACCCACATATCATGCAGGCCGGTGCCTCCGCACGTGAACGCCTCAAACAGGCCGCCGCCGATGCCTGGGGCGTAGACCGATCTGCGGTCACGGCACGCCAGGGCAAACTGAGTTCAGGTACACACCAGGGTAGCTATGGCGAATTTGCAAATGCCGCTGCAGCAGTGCAACTGGATGCGGAGCCGAAGATCAAGGCCTATGGAGACTGGTGGCTGCTCGGCACCGAAGTGCCGCGACTGGATGTCGCCTTGAAATCAAACGGTAGCGCAAAGTTTTCCATCGACGTGGATCTTGACGGGATGGCGTATGCCGCCGTAAAGGCCTGTCCGGTACCCTGGGGCCGTGTGCGTAGTTTTGATGCGGCGGCGGTGAACGATCGACCCGGCATAATTGCCGTGATTGAACTGAAACCGATCGAAGGCAAGACGGCTATCAATTCCATGCAAAGCGCAGTTGCGGTCGTGGCCGACAGCTATTACCGGGCCCGGACGGCGCTTGATATCCTCCCAATCGAATGGGATTTTGGTCCCTACAGTGCAAGCAGCAACGAGAGTCTGCAAGCCCAGGCGCTTACCTTACTCGGACAAAAAGGGGAAATTGCCCATGCCGAAGGTGAGGATCCGCTGCCGCTGATTGCGGCAGCCACCACTGAGCAGGTCATTCATGCGGAATTTTTCCGCCCGTACGAGGCACATGTGCGTATGGAACCGACCAATGCGACGGTCAGCGTGACAGCCGGGCGCGTGGATGTGTGGTCGCCGATGCAGGATCAGTCATTGGCATTAGCGCTGGCGGCGGATCAGGCTGGCGTCAGCCCGGAACAGGTCTTTGTACATACAATGTTTATCGGTGGCGCGTTTGGTGGAGGCGGCAGTGGAAACACCGCCGTGACCCGGCAGGCAACGGAACTGTCGAAGCAGCTGGGGCGTCCGGTCAAGGTCATATGGTCACGTGAGGAAGATATCGCCCAGGGTAAACAGCGCCCGATTAACTGGACCCGGTTCAGTGCTGCACTTGGTGAGGACGGATTACCGGTGTCCTGGTTCTCACGTTCGGTTGGTGAACCTAACCGCCCTGATAATGCAGATCGGGCCATCAGTAATATGCCCTACAAGGTACGCAACCGACGTCATGAACGGCTCGTCGTGGACTCACACATCCCGACGGCATCGCATCGTGCCCCGGGTAATAACCAGAACGGTTTCATGATTGAACAGTTTGTTGATGAGGTAGCCCTGGCGGGAGACTGGGACCCGCTGGAATGGCGGATACGGATGACCGAAGGCATGGAGCCCTGGCAACGTGTGTTGCTGAAACTGAAAGAAGTGTCCGGCTTTACCACGGACCTGCCACGAGGCACAGGCATGGGTATCGCTGCGGTCGAGGACCATGAAACCTATTGTGCTGTCTGCGCGACCGTCAGTGTCAGCCGCCGCGGTCTGCTCCGTATCGAGAAAATGGTCGTCGTCGCCAACAGTGGTTACATCATCAACCCGTTGAACTGTCGTGAACAGATCCACGGTTCTGTTTGCTGGGAGTTGAGCCACGCACTGTACGGTGGATTAAACTTGCAGAACGGCCGCTTCGTTAACACGAACTTCGACAGCTATGGCCTGATGCGGATTGATGACATGCCCGAGATCGAGACCCACTTTGCGCTCTCCAAAGACGGCTGGTGGGGCGGTATGGGCGAGCCGGCCGGTCCACCCTCCCCGCCGGCGGTGGCCAATGCCATTTATTTTGCTACCGGCAAGCGCATACGCTCAACACCGATCCTGCAACATGATCTGAGCTGGAGTTGATTGAAGTCCCCGTGCCGGTCGGGTCTATCCCCGTCCGGTGCGGGTCCGGGTCAATACGAATTCACCGAGCGGTAGCGTCTGCCCGTTCAATATCAAATCAACCTTGTGTCTGCCCGGATAGTGCTTGCGTGTCGTCATTTCCGCGAGTGACACCTTCTTCTTCAGTAACACGGTTTCGCCGGGGGCCATATTCAGTGTTTTCAATTTGAATACCTTCGCTCCGGTCCGGCCACTGGCCTTGATAAAATGGATACAGAAATCGACCAGCACACGCTGGGCTTGCTTCCGGCCATTGGTCAGGGAAAAGGCGATGGTCACGGCATCACCTGCCACCACACGTTTTGGAGTGATACTGACATCATTGAGTGCGACCCGGGCCTCTGCACCAAAGCCCAGCACCGCCAGTGCACCCGGTTCAGCACGTTTGATGGCGGAACGCAGCGCATGATTGACCAGCCAGCGTCGTTCCGCACTGGCGTTTTTCAACCATTTTGCCGCTGTTGCTACCAGTACATCCGGGTGGTCCTTGCCTATATCATTCAGATTATTCGCCACCGAACGCCGCACATATAATTCCGGGTCATCCTTCAGGCGTTCCAGCAGTGCCAGTACCGGTCCGGGATCCTTCTGGAACTCGCGTAACCGCGGTGCCCAGGGCAGCCGCGGTCGTGTACCTTCCGAGACCAGGCGACGTACATGCACACTCGGGTCGCTCGTCCATTGTTTCAGACGTGCGAGTGTCTCCCGGGGATACCTTTGCAGATACGGGCGGATACTGAACTCGGCCGTAAACCGTTGCGTCAACTCATACTGGGCACGCATCGAGGCCTCGAAATGATCCAGTCCGAATTCCGCGACCAGAAACACATGCGGCATGTACAAAAACGGCGCCATACCATTGTCCTGGGTCTGTTCCAGCGGCGAGTCCAGTGACGCTACGAGTATATCCACCGCCTTTTCGTAATCATCCGGCAGGTATCGGCGCAGTGTCCGGGCGATCTGCCAGCCACGTGGCATAAGATCGAGCTGCACATAACCCGAGAGTGCATCACGGACAAACGCATCGTGTTTGAACCGGGGATATACCGGTGTAATCATGTCGGCTATCTTGCGAGGGATATCAATACCGAATGAATTTTTAAGTGGCTCTGCCATACCCTGATCCGTGTTTATTTTTTTCTGTCAATGTGCCTGGCAGTATAGGATAAAAAATCTGCGGCGGGATCACACAACTAACGGGGCCGTTTGATAACCGCCCGTGTGCAGGAACAACAACCTGCTACCGCGGGCGAATCGTCCGGACACGGCCAGTTGTTCCAGCTGCAACAAGGCCTTGCCGGTATAGACATAGTCCAGTGGGAATGTGAGTTGTCCCTGCAGCGCTTGTAATTGTTGCATTACTGAAGCGGCCGGTTTGCCATAGCGTCCGAAGGGCGCACTGCCATCAAACTGCAAATGCCTTGCCAGGATCTGTTCCGCCTGTTCTGCCCCCGCCTTGTCACACAGGGCTGATCGCCCCTGATCAGGCAGTGTGGTGTAACCGCGTACTGCCGACAACGCGAGTACTGTTGGCAGCGATGGTTCTGACTGTTGCGCCAGGCCCCATGCCAGTCCAGCCGCAGTCGTGCCGGTGCCGACGGCACAAACAATATGTGTATAGGTATCGAGGTCGACAATCTCGTTTATTATCTCAGCGACGCCTTCAATGGCGAGCGCTGAAGCCCCGCCTTCCGGAATCAGGTATGGTGTGGTAGCAAGACCCAGTCGGGCGCGCAGCGCATCAGGCACCAGTTGTTGCAGGGGGTAATATTCCCCTGTCTCCACTGCAATTATTTGCATCCCCCTGCACCGGCATTCATCCAGCACCGCTGATTCGCCGAGTACACCGGTGCCTCGCACTACACCTGTGGTAGTGATACCGAGGATCTGTCCGGTCTGTGCCACCGCAAGCAGATGATTGGAAAAACGGCCACCAAAGGTCAATGCCGCGTTGTATCGCTCACGCTGAATAACCTCAAAATGACGCGAGGACTTGCGCAGCTTGTTACCGATGACCAACGGATGTATCAGGTCATCACGCTTTATATACAGTTCCAGCCCGAGCGCTGCCAGTGAAGGTAGTTGAACCGGCATTATTGGCGTGGGCACCGCCATTAACGGTATGGTTGGCGATATGTTGTTCAAGACGATTTCTGTAGCATTATTTAACACTGTTATGGTGCAGGACAAATCATGATTTAACTATTTGAATAATTTGAATTTTTTCATAAACACTGCATCCAGGAGATTACGCTACTGTCGGAATTTCTTACAAATCAGGATGGCCGACGCACAGAGTTATCACATAACTATCTGTTTTATATAACAATTGTAGACTGGCATGAAAATTGTAGCATCTTTCGCAATTATAATACTTTTAAAGGACTGAATATGCGCCGTATCTCCTCGAATCAAATGTATCCCTTGTTGATGTTGGGCCTGAGTTCACTGTTCTATATGGCTCCGGCACATGCTGTCGTATATAACCTGGACTTCACCGGTATCATCACCAATAGTCGGGATAGCAGCGGTGTGGTCTTTGGTGGGGCCAACACCGGTGGTCAGAACGGCCTGACGATTTCCGGACGCATTGTCATCGATGACAGCGAATACACCGATAGCATCGGTAGCATTTATAATAGTTCCTATTCCCCCACTTCAGTAACAAGTAACTATTTTACCTCGACCTATACTATCGACGGACAGACATTTAATCCGAGCCAGTGGATGGGGCCTGTCAACAGCCTCACGACTGAATTCGCCGCCATACAGGACATCCCGCCGGTCAATTTCGTGCAGCAGGATATATTGCAATACCATGATGGCAGCCAGGAATTATTTTGCTCGGACCCGCTGGTTTACATCACATGCACCGGTGGTGCCTTGTCCAGCGATCAGCTGCAACTCAAATTGTTCGGCATCTACGACTTTGTCAGCAGCGATTCATTGACACAATTGCTCAACCTCGACTCTGCTGATATTGCGACCATCGTCAGCGGACCCGGTGGAGGCCAGACGAACTTCTATTCGGGCTATCACTACACACACTCACCGTTAACCGGTTTTTCGTATATCTATGACTATGGTGGGGAATTCAATCTGACGAGCCTGAGCATGTACGTCGCCCCTCCAGCCTCGGTTCCTGAGCCTTCCAGCCTGGCATTATTGGGTATGGGTCTGATCGGTCTCGGATTCAGACGCCGGAAAAGTAACAAGTAACAATAAGTTCCGGGAGCGGAACAAGGGTGTATACCCTGCTCCGCTCCCGGTCGTAACTCTTGGATGCTCCACCCGAGCTCTGGTGTTTACTGTCTAACCTGAGTGATCTTTATCTACCCGTCTGGTAGTAATCCTCCAGGCCTGCTGACCTTTCTCCCCACCACCCACTGAATGTACTGGTAACTGCATCTGTCACGATTACCTTGTGGATATTTCAGCTCAGCGCGTAGAGAATGGAAAGATAATCTCAAGAGGCATAAACAATAATGTACAGAAGCCATACTGAACGTCATCGCACCAGTCGTATCGGCTGGCTACGTGCCGCCGTACTCGGCGCAAACGACGGGATAGTCTCAACAGCGAGCCTGGTCGTCGGGGTAGCGGCGGCCCAGGCTACACAGGCTGAAATACTGGTTGCTGGCATGGCGGGTTTGGTCGCAGGTGCCATGTCGATGGCGGCCGGAGAGTATGTCTCGGTCAGCTCACAATCCGATACAGAGAAAGCAGACCTTGCCCGAGAGACCCGCGAACTGGAAACCGACGTCGCACATGAACTGGATGAACTTGCTGCTATTTATGAAAGTCGGGGACTGGATCCGCGCCTGGCGAGACAAGTGGCTGAACAAATGATGGCACATGATGCGCTGGGTGCCCATGCGCGGGATGAGCTGGGTATATCCGAATTCATGACCGCAAAACCAATACAGGCGGCTTTCGCCTCGGCCTCGACCTTTGCTGCAGGCGCCGCCCTGCCATTGTTGACTGTACTGATAGTACCGGAAACGATCATAGGTTATGCCGTGTCGGGCGTCTCGCTGGTATGCCTCGCCGGGCTGGGCACACTGGCCGCGAGCGCCGGTGGTGCCGCCGTTTTCAAATCAACCGTGCGCATCACCTTCTGGGGAGCGATGGCGATGGCCGCCACGGCCGGTGTCGGTGCACTGTTCGGCACGACTGTTGTATAGCATTGTAGTTCTGACCGACTGGAGATTGACATGATCATCCTGCCATATACCTCACTATTGACCGGCCTGTTTGCCATCTTGATGGTTGTCCTTGCACTGCTGGTGTCTTTCCGACGCCGGGCCACCCGGATATCACTTGGTGACGGCAATGACGACATTTTGCGCAGGCGCATCCGGGCACACGGGAACTTTATCGAGTTCGCCCCGTTCGGCCTGATCCTGCTCGGAATGATCGAATTCAATGCTGCCCCGGCTATACTGGTGGCAGGGCTGGCCATGGCCCTGCTTTTCAGCCGTGTGCTCCATGCCATCGGAATGATCAGTATGACCTCGGTAGCACCGCGTTTTATTTCCTCGGTTGTACAGCACACAGCATTTATTGTTGCGGGTATCTGGCTGATCTCGCGTGCGTTTGCTTAAAATGAACAGGATTAATTATTATCTGTTAACAGACTTTTGTTTGGAGTAGATATGTCATGAGCACTGATGATACGAATCTGGGCTACACTCGTCGTGAGCTTTTGCTAAAAACAACTATAGCCTCAGCCGGGACTGCACTTGCCGGTTGTGCCACACTGGCAGGCCCGGTATCGGTGCCGCGCAATACGATGGATATTCCCGATAGCCCCGGGCTAACTCCCGACAGGATGCCAGGCAGCTTTTCGACGTCCGAACTTGAACGACGCTGGAATAAATGCCGTCAGTGGATGCAAACGGCAGGCTTTGACGCCTTGCTGATACCATCTCGTCCGGAGGGAAATGCAGATATCAAATGGTTCACCGAGAATGGTCCGGACTGGATTGTATTTCCACAATCCGGGCAACCGACCGCGATCTTCCGGACCGGTGCCGAGGCCGAGGTGTTTGCCAACTCGACAAGTTTACCGATTAAAGTAACAGACAGTCGCCTGAACCGGTCCGGGCTGATGATTACGGCATTAAAAGAGACTGGGCTCGGCAATGGCCGTATTGGTGTCGGCAACCTGTCCGGTGTGGTGCGTAATGACGAAGGTGGAGTCAGCCATATCACCATGAGCAGGATCACTGCCGCGTTGCCCGGCGCACGATTCGAATCGGCAGTGGATTTATTGATGCGGGTGAAACTGTCACGGGGACCCGAAGAGATTGAGGTACTGAAACTCGCCAGCCGGGTCAGTGAACTCGGACTAAAAGCTATCGTTGATACAGCCGCACCCGGCGTACCCCAGCGCGATGTCTGGTTCCAGGTATTCAAGGCCATGCTGGATGCCTCCGGCGAGGCCCCCGGCCGTGTTTCCATCCGCGCCGGTGATGAAGGGAACACCGCCAACGGACAGCCGTTGAATGAATATATCAAGCCCGGCCAGATTATCAGTGAGGAAATATCCTCGTCCGTGCTCGGTTACAACTCACAGGTCAACCAGGCCATTTGTGTCGGACCGGCCCCGGCCAAATGGGACTTTGCGTGGAAATCAAATCTGGAGCTGTTTAATGAATTACTGGCCTGGGCAAAACCGGGACGTTCGTTTGCAGACTACAGTAAGTTTTACAAACAATGGATTGATAACTACTCGGCGAAGCATGGTGGTGAGATGTATTTTGGCGTGGTGTTTCATACCGCTGGCGCACTTGGTGACGGTCCGCGCATGGGTTGGGGCCGTGATGATGAAAACGGCGATTTGCTGATAGAGCCAGGCATGGTATTTACCCTGAAGCCACGAGTACCCATCCCCGGTGTAGTCAGCCCGAATTGCCAGATTGGTGATGCCATTCTGATTACCGAATCTGGGGCAGAGCGACTCGGACGGCGACGTCTGGATATGATCACGCTCTGAATTTTTCGTTACCTCAGGAGAGTGAATTTCAGCCCGTGTCTGGCCTATGTTGACTGTCGTTATGGGTATAATCTACCTGCCAGATGGCCGATTTCTGATCGCCCGCAGACCTGCTCACAAGATGTATGGTGGCTTGTGGGAGTTTCCCGGTGGCAAACTGGATGCAGGGGAAACACCGGAGCAGGCGCTGCAGCGTGAGTTCGCCGAGGAGCTGAATGTCGCCATTACAATAGACCGTGCCCTGGAAGAATACCAACATCATAACGGGCAGGCATCGATCCGGTTTCTTCCCTTTATTGGTAGTATGGCAGACACCAATGTCAGTCTGATCGAACATCAACAGGTCGTATTCATCAGGGTGACAGAGATTGACGACTATGCGTTTGCTCCACCCGATTATGAAATTGTGGACCGCCTGAAGCGTTGCGCCTGAGACAAGCATTACCTGTTTACCGTAATCCATCCTTGCAGATTACCCGCATAAACCATGATCCAAATCATCCCGCGCCCCGGAAAATGCGGATAGGATAAACTCACATTGTGGATCAGACGGAACTGGTCTATAACCGGGAACACTATACAAATGGAGAGCACTTATGATTTATGAAGTTGAGGGAGATATCTTATTGACCGGTGCGCAGGTCATTGCGCACGGCGTCGCGGCAAATGACCCGATGAAACAGGGGCTGGCCATGGCATTACATGAACGTTATCCGGCGATGCACAAGGATTTTCATCACTGGTGTCATCAGGCACGTCCTGAACCGGGTGCCGCCTGGATATGGGCCGGTGCGGATGGCAAGCGTATCGTTAATCTGCTGACCCAGGAAGGTGGTTACGGTGCTGGTAATCATCCGGGCAAGGCAACCGAGTCAAATGTGAATCATGCATTAAAGGAGCTGAAGAAGATCCTGCAGAAGGAGCAATGTACCTCGGTGGCGCTGCCAAGACTCGCTACCGGTGTAGGCGAACTGGAGTGGAACAAGGTGGCTCCTCTCATACAGGCGCAGCTGGGTGATCTGGGTATACCGGTTTATGTTTATGTGGTTTACCACGCGGGTCAGAAGGCAAAGGAGCCTGCATGACAATCGTTTTCGGGGTTTGATTAGCCCCGTTTTTAACCGCCCGGGATGACTCCACCCCGTTGTCCCGGGCGTCGTTTTTTCCAGTACCGTTTCATCTCCTCGCGTGCACGACCCGGACCCTGACTGCATAATTTCGGTGTGTCGGTAATCGTCCCGGGTAGACACCCTCCGCTGACGGCGGCTATACTCAAGCCTGTCACTGTTCACATAACAGGAGGGCCAGAGTGAACACATCCGCAGTCCCCTGGTTCCTGATCCATTGCCGTCTCACATGTCACCGATTAATTTCAGGAGTTCGAATGAGAGCCGTTCCAGTACTTTTAATATCACTACTGATGCTGTTCGCCAGACCAGCGCTGGCTGAGGACCTGACCGATGCAAAGAAAAAACTGATCGATGAATTTCTGGTACTGACTGGCGGCGACCGGATGGCAGATATCTTTGCCCGCTACTACATTGAGGAAATCGGCATGAACATGCTGAAGGCCAATCCCGATCTTGATAAAAAGGCATTCAGCATCATTGCTGAAGAGGTAAACAGTGTCATTGAGGAGGAAGTGACCCGCAATAATGCGATCAGCGAGTTGAGCTACCCCATCTACCACAAGCACCTGACGACCGAGGACATTGTGGAACTTATCCGTTTCTATAAATCACCGATTGGACAGAAGACCATGCAACTGCTGCCGACCATCTCCAGAGAGGCCATGGAGGCAGGCGAATCCTGGGGTCGTGCACTGGGACCCGGTATCCAGCAAAAGGTAAACAAGCGGTTTGAGCAGGAAGACATCAAGATCCGCTGACCGGTACAAAGAATGAAACTGACAACACTACTGGTTTCATTGCTTGTATGGGCAAACACGGCATTTGCCGCCGGCCCGCCGCCTTACGGAATCGATCCCGGGAGCGATCCCGACAAGCTGGTAAGCTGGTTTGACACCGGCGAGATCCAGTTTATATATGAAATCAGTGAGGGTATCCGCAATGGCAAGGCCTGGGAGTTATACAAAAACGGCAAGCTGAAGGGCGAATACACCTACCGTAATGATATACAGAATGGTGACGCGCTGACGTATGATGAAAACGGGACCGTTCGCTCGCGTTATATCATGAGGTTCGGGCGTCGGGACGGGCTGATGCAGGAGTATACTGATACTGGCCTGCTGCAATATGAAACCGTGTATATCGCCGGCCTAAAGGACGGTGTCTCGAAAGAATACAATGCGGCCGGGATTGCCACCGTCGTATATACCTTCAACAACGACATAATGGATGGCCCGGCACAACTGTATCATCCCGATGGAAAACTGCACCGCGACTTTGGTTACCGGAACAACCTGCTGCATGGCGATTTCGTAGAGTATGACGATACCGGCAAGGTACGCATCCGGGCACAATACGAAGCAGGAAAAAAACACGGCACGGCCTATGCCTATAACACCGCCGGCATCGTGACCCACCACTACAATTATCTCCATGACAAGCTGAACGGTGAGATGATCCAGTATTACGATAGCGGTGTACTGAAGATCAAAAGCAGTTATACGAATGGCAAGATCACCGGCCCGATATCGATGTACGATGAAGCCGGTCTCATTACCGATATGTACCGTTACAACGCGGGGGATATGGTCGAGTTCACCAAATACAAGGCCGGTGTTCCCATCCAGGGAGAACACAAGGATTATTACGAATCCGGTTCGATACGCACGCATTATCAGTTGTTTGACGGTCGACCTGAGGGCCCCGGCCTTGAATATTACGAGAATGGCAATGTGGCACGTGAACTCCCGTACAAGGATGGTAGCCTGAACGGCGTAGCCAGACGCTTTTATCCCTCCGGTAAACTTGAAGGTGAACGCACTTACCGCAATGGCACCCAGCAAGGTGAGGCCAGTTATTATTATGAGGACGGAACGCTGGGCAGTACCGCCAACTATAAAGACGGCGTGCGTGACGGCCTTACCCGCGAATACGCACGCGACGGGCATCTGGTCAGTGAAACTGTCTACCGCAATGACCAGTTTGATGGCAAACATATAGAATATTTTGATAACGGCAAGATCGCGAAGGAAAAGCAATACCTGAACGGACTGGATAATGGTTATTCAAAAACCTATTACGTTGATGGCAAGACCAAAGGTCTGTATCACTACAAGGACGGTAAATACGATGGTGAAGTGAAGACCTGGTATCCGAACGGACAGGTAGAAGGAGAATGGACCTATGTGCTCGGCAAGAAGGATGGCGTCATCAGGACCTATGCTGAGGACGGTTCAGTAAGGAACCTCTGGCACTACCGCAATGACCTGATGCACGGCCTCGCCATGACCTATTTTCCGGATGGCAAGACCCATCAGACCTGGATGTATGTCGATGGTAAACTGAATGGCGAGCACAAGGAATATTATGAAAACGGCAAGATGAAATACGAGACTTCATACAAGGATGATCAGTTACATGGAATGGCCATCAGTTATTCCAGCAACGGTGCCGTCAATGAAATTGTATATTTTGAAAACGGCGTACAGGTCGATCGCAAGTCACCCGATGTGATCTGAACCCGACCGATCCGGGAGACACCGGACCGGTGGTTTCGTACCTCACTTTAACCATTTAACCTACTGTGCTACCCAGCCACCATCAATGGCCAGACTCTGTCCGGTGATATAGGACGCCTGGTCTGTACTCAGAAACAGGATGGCCTGGGCCACATCTTTCGGCTGGCCGATCCGGTGCTCGGGCACGCCTGCCGTAATCTGCTCCCGGAATCCGGGCGTGGTCTTCATGATGCGTTCCAGCATCGGCGTCATGATGGGACCGGGGCATACCGCATTGACACGCACATTCTTGTCAGCATATTCCAGCGCGGCCGTTTTTGTCAGTCCGATCACACCGTGTTTACTGGCCACATAGGCCGGCAATCCGGGAAATCCGATCAGACCGGCGATTGACGAGAGGTTGACGATGCTGCCACCACCGGCCTTGATCAGTTCGGGGATCTGGTATTTCAGGCATAACCACATACCCTTCAGATTGATATCGATGACCTGTTCAAAATTCTGCAGTGTGCCTTTGGTAGTTATACCGTTCACACCTTCTATACCGGCATCATTGCAGACGATATTCAACTTGCCATAGCGCGCTACCGTTTTGGCAACCAGCGCGATCACCTGTTTCTCCTTTGAGACATCACAGACTATGAACACGGCATTGCCTCCACGGCGCTTGATCTCATCCGCTATTTTCTGACCACGCACCTTGTCCACATCTGAAACCACGACACTGGCACCACTGCCTGCAAATTCGAGCGCGGTCTCGCGACCGATGCCAGATGCTGCACCTGTGACCAGTGCGACCTTGTCTGTAAAATCAAACCGGGTTGTTCCCATCGATAATTTCCTCCGTTACACATTGGATTAACCTGACTACAGTCTAGTTGATCTCAGACATGACGTACTGATCCAGATCAAACAAGGGAAAGTTGGCAGGGCTGTCTGAAACTTCAGTCTCCTCAAGGGCCCGGGCAAAAACACTGGAATGGCAGCAAAATACCCCTGTTTTTGCCAAAAAAAAGACCTCCGAAAGCGGTTTCTCCCTTACATTACCCGGCCATTTATGGAAAACTAGGCACACAGGAATTTACCACCATAATTCGATAAAAATCTAACTATACACCCAGGTAACCACATGTCTGACAGACCCATTATTATCTATACCCATACGGATGAAGCACCGGCACTGGCCACCTATTCACTGTTACCGATCATCAAGGCATTCAGCAGTACCTCCGGTATCAATATCGAGACCCGGGACATTTCGCTGGCGGGCAGGATCCTGGCGGTATTCCCCGACTTTTTAACAGAACAACAGCGCCAGTCCGACGACCTGGCAGAACTCGGCGAGCTGGCAAAAACACCCGCAGCCAACATTATCAAGTTGCCGAATATCAGCGCATCCATGCCGCAGATGACGGCCGCAATCAAGGAATTGCAAGGCAAGGGATATAAATTGCCGGACTATCCCGAGGCCCCGCAGAACGACAAGGAAAAAGACATCAAGGCACGCTATGACCGGGTCAAGGGCAGCGCGGTCAATCCCGTCCTGCGTGAGGGTAACTCGGACCGGCGCGCACCCAAATCGGTGAAGGACTATGCCCGCAAGAACCCGCACAAGATGGGAGCGTGGACGGCCGACTCAAAAACCCATGTTGCCCACATGAGCCAGGGAGACTTTTACGGATCAGAAAAATCGGTCACGGTGTCGAAAGGTGACAGTTACCAGATTGAACTGGTCGATGCCAGCGGTGCCGTCAGTGTGCTGAAGAAAAAGGCAGCGCTGGTCGCCGGAGAAATCATAGATGCCAGTTTTATCAGTGCCGCCGAACTTGACAGCTTTCTGGAGCAGGAAATGCAGGACGCCCGTGCCAAAGGCGTATTGTTCTCGGTACACCTGAAGGCCACGATGATGAAGGTGTCCGACCCTATCCTGTTCGGACATGTCGTCTCGGTCTACTTCAAGGATGTATTCAAAAAACATGCGGACACGCTGGCCAGTATCGGTGCCAACCCGAACAACGGCCTCGGCGAAATTCTTGCCCGCATCAAGACCTTGCCCGAGGCCACACGCGCCGCGATCGATGCTGACATTGCCGCCTGTTATGCCAACCGGCCGGGGCTGGCGATGGTCAACTCTGACAAGGGCATAACGAATCTGCATGTACCAAGTGATGTCATTATCGATGCCTCCATGCCCGCCGCGATCCGTGATTCCGGCAAGATGTGGGACAAGGACGGCAAGTTACAGGACATGAAAGCGGTCATACCGGATCGTTGTTATGCCGGTGTATATCAGGAGGCGATCAGTTTCTGCAAGCAACACGGTGCGTTTAATCCGGTCACCATGGGCAGCGTGGCCAATGTGGGTCTGATGGCACAACAGGCCGAGGAATACGGCTCCCATGACAAGACCTTTGAGATCCCGACCAATGGCACCGTACGTGTGGTTGACGGCGCAGGCAACGTCCTGTTGCAACACGCAGTTGCCAAAGGCGATATCTGGCGCATGTGTCAGGTGAAGGACGCGGCGATCCAGGACTGGGTCAAACTCGCAGTCAACCGCGCCCGGCTCAGCAACACCCCGGCCGTATTCTGGCTCGATCCACAACGCAGTCATGATCAGGCCCTGATCAGCAAGGTAAAAACTTACCTGTCGCAATATGATACCAGTGGTCTGGATATCCGCATCATGTCACCGGTCGAGGCCACCCGGTTCTCGATGGAGCGCATGATTGAAGGCATGGACACCATATCTGTTACCGGAAATGTGCTGCGGGATTACCTCACTGACCTGTTCCCTATCCTTGAGGTTGGCACCAGCGCAAAGATGTTGTCTATCGTCCCCTTGATGAACGGTGGCGGTATGTTCGAGACCGGCGCCGGTGGTTCAGCACCGAAGCACGTGCAACAGTTTGTGCAGGAAAACTATCTACGCTGGGATTCGCTCGGAGAATTCCTGGCGATGGCCGCATCTTATGATCATCTGGGCCAGCTCTACAAAAATCCGAAGGCCACTGTACTCGGGGAGACACTGGACGCCGCCACCGGTAAATTCCTGCTGGAGAACAAATCTCCCTCACGCAAGGTGGGCGGACTGGACAACCGGGGCAGCCATTTTTATCTGGCACTGTACTGGGCAGAGTCACTGGCCTCACAGACAAAGGACGCGGCATTGGCAAAACAGTTCAGCGTTGTGGCAGAGGCATTGACTAAAAATGAACAGCTCATCGTCCATGAACTGAACGCAGTGCAGGGTTCACCGGTAGATATCCAGGGCTATTTCCGCCCTGAACCGGAGATCTGTGCCCGGGTGATGCGTCCGAGCACAACGCTGAACAAGATCATTGACAGCATCTAGCCAGCGTATGTCGCGGAGCGGGTAGTGAAATATCGCTACCCGGTCTGGCCTGTCGTTGTTTGTGGTCTGCTACTCGGCGCATGTCAGATTCAGCAGGCCGAACCGGTGGAAATCACCGGGTCGGCCATGGGCAGCACATACGCAATCAATATCATATCGCTACCTGCCCCGCTGTCCCGCCCCCGGCTTGAGCGGCAGATAGCGCAGATACTTGATGACATCAACCAGTCGATGTCGACCTATCTGCCAGACTCCGAACTGTCCCGCATCAACCTGCGCAGTTCAAATGACTGGATACCATTGTCTACACCCTTGTACGAAGTTCTGGCGGAGGCGCAACGCATCAGCACGCTGACACAGGGAAAGTTTGATATTACCGTAGGCCCTCTGGTCAACCTGTGGGGGTTTGGTCCTGATCCGGACAGACAAACGATCCCGGACACAAAGGCGATAGCAGAGGCGCGACGTCGGGTCGGGTATCAGAATCTCGAGTTACGCGCCTCACCACCGGCAGTCAGGAAAAAGTCATCACTTGTGTATATTGATTTGTCCGGAATCGTCCCGGGCTACGCAGCTGATCGCATCGCCGACCTGCTGGACGAAAACCGGATTGACCGTTATCTGGTCAATATCAGCGGTGAAATGCGTGCCCGTGGGACGAACACCCATAATGAAGCCTGGCAGATCGGTATTGAAAAACCACTGATCGACCGACAGGACGTGCAGACCGTGATCCCTTTGCTCAATACCGGACTGACCACAGCGGGTGATTACCGCAATTTTTTTGTTCATGAGGGGAAACGGTATTCCCATACGATAGACCCGGCTACCGGCTGGCCTATAGCACACTCGCTCGCCTCGGTTACTGTGATCCACGATTCAGCGATGACAGCAGATGCACTGGACACCGCGCTGATGGTCATGGGGCCGGATACCGCCTTCCAGTTTGCCGAACGGGAAAATATTGCTGCGTTGTTTATCATTGCGAACGGCGATAATTATATCGTGAAACAGTCCAGTCGCCTTGCCACCATTCTGGTAAAGTAGGCGTCCATGTATACCGTCAACTCACTGCTTATCCTCTGTGGTCTGGTCGCCATTATCATATTCTGGTTCGAGAGCCTGCGTATACGTGAACGGATGGTACGTGCCTGCCGGGAGCTGTGCGAAAAATCCGGATTGCAGCTACTCGATCAAACGGTGGCTCAAACATCGATATCGTTCGCACGTTCCGCAGGTGGTGGCTGGCAGCTGCGGCGCATATACCGTTTTGAGGTCAGCAATAACGGGGCCGACCGCGCCTTCGGTTATATTACCCTGCTGGGTGCCGTGATTGAGGCTATCCAGATTGATAATGCAGACGGTGTGACGACAATTTATCCGACCCTGCCCGGGCGTCTCCATTAATGCAATACTTGTATCCAGGTATTGCAGTTTTATAAAATCTGTCCTGACCAGGAGGAAAACACATGCCATCATTTGACGTAGTATCAGAAATCGACATGCACGAACTGACCAATGCCGTGGATCAGGCCAATCGCGAGATTAACACCCGGTTTGATTTCAAGGGGACCAAATCGCGTGTTGAACAGACGGAAAGGACCTTGAAACTGATAGCCCCCACCGAGTTCCAGGTGACGCAGATGCAGGACATCATTTATTCGAAGCTGGCAAAGCGCCAGATCGATGTGCGTTGTGTTGATGTCGGTAAAATCACCTCGAACCTGGCCGAGGCGCAGCAGGAGATAGTGATTAAGCAAGGCATCGACAAGGAGCTCGCAAAAAAACTGGTCAAGATAGTCAAGGAGTCAAAGCTGAAGGTACAGGCCGCCATCCAGGGAGAGCAGGTACGCATTACCGGGAAAAAACGTGATGACCTTCAGGAAGCCATTGCCATGCTGCGAGCGGAAAAGACCATCGAAATGCCGTTACAATTTACCAACTTCAGAGACTAAAACGCATCAGTATATTTTTTACCGGTTATACAGTCGTTTATCAGTTTACTATCGTAATATTACCCGTTAGGCTCGGCCTATTGGTTAAGTAGTTTTAGTCATTACTACAGCGGGATAATTACATGTCAAACCTGTTACCGCTACCAGCAGACATAGTCTGGCCTATGGCCATCGCACTGGCGTGGCTGACAGGTGAACTCTGCGCACGCTGGATCGGGCTGCCGCGTATCAGTATCTATGGTTTGACGGGGTTTCTTCTGGCAACTACCCAGACAGGATTTATCCCGCCCGCCGATAATAGCAACATGCTGTTACTTGCCAATTTCGCCTTTGGCCTGATACTGTTTGAATTTGGTTATCACATCAATCTGCGCTGGCTACGTTCCAATCCCTGGATTGGAGTAACCGGCCTGGTTGAATCAGTCTCGACTTTTGCCATCGTTTACATCATCGCGCAGTGGTATGGAACAAATGTCCTGAACTCCCTGTTACTCGCGTCGCTTGCAATGTCCACCTCCCCTGCCGGCATCCTGTGTATCATTAATGATCAGCGTAGCTCAGGACAGGTAACAGAACGCCTGTTACATTTAACGGCAATCAACTGTGTGCTCGCGGTAGTATTGTTTAAAGTTATTCTCGGGATTTCAGTTTTACACAATACTGGCAGCCTGTGGACGGCCATGTCTGGCAGCCTGATCTTTTTGTTTGCCTCCATCATCATCGGAAGCCTGTTTGGAATACTTGTCCCGGGTTTGATGCGCAGACTGGGAAATCTCGAGCGTGACGGGACGATTGCATTTGCACTTGCGATAATCTTGCTGGTCGCGATTACCCATGTCGCAAAACTGTCACCGATTCTGGCGACACTGACCTTCGGTCTGGTAACACGTCACCGTCGTATCGTCCTCAGCCATACCAGGCGTAATTTTGGTGTATTAGGAGAGCTGCTCACTGTGCTGATGTTCGTGTTCGTAGTGTCGACGCTGGACTGGAATCTGGTGCTGGCGGGTAGTGGGCTTGCCGCGATTCTAATCGTTGCCAGAATACTTACCAAAACACTGGCAGTGGCAATATTTTCCCATGTAAGTGGGGTATCCTGGCGCAAGGGCGTACTGACGGGCCTGGCACTCTCACCCATATCTGTATTTGTCATCCTGGTACTGGAACAGGCCAGGTATCTTGGTATTACATATGTAGATGAACTGGCAGCATTGGCGGCGATGACACTGATTATGGAAGTACTCGGTCCAGTCATTACCCAGCGCGCCTTGATTCTGGCAAATGAATCACCTCATACCAGGGAAGCGTAATGGCACTGGATCAATTCAAGGCTTCTGATGCACTCACCATGGGCGTGGAACTTGAATTGCAGCTTGTGTGTCTTTCAGACTTCAATCTTTGTGCATCCAGCCCTGACCTGCTGCATTTACTGGAACGTAAACCCTTCCCTGGCGTGGTAACACCTGAAATCACAGAAAGTATGATCGAAATAGCCACAGGTATTCATACACGTTATGATGATTTACTGACCCAGTTACAGGAAATCAGGTCGACCCTGATCCGCGCTGCGGATACATTAAATATCGGGATTTGCGGCGGCGGTACACACCCGTTTCAAAACTGGTCCAGACAGAAAATTTCCGCCAAACCACGATTCCAGCATCTCTCTGCACTTTATGGCTATCTCGCCAAACATTTTACGATTTTCGGCCAGCATGTACACATTGGTTGTACTTCCGGTGATGATGCCCTGTATCTGTTACATGCGTTAAACCGCTACATTCCTCATTTCATCGCACTATCGGCGTCGTCTCCTTTCGTACAGGGACATGATACGCTTTTCAATTCAGCCCGACTGAATTCTGTGTTTGCCTTTCCCCTCTCCGGTCGTGCACCTTTTATTTTGCAATGGGACGTATTCGCCGGTGACTATTTTTCCAGAATGGAGCATACCGGCATAGTCAGCGACATGAAGGATTTTTACTGGGACATTCGTCCCAAGCCTGAGTATGGAACAATTGAGCTCAGGGTCTGCGACACCCCGTTAAGTATAGAGCGTGCAGCAGCACTGGCCAGTTACCTTCAGGTGCTTGGCAAGTATTTGCTTGAACGTACTGAACCGGACCCGGTTGAGGATGATTATCTCGTTTATAATTTCAATCGCTTCCAGGCATGCCGATTTGGACTCGAAGGTTCCATTATCCATCCTAAATCGCATGAAACGTTGTCGTTAGGCCAGGATATCCTGACTACTATTGAAAAATTGGCATCCTATGCTCAGGCAACGGAAAGTGAACCTGCGATGGAGCACCTGATACGCGTTGTTCAGGATGGTAGCGACGCGCACTATTTGCGCAGCCAATTTGCCGAGCGAAACAGCGCCAGCTGTATGGTAGATGCGGCATTACGTCGTTTTCGAGAGGGCACCTGATAGTCATTCAGGAAATATCTCAACCTGCCGGATCGCGCAGAAGAGACTTCACCAGATCAAATATAATACAGAATCAGATAGGCACAGAGCAGGATTGCCACCCATAACACCATACTACCAGTCGGCCAGGTCCGTGCCAGAATACCGGCAGGCCCGTGATGCCGTTCCATGGATTCCAGCATCGCGTTCCACACTCTTGAGAACAGTTGCCCGGACAGTGTCTGCAATTCCTCCAGAACCCTGATAAACCAGTTGCTGAAGCCAAACGCCATACGGCGCCAGAGCCAGTCTGTGTCCAGGCTGATCGTCAAAGTCCGTTTCATCAGTGGCAACATGATGAAGAAGGCCAGACCGGCAAAGAATAACAACTGGTACTGGCTGACCAGATGCTCCGTAGTATAAGGCTCATAATCAACATCATACGGCAACAAACTGTACAGCAATTCAGGGAAACAGCCGATGCCGATACACAGGACTGAAAAAAATACCATCGCCGCCTGCATATTCCAGGGTGGTTCGGTCGGGCGCAGTCCCGAATCTTTCTGGAAAAACACATACCAAGGGAACTTGATACCGGCATGCAGGAATACCCCCGCTGACGCGGCTACCAGCAGCATATACACCAGCGCCAACCCTTCGTTTGCCGCCCCGGTACTGATCAATGACTTGGAAACAAAGCCGGAAGTGAAAGGAAACGAGGAAATCGAAAGCGCACCGATCGTACCGCAGATCGTCGTCAACGGCATCGACTGGAACAAACCACCCAGTTCGGTGCATTTACGTTTGCCGGTCATATACAGTACAGAACCGGCTGACATAAACATCAGTGCCTTGAAGATGACATCGGTAAAGGCATGGGCAGCCGCACCATTGATCGACATCTCGGTACCTATGCCGACACCCACCACCATGAATCCGACCTGGTTGACAATCGAATAGGCCAGGATCCTGCGCATATCATTTTCCAGCAACGCATAGATGATCCCGTAGAAGATCATATACAGGCCTATCCAGATTAACAGGGTTTCTCCAGGGAACAGCAGGATTAAGGCCAGTATCGCGGTTTTGGTCGTAAATGCAGACAGAAACACGCCACCGGTTGGACTGGATTCAGGATAGGCATCACTCAGCCACGCGGATACGGGCGGTGCTGCCGCATTGATAAGCACACCGATAAATACAATCCAGGTATCCAGACTATCCAGCGCGAGTGGTTGTATATCCAGACTACCGGTATGCACCATGATCCCTTCAATACCGATCTTGAGAACCACGCCACCGAACAGGTGCATAATCGCATAACGTACACCTGCCTGACGTGAAGCCAGCGTGCCACCGCTCCAGATAACTATCAGGGAAAACAGTGCCATAAATTCCCAGAACAGAAACATTGCCAGTAAATCACCGGAGAAACAGACACCGATCGCCCCGGCCGCATAGGCCATCGCCGCCGATAACTCATACCATTTGGCCGTCCTGAATGCGAACAGGCCCCCGGCAAACGCCATGATCGCAAATACAGTTGCAAACAAACGGCGCACCTTGCTGGCCTCAACCAGCTCCATCTGATAATCCAGGAAGCTGACAGTCATCAATACACCGTCTTCAAGCTGCCAGATCGCATACAATGTCACCAACGGCGAGAGCAGGATGAAGGCGGGTCGCAGCCCCGGACGTGACATGGCCACCAGGATGGCGCCCAGAATCATGATAAAGGCTGGCGGGAAGGAAAGTTCAATCATTGTCGTAATAGTCTTCGGGTCGTTTCAGCAAGTACCCCAGCAATTTGGCAAACAGCACCATCGCCGCACAGGCCAGAAATCCATAAATCGCATTAAAACCAAACCAGCCTTCCAGCGTGAAGTAGGCATGCACGTGAAAAAATGCCTGTGCCGCTACGGATAAAAACAATACCACGCCAAGTCCCCACCAGAGTTTTGGCCGGTTCTCCGTGCGGTATACCCAGTGCAGCTTCCGGTCCTTGTCAGGCGAACTCATTTCTGAACTCCTATGATAGTCTGTTCAAGATCCACGATGGGTCCATTGAATACGAAAAACAGTAATACCAGCGCGGCGGTTGTACACAGCGCAACCACCATCGGTAAAGGTGCCTCACCATGCTCCTTCGCAGGCGGCTGATCTTCCTCAAAGAAAAACGCACGGAATATGATAGGCAGGAAGTAGGCGGCGTTCAACGCCGTGGACAACACCAGTATGACCAGTACGAAATAGTTATTGACCTGGAACGCGCCGGCGATGATATACCATTTGGACACGAATCCCGCTGTAGGTGGTACTCCAATCATGCTTAACGCACCAATCGCAAAAGCTGTCATGGTAAATGGCATCCGTCTGCCGATACCGCGCAACTGGGTCACCTCTGTTTTCTTTGATGCCACATAAATTGCACCTGCCGTGAAAAACAGGGTTATCTTGCCGAACGCATGGGAAACCATGTGTATAGCTGCGCCCACCTCTGACAACGGGGTCAATACCAGTGTTGCCAGTATGATATAGGACAGCTGGGAGATGGTTGAATAGGCCAGCATGCGTTTGATGTTGGTCTGTTTTAATGCAACGATAGATGCCGCAACAACCGTAAATCCTGCCAGATAGATTGCCAGCGATTCATTTGGCACCAGGAACAGGAAATCCAGCCCGAAAATATAAACGATGACCTTGATAAGGGTGAACACGCCAGCCTTGACCACTGCGACCGCATGCAACAATGCGGAGACCGGAGTGGGTGCCACCATTGCCGCAGGTAACCAGCGATGGACGGGCATGATGGCGGCCTTGCCTACACCCAATATAAACAGGAACAGCAAAACAGTGGCCGCACCTCCTTCGATGTTACCGCTGAGGATACCACCCGGACGGAAATCCAGCGTACCTGCCACGGCATACGTCCAGATTATCGCCGGCAGAAAAAGGCCAATCGAGGTAAACAATAAAATGCCCAGATATATACGTCCACCCTGGCGGGCATTTTCATCCCCCTTGTGGGTGACCAGCGGGTAGGTTGACAGTGTCAGTACCTCGTAAAACACAAACAAGGTCAGAAGGTTGGCGGAAAATGCCACACCCATAACACCTGACAGGGCAATGGCAAAACAGGCGTAAAACCGGGTCTGGTGTTTCTCGTGGTTGCCGCGCATATAACCAATCGAATATACCGACGTTACGATCCACAATCCGCTGGCGAGCAAGGCAAACAGGATACTCAACGGTTCGGTATGGAATGACAGTGACAGACCGGGCAGGATGTCCCTGACCAGGGTGAACTCTTCCTGTTCACCATTCAACAATCCCGTAAGGACACGTATAACAACGAGAAACAATGCACCCGCCGTTATAAACGTCATGGTTTCGCGCAGATTGGGCCACTTGCCTGCCAGTGTAATCAATACAGCGCCCACCAGCGGTATCAGCAGGGACAGCTGGATTGCTGTTGCCGCAGTCAACATGATTCAGGCATCCTTGTTGAAACAGGACAATTCGTATGCCCCTGTGCAATGTTTCCGGAACTTGTGACCTGCTTCAGCGTCATACTCATCCGCTGATCCCCAATAATACTTTTGCTGCTGCGGTTGCGACTCCCACGGTCAGATCGGTATTGATACCGAAATATACACTCGCGCCGATCAACACCCAGGTGGGAATCAATAATTGCAGTGGGGCTTCACGGATAGTGGCGGTATTCGTATCGGCCTGCTGGAACCAGGCCGTTTCAACAATACGCCAGATGTAGACTATGGCAAGCAGGGATCCGAACAATACAACGGCAACGACCGGCCACATGCCCTGCTCCAGCGCGGCGAGCACGAGATACCATTTGCTGATAAACCCGACGGTCAGTGGTACACCGATCAGACTCAGACCACCGGTCACAATCGCTGCCATCGTCCACGGCATGGACTTGCCCAATCCACGGAAGTTGTCCAGATTCACTGCACCGGTACTGTAGACAACACTGCCTACCGCCAGAAACAGTCCGCCCTTCATCAACGCATGATTAAAAAGATGCAGTATACCGGCCGTCAGACCGGTGACCGACGCCAGACTGACGCCCAGTATCATATAACCTATCTGGGCGATACTCGAATAGGCCAGCATGCGTTTTATATTATTCTGATATATCGCCACGGTTGAACCCACCAGAATGGCGCACAACGATAATGCCATCAGGATTTCACCGAGCGGCATTATCTCAAATGCAAACGTGACCCCGAAAATGGTGAACACCACCCTCAGCAACACATATATCGCAACCTTGGTCGCCGTTGCCGCAAGCAGGGCGGTCGCCGCGGAAGGCGCATAGGCGTATGAGTTGGGCATCCACAAGTGGAGAGGAAAAAGTGCCAGCTTCAGGCTGATTCCCACAATCAGAAATGCAAACGCACTGTGTACGGTTCGTGTATCCATTACGTCGGGCAGACGCTCTGCCAGGTCCATCATGTTCAGCGTCCCGGTCATCACATACAACATACCGACACCAATCAGGTAAAAGGTCGCACCCAGCGTACCCATAATCAGGTACTGGAATGCGGCCGTCAGCGCACGACGATCCTTGCCCAGACTGACCAGGATATAGGTCGATAACGAGGATATCTCCAGAAAAACGAATACATTAAAGGCATCTCCGGTAATTATAATACCCTGCAGACCGGCGATGCAGAGCAGGTACGCAACATAAAATATGGTCTGCTTGTGTTCGGGCAGTTCACGCGGAACACTTTTACCCGCATATACCATCACCACCGCACCAATAATCGAGACTATCAGCAATACAAAAGCGCTGACGGCATCGACGCGGTATCCAATACCCCAGGGTGGTGCCCATCCACCAATCTCGTAGGAAATGACACCGGTTTCGAGTACCTGATTCAACAGGCCAATACTGACCCCGAGCGTCGCAAAGGTGACCAGCAATGCAAACCACCAGACCAGTCGTGGCCTGAACAGGATCAGGCATAACGGTGCCGATAACAGCGGAACGATGACCTGCAAGGCAGGCAGGTTAGCACTGATCAAAACGACTCATCCTGTTTATGGATCTCGTCTTCCTCAATGCTGCCGTAAGACTCATTAATCCGGAGTATGAGTGCAAGCGCCAGTGCAGCTGTAGCGATACCGACAACAATTGCTGTCAGCATCAGCACATGTGGTAATGGATTTGAATAGACCGTTATCCCCTCAGCCAGTATAGGCACCGCACCACCTTCCACCTTGCCCATGCTCACGTACATAATAATAACGGAAGTCTGGAAGATGTTCAGACCAACCACTTTCTTGATCAGGTTACCCTGCGCAATCACGATATAAAATCCGGTCATCATCAGGATAATAACGATCCAGTAATTATACAGCCCCAGAAACGTGCTCATCTGTCCTCTCCGTTGCGAATCTCACGTCGTGCCGTGAAGTCGAAGAAGATGGACAACATTACCGAGGAAACAGTGATACCTACGCCAAGTTCAACCAGAAATATACCCAGATGCTGGCCATGCACAGGATCGTGTGCGAGCAGATCATAATCAAGATAAACGCCACCCGCCAACATCGCGACCACTCCGGTACCTCCGTAGATCAGCACGCCGGTGGCAGTCAGTATTTGTAACAACCACGGCGGGACAATTTGTTGTGCCTTGGCAATACCAAATACCATCGCATACAGGATGAAGGCGACAGCGAGCATTACACCGGCCTGAAACCCGCCGCCCGGTCCAAAATCACCGTGAAACTGCACATATAATCCGAACATCAGAATAAAGGGGATCAGTGCCCTGGAGATGACCCTTAAAATCACATTGTCAGACATCGCCGGTGAAACCAGTAAGGGTGACTTGCGCCCGAACCGCCCGAGCAAGGCCAGTACACCAAGACCGGCGGTAAAGATAACCGTGGTCTCACCCAGCGTGTCATATCCACGGTAACTGGCAAGAACGGCCGTCACCATATTGGGTATACCGATTTCTGCTTCCATCTCATTTATATAACGCGGTGCTACATGCTGGTGTATCGGTGCGGCAGGATCCGTAAAATGTGGCATGTCCAGTGTACCGTAGACCAGGGCGGCACCGGTTACGGTTACAACAAACAACGGCAGTAGTTTACTCCGGTGCGATGGCAACTCCTTGCGTGATGTCATCGCCAGCGTACCCAGCATCAACACGGTGGAGATGCCGGCACCCACCGCCGCCTCGGTCATCGCCACATCCACAGCATCAATATTGACAAAAAAACCTGCCGAAATCAGGCTGTAGATACCGAGCAGCATGACGATCGCCACCAGATCGCGCATACGCACAATCGCAACCGCAGTAATCACCAGCAGGCCCATCAGGACAATATCAATCAGATTAACGATGGCTAGTCTCCTTCTTTATGAAGGACAGGGGCGAGTCCACTATGTCGCGCGGATCTTGCAAGTGCGTGTGAAGAGGTTGGACTGGTATAGGACAATACCAGTAATACCAGCAACAGCTTGACCACCATCATCCAGGACGTTGCCTGCAACATCAGGCCGAGCATAATCAGGCCGAGGCACAGCGTATCGGTAATACTGGCGGCATGCAGACGGGTATAGAAATCCGGGAAACGAAACAGCCCGATTGCCCCGGTAATCCCCAGAAACCCACCCGATAACAGACAAACCCAGCTGATGATATCCAGAACAGTCTGCATCAATTCTGCTGCTCCCCTGAAACATCAGACTGTTCATAAAACTTCAGTAATGCAATCATGCTGACAAAATTTATCAGCGCATAGATAAAGGCAATATCCACCATATCTGCCCGTCCGGCGATCATGCTGAATATACAGAGCAATAATACGGTCTTGGTTCCAAACATATTGACTGCCAGTATCCGGTCATACAGGGTCGGACCCAGCAAGGCCCTGATAAGTGCCATAGTCATCACTATCAGAATGGCGATGGCAACAGCAAGATACATCAGGACTGCCCTTCCAGCCAGCAGACCTTCCTGTCCATGTCTCCCTGTTGCACACCCTCTGCACCCGCACGCGTCAGGGCATGCACCTCGAACATATCATCCTGTACATCCAGTGTAATGGTTCCCGGCGTCAATGTAATTGAGTTTGCATAAAAAACCCTGCCCAGATCTGTTTTCTGACTGACCCTGACCTTGAACAGGGTCGGACTGATGGCAGGCTTGCGTTGCCAGACCAGCCGGATGACATCGATATTCGATTTGACGATTTCCCATAACAGCCAGAGCAGATAAGACGGTAATCGCGCGGATAAAAAGATCGGAGGAATATTAAAGCCGTCAATCTTTTCCATCCTGAATACCAGCAGGATCACACCGGCAACTGACAATGCACCCAGACTCAACAGGAAAGGAACGAAATAGCCTGAATTGATCAGCCAGAACACCGCCAAAACCAGGACCAGACCAGCAATACGCTTCACAACAGAAACCTCAATAGATTTTATTATTCCGGGGTATTTTTTGTAGAAAATCAGTATAACAATTTTATCATTTACCGCCACCCCTTCATTATAAATACGCCTGAATTATCGCCCGGAACAATCGAAATCAGGATTATTAACCATCAAGGCCGCTTTAGATCTGACTGTTTTTGCCGATATAGAAGGTGTAACTCCCTGCAGGGGATTTCACAATAACGATCTTGCTGCCTACAACAGACTTGCCATGAGGAAAAGCGTGCCTTGAACAAAAACACCAGGACAACAGGTTGCAGTCTAATCCTGTATCTGCTGCCACTCAGTTCACTGCTGTTCCAGGTGGCATATGCCCAGTCCGGAAGCGACAAGCTGATGGCCGGATACGAGCGGGACGATAGCAGTATCCGGATAGATCCCTTTTCATCTTATCAATACCTGCAATCCATCAATCAGATCGTATCCGGACAGCCGGAAGCATTGCAGGCACTTTTCCATCTGCGCATGGCCCAGACCGAACTGATGCAATATCGTTTTGAGGATTTTGCAGAATCCATCCGTCGCGGCCGGTCCGTTATCAATACAGACACCCCTGCCGAAATCTCGCTGTGGCTTGATATTTATCAGTGCCTGATATACCAGCGCGAGGGTGACATCGAGAAAACCGGAAATTGCTACACCCGGGCTATAAACCAGGCAACGCTGTCAGGAAATATGCCAGCCGCAGTCCATGCACTGCAGGAACTTGCGTATGCGCAAATACTGGCAGAACAGTATGAGCCGTCGATGGACAACCTGCTACGGGCACAACAACTGGCAGATACCGGTAATGATCCCGTGTTGCAGGCAATGGTGAAACAGGCGTATGGCGCGGTGTACGCCTATCTGGATGATTATGAAAAGTCTGTTGTGTATTACCAGTCTGCCCTGTCCACCTACCGCCAGCGGGGTCTGAATAGTCTGGTAGCGGAAACGACCTATGGACTGGCGGATACATTCCGATCCTGGGGCGATCATGATCAGGCGCGCTTACTTTACCGGCAATTTGGCGAACTGTTTCGCCAGTATGGCAAAACCCGCCACCAGTTTCTCGCCTTGTATGGTCTGGCGATGAGCCAGGCGGAAGCGGGCGATTGCAAGGTCAGTCTGGAAACGATGGATCAGGCCTTTGCCTATCCAGGACTGGATGATTATCTGGCCAGTTTGTACCGGAAGCAGAGCCTGTGTCTGGTAGAAACCGGCAAACTACCCGAGGCACGGGCCGCACTCCAGACCTCGGCAAAACTGGCGGACAACCTGCCCGGTCTGCAAGGCTCGGTGTGGACGCTGGAACATCTGCAGGCCGAGGCAGTCATCCTTGCCGCCGAAGGTGACTTTCGCAAGGCCTTTGCCTTGATGTCTGAGTTTCATCAGTCCTACCTGAGACGTTATCAACAACTGGCCTCCAACCGGCTTGCACAAATGAGTATCACGATGGAAAACCGGAACAAGGATCTCGTGATTGAACGTCTGCAAGGCCAGAAGCTGAAGGCATCAGTTGAACTCGACAGGCAACGCCAGAAGATCGAACTGCAAACCTCTCTGACGCTGACCGGCCTCATCGTACTGTTCGGCGCCTGTATGTTTATACTCTACCAGCGCAGGGTAACCCGCAAGTTTATGGATCTGTCCTTCCATGACCCGTTGACCCGCCTGTATAACCGGCGCTATATCTTCGAACTGATGGACAAGCTGATTGCCAATGCACGTCCCGGCAGAACCCAGATGTCAGTCATCCTGATGGACGTGGACAATTTCAAGATGATCAATGATGTATACGGCCACAGTACCGGTGATCAGGTCCTGTGCAGACTGGCGGAAATCTGTCTGCAGGAATTGCGTGCGGGAGACAGTGTGGGTCGGATAGGTGGTGAGGAGTTCATGATCGTCGTTCCCCGCGAGGCCGAGGAACAGACACGGATGATTGCCGAACGACTGCGTCAGGTTATTGAAAAATCCTGTGTAATCAATTCCAGTAATGAAGTAGTCAGGTTCACGGTCAGCGTCGGCGTCAGCCGCCTGCACCCCGGCTGTATCGATTCGGCTGCGTTATTCAGACAGGCTGATGCAGCGCTTTATCAGGCAAAACGGCAGGGGAAGAATCGCATCGTCGAATACACGCAGTCACTGATGCCGGATCTGTTGCCGTGTGCTTCATAGTAACTGTACCGGCTTGTACTTTGGTTGGGAATCAGCCGTCTGGCTATGATCGTGAAAGACCGTTAGCCGCAGGGATGCGGCGCTCGAGCGTACATGGATGTATTCACAGCGTGTCTTGAACGATTATAGCCAGATGGCTGATGTCTCCGGAGATGCGGAACAGTTGTTTAATTCAAGTATAGACATCAACCAGCCTTCCGGTTTTACCATCATCCGGACGTTCTGCAACGGGTTCTTCCTGTCCGTCCTGCTCCGGCCTTTTGGGTTGCTGTTTTTTCGCAGGTAAATTTCTTGCCCGCGTTATCGGCGTCAACTGTCCCACCTGACGAGGCTTGTCCAACGGTTCCATCAGGGCACCGGGAGTTCAGCCAGTCCCGGCACATCAGGTATGGCCGGTTCGACCAGTATCGCGGGTCCGGGTCCTGCATCTGTGATCGGTCCGGTCAGCGCTGCATCGACGGATAATAATTGTGAGGCCGGATCTTGCGTGCCAGTTAAATTATTTTCCGGCTGCATTGAGACCGGCTCTACTCCGCTCTGTTCAATCTGAGGGTCAACCGATCCGGGCTCTACTTCATCCGCTGTCGCAGGTAGTTCAGCTCCCGGATTCAAATCCGGCAGGTAATCCTTATTCTTGTCTGCCAGCACAATGATCGTTATACGCCGGTTCTTTTGCCGGTTTTCCTCGGTGTCATTTGGCACCTCCGGCTTGAACTCGCCATGCCCTATTGCCGCCAGGCGATCAGGATCAATATCCCGTGCGGCAAACAGATGCACCACGCTGATCGCCCGCGCCGCTGACAGCTCCCAGTTCGACGGATATTGCCATGTTTGTATCGGTACATTATCGGTAAAACCCTCTATGCGTACCGGATTCGGATAACGGGCAAGGATGGCAGCAATATTTTCCAGTATGGTGACTGCATTGCCCTCCAGTTTGGCCTGGCCACTTTCAAACAGGATAGAGGTCTTGATCTCGATCTCAAGCCAGAACCGGAATTTACGTACAGTAATCAGGCCGGAATCGATCAATGGCAACATTGCCGAGGTAATGCTTTTTGCAATCTCGTCAATAATGCCCTGGGCCTTCCCTGTCTTGCCGGGTTCGCCGAGCGTCTCATAACCGTCATACGACGGTTCGCTAGCCTCGCCCTCTTGCTCCGAGTCGGTCATCAGCGATTCCATATCGGTTGAAATTGCCTTGATGGGAAAGCCGTTGGCCAGCTTGCCGAGATTGGTCAGTGACGGATTCTCCACCAGTGACTGCGGGTTCGGTGTGCCATGCATACCGGAGATCATCGGGCTGCCGAGTTCTATCGGTTGCAGACTCTTCGGTGGGCCGCGAAATGACGCTGCGAGTGATTCGGCCAATACCCTGAACTTGCCTTCGTTGACCGATGACAGTGAATACATGACCACGAAAAACGCAAACAACAATGTGATGAAGTCGGCATAGGAGATCAGCCAGCGTTCGTGGTTTTCATGTTCCTCGTGTTTAGGCTTGCGCGCCATGGTCAGACGGTCATCTGTTCAGTTTTAAAGAAATTGGCCATACATCTATCAATGCAGGAACCCTTGCAGTCGACTCTCGATACTGCGCGGATTTTCGCCCTGCGATATGGAAATGATGCCTTCGATGATCATCTCCTGTACCTTCACCTGGCTGTGCAGGCGTGCCTTCAGCTTGTTCGCAAACGGCAGGAAAAACAGGTTGGCCAGTCCAACACCGTAGATGGTGGCAACGAAGGCGACAGCGATACCGGTACCCAGTTTTGACGGGTCGGCCAGATTTTGCATGACGTGGATCAGACCCATAACCGCACCGATGATACCGACGGTAGGGCAATATCCGCCGAGGCCGTCATAGACCTTGGCGGCCTGCATGATTTCATGTTCCTTCGTGGACAGCTCCACTTCCAGGATACCGCGTATCGATTCCGGTTCGTTACCATCAACCAGCAGTTGCAGGCCCTTCTTCGAAAAATCGTCGGTCTCCACCTCGATAAGCGGTTCCAGCCCCAGCAGTCCCTCCTTGCGTGCGGTCTGACTCCAGTTGACGATTTTCTCAATGACCGGTGCGCCCGGATCGGCAGGTGGAAAGATCAGCCACTTGACCGACGTCAACGCTTTAATGAATGTGTGCAAGGGGGTCTGCACCATGACAGCGCCCACCGTGCCTCCAAACACAATCACAAAGGCCGTCGGCTGGATCAGTGAGGAGGTGTGACCACCTTCCAGGATATTACCACCAAGTATCGCGCCTAAAGCCAGCACAATTCCGGCTATCGTCAGAAAGTCCATGATCGTATTCTCTCAATTTTGTACTGTGACTCAGTCTTGTCCACGCAACGCCTCTCCCAACCTTGATTTTAATCGTGCGATCGCCTGGTTCTGTATCTGGCAAACCCGCGATTCACTGACACCGAGTACCTCGCCTATCTCTTTCAGGTTCAGTTCCTCATCGTAATAAAGTGATATGACCAGTTTTTCCCGTTCAGGCAGGCCATCAATCAACCCCGTAATCAGACTGCGCTGCTGGTTCATGTCCAGCATCTGCTCCGGATCCGGTGTGTCGTCCTCGTAGGTTTCGGCTACCCACTGGTCTTCCGGTTCCGAGGAATCGAAACTGAACAGGGTCTGGCCCTGGATCTCACCAAGCATCTGCTGGTATTCCGTCAGTGGAATACCCAGTTGCTGGGCGACCTCACTGCCTTTGGCCTCACGACCCAGTTTCTGTTCGATCTGGCCTATCGCCTCCTGTACCGTCTTCGCCTTGCCCCGCACTGAACGGGGTGTCCAGTCATTACGACGGACCTCATCTATCATGGCACCGCGTATGCGGATACCGGCATAGGTCGCAAAGTTGGCGCCACGTCCAGGGTTATAGTTTGCAGCGGCATCAAGCAAACCGATCATCCCGACCTGGATCAGGTCACTCACCTGCACCAGCGGTGGTAACCTGCCGGCCAGATGATGGGCAATGCGTTTGACCAGTGGTGCATATTCACGCACAACTGTTTCCGGATCATCCGGTGCCTGTTCGATATAGTTTGCTGCCAGACTCATACAGACGCCTCCATTTCCGATATGGCAGGGGGATAGAGCAATCGCTCCAGAAAAAACTGCAGGTTACCGTTTGCCGACTGCCTGCCCTGCCAGCGATCAACGGACTGCGCCAGTTTGCGGAAGGCCTGGGCAGAGCTGCTGCCCGGATACATGTCGACGACCGGGCGTTGCATACGCACCGCACGTCGCAGATAGTTGTCCTCGGGTACCGCGCCCATATAGTCCAGCGAGACATTCAGAAACCGGTCGGTCACACGCGCCAGTTTTGCAAACAGGTCCCTGCCTGCGGCGGCATCCGGAACGCGGTTGGACAGAATTCGAAAATGGTTAACGCCGTTTTCGCGACTGAGGATCTTCATCAACGCATAGGCATCGGTGATCGAAGCGGGTTCATCACAGACAACAATGATGGTGTCCTGACAGGCGCGGGCAAACACAAGCACATTCTCGCTGATGCCCGCCGCGGCATCGACGATCATCACGTCTATACCCTGATTCAGTTCATTAAAAGATCGGATGAGGCCTGCCTGTTCGATGACGGACAGACTGGCCATCTCCCGTATGCCCGATGCGGCCGGGATCACCTTCAGACCACTTGCCGCCTCGACGACAATCTGCTCCAGTGTGCATTCGCCCCGTAACACATGGGAAAGATTACGCTGGCAGTTCAGTCCGAGCAGGATGTCTACATTTGCCAGACCCAGATCGGCATCAAGCAACAAGGTCTCCTTGCCTGATCGGGCAAAACACATCGCCAGATTGACCGCGACACTGGTCTTGCCCACTCCGCCCTTGCCACTGGCAATGGCAATGACCCTGCCGGGTGACGTCCGGATCATCCTGCGCAGCCCGGCGGCCTGATCGCTGACCGGTGACAACTGTCTAGACATAAACCATGTCCTTCGCGGCAAAGGCATCAATCAGTAATGGCTCGGCTTCAGGTTCGGTCTTGCCTGCCAGTGCCACACAAAGTGAGATCATCTGGTGGGCCTGCACTACCGAAAGATCTTCCGGCACACACTGGCCTTCACTGTAGTAGGCCAGCGGCAGCTTGTTTTTGATTAGCAGGTCGAGGATACCGCCAAAGCCACGACTTTCATCCAGTTTGGTCAGTATGCAGGCGTGCGGTTTGATCGGCATATAACGTTGCAGGATCTCGTCAATCACGCTGCTGCCGGTAGTGGCAGGCAGTACAAGAAAACTGCGTATCTTGCGGGAGGCCATTTCCAGCATACTGAGCTGGTCCTGCAAGGCAAGGTCACGCTGACTCATGCCGGCCGTATCAATAATGATCAGCTTGCGCTCGGCCAGTCCCTGCAGGCACTCCTGTAATTGTCTGCTGTCGGCCGCCACCCGCATCGGAATGTTCAGGATCTTTGCATAGGTCCGTAACTGATCATGTGCACCGATCCGGTAATTGTCTGTGGTGATAAAGGCGACCTTGCTGGCCCCGTGGCGTACGCTGAAACGCGCCGCCAGTTTTGCCGCTGTCGTGGTCTTGCCGGCACCGGTCGGTCCTACCAGGGCGATAATGCCACCTTCATCGAGCGTATTGTCAGTGATCACCGGCAGGCGTCTGGATAATCGGACGAGTGCATGACGCCAGGCGTGCTCCTGATCGTGGGTATCCTGAATCTGGCCAATAATGTCACGGCACAGGGACGGACACAGTTCAAGCCTGCGCAGGCGCTGTAATAACTGTCCCTTGACCGGGTCACGTCTTGCGGACTCTCCCCAGATCAACCCGGCAATTTGCTGTTCAAACATGTCCTTCAGATTTTTCATGTCACGCCGCATTTCAGTCAGTACCGAGACACCGGATTGCGGAGAACTGGCCCTCGGTGCGGCAGAATCTGGTTTACTGGCGGCAGGCGTTTTCCGGTCGAGGTCAGGTTTTGCCACCACCGGTTGCACCGCGACCTCTGCCTTGCTGACAGCGGTTGTCGGCTGGGCTAACCTGACCGGACTGGTCGTCACCGCAGGTTTCGGCATCGCGGGTGCGGCCGGTATAACGACCGGGGGCTGACGTGTCGCGGCTGCCGGTTGGGTTGCACCCGCCGGGGCATCCTGGCGGGATGCCACATCCAGCAGGATTTCATCAAAATCAACTGCGGCAATGATCTCGATACCGTCATCCACCTTGCGATTGGACAGGATGACCGCATCCGGTCCCTGTTCCTGCCTGACCTTCTGGATGGTTTCCCGGATTGTTTTACCGTAGTAGCGTCTTATTCTCATGTTGGTTTCCGCCATTTAGCCTGGGTTGTAAAATCTTTATGCATACGCTGAAGTACTGCCTGAAGCCTGACCGCGTACCTCGTTGCCATTGCCTATCCTCTCGATTATCCGTACCCGCACGTTGCCGGGGATCTCGTTGTAGGAAAGCACATTGATACCGCGTGCAACATAACGTACGAATCGAGCAAGCCACTGTCGTATACCCGGTGCAACCAGCAGCGTGGTGGCCTGCCCGGTCACGTCGTTACGCTTCGCGTACTCAGTCAACAAGCGGTTCAGGCTCTCAACCAGACCCGGTTCAACCACACCACCTCCCGGTTGCCGTTGTATGGATGCTTGCAATAACTGTTCCAGTGAGTGGTCAAGTGCAATGACCGACAGTTCTTTTGCCATCCCGTTGATCTTCTGCACGATGGCGCGACCGAGCGTAATGCGGACGGCAGCGGTCAGTTCATCGGGGTCGCGGGTACGGGCGGCACTCTCGGCCAGTGTTTCTGCAATCGCACGTATATCGCGTATCGGCACCTTTTCCTGTAACAGGTTTTGCAGCACGCGATGCAGGACGGTTAATGAAATCTGTTTGGGTATCAGGTCTTCCACCAGATTCGGTGCGGATTTGGCCAGCCGATCCACCAGCTCACGGGTGCCCTGATAACTTAACAACTCATCGGCATGGTCCTGGATCAGCTGGCTGAGATGGGTGGCGATCACAGTGGACGAATCCACCACGGTATATCCGGCAGACTGCGCACGCGCGCGATCGGTCGGGTCTATCCAGATGGCCGGCAGACCAAAGGCTGGATCAACTGTTTCGATACCCGGCACGGTCGTGATCACGGCACCGGAACTGATGGCGAGATCCTTCTCCGGCCACACCGATCCCTGACCGATGACAGAGCCATACAGCGAGATCACATAGGTGTCCGGTGCGAACGCCAGATTGTCTTTTATATGAACCGACGGGACCAGAAACCCGATCTCCTGTGTCAGTTTCTTGCGTACACCCTTGATGCGGTTTAACAGGTTGCCACCCTGTGACTTGTCCACCAGCGGCACCAGCTTGTATCCGACTTCCAGACCAACCGGGTCAACCGGGGAGACCTCACTCCAGTCGAGTTCAACCGTATTTTCACGTTCCGGCGCGACCGGTTCCGGCATAACGGTCACCCTCGCCGCCTGACGCTTGCGTTGGGCTATTACCCAGGCGGCTGTGCCGCCCATAATCGCCAGCAGCAGGAACGCCGTGTTCGGCATTCCGGGCAGCAAACCGATCATGCCAATAACAGCCGAGGTCACACCGAGCGCCCTGGGATTACCAAATAACTGCAACATCACCTGCTGACCCATATCCTGCGCATCGGTGACCCGGGTCACCATCAAGGCAGCCGCAGACGATAATAACAACGACGGGATCTGGGCTGCCAACCCGTCACCGATTGTCAGTAAGGCGTAATGGCGGGCGGCCTCGCTGACCGGCAGGTCATGCTGTAATGTGCCGATGGCAAATCCACCGATCAGATTGATGAAGACGATCAGGATGCCGGCGATGGCATCACCACGGACAAACTTGCTCGCACCGTCCATCGCACCATAAAAATCCGCCTCGCGGGCAACATCGGTCCGGCGGCGGCGGGCCTCATCCGGTGTAATCAGACCAGCCCCGAGGTCGGCATCAATCGCCATCTGTTTACCCGGCATCGCATCAAGCACAAACCGGGCGCTGACCTCGGAGATACGCCCGGCACCCTTGGTCACCACCACAAAATTGATGATGATCAGTACGGTAAACACGACTATACCGACGACATAATTGCCACCGATTACAAAATCGCCAAACGCCTTGATCACCTCACCCGCGGCATCGGCGCCGGTATGCCCCTCCAGCAACACAACCCGGGTCGAGGCGACGTTCAGACCAAGCCGCAACAGCGTGGAGAGCAGCAATACCGCCGGGAAGATCGAAAAATCGAGCGGTCTGGACGAATAGACTGTCACCAGTAACACCACCAGCGACAGGGAAATATTAAAGGTGAACAATGCATCCAGCATCAATGGCGGCATCGGTACCACGATCATGCCGAGCATGATCAATAACAGTAGCGGGGTACCGAGGCCAAGTCCGGCATTTTTGGGTGACACGACAGCAGCAGCTACAGTCATCGCTTATTTCCTCAATTCCTCGGGTATGATCAATTCATCTTCTCGTGGCACAGACGGCCTGTCTGCCCCGGCATTTCGCAACTGGTAGACATAGGCAAGTATGCGTGCGACGGCCTGGAACAGGCCGG
>CAMDWI010000003.1 GCA_945878555.1 Klebsiella pneumoniae
TCGATACGCAACGGGAAACCGCCGGTGATATTCTTCTTCACCGCGACCAACTCGTCTTCGGTCGGGCCCTGCTCGATAAAATCCGCGATCGTCTTTTTCAGCACAGAGAGTCCCTCAGCGGCCTGGTCACCACGCGTCGAAATACTGGCCATAAACGGTCCGGCATCACGGCGCGGTGCGAAATAGCTGCTGGCGCCGTAAGACAGCCCGCGTTTTTCGCGTACTTCCTGAAACAGGCGTGAAACCAGACCACCACCACCGAGGATATGGTTGCCCACATACAGGGCAAAATAGTCGGGGTCACCATAACGCATACCGGTCTGGCCGGTCACAATATGTACCTGTGATGACGGATGGGGCAGGCTGATGGTGGTACCGGCGGACAGGACGACGACCGGTGCGGCCGGGCCAGGAGCGGTACCCTCGGGCAGGTCACGGGTAATCGCTTGTGCGATTGCCTCTGCCCCCGCACGGTCGGTGTCACCGACGATGGTTATCATCGCATTGCTCACGGTATAAAAAGCCTTGTGGAAACTGACGAGGTCCTCACGCGTGATCGCCTCCAGTGAGGTCGCATCACCTTCGGTCGGATAACCATACGGATGGCCCTGATATATCGCCTCCATGAATTTTTCATCGGCGATATCGCCGGGTGACTGTTGCTTGCCCTGGATGCCGACCAGCAACTGCTTGCGTTGCCGATCCAGATCCTCGGCCTGGTAATCCGGGTGGGAGAGTACTGTTTTCAGGTTGTCCAACGCGGGTTGCAGTTTCGCCGGGTCTGCAAGACTGCGTAATGAGACCGAGGCAGAATCATAACCGGACTGCGAACCAAATTCGGCACCCAGACGTTCAAACTCGAAACTGATACGGTCTGCATCCAGACCGCCGGCCGACTGGTCCATCAGACTGTTTGCCAGCAGCGCGACGCCGCGTTTGCCTTCGGGGTCACGTACGGTACCGGCATCAAACACAACCTGGATATCCAGCATCGGCAACTGACTGGTCCCGACAAAGTAGACCCTGACACCACGTGGTGTCTCCCAGGTCTGGATTTGCGGGGCGGCAAATGTATTTACAGATACCAGCATTAATAGTAACAGTAGTTTATTCAGCATGGTGTTCTCCTTGTGCGTTGGCACCCGCCTGCGCTGCCTGGATGGGCTCCAGCACGCCGACAGTGGAACGGTCATCGATCAGGTATTTTTTTGCTACTGCCTGGATCTGGGCCGCAGTAATCTGCGAGATACGATCCACATATTCATCTGCCATCTTCCAGCCCAGCCCCACGGTCTCGAACGTCCCGAGGATCATTCCCTGGTAAAACGCTGAATCACGTTCATATACGTTGCCTGATACGACCTGCGCCTTGACCCGTTGCAGTTCTTCTGCGGTTACCTCTTCCTGCTGTAGCTGGCGTATCTGCTCATTGATAGCCGCCTCAAGTTCGGCAATGGTCCGGCCTTGTGCAGGTGTGGCACTGATGGTAAACATGCCATCAAGCCTGCCGGTTAACTGGTAACCACTTCCGGCGCCAGCGGCGACCTGCTGACCGCGCACCAGTCTCGATTCAAACCGGGCGCTGCTGCCCCCACTGAGTATGCCTGACAACACCTCAAGTGCGTACGGCTCCCAGACCTCGACCTGCGGGTTCTCGCCGGTGGCGGAGATCAGGCCGGGAACCTTGTAGCCCAGATAAAGCTGGGCAAGTTCTGCCGGACGTTTGACGACCACACGTTTCTGGCCCTGCTGCTCAACCTCGGGCCGGTGCGCCGGCGGGATGATATTTTCCTGTTTCAGACGACCAAAATATTTCTTTGCCAGTTGATGGACTTCTTCGGCAACAACATCACCGACCACCACGACAGTTGCATTGTTCGGCGCATACCACAGTTGATACCAGTCACGCAGTTCAGCTGCCTGCATACCCTTCAGGTCTGCCATCCAGCCAATAACCGGAGCACGGTATGGACTGGTCTGGTAGGCGGTTGCCATCATCACTTCACGCAGATAGGAATTCGGATTATCCTCGGTACGCAGGCGGCGCTCTTCCATTACCACCTCAATTTCCTTCCTGAAGGCCTCTTCCGGCAATGTCAGGTTACGCATGCGATCCGCCTCCAGCTCGAAGCTGATCGGCAGACGCGACTTTTCCATCGTCTGGAAGTAGGCGGTGTAATCATCGCCAGTGAAGGCATTTTCATTACCGCCATTTTCCGCAATGATGCGGGAGAACTCGCCTTCGCCATGTTTTTTGGTGCCCTTGAACATCATGTGTTCAAGCGCATGGGAAATTCCGGTCAGTCCGTCATGTTCATAGCTGGCACCCACCTTGTACCAGACCTGTGACACCACGACCGGCGCCCGATGGTCCTCCTTGACCAGCAGTTTCAACCCGTTTTTCAACATATATTCATGCACCTGACTGACCTGTGCCCCGGCAAGCGCACTGCACAGTGACAGGATTACCACCAGAATCGTCTTTACCACGTGTTCATCTCCCGAAGTATTTACCCGTATGACAGACAGATTTGACTGACATTTAACCCATCTGTTCATTTTAGCAGCAAATACGATGCTAATGATATGTACCCTGCAGGTAACGAAGTCCTGTATTCATATCGCAGTGCTTCGGTTAAAATCCACGCCTTTCTCACAACTCGCATGCACAATAAAAACGGACGACTGATGAAAACGCTGAAAAAATCCCGAATACAAAAAAACAATGATGGTTCCCAGGCTGCAAAGGCGGACATCCACCAACTGTATGAAGACTCGGTCCAGTGCGTCGAGGCGGAGATCGATTTCGTCGACCAGACCTATAAAAAGTTGCGCGGGAAGACTGCCCGCACCTTACGTGAGGACTTTTGCGGGACGATGAACACCTCCTGTGAGTGGGTACGTCGCCGCAAGGACAATCAGGCCTGGTGTGTGGATCTGGATCGCAAGGTACTGGCCTGGGGCAAGACCCATAAGATCTCGCAACTGGAACGCGCACAACAGGAACGGTTAACCATCATCCGCGAAGATGTACGGACGGTGCAGACACCACCGGTCGATATCGTGCTGGCGATGAATTTCAGTTACTGGATATTCAAGACCCGGGAGGCAATGGTCGCCTATTTTCGCCATGTGCATGCCAGTCTGACAGACAAGGGGGTCTTTTTCCTCGACAGTTTCGGTGGCCACGACTCCTACAAGGAAATGCTGGAAACAACCCGTTTCAAGGGTTTCACCTATGTCTGGGACCAGAACAAACACAACCCGATTACCGGCGATGCCACCTTTCACATCCACTTCCGCTTCCCGGACGGCTCAGCGATAGACAAGGCCTTCAGTTATGAGTGGCGGATGTGGAGCCTGCCGGAACTGACCGAATTACTGACCGAGGCCGGTTTTCGGGCCGCCGTTTACTGGGAAGGCACCGGCAAGGACGGACAGGGTAACGGTATTTTCAGCAAGACGACCCGGGGTGAGGCAGATGCCAGCTGGATAGCCTATATTGTTGCTGAAAAGTAGCCTTGAGGCCTCAGTCCAGATCCCGCGGGCGGATCAGGTGTTGCAAATGCAGAGAGTGTTGCAACGGTGAGAACGCACCATCTCCGCAATCAAATATGGCCAGCGCCGATGTGGTCATCAACTTGCCCGAGGCCGTCCGCTCCGGCTCGGTATCGGCCAGATAACGCACCAGCGTGTCCAGGCCGGGATTATGGCCTATCAGTAACAGGCAGCGACTGTTGGCCGCGTGACTGGCGATAACGCGCAACAGGGTTTGCAGGCTGGCCTCGTATATGTCCTGCTCCGGTATTATCAAATCCGGGTTCAGTTGCAGCTGTTCTGTTACCCTGAGCGCTGTAGTACGGGTGCGCACTGCCGGGGAACAGACGATGCGGTCTGGCAGGTACCGGTGTACACCCATCCACTGGGCGACCCGGATGGCATCAGCATTACCACGCTTTGTTAAAGGGCGATCAAAGTCAGACTCGACATCGGAATGCCAGTCCGATTTGCCATGGCGCATCAACATCAGGTGGTGTTTTTGATGAATTGTCATAATAATTGTCTGCCATCCTTACCGAATCTACATAAACGGGTATTGTATGCGTAAAACATCTGTAGCAAAAACATACGCCGCTGTTGACCTTGGGTCTAACAGCTTTCACATGATCGTGGCCAGCTACAGCAATCGCCGCATCACAATTATCGACCGGATCAAGAAGATGATCCAGCTCGCCTCTGGCCTGGATGAAAATGATAACCTGACCGAGTCGTCCATGTTACGCGCACTGGAGTGTCTGGAAGAATTCGGACAGCGTATCCGCGAAATCCCGCGGGCCAATGTCCGGGTTGTAGGCACCAACACGCTGCGACAGGCCAACAATGGCAAACGATTCATCACTCTGGCGCAGAAGGCGCTGGGCCATCCTATCGAGATCATCGCCGGTCTGGAAGAGGCCCGTCTGATTTATTCGGGCGTGGCACACAGCGTCTATGACGATACCAGCAAACGCCTGGTGGTCGACATCGGCGGTGGCAGTACGGAACTTGTCATCGGCAAGGGCTTTGCCACCTACCGGCTGGAAAGCCATTACGTTGGATGTGTGAATATGAGCCGTCGCTTCTTCGCCTCCGGTCGTATCATGGCGCGGAACATGGAGCAGGCTATCATCGCGGTCCGCCAGGAAATCGAGTCCAGTGAAGGGACGTTCAAGAAGATCGGCTGGCGCAAGGCCATCGGTTCATCCGGCACGATCCTGACGATCAATGGCATCGTCCAAAATCGTGGCTGGTCCCGGAACGGTATTACCCGCTCCGCGCTGATGAACCTGAAACACGAGGTCATCCGTGCAGGCCATGTCAACCGGCTGAACCTGCCCGGCCTCTCGGACAGCCGCATACCTGTATTTACCGGTGGTCTCGCCATACTCTGTGGCATATTCGAGACCTTTGATCTGGAACGTATGGATGTGTCTGACGGGGCCTTGCGCGAGGGGCTGTTATATGACCTGATAGGCCGTTTGCATGACGAGGACATCCGCGACAACACCATCGACGAGATGGCCAGGCGCTATAATATTGATATGCAACAGGCTGGACGGGTCAGAAATACGGCGGTGCGGTTGTTCCGCCAGGTTGCAGATGACTGGGGGCTGGATCGCAAATCGGACCTTAAATATCTCGAATGGGCCTCCAGTATCCATGAAATTGGTCTGGCCGTAGCCCATGCCCAGCATCACCGCCACGGTGCCTATCTGATTGCGAATTCCGATATGGCCGGATTTTCCCGGCAAGACCAGAACCGGCTGGCCATGCTGGTCCGTTGCCATCGTCGCAAATATCCGCTGGAAGAGATCACAACCACAGGCAAGGAAGAACGCGAACAACTGATCCGCCTCAGCATACTGTTACGCCTGGCCGTATTGGTGAACCGCAGCAGGTTACTCGCCTCACCACCCGGATTAAAAATCAAGGTAACGGACAAATCGATCAGTATAGGCATAGCCCGCAAATGGCTGGCGAAAAACCCGCTTACGCGCACGGACCTCGATTCCGAGCAGGACTATTTCAGGGCCATCCATTACACACTCAAATATCGCGCCGGTTGAACCCTGTGCGGGTACCGCTAATTATTCGCAGAAATGGTCGAGTGCCATCTGCTGGGCAGATCGCGGTTTGCTGCTGCCCGGTTTCATCCGCTTGTAACTGCCGTCTGCCTGCATGATCCACGACTGGGTGTTGTCGACCAGATAGTTTTGCAATCCAAAGTTCAATACCTGGTCGCGCGGACGTTTCTCATCGATCGGGAAACAGGTCTCAACCCGGTTATGCATATTTCTCGGCATCCAGTCAGCACTGGAACAGAACAACAGCTCATCGCCACCCTGATAAAAGTAGAACACGCGCGTGTGTTCGAGAAAGCGGCCCACGATCGAGCGCACATTAATATTGTCTGACACACCCTTGATACCCGGTCGCAGGCAGCAGATGCCCCGGATTATCAGCTCTATCTTCACTCCTGCCTGCGAGGCACGATACAGCGCACGTATCAGCTCCGGGTCGACCAGCGCATTCATCTTGACGATGATCCTGGCCTCTTTCCCGTTTGAGGCATTCTTCGATTCCATATCTATCAGTTCAAGCAGGCGCTTGAACAGAGTAAACGGCGACTGTAACAGCTTTTTCAGCTTGCCTGCCTTGCCAAGCCCGGTCAGTTGCAGAAACAGGCGATTTACATCAAGACCTATGTCCTTGTCACAGGTAAACAGGCCATAATCCGTATAGATACGTGCGGTACGCGAGTGATAATTACCCGTACCCAGATGGACATAACGCCGCAGATTGCGGCCTTCACGACGGACCACCATACACATCTTCGCATGGGTCTTGTAACCAACGATTCCGTAGACTACATGTGCACCCACTTCCTGCAGCTCGTTCGCCATCTCAATATTGGCTTGCTCGTCAAAACGAGCGAGCAATTCAATCACTACCGTCACTTCCTTGCCGATACGTGCGGCGTCCTTTAACGCCTCGACAATGGCCGAGTCTACACCGGTACGGTACAGTGTCTGCTTGATCGACAGGACATTCGGGTCATGGGCAGCCTGACGCAGAAAATCCACCACCGGGGCAAACGACTGGAACGGGTGGTATAACAGGATGTCACCGTTACGCAGCGTATCAAATATATTATTGCTCTTCTGCAGTCGCGGCGGGATGTCCGGGGTAAAACCTGGATAGACCAGATCGGGGCGATTACTCTGGTCGATAATGGCAAGCAATCGATGCAGGTTTACCGGACCATTCACCTTGTACAGGTCTGTCTCGTCCAGTCCGAATTTTTGCAGCAGGAACGAGCTCAGTTCCTCCGGACAGTTGTCCGCGACCTCAAGGCGGACCGCATCACTGAAACGCCGGGATGGCAGTTCACCTTCAAGTGCTCGCAACAGGTCGTCAACCTCTTCGCTGTCTACAAACAGATCGCCATCGCGGGTAACCTTGAACTGATAACAACCTGTCACCTTCATCCCGGGGAACAAGTCGCTGACATGGGCATGGATTATTGATGACAACAGTACGAAATCATTGGGGCCATTGGTATGTGAGGAAGGTACCGGTACGACTCTGGGCAACGATCGTGGTGCCTGCACGATTGCAAGATCTGTCTCCCGGCCAAACGCATCTTTTCCGTCCAGCGAGATTATAAAATACAGGTTCTTGTTCAATACGCGCGGGAAAGGATGTGAGGGATCAAGACCTATCGGACTCAACACCGGCAAGACGTTATTGTTAAAATATTTTTTTACCCACCTTGCCACACCCGGGACCCAGAAGCTGCGCCGGAGTACACGGATCTTTTCCCTGGCCAGTGCCGGGGTAATCACTTCATTCAGTACCCGGTACTGCTCTTCCACCAGCGCGTGTGCCGTCTGGCTGATCCGTGTCATGATCTCCAGCGGCGACAGGTTGTCAGGTCCGGCCTGCACTGAACCATATTTGATCTGCTGTTTTATCCCGGAAACCCGAATCTCGAAAAACTCGTCGAGGTTGGTGCTGGCAATACACAGAAACCGCAGTCTTTCCAGCAAGGGTACCGATTCATCACTGGCCTGGGCGATCACACGGCGGTTGAACTCCAGCAGACTGAGTTCACGGTTAATATACAACTCGGGGTTATTCAGATTCGACTTGTCCATAAGTGATTGTCTAGCAGTCGATTATTTATGATATTCCATGTCTGCTTATTATACAGCCGCAGACAGTAACAGGTACGATATTACTGACCAATGCCCTCAGGAGTTAACTTCCTTCTCCATCTCTTCAATACTGATATGACGTACGTCCTTGCCCTCGACGAAATAGATCACATATTCACAGATATTTCGCGCATGGTCACCGATACGCTCCATCGCGCGCGCACTCCAGATCACATCCATAGAGCTGGTGATATTGCGTGGGTCTTCCATCATGTAGGTAATAAGCTGCCGGAGTATGGCAACATACTGATCATCGGATTCCGGCTCCCTGCTCGCAACCCGTAATGCCGCCCGGGAATCCATACGTGCGAAGGCATCCAGTGAGTCGTGAACCATATGACTGACCAGCGTACCCATTGCCTTCAGACCAATATAATACGCCTTGGGGGCCTGTTTCTCGGTCAGTTCGATCGCCATTTTTGATATCTTCTCTGCCTCATCGCCGATACGTTCAAGATCAGTAATTGTCTTGATGATCGCCGTGATCAGGCGCAGGTCAACCGCTGCTGGCTGGCGTTTGGCAAGGATACGCGTACATTCCTCATCTATCGCAACTTCATAACGGTTCACGTTATATTCCGATTTGATCACACTTTCTGCCACTTCACTATCCGATTCGATCAGTGCCGTGAGCGAATTGTTCAGCTGCTGTTCCACCAGTCCGCCCATCGCCAGTACCTGACTACGGATGTTTTCAAGCTCATTGTCGAATTGTTTGGATATGTGCTGATAGATACTGGTCATGTTGTTTCTCCGCCGTAAGGCTAGCCGTGTCGGCCGGTAATATAGTCCTCGGTCATTTTCTGCCAGGGTTTGGTAAACAGGGTGCTCGTATCGTTAAATTCAATCAACTCACCTATATACATGTAGGCGGTATAATCAGACACACGGGCGGCCTGCTGCATGTTATGCGTTACAATTACGATTGTGTAGTTTGATTTAAGTTCATAGATCAATTCCTCGATCTTCAACGTCGAGATCGGGTCGAGCGCAGAGGCAGGTTCGTCCAGCAGCAACACCTCCGGCTCTATCGCGATCGCCCTTGCTATCACCAGACGCTGTTGCTGACCGCCGGACAGGCCCATCGCATTGGCATCAAGCCGGTCCTTGACCTCGTCCCAGAGTGCAGCGCTGCGCAGCGATTTTTCAACAACCTCCTCAAGCACCTTGCGGTTCTTGATCCCCTGGATACGCAGTCCGTAAGCGACATTTTCGAAGATCGACTTGGGGAACGGGTTCGGTTTCTGGAATACCATGCCGACGCGCCGACGCAACTCGGACACGTTTACCGATTTGGCAAAGATGTTCTGGTCATGCAGTGTCACTTCACCCTCGACCCTGACATTGTCTATCAGGTCGTTCATCCGGTTGAAACAACGCAGCAGGGTCGATTTGCCGCAACCACTCGGACCGATGAATGCGGTCACCCGTTTCTCGGGTATCTTCAGATTGATAGTTTTCAGCGCCTGGTTATTGCTGTAATAAAAGGAAAAATCCTTCACTTCGATACATATCTTCTCGTCTTCCAGCAATGCACGACTGGCGGTTTTGCGGATGATGTCCGGGTCTATCGCATGGGTACGCACATCGCGTGGCTTTTCTTCTTTCTGGCTCATATCGCTGTTGCTGACCTGACTAGTGCTGCTCGGAGGCACGGTACTTCTCCCTTAGCTTATTTCTTATATGGATGGCTGCCAAGTTTAAAAATATGATGATTAATACCAGTAACAGGGCTGTTGCATAAACCAGCGGTCTGGCAGCCTCAACATTCGGGCTCTGGAATCCCACATCATAGATATGAAAACCCAGATGCATGAACTTGCGTTCCAGGTGCAGATAGGGGAAGTTGCCGTCCAGCGGCAGCGAAGGCGCCAGTTTGACCACACCGACGAGCATCAAGGGGGCGACCTCGCCGGCAGCGCGGGCGATAGCCAGAATCAGACCGGTCATCATCGCAGAAGCGGTCATCGGCAGTACGGTCCGCATCAGCGTTTCCGCCTTGGTGGCACCAAGCGCCAGACTGCCCTCACGAATTGAGCGCGGCACACGTGAGAGACCTTCTTCGGTCGAAACGATGACCACCGGCACGGTCAGGATGGCCAGTGTCAATGAAGCCCACAACAGTCCCGGCGTTCCGAACGTTGGCGATGGCAGCGACTCGGCGTAGAACAGTTCATCAAGGTTGCCACCGATAAAGTAGACAAAAAATCCGAGCCCGAATACACCATAAACAACCGAGGGTACTCCGGCCAGGTTATTCACGGCGATACGGATGATACGCACCAGCGTCCCCTGCCGCGCATATTCGCGCAGATACACAGCGGCGATGACGCCAAACGGTGTCACCATCACCGACATAATCAGCACCATCATTACCGTACCAAAAATGGCCGGGAAGATACCGCCTTCGGTATTGGCCTCGCGCGGCTCGTCGGAGACAAACTCCCACAACTTTTCCAGATAAAACCGGACCTTCGCAAACACCGACATGGCATTGGGCTGATAGGCCCTGACAACCTGCGCCAGCGGCAGATCCACCTCGGTATCATCCGACAGTCTTGCGGTGATGCTGTAACTGCCGAGTTGCGTATACAGCCGTGCCAGCTCTTCGGTATGGCTATTATATTGCTGCTGAAATCCGGCTTCTGCCAGCTGAATCTCTGCTATATCTTCAGACGCTGCCGGGGCAAGGCGTTTTTCCTGCAGACGCAACTGCTCAATTTCATAATTGATATCGCCTATCAGATCTTTCTCGATGTGTTCTATCTGTTCATGTAAGGTGCTCGTTTCTCCTATCACCTGCATCAGCTTGTCCCACACCAACGTCGGATCACTGACCTCTACCTGGCCGTCCTTGTTGACCGCAACCAGATAACCGTAAAGATTACCCCATTCCCGCCGTTCCACCGCCATTAACTGTTCCGGGTACAGAATGTTCTTCATCGCCGGGGCAACTACCCAGCGGAAATCTATGCCGAGATGATCACGATTACCGGTCTTGATCAGGTAGCGTTCGATAAAGTCAGCGTCTTGCGGTATCCGTGTATCTGTCTCAACCATCCGCGCACGCGGCACGCTTTCATGTTCGACCAGTTCACCGATGATGCGTACGCTTGCACCCATCTCATCCAGATATTCGAACTCGGCAATAGACTTTGGCCAGAAATGACCCAGCCCCCTGACCGCTATCAGTGTCAGCAGACCCACGACCAGCAAAATGGATACGCTGACCGCACCGGCATTCAGCCATATCCAGGGCGTTCCGGAATCAAACCAGGATTTTAATCTGCTCGTCATAATGAACTGTATTTCTGGCGCAGCCGCTGTCTGACGACTTCAGCCACGGTATTAAACATGAAGGTTGCAAGAAACAGGACCAGACCGGCCAGAAACAGGATGCGATAATGGGTACTGCCCAGTTCTGATTCCGGCATCTCGGTAGCGATATTGGCTGACAGGGCACGGAAACCCTGAAACATGTTCAGATCCATAATTGCGGTGTTACCGGTTGCCATCACCACGATCATGGTCTCACCCACCGCACGACCAAGACCAATCATCACGGCCGAGAAAATACCCGGACTGGCAGTCAACAGGATCACACGTGCCATTGTCTGCCAGGGTGTAGCGCCCAGCGCCAGTGAACCGGTGGTCAGGTGTCTTGGGACGCCGAAAATTGCGTCCTCGCTGATGGAGAATATGGTCGGAATGACAGCAAAGCCGATGGCGATACCGACTACAAACGAATTACGCTGATCATAGGTGATGCCCCACTGCTGGCTCATCCACAACGGCAAATTACCGTCAAACAACCACAACTCCAGCGGCTTGCTCGAACTGAATACCATGATAGTTACCAACATAATGACCGGGATCAGGATGATCGCCTCCGATCCGGACGGGACCCTCAGCCGGAAAGACTCCGGCAATCTGCCCCAGACCCAGGCCGTCAGCAACACGGCCGCAGGGATCATCACAAACATCAGGAACATCGCCGTCAGATAGGCCTCTACCAACGGCGCAAACCACAGTCCCGCCAAAAATCCGAGGATCACGGTGGGTAGTGCGGCCATGATTTCGATAGTCGGTTTGACGATGTTACGCATACCTGGCGACATGAAATAGGCTGTATAAATGGCACCCATAATCGCGAGGGGTATAGCAAACAACATCGCATAAAACGAGGCCTTCAAAGTGCCAAACGCCAGCGGGGTCAGACTGAATTTCGGTTCAAAATCACTGCTGGCCGAGGAAGACTGCCAGATATACTCCGGTTGTCCCCGGCTCTCGTACCATACCTTGCCCCACAAGGAACTCCACGATACTTCAGGATGGTTATTTTGCAGGTCCCAGAACTGCAAGTTCCCACCCTCACCCTCTATCAATAAAGCGTTTGCCCGTGGGGCAACGGCCAGCTTGCCCGCCGGACCTGATTTCACATTTTCCAGCTTTACCGTGCGGTGTGCAGTGGCATGGTAAATCCCGAGATTTCCGGCGGCATCAAGGGCTAACAGACCTTTGCGAAAATATTCCGGTACCACACTGGTTATCGGTGCATCCTGGGATGCGAAATTACGCACATTTTGCAAGGTATAATTATTGTCAGCGTCGCGAACCGGGAACCATTGCGATATCGTCCCGTCGGTTTTCCCTACAACTAGTGATATACCACCACTCAGAAATTCGAGTGCCGTAATACTGTCGTTGTCATTGGATAACCTGACCCGTTCCAGTAACAGTGGCTCAGACTTGTCACTGATATCGTACGAATACAACCAGCCCCTGTCGTCAGCGAAATAGAGTTCACGTTGTTCAACGTCTATCACCAGATGGGTAATGCTGGTATTGAAATTAATCGGTATCTCGGTTTCGGTCCGGTTAAGGGTCTCACCTTCACCCAGAAATCCCGACTGTAATTCCAGATTGACCAGCAACAGCCTGTTATCTTCGGTCACGGCGGCAACAGTTGTTTGTGTGGTATCGGTCTGTCCCGCCACCAGGACCAGTGGCTTGCGGGACTGGTCGAGACTGACAGGTTTGCCGTCGAACAGGCTGTATACCGCCGGCGTGATCAGTCTTTTATCATCAGGGTAGGTGACAGTATATTGATGCCCGCGCAATAACACCGTCCCGTTATCCATACCAAAAACCAGCAGATGCTGCGCCGGGTCTCCAGCCGCAAACGAACGGATGCTGCGGCGCTTGTCGGTCAAGATGGCTTCCGTTTTGATAATCTCGCCATTTGTCGTGTGAAAGAAAAACAGACTACCCTGGCTGGTTACACGCATGCCAACTTCGTGCTGTTCTTCCAGTGAATAGTAGAGTGTTTCCTGGTCCGTACCACCGGGGACAGTGTATGCGGCCAGTTGTTCCATGCGCGCCGGCAGGAACAAGGGAATGACCACCCAGATCAGATAGAGGGCAATCATCACAATCGCGCCTATCACACTGATACCACCGATCGCCATCAGATAACGAATGACCACATCCTTGACCATGCGGTAACTACGATATCGCTTCGCGGCGGCATCGTTGAAGTCGGGCAAAAAAGATTCGGTTTTACTTACTGACATCGTGCAAGTCTATGTCTGGATAATGACACAAGTGTTACATAAGCCGGTATTCGGGAAAATATACTGTCTGTCTGCACCGTTGTTTACTCCCCAGTCAGTTCAGGACTCCAGGTCGACGGATTGCCGGGAACAGTTGTCCGTAGTTAATCCAGGCTGGTGTTGGTTACTTATCATGCCGGTCACACTGCGCGAGACCGGGATCCTCCAGGATGGCTCATGTCTTACAGGGTAAGATTCTTGTCCGTATTTTACCGGAAAAACTGTCATAAAAGTTTAACAATACTTTTCTGTACAAGTAATATAATTGTCACATCTGTAATAAAACTGTAACAAAAGTGTGTTTCGAAAGTTCCTGTCTGTTTTTATTGTTACTTTTTGATGGAGGGTGATGTCATGAAATTTCAAACTGTTGTTTTTGTTATGTTACTGGGCCTGGCCGGGTATTCCTCAGTCGGCTACAGTGAGGAAAGTGAGTCCTATCAGGCTGATGCCATTGCCAGCGGGAAATACGCTGATGCTGAACAGGGTCTGCTTACGATACTGAAAAATAATCCGGATGACCCGTATGCCTTGCTTAATCTCGCCTATGTTTACCAGAAGTCAGGCGATGCCATGAAAGCCCAGCAAGTATACCAGCGCATTCTCGATATGAAAAACAACCCGTACGCCGAGCTGACATCGGGCAAACCGGAGCCGGTAAAAAACATCGCCCGCCGTGGTATTGCCAGCCTGGAATCCCGTTAAACCAGCCGGTTTACTCCAGATTTACTCAATTTCCGCCGTACATGTGGTCAGGGCGCTCGCTGTAGCGCTCGACCACAGCAGTTCTCCCGAGTTGTCCTGATTCAGTACAAACAGGAAATGTTCGACCCCTGAATCCGATTCGAGTACCAGATGTACCGGATTACCGTTGCCCTGAACCTGGGTCAATTTTCCATTTGCAGAGACCGAATCCGCACCAGCAAGCAGATCATAGTGATCACTACCGTCCAGTCGGACCAGGACTATCCGACTCGATACTGCATAAGAAGAACGGACGGGATCAAGACTGACATACTGATGTCTGTCGTAGAATTCCACGGGCATCTCACATCGGGTAACAATCCCGCTTCCAGGCAGGACTGACGGGTTAGATGCGGGAATCGCAGCAGAGACCAGACCTGCGAATGACAGTAACAAGGTGAATATCAGTGGGTAGATGTGCATGGTTGCTCTTTCTGTACGTGCGCATGTAACTTTACGTACTGTTTATTACAATAATATTACACACACAGATTTGATCTATCAGTATATCCGGAAACGAAAAAAAGGGTGGCCGTGAAGCACCACCCCTTTCAGGAACAACAGCCATCGCATCCTGTCAGCCGCGATGGCTGTAATACAGTGTACCGCCTACTGCTGGATTTCTGCCTGTAACGGATGGAAGTTATTGCCAGGCAGCTTCCCGTCTACATTGGCATGGATATAGGTCCAGCCATCCCAGAACGGCCCACCACCGGTACCGTTATTTTTCGGGTTCAAATCCGGGTTGCCGGAGGACGGGTCAACCGCACCAAAATAGTTTCCAACAGTATTACCATTTACTCCGGCAGGGGGTGCAACGCTATTGTCCGGCGCGACGCCCGGGTTGATTGCGAACGTGGTCGGATTGATGTCACCGGTAAACAAGGTGAAGTCACGGCGACTGGCCGCCACCGGGGAACCGGACTCATCATTACCACCATTCATGAAGGTGGACTGGAATGCGTCGTCACCGGAGGCAGACTGGATACCAAAGCCCCAGGTACCCGCATCCCCGTTCGCACATTTGACCGCGACATCGCGGAATGCGGTATTGATATCTATCTGTGAATCAATATCGAAACAGCCACGGGTGAATTTACCAGTGCCAGCAGGGGCTATCGTGTTATCTATGAATGCAGATCGCCACATCGCACCACCAAAACCGACCGTCCACAAACCACCCACTGTCGAATTTGAACTGCCCTGGTTACCAAGTATGGTCACATTGACAAAATTCGGGCGACTTACCGGCAAGGCATCGTTACCCGGTCCGGCGTTGTCTGCCTCTATTCCCCGGTCACCGTTGGCCGCACCCATAATGACCAGTGCGTTTTGTACCGTACCGACATATCCCTCGTCCATGTCGAGACCATCATCATCGGCCCCGTTGATTACTACATTCGAGGCGCTGGCTTCACCACCGAACCATTCGATGCCGTCGTCCTCAGAACCCAGTACTTGCAGGTAGTTGATGCGCGTGCCTGAACCGGCGGCCTCAATTGTCAGGCCCTGTACTTCCTGGTTTGGCCGAAAGCCGAGTCCGGACTCGGCGATGATCACATATTCGATCGTACCGCTATTATCGTTGTTGGTGTTACAACCAAAGAAACGGGTCACACCATCTGGTGCAGCCTCGGTCGCGATCTGTCCGCCCGAACAATTATTATTGACACCTCTGCCACTCAGCACCAGGCCGGCCCACTGGCCGCGACCGGTCAGGTCCGCCGGATCGTCTGTGATCTGCAGTATGGTACCGGTACCGGTTGCGGTGACCGCCGCCATGATTATCGGCAAGTCCGGTGTACCCACTGCATTGATGCGTGAACCGCGGGTAATCACCAGGCCAGTCTGTAATCCGTCATAGCCGAAAATCTGGGTGCCCGGTTCTATCGTCAACACGGCATTATTATTACCTGTCGGTCCACCACTGATATCACCATCACCCACATTGATCGCATTTTGCAACACATAGATATGATTATTGGTCAACGTTACGTCGTCGGTAATGTTCGCGGTCAGTACACAGACCGGGAACTGTTGACCGAAGATCGGCTCTTTCGTTGATGCCAGCGTACCGACCGGACAGTTACCCGTCGCAGCAGCGGTGATGGTACTGCCGGTACCGGTGCCAGCACCACCGGTCGCCTGGTTTACTGCGACCAGCAGTTCAGCCTGGGCCGCGACCGCACTGACCAGATTACCCTCGGCACGGGGAGCGGTATTGCCTGCGGTCATTTCATCAATCAGACCTCCAAACAACGTATCAAAATTGGTGCCGCTGACGAGCGTCGCCTGCAGGTTGTCCCTGACCGTCTGGCCCAGACCGTTGATTGCGTTCAATGTAGTCGTTGTTATGGTGATCCCGTTTGCCGTATTTCCATCGCCGTCCAGTGACTGCAGGAAGCGGGCAATACGCACGGCCCGTGCGTTGGACGGGTCAGCAGTGGCGCCGGCCAGTTCTGACGGGGTCACGATCTTGCCATTGGTCACCGCGCCGTTAGTGCTACCCAGTGAAATACCGCCGATGGAAAATGATACTGTGTCACCCTGGGCAACAGTAAAACCGCCAGGCGTACCGTTAGCTCCGGTCAGGCCAGTGGTGTTTGAAGGGGTGCCGGTAAAGGTAATACCGTTGACTGCAGCATCGACGAATGTACCGGACACCATGGTCGTGGTCGTAGTCGTCGTGGTTCCAACCGTATCCGCACCGACAATAATATCACCGGTGTTGGGGCCACCACTGCCGCCACCACAGGCGGTGAGCGCAAGGCTGAACAAGCCTGTCATGAGCATCCTGTTTTTTGAGTTGAACATCATCATTGCTGTTTGACTCCTCTTTATATATTTACATTTCGTCTGTCTGGATAACCGCGTACCTTACGCGTTATCCATGAATTTCTTGTTACCGGAATATGACCAATCTGTGTCTATTCGGAAAACCCGTCAAAGCGCCACTTCACGCTGAGCAAACCCGTCACGCCTGACTTGTAGCGACGGGTCACAAACTCGCCCTGGCTACGCTCATATGCATCATTGAGCAGATTCTCGAGTTCTAGACTGACGGTCAGTGGTTCCAGCATTGGTATCGCAGGTGACCATGACCATTTCAGGCCGAGGTCGAGGCGGGGTTCCAGGTATTCATCTGGCAATCCCTGGATACCGGCAGTAATAAGACGTTCACCGACACGACCAAACTTCATGGTCACTATGTGCTCTTCACCTGAATAACCGAGTTGTAAATTCAACAAGGTGTCAGGCTGGCCGGTCATACGACGCACCGGATTGGTGGATATCGTGGCCCCGGTGATCTCGACCTCGGAATCCTGCCAGGCCAGATTGCCACCAATATGCATGTTATTGAGCCAGTCAGGACCGCCCTGCATCAGATCAATCAATCTGCCCATATTGAAGTAGCTGTTTACCTCAAAACCAATCACATCGCCCTTGTCTGCATTGATAAAGGTGATGGTCTGACCGCCACCTGCAATCGGGCTGAAGCTGCGCTCAATGGGATCTGTAAAGTCCTTGTAAAACACTCCAGTAGTCAGAGCTTCATCGCTGTTCGGATACCATTCCCAGCGCAGGTCCGCACTATCAATGATCGCCGGTCCAAGTAAAGGATTGCCCTGAAAGCGCTCATCCTCCTCAGTATCAACAAATATTGTGTTTGATACCTCGACGGTGGCCGGGTAGGACAAGGAACGGGTCAGACCGGCACGTATCTGTGAGTTTTCGGACATGGACCAACTGGCCACGAGAGAGGGCAGACCCTTCTGTTGTTCGAATCCGGAATCTACGGCGAGTGCACCGGAGGCTCCACCCGACTCAAAAGTCTGGACCTGGAAGCTGGCGTCCTCCAGGCGAATGCCAGCAACCACGCGAAACTTCTCAATCATTTCAAAATCGACCTGGGCATAACCACCGATTACCTCGACTTCACTGCTGTAATCATTGGCGACACCCCCGAATTCGGTAAAGCTCACGTCGACACCGATATTCTCGTCTGCAAATATCTGCTCCACCTTACGAAAGCGTGAGCCGGTCGTATTAAAGCCAAACTGCCGGATTTCAGACACACGATCACGATAGTCGTAATCAAATCCGGCCTTGATCCCGGTAGCGGATCTGTCCGTACTGAACAAAGGAAAGGTTACGTCAGCACCACCACTCAGCGTGTCTTCATCCACGCTATTGAAGGAGCGCAACAGATTCGGTGCCGCATTCTGCAGGAATAAATTACCACTGCCATCAACCTCGGTGTTCTGCAGGGAAAATTCGCGGCGATCAGGCAACTCACGGGTGGCATTGGCCACCAGTATCCGCCAGTCAATCACTACCGGCTCCAGCGTATGCTGGCCGGTAAATTGTTGCATCAGCATTTCGCGTTGTTCAAACTCAAGCATGTAGCGGCGTAACCAGTCGGAGTTACTGCTGGGCTGGAACAGACCTTCTGCCATCTCAACCTTCTCGGTGGTGTCGCGGATCCAGAAGGTATTGCTTTTAATCCTGTGTTGCATCCATTCGCCGGTCAACGCCAGCAGACCACCAAGACCGGTATTCAGCTTCGTACGATTGTTCAGATAATCATCCTGGATTTCAGGGGTATCGTTGCCGTTTGCATCTGTACCCAGACGCAACACCCTGTACTCTTCCTGTTCTACACGGACGTTCTGGCCGTAGTCCAGCGTAAGACTGGCGCCCAATGTCATCTCATCACTGTCATAACGTTTGCCGGCCGACAGCGAGAAACTGCCGTCCGGGCCCATCCGTTCCAGATAGCCAGGTGCCAGTTCATCGGAGAAGCTTTGTCCCAATGCGTTGCGTTCGGCCAGCGGGAGGGTAGCTATCGGTGTGCCGGATGCCTGGATGTCGACTATGGCCTGCGGCAGTTTCAGGATACTATCCACTTCTCCAAAGATATCCTTACCGGTATTAAACTCCAGACCGTCCTCATCCATGGTCTCGTTCAGGCCTGCCCCAACTTTCAGTTCGATAAAGTCCTCGGTGGGCAGTCCACTGGTACTCAGCTGTACCTGACCGGATCCGAATGACCCGGGCCGATCAGCCGTATAGGCCTTCTGCACGGCGATACTCGAGAGCACCCCTGACGGAAACAAGTCCAGCGGCGTAATCTGCTGAATCGGATCCAGACTGGGTAATTGTGATCCATTGAACAAGGTGGACGTATAACGCCGCGGCTGACCACGGATAACGACAAACTTGTCATCCTCTACAGTCAAACCGGTAACACGTTGCAGTGTGTCTGCGGCGTTGCTGTCGCCCAGTCGCAAAAATTCTTCCGCACCACTCACCTCGGTCACCGTGGTCGACTCGCGCTGTATACTAAGCACCGATGCCGTACTTCCCTCAAGTGCAGCTCGACCGCGGACAACAAGCTCCTCGATTTCACCGGACTGTGCGTATACCGGGTTGCTGATACAGTTAGTCGCAAAAATAATGAGTAACAGGTTTCTGAGTGATTGCGGTTTGTTCGAGGTAGCCTGGAAGTCTTTCATCTTCAATCTCTTGTCCGTGGTTTTGTAGCGTGGCCAGATAACCGCTTTGGAAGCGATTTCCGTTCTTTACCGGCGGGATACTAGGGGTGGTGTGTGACAGGATGATTAACTGAAAATGACAATCAGGTTACAAACAGGACCCCGAACTGTATTCAGGGGTGTATTACAGCAGTGTTGTTATTATTGTATTACGAGACTAATAACCGGTCCGCCACTGGATGTGGGCACGATCGTTTGTTATTTCTCCAAGCAATGGCAACAGACTTTTGACTGCGTCTGGTGCATCTAAACCGGCACTGGCCTCGCCATCAAAGCGGATGAGGCGATCTGATGGCTCCAGCGCGAGTCTGCCCTTGATAATCAACAGAGAGACTGTGGAGTCGGTGGCGACATCGCCTTGTATGCCACCGGCAGTGGATGCCTGTAATGATAACGAGTAATCGCCAAGTGTATGCTGATTACTGAGGCTGACGACCTTGAGGTTATCAAACATCATCTGCATTCTGCCCGAAACAGGCAGCCCCGCGTAGGTACCGGAGAGTCCGGTGCCAGTGAAATCGACCCTGCCACTGGTGCCGGACACACGGAGTAACGGGTGAAGTTCAGACAGTGCCTGCAGGGCAAAACTGCCTTTCATTTCCTTCAACTGCCACCCGGATCTGTCCAGCAGGGCGACACCCCGGATCTCACCATTATAGGCATCAAATTCGAATTGAATTCTCACCTGGCCGATCAACAGCGGTAATATCGATAACTGTAGCGTGCCAGCATGGATCAGCAGATGCTGATGGTTCGGTAAACGAACTGCGAGATTGGTAAAAGCAGAGTCGAATACTGTCCCTGTCAACTGCTGCCAGACGGTACCTTCGGGCAGTCTGCTGCGGAAGACATGAACCACACGATCCGCAGGCAGGTTCACCATTAACGTGCCGGCAAAAAAAACCATGAACAGAAAAACCAGTAGCGTACGGTATCGTGTCATTGGCTACCGGCAGGGGCAATCGTCAGCGTGGCCTCCACCATACCGTCCTGATCAGCAATTCGACTGATACTGGCCAGCACCGGACGGGCGGTGCTACGTGTACGCAGTTGTAACAGAAATTCCATCAGGCCGGAAAAGGCCACCGCATCAAAGCGTACGGTGACCGATTGTCCGGACGCCGGCTTCAGCTCGGTAACCTGGGTATGGATTCCGGCCGCATGTAATAATTCCTCAACCAGTGTTATTGTCAGCGCAGACTTGCCTGTGCCTTCTGCGGTACTGCCACCGCGCAGTTGTTCTACCTGCAGCAGACTGTCCTGCATCCAGACACTGTCCTCACGCAGTCGCGGGATATCTGCCTCAAGCTGGGCACGCCGCAGCAACATCGGCTCAACCAGCAAATACACTATGAGCAATACCATAATCAGCACTGCGGACGCCAACGCCAGTTTCTCGCGCTGTGCACGCTGTTGCCACCACTGCATAAACCGCTGTTGGCTTGTCATGCCTGACCTCGCAGACGGATCCGTCCAAACACACGACCGTTCTTCAGCTCTGCATTTTCGATATCAACACTCCCCCCGGTAGCAAGCTGCCCCTGCAGTCGATCGAGCGCTTCATAATCCGGCACACTGACCTCGACAGTGAAACTGTTGCCATCAAAACTGACCTTGTATAACTGACTGTCCGGACTGGTGGCGAGCTTATCCGCGATATCCTGCAGGCGCGCCAGAAAATCCTGGCCATTACCCGCATTGCTGTTACCCCGGGCGAGGTCCTGTAATTGTTGCTCCATCTGGAAACGTGGATCCACCAGATTATTTGTCCCGGGGAAGGCCTGCATATAGGTTGCCTTTATCGATTGCTCTAACTCATCATATTCCGCCTGTAATCTGGCCCCGGCAACAAACCAATGCACGATACTGACGAGTATCAGTACAGCCAGCATCGCGCCTGCCGGCAGAAACCGGCGCAGGTCTTTCCACTGGCGATCATCAACAGCGTAAGGTCCGGTCAGCAGACTGAGTTGCTGATCAGGCAACGGCTGACGTGCGAGCCACTGTCCGCGCGGGGTATCTTCCAGTACGATCTCAAGCTGAATATTGCGTGATGCCAGCTGTTCTGACCAGCCGGTGATTGCCCTGTATTGTTCACGATTGCACACACGCACGATCAGTTTTTCCGGATGTTGCGTTGCCTGTTCGAGTGCCAGCAAAAACATGCCGGGGATCTGCGACCCGATCTCACCAAGCAACACGGCACCATCACGTCCGGGTCTGCGCAGCAACAAGGGGGCAGCACTGGCCTCGATAAACCACACGGACGGCGCGGGTGTCGCTATCGCCAGATAATCCGGTACCAGCAACAGGACGTTCCAGCCGGACGCACTGCATTGTTGCAGCAAGCCTTTGATGTATTCATGTTCGCTAACAATAACCGGTATCCCGGACACGCCACGGTCAGACCACAAGGGCACCAGATGGTAATCGCCCGCATCATGTAACAGCTGATCCTCCAGCGCGTAGTGCAAGGCTCCGAGCAGGCGTTTGCGATTATTGGTGGGTATGTTGACCCGATGGATACGGGCACGCTCACCCGGCACGCACAGCACCAGCCTGGCACCGGCCGGTGCCGGCAGATTATCCAGCCGGTCTGACTGTCCATACTGACGCGGGGCGGGCTCACCGCTATAACACTGCGCCCAGTCTATCCCTTGCGCATGCACGCGGACCCACCAGTATTCGCCACGTATATTCATAAATAATTATTACCTGTGCACGTCATTTATAACAGTTCCCGGTTTTGTCTTAACAATTCTGCCTGACCTTCATTACGGCGGTAGAGTGAACTCACACGGTATTCAACATTATCAAAATTCAGCTGTGTATGTGCCATAAAGTAGCGGGTCACGGTTGAGATGCCCTGCGGGACCGGTTTTTCCCGGTCTCCGAGCAGCCGCTCGGCAAGTGCGGCCTGGTCTGCTACCGGCTGCTTGCTGATCTCTTCCGCCCATTGTTTTGCCATTGTCATCGCCTGACCGGACAAGTCCCATTCGACCACCGTCGCCGCCAATACCTCGGTGCTGGCCGTATTGACATTAAGAGGAGTTGGCTCCGGCAAGGCAGAGACAAACGGAGCCAGCTTTTGCCAGACATCGCTGTCGATGCCGCGAACCAGTCGAAGTTCAGCCACATCCTCAAACGGACGGTTTGCCGCAAAATACGGCGTCGCAAGACCGATATAAAACACATCTTCCGCGCCCCAGGGCCCGGAAGGACTGCCATCTGTATCTATCCAGTCAGCCACCGCCTGGGCGATACCCGTGTCAAGTTCAAGTATCTGCAACAATCGTTCAAACTGTTGCATCGCCTGTCCATTTAACTTGCCTTCAGCATCAATCAGATTATTCAGATTGAATCGCGACTGCATGTCCTCAATACGTCCGGACAAAATACCCCAGACTGCCGGTATCGGTGGCAAGATCTGCGCCCACATATCATCGGTCGCATCATAGCCATTGGTGTCCTGTTCAAGTATGTCGGCCACCCATAATTGGGCCGCCACTGTGGCCAGCCTGGCGCGGGCAAGTGCATTGCCATTTTCCACCTGGCGGACCCAGAGCTGACCGGACAATCCAATCCGACTGACGATGGCCGTCAGCAAGGCCACAATCAGCAGGATGGTGATCAGCGCCACACCGGCCTGCCTGGACCGGGGTTTAATATGTAAGGCCGACATGAAATACACGCTTATAGATTTGTCCGTTATCCAGCTCCAGCGTCAGCTCTACCGCCCGCGGCAGGGCGGATTGTGCCGCTGTAACCGATCCCACCGGCCAGTTTGAATTCCACTGGTGCGTATTATCCAGGTAGCGCAGTTGCAAGCTGGCGATATCCGCTGTCAACTCTGCCTCATTACCCTGCTCATCTTCCGGCATATTCAGGCGCGGCCAGCTGACACGGTAAAGTGTGCCCTCACGTAAACGATACGCCACGCGCAGATGCGGGCTGACCAGACCGCTGCTATACGAGGCATGACCACCGCGGGTAAACAGCATCAACTCACCCTCCGCGCCTGTATTCGCTGTTCCCGCACCCGCAAACGGACGGGTGGAGGTCAGCGGAATCCTCTGGCCCAGGTTTCGGGCCTGATCGAGATCCTGCTGCATCAACACCATCACACTGTCGAGCCGACGCCAGAACTGGCGTTGTTGTTGCAGGCCATCCTCGATGGAGATCGCCTGCTGCAAACCGGTGTAACCGGCACCGGCAATCAGGATAAAAATGGTCAGCGCCACCAGGACCTCCAGCAAGGTCATGCCGGACTGGCGGGAATAACGACTCATCCTTCACCTCGTGAACCGCTGTCTTGACTACCGACAGACAGTGCCCTGTTCGCGCGATGCAGGAATCCCTGCAGATTGATTAACGCGGTTTCTGCCTCCAGCCCGACACTGACGGTGATGCTGCGCAGGTTGTCCTGACCGGTCGTTGCAATCTGTTCCTGCCAGTACCAGGTGCGGCCACCCATCTGCTCGGTGCCGTTATAGGCACGTGGGTCCGGCCATTCATCCATCACCTGGCGTTCAACTATACGGTTCTCGGCCACCCAGCGTGCGACCACCCGATCAGACATACCCTGACTGACAGCCACACCTTGTGCGAGTCCTTTCCACAAGGCGGTCATCGCAATAACCATGACGGCGAGTGCGACCAGGATCTCAATCAGGGTAAACCCGTCATTCAGTCTGCGCCGGGTCAGCATTACAGTTCAACCAGCCCGGCTTCTCCCACCGGTCCCATCGCGATCACAAATTCATTATCAGCGCCGCGCACTACCAGTCTGAACGTATCCTGTTCTCCGGTGGGGAACAGATACACCTCGGCCACGGTCGGTACCAGTTCACCGTTAATCTCCAGACTGCCGAGTCGTGCCTGATCGAGTTCGTGTTCGCCGGCAAACGGTGTCATGGATACTTCGATAAATTCATTACCGGCCAGTTGCAGAAACCGGTAGTTCTGTTCAAGCGGATCAAACCGGACCTGCCAGATGCGGGAAGACATGACCGATTCTTCACGGGCCTGGTTGATTAACTGTGCCAGCCTGTGTGCGGAAGCAGCGGCATCACGATCGGCATTATTGCCCAGCATAGGTACAACCAGACCAGACAACACGGCAATGATGGTAATGACCGCCAGCAATTCAAGCAGGGTAAAACCGCCTTCACGGCGTACCACCGGCAACAGTACCGGCCCCGATTTGTTGTCAGCGGAAACGGGTCTCACAGATCCCAGGAACCGATATCATCCGTATCACCACTGCGACCGTTCGGGCCGGGACTGAATACGTCAACATCGCCGTGTTTGCCCGGCTGCAGATACAGAAACGGTTTGCCCCACGGATCCTGCGGCACCTTTTCCATATAGCGGTTCCAGTTTTGCGGCACCGGCTCAGAGGTCGGTCGCTCTGACAGGGCCTGCAGGCCTTGATCCGTGGATGGATAGTTGTGGTTGTCCAGTTTGTACATGTCCAGCGCAGAGCGAATAGCACGGATATTGCTTTGTGCCGCACTGATGCGCGCCTGTTCCGGTCTGTCCATTACCCTCGGCACCACCACGGCCGCGAGTATGCCGAGGATGACCACAACGACCATCAACTCGATCAGGGTAAAACCACGCATGGCCCTGCCAGGTCTGCGGCAAGCGGTATTCATTCTGTTCACGTCTCTGTCTCCTTTGATCTTGCAGTCGTCCTGCCTATAAACCTACCAGCTGGTTCAGCTCGAATATCGGTAACAATATTGCGAGTACGATGACCAGTACAATGCCGCCCATCAGCAGGATCAGCAACGGTTCTATCAACGCTGTCGCCGCCGCGACTGTTGATGCCAGCTCACGTTCATGATGGGTGGCGGCACGGTCCAGCATATTGTCCAGTTCACCACTGTCCTCACCACTGGCGATCATATGTACAAACAGCGGTGAAAAATAACCGGACCGTTTTAACGATTCATGCAGGCGTCCGCCTTCACGCACCGCTACCGCCGCCTCAAACACGGCATCGCGTACCGGCACATTGCCGATCACCTGTGCACCGATACGCAGTGCCTCCAGCAAGGGCACTCCACTACCGGTCAGGATCGCCAACACCCGGGACAGGCGGGCCGTATGTATCGTCCGCAACAGGTGATTGATGAACGGCAACAGGGTCAAAAACCGGTCACGCTGGAAACGCACTGCCGGGCGCCGCAACAACCACGCCTGTACGGCGACCAGTGCCACGATGGCCACTGCCACATACACGCCATAGTTGCGGACAAAATCACTGCATACGATCAAACCACGCGTCAACAGGGGTAATTGTTGACCGGTCTGTTCAAACACCCGGATCACCTCGGGGACAACGTAGGCAAGCAAGGTCGTGACGATCGCAATCGCAACCAGTGTCAGCAATACCGGGTAGATCAGCGCGATACCGAGTTTCTGACGCAGGTATTGCTGTTCCTCCGTATAGTCAGCGAGCCGATCCAGGATTTCGTCCAGCCGCCCGCTGGCCTCTCCGGCCTCGACCATCGCGCGGTAAACCTGGGGAAACGTGGCCGGAAACCGCGACAAGGCCTCGCCCAGCGAGAGTCCTTCCGTAATATGCGCACGCACTCCGGTAATGACAGATTGTAACTGGCGACGACCTACCTGTTCGCCCAGCGCACGCAAGGCCTGCTCCAGCGGCATGCCCGCACGGACCAGCGTGGCCAGCTGGCGTGTCATCAGTGCCAGGTCTGCCGCAGAGACCGCACGTCCCGACCAGGCCATACCCTGCGAGACTCCCTGCTCCGCTACCTCCTGTACCTCCAGAGGAAACATGCCCTGACCACGTAACCAGGCACGGACCTGGCGCGGCGACTCTCCGGTCAGTACGCCCTTGCGGGAACGTCCGTTCGCATCAAGTGCGCGGTATTCAAAGGCGGCCATATCAAACCTGGGTTACCCGCAGTACCTCGGCCAGACTGGTATCACCGGAAAGGACCCTGGCGATTCCGTCTGCACGCAGGCTGCGCATACCCCGTTCACGGGCCAGCCTGCGTAATTCCTGTTCACCGCGATTGTCATGTATCAACTGGCGGATTGCCTCATCCACGATCATCAGTTCATAAATTCCGGTACGCCCACGGTATCCGGTAAAACCACAGGACTCGCAGGTACCCGGATAATACATCGTCACCGGTTTGTTGCCGGTCACACCGAGTAGTTCGCGTTCGGCCTCATCCGCTGCATGTGGTTTACGACAGGTCACACACAGCTTGCGTACCAGCCGTTGCGCCATCACACCGAGCAGACTGGAGGCCACCAGATACGGCTCCACGCCCATATCCACCAGGCGGGTGATACTGCCTGCTGCATCGTTCGTATGTAAGGTGGAAAAGACCAGATGTCCCGTCAGGCTGGCCTGTACCGAGACCTCGGCAGTCTCCAGATCACGAATCTCACCGACCATGATCACATCCGGGTCCTGACGTAACACCGCGCGCAGGCCGCGCGCGAAACTCATGCCGGTTTTGGTGTTGACCGGTATCTGGCCGACACCGGGCAGTTCATATTCAATCGGATCTTCTATCGTAATGATATTCACCTCGGCGCTGCGTACCTGCTGCAGGGCCGCGTACAGTGTCGTGGTCTTGCCGGAACCGGTCGGCCCGGTCACCAGAAAGATGCCATGGGGTGAACGAATCAGATCGGTAAACCCGGCACGGATGTCGGAGGGCATACCAATCTGTTGCAACGTCAACGGCCCCTGCTCCTTTTCCAGGATACGCATGACGACCCTTTCACCGTAATAGGTGGGCAGGGTGGACACACGCACATCGACCATCCGGCCTGCCAGTCTCAGGCTGATGCGCCCGTCCTGCGGTACACGACGCTCGGCAATATCCAGACGCGCCATTACCTTGATCCTGGCGGCGATACGTCCTGCCAGTGCGCGCGGCGGTTCTACCACATCCCGCAGGATGCCATCGACGCGATAACGTATAACCATACGGGATTCGAATGGCTCGACATGGATATCGGAGGCACCTTCCTCAATCGCCTGCGTCATCACCGCATTCAACAAACGGATGATAGGTGCATCATCCTGGTTATCAAGCAGGTCCTCGGGCAAGGCGGCAGAGGCAGTCTCCAGATCAACAGAATCACCCAGATCTTCCACGACATCCGCTGCTGCACCGGTGCGTTCAAAGGCCCGTTGCAGGGCGCGGTTAAATGCCGCATCACTTACCAGTACCGGATGCAGGCCATTACCAAACTCGGCCTGTACTTCAAGCCAGGTATCAAAGTTCACATCGGCACGCACCCAGATGACCGTAAAGTCTGCTTCACGATAGGCGGGCAAAATGCCGAGGCGTCGCGATTGACCAAATCCAAGTGTGGCTGCAAACGACTGATCGAGCCGGCTGATATCCGGATGTTCATCGCAGGTCCAGCCCAGTTGCCGGGCACGTTCATGCAACGCCGACAGGGGGTTGGCCGCCTGCCCCGGGTCTGCTGGCGTATCAACAGCTGCGAGGACCTTGCTGTTGTCCATAGCCAGCACCTTGCCAGCCGGGCTGTTCATTGTTGCGGGGCCGCAGGGGCGGGATCAGTTACCGGAGAGTTGGCAGGACTGACATATTCCCACTCTTCCAGCGGTGGCGATTTTATCGCCGGCTTTCCGGATACCGGCTTGCTGGTCAGCTCATCAAGGTATTCATATTTGCGCCGGGTCGGTTCGTCCATGTCCTCCGATCCGCGCACGATGCGTGGTCGCAGGAATACCAGCAGGTTGGTCTTGGTACGTTTATTACTGCGATAACGGAACAGGTTGCCGAGGATCGGGATGTCACCGAGCAGTGGCACCTTTTGCCGGTTCTGCGTGGTATCTTCCTGTATCAGTCCTCCGAGTACGAGCATGCGATTGTTTTCAGCGACCACGGTCGTCTTCAATGAACGTGTGTTGGTCACAATGTCCTGTGCCTCGCCACGTTGCGCGACATTGGAGACCTCCTGATAGATCTCCATCTTGATAGCACTGCCTTCTGTGATCTGCGGCTTGATCCGCAGTGTCAGGCCAACGTCCTTGCGCTCTATCGTCTGGAACGGGTTGTTCAGTGTCCCGGCCGTTGCCGTCTGGCTATACGCGCCGGTAACAAACGGGACATTCTGGCCAACCACGATCTGTGCCTCCTGGTTGTCCATCGTCAGGATATTCGGTGTCGACAGGATGTTCGCATCACTCTGGCTTTCCAGCGCACGGGCCAGCCCGAGCAGATTGACCACCTCGGTACCGTCCGGCAGCACCACTGTGCCGTCTATAAATCCGATACTGAGTCCGGCACCGGTAGATAACGGATTGGTGATCACGTCCTGGATACGGGTACCAACATCAAAACCGGTACTGCCTATCACCCCGCTATTGTCATTGCGCAGACCATCAGCGGTCTGTAACTGGATCCCGAATTCCCGGGCGACATCGGCTGATACCTCGGCAATCAACGCCTCGACATACACCTGCAAGCGCCGCACATCCAGAGTCTCGATCACCTGGCGGATTTTATTAAACTCCGATTTTGAGGCCTGCACGATCAGCGCATTGGTATCGGTATCTGCCTTGATGGACATCTTCGGCAGTGGTGTGGCACTGGCCTGTTGTTCCGCTGCCGAATTTATCGTCCCCTGTAATACCTCGACCAGGTTTTCCGCATCGGCATTATTCAGAAATATGACCTGGGTATCACCGTTGTTCTCCGCAGGCTGATCCAGATCGGCGAGCAGCTTGCGAATCTCACTGCGGGTAGAGACATCGGCCTTGATCACCAGACTGTTGGTGCGCGGATCTTCAATGACCATGACACCGGCACTGATCGCCGTTTGTTCTGCCGGCAGTACGGGATACAGTCGCCCGAGCAACGCCGCCATTTCAGCTGCGGATGCATTCGTCAGCGTAATAACCTCCAGCTCACCATTCTGTGAGGGCCGATCCAGCCGGTTCACAATGCTTACAATGCGATCCACATTCGAGGCCCGATCAGTGATGATCAATGAGGAGGATTCGGAGTCGGCCGCGAGGTGCCCATAGGCCGGTACCAACGGCCGCAACACCGGAACCAGTCGTTCCGGATTCACGTGTTCAAGCTGGATGATCCGGGTCTGCATGTCATCACCGGCCGGTTGTGGGTCATCACTGTACACACTGGTATCACGGACCTTGCCTTCCTCGGCCGGTACTATCTTGACCGCCCCATCGGCATCCACAGTGACAAATCCGTTAACCTCAAGCACGGACTGAAACACCTTGTAAGCCTGCTCCACAGTTAATGGTGTAGGTGCCACCACGGTAACCTTGCCCTGTACGCGCGGGTCCACCAGAAAATTCTTGCCGGTAAATTCGGAAACCGCCTGGATGACTGTACGCAGGTCAGCCTCCTCAAAGTCAAAACTGACCTGCTGGGCATGGACCCTCTGCGGGCCCGCCAGCATCATTCCAAGCAGCACCAGACCTGGCAACGACAGCACGCAGCGGGTTGGTTTACGGTTTTTCATCGGCCATCCTGGTTATTGAACTGAAAAATTGAGATTGATATTACTGCCACCCCGTAACACGCCGATGCGAAATTGTGTCGTTGATGCGAGGGCCTGATACGCCCCCAGCGCCTCCTCACCATTCCGGACCGGTTTGCCATTTACGGAATTGATAATGTCGTTCTGGCGCAGCCCAAGCTGCTCGAATACGCTGCCCTGCTTCAGGCTGACGATACGAAAACCGGTCTGCTGGCCATTTTCTATCTGCGGTACCGCCGTTGCCTGCATTAATAATGCAGGCAGGTTTTTCATATGTTGTTCCAGTGTGGCCCGGGTAATCATCCTTTCAGTATCGCTGATCCTGACGATCTGACCCGGTAGATTAAACCGGGCCTGGGCGAGAGGCTTGTCCGCATCACCTGACAGTTTTCTCGCCACCAGATTCAGTGCCTCGGTGATCCCGTTCCTGCGTATAACCACCCGCCGTGGTTCAATCCGGATTATCTCGGCGCCTTCCACCTGTTCGCCAGTCCGGTAGACCTTTTCCTTCTGACCGCTGGCCGAAATCAGTGCATATCTGTTCTGTGTGCCCTGATCGGCCAGTATTCCCTTCAACACCAGATTCAGGGGGGTCTGTTGTAAGGATTGTTCGGAAACTTCCACGGGAACAGCGGTGGCGTCCGCGTCTCCAAACATCCGCTTCAATACTGGAGATATGGAAATTGCCTCAATACTGCGTACCTGTGCAGACCGGCCATTTTGACTATCCTGGGAAGATACACCCGCGAGGCCGGTGTCCACCTCGGCAACGGGCGGTATCAGATCGAGGATCAGCCGGGCCAGCATAACCGCTATAAATAACACGAGCAGCAGCTCAATACCCCGGAGGACACGGTTTTGCACGGTCTGGTCATGTACCAGTCTACCTGCAATGTCTGATATACGGATCATAGTATTTTCAGTTTAAACACGCCTGCCGGGAAAAGCAAAAACGTGCCCTGTTTATCTGTGATACCCAGGGCACGTCGCGAATTGGCCGGACCGCCGGTCCGTCCGGAAGGGGAGACTACTTGGCCAGACCCAGCTGTTTTTCAGCGAGCGCGGCTGGCAGGGGTATATAGCCGTCCTTCAATACGACCGTCTGCCCGGTCTTCGACATGACCATTTTGACAAACTCCATCTCCAGAGGGGATAACGGATTATTCGGGTGTTTGTTTACATATATATACAACAGACGGGAAAGCGGGTATCTCCCTGCAATTGCATTGTCGGCTGTGGCCTCGATATACGCCTCACCGGTTTTTTTTGCCAGAGGTACGGCCCTGACACCGGACGTCTTGTAACCTACACCTGAATAACCAACCGCATTTATCGATTTGGTTATGCCCTGCACGACCGAGGCCGAACCCGGCTGTTCATTCACGGTATTCTTGAAATCACCCTTGCACAGGCCAAATTCCTTGAAATACCCGTAGGTGCCGGAGACCGAGTTTCTGCCATACAGCTGGATAGGGCGGGCGGCCCAGCTGGCATCAAGCCCAAGCTGACCCCAGTTGGTTATGTCTGCCGGATGACCACATTTACGCGTGGCGGAATACACCGCATCCACCTCGGCAATGGTCATCCCCTTGATCGGGTTGTCCTTGTGCACATACACGGCCAGTGCGTCGATAGCCACACCGATCGCTGTCGGCTTGTAGCCATGGTGTCCTTCGAATGCGGCAATCTCGCCCTGGGTCATCATCCGGCTCATCGGCCCCAGATTTGCCGTGCCCTCGGTCAGTGCCGGTGGGGCCGTGGAAGAACCGGCCGCCTGGATCTGGATATTCACATTCGGATACAGGCGTTTGAATTCCTCTGCCCACAGGGTCATCAGGTTGGCCAGCGTATCTGAACCTACACTGATGATAGTACCGGAAATACCGCTCTGTTTTGAATACTCGGCCAGTGCGGGGTCAAGGTCATCTGCCGCGTAAGCAGTCCCTGACAGCAGCAGAAATAAAAAAGCGATTTTTTTCATGGGGTTTTTCATCAATCCGTTTCTCCAGTTAAGCAATATTCAGGTAACAACGGCATTGTTGGCCGGGGTCATTACCAAAATATGACACTATTATTAAAATAATATGACAGCGGCAGAATATCACTGTCATTCATCGCACCATCTCCGGCCTCGCGGGTATAACGTCCCTGCGTAATACCCGGTTTGCCGGGAACCGGAAGCGGAAGGTACTGCCTGTACCGGGGCTGCTCTCAATCTCAAGTCGGGCATTGTGTCTTGCCAGTATATGTTTGACGATGGCAAGCCCAAGACCGGTCCCGCCCTTTTCTCGCGATCGTCCCCGGTCTACCCGATAAAACCGTTCGGTCAACCGGGGGATATGCTCGGCTTCGATCCCTTCACCGGTATCCGTTACCTCGAACACGGCACCCTCATCATCTGCGTACCAGCGTAACATGACCTTACCCTGGTCCGGTGTGTGCTGGACCGCATTGATGACTACATTGGATACCGCGCTGTAGATCTGGTTACGATCACCCTCTATCCACAGTCCCGGCTCTGCCTCGATGACAAAGTCATGTTTTTGCTCACCACTGATCGCTCTCGCCTCATCAATGATACTGTTCAGCATATCAGGCAGCCTGACCGGTTCACGCTCACCTGGAGTTTCGCGGGTTTCCAGTGAGGACAGTTTCAGCAGGTCCTCAATCAGACGGCTCATTCTTTCAGTCTGCTTGCGCATCTGTCGGATCCTGGCGCGGGTCTGTTCGACCTCATCGTCAGCAAATCCGTCTTCGAACGACTCAAGATAACCGGATATGACCGTCAACGGAGTTCGTAATTCGTGGGAGGCATTCGCTATAAAATCGGTGCGCATACGAGTAACCCGGTAGATCTTGGTAATGTCGCGCGCCATCAACAACTTGCCGAAATCACCATATGAAACCACCCGCAGCTCCAGATGCACGTCCTTGTTGACCGGGGAAACCAGGTCGAGACTTTTTTCCCGGACCTGGCCGGCCTCCCGGGTCTCTTTCATGAAGTTGACCACGCTGGGATGGCGGAACAGGTTAACCAGTCGTTGTCCGCGGTCCTGTGGATTGCGGATACCGAGATACTCACCGGCCTTGCTGTTGGCCCATTCAATCTCGTCATTTTTGCCGAGCACGACGACCGCGTCAGGCAAGGCCTGGGTGGCCTCCTTGAATCGTTTCAGGTAACTGGCAAGCTTCTTCTTCTGTTTACGGTGATGGTCGCGTAAATAATCATACTGACGCGCTATCGCCTCCAGTACACCGGGGACATGCGGGGGTTCTGAAAATTTACTCCGCCGCATCCAGTGCAACAAACCGAGCAGTGTTGTGTATTCCCAGTAACCGTAGGCCAGCACACCGATAAACAAGCAGAAATAGAGGTGACCACTCAACAGGCCAATGGCAACGGAAATTGCAAGGACAGCGGTTATACGATATAAATCCTGTCTCATCGGCAACAATCGTGTACAGGCTTATTTGAGGGAGAAACGGTAACCAAAACTCCTGACAGTCTGGATGTATTTATCGAAACCAAACGGCTCCAGCGTTTTGCGCAGCCGGCGGATGTGGACGTCGACAGTCCGTTCTTCCACGTAGACATTCTGGCCCCAGACCTGATCGAGTAATTGGGTCCTATTATAGACCTTTTCCGGATGTTTTATAAAAAAATGCAGCAGGCGGAATTCAGTCGGGCTGATATCAATGATGCTTTCACCGGCGCTGACCCGACAGGTTTCCGGGTCGAGTCGCAGGCCGGCGATCTCGACAATATCCAGCGTTTCTTTCTGTGAGGTACGGCGGATGACAGCACGTATCCTTGCCAGCAGTTCCTTGGTTGAAAACGGTTTGGTGATGTAATCATCCGATCCGATATCAAGAGCGCGGACCTTGTCGGTTTCATCTCCCCGGGCGGTCAACATGATCACGGGAATGTCGCGGGTCTCAACATTCGTACGCAAGCGCCTTGCATACTCTATCCCGCTGGTACCGGGCAACATCCAGTCCATCAGGATCAGATCCGGTTTGCGTCGTTCTATGACCAGGCGAGCGGCCTCGGTGTCAGCCGCCTCCTCAAAGATATAGCCCTCCTTCATCAGGGCGTAACCGAGCATCTCACGGATCGCGGCTTCATCCTCGACAACGAGTATGCGTTCTTTCATCTTGACGGTGTAATCGGGCACATTGGTATTTAATCCGGTAAATGTGACATTTTGATTAAATTAGTATGTATAAACTGTTACAGGGTCGTATCCACTACAGTCCGTTAATATGGAATACGCACGATTGTAACAGTACTGTCATAATTGTGTCATATTCTGCGCCCGCGCATCACAGGCGAATAACAGGAGAATATCGTGCTCTCATATCGAACCCGGCAGCTGGGGCTGCTAATACTGATTTTGACCTTCGGGTCTGTGCCGTTCCAGGCCTCTGCCGCCAACTCCGCACTGATGGAACTGATCCAGATACTGAAAAACAAGGGGAGTATCACCGAGGAAGAATTCGAGCTGTTACAAAAAGCCGCCGCCGAGGATGAAAAACCGGCCGTCGTCGCTGCCCAGCCCGAATCAGTTAAACCACCCGCCGCCGCACCGGTTGCCGTGGTCCCGGTCAAACCGGCCAGCACCAGCTGGACCGACACCATCGTAATGAAGGGTGATGTGCGCGTGCGCTACCAGGACGAGCAGGAAAAACCGGGTCTCGGTCGTGACCGGGGCCGGGTACGCTACCGCCTTGGTATCACCGCCCAGCCGACAGCCGGCTGGGAAGTCGGTGCCGGACTTGCCAGTGGCGCCACTGACGCGCGTTCAACCAACCAGTCGTTTGCCGACTCCTTTACCAAGAAACCGGTCAATCTGGATTACGGTTATGCGCAATATCAGGTGAATGATACGCTGAAGCTGATCGGCGGCAAGTTCAGGATGGCCGGTTATCTGTATACGGTATCCGACCTGATCTGGGACACCGATGTAAACCCGGAAGGCGTTTCTGCCAATTTTACCTACAAGTCTGACCTCGGCACCTCCTTCGCCAATGCCGGTCTGTGGGTAATGGAAGAAAAACGTACCAGTGACAAGGACCCGTACCTGGCATTTCTGCAACTTGGTCAGTCCTACAGTGCAGACAGTCTGTTTGCCAGTCTGGCGGGCACTTACTACAGTTTTGAAGACAATATTGCAGCCGGGTCATTCCCGACCACCGGCTACAACACCGATTTCGGTTTCAGCGGTATCTATAATGTCGCTGGTGAAATAGGTCTGCAGAACCTGATTGCTGAGGGCACCCGTTTCAGTCTGGTGGGTGAACTGGTGGAAAACAGTGATACCGCTACTGACGATGAGACCGGCTATCTGCTCGGCTTCAAGGGCGCGTATCAGCTGTGGTCGTTCCGTTATAACTACGCACGACTGGAGCGTAACAGCTGGCCGGACTTCCTGCCGGACGCCGATCGCTATGAAGGACGCACCGGCGTACGGGGCCATGAGTTTCTGGTCGAATATGCGATCATGAAAAATGTGCTGCTCGGTGTGAATTATTACCTGAGTGAGCAGGACACTACCGGCTCTGAACAGGATCTGCTGCAACTGGATCTGAACGTTCGGTTCTAAGCTGATTTTGGACTGCCCCACTCCCATGCATGTGGGGCAGTCCACATTACTTGTGCAAGACACGCCGTAAATACGTCCATGTAGGCTCGGGTGCCGCTTTCTTCGCTGCGCGTCCCGCTCCGCTCGAAAGTCCAGCCCGGTACATCCATGTACCGGGCGCTAGCGGCTCCTTAACCCGCCGCTAGCCCATGCGGCACACGGTCTAGCACAAGTAATCTGGACTACCCTTACAGCCTGTGAGTTCGTCCAGGTCTTCTACCTGCTAACCACTAGCACCACTTTCAATATCCCCTTTTTGCGGTATGTTCGCGTCCGCCGTCTACGGGTACTATCTGCCCGCAGTTTGAAGTTCATGGAAACAATGGATTATGGAACCCAACAAGGAGATCACAATGGAAACATTAAAGAAACTGGCGATGATGACGTTACTGGTATTGAGCCTGAATCTGGCCGCTGCCGATCCTGTCAATATCAACTCCGCTGATAAACAGACGCTGATGCAGATCAAGGGCGTGGGAGAAAAGCGCGCCGATGCGATTATTGCCTGGCGTGAAAAGAACGGACCATTCAAGTCTGTGGCCCAACTGACCGAAATAGATGGTATCGGCCCGTCACTGGTCGAAACCAACAAGGATCTGCTGACCGTGGGGAACACCACGGCTCAATAGAACACAGTCTTCCCCGGGAGCATCCCGGGCGGATTGTCCTCCGAAACGGGCCCGGATTAGCTTGTCCGGGTCCGTCTTTTTTTGATCCGGTTTGGTACCTGTTTGCTTGTTCGGTGCAAGTCCACTGCTGTATCCTTGCACGCTGGAATTTACCGATAGCACAGGAACCACACGATTCAATGGAAAGCCGATACAACCCGCGCCAGATCGAGACGGAAGTACAACAACTCTGGCAACAGACCAGCGCCCTGAAGGTCACTGAAGACCCGGACAAGGAAAAGTTCTACTGCCTGTGTATGTTCCCCTACCCCAGCGGCAAGCTGCACATGGGCCATGTACGCAACTACACCATTGGTGACGTTATCTCGCGTTATCACCGCATGCACGGCAAGAACGTGTTGCAGCCGATGGGCTGGGATGCCTTTGGCCTGCCGGCGGAGAACGCGGCGATGTCGAACAATGTGCCGCCCTCGCGCTGGACGCATGACAATATCGCCTATATGAAAAAGCAGTTGCTCGCGCTCGGTTTTGCGATCGACTGGGACCGCGAGTTGGCCACCTGCCAGCCAGATTATTACAAGTGGAACCAGTGGCTGTTTTTGCGCATGCTTGAGAAGGGCCTTGCCTACCAGACCACCGGTACGGTCAACTGGGACCCGATCGACCAGACCGTACTTGCCAATGAACAGGTAATCGACGGGCGTGGCTGGCGCACCGGTGCACTGGTCGAGAAACGCGAGATCCCGATGTATTACCTGCGCATAACCGCGTTTGCCGATGACCTGCTGGAGTGTCTGGACCAGCTACCGGGCTGGCCGGAACGGGTGAGGACGATGCAGGCAAACTGGATAGGCCGCAGTGAAGGCGTCGAGATCGGTTTTCCAGTCGCGAACAGTGATTCTGTATTAAAGGTATATACCACCCGTGCAGACACACTGCTCGGGGCAACCTATGTCGCGGTCGCGGCGGAACACCCGCTCGCCCGGCAGGCGGCACAGTCGAATCCGGTACTGGCCGCCTTTATAGAGGAATGCAAACACGGTGCGGTGATGGAGGCGGATCTCGCCACCCAGGAAAAGAAGGGCATGGATACCGGTCTGTTTGTGTTGCACCCGTTGACCGGTGACCAGCTGCCGGTGTGGGTCGCCAATTATGTACTGATGGGATATGGCGAAGGTGCGGTCATGGCCGTACCTGCACACGACCAGCGCGACTTTGAGTTTGCCGTCCGCTACAAGTTGCCGATCAAACAGGTGGTCAAACCGGTTGAAGGTGAATTGACACTGCCACTGACGGAGGCCTATATCGAACATGGCCTCACGGTCAACTCGGGTGACTATTCCGGGCTGCTGTTCCAGTCGGCGGTTGACATGATTGCGACGACACTCGCGGACAAGGGCCTCGGGAAGAAACGCACCCAGTACCGTCTGCGCGACTGGGGTATATCACGTCAGCGCTACTGGGGCTGCCCGATACCGCTCATCCACTGTGAGCACTGTGGTGTGGTCCCTGTGCCGGACGACCAGTTACCGGTCAGGTTACCGGAAGATCTGGTACCGGATGGCAGCGGTAATCCGCTGGCGAAGGACCCGTCGTTCCTGAACTGTACCTGTCCGCAATGTGGCAAACCGGCACGCCGTGAGACCGACACGATGGACACGTTTGTCGACTCCTCCTGGTATTACCTGCGCTTCTGCTGCAATGATCAGGGCGAGCTGATGGTCGACGCACGCAGCAAATACTGGATGCCGGTCGACCAGTATATCGGCGGTATCGAACATGCGATCCTGCACCTGCTGTATTCGCGTTTCTGGACCAAGGTGATGCATGAGCTCGGACTCGTTGACATCACTGAACCGTTCTCGAATCTGCTCACGCAGGGCATGGTGTTGAATGAAATCTTTTTCCGCAAGACCGACAGCGGACGCCTCCAGTATTTCAATCCGAGCGAGGTCGAGATCACGCGTGATGAAAATGGCCAGCGTACCGGCGCCGTACTGAAGGCCGATGGCTCGGCGATCGAGTCAGGCGGTATCGGGACGATGTCAAAATCCAAAAACAACGGCGTCGACCCGCAATCACTGATAGACACGTATGGTGCAGACACCGCAAGGCTGTTCATGATGTTTACCTCACCACCGGAACAGACACTGGAATGGTCAGACTCCGGCGTTGAGGGCGCGTTCCGCTTTCTCAAACGGTTGTGGAAATTTGCCACCGACCATCTGGCCGGCGGACCGGCACCTGCACTCGACAGAACCGCACTGACGGAGGAGCAGCGTGCTGCCCGTCGCAAGATCCACGAAACCGTGGCCAAGGTGGATGATGATATCGGCCGGCGTTTTACCTTTAATACAGCGATTGCGGCGGTGATGGAACTGATCAACACGTTGACCCGGCTTGAGGGCAACAATAGTAATGACCGCGCCATCGTCGGTGAGGGTCTGCAAATGACCCTGCTGTTGTTGTCACCGATCGTCCCGCACATCACCCAGAACCTCTGGCAACTGAGCGGACACACTGGTTTGATCATGGATGCACGCTGGCCCGAGGCTGACAGTGATGCGCTCCGGCGTGACGAGATCGAGTTGATTGTGCAGGTAAACGGCAAGTTGCGCGCGAAGATTACGGTAGCAATCGATGCGGCAGAAGATCAGATAAAATCCGCCGCGATGACCAATGAAAATGTGATCCGCTTCATCGACGGCAAGCCGATCAAAAAGACCATCGTCGTACCCGGTCGACTGGTCAACATAGTCATCTGATGTTGCCGATTATGCGCTTGTATGTCGCTCCACATGACCTTATCCTGCGGTGCTATACCGAATTATGTGAACTGCTGACATGAAACTGCATTATGCGCTACTGCTTGCCCTGTTACTGCTGACAACCTCCTGCGGGTTTCATCTGCGAGGTTCGCAGGGTTATGGCATTACCGGCATATCCAGCATCACCGTTACCGACAGCGGCGCGCCCGGGGTCGGCACCGAGGTCCGCTCCCTGCTGGAGGCCTCCGGTACCCGGATTGCACCGGCCTCTGATGCAGCGGACTACAGCCTGGTCGTCTCTGAACAGTATATGAACAAGGCGATACTGAGCGTCTCGGCCATAACCGGCAAGATAGAGGAATATCAGCTGACTCTGACGGTAAAAATGACAGTGGCAGACAAGGACCGTAATGAACTGTTATCAGGACAACTGATACGTATCACCCGTGATTATGCATTTGATGATGAGGCAGTGCTGGGGTCGGTAACGGAACAACGTGTGCTCGAACAGGAGATGTCGCGCCAGGCCGCCTCGCAAATCATCCGGCGACTGGCCGCACTGACACGTAACTGATGCGCCTGAATCCGGATCAACTCCACTCGCACCTGCAACGCTCCGGCCTCGTGCCGATCTATGTGCTCAGTGGTGATGAACCACTACAGATGCAGGAGGCAAGTGATCAGATCCGCGCCGCCGCCAGACGCACCGGTGCCGAACGCACCGTCCTGTCAGTCGACAAAGGCTTTGCGTGGAACCAGCTGTTTGAGGAAAGTGCCTCAATGTCTCTGTTTGCGACCAACCGGCTGATCGAATTGCGCATGAATGATCAGTCACCCGGCAAGGAAGGTAGCGAGGCGCTGGCCCGCTGGGCGGAGCGTCCGACACCGGACACCACCCTGCTGATTACAATGGAAAAGATCGACAAGCGCAGCCAGCAGAGCCGCTGGTACAAGGCGATCGATCAGATCGGGGCTATCATGCAGATCTGGCCGGTGGAGCCGTCAAAGTTGCCGGACTGGATCATCGCGCGCCTGAAACTGCAGGGTAAACGCATCGACCGTGCTGCCGCCACGCTGATTGCACAACGTACCGAGGGCAACCTGCTCGCTGCCCGCCAGGAGATAGACAAACTGTGTCTGCTGGCTGAGGGTGAGGAAATATCGCTGCAACAGGTTCAGGACAGCGTAAGTGACAGCACCCGGTTTGGTGTATTTATGCTGCTGGAGTACGCTCAGATGGGCGATGCGGCACGCATTGCAGGCATGTTACGCGGCCTGCGTCAGGAAGGTGTCGAGCCTATCGGCCTGTTTGGGGCTATAATGTGGGAGTTGCGCCGCCTGTGTGCGATCGCAGCCCTGATTGCCAACGGGGCCAGAAAGGACAAGGTGTTCGAGGACTACCGGATCTGGAACCAGCGGCAGACCGCCATCAACAAGGTACTCGGCCGACTGGATACACGCCAGCTGGATACACTGCTCGCCGAGGCGGTATTGATAGACAAGTCACTCAAGGGTGCGGTAAAACGCAATCCCTGGGAACTGATGGAAAACCTGCTGTTCCGGTTTGCGGGCATCAAGCTGCATCCCGGCACAAACAACTGACCCGCCCGGCTGTCCGCCGGTCAGGTCCGGTGGATACTGAACTTATGAACGTAAAACAATACATTACCCAAACCGGACAACGCGCCCGTAGTGCAGCACAACTGATGGCACAGGCTTCAACGGCCGCAAAAAACGCCGCGCTGATCCATATCGCTGCGATCCTGCGTGCCGAAGTGGCGGCATTGATGCAGGCGAATGCACTCGACCTCACAGCAGCCAGAGATAACCATATTGAACCGGCCATGCTCGACCGGCTGGAGCTGAACCCGGCGCGTATCAATGCGATGGCAGAAGGCCTCGAACAGATCGCTGCACTGGCCGACCCGATCGGCGAGATCACTGACATGAAATTCCGGCCCACTGGCATCCAGGTCGGCCGGATGCGTGTACCGCTCGGTGTGGTGGGCATCATCTATGAGTCGAGACCAAATGTGACGGCGGACGCCGCCGGGCTGTGTCTGAAGTCCGGCAATGCGACCATCCTGCGTGGTGGCTCGGAGGCCATCCATTCGAACCAGGCGATTGCCGGCTTTATTCGTCAGGGCCTGAAACAGGCCGGACTGCCCGAAGACGCCGTACAGGTAATCGAGATGACTGATCGCGCCGCCGTCAGTTTGCTGTTACAGATGCCCGAATATGTCGATGTCATTATTCCGCGGGGTGGCAAGGGCCTCATCCAGCTCGTCAGTGAACAGGCAAAGATGCCGGTCATCAAACATCTGGACGGTATCTGTCATGTCTATATCGATGACAGTGCGGACCTGGACAAGGCCGTTGATATCGCCATCAATGCGAAGACCCATCGTTATGGCGTCTGCAATGCGATGGAATGTCTGCTCGTTGCCGAATCGATCGCGCCTGCCGTGCTGACCAGACTGGCGCCACTGTTCGCCAGCGCCGGGGTGGAAATCCGTGGTTGTGAACAATCCGCCAGGATCCTGCCCGACATCAAACTGGCCACCGAAGAGGATTACGCGACCGAATATCTGGCACCGATCCTGTCCCTGCGTATCGTCAGTGGTCTGGATCAGGCACTGGAACATATAGACCGCTTCGGCTCAAAACACACAGATGCGATCGTGACAGAAAACCTGGTCCACGCCAGACGCTTTCTCTCCGAGGTCGATTCCAGTTCGGTCATGGTCAACGCCTCAACCCGGTTTGCCGATGGCTTTGAATACGGGCTGGGTGCCGAGATCGGTATCAGCACGGACAAGTTCCATGCACGCGGCCCGGTCGGCCTCGAAGGCCTGACCTCACAGAAGTATATCGTGATTGGTAATGGCCATATCAGGAAATAGACCGAACACACCGCGCGCGAACCGGCTGTGTGGGACAACCTGATGAACGGTCCACTCGGAATTCTGGGCGGCACGTTCGACCCGGTACATTCCGGTCATCTGCGCCTCGCTCTCGAATGTCTGCAGGCGGTAGGCATGGACCAGGTCAATCTGGTGCCCTTGCACAAACCCGCACACCGGGGAGGCATCCATGCCAGCGCCGAACAACGCTTGCAGATGTTACGCCTGGCCACCGCTGGCGTGCCACGATTACAAGTTGATGATATTGAAATCCGGCGCGATGCCACATCATGGACGATTGATACCGTCACCGAATATCGTCGCCAGCATCCGGCAAGGCCCGTCTGTCTGATCATGGGCATCGATGCCTTCCGTAATTTTCATCAATGGAAGCAATGGGAATTGATTCCGGAGCAGGTTCATATTATCGTGGCGACCAGACCGGAGACGGACGATGGTGCAGAAACCGGACCGGTGGCAGATTTATACGCCACCAGACACACCAATAATGTGGCGGACATCCATAAGGCACCGGCAGGCAGGATATTGAAGGTACAGATCCCGTTGCTGGCAATCTCATCAACCCGGATACGTAGCCTGCTGCTGGCAGGACAGGACCCCACCTTCCTGTTGCCGGAAAAGGTACTGACCTACATACACGATAATAAAATCTACCCCGAGAACTCATGACCCCTAAGAAAACTGCTGAAAAACTGATAAACGCGCTCGAAGACATGAAGGCGCTCGACATCAAGACGATAGATGTGCGCAAGCAGACATCGATCACCGACATGATGATGATCGCGACCGGCCGCTCGAACCGGCAGGTGCGTGCGATAGCTGACAAGTTACAGGAAACCGCCAAACAGATCGGTCTGCCGGTCATCGGTGTTGAAGGTCTGCAAGACGGTGAATGGGTGCTGGTCGATCTCGGCGATTATGTCATCCATATCATGCAGCCGGAGATACGTGAGTATTACCAGCTGGAAAAACTCTGGATACCGGAACCGAAAAAGCCGCGTGCCCCGAGGAAGAAAAAAGCGGACGCCGAATAATTGACCCGGATCAGCATCGTTGCTGTCGGCAAACGCATGCCGGACTGGATCCAGACCGGCTTTGCCGAATATAAAAAACGGCTGTCCCAGGATGTGACGCTCGAACTGATTGAGGTTACTCCTGCACATCGCTCCCGAAGCACGATTACGCAGCGACTGCGCCAGCAGGAAGCGCAATTGATACTCGACGCACTGCCGGCACATACCCATGTGATCGCGCTTGATGAAACCGGCAAACGCCAGACGACCATGCAGTTGGCGGTACGCATGCAGGACTGGATCGATCAGGGCATCAATATCTGCCTGATCATCGGTGGCGCAGACGGGCTGGATGAATCGGTGCTCACAACCGCGCATGAGCGCTGGTCATTGTCTGATTACACGCTGCCGCATGCACTGGTACGTGTTGTGCTGGCCGAACAGCTGTACCGCGCCTGGACCATTCTGAAAAACCACCCGTATCACCGCGAGTGAGCACAAGGATGGACACCTTATATCTGGCCTCACGGTCACCCCGCCGTCGCGAATTACTCGAACGCCTGGGGCAATCCTTTGTACAAATTGAGGCAGACATTCCCGAAGTCCCGGCCACGGCTGAGTCTGCACTCGACTATGTCAAACGCGTGGCGCTGGAGAAGGCCTGGGCAGTCCGCAAACGTACCGGCAATTCCATACCGATCCTGTCAGCGGACACCGAGGTTGTGCTGGATAATCGCATACTCGGTAAACCGGCAACGCTGGATGAGGCCGTCCACATGTTGCAATCACTGGCAGGACGAGAGCATCAGGTCCATACCGCCGTGGTGCTGTTGACTGACAAACCAGTGACCGTTGTCAGCAGCAGTCAGGTCTGGTTCAGACCACTGAACGAACAACAGTGTCGACAATACTGCTTGACCTACAAACCTCTCGACAAGGCCGGTGCCTATGGCATACAGGATCAGGCCGCCGGATTTATTACCCGCTTTGAAGGCAGTTATTCCGGGGTGATGGGTCTGCCACTTGCAGAAACGCGTGAATTGCTCTCCAGACTCCAGTAGCAGTCACAATTCCGGGCTGTTAATACGCCATAAACAGGTTGTATTCATCTCGTGACTGGGCAAAGATAACCGTCCATCAACTATTCCACTGCCGATGATAAAAACTGATAAATTGACCGGCATCATTAACCCCGGAAAAAAAACTGCGCCTGTGCCGGAGTTACTGGGATGGCGCGAATGGGTGGCACTTCCTGATCTCGGCATACCTGCTATCAAGGCGAAGATCGACACCGGTGCGCGCACGTCTGCGTTGCATGCCTTTCGCATTGAGCCATTCATACGTGATAACAGTGATCATGTACGCTTCTGGTTGCACCCGTTGCGCAAGCAACAGGACATCGAATTAATCTGTGAGGCACCGGTAGTCCAGAGACGACTGGTAAAGGATTCCGGAGGACACAGTGAGGAACGTTATGTTATTGAGTCAGCTGTGCGGATCGGTGATCGCCAGTGGACGATAGAACTGACGCTGACCAGCCGCGAGGACATGATATTCAGGATGTTGCTGGGTCGTTCGGCGATTGCCAGCGGCAGTATGCAGGTTGATCCGGCCGCGTCGTATCTGGCCGGACGTGGCAAGGGTAAGGTATATAAAAAATCCGGTAAGCCCGGCAGGACCCGTATATGAAAGTAGCGATTTTATCCCGAAATACAAAATTGTATTCAACCCGAAGACTGATTGAGGCGGCAAAGGAACGCGGCCATGAAGTGCATGTGCTGGACGTATTGCGCTGTTATATGGGCATTACCTCGCACAAGCCGGAGATCCATTACAAGGGCAAGGCGCTGACCGGCTTCGACGCGGTGATCCCGCGTATCGGCGCGTCGGTTACCTTCTATGGTACCGCCGTCTTGCGTCAGTTCGAGATGATGGGCGTGTATCCGTTGAATGAATCGGTTGCAATCAGTCGTGCCCGCGACAAGTTACGGGCATGTCAACTGCTCGCACGCAAGGGTATAGGCCTGCCGATAACCGGCTTTGCCAACAAACCGGATGACATCCAGGATCTGATCAAGATGGTGGGCGGTGCGCCGCTGGTAATCAAGATCCTGTCAGGCACCCAGGGTATCGGGGTGGTGTTGGCCGAAACCCAAAAGGCAGCAGAAAGCGTGATCGAATCGTTTCTCGACCTGAAGGTCAGTGTGCTGGTACAGGAATTCATCAAGGAGGCCGGTGGTGCTGACATCCGCTGTTTTGTCGTGGGTGAAAAGGTAGTCGCCGCAATGAAGCGTCAGGGTAAGGACGGCGAATTCCGTTCGAACCTGCATCGCGGTGGTACTGCCACACTGGTGACCACCACTGCTGAAGAACGTGCCACCGCCATACGCGCCGCCAAGACGATGGGCCTGAATATATGTGGCGTCGACATACTGCGTTCCAGTCGGGGACCCCTGGTGATAGAGGTTAACTCCTCGCCCGGTCTTGAGGGTATCGAGACCGCCACCGGCAAGGACATCGCCGGGATAATCATCCAGTTTATGGAAAAGAATGCCAGAGAGGGCAAGACCAGGACCAAGGGCGGACACTGATCCATGCGCAAACCCATCCGTGTTGGTCGTGTTTCCATCAAACCGGGTACCAGTATTACAGTTGATCTGGATGTCCCGGACCTTTACACCCATACCGGCATTACACTGCCCGTACACGTTATCCATGGCACCCGGCCCGGACCCGTCCTGTTTCTGTCCGGCGCGATTCATGGTGACGAGATCAATGGCGTCGAGATCATCCGCCGCATACTGAAACACAAACGTATCAGCCAGATCAAAGGCACTTTGCTTGCAGTGCCGGTCGTTAATATCTACGGCTTTATCAACAAGACGCGTTATCTGCCGGACCGTCGCGACCTGAACAGGTCATTCCCCGGTTCGGAAACCGGATCTCTGGCTGCACGTATGGCCAATGTGTTCCTGCAGGAGATCGTCGCAAAAAGTACACACGGAATTGATATTCATACGGCGGCGATCCATCGCGATAACCTGCCACACGTGCGTGCCTTGATGGACGACGCCGAGACCGAGCGGGTTGCACGTGCCTTCGCACTGCCGGTGATCCTGAATACCAGCATCGTCAGCGGTTCACTGCGTGAATCAGCGGAGAAGGCCGGCGTCACCGTGATCGTTTACGAGGCGGGTGAGGCGCTGCGATTTGATGATGATTCCATCCTGCGTGGTGCAGAGGGCATCCTCTCAGTCATGCGCGAAATCGGCATGTTGCCACGACTCAAACAGATCGGCAGCAAGGCCGAACCGTTGGTGGCACACACCAGTACCTGGGTTCGCGCGCCGCAGAGTGGCATATTGCGCGCGATGAAAACACTGGGCGCAACGGTGCAAAAAAATGAATTGATGGGCATCATCTCCGATCCGTTTGGCAAACGGGAGGAAGAGGTACGTGCAACCGCGACCGGCATCATCATCGGCAGGACCAATATCCCGCTGGTGAACGAAGGCGAGGCACTGTTTCACATCGCACGGTTCCGTAACAACAACGAATCCAGTGACCAGATTGAGGAAGTCCAGAACAACCTGTAAGGGTGTTGTCGGTTGGGTCAGGGAACGGTGGAATAAATATCGGGGAGCGGAACTACCGGGCAGGGTTTACGCCATGGTAAACCCTGCCCTTGTTTACTGAATACTAGATCAGCGGAACAATCAGCAATGCAACAATGTTGATGATCTTGATCAGCGGATTAACAGCCGGGCCGGCGGTGTCCTTGTACGGGTCACCAACAGTGTCACCGGTCACAGCGGCCTTGTGGGCCTCGCTGCCTTTACCACCGAAATGACCATCTTCAATGTACTTCTTCGCGTTGTCCCAGGCACCACCACCGACAGTCATCGAGATAGCCACGAAGATACCGGTAATGATCGTACCGACCAGCAGGCCGCCCAGACCACGTACACCGGCGCCTTCACCCATCAATGCTTCCATACCAAAGGCCACAACGATCGGGGCCAGTACCGGCAACAGTGAGGGGATGATCATTTCCTTGATCGCCGACTTGGTCAGCATGTCGACCGCACGGGAATAATCCGGCTTGGTCGTGCCTTCCATGATGCCCTTGATCTCCTTGAACTGACGGCGGACTTCAACAACTACGGAACCGGCGGCACGGCCAACCGCTTCCATCGCCATCGCACCAAACAGATAAGGAATCAAACCACCGATGAACAGACCGATAATCACGGCCGGATCATCCAGCCTGAACTCGACCAGTTTGCCGGCCGCTTCCAGACTGTGGGTAAAGTCAGCAAACAGAACCAGCGCGGCGAGACCAGCGGAACCGATTGCATAACCCTTGGTGACGGCCTTCGTCGTGTTACCAACCGCATCCAGCGGGTCGGTGATGTTACGGATCTTCTCGTCGAGACCAGCCATCTCGGCAATACCACCGGCGTTGTCGGTGATAGGACCATACGCGTCCAGCGCCACAATAATACCGGCCATCGACAACATCGAGGTCGCGGCAATCGCCAGACCGTAAATACCGGCCAGCTCATACGCGCCATAGATACTGAAACACACTGCCAGTACCGGCCAGGCAGTTGAACGCATCGACACACCCAGACCGGCAATGATGTTGGTGCCGTGACCGGTGGTGGATGCCTGGGCGATATGACGTACCGGCGGATACTGGGTACCGGTGTAGTACTCGGTGATCCAGACCATGGCAGCCGTCAGTGCCAGACCAATCAGCGCGCATCCGAACAGTGGACCGGCGCTCTCGCCCATCATGCTGGACGTTACAAAATAGAAACCAATGGCGGACAATACACCGGCCACGATCAGGCCCTTGTACAGCGCACCCATAATCGAGCCACCCTCACTGGTCTTGACGAAGAACGTACCGATGACCGAGGCGATTACGGACACACCACCGAGCACCAGCGGATACAGGATCGCGGCATCGCCGAGGTCCTTCATCATCAGACCGCCGAGCAGCATGGTCGCAACCACGGTGACAGCATAGGTCTCGAACAGGTCTGCGGCCATACCGGCGCAGTCACCGACGTTGTCACCCACGTTATCGGCAATAACGGCCGGGTTACGCGGGTCATCTTCCGGGATACCGGCCTCAACCTTGCCGACCAGGTCAGCACCGACGTCGGCACCCTTGGTGAAGATACCGCCACCGAGACGGGCAAAGATGGAGATCAGCGAACTACCAAAGGCCAGACCAACCATCGCATGCAGCGCGGTCTCTGAATCCAGACCCATCTGCAACATCAGGCCATAATATCCGGCCACACCGAGCAGACCCAGACCAACGACCAACATGCCGGTGATGGCGCCGCCGCGAAAGGCGACCTGCAGTGCGGCGTTCAGACCCTTATTGGCTGCCTCTGCGGTACGCAGGTTGGCACGCACTGAGATATTCATACCAATGTAACCGGCTGCCCCGGAGAACACTGCACCGACCATAAAACCAAATGCGGTATACCAGCCCAGCGCAAAACCGAGCGCAACAAACAGGATCGCACCGACGATACTGATAGTGGTGTACTGACGGTTAAGGTAGGCAGAGGCGCCTTGCTGGATTGCTAATGCGATTTCACGCATACGGGCATTTCCTTCAGGCTGTTTCAGTATCCAGAGCACTGACCATATGCCGTAGGCTATGGCAAATACGCCGCATAAGAGGGCAAAAACTAATGGTGACATGTAAAAATTCCCCTTTAGGAGTGTATCGTTAACAAAAAATGAGGGGCAATTGGCCCCTCTGGCTGAAAAACCGCGTTAGTGTACTTATCAAACCGCTGAAAAACCAGTCTTTATGCCACTAAAATGCGGATTTGACTTAAATCTTGAAGCCTTCCTGCAGTTTTTTTGGCACCGCATTGTTTTTCAGACGGACATAGTCGGGCATGCCATTCACATAAGGCGGATAGTCCTCGCCCTGGATTAACGGGACCAGATAACGTCGGCAGGCTTCGGTAATCCCGAACCCGTCCTCGCTGATAAACTCGGCCGGCATGAACTTCTCGACATTGGCGACCTTTGCCAGATCAACGGACCCAACCTCCCAGCTGTACGGCTGGTCTGAGGTGCGGACGATCGTTGGCATGACCGCATTTTTGCCCTGCAGGGCCAGCTCGACTGCGACCTTGCCCAGCGCATAGGCCTGATCCACATCGGTTTTGGAGGCGATATGTCGTGCCGCGCGTTGCAGATAGTCCGCCACCGCCCAGTGGAACTTGTAGCCGTGCGCCTGCTTGACCATATTGGCGACGATCGGAGCGGCACCGCCAAGCTGGGCATGACCAAACGCATCGCGCGTGCCCTGCTCGGACAGGAACTTGCCATCCGGGCCTTTGGCCCCTTCGGACACGACCACGGAACAATAACCATACTTCTCGACATTCGCCTTGACCCGGTCGAGGAAGCGCTGCTGGTCAAACCGGACCTCGGGGAACAGGATCACAACCGGAATATCATTATTGGCGTCGGCAGCCAGCGCACCGGCGGCGGCTATCCAGCCGGCATGGCGTCCCATCACCTCGATCACAAACACCTTGGTCGAGGTTGAGGCCATCGACTGCACATCGAATGAGGCCTCGCGGGTCGAAACCGCGATATATTTGGCGACCGAACCGAATCCGGGGCAATTGTCGGTAATCGGCAGGTCATTATCTACCGTCTTCGGCACATGGATGGCCTGTACCGGGTATCCCAGCGTGTCTGACAGCTGTGAGACCTTGTGACAGGTGTCAGCAGAATCGCCGCCACCGTTATAAAAGAAATAGCCGATGTTATGCGCCTTGAACACCTCGATCAGGCGCTCGTACTGGGCCTTGCTCTCAACCAGACCCTTCAGTTTGTAACGGCAGGAACCAAACGCCCCGGACGGTGTGTGGCGCAGCGCGGCAATCGCGGCATCACTCTCCTGGCTGGTGTCAATCAGGTCCTCGGTCAGCGCACCGATGATGCCGTTTCTGCCAGCGTAGACATTTGCTATCTTGTCACGATGCTGGCGGGCGGTCTGGATTACCCCGCAGGCACTCGCATTAATGACCGCGGTCACACCGCCTGATTGTGCATAAAACGCATTTTTTGCTTCAGCCATCCTGTTTCTCTCCGGATATTCGTATATATTCGATTTAATAATCACTGGTTACAGGTATGCTAGACTCATATGCAGTGCGTTATCACCTGTTAAGATGATCACCATACCCTTTAATATTGAACCACGGCCTGCTCACAGACTCAAAAACGCTATGGTACAGAATAAACTCATATCGCGACTACTCAGACAGCTGATTTTTTGTCTGATCCTGCCGGCAAGTTATGCCGCGGCCGTGACCACACTCGACCTGCCGGATATCGGCGAGTCGACCGGTAATATCCTCAGCCCCGAATATGAACGTCGTCTTGGTCAGGCATTCCTGAACCAGATCCGACGCCAGACCGACATTATCGCCGATCCGGAGATCGAGACCTATATCCAGTCTATAGGCTACCGGCTGGTCGCCCAGAGTGACAACAGCAGTCAGCTGTTTACCTTCTTTGTTGTCAATGACAACGGGATTAACGCGTTCGCCGCCCCCGGTGGTATCGTCGGGATCAATACCGGCACTATCATCAGTGCGGAGACCGAGAGCGAACTGGCCGGTGTTATCGCCCACGAAATCGCCCACGTGACCCAGCGCCATATGGCCCGCTCGGCCGAGATGTCGCAAAAGATGAGTATACCGATGATGGCAGCGATGCTCGGCGCGATCCTGATCGCCTCACAAAACCCCGATGCGGGAACCGCGGCGATGGCAGCCATCCAGGGCGGGGTCATGCAGGCCCAGATCAATTTCACCCGTGGCAATGAGGAAGAGGCCGACCGGATCGGCATGCAACTTCTTGAACGTGCCGAGTTTAATCCACAGGGTATGCCCGCCTTTTTTACCAAACTGCAGCGCAACTCGGTCTATGCCGCCCAGGCCCCGGAATTCCTGCGCACCCATCCGTTGACCGTCAACCGTATCTCCGACACGCAGGCGCGTGCCGCGGCCTTGCCAAAAGACAAGCCGTATAACGAGAGCAAGACCTACCAGTTCATCCGCACCAAGCTGCTGGTGAAATCACACAAGACCCCGGCGGATGCGATCAAACATTATGAGGCTATCCTGGCCGAGGGTGAGTTCCGCGATGACATCGTCCCGATCAAATACGGGCTGGCACTCGCCCATCTGGAAAACAAGGACTATACAAAGGCGGCCGCCTTGCTGGATGAGCTGATAGCGAAGGACACGGAGAATCTGTCCCTGCAACTGGCCCGTGCGGATGTCGAGGTACGTCAGGCCCGGTATGATGCGGCCATCGCAATTTATGCCGACATGCTGAACATCTATCCGGACTATCGGCCGTTGATATTGTCCTATGCGAACACGCTGCTAACGGCCAAACGACCGGGCGAGGCGAAGACGGTGCTGGAAAACTATGGCAAATACAACACACCGGATATCACCTATTACAATTATCTGACCCGCGCCGAGGCAGAGGCCGGCAATACGATCGAGGCCGGCATGGCGAATGCGGAGTATTACTTCCTGACCGGCGAGACCCGCGTGGCGATAGAACAGTTAAAGAGCCTGCTGCGCACACAACCAAAACCGGATTATTACCAGGAAGAACGTATCCTCTCGCGCATCAGCCAGCTCGAACAGGAGCTGAAGATGGAACGGGACCTGAATCTCGGATGAAGTCAGGTCACGTAGCGGCCTCTGCCAACTGAACACTGTCGCTTGCGTCCTGTAATTGTCTTCCTGCTGGTTTTTATTACCGCATTATTTGCCGGTACGCTGCTCGCCTACCCATTCTATCTGATCACTGGTCTGTTCGCAGACGCGCAGTTCAGTTCGGTCATTATGCTCTCAACTCAGCTTTGTGGTCTGGTGTTCAGCCTGGTCTACTTAAAATACGCTGATCAGCTCACGCTTGAAAACATCGGACTGAAGGCTGACTCTCACCAGCTTATGCCGCAATTCGGATCGGGTTTCATCGGCGGACTGCTGCTGTTTGCCGGACTGGCACTTGCACTGTTTGCCTTTGGTATTTACGGCATCAATAGCAGTCGCGATGTCGGCCTGCTTGCGATAACGAAGTTGCTTACCGGTGCCGTACTGACCGGTCTCGCAGTCGCGTTGTTTGAAGAGACAGTATTCCGGGGCGCGCTGTTACAGGGTCTGCGCAAACAGGCGGGCATGAACAGCGCCGTGCTGACGATCAGCCTGATCTATGCGGCCACACATTTTATCAACTACCCCGAACCGGCTGACCCCGCCACTATCGGCTGGACGACCGCAGTACAACTTTTCATACCGGCGTATCTCGGCGTATTCAGCCTGCAAACAATGGATGCGCTACTCGCACTGTTTGTGCTCGGACTGTTATTTGCCTTCGTACGTATCCGTGCCCGTAACCTGTTTCAGTGCATCGGCTTGCACGCCGGTGTCGTCGCGGGCGTAAAACTGTTCCGCTACTTCGCTGAATACCGACCTGACAATAACTACAGCTATCTGGTCAGCACCTACGACTATCGCCTCGGCTGGCTCGCATGCGTCTGGCTGCTGTTTGTCACCATCGCCTACTTTGTCTATTTACACCGCAAACCAAAAACGACGAACGCCTGAACCGCACCGCCTTTGTGCACACTTTCTTGAATCAAAACCGTTATTCACACTGATCTCACCTGCAACCTTTAAATTAAAGCCAGTCGCAAAGGCCCGTCCCGTCTGACTATCGCGCCTGCGTGATTATTTTTGGCGCATGAATTCCACCTGTTGCACTACGGTGGCGCAATACTCAGAGTTTCATTGCGGTGCGAATATTGGTTCTGCTAACGTGATTTCATGCACACACGCAAACCCCTGCAATCACCTATCCAGACCTATCTGGAAGAGCTGTTTCAAAAATTCCGGGGCATCAAAGACGGTACGCTTGCTGATTACATACCGGAGCTGGCGAAGGCCGACCCGGCGCTTTTCGGGATAGCACTCGTTACTGTCGACGGACACATTTACCAGATTGGGGACAGCCAGCACAAGTTTACTATCCAGTCGATCTCAAAACCATTCACCTATGCACACACGCTGGACGTTTACGGTGTGGATCATGTATTGACCAAGGTCGGGGTGGAACCATCCGGCGAGGCCTTCAACGAGATCAGTCTGGAGCTGGGCACCGGACGTCCATTCAATCCGATGATCAATGCCGGTGCAATCGCCACGTCCGGACTGGTGCAGGGTGATAACATTGAGACACGCTTCAACAAGATACTGTCCAGTTACAACCGCTTTGCCGCCATCGATTTGACGATGGACAAGGATGTATACCAGTCCGAGTCTGACACCGGCAATCGCAATCGTGCCATTGCCTATCTGTTGAAAAATTCGAACATCATTGAAAACAATACCGAGCAGACGCTGGATCTGTATTTCCGTCAATGTTCGGTGCTGGTCAACTGCCGTGATCTGGCGGTCATGGGCGCCACACTGGCAAACAACGGCGTCAATCCGATAACCAGTGTGATTGCACTGAAATCCGAAAATGTGGAAAAGGTGCTCAGTATCATGAGTACCTGCGGCATGTATAACTATGCGGGTGGCTGGATCTATGACGTCGGCATGCCGGCAAAGAGTGGTGTCGCAGGCGGGATCATGGCCGTGTTACCGGGGCAGTTCGGGCTGGCGGTATTTTCCCCGTTACTGGATCGCTACGGCAACAGCCACCGGGGTATCGGCGTCTGCCGACAGGTCTCGGTTGATTTCGGTCTGCACATGTTTGATTCCTCCAAGGCGAGCAACTCGGTCATCCGCGCCAGCTACGACACCACCACCATCACCTCGAAACGCACACGCACCGAGGAAGACTTCGGGATACTGCGCAAACATGGTGCGCGGATCCGCATTTATGAACTGGCAGGCGACCTGATCTTCAGCGCAACCGACTTTGTGACCGAAACCATACTCAAGGTGCTGCCGGAGACTGACTACATCATCCTGGATTTCAAGCGTGTCACCTCGGCGAAACGTTCTGCCTGTTACCTGATTGCGTGTCTGGCCAGAATCATCAAGGAAAATGACAAGTACTTTTATATCACCAACTCGGACTATCAGTTTTCAAAGTTGCTGAAACGTTATCTGGACAAGTCGCTGTTTGAGGAGATCCTCGGCTTTCTGGATAATGACACCGCCATTGAATGCTGCGAGAACAAGCTGATTGCGCAATACATTAGTCCGCGCAGTATTGAGGACAAGGTGTTATTGTCAAACCAGCTTCTGTTCCGCGGCCTGACTTCCACCGGGCTTGCCTATCTGAAAGGCCTGATGTGCAAACATACCTTCAACAAGGGCGAGTACATAGTCAATGAAGGTGACGTCAGCCAGTCACTGTTTTTTATTACCATCGGTGAAGTCAGCATCATTCTGCGCAGTGAGAAAAACAGTGCACACAAACGGATTGCCACATTGTCGGCCGGCATGTCGTTTGGCGAGATGACGTTTCTGAACCAGTCGGAGCGTTCGGCCTCTGTCCGTGCCGAGACCTATGTTGAATGTTATGAACTGACGCTGGCGGCCTATGATCAGATCGGCGCTGAGCATGCCGGTTTGCGGCACAATCTGCTGAGGAACATCTCGATCGACCTGTCAAACAAATTGCGCAAGGTGAACCAGCAGATCCGCACCTACCAGTAACAGGGATGCCGGGAGGATGCTTTCATCTTCCCGGCATCGCCTTCAGACTACAAGATTACTTTTTCAGACTCTCCTTCAACGCCTTGATCTCTTCCTTTGTGATCGGCTTGAACTTGCCGAGCCCGCAGGAAGGGCCCGCCTGGAATCCGGGGCCGACCTTGTCCAGTACGGTGATCACATCAATATCACAGAGCTCATTGGTCGAGGTGCGGTACATGATCGCCTCATTCAACCGGAGTCCATTACAGGCGTAGGGCAAGGTATTCAGATAATAATCATTGATACCGATCTGGAACACGACGTTCTGGTTATCAATCACGTCGACATTATCGATGCGGTCGATTTTCACACAGCGGATCGGTTCCTTGTCTGCGGCGGCATCCTGTGCATGGACTACTGGAAGCGCGGTCAGACACACCAGACTGATTGCGGCGATACGGGTATATAACTGTGTTTTGTTGGGCATAATGGTTGTCCTCCTGACTGTATAAACGCACCGGTATAGATGGCGTTGACCTGTCTCAAGACTAAACCTGTTCAGGGCGCTCTGGCTATCGGTATTTAACGTTTGCGCAGCAATAAAAACGGCACCAGGCACAACAGATAGACTGCCGACCCGGCTACTATGAGCGTCAACAGATACCACGGCCAGACGCCCATCGCATCCATCAGTGTGTTCTGTGCCGGTTTTGCACATAAATACATATAGTTCGTGCCCAATAGTTCATTCAACAGACCGATGACCAGCATCAGCACTATAGATGCCATGATCGCCTTGCCCACCGAGCGCAACCCCGGACGAAACTGCCAGGCAAAGGTTGCATGCATTACGCCCAGCATGATCAGGCCATGTCCCAGAAAGAAATGGAAAAAACGCGGATGGGGAAAACCGACGGACAGGTCTGGCGTCAACATGGCCGCAATTGACCCACCGATACCCCAGAAATACACAATCTCATAGGCGGCATAACTGCGTCGCCACAACATCCAGCTGGTCAACAGTGCGGCAACGGCGCACAACTGCAAAGGCAAACTCTCTGCCAGTGACAACTGATAGACATACATATCCAGCAGGGAGACGACGACCTCATTCAGGAACAACACCGCCGCGATCAGCAAGGCAATACCCCGACCTGTGGATTGGCCGAGGCGACGCATGGTCCACGGAATGACAACAACAGCGATCAGTACAACCAGCATCATGATGATGTGGGACTGACCAAACGGGACAAACGGTGGTAACTCGTTAGTCATTTCGATATTATGTGATCGATTAACTGCCCTGAACCTTTTGCCTCATAACCACCCGCTTCCACCAGAGTAAAAAGCCACTGATAAAAAGTACCGTCGGCGCGAAGCTGGCGATGATCCACCCCCAGCGCACCCACTCCCCTTCGCCGATGCGGGTAAAATGCACATCGCGCAGGAAACGTAACCAGCCGTCCGGCCGTTCATAATCTTCAGGGTCGGTGTCGAGCCAGTCGACCAGTGCATTCATATATTCGGGAAACCCGATCTGAAACGCAGAGATGCCCCACGCCAGCATCAACAACAGTGTCCAGAATCCGATAAAACTGTGCAGTTGCCAGATAAAGATGCGCTGACTGTGGCGTTTGATCTGCATGCCCTCCACCCAGCGCGTACGCCCCTGCCACCAGATCATAAGGCCGGTCAGGCTCATCAGTACAAACAACACACCACCCACGCCATTTATCCGGGTACCCAGATTACCGAGCATCAGTTCGGCATGTACATCACCCACCCAGTCTACCGCCTGGATAGGCCACGGATGTGCAAGACCGATATCCTCTCCGGTGTACTGATTGAAGTAGTGGGGGATATATTCGCCGTCCTTGCCTAATACGATGTAGGTAGCATCGTCCGGGCCTGCCGCATTCATCGTCCAGCCCAACTCGTAGCCGACATAGACCTCTTTCATTCGGGCGGTGAGTGCTTCACCTGTCAACGGGGTGACATCAAGCGGCTCCAGTTTCTTCGGCTCGAACCACTCATAAATCGGGGACTCCAGCAACAGCGCGCTGCCACTCAGGCTGATGACCAGCACATAAAGGCCAAAGCCGATACCCATCCATAAATGCACCTGAAACAGCAGTTTACGGAACCAGAGTGTTTGTGGTGCCTGCATCCAGCGTTGCCAGTTATTCATAGTGTATGTGTCGGATTCCTGATCAGGGTGGTATGGATTAGTGTGTTATCGCACAGAACTTATGCGTCACCAACATTATTATCGAAAACCTTTGTCTAAGGAACACTGAATTGTCCGTCAAGCCCCATCCCCAGCAAAATCACCTTCTTGCGGCCTTGTCGCCTGAAGTTCAGACCCGCTTGTTTCCGCACCTGGAACTGGTAGAAATGCCGTTGCGGGCGCTGTTGTATGAGTCCCGGCGCCCGATGCGCTACGTCTACTTCCCGACTGATTCCATAATTTCGCTGCAATACGTGATGGAAAACGGGGCAACCACGGCCATCCTCGTTGTGGGCAATGAGGGTTTGCTGGGTATCACCTTGTTTATGGGTGCCGAGAGTACGCCGAGCCGGTCGCTGGTACAGAGCGCCGGTCACGCCTATCGGATACCTACGCGACAGGTGAGAGAGGAGTTTAACCGCCACGGCGAGTTGTTACTGCTGATGCTGCGCTACACACAGGCCCTGATCTCGCAGATCTCCCAGACTGCCGTGTGCAACCGGCACCATTCTATCGACCAGCAACTCTGCCGCTGGCTGCTGCTTTCCATGGATCGCCTGTCACACAACCACTTGACCATGACCCAGGAATTCATCAGCAATATGCTTGGCGTGCGCCGCGAGGGCGTCACCAAGGCGGCGTTTAAATTACAGGATCTGGGTGTGATTACATACAAGCGCGGATTGATCAAGGTACTGGACAGACCACAACTTGAAACACTCAGTTGCGAGTGTTATGCGGCCGTCAGGAAGGAAGCGGAAATGCTGCTGCATTACCTGCCACAACGCCAGGTGATAAAAGATACCGATTCGATTCCAACCGCGATTCTCAAAACCTCGTAGAAGACATACGACGGCCGGGCAAGCGCCAGCGACGGCACGAAGCAGCGCCCGGCCACCTGTATAAATACCCGCCGTGCAGGTTTCTGGCACCCTCGGGATACTGCACCTCCAATCTATTTGATGACACTCAACCTGAGGTATATTCTGCTACCTGCACCGTTAATCGCTGGTCGGTAATTTAAAAAAGGGGGGGATAAAAATGAACAAATTCGCAAGGGGTTTTCTAATTCTTGGCTTCGTACTGTCTGCCGCCTATGCCCAGGATTTTGATGCGCTAAAACAGCAGGCCGAAAAGGGCGATGCGACCGCCCAGGTCAAACTGGGTAAAATGTTAAACACCGGCGAAGGTGTTACGAGGGATGATGCCGAGGCGTTGAAGTGGTACAAACTGGCCGCCGCACAAAATAATTCCCAGGCCCAGAATGACCTGGGCAATATGTACCGCGAGGGTGACGGCGTTCCGAAAGACGATGTTGAAGCAACACGCTGGTACACCTTATCGGCCGAACAGGGCCATCCCAGCGCCCAGAATCATCTCGGTTACAATTACTACATCGGCGCAGGCGTTGCCAAAAATGATGCCGAGGCGGTCAAGTGGTACAAACTTGCCGTCGTACAGGACCATGCCCACTCCCAGTTTAATCTCGGCGTCATGTACGAGAATGGCGAAGGTGTAGCTAAAAATGCCGTGACGGCCTATGTCTGGTATTCACTTGCGGCGGCGAAGGGATTCAAGCTCGGGCAAGAAAGCGTCGAGAAGCTGAAAGCAAAACTGACTGAAGCGCAGGTTGCCGAGGCTACGAAGCTGGCGACACAGTGCAAGGAGTCCGGTTATAAGGATTGTAATTTATAGTCAGGACTGCTGTACGGACAATCCATTTCGCATGGCAATACAAACGTGAACTGGATAGACATCACCGGCTACCTGGCGGCCGCTTGCACAACGTCTGCTTTTATTCCCCAGTCCGTGAAGGTATTCAGGACCAGAAACACGACTGCCATTTCCTTAATCATGTATTCGCTAATCACCGTTGGCGTGGCGGGATGGTTAGTCTACGGCATACTGAAATCGGAGTGGCCCATCATCATTGCCAATGGCATAACGCTCCCTTTAGCAATGATGATTCTTATCTACAAGATTAAATACAAGTAGTGGTATAAGGAGATGTCTGATTCCATCGCCCAAAAGCGATATTTTATATCTATATGATATGAACGATATATATATCGTTTTTATGCGATATATTGACAATATCGTCTTTAGACGATAACCTGCTCTTATGGACTACCCTATTCGTTTCCCGGACCAGATACGGCAACAGTTACGCGCCTTGCGCAAGGCCAAGGGCCTGACTCAGGCGCAGCTTGGAAAATTGCTGGGCATCGGCCAGGTCCGCATTGCTGAAATCGAGCAGGACCCCTCGGTTGTGAGTGTCGGGCAACTGTTCAGGATACTCACCGCGCTGGATGCAAACATCGTGCTGCGTGATTCGCGGCCAGATGACACAGTGAGGCAAGACACAACACCGAAAGGCTCCTGGTGAGCAGCGAACTTCATATCTGGATGAACGGTGAACCGGCCGGCGTGTGGTCGCGGAACCGCACCGGAGGTCATCGCCTGACCTATGAGCCAAGCTGGCTCCATTCCCCACGACGGCGATCACTGTCACTGTCACTCCCCATCGGACCGACACGCGAGGTTACCGGCGCGCCGGTAGCGAGCTACTTTGAAAATCTGTTGCCCGATAACGATAATATCCGCCGTCGGCTCAGCGCACGCTTTCGCATCCGTGGCATAGAGGCATTTGAACTGCTGACGGCCATCGGCCGCGACTGTGTAGGTGCCATTCAACTGCTGCCGCCGGGGACGATACCTGAAGGACACGATCAGATCGACGGTGTACCTCTCAATGAAACTGAAGTTGAGCATCTGCTTCGCAGCGTTACAGCCGATCCTTTAACCGGCATGCAAGATGACCAGGATGAATTTCGCATTTCGATAGCGGGCGCACAGGAAAAGACCGCCCTGCTCTGCCAACACGGCAAGTGGTACCGTCCCCGGGGCGCAACGCCGACTACGCATATTTTAAAGCTGCCGCTCGGCATCGTCGGTGGCGGGATGCAACTTGACATGTCGGAGTCGATTGAAAATGAATGGCTGTGTGCGCAGATCCTGCGTGCGCTCGGATTTGCCGTGGCGAATACCGAAATGGCGGTATTCGGTACGCAAAAGGTACTGGTGGTCGAACGCTTCGACCGGCAGTGGATGGATGGGCGCTGGATTGCGAGATTGCCCCAGGAAGATTTCTGCCAGGCACTCGCGGTACCACCACATCGAAAATACGAATCCGATGGTGGCCCCGGGATAACAGATGCTTTGAAATTGCTCTCCGGCAGCGATTCACCGAATTCAGATCGGGAGCAATTCCTGCTGGCGCAACTGGCCTTCTGGCTACTGGCCGCGACCGATGGACACGCCAAGAACTTTTCTGTTTTCCTAAATGCCGGTGACAGCTATCGCCTGACACCGCTGTACGACGTGCTCTCGGCCTGGCCCGTCATCGGTCACGGTGCAAATTTGCTCGCACCACAAAAGGCACGGCTGGCGATGGGCCTGCATGCCCGGAACAGGCATTACAAATTGACGGAAATCCAGGCGCGACACTTCCGCGAACTGGCAGAAAGCAGTGGCGTACCGATGGTGTGGGACAAGATGCTGGCCTTGATCGAAAATGTACCCTCCGCACTTGCGAAGGTGGAACAAATACTTGCCCCGGACTTTCCACCGATGCTGTGGGAGCGAATTTCTAATGGCATGATCTCGCAGGTAGACACTTTCAAAAAACAGATTACGGGTAATGGCTCAGGCTGAACTCTGGAATTAATGACATGAGTTTATATGTCGTAATACTCCTTATCGCGCAATATAAACAGGTTTAATTGTCGCAAATCAGGATATTGAATCGCCAATATGAATCAAGTCACCGTCCGATGACTTTTGCGTGTCGCGAAGTAGACCACCTGGATCACCAGAACCACCATGCCCGCGATCTGCAGTGGCCGTAAATCTCCCGTCGCGCGCGAGACCAGCATCACCGTACAGATGAGCGCAGCGACGATGGGCACCGCGATCGGCAGCCGGATCGCTGCGGGTGGTTCGCCCGGACGACGCATGAGGATCACCTGCGCGGTATTCATCAGTATGAACACACCGAGCAACAGGATCACCGTTGCCGAAGCAAGCTGGCTCACATCGCCCGCGAGGATCAGCGCAGTGGCGGCGATGAACATCGCGACCGTTGCGTAGTGGGGCGTGTTGCGCGTCGGGTGGATGCTGGCGAGCAGTTTCGGCAACAGACCCTGTCTCGCCATACCAAATATGAGGCGTGAGCCCATCACATAGTTAATCAGTGCGGTGTTGGCGACGGCAAAGATGGTGATCACCGTGTAAACCACCGCTGGCAGCCAGGGGGCCGCACGCTCCATCACTGCGCCCAGTGGCGCGGGTGCCGTGGACAGCTCCTGCCAGGGAACCACAGACACCGCCGTGATGGCGACGCCAAGATAGAGCGCGGTCGCGCCGAGCATCGCCGCAATCAGGCCGATCGGTACATTGCGCTTCGGATCCCTGACTTCTTCCGACACATTCAGGATGTCCTCGAATCCGATAAAGGCAAAAAATGTCAGCACCGCGCTCTGCAGGATGAGCGCACCCGTCTCATACCAGGCCTGCGCCGTCGGGAATTCCAGCAGATCGGCCGAACCCCAGAAACGCGCGCCCATGGCGATCACGAACACCAGCCCGGATACCTCTATAAAGGTGCAAAGCGCATTGAACCAGAGCGACTCCTTCAAACCGCGCCAGACCACCACACAGAGGAGTGCAAGATAGATCACGGCAATGAGTGTGAGCGTCGAATCACTCGGGGCCGGCAGACCAAAGAGCCCGAGTACGTTTGCCGCGACGATGCGCGAACCCGTGGCCATCGAGGTGAGACCCGAGGCCACCACACAAAACCCGGCGGTATAGGAGAGCAACCGCGTTCGGAACGCCCGATCGATCACATAGGCCGTCCCGCCCGCCTGGGGATAACGCGCACCGAGCGCCGCATAGCTGAGCCCGGTCAGCAGCGCCGCCGCCATCGCGACGACAAAGGAGGTCCACACCGCGCCACCCAGTAGTCCCGCTGCCCGGCCGACGAGTCCATAAATCCCCGCCCCCACCATCGAGCCGAGACCATACAAGGCGAGCATCGGCGCACCCATCTTCGGTAACAGACGTTGTTCTGTGGCGGGTTCCATCTAGGTTGTTATGCCCTGGCTGTTCATTTGCATTTAAAACTGATCCGGGTCTGGTTGGGTTGATTATGACCTATACGCGTTTGTTGTTACCAGAGTTTCTCTCATTAGTTTCACTGTACCGGCCCGAGTGCTGTTACCACTGCAGATACCTTTTCTGCACAGGTCACCAGATCACTGAGCAGTTGTTCATCCTTGAGCTTGCCTATACGAACCAGATTGTCCAGTTCACGCGAGGTCATTTTCCGATCCATAGATATAAAGTTTGGGTTGTGAATGTATGTTCACATAAAACGGATTTTTTTCCTTCAGCTTTTTTCGCCATTCAGTCAGCGTCGAGAGATTGACGTTCACCTTTCTGTGCAAAAGGCATTCTGCATTTTCCAGTGCGGCGTAGATCCGCACATAGTCGAGAGCATCGCCAAATACCATTACATCAATATCGCTGCTTGCGGTGTCCGAACCTCGGGCGATAGATCCGTAAATAAAGGCGACATCAATCTGACTGAGGTTAGGCTCCAATGCGTTTTTCAACGGCTCCCGTAATCCGACCGTTTTCCGGATTAAGCCGCTCAATTCTTCAAAGATCGGAGACTCCCGGTTGGCCTGATAATGCTTTTGCGTACCGACTCGCGTTACGGTGACCAGTTCACTGTCCGCCAGGCGTGCCAGTTCACGCTGCACCACACCGGAACCCGCACCAATCAGATTAATCAATTCAGTAGCAAAAAAACTGCGGTCCGGCTGGCCGAATAACAAACCCAACACCCGTAGCTGCGTGGCAGAAAATAATGCACCGGCCAGACTGGTTGGCGTTGGCACTTTTCGTACTGTGGATTTCAATGTTCTACCCATATTGGGTATATTAATACCCAATATGGGTATGTTCAAGTGTTAACTCGTTTTCTCATTTATGCGACATATAAAGACTTATTATGTCGCTAACGGCCTTTATTTGTCGCTTAAATGGGGTTTACTGTCGTGTAATTTTATAACGGGTGTCCCTCTAATCAACCGCGCCGTCTTTCCTGGACGCGATTACGCGGGCGCATGCGTATATGCTCGCGCAGCCAGACGGCGAATTCGTCAACCGTCAACTGGCCTTCGGCGAGCGTCAGATAGATTGTAAACAGCTCCACATCGTCTGCATCGAGTTGACCCTCATTTAATTCAATAAAGGTTTCACAAACAACAGCTGCCGTGCGTCTGTTACCGTCAATGAAAGGATGGTTGCGCACAAGGCCAAAAACAAGACTGGCAGCGAGATCGGCAAGATCAGGGAGAGGATCACCGTAGCTATACAGCTGCTGTGGCCGGGCCAATGCAGATTCGAGCAGGGATTCATCACGCACTCCTGCACTACCACCATATTCGGCGAGTTGCCGATCATGGATCGCCAGTGTCAGTGCCTTGTTGATCCAGACAATCATGTTGAATCAATTTTCAGACAGCTTGTGCAACAAGGTGCGGCGCTTGCGCATTACGTCCTCCGCCACTTCCATCTGTCGCTCAAACTCAGGATCATGCGGAATTAATTTGATCCCGCCCGGCACCTCGGTCGCATACAGAATATCGCCCTTGTCCACACGCAGGCGTGCAAGCAATTCCTTCGGCAGGACAACCCCTGCAGAATTACCCACTGTGGTGATTTTCAGTTTCATATATACCTCACAAACAGGCTCAATATGCCTGTGTTAACTATATGTTATTACATACGTACTTACATTACCAGTGAGAAGTAAATCTGGAAGATTTTCCCCTTTTCTCGTCGTAAATGTTCATTGTAATTACCTGGCAGAATGCATAGTCTTTCTACACCAATATTAGTGTGAACTGGAAATGGATTTGTGGACGCTGCCCTGTCAACGAATCATTCTGGTTCATGCGATACGCAACAAGACACAGAAGATTCCGGCGCGTGACCGTGAGATTGCGCAGAAGCGTATGCAAGACTGGTTGAAAAGAGAGGCATGATGAAAACCGGCAATTTTGACAAATACCTGCGGGAACAACTTAAAAACAAACAGTTCGCTGAGCGTTTTGTGCGTGCCGGAGAGGCATGGGATGTATCGCTGCAAATGGCTAACCTGCGTAAACAGGCGGGTTTGTCCCAACAACAATTGGCCAGTCGTCTGGGCACTTCCCAACAACAGATAAGCCGGCTGGAATCGCCGGATTATGAGGGGCATTCACTCAGCATGCTCAGGCGCGTTGCAGCGGAATTGAATGCAGAAGTGCAGATCACCATTAAAGCGGGAAAGGCACGTAGACAAGGCATGATTGCCGAGAGCCGCGTCCGTTACAAGCATCAAAGCTGAAAGGACCTTACCACGACTGATCCATCTATCCAGGTACGGGCGTCCTGAAGTATATCCCTGCCCCGCAGGATCGGCGCGACTCCGCGACAGAATACCGTGGACTGTCCCCTTTTCTTTTCTTTGCCGTCGGCGTCAGTTGTTAAGTACTGCTTAACAACTGACGATTCTTCCAGTTCGTTGTCGTTGAAAATGCGCTTCAGATGCTGGTTAATGGCCACGCTGGCCTGCAAGTTCCCGCCAGCCGCAACGAAGGTAAGATATTCCGCCGCCGACGAGCGAACCAAGGAGACTGCAGTGTTCTTTTTGGAACGACCGCCGGGAGTAGGTTTTTTTGCTCATGGGCTTGTCCACCTCTCAATTTGAACCCTTCGGTATTGCCGAATAGTTGCCCGCGCCTCCTCGGGAATGACCGTAAAGAAAAGGGGACAGATTTATTTATCCATTTTAAAATAAATCTGTCCCCTTTTCTCCGTGTCATTGCAAGAATTGATCGTCGAAGCTCGAAGTGATCCCGTCGTGACAAATAGTTCTATTTGGCTCTGGACACATCCAAAACGAACACATCAATCAGCCCAGTGAGTTCTCGCGGTAAGCTTGCTTCGATACTGCTTTTTAGTTCCTGAGCACTTTTCATACCGTGTCTTTTATGTCCAGCAACCTCTTCGTCTACGCCAAACCAGATTGCAAGGAAAATACCCTGTTGCTCTGCGTCTGGGTGAATGGAGTAGCGCTCATGCAGTTGAGCGGAAGCGGCTGTGTACAGCTCCTTATGCCACTGTCCTTTTACTTCAGTAACAAGCAGTCGTCTTTTACCACCAATCATTTTTGTGGCCGTAAAATCACTCCGCTTTGCTCCTTTTAGTTGATGCTCCGGAGTTACTGAGATGCTTTGCGGTTCAAGCCTCAAATTGAGGCGCTCAGCAATAATCTCAGTAGACCTAACTTCGTCTAGCCGTTCCCCTTTTTCATAAAAGCGATCTGCGGAGTTAAACTCACCCCCATCAATGGCTTTCTGGAAGTCTTGAAGCTCTTGATTCACGAGTTGACGCAGTCCCTCCACAGTAATCACTGCATCGCGGTCCAGTCGATTTACGATTTCCTGTGGTGTCGGCGGTTCAAAGTCCCTCAGTGCCTTCTTTCTCACTTGACCAGCATTTATACTTTTCAAGTCATTGTGTAGGTCAGCGAAACGCGGGTCAGCAAGAAGCCGATCGAGGACAGGGATAGCATTATCTGGATTATCTGAATTAATTGACCATATCACTTCGGTCAGGAAGCGGTATGCCTTCTCTTCTTTGGGGCTATCCGTCCCCCAGTGGCTTGGCAGGTCTACCTTAGGCCATTTGTCGATGAAGGCAACTAGGATCGCTTCTACCTTGCTTGATGTTAGCTTGGGCCAATACGAATGATCGCCATAGTTCATTCGCCCAGACCGCGCGTAGAGTACAAGCACAAAGTCTTTTTCTGCTTTGAGCCAATCCCAGTATGTTTCAGGTGCGTCGTTGAGAAAGTACCACGCGCGCACAAACCAGAATGTGCGCTTTTGTTCTATAACTAGATCTCCAGTCGGGTTGGGCCATTTGGACATGAACGCTTCGCAACGCTCCGTAATGACTTCTTTCAAAGCATCCCGGTTGCCGTACTGAGCAGCAATCTCAAAAAGCGTATCAAGTGGCTCAAGAGCCACGTCAGTAAAACGTTGAAGCCACTCGATTGATAGCGCGGCACGTAAATGGCCGAAGACCTTTTCGCTGCGCAGTAACCAAAGCTCAGGATGATTACACCCCGACAGTGCCAGTTGTGGTTCCAGGTACTGCCGTAGAAAGTTCTCGGCATTTGCGTCATCAGGAAAAATCAGGCGGTCAACTTCGATCTCCAACGTATCACGCTCTTCTTGTGTAACTGCGCTGTAGCTCATGTGAATATTAGTTCGTAGCGCCTTCAGGAGTTGGAGATCAACGCTTTCCAGATTGCCTTTGGTACGCATGATTTCCAAGCAAGCCGCAAAAAGAATGGTCTCTGATTGTTGATACTGCGAGGTGCATTGTAATTCAGCGAGTTTATGTAAATCAGGAACGTTCGGAGCTATAAAATTAAGACAGTTTCTGATCGCATTCCGAACGAGCATCTCATTGCCAAACTCATACTGAATTTTATCAGGGGACATAAGTACAAGTTCCGCGAAATGAGCCAAGCATCCCCAATGACGACCACCTTCGACAAGCTCCCGGTTGTCTTGAACATATTTGATGTTCGCTGCACGAATTTCGTCTTTTTTCCTGCGACGACGCCCCATTCTTCGGGATCGTCTGACATGCCGTATACGGTGTTCTTGTTCGTATTGTTGTGCTGTACGCCTATTAGACTTAACCCACTCTCGCATGAATGAGGGTTTCTCTAATGCTTGTTTGCGCATATGCCGTCGAAAGCTGTCTGTACCTCGTTCCCCCTTATTTCGATAGTACTGATGCCTAGCCATGAAACTGGCCCACAAATCAGGGTTATCATTCTCAAAGGCCAGATCGACTATGAATTTGTAGTCGTCCGTACGAAAAATAAGGCCGGAGTGAGATTGCCAATCGAATTTAGTTGATTTGGTCTCGAAAATCTCGTCATGGTCAGTCAGTTTCCCAAACACAAGAGCGATAATGCCTTGGCGCAGGCTGTTGTCTTCTTGAAGCACCTGAACCGCCTTGCTTTGGTCTTTGTCTTTGCTCTCATGGAAGTTCAGGTTTCCGACCCATTGCCAAACCTGTATTGGATCAAACGGCGGTTTGGCTAGATCGAAGTATCGATTAAGCATTGACCCCACAATCTTGCTGATGCCATTTCGGCAGTCACATTCATAAGCCTTCTTGTCACACACGCAGGCTAGGTCTTTGGTCAAATCATCCAAGAGCCACTCAGTGGTCGCAAAGTCTAGGCCGTTGATAAATTTCTTCATGAAATAGGGCTCGCTTATTGCGCGCTCATATCGCTCTTGGTGGCCAGGGTAAAGCCTTGCACAGACCCGTAAGAAATCTGCAAGATAAACCCGTTCGAATGTTCCTGGGCCTAGCATTTCGATAGTCTCTGTAGCAATTTGAAGTGAAGAATTGCTGCCCTCAGAAATAAGGATGTCCAAGTCAGAGCGATGGTCATAGCCTTCGATGTCAAGTAAACAACTATTTGCTAATTCGCGACTATTCTCACTTTCCTCCGGTGTTAAAACGAGTTGGCGCAACTCATCTCTTAGTTGTTCTATTGCTGGTGACCCTGCCAAGAGTTCAAGGATTAGATCGCGTAAGTGCCCGTCACCTCCAGTCGCGAGAAGAGGTTTTATCTCTTCCACAACGTCTTGATTAAAGAATCCTGCAACACTAAATCGGCGTGAGAAATCCCCTCTTCGAAAGTAAGGATCGTGTGTTTCAATTTCTTTTAGCCGGGTTACAAGCAGGCGCTTTGATGAATGTTCAAGCTGGGAAGGGTCTCCATTCGCAAGTACTGCGTAAGGGTCAAGATTGATTGCGGATTCCTGTATAGGCTTGTTGCCTAGTGCTGCCATCCAGCCCAGCAGCCCGCGCAGTTCATCTCGCACTGTCGAGTTTGGAGCGATGATAGGTAGACACTTGGGTAGGGTTAGAGGGTCAGCTGGGTCTGCTATCCGTTTGGTAAGGTAGTCCGCTGCGCAATATTCAGCGACAATCTTGTGAACAGGGCGGTGCTGATCCGCACTGTCGCCCGGTTTGAAGAGCCTGGTTGCCAGAATACCGTCAGCTGTTGTGCTATGGATAAAAAGTGAGGTCAGCAACGGATACATCCGATTTTCGGTGGCTTCACTTGTGCAGACACCTTCAGCACCAGACAACAAGAGCTTGGCGAAAACTTCCGACGCCACATCAACTTTTTGAGCGGTCGAAAGTGTCGGATTGATGCTCGCTATATTAAGGTTTACTTCCTTTGCCGAACGTTCGACCGCTTGTGCGAAAATTGATCGTTTGTCGGTAAAGTGTCTTTCGCTTTCGATATAGGCGTCGGCAAACAGTTTCAGAAACTGGGGGTTTGGGAGAAGCATTTCTAAATCAAATCGAGCGACTTCGGTCTGGAATGCTGAGAAGTCCTCTCCTTGTACATGATGTTCAAAGATTGCCCGCTGTTCAGTCTCATCAAACTCGCATAGTCTAACTACCAAAGGTGGGTGTCCGAAAAAGTCGTTGAGTACATTTGTAGCAGCGTTACCCCACTCACTAGACCGGCTTGACAAGTATACGTGTGTTGGGTCGGCTGCTTCAGCTTTGCCCAGAAGTTTATAGATGCCGGATGCCTCCACTTTTGCCAACTCATCAAATGCGTCAATCACCAGCGGAACATTTTTCGCCTTCGCTCCCACGTATCCGAATTTGCTCGCTGTAATGACTGTTGTGCCCAGTTGTCGGGCAATACTCGTCATAAGCTCAGTTTTCCCACCGCCGGGTTCCGCTAAGATAACAACGTAATTCGAAGCGGTGAGTAACCCCGTTTCAGTGTATGTCTTGCCATCACATGAGAGGCTGCGTGGAAGGTAAAAAGTTGAATTCATATGCACATGATATTTTAAGCCTGATTTATTCTAGAGACATAAACCACAACTACTTAATCATATAGGTAGTTGATTTGCATTTAAATCTGATCCGGTATTTGCATCATCATTTAACCCACTACGTTATTACCCTTAAATAGTGGAGCTGTAGAATAGATTCTAATTTCTGGATCAATATTCAATGCAAATTATGCCGCAAAGCGGATCACTTTTGGGTGCAGTTCGACAATTCATTGCAAATGACCAGCCCTGAGATCGCGTATCAGAGTGTTTTTTATCTGGAAGCAAGTGTCGTGTGAATTCCACGCTAGTCCCCCAGAAATGACTGTCCCTGAATATGGACAGTCAAAACAGGGTGTTTTACTGGGAAAAAATGGTGGGCCGTGGGCGGTTCGAACGCCCGACCACCTGATTAAAAGTCAGATGCTCTACCGGCTGAGCTAACGGCCCATACAGGATTAAATCAACCCCGGTTTGCGGAGCCGCGATGATACCGAAGTTTTCCCGCAGGATAAACCGGTTCATGCCGGATCCGGACAAATAAATCGGTTCATTCACATATAAATCTTGATTTTATCCCGTGACAACCCTATTTTCAGCGCCTCTGGATTTATTCGAGGGTTGTTGACTGTGCCGATTTATGAATACCAATGTGAAGACTGTGGCCACAAATTTGAGGTCCTCCAGAAGATTTCCGATGCGCTGCTGACCGATTGCCCCACCTGCAAGCAGCCCCGTTTGAGAAAAATGGTGACGGCGGCGGCGTTCCGCCTGAAAGGTGGCGGGTGGTACGAAACCGATTTCAAGGACAAGAAGTCGCAGAAGAACATCCAGGGGACGGACAGTGCCTCATCTACAGGTAAAACCGACGGTGGTGGCGCTGGCACAGACAGCGGCTCTGGCAGCAAGGAGTCTGCGCCCGCGGCGAGCCCGGCCAGTGAAACCAAATCAACCACGACCAGCACACCCAAACCCGCTGCTGACTAGGAATATCCACCGATTTAGCGCATCCTGTCCGGATGATGACCACACTGCGTAAATATCTGATCGCCGGCCTTCTGGTCTGGGTGCCGCTGGCGGCGACCGTTGTTATTATCAAGCTGGTCATCGATATGATGGACATGATCCTGCTGCTGTTCCCGGAGCAGTATCATCCTGATAATTTGTGGGGCTTTACCCTGCCGGGCACCGGTCTGCTGCTGGCGTTGATCATCCTGCTGATTACCGGGTTTCTTGCGGCCAACCTGATTGGTCGCCGCCTCGTGCATCTGTGGGAACATGTGCTCGGGCGGATACCGCTGGTGCGCAATATCTATAACGCTTTCAAGCAGATAACCCGTACTGTACTCGCCTCGGACAACAAGTCGTTTCGCAAGGTGGTGCTGATCGAATTCCCCACGCCCGGCTTGTGGAGCGTGTGTTTTCTGACGAATGAAGGTATCAATATCGATTCAAAGGCGTTGCCGGCCGATATGTGTTCGGTGTTTGTCCCGACCACGCCGATACCGACGACCGGTTTTAACATCATCCTGCCGAAGGACAAGGTCATTGAGCTCGATATCACGATTGAAGAGGCGTTTCGGATGATCATGTCGATGGGTGTGGTGATGCCCGATAGGCAGATTCGGGAGATTTTGGGTGCGGGTAGTGTTCGGGACTGACCTTTTTGGTTATTTAGCAGGGGCATGGTAAGCGGGGAGTTTGTGGTTATTTGGGGGTAAGATCCCTCGACTGCGCTCGGGATGACAACCCCGGCGCCCCCGCTGCGACAGGAGGTGAGAACTTCAGCGCCCCCGCCGCGACTGGACTGGCATCCTCCTTACCTCTTCAAGTATTACATCCGTCATAATCCGGGCAAAACGGCCATTCCCGTTCGGGAAAGGATGGATTTTCACCAGTCGATGATGAAACCTGGCCGCAAACTCCCCACGTTGCCAGGTTCCATGCGCTACCCAGTATTTTGCGTCATCCAGTAATTTCCGCAATTCAATGGCAATCAATGAATGATCAATACCAATATTCTTTTCCGTTTGACGAAAGCTACCCGCCCAGGACCAAACCGAACCGAACAGGCGTTTATGCAATTCCAGTAAAAATGCCTCACTGAGCAAATCGCTGTACTTGCGTTGACGCGCCAGCCATTTATATCCTTCCTGAATATTCTGATGTTCAAGCTGATCAAGTTCTTCACGGGTTTGAATATGCGAATATTTCAAACCAGCTATTTCATCCGGATCAAGTGGTGTTGCACCCTCTGGATATTCCATTATCAGATTTTAATCCTCCCATAAATCGCGGGGCATCTCTCGCACCAGACGTTCAGTTTCATACATGATCTGGTCCCGAAGTTTTTGCTTCGATAGCTGCTGCTTCTCCAGCCGCATTTGCACATCGGTCTTCAGCACCAGTTTTTGTGCCTTTATACCAGCCCGGTCGCGCACCATCTCTTGCACCGGTTTACGTGGGACCAGTGCATAGACGAGATCACAATCCAGGCTGCGCGCTACACGCCGGAGTTGTTTCAAGGTGATACGGTCTTCCACTTCCATCCGCTCCATCTGTGAGGCCTGTGCCCGGCTGAGTCCCAAACGTGCCGCCAGCTGCGGACTGCTCATACCCAACGCCTTGCGCAAGGTACGTATCCAGCCTTCTTTAGGCTGAACTATATTAAAATCAACAAATTGGTCGATTTTTGAACGGTATTGGTCGCGAATTATCTGATTAACCATAAGATCTAGCCCAGTAAATAAAGCCATTTTGAATTAATTTGGCTATATATATATAGCCTATATATTATCAATTGGCAATATTTATATAGCTTTTTTCATACGTTTGGAGACAGTGACATTGGACAAAAGGCATCCGGACAAGCCTTCTGAAACCCGCACCATCATGCTGGCGAACGCCAGCCCGATTGTCATCCTGAGCAAACCGATCAGCCCGAGTCCCGGCCTCCTGCCCTTGTCATCCTGAGCGAGCGGTAGCGAGTCGAAGGATCCCTCGACTGCGCTCGGGATGACAGTTGGGTGGCATTGGGGATGACGGCTGGGACGCTGCGGGATGACGGCGGGGGCACTGTCTGGCGTCTGTGGCGGTTGCGCAATCAGCGCCCGCCTCGTAATATGCAGCCTTTTTGCGGGTCTTACTTATGATGCGTAGTAACTATTGTGGGCAACTGGATACCAGCCTGGTAGATCAGGACATTTCACTGTGCGGCTGGGTACATCGTCGCCGTGACCATGGCGGGGTGATCTTTATCGACCTGCGCGACCGCGAGGGTATCGCCCAGATCGTGTTTGACCCGGACCGTCCGGAGCCGTTTGCGATTGCAGACGCGGTGCGTAATGAATATGTGCTCCAGATCAAGGGCAAGGTCAGACACCGCCCCGAAGGCACGGTGAATGCTGACATGTCTACCGGTGCCATAGAGGTGCATGCGCACGAGATCACCATCCTGAACAAGTCACTGACGCCGCCGTTCCAGATGGATGAAGAACACCTGAACGATGATATCCGCCAGCGCTATCGCTATATCGACCTGCGCCGTCCGGAGATGCAGCGCAATATGAAGCTGCGCAACCGCGTGACCCGACTGGTACGCAATTATCTGGATGACAACGGTTTTCTCGATATCGAGACGCCGATGCTGACGAAGGCGACACCGGAAGGTGCGCGTGACTATCTGGTGCCCAGCCGCACCCACCCGGGCGAGTTCTTTGCCCTGCCGCAGTCGCCGCAGTTGTTCAAGCAGTTGTTGATGATGTCCGGCATGGACCGTTATTACCAGATCGTGCGCTGCTTCCGCGACGAGGACCTGCGTGCGGACCGCCAGCCTGAATTCACCCAGATCGATATCGAGACCTCGTTCATGGACGAGTTCGATGTGATGCGGATGATGGAAGAGATGATGCGTGGCCTGTTTGGCCAGGTGCTGGATGTGCATCTGCCGAACCCGTTGCCCAGAATGAAATATGCCGAGGCGGTTAGCCGTTTTGGTACCGACCGGCCGGACCTGCGCAACCCGCTGGAGCTGACCGAGCTGTCTGACCTGATGCAGGATGTGGAATTCAAGGTCTTCTCCGAGCCGGCGCGTTCGGACAAGGGCCGCGTCGCCGCGCTGAAGGTTCCGAATGGCGGCACGCTGCTGACCCGTAAACAGATCGATGATTACACCGTGTTTGTTGCCCAGTACGGGGCGAAGGGTCTGGCCTATATCAAGGTGAACGACATCAGCAAGGGTAAGGAGGGTCTGCAGTCGCCGATCCTGAAGTTCCTGCCGGATGCGGTGATTACTGCCATATTACAACGCACGGACGCCACGACCGGTGACCTGATCTTCTTTGGTGCCGATCCGAAAAAGTCCGTGGTAAACGATGCGCTCGGCGCATTGCGTAACAAACTGGCCGAAGACCTGAACCTGCTGACCAGCAAGTGGCAGGCACTGTGGGTCACGGATTTCCCGATGTTTGAATACAATGAAGACGAGAAGCGCTGGGATTCACTGCACCATCCGTTCACGGCCCCGCAGGTCGACAGCATCGAGGCACTCGAGGCCGACCCCGGTCATTGCCTGTCGCGTGCTTATGACCTGGTGCTGAACGGCACCGAACTCGGCGGCGGTTCAATCCGTATCCACCGCCCGGACATGCAGATGGCAGTGTTGCGTCTGCTCGGTATCGGCAAGGAAGAGGCGCATGAAAAGTTTGGCTTCCTTATCAACGCACTCGATTACGGTTGCCCCCCGCACGGCGGTCTGGCCTTTGGCCTGGATCGCATCGTCATGCTGATGGCCGGTGCAAAATCGATACGCGATGTGATCGCCTTCCCCAAGACCCAGTCAGCCAGTTGTCTGCTGACCTCGGCCCCGTCACCGGCGCCGGAAAAGCAGCTGCGCGAGCTTGGCATCCGCACCCGGGCTCAGGATAAGGCAAAGTAACCAGTCGCACACTTGTCTTAGTGTAGTAAGTACAATAATATCTGGTGTACTTACTACACTAAGCAGCCTATGTATACATACAGATTCCCCCACCCGGCCGTCACGACCGATATTGTTATCTTTACCCTGCAGGGTGGGCAATTAAAGGTATTGCTGATCCAGCGTACCCATGCACCCTACAAGGACCACTGGAGCCTGCCGGGCGGCTTCGTCGAGATCGACGAGGACCTGGAGACCGCCGCGTTAAGGGAGCTGCAGGAGGAGACCGGCGTGACCGGTGTCTATCTGGAACAACTGTATACGTTTGGTCAGCCGGGACGCGACCCCCGCGAGAGGGTGATCTCGGTGGCCTACTACGCGCTGGTGCCGAATGACCCGCTGCATATCCGTGCCGACAGTGATGCAAAAAACGTGGGCTGGTTTGCCTGCCAGCAACTGCCGGTACTGGCCTTCGATCATGACCGCATTATAGATCTCGCGCGGAACCGATTGGCCGCCAAGCTCGAATATTCGACCATCGCATTGCAGTTCATGCCGGCCGAGTTCACGCTGGGCGAGTTGCAGAGCGTCTACGAGACGATCACCGACAGCAAGCTGGACAAGCGTAATTTCCGGAAACGCATCCTCGCGCTCGACTGTATTGAAGATACCGGCACCAGCCGCCGTGACGGCAAACACCGGCCGGCACGTTTATACAGGCGCCGATCGCCTGGCAAAGTTGAATTTATTAAATAGGGAAAAACCCGTGGATACCATCACACCTGTGCGCAAGGACTATCGGATGTCACCGGACACGGTTCCGGAGACAGTAGTCACCCATATCGGCCAGCCTGAACGCGACCAGCTGATCGAGCGCATACGTCACACATTGGTCCGTGAGAATGCCGTTGTGGTTGCCCATTATTACACCGACCCGGATCTGCAATTGCTGGCCGACCAGACCGGTGGTCATGTGTCTGACTCGCTGGATATGGCGCGTTATGGCAATGAATCGAAGGCCGACACGCTGGTCGTCTGTGGTGTCCGCTTCATGGGCGAGACCGCGAAGATCCTGAATCCGGAAAAACGCGTGCTGATGCCGGACCTTAATGCGAACTGTTCGCTCGATATCGGTTGTCCGCCGGACCAGTTCTCGGCCTTCTGCGACCAGCACCCGGACCGCACCGTGGTCGTATATGCAAACACCAGCGCGGCGGTCAAGGCGCGAGCCGACTGGATGGTCACCTCCGGTAGCGCGGTTGATGTGGTCAACCACCTGAAGGCGAAGGGCGAAAAGATCCTGTGGGCACCGGACATGTATCTCGGCCAGTATGTACAGGATCAGACCGGGGCGGACATGGTGCTCTGGCAAGGCAGCTGTATCGTGCACGAGGAGTTCAAGGCGCAAGAGCTGCTCGAATTAAAGAAATTACATCCACACGCAAAGGTGCTGGTACACCCGGAATCGCCGGCGGCCGTGGCCAGGCTGGCCGATGTGGTCGGGTCGACCACCGCGATCATCAAGGCGGCCAGGGAGATGGATGCAACGACGTTCATTGTTGCGACGGACAAGGGCATATTTTACAAAATGCAGCAGGCCGCGCCGGACAAGGTCTTTATCGAGGCACCGACCGCCGGCAAAAGTGCGACCTGCAAGAGTTGCGCACACTGCCCGTGGATGGCGATGAATAACCTGGAAAAACTCGCGGTCACGCTGGAAACCGGCACTAACGAGATCCATATCGACCCGGCCATCATTAAACGCGCCCGACAGCCCATCCAGCGTTTGCTCGATTTTGCCAAGACCCAGAATAAGGTCTTTTACGGTAACAACGACGCCTGACACGGACGGCATGAGCGGAGAAACCATTATCCTCGTCCACGGCCTGTGGATGAATGGCATCGACATGACGCTGCTGGCCAGACGGCTGGAGAAGGCGGGATACGAGACCGTCCAGTTCAGTTACCCCAGTATGGGCAATACGCCCCGGGAGAATGCCTCCAGGCTCGACAGTTTTGCAGCCAACATTGAAGCACCGGTCATTCATTTTGTCGGACACAGCCTTGGCGGTATTGTCATCCGTCATCTGTTTTTCGACTACCCGCACCGCAAGCCGGGCCGGGTGGTGACGCTGGGTACACCGCACCGGCCAAGTTACTCGGCCAACAGCCTGTCCAGCTATACACTGGGCAGGATGATGCTGGGCCAGAGTGTGGTCGATGGTCTGCTCGGCAATATCCCGCCCTGGAGCGGTGCACATGACCTCGGCAGTATCGCCGGCACGATGGAGTTCGGTCTCGGGCAAGTCTTTAACGGCCTGCCCTCACCGAATGACGGCACCGTCACGGTCGAGGAGACCCGGTTGCCGAATATGAAGGACCACACGACAGTCCACGCCTCGCACTTCGGTCTGCTGCTTTCACCCGCCACCGCCGAGTTGTGTCATAATTTCCTGCGCGATGGTTTGTTTGGCAGTGCCGCAGTTTGAGGATGCGGTGGCAAATGATAAACTTGTATACAACTTAACACGGGTGTCACCGACATGGCTGGTCACAGTAAATGGGCAAATATTCAACACCGGAAAAACAAGCAGGACGCCAAACGCGCCAAGCTGTTTACCAAACTGATCCGTGAAATCACAGTCTCTGCCCGTATGGGCGGGGGTGATGCAGGTTCAAATCCGCGACTGCGCTCGGCGATTGATGCCGCGCTGTCGAACAACATGACCCGCGACACGATTGAACGTGCGACCAAACGCGGTGCCGGTGGTGGCGAAGGCGAACACGTCGAGGAAATTCGTTATGAGGGTTATGGCCCCGGTGGTACGGCCATCATTGTTGATTGCATGTCCGATAATCGTAATCGTACTGTAGCCGAGGTGCGACATACCTTTAATAAATACGGTGGTAATCTGGGTACGGACGGGTCGGTGGCCTATCTGTTCAACAAATGCGGTGTGATCTGCTGTCCCCCCGGTTGTAATGAAGACCAGGTGATGGCGGTTGCGCTGGAGGCCGGTGCGGATGATATCGTCAACAATGATGATGGTTCGATTGATGTGATTACATCTTTCGAAGGTTTCCACGCAGTGAAGGCGGCGATGGAAAAGGCAAAGCTGCCGTTTGACTCCGCCGAGATCACGATGCGCGCCGCAACCTCGAACACACTGGATCTGGAAACAGCAGAGTCGATGATCACATTGATAGACATGCTCGAAGACCTGGATGATGTGCAACGCGTTTATTCGAATGCGGACATCCCGGAAGACGTACTGGCCAAACTGGGCTAGGTGCCACATGCCACTGCTCACACGCCCGCGCCCCATGACCCGTCGGCCGGAAACGGAATGACCCGTATCCTGGGTATCGACCCCGGCTCCCGTTTTACCGGTTATGGCATTATTGATATAGAGGGCAACCACGCTACCCATATCACCCATGGGACAATCCGCATCCAGGGTGACGACATCTCTACAAAGCTGCGCTATTTATTTCGCGAGCTGACCGGCATCCTCACTGAACACCGTCCCGATGAGGTCTCGATAGAAAAGGTTTTTATGCACAAAAACGCTGACTCGGCGTTGAAACTGGGTCAGGCCCGCGGTTGTGCGATCACCGCCTGTGCCGAGCAGGACCTGCCCATATTTGAATACACGGCAAACCAGGTCAAACAGGCCACCGTCGGCAAGGGCCACGCGGCCAAGGAACAGGTACAACATATGATCAAGATATTACTCTGCTTGCGCACCAGCCCACAGGCCGATGCGGCCGATGCGCTGGCGATCGCCCTTTGTCATGGCCACTCGCGTGAGGGCCTGATGCGTATGGCCGGCGTCAGTGGTATCCGCAATGGCAGGCTGCAATGATCGGTACACTGCGTGGCAAGCTGGTCGTCAAACAGGCACCGCATCTGCTGGTCGAGGTCGGTGGTGTCGGTTACGAGATCGAGGCGCCGATGAGCACGTTTTATAACCTGCCCCAGGCCGGTGCCGAGATCCAACTCTTTACCCATCTGGTCGTGCGTGAAGACGCACATCTGTTGTTTGGCTTTGCCACCGAACAGGAACGGCGTCTGTTCCGGACGCTGCTGAAGGTCAACGGTGTGGGCGCGAAGCTGGCGCTGACGATCCTGTCCGGTATTGAAACCGACGAGTTTATCCAGTGTATCCAGACCGGCAATACCGACCGGCTGGTGCGTCTGCCGGGTATCGGCAAGAAGACGGCGGAAAGGCTGGTCATTGAGATGCGTGATCGGCTGAAAGACTGGCAGGCGGACGGCGCGGGCAAACCTGTACCGGCCGGGGCAGCCAGGCCGGCGTCGAGCGCGGCGGATGACGCGATCAGTGCACTGGTTTCGCTCGGATACAAACCGCAGGAGGCGAGTCGGTTTGTTTATGCGGTCGCGACGGATGGGATGGACAGTGAATCGCTGATCCGAGAGGCGTTGAAGGCGTCTGTCCGGTGACAACACGTACTCATTAAGTAGTGTCGCCTGCGGCGGATTGTTTTACTGGATACTGGCATTCGCCAGTATGACGGTGAACTATCTACTGTCATTCCGGGTTCGCGTATGCGAAGCCCGGTATCCAGTCGGATAACACCGCCGTATGGCGGTAATTACAGGAAGGTTTGTCTACTGGATACTGGCGTTCGCCAGTATGACGGTGGGGGGCAGGATGACGACGGAGGGTAGTGTGTCAGCCAGACCGACAGGCTCGTTTCAGACACGCCGTGAATATATCCATGTAGGCTCGTGTGCCGCATCCATGCAGCATACGGTCTTGCACGAGCCTGTCGTTCCGACTGTTCATGCTGATAGACTGCAAGGTTAAAATGATGAAAATTAGCAGATTCTGTCATATGAATGCGATCATTGAGGTTCTATAATGTCGGTCAACTCAAGGCAACCATCCCGAATTCATAGATACGGACAATAATGGCCGGACCCGACCCGATAATTTCACCTGCAGGCACGACAGAAGATGCTGTTGTAGACAAGGCACTGCGTCCAAAAATGCTGGCTGAGTATCATGGCCAGCCAGCCGTCCGTGAACAAATGGAAATATTCATCAACGCGGCGCGCAAGCGGTGTGAACCGCTGGACCATGTGCTCATCTTCGGACCGCCGGGCCTCGGCAAGACCACGCTGGCCCATGTGATCGCCAATGAAATGAATGTGAACATGCGCCAGACCTCCGGCCCGGTCCTGGAACGCGCGGGTGATCTTGCGGCGCTGCTGACGAATCTGGAACCGAACGATGTGTTGTTTATCGATGAAATCCACCGACTCAGCCCGGTGGTGGAGGAAATCCTCTACCCGGCGATGGAAGATTACCAGATCGATATCATGATCGGTGAAGGCCCGGCGGCACGGGCGATCAAGCTGGACATACCGCCGTTTACACTGGTAGGCGCAACCACCCGGGCAGGCTTGTTGACCTCACCGTTGCGTGATCGGTTTGGCATCGTGCAGCGGCTGGAGTTTTATAATGGCGAAGACCTGTCACGCATCCTGGCACGTTCGGCCAATATCCTGAAAGTCACGCTGGAGACCCGGGGCGCCACTGAAATTGCCTCACGTTCGCGCGGTACGCCGCGTATTGCGAACCGCCTGCTCCGCCGTGTGCGTGATTTCGCCGAGGTCAGGGCAGATGGCGTGATCTCTGCCGATATTGCCAACCAGGCACTGGACATGCTGAATGTCGACGAGCATGGCTTTGATATGATGGATCGCAAGTTGTTGCTCGCGATTATCCAGAAGTTTGATGGTGGGCCGGTCGGACTGGACAGCATCGCGGCTGCCATCGGTGAGGAACGCGATACGATAGAGGATGTGATTGAACCCTATCTGATCCAGCAGGGCTTCATGATGCGCACACCGCGTGGCCGGGTCGTGACCCGCCAGGCCTGGTTGCACTTCGGACTGGACCTGCCCAAAAACCTGCTGGCCGAATCGGACCTGTTTACATGATGGGTGAACAATCGATCACCGAGTCCCGGGAATTCTTCTGGCCAACCCGGGTCTATTATGAAGATACCGATGCCGCAGGCGTCGTGTATCATTCGAACTACCTGAAGTTTATGGAACGGGCCAGGACCGAGTGGCTGCGCATGGCGGGTTACTCACAGCAGTCACTGGTGGAAACTGACGGTATTGTTTTTGTTGTGGCGAAAATGAATATAGAATTTACCAGTCCGGCCTGTTTCGACGAACTGCTGAATGTCTGTTCGAAAGTGACCGGTACTAACGGGGCCGGATTGATGTTCGAACAGATAATCACAGGCGAATCCGGGACGGTCAAGTGTCGGGCTGACGTACAGATAGTCTGTGTAGACGCGAAGACTTTCCGGCCCAGACGTATACCCAATTCCATCAAGGCAAAACTTAATTTATGACAGCGGATCTTTCCATCATTGAACTCATCATGAACGCCAGCCTGATCGTCAAGCTGGTCATGCTGACACTGTTAATGGCCTCATTGACATCCTGGGCGATGATCTTCAAGAAACGATCGATCCTGAACAAGGCGCGCAGTGATGCGGACCATTTTGAAGAGGGCTTCTGGGCCGCTGAAGACCTGACCCCGCTGTATACAAAGATCAGCAACAAGCGTAATGGCGCGAATGGCATGGAACGGATTTTTGAATCCGGCTTTCGTGAGTTTGCACGTTTACGCAAACAGAAGAACATTGATGCCGAGGCGATACTCGAAGGTGCGCAGCGGGCCATGCGGGTAACAATGAACAAGGAGATCGAGGAGATCGAAACGAATCTGCCGTTTCTGGCCACGGTCGGCTCGACCAGTCCGTACATCGGCCTGTTTGGCACGGTCTGGGGCATCATGAACAGCTTCCGTTCGCTGGGTGAGGTACAACAGGCGACCATCTCGATGGTGGCACCGGGCATCTCCGAGGCGCTGATCGCGACCGCGATGGGTCTGTTTGCGGCGATACCGGCTGTTATTGCCTACAACCGGTTTTCCAATGATGTGGAACGCCTGATTAATCGATATGACATCTTCACCGATGAATTTGCCTCGATATTGCATCGTTATGCACATTCATAACAACTGACCAGAGAGAAGAACAGACTTTCCATGCGCCAGAGAATAAAGAAAAGCCCGATGGCAGAGATCAACGTCGTTCCGTATATCGACGTGATGCTGGTATTGCTGATCATATTCATGGTCACCGCGCCGCTGCTGAGCCAGGGTGTCAGCGTGCAGCTGCCAAAGCTGTCATCGGAGCCGATGCCACCGGAACCGGACAACCCGCCGGTGGTGATCAGCGTCGACAAGGACGGTAATTTCTATATCGCCTTCGGCGGCGATAACGCTGAAGACCAGGACAAGCCGGTCGAGGCACAGGTACTCGTCAATCGTGTGGCGGCACTGCTGAAGTACGCGGCAGAACAGAACCGCCCGAAGACAAGGGTGTTCGTAAAAGGTGACACCAACGTTCCCTATGGCAAGGTCGTTGAACTGATGGCCATGTTACAGGTGGCTGGCGTTGAAGGGGTCGGTCTGATTACCGATCCCCCTGAAGGATAGTCAACTATGACGCTGCTGCTTACCCGTTCGATCATCCTGTCTGTCATCGTGCATGCGATTGCCGTGGTCATGCTGATCTTCAGCCTGGAGTTCTCGCCCGAGCCGATACAGGCGGTCATGCCTGCCGGACAGGTCATGGACGCCACGGCGGTCGACTCAAAACAGGTCGAGCAGGAAGTTGCGCAGCTGAAAAAGCTGGAACAAAAAAATGTCGACCGCGAGCGCGAGCTCGAACAAAAGGTAAAGGAACTGGAAAAGAAGTCGCAGACCGCCGAACAGAAACGCCGTGAGGAAGAGGTCAGGCTGGCCGATATCCAGAAGAAGCAGGTGGAAGAGGAAAAGAAGCGCAAGGAAGAAGAGAAAAAGCTGGCTGACGCAAAACAGAAACAGGAAGAGCTGCAGAAGCAGGCCGAGGTAGAACAGAAGCGCAAGGAAGAAGCGCAGGCCAAGGCCGAGGCTGAAAAGAAAAAGAAAGAGGCCGAAGACGCGCTGAAGAAACAGCTGGCGGCGGAACAGGCTGCCCAACAGGCCGCGCAGGACAAGGCGGACCTGGGCGTCATCAACCAGTATGTTGCACGTATCGCCGGTGCGATACAGGCCCAGTTCAACACGGCCGGTCTTGAACCCGGTCTGTCCTGTGTATTGCAGATCCGCATGCTCGCCGGTGGCGAGGTGACCGATGCCCGGATTACCAAATCCAGCGGCAATGCCGTGTTTGACAGCCGCGCGATTGCTGCTGTACAGCTGGCCTCACCGTTACCGGTACCGGAAGATGCACGGGTGTTTGGCAAGATGCGCGAGATCCGCCTGACCTTCAAACCCTAGACACAACGAACGATTTATTCAAACCAGGATATGTAAAATGATGAAACAGAACTTCCTCGTACTACTGCTCGGATTGTTCTTCAGTCTGAACGCACATGCCGTCCTGGACATTACCATTACCGAAGGTGTCGAAAAGGCCGTTCCGATCGCGATTGTCCCGTTTGAATGGACCGGTCTGCCGGACGAGTCACCGGTCGATATGCATGTGACCATCGCCAACGACCTGTCGCGCAGTGGTCGCTTCAATACGATGGACCCGGCGGATATGCCGCAACGTCCGGTGCAATTCAGCCAGGTGTCGTTTAACGACTGGCGCCTGCTCGGCATGGAAAACATTGTCATCGGCAATGTGCGCCCGCTGGCGGATGGTAATTTCGAGGTTGAATTCAGGCTGGTCAACGTGTTCTCCGGCACCCAGATCGCCGGCTTTCGTATCCCGGCAACGCGTGCACAACTGCGGCGTACAGCACACCGGATCAGCGATATCGTCTATGAAAAACTGACCGGGGTACGCGGTGCGTTTGATACACGTATCGCCTATGTCGTCGTCAAGAAACTGGCCGATGGCACCAAACAATACTCGATGCAGATATCCGATGCCGACGGATTCAATCCGCAGATCCTGCTTGAATCAAAGGAACCGTTGATGTCGCCGTCGTGGTCTCCGGATGGCAAACAACTCGCCTATGTCTCGTTTGAGGGGAAAAATTCCGCCATCTATATCCAGAATATCTTTACCGGCACCCGCGAACGGATAGCCTCGAATCCGGGCATCAACAGCGCCCCGGCCTGGTCTCCGGACGGTACCCGCCTGGCGATGACGCTGTCTAAAGAGGGTGACCCGGAGATCTTTGTAATGCACCTCGGCAGTAAAAACCTGCTCAGGATCACGACGAATCGCTCGATTGATACCGAACCCTCCTGGTCACCAGACGGCCGGATGCTGGTATTTACCTCAGACCGCGGCGGTTCCCCGCAGATCTACCGGGTCAGTGCGGCCGGTGGTAATCCGGAACGGCTGACCTTTACCGGCAATTACAACGCGCGGGCACGTTATGCGCCGGACGGCAAGGCGCTGACGCTGGTACACGGCAGCGAAGGCCTGTACCGGATTGCCTATATGGACCTGGTGGCAAATACGATGAGTCTGGTCTCCAGCGCCCGGCTGGATGAATCACCGAGCTTCGCACCTAACGGCAGCATGATAATTTACGCAACCCAGACCGGCCGCGGGACGGAGCTGGCGGCCGTGTCGGCGGATGGACGTGTACATCAGCGCCTTGCATTCCAGGACGGGGAAGTCCGCGAACCCGCCTGGGGACCCTTCCCGCAGCCATAATTCTGTTTCATCCCGGGCAGCAATGAATGATATGCTTTCACAATTACGATAAACACAGCACCACAAGGAGTTACCCCCATGAAGAACAGACTGATATTGATACTGGCCCTGGCCGGTTTGTTGAGCGCTTGCGGCTCTTCACAAACGAAAGAAAACTCTGCTGCCGTTGATGACCGCACCGGTGCCGCCAGTGAAAACGGCGCAACCGCGTTTGGTGCAAACGGTGACTCGACCTCCGGCGTCAGCGCACTGGATGATCCTGCGAGCCCACTGTCGGTACGCATACTCTATTTTGAATATGACAGCAGTGACGTATTGCCTGCCTACCGCGAGGTACTGGAGGCACATGCCAACTATCTGGCACAGAATCCAAATGTCACGATCTCACTTGAAGGCCATGCCGATGAGCGCGGGACCCGTGAATACAATCTGGCACTCGGCGAGCGCCGTTCCCAGAGCGTAAAGAGCCAGATGATGGTGTTTGGTCCCTCCGCCTCGCAGCTGCGTACGACCAGCTACGGTGAGGAACGTCCGGTCTCTGACAGCCATGACGAGCAAGGCTGGAGCCAGAACCGTCGCGTTGAAATCATTTATTGATAGCGGCATCCATGGCAACGCTGGCCCGTAAATTATCTCCTGTCATCCTGCTTTTGGCCGTGCCTGCCGGGCCATTGTTCGCGCAGGCCACGGTCAGTTCTTCCGGCCAGCCGGCCGGTACGCTCGAACAACGTGTCGAGCGCATGGAAAGGATGATGCAAAGCCAGGGTCTACTGGAAATATTGCAGCAGGTACAACAGTTACAGCAGGACATCAGCCTGCTGCGTGGCGAGATTGAGACTCACAATTACAACCTTGACCAGCTGACGCGTCGCCAGCGCGACCTGTATGCCGATATGGATAGCCGGCTACAGCAGCTTGAAGGTGGCGGAACGGTATTATCGGCAGACGGAACCACGGGTGCGCAAAATCCATCCGGGATGGACTCTCCGCCGCTGGAGACCTTGTCGGCGATAGGTGATAACGCTCAGTCAAGCACAGGCTCCGTTCCTTCAAATAACAGCCTGCAGGTTGAGGTCATAAGCTCGACTCCTGCTCAACAAACCGCGGCGAATCCGATGACCCGGCCGGGTGCACAGGCACCTGTGAACACAACACAACTGCCACCCTCCACACAGATTCAGGGCGCAGGACAGACTGTACAAACGAACGCACCGACACAGGTTCAGGCCGATGTCGTCGGCATGTCCGACACGACCCCGGCGACGGCAACACCGCCGGTCAGTGCCGACCCGGTACAACTACAGGCAGAATACCAGCAGGCTTTTAATTTACTCAGACAGTCACTGTATGATCAGGCGATCAAGGCCTTCCAGCAATTCCTGCTAAATCACCCGAATGATCGTTACTCGGACAACGCACAGTACTGGCTGGCCGAGGCCTACTTTGTCAAACGTGAATATCCGCTCGCGCTCGATGAATACAACAAGGTCATCACCAACTTCCCGGAAAGCCAGAAGGTCAGTGATGCGATGCTGAAGGTCGGCTTTACCATGATTGAGCTCGGCCAGATTGATAACGCCAGAGAACATCTACAGGCACTGATACGTCAACAACCGGATTCGACCGTGGCCAGGCTCGCTGATGAGAGACTGAAACAGCTTGGCTCGGCAACTCAACAGATTGTTCCGGAACAGGCTAACTAGCCCTGGACCATGTCACCTGTCCCGGTAACGGAGCAGGCCGGGTCAGACCTGCTGGCCAGGACACTGCGTATCAATGAAATCTTCCTGTCACTCCAGGGAGAATCGATAAAAACCGGTCTGCCTACTGCCTTTATTCGTCTGACCGGTTGTCCACTACGTTGCCATTACTGCGACACCGAATATGCGTTCCATACCGGTGAGAAACTGACTATCTCCAGCATCATGCAAACAATCGCGGAATATCGCACCCGGCATGTCTGCGTCACCGGAGGCGAACCACTGGCACAAAAAAACTGTCTCGACCTGCTGGTACATTTGTGTGATGAAGGTTACGAGGTGTCGCTGGAGACCAGTGGCGCTATAGATGTCTCAAAAGTCGACCCGCGGGTGATGAAGATTGTGGATCTGAAAACCCCGGCCTCCGGCGAGTCCGCCAAAAACCGTTATGACAACCTGGCCTGGTTGCGACACCCTGACCAGATCAAACTGGTTATCTGTAACCGGGACGATTACGAGTGGTCACGTCAGTTGTTACAGGATCGCCAACTGCACGAGGTCTGCGAGGTGCTGTTTTCTCCAGCCTACGGTCAGCTTGAGGCCGCACAGCTGGCCGGATGGATACTGGAAGATAAACTGCCTGTCAGGTTCCAGATCCAGTTGCACAAATATCTCTGGGGCAATACGCGCGGAACATGAAACGGACTGGTCCCCGTTCCCTGCTGAAATCGTAACGACTCATGTCTGAAAATAACCCACTGAAAAAAGCCGTCGTGCTGCTATCCGGCGGCCTGGATTCGGCCACCGTACTGGCGATTGCCACACAACAACAATATGAATGCCATGCACTCAGTTTTGATTATGGACAGCGCCATCGCGTAGAACTGCTCGCAGCAGAAAAAATAGCTAAAACACTGCATGTAGCAAACCATCGTACGCTCATTGTCGACCTGACCCAGATCGGCGGGTCGGCGCTGACTGACAACAACATCGAAGTGCCACAATCACCGGCATCAGGTATCCCGGTCACCTATGTGCCTGCCCGCAATATTATCTTTCTGTCGTTTGCGCTGGCCTATGCCGAGACAATACAGGCGTCGGATATTTTCATTGGCGTGAATGTACTTGATTATTCGGGTTATCCGGACTGTAGACCAGAATTTATCGAATCATTTACACGCATGGCCAACCTGGGTACACGGGCCGGGGTGGAAGGTGATCCCGTCCGGATACACACGCCGCTGATCAAGATGAACAAGGCAGAGATAATAACGGCAGGTACAACCCTGGGTGTTGACTACGCACAAACGATATCCTGTTACCAGGCAGATGCAGAGGGACGCGCCTGTGGTCTGTGTGATTCCTGCCGCTTCCGCAAAAAGGGCTTTGCCGAGGCAGGGGTTGCCGACCCGACCGTGTATCAATAACGATGAAATAACTGTTCCGAAATCCACGATAGTTCAGATTAGGCACAGGAATATTACCGTGACAGACCGTTAGCCGCATGGGCAAACGGCGGGTTAAGGAGCCGTTTGCGCCGTTACATGGATGTAACGGCTGGACTTTCGAGCGGAGCAGGAAGCGCAGCGATGAAAGCGGCGCTCGAGCGTACATGGATGTATTCACAGCGTGTCTGGAAGGGTAATATTCCCGTGCCTAATCTGAACTGCCGTGGATTTCGGAACAGTTATTTAGTGTCCGTCAGGGTTTTGCTTTCATCGACTCGGCATACTCCAGCTCGGAGACCAGCTGTTCCGTCTCCGATGCGCGCGCCTTGGAAAACCGTGCCAGCAACATATACAGCACCGGGGTCAGATACAAGGTAAACATTGCCGCCAGACCGAGCCCACCAAACACCACCCAGCCTATGGACGAACGCGCCTCGGCACCGGCGCCGCTACCGAGTATCAGTGGCAGTCCACCCATCACGGTACATAACATCGTCATCGTTACCGGACGCAAGCGGATCACCGCACCGGTCTCAATCGCCTTGCGGATATCATATCCACGGTCGCGTAACTGGTCGGCGAACTCCACGACCAGCACGCCGTTCTTCGCCATCAAACCGATCAACATGACCAGGCCTATTTGTGAATAGATATTCAGTGAGGTCCCGGTCAGGAACAAGGCAAAGATTGCAGCAGCGATACCGAACGGTACCAGCATCATCACCACAATCGCACTGGTGAATCCCTCAAACTGGGCACACAACACCAGAAACACGACCAGCAAGGCTATGACATAGGTAATGATTACATCGCGCGAGGTCTCCTCAAGCGTAGCGGCATCACCGAGCAGGATCATCGAAACATTGGCAGGCAACACGTCCGAGGCTATCGCCTTTAACTGCTCAACGGCTGTTTGCAGGGGAAACCCGGGGGTAATATCAAAATCCACCTCGATGGCCCGGCGCTGCGCTTCGCGCGGTAGCTCAGAAGCGATACCCTCTTCCCGCAACTTGACAACACTCGACAGCGGTAACAGCGTACCCGACTCGGTGTCTACATACAGGTTGACCAGGTCCGAAGGATCATTGATCTCCTCGGTGGAGGCCTCCAGTAAAATGGGAACAGACTCGTCCTGGATATTCAGGTCAACCACCTCGTCGCCATCTATCATGACCCGCAACGTCTCTGCCAGATTGTCCAGATTGATACCGAGATCCGAGGCCCGACGTCTGTCGATTTCCAGCAAAAGCTGCGGCTGGGTAGGCTCATAGGAGATCTCAGGACCCGACAAGTCTTCTGAAGTCTGCTCAACCGTCGCTGCAAATTTTTTCGCGGCCTCGTAAATCTCTGCATACTCATTACCAATCAACGCGACACTGAGCCGGTTACCGCCGCCGCGACCCATACCGAGACTGTTGGAACCGGACACGGAAATCTGCAGGCCCGGGATATGCTCAAACGCACTGCCTAGCGAACGCATAATCTGTTGTTGGCTGCGATCACGTTCACTCCAGTCAGCCAGAGGGACTATAATCGACCCACGGTTCGGATCGAAGGTACCGACGATTGTAAAAAGGGATCGGACTTCACCACTATCGACCATCGGTGCCAGAACCTGCTCCACCTTGCGGGTCTGCTGATCCATATATCCAATCCCTACCCCATCTGGCGCGCTCATATTGACCCTGAACATGCCTCGGTCTTCGGTTGGTACAAGTTCCTGATCCAGCTGTTTGTAAACGGAGAAGGCGCCTACGGCCAGGCACAGTGCAACCAGTATTGCACTAAATGGATGGTTCAGTGTCTTTGCCAGACTGCGGGAATAGAGTTGTACCAGCAGTGTGCCGAGTCGGCCCATCACGCCTGACGAGTGCTTTTCCTTATCCATATCGGGCAGTCGTGAGGCCATCGCCGGTACCAGCGTCAGCGAGACAAAACTCGAAATCGCAACGGCAAGGGCGAGCACAAACCCGAACTCACGGAACAATCTGCCGGCCGTACCTGGCAGGAAGGCAATTGGTACAAAGACCGACACCAGCACAACAGTTGTGGTAACGACTGCAAAAAATACCTGCCGTGTTCCGAGCACAGCGGCAGCACGACCACCCACATGTTGCTTGCGCCGACGCAGGATATTTTCGAGCACTACGATCGCATCATCCACCACCAGGCCGGTGGCGAGTACCAGTGCAAACAGGGTAAGGATATTAATCGAGAAACCAAACAACCAGATGCCGGCAATCGTACCAATCAATGAGATCGGTATGGCGATACTGGGTATCAGGGTAGCCCTGAGCGAACCCATAAACATCCATATCGTGGCGATAACAATCAATACAGTAATCAGCAGGGTGAACAACACTTCCTTGACCGAGCTGCGGATAAATTCGGCGTCATCGTTGGTGATAACCAGCTCGACATTATCAAAGCGTTCGTTCAGCTGCTCTACTGTGCGGCGGACATTGTCGGAGATATCGATCGTGTTTGATTTGGCCTTGCGGATCACACCCATCGCAATAACACTGCGGCCATTCAGCCGGGTATACCGCTGGGCATCCTCTGGGCCAAAATAGACCCTGGCCACATCACCGACCCGGGTATTATCACGGATGATCATATTGGCCACCTGTTCGGCTGTGTAGACCGAAGCATCCGCACGCACTACCAGCTCCTGGCTCTCGGAACGGAAGCTGCCCGCTGGCACATCGAACGGGGCGCGTTGCAAGGTATCGACCACATCCGAAACAGACAGGCCCAGACTGGTCAAGCGCAATGGATCCACTACTACGCGCAAGACGCGATTGCGCTCACCAAACAACGAGATATCGGCCACGCCTTCTATGGAGATCAGTTCGGGGATGATGTCCTTTTCGAGAATACGGGTGATGTCTTCTTCGATCAGTGTATCGCTATAGATCGACAGATTCATGATGGGCTGCGAGTCTGAATCCGCCTTGATGATGTTGATCTCTTCAACCCGGTCCGGTAGTCGCCTTTGCACCCGACTGACGGCCTCGCGCACATCGGACGCGGCATAATCCAGGTCAGAGCCGGGCTGGAACTCGATCCGGATACGCGACACGTTTTCCTCTGAGCTTGAGCTGATATTCTTTACACCGGACACACGAGCCACCGCCCCTTCGATGACGCTCGTCACCTCCGTGTCTATCGTCTCCGGAGACGCCCCGGGGTAGATGACAAAAACACTGACCACAGGATAATCAACATCGGGCAATTCACGTACTTCAACCAGATTTATAGCTGCCAGACCCGCCAGCGCAATCAGCAGGTTTGCCACCATCACCAGTACCGGGCGACGTATACTCAGGCCGGGCAAGTCATTGATATCAACTGACATCATCAACTCTCGATTTTTACGGTCCGGTCCATCTGTTCGTAGTCACCCTTTTCACGCACGGTATGTTCAACCTTGATACCTTCATACATACGCTGTACACCCTCAACCACGATCAGGTCGGCTTCTGCGAGAGCCGCCTCAACAAGCACCTGTCCCTGTTGACGCTGGATGATGCGCACCGGTATCCGGCTGGCCTGGCCCGTGCTGACCCGCCACACGTGTGAACCATCGGCGCCCCACTGTACTGCTATTTCGGGCAAAACGGGGAACGACTTGCCGCGTATATCCAGCTGCACCCTGAAACTCATGCCGGGCCTGAGATTGTCGTCCTGGTTGTCTACGTTCGCACGCACTGTGAATGTCCTGGTCAGCGGATCGATACGGCTGCCGATATCTACGACCATACCCTGTGCCGCCGTGGCTTCATCATTCCATGGATTGATGGCTATCTGTTCACCTGCCTTCAACGTACCAACCATGATCTCAGGAACTTCAAAACTGATCAGCAGGGCATCCCGGTTATCTATTGTGGTAATGACTGTCGACTGATCTACACGGTCACCCGGATCAATCCCGGCTATGCCAACGTAGCCGGCAAACGGTGCGCGAACCGTCCTGTCATCCAGCGCAATCTGCGCCTGCTGCAGTTCTACCTCGGCTGTTTCCAGTGCTGTCCTGGCCGCATCCAGCACGGTGGGTAATATGGCACCGCTGCCTGCTGTACGCTCATATCGCTCAAATAATTTTTTTGCATCTTCACGTCTTATTCTGGCGAGTTCGAGTGCAAGCTTCTCGGTGCGGGCATCAAGCTGTACCAGCACATCACCCTTGTTGACACGCTGGCCAGGCCCGAAGTTGACGGCAACCACCTCACCCGAGGTCTTCGGTGTTATTGTGACAGACTGTATGGCGCGCGAGGTACCAACCGCCTCGATACGGGTCAGCTCATCGGAAAAACGGACCTGTTCAACCACCACGGTCACTGTTTTGTCAGCACCGCGCTCCCGGCCGGTATCTGCGGGTTCATTCGTACATCCGGCCAGAACAAACAAGCCTGCGAGGGCAATACCTGCAACTCTGAACATATTTTCCATCTTCTGTAGTAGTACCGGGACTAGATATTTATCATCAATAAAGGCGACGACCTGCATGCATCTTAACCGCTGGAGGCCACAGGAAGAATCCATTGCGGGCCTGACAGACCAACATTCACAATAAATCCACTTTTGTGGGTGTTTATGTCCACAACATGCACGATTCCATCGTAATGTACTACTCGTGAAATAGCTGTGAAATTAATGCCGGCATGACGCCTGTTTTATGAATAACACTGGACACTTATTGCGAACTGTCCCGGGTCCGGGACCGTAAAACCGGCAATCACAGTTAATCTGGTTTGCACCAAAACAGACTTGATGCACCAATGTATGATTTCCGTGGGTATTCTGCGCAGTTTGAGGCGCAGGCAGAAGTTTCCCCGCCGCGATGTTTTCGGCCCGGGGACGGGTCTCTTACAGCCTTTGATCCAATCAGCGGGACAGACTAACCAGCTCGGTAAATGCGCTGCACAGTTTCTCTATCTGTTCCGGTGTATGTGCTGCGCTGAGGCTGCAACGTATCAGCGGTCTGCCGTCCGGTGCGGCCGGTGGGAAGATCAGGTTCACGTAAACCCCTAGCTCCATTAACGCACTCCACAAGGTCACAGCCTGTGGTGGCGTATCGAGCTGGGCAGCAATTACCGGACCGGGTACCGGTCCGACCCGATATCCCTGTTCTTTCAGACAACTATAGAGCCGGTTTGCATTTTGCCAGAGGCGTTCACGTAAATGGGTACCGTCACGCAGCAGTATCAGTGCCGCACGCGCAGAGGCTATGTTCGATGGCGATGGAGATGCAGTAAATATATAGGGCCGACTCAGATATCGCATCAAATCGAGTTGTTCATGATTACTGACGCAATAGCCGCCGATACTGCCGAGACTCTTGCTGAATGTACCGGTGATAAAGTCGACCTGATCGGTCACACCGGTCTCCTCTACCAGTCCCTGCCCGGTCTTGCCGAGCACGCCCAGCGAGTGTGCTTCATCGATCAGCATATATGCGCCATGGGCCTTCGTGACCTTGACCATTTCCGGCAATGGCGCCTTGTCACCGAGCATGCTGTAGATGCCTTCAACAATAACCAGTGTTGAACGTGCCCGATCACCCAGGCGGGCGAGCCGCTTGTCTAGATCAGCGGCATCATTGTGGCGGAACCGGATCACTTCAGCGCCACTCAGTCGACACCCGTCATAGATGCTGGCATGACAATGTGCATCTATCATCAATACATCACCCTGACCTGCCAGGCCGGAAATCGTGCCGAGATTGGCCTGATATCCGGTTGAAAAGACCACGGCATGTTTACAGTTATAAAATTCTGCAAACTCCCTTTCCAGTGCGCGGTGGCCGTCGTAATTTCCATTGGCCATTCGGGATCCGGTCGTGCCGGTACCTTCTTCATCTATCGCCTTGTGTGCCGCAGCGAGACATTCCGGCGCAAACGTCAGTCCGAGATAATTGTTCGTACCTGCCAGTAATACGCGTTTGCCACCGATACTGGCCTCGGTTGCTGAATACATTTTTTCTATCGGTGTGCCGAAGATCGATGGACGGATCTCGAGCAAGGCCTTGCGGTCATCACCAAACGCGGAAAATTTATCAAACAGATCCATTATTTTTCTGACTCTATACGTTCAATCATACGGGCAAGATCACTGACCAGCTGCACTTCTGCCATCAGGTTAAGCGGAATGGAAATATCAAACTCATCCTCGATTTCCATAATCAAATCCAGAATCTTCACTGAATCAAGCGCAAACTGATCCACCAGGTTGGAATCGGGACGAATCTCGATCCCTGGCCCGGCAATGCGCTCAAGATGTGTGATTATCCTTTGCAGTGTATTTTCATAATTGTCTGTCATATCAATCCCGTCACTGTAGGTCCACAGGCAACACTGCCTCGTGTAACGCATCCTGTAATCGTCTCTTCGGCCGCCAGCCCGTCGCCCTCGTCAGCTTGTCTGTATCGCATACCCAGTCGGGATGCTGTAATTCACGTACCTTGCCTGGCGTCAACATCGGTGAATAACGGAACAAACGTGCCAGTGCAAGGTTCACTCTGGCGACTGCACGGATAATGCTGACAGGGACAGGCAGACTGTGTACCGGTCGTGTCCAGACCTGGCTGGCAATTCGTTTTACGGCGTCGTGATCATATCCCCCGGGCGTCCCGTCATCAAGCTCATAGATTCCGGGTACCGGTGCGTCCGCATTCAGCCAGGACAGTATCGCCTCGACCAGATCATCAACATACAACAGGCCGAACCTTGAGGATTTCGCTCCTGTCAGTGGTAATACGCCCATGCGTGTCGCACGAAATAACGGGGCCATCTCGCGATCACCTGGTCCATAAACGGCGGTTGGTCGAAATACGGTCCACGGGATCATGCCAGCGTGTTTTATCAGATATTGTTCTGCCTGGTACTTGCTGTCTGCGTACCATGACAGTTGTGGTTCACGTGCTGCCAGCGAGGACACCAGCAAAAACCGTGCATATGGAGCGCGGCTGGTTACCGCATCCAGCAGATTGGCGGTACCATCAAGATTGGTCTTCAGGAAGTCTGCGGATGAACTGCCACGGACGCGCCCGGCGCAGTGAATTACATAATCTGTTTCAGCAACGAGTCGAGCCAGCGCCTCTTTATCTTCCAGCGTGCCGGTAATCCAGTGCAGGTTTTTACTGTGAGTTTGTGGCTTGCGTGCCAGTGCGCGGACTTCCCAGCCCGCCGTGGTCAATCTGTGTATCAGGTTTTTGCCGATGAAACCGGTGGCGCCGGTGACCGCCACGCGTCCTGACATGTATCAGTAACGGACGTCCGGCTGGGCTGATTGCAGGCTGCTGGCGAATCCGGTCCTTTGCATGAATCCCTGACACGCGGCCGCGCGTGACAGTTTTCCTGAAGAGGTACGCGGAAGTGTATGTGGCGGCACAAGCTCAACCAGACAATGTACGCCGAATGCAGTGTATACCAGTCTTTGTAATCGGCTCATCAGGGCCTGACGTTCCTGAACAGCTGTCAGGCGGCATTCAATGACAAGCACCACGGTTGAAACACCGTTTGCATCAACAACGGCAAACGCCGAGGTCTCGCGCGTCCTGATCTCAGGCTGTTGCTCCGCAATTTCTTCAATGTCCTGGGCGCGAATATTACGACCATTGATGATGATAATGTCCTTGTGACGACCCGTCAGATACAGGTTACCCTCAGAGACAAAACCAAGGTCACCGGTGTCCATCCAGTTGTCAGGCTTCATTACCCGGTTGGTAGTCTCCGGGTCATTGATATACCCCGACATGATACTGGGTCCTTTCAGCATGACGCGACCCACACGCAGATCCGGCAAGGCCTGACCCTGATCATCGACTATCGAGACAAAGTGGCCCGGCAAGGGTCTGCCACAATTGACAAATTCGTTATGTTTTCTACTGTCTGCCTGTACACGCACAGCAACCCCACGATCAGCCAGCGCCTCAGTATCTACCTTCATCACGTCCAGGCCTGTGCCCACCTTTGAGAAGGTCACTGCGAGGGATGCTTCAGCAAGTCCGTAACAGGGCAGGAAAGCCGACGGGTTGAATCCGACGGATTCAAATTTGCTTGCGAAATTTTTCAGTACATCAGGCCGGATCATCTCGGCGCCAATACCGGCAGCACGCCAGCTGCTCAGATCCAGACCTTCCAGATCCGCGCTACGTACCCTGAGGGCACACAGCTCCAGGCCAAAAGGCGGACAAAATGCGATCGTGCAACGGTTACGGCTGATTAATCTGAGCCACTGGATTGGACGTACGGCGAAATCGCGGGTGCGCAGAAAATCTACTGACAACTGCGAGACCAGCGGTGACAGGACCAGCCCGATCAGTCCCATATCATGATAAAACGGCAACCAGGATGCACAACGATCACTCGGGTATATGGCAAGCCCGTCACGGACAATACCTTGCAGGTTACTCATTACGGCCAATTCGGTGATGATGACACCCTGCGGTGCGCGGGTACTGCCGGAGGTAAACTGCAGATAGGCAATCTCGTCGCGCCGACTCTTTTGCATCGGCAAATCCGATTCGGGCAGCTGGGCGAGCTGTCCCGGTGTACCGGTCCAGCGCACACTCTCGACTTCCCGGCTGGCCTCTTCAAGAAACGATATAAATTCCTTGTTTGCAATTGCCATGCTGGCATTGCTGATACTGAGCATGCCGCGTAACTGCCGGACATAGATGTCGTGGCTACCCAGATTGACCGGGATAGGCATCGCAAATGGAACCAGCCCTGCATAGCGGCAGGCAAAAAACAGGATGATAAATTCGGGTGAAGTGTCTGCAATAATCGCGATGTTTTCGCCGCGTTTCAGGCCAAGACCGAGCAGACGTCTTGCTGTTGAAAGCGCGTCCTGGCGTAGCTGCTTGTAGGTAAGCACCTGCCTGAGTACGCCACGGGCATCATAAAAGTTGTATCCGGTCGACCCTGTTGCAGCATAGTCGAGCGCATCCGTCAGAGTCTCGAAGTCCGCCAGTCGCTGCGACAAGGTGTTCAGCGTGCCGGTTGGTTCCAGAACCACAGATGTTTCGCTTGAAAGCTGATCACCTTCAGTATGCACTGAAGGCGTCTCCAATTTACTTATTTCTGAGATCAGAGTTAATACTCCCCATACAAATGTGTTCTATCCCGCTGATAATATAAAAGATTTATATGCAGTATTCCAGTATTTCTTCGTTTGGTTACTCATCCGGGACACAGGCAGAGACATTACATGTTCTGCAACGCCAATTTTACCAAAAACGCGGAGTTTAAAGTATTCTGCATATGTGATGCCAGCATTATTTAACAGCCTGATAACATACCACGCCCACTTGCGGACCAGGGGCTACCACACCCGCTGAATCCACAAGTGACAATTGTCTTGTATCTGGCGTGTTATCCTCCCTGTTTTCGCGGTTGATCTGGATATTTATGTTATTCTTGCCAGCATTTTTCATCTTCTGGACAGCATCTTGAATACGGGTCTGAAAGCTACAAAACAAACAGCCCCGACGTCAGTAGACGTCAGGCCAGTGCTGACAGGAAGAGACTGGCGGACATTCATTGATTTACCCTGGTCTATATATAAGGATGACGCCAACTGGGTACCACCATTACGACTTGAACGTCGCCTGCATTTTTCGAAAATGAACCCGTACTTCCGAAATGCCGAGTGGCAGGCCTGGGTAGCCTGGCAGGATAACAGACCAGTCGGCAGGATCAGCGCCCAGGTTGATCAGGTAAACCGTCAATACCATGGAGAACATACCGGCCATTTCGGTCTGCTGGAGGGTATAAATGACCCTGCCGTATTCGCTGCCCTGACCCAGACAAGCGAAGAATGGCTTTCCCGGCGTCAGACTCATCATATTTCCGGCCCGTTCAGCTTCTCGATTAACCAGGAATGCGGGGTGCTGGTCGATGGTTTTGATACTCCACCGGCCATACTTATGCCCCATGCGCGCCAATGGTACGGACAGATGCTGGAACAACAGGGTTACACGCCGGCAATGGACATGCTCGCCTACTGGATTGAGACCGGATTTGAAGCATCCCGCGTAATGAAAACGCTGGTAGCAAAGTATGACAAACGTATCCGTCTGCGGAATCTGCGCCGCAAGCAGTTCGCAGAGGAGATGGAAATCCTGCGCGACATTTTTAACGATGCCTGGTCAGGTAACTGGGGTTTCATACCGTTCAGCAAGGAGGAGTTTGCTGATCTTGGCAATAGTCTGCGATTTTTCATCGAGGACGACTTTGTGCAGATTGCTGAACTGGATGGCAAACCGGTCGCGTTTGTCGTGGTACTGCCTAATCTGAACGAGATGCTGACCCGACTGGACGGCAGCCTGTTGCCGCTGGGCTGGCTCCGCTTGTACCGCGCCATGAAACAGAAAAGCTTCCGCACTGGCCGTGTACCGCTGATGGGCGTACGTAAACAGTACCAGAACAGTTCGCTGGGGCTGACCCTGGCACTGATGGTCTGTAATGCTGCGCGTGTTTGTGCAAAGGCGAGCGGAATTGATGCGGTTGAAATGTCATGGATACTCGAGAACAACCGGGGCATGCGCAGCATACTTGATAATATCGGCAGCAAGGAATACAAACGTTACCGCATTTATGAAAAGTCGCTGTAACCCCGCAGACCCTGCCTTCGACAACTTTGTCGGCCGACATGATGTTTCTGTCTGTCACCCGGAAACCATTCTGACGTGAAAACACTGGGACGTTACATCAGTACCGAGATCCTGAGACCGTTTGTGGTTATCAGTCTGATCCTTGCCGGTCTGTTTTCCAGCTTCAACGCAGCGCGATATCTTGAGGCGGCCGTATCTGAGTCATTGGGTATGTACCTTATCTTCAAGCTGATACTGCTTAAAACGGTCATTGCGATGGAGGTGCTGTTTCCGATTGCATTCTATGCGGCCATAATTGTGGCACTTGGCCGTATGCACAGGGACCAGGAAGTCATCGTGATGAAATCGGCCGGCATAAATGAAAACTATATAATCAAAACCGTAATTACGCTGGGCGTGCCCGTGGCAATCATGACCGGCATGTTGTCGGTTTACGGCAGACCAATGGCATACGACACTATCTACAGGATGGACAACAGCGCCAGTAACGAACTGGATGTAGACCGTTACCAGGCAGGCCGTTTCTACGGTATCGAAAACAGCGGGCGTATCATCTATATCAATAACAGAAACAATCGTGACAATATGCTTGAAGGTGTGTTTCACTACATCCGGCAGGACAACCGCAGTGATATTATCCTTGCCCGACAGGGTTATCAGGTCAGGAAAGGGGAATATCAACCACCGGAACTGCACCTGCTTGATGGCAGCCTGTACCGTATCGACCCTGGCGGTTCACGTGAATCAATAATCCATTTTTCAAGATTTGTTTTTATGCCGAATTCAGACACGGCAATGGACTATCAGCGCAAGGCAGCACCGACGCTGGACCTCGGGGACTCCGTCGACAGTCGCGACATTGCTGAATTCCAGTGGCGAATCTCCAGACCGTTCGCCACGTTGTTACTGGCACTGGTCGCGATACCGCTGAGCCGTACGGCCCCGCGACAGGGCAAGGGAGAAAAGATCATCTCAGCTGCAGTGATTTTTGCCATCTACTACAACCTGAGTGGCCTGGCCCAGACCTGGGTTGAACAGGGAACTGTTGGCAGTGTCCCCGGTGTATGGTGGCTGCATGTGAGCATGCTTGTTGTTGTGATATGGATACTTACACCCGGATTTTCCAGAAAACCTGCCGGTGCACATGTACATACTTGATCGTTATCTGATGAAACAGGTCGTGCAGGGGATAGTTATCTCCACGCTGGTATTGCTGCCCCTGTTCAGCTTTCTGGATCTGGTTGACCAGCTGGATGATGTGGGCACCGGATTTTACCGCACCAGTGATGCGTTCCTGTATGTTGTCATGACGCTGCCACGCAGGTTCATCCAGCTGACCCCTTTTATTGCCTTGCTTGGAAATGTGACAGCACTTGGCAGACTCGCTATCAACCATGAGCTGATCTCCCTGCGTTCTGCCGGATATTCTCCGGTTCAGATCAGCATGGCATCCATGAAGGTAGGGCTATTGCTGCTGATGCTGGTAATAACGCTTGAAATTTTCGTCGCACCACCACTGCAACAAAAAGCCATTGCCCACCGCGCGGCGGCGATGGAACAGAGCACCGAACTTGGACTGAATCTCGGTATCTGGACCCGGAATGACCGGCAGATCCTGCGTATAGGCAATTTGCAGCACGATACCAGACTTGCCAGTGTTGAAATTATCAATCTTGATGAACAGGGAGAGATGTCTGAATACATACATGCGGAAGGTTTCGAGATTGTGAGCAATGAAGAATGGATTTTACACAAGGTGACGCGCAAGACTTACAGCGAGGATAATATCCGGTCCACCACGATGGAACGCTTGCCCTGGCATACCTTTCTGAACCCCGCCCAGATCTCGACACTGACCAAACCACAGGAAAGCCTGTCACCGGCTGAACTGTTTCGCTATGTACAGCATTTACAGTCAACCGGTCAGGAAGTCGATGTCTACCAGCTGGCGCTGTGGAAAAAACTGGGCGGACCACTGACGATGCTGGGTATGCTGTTATTATCGGTGCCGTTCGTGTTTGGTTCGGTACGCACCGGTTTTGCTAACCGGCTGGTAATGGCGGGTGTGACGGGAATAACCGTCTATCTGCTCGACCAGATATTTTCCAACGCCGGACTGATACTGAATCTGAATCCGTCGTTTATCGCGTTAACACCAGGCATTCTTTTAATCTGGATAGCACGGGTCTGGCTACGGCGTGTGCCCTGATTATTTTCCTGCCTGAATAACAGAATCCTTTTATGTACATATCAGCTGCTGACAAGTTATACCCGCAAAAAACGGCCGTTTTACTGAACCCGCATGGCGGCCGGATACGCAAACGCCTGGCTCGCATACGCGATCTCGCCACCGCAATACCTGGTGCAATCGTGTACGAAACAGAGAGTCTGGCTGATATGAACAGGATCATCGACGAGCTGGCAGAACCCGGCGTGGACCATCTGGTGATCGTCGGCGGAGATGGTACGGTGCAGGCCGTACTGAACCGCCTGTTCACCGGAAAACCCTGGTCCCGCCTGCCACTGGTCAGCATAGTCCCGGGCGGAACTACAAATATGACAGCATCTGATCTCGGAACATCCAGCAACCCTGAAAAGTGTCTGCAACAACTGGCTCGTTGCCTGATGAACGATCTGGATGTGAGGCTGGTAACGCGATCTGTTTTACAAATCCGGCAGGATCAGCAGCCGGATATTCATGGCATGTTTTTCGGCACCGGCCTGATAGCACGCGGTTCGGAATATTTTCACAGGCATGTAAAAAAATCCGGGCTGACGGGTGAGTCCGGTTCAGCACTGGTGATGCTGCGCATGCTGACAGGACTGCTGACCGGTCGCAATGCAGAGGAGCGTGCCCCAATCCGGATCCGGCTAACAGACGACACCGGACACACCCGGGAGTACAACTGTATGCTGATGTTTACCAGCACACTGGATCGCTTGCTGCTCGGGCTACGTCCCTATTGGGGTGGTGGCAACGGGGCTATCCATACCACCTGCCTGCGCGAGCATCCGCACCGGCTGTGGCGCTCGCTACTGACAATTATTTGTGGGCGTGGCAACTCCCTGAACGAAAATGCCGGCTATTACAGCAGAAATAACAGTGCAATAGATCTGCTTATGGACGCAGGTTTTATTGTGGACGGTGAGTTTTTTCTATGCGAAAGCAGGCATGGTCCGCTCAGGATCAGCCAGGCCGGCCCCGTCCGCTTTTTACTTCCCTGAACGCATCACCAGTATCATTCCGGAACATGGCCTCTACTGACACCCAACCGACACCTGGACTGGTCAAGGCAATTGCCCTCCAGTGTGAGCGCCCTGCAGGCATTGAAACCGGGCTGCTGGCGGACAGCATCCGGCAACGATTTGGTGATTCACTGCTTGCCGTCATCCTCTATGGTTCATGTCTGCGCACGCACCTGTATACCGAGGGGGTGGTAGATTTATATGTCGTCGTCAATAGTTATGAGCAAGCCTACAGCGGACATATGTTGCGTTATCTGAATGCATTGTTACCTCCAAATGTTTTTTACATCGAGCTTAACAATAATGAAACCATCATCCGCGCAAAATACGCAGTCATTTCAGCACGCGACCTGGAGTGGGGCTGTGGCCGATGGTTCCACTCCTATATCTGGTCACGCTTTGCCCAACCCGTCGTCCTGTTATATGTACGCGATCAACGGACCCGTGAACAAATATATACAGATCTGGCCCGCGCGGTCCTGACCTTTCTCGGCACCACGCTACCTGCGCTCGGCCCAGGCAAGGTGGATCATGCTGCAATCTGGCAGAACGGACTCGCCCTGACATATGCAGCGGAACTGCGTCCTGAGCGGCACACACGGGCACGAGATATCACCACACAAAACCTGGAGGACTTTGGCGTGCTGACCAGACAGGCAGCCCCGTCACTTGTTACACTGATGGTTATAGCTGAAGACGGCATGTATGAAAGTCTTGCGGGGCAGACCGCAGGATTACGGGCCACCAGATTATGGCGGATCCGGCGCTGGCAAGGAATTTTACTTTCTGTATTACGATTGTCAAAAGCGGCTTATACCTTTCGTGACTGTGTGGATTATGCCGCCTGGAAGATCGAACGTCATACCGGCATACGCATCAAGGTGACCCCGACCCTGCAACGACACCCTATCCTGTTCGGCTTTAGTGTATTATGGCAACTGATTAAAAGGGACGTACTACACTAGATCCCGATGATTCGTTGAACACAGGAAACGAGAGCAGACCATGTCGGACACAGAGTTGAAACAGTCAGATACAGCACCACCACGGCAACGCAGACGCCACCGGCCCAGTGTCGCCTTCGGCAAGTGGATTCTCCAGCATATCGAACGTGCATTGATCCGTTATTCAATCGTTGATGATGTACCAATATTTGATGCGCACCAGTTTGCGTGGACAGCCCCGCTGGAAGCAGACTGGAAAAAAATCCGCCAGGAGCTGGATACGATCCTGAAAAGCCAGGACAAACTGCCAAACTTCCAGGACATATCAAAAGACCAGATCAACATTACCCAGGACGACCGCTGGAAAACGTTTTTTCTGTACGGCTATGGCTACAAGATGAAGAGTAACTGTGACCTGTGTCCGGAGACGACCCGTATTATCGAATCTGTCCCCGGGATGTTGACCGGATTTTTCTCGGTGCTGGCGCCGGGCAAACACATACCTCCGCACCGCGGGCCGTATAAAGGTCTGTTACGCTGCCATCTCGCCTTGCAGGTACCGGAGCCAGCGGAGCAGTGCTGGATCAAGGTAGGTGATATGTCTGCCAACTGGCAGGAAGGTCGATGTCTGGTGTTTGATGATACCTATGTACATCAGGTCCAGAATAATACGGAGGGCACCCGTGTAGTTCTGTTTCTGGATGTAATCCGTCCTATGCGTTTCCCCGGGTCCTTGCTGAACAGGATTGTCATCCGTTTGATACGGATGTCTCCGTTTATCCAGGATGCCATTCGCAACCAGCGTGCCTGGGAATACCGGATAGGTACCTGAATGCTGCCCGGATCAGGCGCCGGTTTCTGGCCTGATGTAAATTTCAAATAACGGGATTCAGCTTTTTTCACGCGGCAACGGGGTCTCGGCGGCAGCCTTTACCGAACGTGTCAACCTGAGGTAATTATTATAAAGCGTTCTGATCTCACGCACATAAGCAACTGTCTGCCCGCACTGACACTCACGTACAGTTTCGCCATTGTTCTTGTAGGGTCTGGACATCTTCAACATGGCCAGCTCGACATTATTAAACCAGCGGTTTTTGTCCAGCTTCATCTTTTCTGCAAGACTTCTTGCCCGCTGCACACGGTTATAGCCCGAATTATACGCGGCAAGTGCGAACCACAACCGATCTGACAGGGGCAGTTCTTCTTCAAACTGGCTGCGTAACCGATCCAGATACAGAACCCCTGCATGGATACTGTTGTCCGGGTTGTTCAGGTCGCCCACATCAATAGTTTGCGCCGTTGCCGGCAGCACCTGCATCAGGCCAGACGCTCCGGAGGATGAAACAGCACGCGGATTAAACCGGCTTTCCTGATACATCAAGGCTACGATCAGACGCCAGTCGAAACTGAAATGGTCCGCATACTTGTGCACGATATCATCATAGGGAGAGAGCTGATCTATACTGGCAAACAGACTCGAATCGGTATTTCTCAGATCGGGTTTTTCGATATATCTTGAATAGATAACGTTGTAAAAACCCTTGCGGTATTCCGTTTCGATAAATTTATTCAACTCGGTCAACAACTGTGAATCGGCCTGACGCACAAGCCACACCAGAGGATCGGACTCACCCAGTGGCAGTAAAGATTTCAGGTTCAGCTGACGTGAAAATTCCGCATTGGCCTCATGACTGCCGATAACGGTCAGGTCATAGATTCCCCGGGCAATACCAAATAGCAGAGCCTCAGAGGTAATACCTGGATTTGCAACCAGTATCGTAAAGTTGATGCCCTCCTGATCCCGGATCCGCTCCAGCATGGGCAGATAGGGGCTGGATGCTGCCAGGTGGATAATACGGCCTTCCAGGTCATGCGCATCAATCAGGATCTCATCATCGCGCCCGGCAATGACCGCTGTAGCATGGTTATACGGTATTGTTGCTGCAGTATGGGCCATGGTCAGCGTCAGACTGGCAGGCATAGAGGCCGCGATTACATCACCATTACCCTCATTCAGATACTGATACATTTCTGCCGGGGTGTCAGCTATTACCACATCAAGGCGCATACCGTGGCGATCGGCAAACTTCTTGATCAGATCATACTCAAATCCACGTAACCGCCCCCGGTCATGGTAATAATTGACCGGTCCCCGCGAGGTCACCAGACGCAACAACTTGCGTTTCTTAAGGTCAGCGATGTCCTCGCGATAACTTTTTGCCGTCTCCAGCTCAAGGTGCTTTTTATTCAGGAACCGGTTGAGCGAAGACTGCAACTGAACAGCGTCTCCCCGCACAGCCCAGTTCAGAAACATGTCCTCGGACAGGTCCATCAACACAGCCAGGTTATAGCTGAAATCCAGATCGGAGGGTATTTGCAGACTATCAACCACGGCCAGGTCATAGCGACCGGACCTGACTCGATCGAATACTGTATAGACATCCTCATTGTCAGCGATGCTGACCAGCTGCATGCCCGGGTGTTTATGGGCCAGCGAGGACAATAAAGGCCAGACCGGCGAGGTCGGACGAACAGCGATTTGCCTGACGGACAGATCCGCGAGCGTTTTCAGTGGCTGACTGCCTGATCTTCCTATCACCTGGCGCCGTGATACTGCCCAGGGTAAGGTATAGAGGACTTCCCCTTCGGCGCTGCCTTTAACTGGTTCACGCAAGGCAGCAACCATATCAGCCTCCCCGTGCTCCAGTTTCTGACGCAGACTGTTTATGTCGGCAACCGGGATCCAGCGCTGGGTCAGACCCTCACCCAGGGCGAACTGATCCAGCAGGGCTGTTTCATGTGCACTGATTTCCGGAGCACCCGGCCAGACTGGGATCAGGATGCGCAGTTGCGGCAGCTCGGCTTTCCCGGGTTTTACAGAAACCTGATTCGGGACGGATACTATCGTGGTTGTTACCTGCACCGCATCCCGCCTGTGGGCAGGAAAACTGGAGAACACGAAGACCAGCAGTACAACGGGGACAACTAAACGAAATAAAATGGGTATGGCTCGGTTAAACAAGCGACTCCCCCCTTATTGAAGTGGCAGCACTATACGATGATTTGAGGACTATTTCTATATATAGGTAGTATCTTCAGAAAGGATACATAATATTGTATCCGTCTGTCTGACCTGCGTAGCACCGGATGACTTTTGTTGTTAAACTATCGATGTCACTCCATACCGGACTGATAGATAAATTAAACCCACATTTATTCAGAGACTTATGACGGGCGTGAACACACACTAACTTCTCGTGGCAAGCAGTCTGTCAAGTTGTGCAAGTCGCTCCGGCGTCCCGATATCGAACCATTGACCATTGAAATATTGGCCACTGACCTGCTCATTCAACATGGCCTGTTTTAATAACGGGACCAGTGAAAAGAGTTGGGTATCGGTTCCAAGAAACATACGGGGGTCATAAATGCCTATGCCGCTATAGGTATGCAATGTCTGCCCGGATTTCGATAACAGGCCGCCCTTCAGGGCAAAATCACCAGCCGGGTTGTGCGCCGGGTTGTCCACCATAACCAGATGGGCCAGCCCGTCCGGACGGACTGGCAGGGCACGGTAATCAAAGTCGGTCCATATATCTCCATTAACCAGAATAAACGGCACGTCCCCCAGCAACGGCAAGGCCTTGCGTATGCCCCCGCCCGTTCCCAAAGGCTCTTCGCCTTCATGGGAATACTGGATATGCACCCCGAAACTGTCACCATCGCCAAACCAGTCCTGTATCATTTCACCCAGTCTGCCGGTGTTTATTACAATATGATCTACCGAGGCGGCCACAAGCGACTCTATATGATACTGCAACAAGGGTTTGCCGCCGGCCTGCAACAAGGGTTTAGGCGTATGCAGACTCAATGGCCTCATCCGCTCTCCCTTGCCTGCAGCCAGTATCATTGCTTGCATGGGGTCTTATTCCTGTAAGCCAATGGCAACATTGGCAGAATTATTCTTGGTAAAGGCATACATTTCAGATTGGGTGACCTTCCAGTATTGATTTATGGCATCATTACAGTAATAACTTCGACCGAACCGTCGAATCTGACGACCCGTCAGGCAGCATAAATATGAAAGACCGCACAGGCAACAATAGATATGGGTGACAGGGAAAAACTGCGACAACTTGGCCGGGCTGTTATCGAGACCGAGGCAATGGCTGTTACCGACCTGCTCGGGCGCATTGATGACAACTTTGTGGATGCGTGCAAATTGATACTGGCCAGCAAGGGCAGGACCGTCGTCATAGGCATGGGTAAATCGGGCCACATTGCGAGCAAGATTGCCGCCACACTGGCAAGCACCGGCACACCGGCGTTTTTTGTACACCCAGGTGAAGCCAGCCACGGTGACCTCGGCATGATTACCCCGGACGATGTTGTCATCATGCTGTCCAATTCCGGTGAAACCGATGAGATCATCACCCTGCTGCCGGTAATCAAACGCTTGGGGATCCCGTTGATAGCCCTGACCGGCAAGCCGGAATCCACGCTGGCCAAAATTGCCACCACACATATCGACGTCAGCGTGACCCGAGAGGCCTGTCCACTCGGTCTGGCACCGACCGCCAGCACCACTGCCGCCCTGGTCATGGGTGATGCAATTGCTGTGGCACTGCTGGAGGCGAAGGGTTTTAGCAAGGAAGATTTTGCCCTGTCACATCCAGGAGGCGTCCTTGGCAGAAAACTGCTACTTCGCGTCAGTGATATAATGCATACAGGCAGCCGTATACCAAAGGTCACACAAAATACGCTTCTGCGTGATGCCCTGATGGAAATGACGCGCAAGGGATTCGGTACTACCGCTATCATTGATGGCAACGATAGAGTGGCAGGCATATTCACCGACGGTGATGTCAGGCGCATGCTTGATAACGGTACCGACTTGCATACAAACAACATCGGCAATTTCATGACTACCGGTTGCAAAACTATTCAGGCAACGGCTCTGGCCGCTGAGGCCGTTAAAATGATGGAAGATTATAAAATCAATGTGTTGCTGGTCGTGAATGACGATAACAGGCTCGTCGGCATCCTCAATATGCATGATCTGCTGAGGGCGCGTGTTGTTTGATCTGCCCACAGTTCTGAAAAAGGCCGCTTTGATACGGCTCGCCGTATTTGATGTTGATGGCGTATTGACGAATGGTGACATTATCTATACCAGCAACAATCACGAGCAGAAGGTTTTCCATGTCCATGACGGGCTGGGACTGAAAATGCTGATGCGCAGTGGATGTGAAGTTGCCATTATCACTTCGCGTAACTCTGCAATAGTGTCAACAAGAATGGCGGAACTGGGTATTGTCCACGTACTGCAAGGGCAGGAGGACAAGCGCACAGCCATGATGTCGCTGATGCAAAGGCTGGGTATCGATCCGGCCGGGGCGGCCTATACCGGGGATGATCTGATTGATCTACCGGCCATGAAACTGTGCGGCCTGTCCTTCGCCGTTGCCAACGCACATCCTCTGGTAAAGTCGAACACGGACTGGACGACAGAAAAGCCGGGTGGTTCGGGCGCGGTTCGGGAAGTGTGTGAACTGTTACTCAAGGCGCAGGGCAAACTGGACGCCATCTATGCTGAATACCTGCGCTAGAACAAAACCCATCCGGAGATTATCTTGTCACGACGTCTGATCCTGTTCCTGATTCTTGCCGTCGCCGCGGGTGGCAGCGGCTGGCTGATGAAAAGGATAGGCGGGACTGAACCTGTTACCTCCGTCAGTGACCAGCTCGATCCGGATTATTATATGGAAGATTTTACAACAATCTCCATGGATGAAAATGGCCTGCCTGCAAGTAAACTATACGCAGTATATATGGAACATAATCCGGTGGATGACACGCTGGAGTTGTATGAACCGAACCTGGAGGTCTACCGGGGAGAGTCGGACCCGCTGAGGATTACAGCCGACAAGGGCTGGGTAACAAATAATAACGAGGTCATTCTGTTACGCGGCAAGGTACGTATGTGGATCGAAAATGCGGCCGGTCAGGTAACATTGAATGTGGATACAACCGAAGTACGGGTATTGTTACTTGAAGAATATGCAGAGACAGACCAGAATGCGACTATTGTTGCCAAACGAACTACAGTTAAAGGACGGGGAATCCGGGCACATTTTGATGATAACCGACTGGAAATACTGGATCATGAACAGACTACGATTGCGCCGCCTGATCGGATTTAACCTTGGCCTGCTGATGTGCTTCAGCCCGGCCATGCTGTACGCCTTGTCGACTGACAAAAATCAGGACATCGAAATTGAGTCGAACTCTGCCTACCTCGACGATACAAAAAACGTCAGTGTCTATACGGGTAACGTAGTTGTCATCCAGGGCAGCATGCGGATCACCGGCGACAAGATGACAATTCTCTATAGCGAAAACAATGAACTGGACAAGATTATCATGGAGGGTCAGCCCGCGACCTTCCGGCAGATGCCGGATAACAGCACGGTCTACGATGAGGCAGAGGCGCTGGTAATGGAATACTACGAGAGCAGGAACCTTATCGTACTGGTTGACAAGGCACGGGTTAAACAGGGTGACCGTCGCCTGATAGCCGACCACGTTGAATATGACACCAACCTGAGCCAGGTCCGGGCCAATAGTAACGAAGCCAGCACAAGCAGTGATCCAGCAGCAGACACCCGGGTCAAGCTGATAATCCCGGCCAGAAAAACAGGCACGGCCACCGGCAACTGACCCCCCCTTTTATCGCTCACAGAAATACGGCTGCTACAACGCTCATGGGAATACTGTCCGCCAGAAACCTGTCCAAGAAATATCGTCGTCGCGAGGTGGTTCGCGATGTCAGCCTGACCGTAAACGAAGGCGAGATCGTCGGCCTGCTCGGCCCGAACGGGGCGGGCAAAACAACCAGTTTCCACATGCTGGTCGGGCTGATACCCTGTGACAGCGGCAATATTTTCCTAAACGAGCAGGATATCAGTCATCTCACGATGGATAAACGCGCACGTCTGGGCGTTGGTTACCTGCCCCAGGAATCTTCAATCTTCCGAAAACTGTCGGTGGAAGACAATATCATGGCCATCCTGGAAACACGTCCGGATATCACCACGGAAGACGCGAAGGCCCAGCTGGAAGCGTTATTGCAAGAGTTTCACGTATCGCACCTGCGGGGCAGCCTGGGCATGAGTCTTTCTGGCGGAGAGCGCAGGCGCGTTGAAATCGCGCGTGCACTTGCAGTTAACCCCAAGTTCCTGCTGCTGGACGAGCCGTTTGCCGGAATTGACCCGATATCGATCGCGGATATCCAGCGTATCGTCAAATATCTGAGCGAGCGCGGTCTCGGGATCCTGATCACCGACCACAACGTCCGTGAAACGCTGGGATCCTGTGATCGGGCGTATATTGTCAATGATGGACGTATAATTGCCGAAGGGACACCTGAACAGATACTCGCCAATGAACATGTCAGGGATATTTACCTCGGCAACCAGTTCAGAATGTAGATATTTTTACAGGAAATGACAAATATGGCGCGGTTTTTGCGTTAAACTAACCGGATGAAGCCGTCACTCCAGTTAAAAATCAGCCAGAGTCTGACCATGACCCCGCAGTTGCAGCAGGCGATAAGTCTGTTACAGCTGTCGACTCTTGAGCTACAAACCGAGATCCAGGACGCACTGGATTCGAACATGATGCTGGAACTGGACGATGGTGGCGATGAGGTGCCCGACTTTCCTGCAGAAAGGCCGACAGAAATCCGCGAGGATATGGCCGAGCTTGAACTCAAGGATGATATCAACAGCCCTGAACTGTCAGCGGATCTGACCGGGGATCTACCGGTGGATACGGCATGGGACGATGTATTTGATGAAAATATTTCCTACAGCAGTACTACGTCGACAGGCAATTCAGATTATTTCGAAAACCAGAAACCACGCGAAACTACACTCAGCGAACATTTGCTCTGGCAACTGAACCTGATCCCTGTCAGTGATGCTGACAAGGCCATAGCAATGACCATAATCGATGAGCTGGATCAGGATGGTTATCTGCAAATAACAGTAGAGGACGTTGTGCCGCTGCTGGATGAGGAGATCGGAGCCGGGCCGGAGGAGGTCGCGGCGGTACTGCGGCTGGTACAAATGATGGAGCCTGCGGGTATAGGTGCACGCGATCTGCGGGAATGTCTGCTACTCCAACTCGCACAATGTGATCGGAATACACCCTGGCTGGACAAGGCGCGCGAGGCTGTAAATCATCATATGCACCTGCTCGCAGCTCACGATTATAACCAGCTGATGAAAAAACTGGGCATGGACCGTAACCAGCTGTCTGAAACTATTGCACTCATCCAGTCGTTAAACCCCCGCCCGGCCAGACAAATACAGGATGATGCGGTCGAATACATTGTTCCGGATATTTACGTTAAAAAACTTAACGGTCACTGGCTGGTCGAACTTAATGGTGATGCCACTCCACGACTCAGGATTAATGCAGGGTATGCAAACATGATCAAGCGTGCAGACGGCAGCGCTGACAATAACTCACTCCGTGAACACCTGCAGGAGGCGCGCTGGTTGATTAAAAGCCTGCAAAGTCGTAGCGAAACGCTGTTGAAGGTGTCGACCTGTATCGTGGAAAGACAACAACCCTTTCTGGAACACGGTGAACAGGCCATGCGGCCACTGGTGCTGCATGATATCGCCGAACAGCTGGGCATGCATGAGTCCACTATTTCCAGGGTAACTACCCGAAAATACATGCATACTCCCCGGGGCATTTTTGAGCTGAAGTATTTCTTTTCCAGCCATGTCAGTACCGATGATGGTGGTGCAGCATCCTCGACCGCCATACGCGCATTTATCAAAAAACTGGTAGCAGAAGAAGATGCCCAGAAACCACTGAGCGACAGCCGGATAGCCAAGGTACTCGGCGAACAAGGGATACAGGTTGCACGTCGGACCGTGGCCAAATATCGCGAGGCCATGGCAATACCACCATCCAATGAAAGAAAGCAGTTGATATAACCCAACCTTAAAACGGAGACTACAATGCAGATAAATATTACCGGTCACCATCTGGACATCACGCCCGCGCTGCGATCCTATGTCCATGAGAAGTTTGAACGTCTGCAGCGTCATTTTGATCACATCACCAATAGCCATGTCATCCTGTCCGTTGAAAAGGAACGGCAAAAGGCGGAGGCAACCGTTCATGTCAATCGCGGCAACCTGTTTGCCGAAGTTGAACACGATGACATGTATGCTGCCATTGATATGCTGATAGACAAACTGGATCGGCAGCTGAAAAAACACAAGGAAAAGCTGACTGACCATCACAAGGGCAGTGGCGGAAACAAAGGCCTGGAACCACTCTGAACGATCCCATCACTCCCTTTCGACAAGACATATTCATGGAAATATCTGAAATACTGGCACCGGACCGGGTGGTCTGCAATATAACAATCAACAGCAAGAAGGCGGCGCTGGAGACACTGGCAGGCATGATTGCCTCCGCTGACCCTGAGTTAAGTCAGTCCGAGGTATTCGAGAGCCTGATTGCTCGAGAGCGCCTCGGCAGTACGGGTCTGGGACAAGGCATCGCCCTCCCCCATGGACGCAGAAAAGGCGGGATCCATACGCTGGCAGCGTTCATGCGGTTGCAGGCACCGATCCAGTATGACGCCATTGATCAGAAACCGGTCGACCTGCTTTTTGCATTGCTGGTCCCGGAAGCCTCTACCGAAGAACACCTTAATATCCTGTCAAGACTGGCAACGATGTTCAGCGACCCCGCTATCGTAAACAGTATCCGCACCGGTGAAACGACCGAGGGCGTCTACACGATACTTACCAGATAGTATGTATGACTGATCACCCGCATTCGATTGATATCAATTCGTTGTTTGAGCGCTACGGTGAAAAGTTAAACCTGAGCTGGATAGGCGGTAAACAGGGTGGTGGGCGCTTTATCGTGCCGGAGGAACCGCACGGACAGGGCGGGTTGTACAAACAGCAGCAAACCGGACAACATGATACAACCGGTCTGAGGTCGCTGGTGGGCTGTCTCAACCTGATCCACCCTCATCAGGTGCAGATCCTGGGCACACTGGAGCTCGAATATCTGGAGTCGCTACATGACCTCAGTCTGGATGAGTCGCTTAACCAGTTATTCCAGTACCACCCTGCCTGCATCATGCTGGCTGAAGATCAAAAACCTTCCCCGCGCTTGTCCCTGCGCTGTAACGAACTTCATGTCCCACTGTTCAGTTCACCCCTGCCGAGCTATCGGCTGGCGTCCATGTTACGCTATTACCTGGCGGATATGCTTGCCGAAACAGTCATTCTGAATGGTGTATTCATGGAAGTGATGGATACCGGCGTATTGATAACAGGCCCAAGCGGGGTAGGCAAAAGTGAGTTGGCACTGGAACTGATAGCCCGCGGGCACAGGCTGGTGGCCGATGATGCCACCAAGTTTTCGCGCGTCGGACCGGAACAGATATCCGGGACATGTCCTGAAATCCTGCAGGATTTTCTTGAGGTCCGCGGCCTCGGCATCATTAATGTGAGGAACACGTACGGGGACAGTAGTATAAAGGACGAAAAGTTGCTGCGGCTGATTGTACGACTGGAAGCGATGGAACGTTCGAGACTGCTGCAACTGGACCGTCTGGACGGTGGGTCAACTATCCAGAGCATCCTGGAAGTGGCGATTCCGGAGATTACCCTGCCGGTCGCACCGGGACGTAATCTCGCCGTATTACTTGAATGCGCGGTGCGTAACCATATACTGAAAATCCGCGGCTATAATGCCCCGGCAGAATTTATCAATAAACAACAACAACTGATAGACCAGAACGATGACTGATAGGGAAAAACACAGGGTGGTTTTTGTCAGCGGGCTCTCCGGGGCAGGAAAATCCGTTGTGTTGCACGCGCTGGAAGATCTGGATTTTTACTGTATCGATAATTTTCCGATTAGTTTGCTGGACAAGTTGTCCGAACAAATCGACCAGTATCCCCGATCAATCGCCATCGGTATCAACGTACGCTGTCAGGAACACCGGATTCAGGAACTGCCCCACACGATCAACCGGTTCAAGCTGAAGAAAATAGATGCCGAGCTTGTCTATCTGGAGGCAGATGACGAGATCCTTACCAAACGGTTTAGCGAAACCCGGAGGAAACATCCGTTTTCAACAACCTTACAATCATTAAAGGATGCGATAGAAAACGAGAAGGAACTGCTCAGACCACTGGCCATTATTGCCGATCTGAAAATTGACTCCAGTCATACCTCCGTCCACGATTTGCGTAAAATCATCAACGAGCGGGTAATGGGCAGGGCGGCCACCTCACTTTCGATTCAGTTAATGTCCTTTGGTTTCAAACATGGCACTCCGCGCGATGCTGATTTCATGTTTGATGTGCGCTGTCTGCCAAACCCCTACTGGATCAAGGATCTTCGTGCCTTTTCCGGCAAGGACGAACCGGTCAGAGAATACCTGCAACGCCAGCCGCTGGTTATGAAAATGTCTGAGCAACTGAACCAGTTTGTGTCAGAATGGATACCAAGTTTCGAGGCGGAAAACCGCAGTTACCTGACCATTGCCATCGGCTGTACCGGTGGTCGCCACCGATCTGTATTCCTGATAAACCGGATGGCAGAAAAAATCCAGGCCGAGGGCAGACAGGTGCTGGTAAGACACCGGGACATGTAGCAGGAGAATAGCGTGCAGCACAAGGAAATTACCATCATTAACAAGCTGGGTTTGCATGCACGTGCTGCGGCTAAACTGGTACAAACGGCGTCCGCTTTTTCCAGCGACATCTCGGTGGCGCATAATAGCAAGAAGGTAAGCGGAAAAAGTATCATGGGCATCATGATGCTTGCAGCCTCCCGCGGAACAACCGTGGAAATCATCACCGTCGGCACGGATGAACAGGAAGCGATGCAGGCACTGGAAACCCTGATACTCGACCGATTTGGCGAGGGCGAATAACGATCTTCTTCCTCATAATATCCGGCATGCCAACTCGAGACATTCGGCCTGTCACGATCTGGCTATAACTAATCCGGTTGTTTTAAATGAAACAACGCTAACCGGCAGTTCAGGCTACCATTCGAAGAGCACCCACTGCGGCACCACAACATCATCACCCAGCTTGCTGGTTCGAAACTCCATCATCCCGTCACCGTCCCGATCCAGCAGGTAATAGGGTGCGCCCGCAGATGGCGTGATCTTGACCATATACAGTCGGCCATTGACCCTGTACTCCTCTACGGTCGATTTCTCTTTCTGCAGGATGGTGACCTCGGGTTCTATCGGCTCTCCACTCTGCAACGGCTCGGGAATATCCGGCGGCGGGGGGACGGCATCGAGCGGGGCTTCGTTATTGTCCTGGGCTAACGCCATGTTTGCGATCACCAGAACCATTAACAGCGATAAGGCGAATTTATTCATCTCTTGCACCTCTGACAACACTTCCGGTTAACCATCTATTTTTACAGCACTGGCCGCTTCCGTCGCGCCTTCATAATAGTTCAATATAGCACTGACGACTTGATGTGGATCATCTATTACGGTGATCAACCGCAGATCCTCGGTACTAAGCATGTTTTCTGCCAGCATGCGGGTCCTGATCCAGTCGAGCAGGCCTTGCCAGTATTCACTGTTCACCAGGATTATCGGTATCCTGCGACTCTTCCCGGTCTGGGTAAGTGTCAGGATTTCCGCCAGCTCGTCCAGTGTGCCAAAACCGCCCGGGAATACCACGTAGGCACAGGCATATTTGACAAACATGACCTTGCGACTGAAAAAATGCCGGAAATTGAGCGACAGGTCCTGGTATTTATTCGAAACCTGCTCGTGCGGCAAGATGATATTCAGGCCGACACTCTTCGACTTGCCGGCGTAAGCACCCTTGTTGAACGCCTCCATCATGCCGGGCCCCCCTCCGGTGACCACACTGAATCCGGCATCGGACAACAATCTCGCCAGCCGTTCTCCCTGTTTGTAATTGTCATGATCGGGTGAAGTCCGCGCCGAACCAAACATACTGACGGACGGCTGGATCCCGGCGAGTTTCTCATACCCCTCGACAAACTCTGCCATAATCTGGAAGACCTTCCAGGATTCGGCCGAGAGGTCCGCCCCGGTCACCGGAAGGTGGGCAGAATCATGTTTCTCATTCATAATAGGACTCCTGTCCTGCTGATGTGATCTTTCAATAACCGATGACACAAAAAACCCTGGTCCTCGTTGACGGCTCTTACTACCTGTTCCGGGCCTATCATGCCATGCCGGCATTCACAAACTCGGCCGGGGAACCCACCGGGGCAATTTATGGCGTACTCAACATGCTCCATAAACTGCGTAATGATTACAACCCGGACTACTTTGCCGTTGTATTCGATGCGAAGGGCAAGAATTTTCGCAATGACTGGTATCCCGAATACAAGGCACACCGTCCTCCGGTACCGGAGGAGCTGACAGGCCAGATAGCCCCGCTGCATGAGATTATACACGCCGAAGGTTATCCCTTGCTCGTCATTGATGATGTAGAAGCCGACGATGTGATCGCGACACTTGCCACCCGTGCAGCCGCCCACGGTATCCGCACGATTATCTCGACCGGCGACAAGGATCTTGCCCAGATTGTGGGCGACGATATCAATCTGATCAATACGATGACCAACAAGCTGCTTGATCGTGCGGGTGTGATAGAAAAGTTCGGTGTACCGCCCGAGCGAATCGTGGACTATCTTGCCCTGGTCGGAGATACCGCAGATAACGTACCGGGGGTACCCAACGTCGGTCCGAAAACAGCGGCAAAATGGCTGGGTCTCTATGGCTCTCTGGATGAGGTGATCCGCAACGCCGATCTGATTGGTGGCAAGGTCGGAGATAACCTGCGCGCAAGCCTGGACAAGCTCGATCTCTGCAGGCGACTGGTGACATTAAAATCAGACGTGGCGCTGGATCGGGATTTTGACAGCCTGCAGATGGCGGTACCTGATTACGAGACTCTGGCCAGATCCTACAAACGCTGGGAGTTCAGGACCTGGCTCGCTCAACTACCGGGAAATAACGACAGTCCTGCCAGAACGGCATTGCCCGACGACGCGCGGAGTGCCCGCTATGAAACCATCTTTACAACCGAGGCACTGGATAACTGGATAACCCGACTGCAACAGGCCCCCTTGTTCGCTTTCGACACCGAAACTACCAGTCTGGACTATATGAATGCAGGTATCGTTGGCCTGTCGTTTGCTATTGAGCCCGGTCATGCGGCCTATGTGCCCGTTGCACATGATTACACAGGGGCTCCGAGCCAGCTGTCCCGGGAGCTCGTGCTCGAAAAACTGCGTCCACTCCTGTGTTCGCCTGACCATCCCAAGCTCGGCCATAACCTGAAATACGACCGCAATGTGCTGGGCAATTACGGAATTGATCTTGCCGGTATTCGCCACGACTCTATGTTGCAGTCGTATGTGCTGGACAGCACGGCCAGCCGTCATGACATGGACTCGCTCGCCCTGAAATTGCTCGACTACAAGACCATTCATTATGAGGATGTGGCGGGCAAGGGGGCAAAGCAGGTGTGTTTTGATCAGGTTCCGGTAGAGACAGCGGCAACCTATGCTGCTGAAGACGCTGACATTACGCTGCAATTACATAACAAACAATGGCCGGTTTTAAGTGCGCAGGATAGCCAGAGACAGCTGTATGAACGAATAGAAATACCGTTGATCACTGTCCTCTCCAACATGGAGCGGAGCGGTGTACTGATTGATGCAAACATGCTTGCATGCCAGAGCGCAGAGTTGTCCCTGCGTATGGCACAAATTGATACCGAGGCACAACAGCTGGCTGGCGAGCCTTTCAATATCAGCTCACCGCGCCAGATCCAGACCATATTGTATGAAAAGCTGGGATTGCCGGTACTGGAAAAAACACCGACCGGACAGCCGTCCACGGCAGAATCCGTACTGCAGGAGCTGGCTGCAGAACATGCGCTGCCACAGCTGATACTTGATTATCGTGGCATGAGTAAACTGAAATCCACCTACACCGACCGCCTCCCCGAGCAGATAAATGCAAGAACCGGCAGGGTGCATACGTCCTATCACCAGGCTGTCGCCTCAACCGGCCGATTGTCCTCGTCGGATCCCAACCTGCAAAACATTCCGATTCGATCGGCAGAAGGCAGGAAAATCCGGCAGGCGTTCATCGCGCCACCTGGCTGGGTGCTGGTCGCTGCAGACTATTCGCAGATCGAACTGCGTATCATGGCGCACCTGTCTGGTGACCAGGCGTTGCTCTCTGCTTTTTCGCGAAATGAGGACATCCACAAGGCAACAGCGGCTGAAATTTTCGGCCTGGATCCGTACGCGGTAACCACCGAGCAACGCCGGGCAGCCAAGGCCATCAATTTCGGCCTGATCTATGGCATGTCTGCCTTCGGTCTGGCGCGCCAGCTGGGTATAGAGCGGGACAAGGCGCGGATCTGGGTTGATAGATACTTCGAACGTTATCCCGCCGTAAAAAACTATATGGACCGGACCCGGACCCAGGCAAAACAGGACGGTTTTGTGGAAACGGTATTCAAGCGCAGGCTCTATTTACCTGAAATCAATTCCCGCAATGCAGCACGTCGCCAGTATGCGGAGCGGACGGCTATCAATGCACCCATGCAGGGTACGGCGGCTGATATTATCAAGCGGGCCATGATCGACATCGACAACCATATCTTGTCGGGTTCTGACCATATTCGCATGATTATGCAGGTTCATGACGAACTGGTTTTCGAGATTCGACAGGGACATGAAGATGAGCTGGTACTCGAGATCAGAAAAATAATGTCCAGGGTACCTGAACTGGACGTTCCGGTACTGGTAGAAATCGGCACGGGCAAAAACTGGGATGAAGCACATTAAAATGGCCAGAACCCGGCTATTAAAAAAATTTTTAGGCTTGGGCTGTTACTATGCTAACATTTAACGAAAATACACCCGTAATCTGGGACATATCAATCTTTAACACTATCTGAAAACTGTTCGAGATCATCAGGAATCACCCGTGTTGTTAATACCCGCAATAGATATCAAGGACGGAAAATGTGTCCGTCTTCGTCAAGGACGCATGGACGATGAAACCGTCTATGGCAACAGCCCGCTGGACGTGGCTGCAAGATGGGTACAGGAAGGCGCCAAACGGCTTCATATAGTGGACCTGAACGGCGCAGTCTCCGGTAAACCCGGTAATGCTGATATTATCCATAACATTGCCGAGACCTTCCCGGACATTATCCTGCAAGTCGGAGGCGGCATACGCCATGAAGACACTATCCAGACCTATCTGGATGCAGGCGTAAATTACGTCATTATCGGCACCCGCGCCGTGACCACACCACATTTTGTTTCAGATGTCTGTCTGGAATTCCCTGGTCATGTAATCGTCGGTCTTGATGCGCGTGACGGCAAACTGGCCACAGAAGGCTGGTCCAAACTGTCAAACCATGATGTGGTTGATATGGCACGCAGGTTTGAAGACGACGGCGTGGCCTCAATTATTTTTACCGATATCGGACGTGACGGCATGATGAGCGCTGTCAACATTGAGGCCACACTAAACTTGTGTCGCCAGATAACCATCCCGGTAATTGCGTCAGGCGGTATCGGTAGTATGGAGGACATCAAGGCACTTTGCGCCATTGCGTCCGAAGGGATAGAAGGCGCAATAACCGGGCGGGCCATCTATGAAGGTGCTCTCGACTTTGCGGAAGCACAAAAATACGTAAATGCACATTGTAAAAAAACCTGATTTGCCCGCATGAGCCTGGCAAAACGGGTTATTCCCTGTCTGGATGTAGATGCCGGCAGGGTGGTTAAAGGAGTCCGGTTTGTTGATATCCGCGACGCCGGTGACCCCGTTGAAATAGCCCGACGCTACGATGAACAGGGTGCCGATGAAATTACCTTCCTCGATATAACCGCCAGCAGTGATAATCGCGCCACCATGGTTCAACTGGTTGAGGCTGTCGCCGGCCAGGTTTTTATCCCGCTGACTGTCGGTGGCGGAATTCGTAGTATTGATGATATCCGCAGGATGCTTATTGCTGGCGCTGACAAGGTCAGCATCAATTCCGCCGCGATACAGAACCCGGAGTTTGTCCGACAGGCGTCCCGTCAGTTTGGCTCACAGTGCATCGTCGTGGCCATTGATGCCAAACAGACCGGCCCCGATCCGGCGCAGCCACACTGGGAAGTATTCACCCACGGAGGCAGACGTAATACCGGCATCAATGCGATTGAATGGGCCATCCAGGCCGAACAACTGGGCGCAGGTGAAATCCTGTTGACCAGCATGGATCGCGACGGGACCCGTAACGGTTTTGATCTGGCGCTGACCAGCGCGGTCAGCCGCGCTGTTTCGATACCGGTCATCGCCTCGGGAGGTGTCGGCAGCCTGCCGCATCTGGTTGACGGAATACTTGAGGGCCAGGCTGATGCGGTACTCGCGGCCAGTATCTTTCATTTTGGTGAACACACGGTAAAAGAGGCGAAAACTCTGATGGCTCAGCATGCCATCTCGGTGCGATTGTAAACATGAATTATCCGGAATGGATTAACGCTATAAAATGGGGAAGTGATGGCCTGGTGCCTGCCGTTGCCCAGGATCATGAAACCGGCACCTTGCTAACCCAGGCCTGGATGAACCGTGAGGCCCTGGAAAAAACCTTGCAAATGGGTCGTGCCGTATACTGGTCGCGTTCACGGCAGCAACTCTGGATCAAGGGCGAGATCTCCGGTCACGTTCAGGAAGTCAACGAAATCCGGACCGACTGCGACAGGGATACCATCCTGTTATCGGTAAAACAGGTCGGCGGCATAGCCTGTCATACGGGCCGCTACAGCTGTTTTTTTAATCGGCTGGAAAACGGACGCTGGGTAGAGGTTGAGCCGGTCATACGTGACCCGGAGCAGATATACGGCCAGCAAGAATAATACTGACTGGAAACGAACAGCTATGACAACGATACTCGACAAAATCAGCGCTGTACTGGAACAAAGGAAACAGGGCGATCCTGAAACCTCCTATGTTTCCAGTCTGTATCATCGTGGAACCGACGTAATCCTGAAAAAACTGGGCGAGGAGGCAACCGAGGTCATTATTGCCGCAAAAAACCCTGATAAACAGGCAGTTATCCATGAAATGGCCGACCTCTGGTTTCACTCGTTGATCCTCTTGAGTGCACTCGATCTAAAACCGGCCGACATACTGGCGGAGCTGGATCGAAGGTCAGGCGTATCCGGTCTGAAAGAAAAGCAGAATCGCCAAGAGAAACAGGTATAATCTGAAAATTGCCATTCTGGAGTGATTTGGAGGAAATCTATGGGAATCAGCATTCCACAACTACTGATAATTCTGTTGATCACAGCCCTGTTGTTCGGCACCAAAAAGCTGAAAAATATCGGCAGCGATCTGGGTTCCGCACTGAAAGGATTCAAGAAGGCCATGCGTGACGATGAACACGATACCGCCGATACTGAAACCGGCAAGCTGCAGGACAAGGTGAACGACGCCGCTCAAGAGACAAGTCAGACCCGTAAAAACGAGGAACAGGTTTGATCGCAGTGTCTGCCTTGTCCTTGCCTGTTCAACCCGCATTACCCTGCAGACAGCATATTATAGCCTGACGGATCCCCGCCAATGTTTGATATCAGTTTCTGGGAGCTTGCCGTAGTCGGTGTCATTGCCTTGCTTGTTGTCGGGCCGGAGAAGCTTCCTGTGCTGGTGCGTGATGTCAGCAAATGGGCCCGGAAAATCCGGCGCATCGTCAGTGAAACACGCTATGAACTTGAGCGTGAACTTGATTTTGAGGAAGAGCGTCGCAAACTGAACAGCCAGAAACGAAACCTGCGCGGCGCAATTGACGAACTGGACGAACTGATGGAGATCGCCCCGGACAAGGATCCTGACACGATAAAAAAGCAGGACCTGCCAGGATAAGTGAACCGGTTCCATGAGCCAGGACGACCAGACCACGCAGCCGGAGTCAGATCATGAACAGCCCTTGATATCCCATCTGGCTGAGCTGAGGACCCGGCTGATAAACGCCTTGCTGGGTGTTACCGTGGTATTCCTGTGTCTGGCACCCTTCTCCACTGAAATCTATCACATCATTGCGACGCCGTTGATAAGCAAACTACCGGCGGGGACCAACATGATTGCAACCGAGGTTGCCTCCCCGTTTCTGGTTCCGTTCAAACTGACCATGTATGCCGCCGTATTTATCACGATGCCATACCTGCTCTACCAGATATGGTCATTTATTGCACCCGGACTGTATAAAAACGAAAAGCGTTTCGCCATCCCGTTGCTGGTATCCAGCATACTCCTGTTTTATGCAGGAACGGCCTTCGCCTACTTCGTCGTGTTTCCGCTGGTTTTTGCCTTCTTTGCCTCGGTTACTCCTGAAGGTGTGGCCATGATGACCGACATTAGTCATTATCTGGATTTTATTCTGAAGATGTTTTTTTCTTTCGGTCTGGCATTTGAGGTCCCGATTGCCACCATATTACTGGTAGCAACGGGAATGGTCTCGATTGAAGGGATGAAGGAAAAACGTCCCTACATCATCATCGGTGCGTTTGTGATAGGTATGATACTGACACCGCCGGACGTGTTGTCCCAGTTTTTACTCGCTACGCCGATGCTGGTGCTGTTTGAACTGGGACTATATTTTAGCCGCTATTTTGTCACCGCCGAAAACAAGGAGGACGACTAATCACCCTTGTGCTGGCTTATCCCTGTCTCCAGGGCAGACGATGATATCGCCAGCCGTTCAGGTTTCCCCGCTGCCCACTTGCATCCAGATCACCCTCAAATCCCCCCGCAATATTAATTACCGAGACAAATCCGTTTTCTGCCAGGCAGATGGCAGCCGCCATAGAACGTTTACCGCTCCGGCACATGGCCAGGATCGTCATCTGCTCAGGCGGAACAACACGGTCAGGCATGGCCTCCAGGGCCTGGCGTACCTTGCTGACAAATCCGGGGTCTACCTTCCAATCAGGGACTTCCTGCCAGGCTATATTAATAGCGGATACGGGATGGCCCACATATTCAAATTCGAATCGCGAACGCACATCGAGTAGAACAGCTGATTTGTCAGCGCGTAGCCGTTCGAACGCCTGCGGCGGGTCAATTTCGGTTATCTGGTTGCTGGGCATTTGGTTACAGTTTGTATCCGGCTTTGTGTGTTGGCAATTGCCGCATTATGCCTGTCATGCGGACAAATAAAAACTGCCGCTAGGGGCAATACTCCGCATCAAACACGTTAATCACAATGGCAGAAACCGGCTAAATGTGGTGCAATACGCGTTTTCAGATTAATGACAGACCACAGGAGATTAAACGATGTCGATGGATGACCGTGATGGTGTCATCTGGCTGGACGGCAAATCATTGCCCTGGCGTGATGCAAAGGTCCATGTACTGACCCACACTCTGCATTATGGCATGGGAGTGTTTGAAGGCATCCGTGCCTACAGGACCGCCAACGGAACAGCGGTGTTCCGGCTGGACGAGCATATGGACCGTTTATTTAATTCTGCGCACATCATGCGCATGCCAATGCCGTTCGCGAAACCGGTGGTTCGTCAGGCAATCCTGGATGTGTTGCGTGACAACAAGCTCGCCTCGGCGTATATCAGACCCGTCTGTTTTTATGGCTCCGAAGGTATGGGGTTGCGCGCTGACAATCTGAAAACCCATGTTGCAGTTGCGGCGTGGGAATGGGGAGCGTATCTGGGCCCCGAGGCCCTTGAGAAAGGTATCCGTATCAAGACATCTTCCTACACGCGTCATCATGTCAATATTTCAATGTGCAAGGCCAAGGCCAACGGTCACTACATCAACTCCATGCTTGCATTCCAGGAAGCGCATGAAAATGGTTACGATGAGGCCCTGTTGCTCGACAGTGAAGGTTATGTTGCTGAAGGCAGTGCGGAAAATATCTTCATCGTGCGTAATGGCATCCTCTATACGCCGGATCTTACCTCCGCGCTCGAAGGTATTACCCGAGACAGTATTGTTGAGCTGGCCAAACAGTGTGGCTATACCGTAAAGGAAAAACGCATCACCCGTGATGAAGTCTATATCGCGGATGAGGCTTTTTTTACCGGGACCGCTGCCGAGGTAACACCGATACGCGAGGCCGACAATCGTACAATAGGGTCCGGCGCCCGGGGCCCGGTTACCACCAGATTGCAGGCCCTGTACCTTGACTGTGTGAACGGCCGCAGCAAGGAACATATGAGCTGGTTGACTTTTGTATAATCAATTCGGGTAATTACTGATATGGCTACGAACTTGAAGGGTGACAAGACACCTAATGACAGGACCATCTACGAAGTACGGCGCGGCGATCTGCCCCTGCATTGCCCCCTGCCGGAAATGAGCCTGTGGAATTCTCATCCGCGGGTGTACCTGCCGATAGAAACCAGCGGCAAGGCGAAGTGCCCCTATTGCGGTACGGATTTTGTCCTGAAGGAATAATCGGTTCCCGGTTTGAGCGCCTATCATAAGCCCATTACACTCTGGCGTATCTCCGATGGCAAGGCCGGACACGACGCCCAAAGCCGGGGACTGACAACAGCGCTTGGCCGGATCGTAAGCTGCGAAGTTTTTGACATCAATATCACTCCACAAACCGGGTACTGGTCTGCCCTTTTCGGCCCGGGGCCAGACGCTGCACGTGAACTACCCGACCCGGATCTTATTATCGGCGCGGGACACAGGACGCATCTGCCAATGTTGAGGGCCAGGCGTGCTCGCGGCGGACATACCATCGTTATAATGAAACCGACATTGCCCACCCGCTGGTTCGACCTCTGTTTTATCCCGGAACACGACCATCCGCCGGACCAGAAAAATATCAAAACAACCCGGGGAGCAATCAATACTATCGTCCCGTCCCCTGTCCGCGATCCGGACACAGGCCTGATTCTGATAGGCGGCCCGTCACGACATTACCACTGGGATGAAAACAGGCTACTGTTGCAACTGCTGCATATTACAGAGCGGTCCTCCATGCGCTGGGATGTAACCGACTCCCCGCGGACGCCGGACTCTACCCGGGAGCGACTGTCAAAAACTGTCAGCCACAATCTGGTATTTACCCCGTACAACAAGACTCAACCCGGCTGGGTTGGGACGCATCTACATACCTGCGGACAGGTCTGGGTGACAGAAGACAGCGTATCCATGCTGTATGAAGCACTCTCTTCCGGTAGCGCAGTCGGGCTGCTGGATATGCCTGCCAGAAAAAATTCTGATCGTATCGCAAATGCCACTCGTCACCTGGCAGAAGAAGGCCTGATTACTACCTATGAAAACTGGGCCTCAACTGGCGCGCTGAAGCCGCCCGCTGCGCCTTTGTACGAGGCCGCCCGCTGCGCCCGGATTGTGGCAGAAGAATTTGCGCTGCCTCTGCAAAAGTCTGCCTCATGAACAGATTGACGGTCATCCAGACCTTGCCTGCCCTGAATACGGGAGGTGTTGAGCGCGGCACAGTGGAGGTCGCCGCCGAGCTCGTCAGACGCGGGCATCGTTCAATCGTTGTGTCCGCCGGTGGGGAACTGCTGGATGAACTGAAGGCCTGCGGCAGTGAGCACATCGCGTTACCGATCGGAAAAAAATCACTGACCACTCTCAAATATATATCGCAATTGAGGAAGATCTGCCGCACAAATACAGCAGATATTCTCCATGCACGATCCCGCTTGCCCGCATGGATCAGTTATCTGGCATGGAAAGGCATGAGCCCGGCTGCACGGCCCCGTTTTGTCACCAGCGTGCATGGCCCTTACAGTGTCAATTATTACAGTAAAATCATGACGTCGGGTGAACGCGTCATTGCGGTCTCCGGGTTTATACGGTCTTATATTGAAGAAAACTACCCGGATATTGACAGGCAACGGATCACCGTTATCCCGCGCGGCGTCAGTCAATCAGGCTATCCGTATGGTTACCGGCCGGATGCTTCCTGGACGCAGCAGTGGAACGCCCAGTATCCCGGGTTGCAAGACAAGATTTTGATTACACTGCCTGGCAGGCTAACGCGCTGGAAAGGACAGGAAGATTTTTTGCGTATATTCTCTGACCTGCCGGATAATATTCCACTGCACGGACTGATTGTGGGCGGGCCGCACCCGCGAAAACAGCCTTACCTGGACGAACTGAAAACAATGGCCCGCGAGCTGGGCCTGGAGCAGCGCATCACCTTTGCCGGTCACAGGACAGATCTGAAACAAATCATGAGTATATCCACTATCGTCATGTCACTGTCTGGCGAACCCGAGGCCTTTGGCAGAACGGTACTTGAGGCCCTTTGCCTTGGCACACCCGTAATCGCCTATGCGCACGGTGGTGCCCGTGAAATACTTGAGCAGATCTTTCCGGAGGGCATGGTGTCCTGTCATGATATCCGTGCGGTAACGGAACGGATATTACAGTTTCTGCAACAACGACCTGTGGTACCTGATCAAAATCCATTTACCCTGCAAGCCATGCTGGACAGCACGATGAATCTATATGAGGCCCTGGCCAGGACATCCCCATGAGTACAGGCACCCTGCCGCTGCAACAAAGACCTGTACAGGTCAGGGCATGGTTAAAATCTAATCTTGCACTGGTTTTGTTGCTGCTGACACTGCTGCTTTTTGCCAGCAAGTCTCTTTATAACCTTCCGGTTGCCATCATGGCGCTGCTGGGCTTGTGGCGCAGTATAAGCAGGTCTCACGCTGTTTTTTCAGATCCGGCGATTCGAACTTACGTTATATTGTTCATGTCCTTATGGCTGCCCCTGCTATTTTCCTTGCCGGATGCTGTTAATGTCAGTCATTCAGCAAGGACTGTATTTCCCTATTTAAGATTCCTGTTTATGGGTATCTATGTGCTGAATGAACGTCATCGCATAAAAATCTTCCCGCTGTTGCAACAGATTTCATTCCTGATAGCCATTTTCTGGGCGCTGGATGCAGTTGTCCAGTATCTCGTCGGGTACAACCTGTTTGGTTACCCCTATGAACAGGGCCACATTACCGGCATGTTTTATCCAGACAATACGATTACCCATATACTCGCCGCACTGTCTCCCCTTTACTTTGACTCTGTTCGCCGCTACGCCAGCAAATATCCTGTTGCCTGGCTCCTGATCCTGCCCGTTTTTGCTGTGGTCCTGCTTGGAGGCAGGCGGGCAGCCTGGATCATGCTGGCAATAAGTGTTACTGGATACCTTTATTTCCTGCTGCGTTACACCAACACGTGGCAGACTGCCCGTAACTATTTACTACTGACAGGATTTGCCTGCGTAGCCACGCTGGCCTTGCTGGTAAATAACAATCCGTCATTACAGACCCGGCTTGAAACCACGGCTGGACTTTTCAGTCTGGACTATGAGCTTGCCGACCAGGCAACGGCCAGACGTCTGCCGATCTGGGAAACCTCGGTTGAGATAATACGCGACCACTGGTTTAACGGCATTGGCCCGCGTGGCTTCAGGCATGTTTATCAGCAGTACAGCACCGAAGACAATTACTTTCACGAGATTGGCACTACACACCCTCACCAGTTGCTGCTCGAGGTGCTGACGGAAACGGGTGTCCTGGGCCTGGCCGGATTACTGGTGTTTGCCTGGGTGTTCTGTAGATATTTTCTGACCGCCACGCATTTGCCACTGGTCTACCCGGCGGTTATCTCCGTTCTGGTTATTACTTTTCCACTCAGTTCCAGTCTCGCATTTTATGGCTCCTACTGGTCAACGGTTATCTGGTGGTTCCTGCTTTACTCGTTCCTGGCTTTATCTCCCGCAGTGCTACCTCATGCTACCACTTCGACATGAGTATACTGATAATCAAAATGGGGGCGCTGGGCGATGTGATTATGTCAACCTCGATCATCAGAAAGATTATCGAACATCATGCCGGCCAACGCGTCACGCTGTTAACCTCTCCCGGTTATGCCCACCTGTTTCTGGATTGGCCCGATCTTGCTGTGCATGCCCTGCCGCGCAAAGGCTTGCTGGCAATGATACAAACCCTGGTATGGATAAGAAATAATCACTACGCACGTATCTACGATTTACAGTCCAGCGAGAGAACCGCCTTGATATGCCTGCTGTCCGGTGTTGCCGAACGTGCGGGTAACCATCCGGGGCCTGCCTATACGCTGCATCCACCCACACCCTATAATGGCAGATACCATGCCGTAGAACGACTAAACGAGATCCTGGTCAGCGCCGGTGTAAGTCCTTGTCAGACCCCCCCTTTTTTGCCCGTAAGCGACGTATCAAAACTACGTATCCTCTCGTGGCTGGCTGACAAGGGACTTTCCGAGAAATCATTTGTGATTATGCATGCCGGCGCCAGTGCAAAACATCCGCAGAAGCGCTGGCCCCGATTTATGGAACTGGCTTTACGGCTTGAAGCGCTGGGCCTTAAAACAGTGTGGCTGGGCGGCAAGGAGGACGAGGCGCTTAACTCTGAACTGACTGCACGATCAGGCATCAATTCGACATGCCAGTTTACCATCCAGGAAGAGGCTGAGCTGGGTCGCCATGCCCGGTTTGCTGTTACCAATGATTCAGCACCGATGCATATTCTTTCCTGCTCCGGCATCCCTGTGTTCGGCCTGTTTGGGCCGACTGACTGGCGGCGCAGTCATGCGGTGGGGCAAAAAGACAATGTCATTGCGCTCGACGCCGGGCTGCAAGAAACAACATACAAGTTCGTGTCACGAGACCTGGCCGATTTATCAGTTACCCTGGTGCTGGACAGGATTGCCCGTTCCGGACTATTGCCCGCATTAACATGAACAATAAGCCGCTGATTATCGTCTCCACACAGTGTTTTCCGCCCATCACTGGCGGCATTGAAACACTGATGTACTCATTATGTAACGCGCTGTCTGCCGCAGGCAGACAGGTTTCTGTCTATGCTGATCATGACGCGGCAACCGAACGTGCATTTGATCAGCTACAACCTTTTTCCATAAAACGTTATTCCGGCATCAAACCCTGGAGGCGACGAAAAAAAGCACGGGACGTTTTCCGTCACAGCTGCACAGAACAACAAACGCAACCGGTTCTAATCACTGACAGCTGGAAAAGTCTCGAATATGTAAACACAGTACATTTTGCCAGTGTCCTGTGCCTGGTGCATGGCACTGAAATCCCGCTACACCCTGACCCAGCCAAACGCGAACGTATCCAGAACGCCTTTTCAAAGGCCCGCTTTATCGTCACAAATTCCAGATACACCGCCAGCCGCCTCACCGGCTATGTGAATGATTCAGATAAGGTCAGGGTGATACTGCCGGGAATCTCCGGGCCGCTCACTGACGATCTTGTCAATGCCCGTATAGCATCGAGGCTGGTCGACCATGATCCTGTGCTAATCACTCTGGCGCGGCTGGAAGAACGCAAAGGCCAGCTGGAAGTGATACGAATGCTTCCGGAACTGGTGCAGGAATTTCCCCGATTGCTTTATATCATTGCCGGTGACGGCTCCTGTAAGAACCTGCTCGAACAGGAATCAATCCGCCTCGGAGTTCAGGAACACGTCGAGTTAACCGGCACGCTCGACGATCCGGAAAAATCCGCCTGGCTGAAGAACAGCACACTGTTTATCATGCCAGGAAAACTGGTTGGTGCAGACGTGGAAGGATTCGGGCTGGCCTATATTGAGGCGGCACTGCATGGCATTCCATCGATAGCCTCCAGCGCAGGGGGTGCACCGGAAGCGGTATTACATGGACAAACAGGCCTGGTCGTGCCGGTTGATGACCGGGAACAACTGCTGGATGCAACCAGATCACTGTTGCGTAACCGGCAGTATAGTCTTCAGCTCGGTAATAATGCCCACGTTCGCGCACTCAGCTTTCTCTGGAGGCACAAATGTGCCGAGTATCTGCAATTACTGGACTAAACCACGGATACGCTCTTCGCTTTCATGAGACGTCGTTAATAATCATGACAGTCTGCGGGCAGCATATACGTGGCAGCCGTATACAACGGATATTTGTAGTGAGTCTGGGCCGGGTAGACCCGGACGTATGATTACCAACTCGGGTGACACACTGAACAATTGTCTAGGCAGGCTGTATCGGTAACCCGGTGAAAATCGATCTGATCTTCTCCTCAACCTCATTGACAGAAATACTTGCCGCGATTCCATCTGCTGATTTAAGCCAGTGACTGTGTTTGCCCCAGGGTAAAACCCGCTCGGGAGTATCATTACTGAATAATGTCAGTGTCGGTGTGCCAACGGCAGCTGCAACATGGCCCAGACCGGAGTCACTGCCTACGAACAGTCGGGCACGTTCCAGCACCGCTGCGGCCTGTAACAGGCTGGTTTTACCTGCGAGATCAACATATGGTAACTGCAAGCCCTTTGCGACCGCACCAGTCACCGCCGTTTCGGCAGGGCCGCCATCGAGTATGACAGCAGAAAACAGGTCGGTTAAGGCATTCGCAAGTTGTACATAATTCTCCACCGGCCAGGCCTTCGTCTCCAGTGCAACCGCCGGAGCGAACTCCAGCCAGGGACCAGGGGGCAATTCAGCAAGCGTCTGCCTGGCAAACTGATTTTCTTCAGCAGACAACCATACGGTGGCTGCAGGCACAGGTGTTTCGCCCTGGATACTATGGATAATGCCGATAAGTTGTTCTACCGCATGTGCACCGCGGGTCCTTCTGCCCCACTTTGTAAGCCGTGAGCGGCCATGGCAAAGATAGGCTAGACCATCTGTACGCAGATCAACAATCAAATCATATCTTGTCTTCCGGAGTTCCTTTAATAACTCAACGGAACCGCGCAGAAATTTTTTCTTGTCTTTCAACAATATCCTGTCGCGATAAGGACAATGACGATAGAGGATGGCTGACCGGCGGTCCGCAACAATATCAATTTTTGCGTCTGGAAAATGCTGGTTCAATGATTGAAGCACCGGGGTTGTCATAACAGCATCACCCACACAACTAAGCGAAATAAATAATATCGATTTGATCGACTGGGATGAACTGTGCATTTTCAGCAACGATCGTCAGTAAGGTCCAGAGGAATGATATTGGTTCGCATACTAGTAATCCTTGTAGGATTTTTCCTCTATCAGTCCTGAATCTACTTTCTCGTTTATCGTTTTCTTGATTCTTGCCCGACGGTCGTTCGTAATATATACCGCCCGTGCCAGACGGATAAATTCACCATCAAACTCACCTTTTGCTTCTTTCGTACGAATATCGTCTTCGATGTCCCATAACTGCTCATTTACTTCTCGTAGTTGATCCAGCTCTGTATCAATACCCGAGCCACTATACGTCGAGCCGGCCCAGATGGTCATCAACGTTTCAATCTCGCGATTGATATTGACCAGCTTTGCCGCTTCCTTGATCCTGTCCTGTTTGATTTGCAATATGCTCAGTTTGTCTAGAAACTCGCCAACGGATATTTCTGTCTTGATGCTCATTGTTGTCCTTTTTTACTTGCCTATACAAAACCTGGAAAAAATTTCACCCAACAGCTCGTCATTATGAAACTCGCCGGTGATACTACCGAGATAAAGCTGAGCCTTGCGTAACTCTTCGGCCAGCAGTTCTGCAGCTCCTGCCTTCCGAAATACAGCGACACCTTCATGGACTCTCGCCCTCGCGGCCTGTAGCGCCGTCAAATGCCTTTGTCTAGCCAGGATGGCATCTTCACCGACGTGAGCCAGGCCTGCGGTTCCTGAAAGTTGTTGCAAAAGCAATTCCATCCCCGCGCCCGTCAGGGCTGAAATGTAAACATGGGGAACATTTCCCATCATCTCCAGACGGGGTTCGTCTCCGTAGCTGTCTATCTTGTTGTGTACAATAAGCACCCTGCTGTCAAGTGTTCCATTTTTTCGGATCTCTGCCGGCAGATCAGTGTGTTCCATTTCTGTCATCAGCAGGATGATGTCAGCCTTCTCGATCTCATCGCGAGACCTTTTGATTCCCTCCTGTTCGACCGGGTCGGCAGAGTCATGGATTCCCGCAGTATCGATTATCGTAACCGGAATACCTTCGATAAGGACAGAGTCTTCGATGGTGTCCCTGGTAGTTCCGGCGATCGCAGAGACTATAGCGCGATTGGTCTGCGCCAGGCGATTTAACAGACTGGATTTGCCCACATTGGGTTTACCAATGATGGCCACCCTCACCCCTCCGCGCAATCTTCTGCCCGCCTCAGCCCGGAGGATCAGGCTGTCCAGGGTAGTCAGGGCTGATTCAAGCTGAACAAGCAAAGCCGGGTTAGCAAGAAAATCGATCTCTTCCTCCGGGAAATCAAGGGCACTCTCGACATATACACGCAGGGATACCAGTTGATCAACCAGTCTCTGGATATTTTCTGAAAACTCTCCCTCCAGCGATCTGACGGCACTGCGTGCCGCGTGACTGGAGGTGCATTCGATCAGGTCGGCAATAGCCTCTGCCTGGACCAGATCAATCCTGTCATTCAGATAGGCCCTTTCTGTAAATTCGCCGGGTCTTGCGAGACGTGCACCTTCATGCAGCACCGCTTGCAGCAACAGTTGCATGACAACACGCCCGCCGTGGGCCTGAAACTCGACAACATCTTCACCCGTAAATGATGCGGGCGCCTTGAAATGGATCAGTATGCCCTGATCGATGGTTCTCCCCAGCTGATCGCGATAGGTGCACACGTGTGCATAACGCGGAAGAGGTTCAGACCCGGTTATTGCCCTGGCAATATCCAGACTTTTTTTGCCTGAGAGCCTGACAATACCAATTCCGCCATTGCCGGACGGTGTTGCTATCGCTGCAATCGTGTCCTGCCGATCAGACATTTGCCGACAAGCTACCTGGTTTTGCTGCCGAGACCAGCACGCTCCAGGTTCCGGGTTATCATCCATTGCTGAATGATAGATAATGTATTGTTCGCTACCCAGTAGAGAACCAGGCCTGACGGGAAAAATCCGAAAAAGATCGTGAACGCAAACGGCATGATCATCATTACCTTTGCCTGGACAGGATCTATCGGTGCCGGATTCAGTTTCTGTTGCACAAACATGGTTACACCCATTATCAGTGGCAGAACCCAGTAGGGATCAGGTGTAGACAAATCATGTAACCATAAGATAAACGGCGCCTGTCGCAACTCTATGCTTTCGAGGAGCACCCAGTACAGTGCGATAAAAACCGGAATCTGGATCAGAATAGGGAAACACCCGCCCAACGGATTTATCTTTTCTTCCTTGTAAATCTGCATCATGGCCTGATTCAGTTTTGCCCTGTCATCCTTGTAGCGATCCCGCAAGGCTACCAGTCTGGGCTGCACCCGTCGCATGTTGGCCATCGAACGGTATCCTGCAGCTGACAGTTTGTAGAAAAGCAGTTTGAGGAATATCGTAATCAGGATTATTGACCAGCCCCAGTTACCGGTGTACTCATGGACCTTGCTCAGACCCCAGAACAGTGGTTTTGCCAGAAACCAGAGCTTGCCGTAATCGACTGTCAGATCCAGCCCGGTTGCGATTTGTTCAAGTTGATCCTGATCTTTCGGTCCCAGATACATCAACTCTACGATTTCTTTCTGTTCACCAGGCAATATCTCGATCACCGGCGTCAGGGCGCCGGCCGCAAACATATTATTTCCGAGGTCGCGGGTGTAATAGTGATAGGTACCGTTCTTGTCCGTCGGGATCAACGCCGCCAGAAAGTAATGCTGGATCATCGCAATCCAGCCATCAGCAACATCACGGGTCAGTGTTTGATCGGTGATGTCACTAAAACTGATCTTTTCATAACGGTTCTCCGGTCCCGAAATGACCGCGCCTGTATAGGTATAGATCAGGCGCAATCCACCCTCATCTGGCGCGTTTCGTTTAAACTGGCTGTACGCCCTGCCGGACCATACTTCACTGCTGTTGTTGTTTATGTTGTAACGAACCTTAATCTCGTGACTGCCTCGCACAAACTCGTATGTCTTTGTAACGGTAACTCCTGCCTGTGACCAGGTAAAGTCCACCTGTAACCCGGCTGCGTCCGGTGACATTTCATAAGCCTGCTGTGAGGTCTGGAATCCTGCCTCATGTGTTGGTGCAGGCTGTTTGCTTAACAATCCTCCCTGTACCACATGTGTAAGGGTGTCGGATTGATCCATTAATACAAACGGATCATCCGGCGTGTCCAGTCCGGTTGGATAGTCCAGTAGCGCTGCATGATTAATCCCTGCGCCTTGTGGGTCTATCCTGATATCAAATATGTCCGTCCTGATATCAACCGATGATTGTGCGGAACTGTTTTGGTCTGTTGCTGTTGATACGGTCGGGACACCGGTGGTGGCTGCACCTGCTAGTGACTGCGGTATTTCATTATTAACTGTATTGGTTGTTGCGGTTTCATTGACAACGACCTGGCTGCTGCCTGTTGCAGCGGAACCGTACGTTGTTTCCCAGCTGGTCCAGAGTTTCATTGAAACCATGGCAAAGCTGATAATCAATACTAATCTGATGGAATCCATATTTTTCCTTGCGCTTAGGGCACCGGATCATATCCACCGGGTGTAAATGGATGGCAGCGGCATAGCCTCGTCATACCAATAAAAACGCCCCTGGTTGCGCCATGTTTTTCAATTGCTTCCTGTGTATAAGCTGAACAGCTGGGGACAAACCGGCAACGTGGCCCCAGCAAGGGGCTGATGCAGTATGAATAGAACTTGATCAGTATCAAGAGAAGTTTTTGCACCCGGAAACCTTTCTCCAATGTAAATTCAGAGATTCTCGCAGGACCCGCCTGTCAGACAAATCTATTTTTTTTTGTGGCAGAACCACCAGATCCAGCCCCGCCAGTATTCGCGCATTCGTTCGAAAGCTTTCACGCACCAGCCTTTTTACAATATTGCGGGACACAGCCTTTCTCAGCTTTTCCTTTGATACGGCAAGGCCAAGTCGTGAATGCGGCAGGCCGTTTTCGCTGGCAAGAACCAGAAACAGGTTGTCTGACGAGCGTACTCGGGTTTTAAATACTCTTTGGAATTCGGAGGGTCTACTCAACCGCTGATGCTTCTGAAAATGTGCTGTTTCAGCAGCCACATTTTCAGGCGGCCAGGCGCTTGCGGCCCTTCGCTCTCCTGGACTTGATGACCAGACGACCTGACCGTGTGCGCATGCGCAGACGGAATCCATGGCGTCTCTTTCGTATTAGCTTGCTTGGTTGATATGTACGCTTCATTACCGGAACCTGACTCTATAAGTTAACAACTGGGATAAATGACCCGACATATTACTTTCCCTTCCTTTGAAAAGTCAATTTTATATCGGTTCTTTCTTTAAGTGATCGCTTGTGGATATAGCAATCAAACAAGTATACACTTTTGATTCTCTTCTCCGTTTATTAGTGTTTTTCTCATTGGGAGCTCACAAGTTTGGCAATGTCTGTCTGGGAATCCTGTCTGGAAAGGCTTGAAGGCGAGCTTACACCACAACAATTCAATACATGGATCCGCCCACTTCAGGCAATCGAAGAAGACAATAATATCCGTTTGCTCGCACCAAACCGCTTTGTGCTTGACTGGATAAACGAAAAATATCTGGAGCGTATAAATTCGCTCGTGGAAAAAATACTCAACGGTGACCGCTGTAATCTGGTGGTTGAGGTCGGGAGTAACAGTAAGCCAGAGACTAGCAACCGGCAACGTGACATCAAGACTGATTCCGTCCCCGCACCCAAACGCTATTCGAACTATCTGAATTCCAATTTCACGTTTGCTTCTTTTGTCGAAGGAAAATCTAACCAGCTTGCCCGCGCAGCATCAATGCAGACAGCAGAAAACCCGGGGGTTTCCTATAATCCATTATTTCTTTACGGTGGTGTTGGCCTTGGCAAGACACACCTGATGCATGCTATCGGGCACGCAATTCTTGAACAAAAGCCAACCGCTAATATTGCCTATCTGCATTCGGAGCGTTTTGTTGCAGACATGGTTCGTGCCTTGCAGCACAACGCAATCAATGAGTTCAAACGTTACTATCGCTCACTGGATGCACTGTTGATTGATGATATCCAGTTTTTTGCGGGAAAAGAGCGTTCCCAGGAAGAATTTTTCCACACGTTTAACGCCTTGCTGGAGGGACAGCATCAAATTGTGCTGACCTGTGATAGATACCCCAAAGAGGTAAAGGGGTTGGAAGAGCGGTTGAAATCTCGTTTTGGCTGGGGACTCACTGTTGCCATTGAGCCCCCGGAACTGGAAACACGTGTCGCAATCATTAATAAAAAAGCAGAACAAACAAAAACTTACCTGCCAAGCGATGTTTCATTTTTTATTGCAAAACGGTTCCGTTCGAATGTTAGGGAGCTTGAGGGTGCACTGAATCGGGTTGTCGCAAATTCAAACCTGACAGGACAACCAATCACACTAGAGTTCACACAAAATGCGTTAAAAGACTTGTTGCTTCTGCAGGACAAACAAATAACTTTGGAAAACATTAAAAAAACAACTGCGGAATATTATAAAATACGCGTTTCTGACCTGCTTTCAAAACGGCGAAGCCGGTCGGTTACCAGACCCAGACAGATTGCAATGTCTTTGGCGAAAGAGTTGACAAATCACAGTCTCCCGGAAATCGGTGATGCTTTTGGGGGTAGGGATCATACAACTGTCTTGCACGCATGCCGTAAGGTTGCCGAGCTGCGAAAAGAGGAAAAGAGAATAGAAGAGGATTATAAAAATCTGGCCAATTTACTCAATAATTAAACTGTGGATAAAATTGTTTAACTTGAGTTTATTTGCCACACTCAATTTTATCCACAAGCAGGCGTTTTTTTATCAACAGGCATGGTAGTGTTTTATTCTTTGTAACTAGATGAATTAATTAAAAAATTTATATATACACATAACTTTTGTCCTAATAATAAATACATTGTGAGTATTTTATGGAACTAATTATAGAAAGAAGCAGGTTACTTCCGATTCTTCAGATCGTGATCGGTGTTGTTGAAAGAAGGCAGCCGCTACCCATACTTGCCAATATTCTTTTTTCTGCAAGTGGTGACTTACTTAGAATTACAGCATCCGATATGGAGGTTGAACTTGTTTCATCCATAAAGCTGGAAAGTCCGGGCAAAGTTGAGATCACACTTCCCGCAAGAAAGCTGCTTGATATTTGCAGAGCGCTACCGGAAGACACCACGATCAGGATTAAAATTGCTGGTGACAAGGTCCAGATACTGTCAGGTAAAAGCCGTTTTACGCTTTCAACATTACCTCCGCATGAGTATCCCATAATAGATATGCAGGAGCCGGCAGCAGAATTCTCAATTACACAGGAAGCATTGAAGGACTTGCTTGAGAAGACAGCATTTTCAATGGCACAACAGGATGTTCGTTATTATCTGAATGGTTTGTTACTCGAGTTAAGCCAGACTGGCATCCGGGCTGTGGCGACAGACGGTCATCGTCTTGCCTTACGGGAACTGGAATTCCCGATGAAAATAAAAGAAAAGTTGCAAATCATCGTCCCAAGAAAAGGTGTTGTTGAATTGATTAAACACCTTGAAAGCAAGGATGAAGAAATCACTGTTCAGATAACTGGAAACCACATGCGTGTGAAGTTTGCAGATCTGGTTTTCACCAGCAAGTTGATCGATGGCAAGTTCCCGGATTATGACCGTGTTGTTCCTGAAATCGGGAATGCAATTGTACTGGCAAACAGGGAGCTATTAAGACAAAGCCTTACCAGGGCATCCATACTATCCAACGAGAAGTACCGTGGTGTCAGGATTCTGCTTGAAAAGAACAAATTACGCGCTCTGGCACATAACCCGGAGCAGGAAGAAGCGGAAGAAGAGGTAGAAATTCAGTACGACGGCGCGGATATGGAAATCGGGTTTAATGTTTCCTACCTGCTGGATGCACTGGCGATAATAAAAACAGAATTGGTCAGGATTACAGTTAAAGATCCGAACAGTAGTTGTTTGCTCTTACCTGCAGAAGACAATAAATGTAAATATGTTGTGATGCCAATGAGGTTGTAGTTGTAACTTATGTACCTGGAATCGCTGCAGATCAGGCAGGTCAGGAACCTGCACGCAGTCCAGTTTTCTCCAGGCCACAGGCTAAATTTTTTGACGGGGAAAAACGGCAGTGGCAAGACCGCGATTCTTGAAGCCATTTTTTTGCTCTCGCGGGGCAAATCATTCAGAAGCCCACGAATACAAGAGATAATCCAGCATAACCAGAACTCCTTACTGGTCGCCGCCAGGCTGAAAAACGAACAGCAGGGTTCCATCCAAAGCGGCATGGAGAAAGGGAATGGAGAAACCATAATCCGATACAACGGCAATAAAGTCAGCACAATTTCCGAACAAACCAGGTCCATTCCTATCGTTCTTGTCACCCAGGATAGCCATTTATTGATAACCGGTGGACCGAAAGAACGAAGACACTGGCTGGACTGGGCAATGTTTCACGTGGAACATGACTATCTCGAGCAATGGAAGGTGTATATGAGGGCCTTGAGACACCGGAATGCTATGTTAAAAAAGGGCGAAAACAAACGAGAATTATATCGAGCCTGGGAAGAAGGAATGATAGAATCCGGGCAGTATCTGCAAACGACGAGACAGAATTATCTGGACCGGTTAAATGAAGTCTTCTGTGGCTTTGTTGGTCATGTGTTTAAGGGGGAAATAATAGTCAGTTTGTCATCAGGCTGGCCCGGCTCCGCACAGGAACAGGATGTTTTTGAGTCGGGCTGGAAAAACGACCTGAAAGTGGGATACACCCGAAACGGCTCCCATAATATTGATATCAGGTTTTCCCTGGAAAAAAATCAGTTGGCCAGCGTGTTTTCCAGGGGGCAGATTAAGCTTTATATGTGTCTGTTAGCGATAGCACAGGCAAAAACCCAGACAGCGTGGACAGGAGTAGCGCCAGTAATACTGATTGATGATTATGTGGCCGAGCTTGATTTTGACGCTTGTGAGTATTTACTAAATCAACTGGCCGCGTGTCAGTTTCAGGTTTTTTTAACCAGCACAGAATCGCAAAAAAACTTAAAAAACAACGGCTTGTATTCTTCGTTTCACGTGGAACAAGGCTCCGTACAGCCAAATTAATCATAAAAACAGAAGTCAGCGTATCTAGAGAATACCTATGGATGAGAAAAAACCGGCATACGACTCAAAGAATATCAAGGTTCTGAAAGGGCTGGATGCCGTCAGAAAGCGGCCTGGGATGTATATTGGTGATACCGATGATGGTACCGGTTTGCATCATATGGTGTTCGAAGTGGTGGATAACAGTATTGACGAATCGCTGGCGGGTTATTGTACGGAGATCTCCGTTGTGCTGCATACGGATAATTCAGTCACTGTTATAGATAATGGCCGTGGCATCCCTGTCGATATGCATGAAGAGGAAGGTCGATCTGCGGCTGAGGTCATCATGACGGTTTTGCATGCCGGCGGGAAGTTTGATGATAATTCATACAAGGTTTCAGGTGGTCTGCACGGCGTGGGTGTTTCAGTCGTTAATGCCCTGTCAAAGACATTATTACTGACGATACACAGGGATGGCTATTTCCATAAACAGGAATATCGTGATGGTGAGCCGGTTGATAGTCTGCTGCGTGTTGGTACTTCAGACCAGACGGGAACAGAAATCCGTTTCTTGCCGAGCGAACAGGTGTTTGCGGATACAGAGTTCCATTACGATATCCTCGCGAAGCGGTTGCGAGAGTTATCTTTTCTTAACTCAGGTGTGCGTATCAGGCTAACTGATGAGCGAGATGGGAAAACAGATGTTTTCGAGTACAAGGGTGGAATTAGCGCGTTTGTACAACATCTGAATCGCAACAAGGTACCGCTACATCAAACTGTAATTGATATAAATACCGAAAAAGAAGGGATTGTTGTTCAGCTGGCAATGCAATGGAACGACTCCTATCAGGAAAATATTTTTTGTTATACCAATAATATTCCGCAAAAAGACGGCGGCACTCATCTGGCAGGTTTCAGGAGCGGTCTGACCAGGACGCTGAATAATTATATTGAAGCGGAGGGTTTTGCCGCACGTGCGAAGGTGCAGGTTACAGGAGACGACGTCAGGGAGGGTTTGACAGCGGTATTGTCTATAAAGGTGCCAGATCCAAAGTTTTCCTCCCAGACCAAGGAAAAGCTGGTTTCAAGTGAGGTCAGGCCTGTTGTCGAGTCTTCGGTTTCTGAGAAACTGCAGACATTTCTTGCTGAGCATCCTGCTGAAGCCAGAATCATTTGTGAAAAGATCATAGACGCGGCCAGAGCGCGCGAAGCGGCCAGAAAGGCTCGTGAGCTGACGCGCAGAAAGACGGCGCTTGATATCGCTGGCCTGCCCGGAAAGCTTGCCGATTGTCAGGAAAAAGACCCGGCAAAGTCAGAGCTTTTTCTGGTTGAGGGTGATTCCGCAGGAGGGTCTGCGAAACAGGGGCGTGACCGGAGGAACCAGGCCATATTGCCATTAAAAGGCAAGATATTGAATGTGGAGAAGGCACGTTTCGACAAGATGTTGTCTTCCGCAGAGGTCGGTACGTTGATAACAGCCCTGGGTTGTGGCATCGGGAGGGACGAGTTTGATATCGCCAAGTTGCGTTATCATCGGATCATCATAATGACAGATGCAGACGTGGATGGCTCGCATATCCGTACCTTGTTGCTGACCTTCTTTTACCGGCAGATGCCCTCATTGATCACTGGCGGGCATATCTATATAGCCCAGCCGCCTCTATATAAATTGAAGCGAGGCAAACAGGAGCGCTACCTCAAAGACGATGTTGAGCGTGAGGCGTACCTGATTGAAATGGCACTAAATAGCGTACAAATCCGAATTGATAACGCTGCAACAGCTTTGACAGAAGAACAGTTGAAGCATGTTGCAGATCAGTATTTAACGATGAACCGGGAACGTGCACGGCTGGAAAAACGTTATAATCCTGAAATATTGAATGCGATCAGGACTTTACCTCTTCTAAGTGATGCAGATTTTTCAAACAAGCTCATTTTACAAACCTGGGTAACGCAGCTCTCCGGGCAGTTAACTGCCGCAAAAGCAGATGGTGCTAAATATATCACCGAGCTATATGAAACAGGTGCAAACGAGTATGGTTTGAAAGTAACTATTAACTTACACGGTTCGGAGGCCATTAATATCTTTACGCCGGATTTTTTCCGGTCACGAGAATACGTACGATTTACCGCGCTTGAGAACAGTTACAAGATATCAACTAAAGGCACAGTCCAGCGTGGAGAAAAAATAGTAGAAGTAAGCTCCATGAAGGAAGGATTTGACTGGTTGCTCGCTGAGGTTGCCCAGGGGTTGCATTTACAACGTTATAAAGGCCTTGGTGAAATGAATCCGGATCAACTCTGGGAAACAACGATGGATAGTAAGACACGCAGGATGTCCCAGGTCAGGATAGAGGACGCCGTTGCCGCCGACGAAATTTTTACGACACTGATGGGCGATCAGGTAGAACCGCGGCGCGAGTTTATCGAAAAGAATGCACGGTCCGTAGAAAATCTGGATACCTGAAGTCTAGTCTGCGCGAGCCAGTGCCCAGTACTGAATTTGTTCAACGCCCGCCTTGTGGAACAGGCGGGCAAGCTCATTCATGGTTGAACAGGACGTGATGATGTCATCGACTATAGCAATCGACTTATAGCGACAGTGTTGTACCAGCTGGAAAGCGCCCTCAATATTTTCTCTGCGTTGCTCTGCCTCCAGATTAAACATAGGCAGTGTATTTCTGGTCCTGATAACGAGGTCGGTGTCTGTACATAATGGCAGTGACCAGGAAAGCACACTACAAATCTGACGAGACTGGTTAAAGCCGCGGGTGTAAAGTCTGTGCGGATGTAGCGGAACCGGCACCATAACCTCTGGCAATGTAAATGAGACCGCCTGTATACGGTCAGACAGGATTTTTACCAAAGGAGAAACCAGCCTGATCCGTTGTTTGTATTTAATTTGTTTGATTAGCCCATCCAGAGGGTAACGGTAGTTGAATGCCGCTATAACCCTCTGCCCTGGGAGATGATCCATCTGACACTGGCCACAGAATTCTGCATCATACGACAGGGATCGACCACAAGTTGCGCAACAGTGCTTGATCCGCGGAAGATCCGCCAGACATTCGTGGCATAGACTCTCAAACAAAACCCCTCTGCTGCCACATAGGTCACATACAGTAGGAAAATTAAGCCACTTGAATGATAGTTTATTGAGCACTTGTAAACTTCACTATTATATTTATGGTTGACAGCTGGTACATGCCATCTATGATCTGTCCATCGTTCGTTGAACCAGGAAAAACTTACTATGTCAGCCATGCAACAGCCATACCCTGATTTGTTTAAAAACCCGGAAATCCGACATGACTGGACAATGGAACAGACCCGGTCTCTGTTTGAATTGCCTATGAATGATCTGCTACATCAGGCGCATACGTTGCACAGACGCTATTTTAATCCGAACGAAGTACAGTTAAGCACCTTGCTGAATATCAAGTCAGGCGGATGTCCAGAGGATTGTGCCTATTGTCCGCAAAGCGTCAGGTTCGATACTGAACTGGAGGCAACACCATTAATGGAAGTCGATGCTGTACTTGCCTCCGCGCGGGCGGCAAGGGAGAACGGTGCCTCCCGGTTTTGTATGGGTGCAGCCTGGCGTTCCCCAAAAGAACGTGACTTTTGTAAGGTGCTGGATATGGTGTCTGCTATAAAATCTTTGGGCATGGAGTCTTGTGCAACACTCGGTATGCTCACACAAGATCAGGCAATGCGACTGAAACAGGCCGGGCTGGATTACTACAATCATAATCTCGATACCTCCCCGGATTTTTATAAATCTATAATCAGCACCAGGGAATATGAGGACAGATTGACAACTTTATCCCATGTCAGGCAAGCAGGCTTGAATGTCTGTTGTGGCGGAATTATTGGCATGGGCGAGAGTACTGACGATCGCGCTGGATTATTGCTCACGCTCGCGAACATGGAAAAGCACCCTGAAAGCGTCCCGGTAAACATGCTGGTACGGGTTGAAGGTACACCACTAGGCGGCGCCGATCCTGTTATACCACTTGAAATCGTCAGAACCATTGCCGTTGCAAGGGTAATGATGCCGGCTTCCTGGCTAAGGTTATCGGCTGGTCGTAATGAAATGACAGAGGAGCTGCAGACACTGTGCTTTTATGCCGGAGCAAACTCCGTATTTTTTGGTGAAAAACTGTTGACCACAGACAACCCGGAACAGGAAAGGGACCTGGATCTGTTCAAACGCCTGGGCCTGAGCCTCAAGGCCTGAAATCCCGAGTTGTGAAACAGGTGCGAGATATTGATTCTGGATTACAGCAGCTGGTCGTCAATACGAAATCATTAACAGATCAGGGGCTGCTGCGTAAGGAAAGGATAATCCAGCAGCGTAACGGTGTCGATGTTTGTATAAACGGCAAGTGGCTGGTCAACTTTTGCAGTAACGATTATCTCGGATTATCGACACATCCGCGTATTAAAGAATCGATGGCGGCCGCAGTACATAACCACGGTACCGGCAGCTCCGCCTCGCCGCTGGTATGCGGTAAATCCGGGATTCATGAAGAGCTTGAGTTTAAGCTGGCAAGAATTACCGGCAGGGATCGTGCCCTGTTGCTATCGTGCGGGTACATGGCGAATCTGGCCATCCAGTCAGCATTGGTGAGGGGGCGTAATACCCTGGTTGTGGAAGACAGACTCTGTCACGCCTCTATTGTTGATGCGGCAACAATTTCCCGGGCCAAATTCAAACGCTACAAACATGCCAGTCCTGAAGCACTTGAAAAAATATTAATCGATAACCACGAGCAGTCGATATTGGTTTTGACAGAATCTGTCTTCAGTATGGATGGTGATTTGGCGCCCCTCGATGAAATATCTGCGCTGTGTATCAGGTACAAGGCCTGTTTGGTAGTTGATGATGCCCATGGGTTTGGTGTGCTAGGAAAGCAGGGGCTGGGAGGAGCCGATTATTTTTCGCTGGATCAGAATGCTGTGCCTTTGATGATGGCGACCTTTGGCAAGGCTCTGGGAGTGTATGGCGCGTTTGTAGCCGGACCAGATCATTTAATCGAGACGATGGTGCAGCGTGCCCGTCCTTATATTTATTCTACTGCCCTGCCCGTCCCCGTTGTTGCAGCGGCAAGCACGGCGCTGGATGTGCTGATAGAGCACCCACACCCAAGAGAGCATTTGTACCAACTGATGAAACACTTTCATCGTGGACTTGGAGTTATTGGCCTGGATTTACCCGCACCGATGTCACCGATTTTCCCCGTAATAATTGGTGATGCCCGACAAACAGTGGATATCAGCCGGATGCTGGAAGCTGAAGGTGTTTTTGTAAGCGCAATAAGACCGCCAACGGTACCGCGCAATACATCAAGACTGAGAATTACACTTACTGCAGCCCATACCCTGAACCAGGTTGATCATTTGCTCGAAGTGCTGGCCAAGTGTATAAAGCAGTTCGGTATAAAAGCGGTGGCGGAATTATGACCGTGGAAAGTTTTCGTCCGGCACTCGACAAGGTCGGTGTCAGGAGAAGCTTTAACACGTCAACTGAAACTTACGATCGTGCCTCAGCCTTGCAAAAATACGCGGGCAACCAGTTGCTTGAGCGCCTGGTATTGATGAAAACAAGTCCGTTACGGATACTTGACCTTGGATCCGGCCCAGGCCTGTTTTCTCGTGAACTGGCGAGAATGTATAGGCGAGCCAGGATAATCCAGCTTGATATTGCCGACAGGATGTTAAAGACATCACGTCAACATGACTCTCGATTTTTTTCCAGACAGACATATTTGTGTGCAGACGGTGAACACCTGCCGCTTGCGCCGGCAACAATAGATCTTGTTTATTCAAACCTGATGCTACAGTGGAGTCAGGATCCAGATCGTCTATTCAGGGAGCTTGCAGCGGCGCTCAGGCCGGATGGACTGGTGGTATTCGCTACACTGGGGCCCGATACGCTGAAGGAGTTGCGGGACAGCTGGGCTGCAGTTGATGACCATGCCCACGTACATACATTTATAGATATGCATGATCTCGGTGATGCGTTAATCCGCGCCGGGTTCTCGGACCCGGTCATGGAGGTTGAAATGGTAACACTCTCATACAGCAACCTGTCTGTTCTGGTAAATGACCTGAAAGGTCTGGGTGCACATAATATTAATAGGGACAGACGCCGCACATTAACAGGCAAAAGCAGGTATCTGCAGATGGAAGCCGGGTACGAGAAACTGCGTGACAATGGTATGTTGCCAGCAAGCTACGAACTGATCTATGGACATGCCTGGCTTGCTGATAACGCAGGGCGGGCACACAATGCGGAAAGCGGCCAGGTCAGCATATCGCTAGAACAGATTAGACAGCTACTTAAAAACCCACGAGTCTAGGAAGTGAGCAAGGTCGAACCACAAGGTTATTTTATTACAGGGACTGATACCGGCTCCGGTAAGACAGTAGCCAGCGTGATTCTGTTGCAGGCACTTAAAAATAGCGGGCGTAAGGTCTGTGGGATGAAACCTGTTGCAAGCGGGTGTTTGAAGATGAATGATAGTCTGGTATCGGAAGATGCCATGCAGCTTGTCAAACACAGCAGTATACGCCCTGCCTACGAACTGATTAATCCGGTAGCACTGCAGACCCCCTGCTCTCCCAATATTGCGGCCGAGCTCGAAGGTCTCCCTGTGGATTTCGAGAAAATTGTGCTTGCCTATCAAGAGATAAGCAAGCAAGCCGATATTATTGTAGTTGAGGGAGTGGGAGGCTGGTTTACCCCGGTATTCGGAACGACGGGAATGGAGGAGTTAGTAACACGTTTGCAATTATCGGTGATACTTGTTGTCGGGCTGCGTCTTGGCTGTATCAATCATGCCTTGCTAACAGCTGCCGCCATACGTAGCGGCGGAATCAACATTGTTGGTTGGATAGCAAATCATGTCGACCCGGATTTCCTTTATAGTGAACAGACTGTTTCCTGTTTGGGCAATACCCTCAACTGCAGACTGCTCGGTGAGATCCCGTTTGCGGTATTACTGAATGAACTTTCATGCGTGACTTCTTGTCTGGATATAACGAGACTTGAGCATACGTAAATTAACAGTGAATTTATACTCGTCAGACTTGCATCCAGGGCACAATATAGGCATATTGGCGGGCTTGAGTTTGATGGAAAAAAGCGATTGCTTTCGATCAGACAAGGCTGAATCTTGTACAGCAAATTTTGAATATTAACCGGATAATCAGCGGGCCGGAAAACTGATCAGCTAATAGTATGGATCAGGAATGAATATTTGGTGAATTTTTGCCCGTTTGTAGATATAAAGATCTTTGTTGAAAGTCGGGAAGTTAATGACATCTTCTGTTAGCGATAGTTTCTATAGAAGAGATCAATCAATTTGTTGCAGGCTCGCCGAACCGCTTAGCTTGATCGTAAATTTGTTAAGGTTGAGGAAAACTGCATGTCAGTATTAAAAATAGAAAAGCCTTTCCTTTCAGTGTCTGCATCGTTATTAGCCCTGACCCCGTTTAGCGCTAATGCAGAGTATGGGCTGAATTTGACAGAGGGGGTTACCTCTATCAGTAAAGAGGTATATGACCTGCATATGCTTGCTTTATGGATGGTTACCTGTATTGGCCTCCTGGTATTTGGTTTGATGATATGGTCAATTATAAATCATCGCAGATCAAAAGGTGCCAAGGCAGCCCAGTTTCATCATAGCTCGAAATGGGAAGCGATATGGACCATCATCCCCATTCTTATTCTTCTCGCGTTTGCAGCGCCTTCTACACGTACTTTAATAATGATGGAAGATTCCGGTGAACCTGATATGACAATCAAGGTTACCGGCTATCAATGGAAGTGGCATTATGATTATCTGGACGACGGGGTATCGTTTTTCAGCGCGCTGGCGCAGGAACATAATGAAGCTCGCCAGAAAGGATCAAATGTCGATGTAAGCCAGATCGAGAATTATCTGCTGGAAGTTGATAACCCGGTCGTCGTACCAATCAACAAGAAAATCAGACTGCTATTAACAGCCAATGACGTGATACATGCCTGGTGGGTGCCAGCACTGGGCTGGAAGCGAGATGCCATTCCCGGATTTGTTAATGTCAACTGGACCCTGTTGACCGAGCCGGGCATTTATCGTGGCCAGTGTGCAGAGCTTTGCGGAAAGGACCATGGGTTTATGCCTATCGTTGTGAAGGCCGTTACCGAGCCGGAATACAGGGAATGGGTCAACCAGAAGAAAGAAGAGCAGGCGCTTGCTGCATCCGGAGTGAACCGGGAGTGGACTATGGCAGAATTAATGGAGCGAGGCGAGCAGGTTTACAAATCATCCTGTGTGAGCTGCCATCAGGCCAATGGCGAAGGACTTCCACCAACATTTCCTGCACTTACCGGAAGCGCCATTGCTAATGGCCCGACAGAAAATCATATAGATATCGTATTGAAGGGTTCTCCCGGTACACCAATGCAGTCATTCGAGGCCCAGCTGAATGCAGCTGACATTGCTGCCGTTGTTACCTATGAGCGTAATGCACTGGGCAATAGTGTTGGTGACATGGTTCAGCCGGCACAGGTATTGTCGAGACAATAAGCGGCGCGTCTGGATAGAAGCGGAAAATTGAGGATTAATTAAAATGAGTGAAGCTGTAATGCATGATGTTCATCACGATGATCACCACCCTACTGGCCTGAAGCGCTGGTTATTTACTACAAATCACAAGGACATCGGTACATTGTATCTGTGTTTCTCGTTACTCATGTTTTTTGTCGGTGGTGCCATGGCGCTGGTGATAAGGGCCGAACTGATGGCTCCCGGGTTGCAGTATGTAGAACCACAGTTCTTTAATTCCATGACCACGATGCATGCATTGATAATGGTATTCGGTGTGGTAATGCCTGGTACCGTCGGATTCGCCAACTGGTTGTTGCCTATGATGATCGGTGCGCCTGACATGGCCCTGCCACGAATGAACAACTGGAGTTTCTGGATACTACCTTTTGCCTTTTCATTATTATTGATTACACTGTTTCTTCCGGGCGGAGGACCAGCGGGCGGCTGGACAATGTATCCGCCATTGATGTTGCAAACTGAAATGGCCTTCCCGTTTGTCATCTTCGCAGTCCACTTTATGGGCGTATCTTCCATCATGGGTGCCATAAATATAATTGCAACCGTGCTGAATATGCGTGCACCTGGTATGAAGTTGATGAAAATGCCATTGTTTGTATGGACCTGGCTGATCACAGCCTTCCTGTTGGTAGCTTCTATACCTGTTCTGGCAGGCGCTGTGACGATGCTGCTAACCGACAAGTTTTTTGGCACAAGCTTCTTTGATGCCGCAGGCGGTGGCGACCCGGTACTGTTCCAGCACGTATTCTGGTTTTTCGGGCACCCCGAGGTTTATATCCTGATACTCCCGGCGTTCGGAATTGTATCCCAGATTATTCCGACCTTCGCAAGGAAGCCACTGTTTGGATATGCTTCCATGGTTTACGCAACATGCTCGATTGCATTCCTGTCATTTCTGGTATGGGCCCACCACATGTTTACCGTTGGGATGCCGCTGGCAGCAGAATTATTCTTCATGTATGCAACCATGTCGATTGCAGTACCGACCGGCGTAAAGATTTTTAACTGGCTTGCAACCATGTGGCGCGGTGAAATGACATTTGAAACACCCATGTTGTTTGCAGTCGCTTTTGTCATTCTGTTTACGATTGGCGGTTTCTCCGGTCTGATGCTCGGTATCGCACCGGTAGATTTTCAATACCATGATACCTATTTTGTTGTGGCTCACTTCCATTATGTTCTGGTTACCGGCGCGGTCTTTGCAATGATGGCGGGCGTGTATTATTGGTTACCGAAGTGGACCGGTCATATGTATGACGAGAAACTCGGCAAATTGCATTTCTGGCTGTCCGTAATTTCTGTAAATGTATTGTTTTTCCCGCAGCATTTTCTGGGCCTTGCAGGAATGCCAAGACGTATACCGGATTATTCAAGCCAGTTTGCTGACTGGAACGCCATTTCAAGCATCGGTGGATTTGTTTTCGGATTCAGCCAGTTGATATTGCTTTGGGTGGTAATAAAATGTGTGAAGGGTGGTGAGAAGGTCAGTGCCCAGGTATGGGAAGGCGCGCACGGTCTTGAATGGACGCTATCATCGCCGCCACCGTATCACAGCTTTGCAACCCCACCAGTGATTTCGGATGAAGTGGCGCATTCCTGATGCCTGCGATGATCGAAAATGGAAACAATCGGGATGTGTTGTCGACCAGGAATAAACGACTGGCCACAATACTTGGGTTGCTCGCTGCCTCGATTTATGGTGGTTATATAATTGCATTTTTTTTCCTTAAATGAACGCTGATAAAAACAGATCAACTGTATTTACCCTGGTTCTGGTGTCGATTGCCATGTTCGGTTTTGGCTATGCACTGGTACCGCTTTACGATGTTTTCTGTGACATTACCGGTCTGAATGGCAAGACGGGTGAAATTACCGTGTCCGATGCAAATACACTTACCATAGACACCACCAGGCTGATCACAGTCGAGTTTGATACTAATGTCAGCAGTAAATTACCCTGGGAATTTCGTGCAGAAAAAAGAACGATGAAGGTTCATCCTGGCGAAGTTAACGAGGCGATTTTTTACGCGACCAATCTTTCTGACCACCAGATAACCGGCCAGGCTGTTCCAAGTGTCGCCCCGGCCAAGGCCTCATTATATTTTAACAAGACAGAGTGTTTCTGCTTTTCGCAGCAGGTACTGGCATCCGGTGAGAGCAAGCAGATGCCGGTAAGATTTGTCGTGGATCCGGCATTGCCGGAGTCTGTAGAGTTATTAACACTGTCCTACACATTTTTTGCTGCCCCTGAGCCTGTGGTACAGGCTCAGGCCGGTACAGACCTGCCTAATTCCTGAAAACCATTAATGGATAATCACATGTCACATACTGAAAATTCCTATTATTTACCGGATCCGAGTCACTGGCCAATAACCGGTTCCATAGGCTTGTTTACTATATTCATTGGTGCTGCAATATGGTTGAATGGGTCCGGAGCAGGTCCACTTGTTTTAATGGGAGGTTTTGCGGTATTTGTGTACATGCTGTTTGGCTGGTTCGGGACAGTGATACGTGAAAGCGAGGCAGGAAAGTATAATAACCAGGTTGACCAGAGCTTCCGGATGGGAATGATCTGGTTCATTTTTTCCGAGGTGATGTTTTTTGCCTGTTTTTTTGGTGCCTTGTTCTATGCAAGAATGTTATCAGTGCCGTGGCTGTCAGGAGAAGGATCTGGTTTTATGACCAATCAGATACTCTGGCCAGAATTTGTGGCTGAATGGCCCAAAAGCGTGATGCCGTCTCCGGACGAGTTTCATATCTATAAGGATGTAATCCCGGCATGGGGCGTGCCGGCAATAAACACAATTATTCTGCTCGCCAGTGGCGTGACAGTGACGCTCGCACATTGGGCATTAAAAGAAAACAAGCGACGCGCCTTGTCGGGCTGGTTGCTTGCTACTGTTATACTCGGATTCGTGTTTGTTGTAATGCAGGCTGATGAATATGCCCATGCCTACCACGAGCTGAATCTGACACTGGAATCAGGTATTTACGGTACAACCTTTTTCATGCTTACCGGGTTTCACGGACTGCATGTCACTCTGGGTGCAATCATGTTGACAGTAATCTGGGCCCGGACCCTGAAAGGGCATTTCTCAGAAGAACGCCACTTTGCATTTGAAGCCGTTGCATGGTACTGGCATTTTGTTGACGTGGTATGGTTGTTACTGTTTGTTACCGTATACTGGGTCTAGATTAGCCTGGATCGCCCTCCGGTGAGCTTGCCGGAGGGCACCCAGTAGTTATCCCCCCCCGGGTGCATGTTCAACATGTTTTGCAGCAGGCGGCAGATCAAAAAATATACTGCGTATGGAATGGACATAATTCCCTTCAATCGCCATTAGTCCAATCAATACCAGCAACAATAACGGCGGCAACAAGATGGCGTATATCAGCGCCAGCCTTTCCCACATCATGTGCATGAAGATCGCAACGATAAAGCCTGCCTTGAGAAACATGAATAGCAGGATGAGAGACCATCGCAACATTCCCTGTAGATTGTAGTAATCAACCATATATGAAAACGAACTCAGTACGAACAACAGTCCCCAGATCCAGAGATAGATTGCTATCGGATGTTGTTGACCTTCAGCGTGTCCTGACATGAAGCCTCCTACCAGAGATAGAAAAATGCAAAGATAAATACCCAGACCAGATCAACGAAATGCCAGTAAAGTCCGGTGATTTCGACAATTTCGTAGCCACGCCCTTCATAGTCGCCGCGCCAGACTTTGAACGCGACCGTCAGAAGATAGATAACACCAGCTGATACATGCAGTCCGTGAAACCCGGTGATCATGAAAAAACTTGATCCAAACTGTGCAGCGCCCAATGGATTTCCCCATGGGCGTATGCCCTCATCCACAATCAGCTTGGTCCATTCAAAAGCCTGCATTCCGACAAAAGATGCGCCAAGCAATGCCGTAACTACCATTAGAAGTGCTGTATTTTTACGATCTCCACGGTATCCAAGATTTACCGCCATCGCCATAGTGCCACTACTGGTGATGAGGATGAAGGTCATGATGGCAATCAGAACCAGAGGTATATGATGACCGAATATGGTAAGTGCGAAAACCTCACTTGGAAACGGCCAGGGTACAGTGGTGGACATCCTGACTGACATGTAGGCTGTCAGGAAACAGGTAAAGATAAACGTGTCACTTAACAGAAAGATCCACATCATTGCCTTGCCCCAGGGCACGGTAAATGTCTGTTTATCCGCAGACCAGTCAGCGACAAAACCCGCGTGGCCTGTCTCGATAGCATTGCTTGCTGTTAGATTCGCCTCATGCATAAGTGCAGTTCCCCTTTAGGTAGTCAGCAGTAACCCGAATAAAACCAGCCATATTAGTAACAGGTAATGCCAGTAAACGGTACATAGTTCGATGCTCAGTTTGATTGAAGGGGCAGTATTACCTTTAACTATTCTGATAAAAGCTCTGGCCCAGACATACATACCACCCAGTAGATGTAGTGCATGTACTCCTGTCAGCAGGTAGAAGAAACCGAGCGCAGGATTGGAAAGGTTCAGCGTGTCAGCCGGTTTCAGTTGTTGCCATGCCAGTAACTGACCGCCGAGAAACATAAGAGTGAGCACGCCGGCAATTGAAAATACAGGTAGCAGGTATCTTGCTTCGAATGTGTAAGCAGATGATTTGGCCTTTTGCATGGCTGCGCTGGCACAAATAAGAAAAGCAGTATTGAGCCAGAGTATCCCGGGTTTGCTGATTGTCTGCCAGTCACCACCGTGATGTGGGTCCATGCGCATCAAATAAGCGGTAAAAAAAAGAGTGAATAAACTGCTAATCACAGCCAGAAAAAAATAGAGCGCGACCTTCCTTGTGGGGTATTCAGAAACCGTGATATCTGCGACAAGTCCCGCCTCACCTGGGGCAAGCCAGGGTTGCGAGGTCAATTGTCTGACGATTAGATACCAGACGATTAGCGCAAAGACCAGCGCAGCAAGTAATGTCCACATACTCATGTTTAGTGCTTCCCTTCGCTGGCCTCTACCGAGTCACTGCCATGATGAGGTTCATTCTGTGGGATGTAATCATTGACCGCACCGGGGACACTGTAATCATATGCCCAGCGATAGACTTCGGGTAGCTTCGGCCCCCAGTTACCATGTTTCGGGGGCGTGTCTGGCGTCTGCCACTCCAGCGTTGTTGCCTCCCAGGGGTTGCCGCCAGACGGTTTGCCGCGGGTCAGGGTCCAGTAAAGATTATAGATAAAAATAAGCTGAACGACGCCGACAATCAGCGCGGCGATTGTAATACCTACATTCATTGTTTGTGCCGAGGCCGGGATAAAATCTGCCAGTCCATTGGCGTAGTAACGCCGTGGAATACCAAGTATACCGAGATAGTGCATGGGAAGATAAATGGCATAGGTGCCGAGGAATGTAAGCCAGAAATGGATTTTGCCGAGAGTTTCGTTAAACATTTTACCGGTCATTTTCGGGAGCCAGTGATAAATCGCACCAAACAAGACCATAATGGGCGATACGCCCATAACCATGTGGAAGTGACCTATAACAAAATAGGTGTCTGAAAGCGGAAGGTCGACAGTGACGTTGCCAAGGAACAGGCCTGTAAGACCGCCATGGATAAATGTAAAGATAAATCCGATAGCAAACAGCATTGGTACATTCAGCCGAATATTACCTTGCCACAACGTAAGTACCCAGTTATATACCTTGATGGCTGTCGGAATGGCAATAATCAGTGTAGTAGTGGCAAAGAAAAACCCGAAGTAAGGATTCATGCCGCTGACGTACATATGATGCGCCCATACTACAAAACTGAGAGCGCCTATGCCTACTATTGCCCACACCATCATACGATAGCCAAAGATATTCTTCCTGGCGTGTACGCTGAGCAAATCGGACACAATGCCAAAGGCAGGCAATGCTACGATATATACCTCGGGGTGCCCGAAAAACCAGAACAGGTGCTGGAAAAGTATCGGACTGCCACCCTGATGATCAAGTGCCTGGCCCATCGATAATACAGCAGGCATAAAGAAGCTGGTGCCAAGCGTCTTGTCAAAGATCATCATGATTGCGCTGACCAGAAGTGCAGGAAATGCGAGTAAACCAAGCACGGTTGCTGTAAATATTCCCCAGACAGACAATGGCATGCGCATCAGTGTCATGCCCCGGCAACGCGCCTGTAGTATGGTGGTTACATAATTGAGTCCACCCATCGTAAAGGCAACAATAAAAACCGCGAGCGAGATCAGCATCATCAGGATACCGAGGTCATAACCGGGCGTGCCTGGCAGGATAGTCTGGGGTGGATACAGCGTCCAGCCTGCACCAGTAGGTCCGCCCGGTACAAAAAAGCTTGCCAGCAATATGATTACCGATAACAGGTATACCCAGAAACTGAGCATGTTCATGTACGGAAACACCATATCACGTGCACCACACATCAGTGGAATAAGATAGTTGCCGAAGCCACCAAGGAAGAGCGCCGTCAGCAGGTAGATAACCATGATCATGCCGTGCATGGTTATAAACTGATAATATTCATTCGGTGTTATAAATGAAAATGTATGTGGAAACGCAAGCTGCAACCGCATCATGCCTGAAAGCACAAGTGCAACCAGGCCGACAAGTATCGCTGTCATGCCATACTGGATTGCGATGACCTTATGATCCTGGCTCCAGATGTATTTGGTGACAAATGTCTGTGGATCATGAAGATCATGTTCATGGTCACGGTCTGCAATAGCAACAAATGCCATTTGGGCCCCCCCGGAGTTTTGTATCAGTTATTGTATAGAGTTGATGTAGGCGACAACGTCATTGACGGACTGCTCGTCCTTTAGCATGGCTGACAACATCGCCATCTGTTTACCCATTGCGTCTGAATTATGAGTGCCCCGTATACCATTACGAAAGTTCTGCAACTGACGCACAAGATACCAGTCATCTAGACCGGTAAGACGTGGTGCATTGACAGACCATGTGCCCTGGGCATCTGTGCCATGACAGGAACCGCAGGTTGTATAGAGCCTGCGACCGTTATCAACATTACCCAGTACACTATTTTCCCGTGGCGCTACCGGTAGAGAACTGATATGAGCAGCCATATTGCGTATAGCGGCATCGTTGGTCAAGGTGGCCGCCATGGGCGCCATTTGTTTACCGTATATATCGTCCTGGTGTGCCCCGCGTTGTCCGCTCTTGAAATTGCGTATCTGCCTCGCGATATACCAGGAATCCAGGCCGGCAATAGCCGGGGCATTCATCGCCAGGTTCCCTTCACCATTTGCGCCATGACAGCCGGCACACATGGTATACATGGCCTTGCCCTGTTCCGGACGACCGGTGCCGTCCGAGTTCAGTGATGCAAAAGTGGATTGTTCTGCAATCCAGCTGCGATAGTCCGCAGCCTCTTTTACAATGACCCTGCTACGCATCGCATAATGTGCAACGCCACAGAGTTCCTCGCACAGGATTTCATATTCACCTGTCAGGGTCGGAGTTAACCACATGTAGGTGACCATACCGGGAACCAGATCCATTTTTACGCGGAACTGTGGAACGGTGAAGTTATGCAGTACGTCTGTTGACCTTAACAGCAGTTTAACCGGCTCATTAACCGCAAGTACCATTTCCGTGTCCGAGACCAGGACATCATCCTGGCCAGCCGGATCCTGTGGATTTATTCCAAAAGGGTTGGTAACCGAGATATGTTTGATATCCGTATCACCAAATTTTCCATCATTGCCCGGGTAACGAAATGACCATCCCCATTGACGTCCCAGTGCCTCTACTTCAGCCGCGCCTTCAGGTACATCAACAAATTTGGCCCAGACAAACAGGCCTGGAGCGAGCATGGCAGCCACACCAACGGCTGTAATACCGATTAGTAAAACCTCGAGCTTCTTGTTTTCCGGTTCGTAATGGGCACGACTTTCCGGTTTGTGGCGAAAACGGATGACACAATAGGCAAGAAAAAAATTGATGAGCACGAATACCACGCCCGTTACCCAGAACGTAATATTGATAGTCGTATCAATGGTGCCCCAGTTTGAAGCGATCGGTGTAAACCACCACGGACTGAGAAAATGAAACAACAACGATCCTATAACCAGCAGGATAATTACAACAGCCAACGCCATACTCTGGACCCCCCCATTCGTATCAAACGCTGAATGTAATACCGTGGTACAAGCTTACAGATCCGGTAGGACACTCCTAACAATCATGACAAGAAGTTAACCTTTGCGGCTTTTCAAGTCAATCTTTTCTGTAAAACCCGGCGGCCAGGATCTGGGAATGGGGCAACGAAAAAGATGTGCGGGAAGTCAGGAAATGATGACGATTATTCGTGTCTATAATTCTCGAATGACAGACTGGTTTTTGTTCTGGTCGGTAATGTCCGGTGGTGTCTCATCATTGTAAGGCAAGACCCCGTGTGGCTGGATCAGCCCCGTCATATAACCGATAAACAGCAGAATAAAAAGACTGACTGACAGGGCAACCCGTACAGTGAGCGAGTACATGGTGCGTCTGGACTTGCCCTGGTCTTTGGCAAGAAAAAACAACCCACCGGTCAGTGAGATGAAGATGGCTATCAAGAAGGCAAAAATAAGCAGTTTGAACAACAGGCTGGCAGTCATGATATTGCTTTAAATTCCTATGGATTTTACCCTGTACGCACCCATTTTCATCGGGCAGTGCTGTATAATACACCACTATGCATACAGTAAAGTGGACATTTAATCCCGGGTTAATTCCGACGCTGGCAACCCTGCTTATGTTCCCGTTATTACTTACTCTCGGATTTTGGCAACTGGATCGCGCGGATCAGAAACAGGCCTTGTTTGATGATTATATAAAAACATCCTCGCTGATGCCTACAGATATTAAAGAGGTCATGAACAAGGTGCCTCTGGGCGAGAATATAGTATGGCGTCACGGGGTGCTTGCAGGATCTTATGTCGGCACAAGGATATTACTGCTTGATAATCAGGTGTTGTCCGGAGCTGCCGGTTATCATGTCTATCAGCCATTTCAGGCGTCTGGTACAGACCAGTGGATCCTGATTAATCGTGGCTGGGTTGGCGCAGGTAGCTACCGTGATACAGTGCCGGAGTTTGCCGGCACCGAAGGCTCGTTTAATCTCACAGGCGTTATCACCGAATTTCCATCGGCACCTGGTATTGTGCTTGAGGGTCAGGACAACGGCAGGGAAGAGATGACAGCACGTGTCTTACGGTTACAGGTGATCTCCCGGCAAACGGCTGAAGAGATACTCGGACATACAATATTTCCGTATGTATTCAGGCTGGGTGTGGACTCACCCTCCGGCCTTGTACGTGAGTGGCCACAGCCAGGCTCGGGCATGGAGAGGCATCTGGGTTATGCCTTTCAGTGGTTCAGTCTTGCTGTTGTTTTGCTGGTTATCTATATTTCACTTAATTTGCGACGCAGGAAATCCTGAATGCTGACCGATAAAATCTCCGGAAAGATCAGACAACGGCTGCTGCTCTCGGCAATCGTACTGATTTTTGCATTACCGTTTGGCGCATCCTGGTTAATTTATAATTATACCGATTTCGGCAAGGGAGATGTTACCGGCAGTTATGGTGAACTGATCATGCCACCGGTGCCTCTTGCAGATATTATGCTGTCATCGCAGGGTGATGAATCACGACATCTGCATGGCAAATGGAGTCTCGTCTATATCACAGGGTCTGATTGTGACAAGACATGCCGAAGCAAACTTGATGGCATGATGGGACTGAGAACGAATCTGGGCAAGGATACTGACAGGCTGCAATTGTTACTTGGCACGGCATCAGGGATGGCGGAAGACGGCTTGAAAGATTTTTTACAGGGCTACAGCGGCACCAGAATCCTGTTGTTTCCCTGGACGAAGCTGTCCGCCGACTTTCAGCGTTATGCCCTGAAGACTGGCAGTCTGTATCTGGTCGATCCACTGGGAAATTTAATGATGCATTATTCATCTGCCAGTGATCCGGAAGGTATAATACGGGACCTGAAACGATTGTTGCGTTACTCCAGAATCGGATAAATATACTGTTATAGTACTGGCCTTGCTTACTGACATATCCCATTATGCTGCTTGCAGGCATGGCTACCTTACATTGCACAACTAACCGGTAAAAACAAGAATGAACGCGAATACAATGGATTCAGAAGGCCTGGTCAGATGGCGTGATTATCTGGCGCTGTGTAAACCGAAGATAGTCGCCTTGATTGTTTTCACCTCTGTAGTCGGTATGTTTCTGGCTGTGCCGGGCATGGTTCCTCTCGACGCGTTGATTTTTGGTACGGCAGGAATCGGGCTGGCGGCATCGTCGGCTGCAGCAATTAACCAGCTTGTTGACCAGCGTGTTGATTCGATAATGATGCGCACTCAGCAACGACCTCTGCCCCGAGGCAACCTGTCGATGGAGTCAGCGGTCATGTTTGCACTGGCGCTGTGCGCCTTGTCCATGTTAATACTCGTGTTCCTTGTGAACACCTTGACCGCAGTATTAACTCTGGTATCACTGGTTGGATATGGTTTTATCTATTCGATGTATCTGAAACGCGCCACACCGCAAAATATTGTAATCGGCGGAGCCTCCGGGGCAGCACCGCCCGTTCTCGGATGGACGGCGGTTACCGGCACGCTGGAGCCGAACGCGTTATTATTATTTCTGATCATCTTTGCCTGGACACCGCCGCACTTCTGGGCGCTGGCCATCTATCGTTGTGAGGAATATGCAAAGGCTGCCATACCAATGTTACCTGTAACTCATGGCGTGGAGTTTACGCGCCTGCATATCTTGCTTTATACCGTGTTATTGTTTCTTGTAAGTTTATTACCGTTCGTGTTTTACATGAGTGGGGTAATGTACCTTTTTGGCGCCGTTGTTCTTGGAGGAATATTTCTTTATTTCGCAATCCGTATGCAATTTGATCACAGCAATATACTTGCCATGCGGACATTTTCGTACTCAATCGTTTATCTGATGGCCCTGTTCGGATTTTTGCTTGCCGATCATTACCTGCCGACCGCTGTCAGGCATTTTGCTGCCTATTGAGATTCTGTGCTGCTTGCGCTGACAGCGATACGTACAGGTAAGTGAAATTAATTACTGCATCGCGGGCAGGCCTGCTTCAGAAATCGGATCATCTGCCTGCGGGTAAATGCCCTTGATTATCTTGCGCACCTCTTCTACACGATTGCTCGGCAGATCAACTAACAGCAGGATATAACCATCCTCTAACAACGGGCTGTATAAACGGAGCCGCTGGTTTGGAGTGCTGGCACCAATCAGTGGTCCTGAAATCCACGCGCCGATAACCGCACCAGTAATCGCACATACAAAAATTACATAAGGTGGAACCTGCATGCCAACGGTGGCAGGGTTGAAGAAGATATAAAGACCGGCAAGCAGCCCGGTAATTATTCCGGCGAAAAAGCCGATATAGGTTCCGCGAAACAAATCGGTTTTATGGATAGCAGATGCCTCGGGCAGATCTTTCATGTCTATGCCACGCTTGCCAAGGAAATGCAGACGCTTTTCTTCGACACGAGCAAGCAGCAGTTCCTGTACTACCTTGCGGGACGTTTCAACATCTGGCAGGACAAAATATAGTCTTCTACTCATCAGGCACCCCCTTCAAGTGTGATGGTCTGTGAGGACCGGATAAATGTCAGCCACCTTAACAACCCGGTGGACTCGTATGAGTCTAGAACCTCTTTTTACCGTTGTCGATTTTTTTTATCGGTGATGAATGCCAAATTCTTGCCAGACAGGCTATAGTTTTCTGATGGGTTACTCGAACTGCCCTGCAGAAATAGCCTCGCGCATGTTTTTCATGGCATTTTGCTCCAGCTGGCGGATGCGCTCAGCTGAAACCTTGAATTTATCAGCCAGTTCGTGCAGCGTGGATTTTTCCTGCTTCAGCCAGCGGCTACGAATGATTTCCCGGCTGCGTTCATCCAGTGATTCCAGGGCAATGAGCAACCGGTCCTGATCGACGTTTTCGGTTTCGAGAGTTTCAATCTGTTGTTCAGGGCCTTCTCGCTGATCTTCGATATACAGCGCGGGTGATACCATGTCATCATCTTCATCTGCAGGAGACCCGTCAAAAGAAGCATCATGTGCTGCCATACGTTTTTCCATCTCAATCACATCAGCAGGACTCACGCCCAGGTCTTGTGCCACAGACTCAACCTCTTCGCGGTTCAGCCATCCAAGTCGCTGTTTCGCTGATCGTAGATTAAAGAACAACTTGCGCTGTGCTTTTGTGGTGGCAACCTTGACGATACGCCAGTTGCGGAGGATGTATTCATGCATCTCTGCACGAATCCAGTGTACGGCAAATGAAACCAGCCTTACACCGAACCCGGGGTCAAAACGTTTTACCGCCTTCATCAGTCCGATATTACCTTCCTGTATCAGATCAGCCTGGGGCAGACCATAGCCGCTATAGCCCCTGGCTACCTTGACGACAAATCTCAGGTGCGACAGTACCAGTTCCCTGGCGGCTTCCAGATCGCCGTCTGCCTGAAAGCGTTTGAATAATTCCAGCTCCCGATCCTGACTCAGCATCGGTATCGCATGTACCGACTGTATATAGGATTCCAGCGATCCCAGTGGCAAGCTCAATTGTAGGTTCGTCATATATTTCACCCTGGTTATTTCAATTAACACCAGTTTAGCACTCTAATGGTAGGAGTGCCAAGTATGCGCGTGTGTGATGAGCAGTATGATAATTAGGCTTTTATAAACAATTGGTTACATGGGTTCAGTGTCGCGGATATGACGTCCCACGGCTACCCACGAACCAGCGAGACCGAGTACGCTACCTGTCAGTAGCAGTATCAGTAACTGGATGAAATCCAGACTGTGTAGCTGAAAGTCGCTGTTGTAGAGTAACGCCAGCTGGTTTACGGGATTTTTCATAATCAGCGTAGTAATAACTAACAGTAGCCAGGCTATGCAGCTGCCAGCAAATCCATAAATCAACCCGCTATACAGAAAAGGTCTCTGTATATAGGCATTGGTTGCCCCGAATAATTTGTTTATGGCAATTTCAGTACGTTTGTTAATAATTGAAAGGCGAATCGTATTGCCGATAATCAACAAAACCGCAACAGACAATAAAGTCGAAAGAATTACGACAGCTCTCTTTAAAATATGCAGAATGACTACAAGTCGATTCACCCACTGTCTGTCATATTGCGCACTTTCAACTTCTGGCAACTTCCCAAGTTCCTCCAGCAAGGACTCCCCCGGGTCGGAGATTACTGAATTCATACGCGGCTGAATCAGCAACATAGACGGCAAGGGATTTTCCTCAAGGGAATCGAGCGCATCACCAAAACCGGAAAACTGTTTGTATTCCAGTAGCGCCTGATCACGGCTTATCAGTACAACCTCTTCTACAAGTTCATGGGCGGAAAGCTTTAGTTGCAGGCTCTCAGCTTTTGCATCATCCACATTGTGATGTAGATAGAGTGCAATCTGGATCGTCCCGTCCCAGTTTTCCATGACCTTCTGCGCATTATCAAGCATCAGATAAAATCCGGCAGGTAGTGCAAGCGATATACCGATAACAGCGATTGAGAAAAGATTGCCAGCAAGATTTCTCTTGATCTGGGCCAGGCTGGACTGGAATGCCAGCGTGTGTTGTCCCAACCAGACATTCAGTGACCGTCTAAAACCATCGGGATTATTAACGCGAGTTCGCCGCTTGTTCATTCTTCCACCAGGTCAGGTGCGGAGGTCAGCAACTTGCCAGATTTCAGGGTGACTATCGGTTTTTTCAGTTTTCTGATCATCTCAAGATCATGGCTCGCAATCACGACGGTGACACCAATCTGGTTGAATTGTTCAAACAGTTTCATGCTTTCCCACGACAGTGCCGGATCGAGGTTGCCAGTGGGTTCATCAGCGAGAAGAACGGCGGGTCTGTGTACCACGGCACGGGCAATTCCAACCCGTTGCTGTTCGCCTCCCGACAGTGAGAGTGGATAGGATTTTTCCTGTGCCAGCAATCCTACCTTGTCGAGCGCTGCATGAACTCGCTTGCGAGTTTCCTGATGGGGATGACCCGCGACTACCATTGGCAGGGCGACATTATCGAATACAGTCCTGTCGTTTAACAGTCGATGGTCCTGAAACATAAAACCGATGTTTCTGCGAAAGAGTGCAATTCTGTCGCCAGTTACGCGATCAAGATTCTGGCTGTTGACGATAATTTGACCGCGCGTATGTCTTTCTATCAAGCCGATTAACCTTAGCATAGTGGTCTTGCCAGCGCCGGAACGTCCGGTAATAAAAACCATGGCACCACGTTCAATAAACAGATTTACACGTCGCAGAGCGTCCCTGCCTGATGCATAACTCTTGTAAACATCAGTAAACTGGATCACGGCTCTGTCGACAACAATGCTTGCACGAAATTTTCAGCATTAAACGGACTAAGGTCTGTTATCTTCTCTCCGGTTCCGAGAAAGCGGATCGGTATACCCAGTTTACTGGCGATTGCGAAGACGATGCCACCTTTGGCTGTTCCGTCAAGTTTGGTCAGGACGATTCCGGTTATGCCGATGGCATCATGAAACTGTTGTGCCTGGGCAAGCGCGTTCTGGCCGTTGCTGGCATCCAGAACCAGCAGGGTCTCAACTTCAGCGTCGGAATCAAACTTGTTGATTGTCCGCCTTATTTTTTTCAGTTCCTCGATCAGGTTGTTCTTGTTCTGTAATCTTCCAGCAGTATCCGCGATCAGGATATCTGCATTTTGTTCACGCGCAGCCTGCAGGCTGTCATAAATGACAGCAGAAGAATCAGCGCCATGAGTATGGGCAATGACAGGAATGAGGATACGATCTCCCCAGGACTGTAACTGCTCAATCGCAGCAGCACGGAATGTATCACCTGCTGCCAGCACAACGCTGTAGTCCTGTTTGTAAAGATTTGCCAGTTTTCCTATTGTTGTCGTCTTTCCGGCGCCGTTGACCCCGACCACGAGCAGAGTAAATGGTCGTGGCCCGGCAGGAACCAGAGGAACGGCCTCAACCGGTTTCAGCAGATTAACCATCTGATCATGCAGTAAGGTAACCAGATCCTGTGTGTTATTAATCCGGTTGTTTTGCAGGGCCTGGTTCAGCGAACTTATGATAGAGGCGGTAGCTTCGATACCCACATCAGCCAGCAGCAGTCTGTTTTCTACCTCCTCCAGCAGCTCTGCCCGGGAGTGGTTTTTCAGGTTAAACAGCTCTCCCAGATCTGTAAACAGGATTGCCCGTGTCTTGTCGAGCCCGGACCGAAGTCGCTGCCACAATCCGGGTGTCGGCTCTGAACTTTTATTCTTTTTAAAAATCATCTGCCGATTATATAAAGAATCAATCCTGATTTCGTCATCTAATTCGTTATTCTGGCTACAGGCACCCCGGAACAACGAAATGCCCGATGCAGCAAGGGCAACACGGATACAAACCCGGCTATTGCAGATGGCACCTGGGGTCGATCAGTAGGGTCAGAGGGTGCAAGGTCAGATATAATGTAGAAGACTGATGACCGGTATCCGTGGCGGATACCGGGATCCAACTAGATAAATGCAGGTACTGGAAAAGTGGATATGACAACAAACAACCCCTTGCTTGAAAATACAGGACTGCCACAGTTTGGCAGGATACAGCCGGAACATATTGTGCCCGCGATAGAATATCTGCTTGATTACAATCGCAAGACTCTGCAACAGATTCTGACAACGAACACCGACTTTACCTGGGACAACTTGATAGTTCCACTGGAAGAAATGGAAGACCGCCTGAACAAATGCTGGTCACCGGTAAGACATTTGCATTCTGTTGCCGATGATGAGCAATTACGCAAGGCATACAATATCTGTCTGCCGCTGCTGACAGATTACTCAACTGATATGATGCAGAACCACGACCTGTATCTGGCCTATGAGCAAATAGCCGGGGGCGAGCAGTACAGCCGGCTTGATGCTGCCCAGCAAAAGGTGATAACGAACGCCCTGCGTGATTTTCATCTCTCGGGCGTGACTCTGGATCAGGATAAAAAAAGCGAATACAAACGTGTACAACAGGAGTTATCTCAACTCGAGACCCGATTCGAGGAAAACCTGCTGGATGCTACCCATGCATGGACCCGGGTAGTGACAGATCCTGTAGAGCTTGCAGGACTGCCTGAATCTGCTCTGGCTCAGGCCGTGCAGGCGGCAGGTGAAAAGCAGCAGCAGGGATGGCTGTTTACCCTTGACTTTCCTTCCTATTATCCAGTGATGCAATACGCCGACGATGCGTCACTTCGGCAGCAGATGTATACCGCCTATGTGACCCGTGCCTCGAACCAGGGTCCGGGAACACACCAGTGGGACAACAGCACAGTGATGGAAAAAATCCTGGCGTTACGGGCGAGCAAGGCCGCATTGCTGGGATTTGAAAGCTTTGCTGATTATTCACTTGCCCGCAAGATGGCAAACAGCCCCACAGAAGTTTTGACATTCCTTCAGGATCTGGCTTCAAGATCGAGAGCAACAGCCCTGGCGGAATTTGAGGAATTGAGCGAGTTTGCCCGGACCCGTTACGGCGTAAAAACGCTGAACGCCTGGGACATCGCCTACTATTCCGAGAAACTGCGCAAATTCCGGTTTGATATTTCACAGGAACAGATAAAACCGTATTTCCCGGTAGGTAGCGTGCTGGAAGGACTGTTCAATCTGGTTGAACGTCTGTATGGCCTGGTTATCACCAGAACAGTCGATATACCGGTGTGGCACCCTGATGTGTCGTTCTATCATATTCATGACCAGGCTGGTGTACACCGAGGCAGCTTCTATCTGGATCTTTATGCCCGCCAGCACAAAAGAGGTGGTGCATGGATGGACGAGTGTATCGTCCGTAAGCGGCAAAATAGCACATTGCAATTACCCGTTGCCTATCTGAACTGTAATTTTACCCCGCCGGTCAATGGTCAATCCGCATTATTGACACATGATGATGTGACTACCTTGTTCCATGAGTTTGGACATGGTCTGCATCATATGTTGACGCTGGTTGATTACACGCCTGTCGCCGGTATCAATGGTGTGCCTTGGGATGCAGTTGAATTGCCAAGCCAGATCATGGAGAACTGGTGTTGGGAGCGTGAACTAATAAATGTGATGGGCAGACACCATCTCACTGGCGCGCCTCTTCCGGACGAGTTGTACGAGAGAATGTTGCAGGCCAAAAACTTCCAGAGTGGAATGCAGATGATGCGCCAGCTTGAACTGGCGCTGTTTGACTTCAGGTTGCACTGTGAGAAAGCTGTCGCCGGGAGTGCCGGGATACAGGCCATGCTCGATGAAGTAAGACGCGAAACGGCGGTGTTTATCCCGCCTGAATTTAATCGGTTCCAGCACAGTTTCTCCCATATCTTTGCCGGGGGATATGCAGCAGGCTACTATAGTTACAAATGGGCGGAAGTATTATCGGCAGACGCATTTTCAAAGTTCGAGGAAGAAGGTATCTTTAACAGGATAACCGGAGAGGCGTTTCTCCATACATTCTTGGAGCGGGGTGGTTCCAGGGATCCGATGGAACTGTTTATTGAGTTCAGGGGTAGAAAACCCGCAATAGACGCATTACTGAGACACTCCGGAATATATTCCGGAAATGTGGGGCAGGCAGCATGATGAGATGGCGCAGTACAATGGCAGGTATCGCTCTGGTCTTTATTGCGATTACTGTCTGCGCGGATACGGTATACGTTACAAACCGCTTGCAGCTGGGCCTGCATGCAGACAAGACGGATACCAGCCCGATTATTGCATTGCTTGACAGCGGGACAGCACTTGAGTTGATAAAGTCCGAGGACAATTTGTCTTACGTTCACACCGCTGACGGGATGGATGGTTGGGTGGATAGCAGCTATCTGTTAAGGGATAACCCCGCCACAGCTGTTCCGTCTGGAGATGAGCCAGCACCCCAGGTCGAGGGGTCGGGCACGGACCAGACTACGCTGGAGCAGCAATTGAAGTCTGAGCGGGTGAAAACCGGGGAGCTGCAAGTCCAGATCGCCGAGTTGCGCAAGCGCCTTGGGCAGGATGGCAGTAACGATTCCCTCTATGAAAAGATTGATCAACTCGCGGTAGAGAAGAAACAGCTCGAAATCCAGTTGGCACAGCTACTGGAGGGCAGCAACCAGCTGACGCCGGTACCGAATGCTGACAGCATCGAGGTGGAGGGTCTCTATAATCCTAGAAATGCAATTATCGCGGTGGTGGTGTCGCTGATAGCGGGCGTTATAGCCGGCCTGTATCTTATGGATTTCCTGTATCGCCGCCGCCATGGCGGGTTCAGGGTCTAGCAGGAGCCGGAAAATGTTTCGTATAGCCACCTGGAATGTGAACTCCCTGCGGGTGCGTTTACCGCATGTGCTGGAGTGGCTGGCGACCCATAACCCGGATGTGCTTGCGCTACAGGAAACAAAACTGACAGATGACGTCTTTCCGGTAGAGCAGTTCAGCCAGTTGGGATATCAGGCAATTTTTTCAGGACAGAAGACCTATAACGGTGTTGCAATACTGGGCAAGGTTGCCATGCAATCACTCGCCACGACATTTCCCGGTTATGAAGACCCGCAAAGGCGTGTATTGTGCGTTTCCACAGGGCGAATTTGTGTATTGAATCTGTATGTGCCAAACGGCAGTGAGGTGGGATCAGACAAATACAGGTACAAATTGCAGTGGCTGGAGCAACTGCAAGCCTATACCCGAAACCTGCTCTCCCAGCATGAACATTGCATCCTGCTTGGTGATTTCAATATTGCCCCGGCCGATCAGGATGTCTATGATCCGGTTGAATGGCAGGGGCAGATATTGTGCAGTGAGGCTGAACGAAGTCATTTTTTCAGCTTGATTGAGGCTGGGCTGACCGATTGTTACCGGCTTTTCCCCCAGGCGGAACACAGTTTTTCCTGGTGGGATTACCGGGCCGCCGCGTTTCGGCGTAATCGCGGTCTGAGGATAGACCATATTCTGGCAGACAAGGCACTCGCAGCCAGTTGTAAAAGCTGTGTTATAGATAAAACCCCGAGAAAACGTGAACAGCCGTCGGATCATGCGCCGGTTATGGCCGATTTCGACATTTGACAGGCTTAAAAAGCAGATTTTCCCTGTAAAGTCCCATCTGACCGTTGCAACGCCACGCTGTTTACAATAAACTGCCCGACCCTGCAAGTCCGTATGAATCAATATATTAGAGAAAAGTAGACTTATGAAAGCGGAAATACACCCGGCCTATAAAGAGATCACTGTTACCTGCAGTTGTGGTAACAGCTTTGCAACACGTTCAACGTTTGAAGAGGCAAGTCTGCACGTCGACGTCTGTTCACAGTGTCACCCATTCTATACCGGCAAGCAAAAACTGCTTGATTCCGCCGGACGTGTCGACAAGTTCCGTCGCAAGTACGGTATGCGCACCTGAGTTGTACAAACGTTATTTTGTATACCTAAACGCCCTTACGGGCGTTTTGTGTTTCAGGGGTTGTATTTCTGCCTTGTACGACGTAAGCCATTGTTTTTTGAACACCCCGGACAAAATTGAATATATTCCGGCGGTGACAAAAGTATTGATGATGCGGATATAATCAACGCCCATAGCTCTCTAAATATGAAAATTGACGGTGATAATTTAATCCACGCGATCACAGGTACATCCATATGAAACTCAGGGTTCTGATTCTTGTTTTACTGACATCTATGATTTACGGGTGTGCAACCAATCCCGCCACCGGCGATCAGGATCTGGTGTTGATGTCCGAACAGGACGAGATCCAGCTGGGCAAGCAACATCACCAGCAGGTACTCCAGGAATACAGTGTCTACAATGATCTTGAGCTGCAGAATTATGTGCAGTATGTCGGTAAGAAAGTGGCTGCCAAAAGTCACCGTAGTAATCTGGAATACCAGTTTACTGTACTCGACAGTCCCGAAGTGAATGCCTTTGCCCTGCCAGGTGGTTATATCTATATCACCCGAGGCCTGATGGCGTATCTGAACACCGAAGGCGAACTTGCCGCCGTGTTGGGGCATGAAATTGGTCATGTGACCGCAAGGCATGCCGTACGTCAACATTCAGCAACACAACTGACAGGTATAGGCGCGACCATAGGTACCATCGTGGCTGAATCGTTTGTACCGGGCATCAGTTCGGCAGGTGGCCAGGAACTGGTAGGTGTGTTGGGGACGGCGATGCTGCGTGGGTATGGCCGGGAGCATGAACTTGAGGCTGACCGGCTTGGTGCGGAATATCTTGCGCGTAGTGGCTATGATCCGGATGCCATGCTGGAGGTTATCGGAGTATTAAAAAACCAGGAATTGTTCGAAATAAAACTTGCCCGGGAAGAGAGCCGCCAACCGAGAATATATCACGGTGTATTCTCTACCCACCCTGACAGCGACACCCGCCTGAAGGAAGTTGTCTCCTATGCCTATGCTATCAAGGAGCAGTCGGCTGAATCTACCTTCGTTGGTCGAACCGAATACCTGCAGCGTATAGATGGTCTGGTATTTGGTGAGAATAACGACCAGGGTATGTTGAAAGGGCGTGATTTCTATCATGGAGATATGGGGTTTGCGATGCGGTTTCCCGCTGGCTGGGGTATCAAGAACCTGCCTGATCGGATAATTGCCATGCCGCAAAACGGAACGGCGATGCTGCAAGTCCTTGTGCAGGGCGCTGACCCCAAGCTGGATCCAGGGGCTTACATGCAACAGCGTATGGGGCTCGACAGAGTGACCAACGGTCAGGCCCTCACAGTGAACGGATTAAAGGGGTATACCGGGACGGCGGTTATCAATACCGATGCGGGTAAAAGATTGGCGCGACTGACAGTTATATACCTGGAGAACGATGCCTATATCCTCGCCGGTTGGACCCAGGATCCGAACGGATTGGGAATATACAATAACGCGTTTGTTGAAACCAGCCGATCCTTCCGACCGCTTACCGATGCAGAACGTGACGTAGCTTCTCGTTCTAACCGGATAAAAATCCTGCGCGCAGATGAAACAACCACATTCAGCGCACTGAGCGCTACCTCAACGCTGGACAAGTTTCAGGAACAGCAATTACGGCTGATTAACGGTTTATATCCGACCGGAGACATCAAGAGCGGCGAACTGGTCAAGGACGTTCAAAACTAGCCAGAAAAGGCTTTACAGTATCAGGTTTGGTGAGACGTTGTTCGGCCACCGAGAGCATTAACTAAATGACCTCACTTAGTGAGCAACCTTAATGCAAATTATAACGTTCGAAGCTTAACTCCATGCTCTGAATAGGATTCATTTTTTATCCACAATTTTTGTGGATATCTCTGTGGATGAAATGAGAACACATTGCTACGAACGGCATCGTTATTGGCTTTATGACAAAATTGTTAATTTTTAAACACATTGTATTTAGTCTTATATTTCATAATGTTACACGTGATTCTGCGGGTTTCGGGGCGGTGATATGGAATATTCCCGAGAAATTCCGGGGCTTGTTGCAGTGCTGTGAATAACAATGGGCATTAAGGGCAGGATCTGGCCACGATCCGCAAGCCTGACGGAACAAAATATCGGGAATGTAGTCCTAATAATTACCCAGGATATTCTGAGTTGCCTCACAGTTCAGGATGTTCATGCCCGGCACCCCAACCGGGTGGTTTATGGCCCCGGCAGGCTTTTCCTCATACTTTCCGCCGGGGCCTGGTTTTTTCAGTCATATAACCACTGGTTGAGCGTTTTCAGCAACACATCCATTCCTTCGCCACTCAGTGTTGAAAATAACTGTATAGATACAGTCTGACCATCAATGTCACGTTGCAGTCGATTCAGCGCCTGTTTCTTTTGACCGAAAGGTAGCTTGTCAGCCTTGTTAACGAGCAGGTGTACATGAATACCCCGTGCCTTGCACCAGGCAAGCATATTGTGGTCTTCCTCACAGAGCTCCCTGCGTATATCCATAATCAATACCAGGCCAACCAGCGTATCACGAAGGTTAAAGTAGTCATTAATGACTATATCCCATTGTTTTCTTACAGAGGCGGGTACATTGGCGAACCCGTAGCCAGGCAGGTCTACAAGACGGATGTCCGGTACGACAGTGAAAAAGTTGATATGTTGGGTCCTGCCAGGGGTTTTACTGGTTCGGGCCAGGCCTGACTGGTTGGTAAGTGCATTGATAACGCTGGATTTGCCGACGTTCGATTTGCCGACGAAGGCCACTTCCCTGCCTGTGTCGGCTGGAAAATGGCTGATATCCTGAGCACTTAGCAGGAATTTTGTCTGCCTGTAGGGATTCGTTTCCATGGGCTGGGTGGTATCCGGTGAAATTTATTGTGAAAATATACACTGCCAGGCATGCAAATCATTTATCTTTTTAGGTAAGATGCACACTTGAGGTGACAATCTCGATTGATTTTAACCAATTTAACAAGGATATATTCTTAATGGTAAAAATGTTTGCTTGTATTATCAGTCTGATAATAACCCTCTCTGCCACCCAAGTGTCTGCTGCAGGCGATGCCGCTGCTGGTGCGCAGAAAGTGCAGACCTGTGCTGTATGCCATGGTCCTGATGGCAACAGTGTTAATCCGATGTGGCCCAAGCTTGCCGGGCAACATGCTGAATATATCTTGAAACAACTGCAAAACTTCAAGACCGGCGCCCGCAGCAATCCCCAGATGTCGCCCATGGTCGCTGCACTGGGCGATCAGGACATGGAGGATATCTCGGCATACTACTCCGCTCAGGTACTCAAGGAGTCCCCGATACCAGCGTCCGTTGAAGCTGTAACTGTGGAACTCGGTGAAAAAATCTATCGTGCAGGAGATGCCACATCCAAATTACCGTCCTGTATGGCATGTCATGGTCCTGCCGCGGGTGGTAATCCGGCAGCAAGATACCCCTCTCTGGTAGGCCAGTATGCCGCCTACACTACAGCCCAGTTGCAGGCATTCAAGTCAGAGACCAGAAGTAATGATGCCAATAACATGATGAGAGATATTGCCGGGAAACTGTCGAATGAGGAAATTGAGGCTGTATCGCTGTATATCCAGGGGCTGTCCCTGTCGACACCGGCCCAGTAAAGAACTACCACTCAAAAATTGTTCAGGTAATTGAACAGATCTTCATACAATCAATCCAACCAGTTATCTATTCTCAGCACGCGAATAGATAACTGGTATTTCTGTCAGCACACATTTTGCAGGAGCATACATAAATGTTGAGAAAGATCATCATAACACTACAGATACTCTTGTCACTGTTTGTACTAGGTCAACAGGCTGCCATGGCGCAGCAGGGAGCTGATGCGAAGCCTAAATTTGTTGAATTAAAACCGGCGCAACCTACACAATCGGGCGACAAGATAGAAGTAGTCGAGGTGTTCTGGTACGGTTGCCCTCACTGTTACAGTTTTGAGCCATTTCTTGAAGAATGGTTGAAAACGTTACCGGAGGATGTGCAGTTTATACGTTTGCCAGGTGTACTGAATCCGGGCTGGATACCACATGCAAAAGCCTATTATACCGCGGAGAAACTTGGCGTACTTGAGAAAACGCACAGACCGTTGTTCGATGCTATTCATAAGGAAAAGAAGCCGGTCTTTAATGATGAGCAGCTTCGCGATTTCTTTGTGAGCAAGGGTGTATCAGCGGAACAGTTTACCGGGACGTTTGCCTCCAAGGAGGTTGATGCAAAGATAAGACAGGCCTATTTTCTGGCGAGAGACTATAAACTTACTGGTGTACCTTCTGTCATAGTTAATGGCAAATACCTGACGTCCGCTTCCACCACAGGCACATTTGAAGAACTGATAAATGTGATGAATGCACTGATAGACAAGGAAAGGCAGGCAAAAAAATAGTATTTCCTGTATTAATCCGTAAAAAAGGCCCGAAAGGGCCTTTTTTAACGAGAGTTGGCGCGCCCGGCGAGATTCGAACTCACGACCTTTGGTTTCGGAAACCAACACTCTATCCAACTGAGCTACGGGCGCATTTGATGTTGCGAAGTATAATTCATGTAGTTCCATGAAATACACCATCATTTCATCGTTGATGTGTAAATAAAGGGGGTACAGCTGCCTGTTTTCATATGATGACAGGCGGGATCCTGAGTATGATTAGGACGCGTCGGGTTAACAGATAATTTATAACAAAATAAGGAATATTGTTGCACTGCGGTTCCAACTGTCAGTCAGTATCGGTATAATATAAATTCAGTAAGTTGAACAATTCCAGTCCACGAGTTAAAGAGCTGAAAAGACGTATCCGCGATGGGAAAAGAACAAGATCAAATATTTATCCAGAATTTCATTATCATCCTTGTCATGTTGTTGGGAATGGTGGCCATATTTGTAATCATTGCCAGGACGATTGGAACTGATGATGTCAAGATAGCCAAGCAGCGTGCACTGGTTATTGCAGAACAAACTCTGCCGGTTGCCAGCGTGAAACGGGCCGCTGAAACCACGGCCTCGGCATCGTCTGCTGATGGCAGTGCCGCAGTAGCAGATGCCAATCCGGGTAAGACTGTATACGATGGCCTCTGTTTCTCCTGCCATGGTTCGGGTCTACCCAATATTCCCCAGGTAGGCAAGGCTGAAGACTGGACTGACAGAATAGCCATGGGTACAGCATTACTTTATGAGCGTGCTATCAACGGTTTTACCGGCGCTTCGGGCATGGCAATGCCTGCAAAAGGTGGTAACGCAACACTCAGCGATGATCAGGTAAAGGCAGCCGTAGACTACATGGTATCGAGCAGCCAGTCGGCAGAAGCGGCACCCGCCCCAGCCCCCTGACAAGTGTCTTATACAGCGGCGATAATCCAGTCCGGCAGTACAATTTCTGTGTCAGTGCTGTGCGGACACGCACAGCACTGACAGAATCAGGTCAGACAGTTACTTCCAGGCTGGCATAGGCAACGACAAGCCATTTCCTGCCTGCCTGCTCAAAATTGACCTGCACCCTGGCATGACTGCCCTGCCCTTCAACAGTCATGATAACGCCCTCTCCAAACCGCGGATGTGTTACCCGCTGACCCAGCTGTAATCCGGAACCACCAGAAACCCTGCCTGAAGATTCTTCGCTGCGCATGGAGGTCGACGGGTTACTGCCCAGACGTACCTCAGCCAGTAGCCCGGCAGGTAATTCGGCCAGAAAGCGCGATGCCTGCGGGTAATATTCACTGCCATGCAGGCGACGATGTTGGGCATAGGTCAAAGTCAGTTTCTTTCGTGCACGGGTTATACCTACATAACACAGCCTGCGTTCTTCCTCCAGCTGTACCGGGTCATTACTGCTACGTTGATGCGGAAACAGACCCTCTTCAAGGCCGACCAGATAAACATTTTCAAATTCCAGTCCCTTTGCTGAATGCAGGGTCATCAGGCTGACGTAGTCCGAATAGATGTCTGCCTGGGTTTCGCCCGATTCGAGCGCTGCGTGCCCCAGAAAGGCAGCTAGCGGTTCCATCTCCGCATATTCCTCGCGACTAACATCAAACTCGCTTGCGGCTGTCACAAGTTCATCCAGGTTCTCGATACGCGCCTGTCCTTTTTCGCCTTTTTCCTTACGGTAGTGCTCGATTAGACCACTGCCCTTGACGATGCGATCCATTGCTTCACCCAGATGGATATCACGGATGCCTGCACCCAGATCACGGATGATAATAAGAAACCTTTCCAGTGCTTTCAGGGCACGTTCTGGCAAGGATTTGCCGTGCAGGATCTGCAAGGCGGACTGCCATAGCGAAATATTGTCGCGTTTGGCAAGACTACGCAATTCATCTATTGTTCGTTGTCCTATGCCGCGTACTGGTGTATTGAAGATACGCTCAAACGAGGCGTCATCTTCGTTGTATACGGAAAGTCGCAAATAGGCGAGTGCATCCTTAATTTCAGCGCGTTCATAGAAACGCATGCCGCCAAAGACCTTGTAGGGTATACCCGCATGCATCAGTGACTCTTCAATCATGCGTGATTGGGCGCCAACGCGATACAGGATGGCATGGTCGTTATACGATCCACCCCGCAGTCTCGCCAGACTGATCCTGTCGATAACAAAACGGGCCTCGTCCTGTTCATTGTAGGCGGCGTACAGATCGATCTTTTCGCCATCATCATCATCCGTCCACAGCTCCTTGCCCAAACGGGAGGGATTATTGGCGATCAATGTATTGGCTGCCTTCAGGATATTACCGGTCGAACGATAATTCTGTTCCAGCCGGATCAGTCTTGCCCCGGCAAAATTTTTCTGGAAATGCTGCATATTTTCAATTTGTGCGCCACGCCAGCTGTAGATGGACTGATCATCGTCACCCACAGCAAACATCGCACCGCTTGTACCGGCCAACAGTCTCAACCAGGCATACTGAAGCGCGTTGGTGTCCTGAAACTCATCAACGAGTATATGACGAAATCGTTGCTGGTAATGCGCCAGTAGCTGTTTCTGATCGCGGAACAATTCGTAGGCCCGCAACAAAAGTTCAGCAAAATCTATCATGCCGGAACGATCACAAAGCGCCTGATAAGCCTGGTATACCCTGACCAGCTGTGCCTTTTCAGGGTCACCAAATGTTTCGATATGCTGTGGCCGCAGGCCTTCGTCCTTTTGTGCGTTGATAAACCATTGCAGCTCACGCGGAGAGTATCGGGCTTCGTCCAGTTCCAGCGACCGTATGACGCGCTTTACCGTACGGTACTGATCGTCATTGTCGAGGATCTGGAAACTCTCGGGCAGCCCGGCCTCCTGCCAGTGTGCCCGTAGTAGCCGGTGGGCCAGTCCATGGAAGGTGCCCACCCACATGCCGCCTATCGGTCGTTTCAGTAGCGCTTCAATACGGCCGCGCATTTCGGCAGCCGCCTTGTTGGTGAAGGTAACCGCGAGTATACCAAACGGCATGGCCTCACCCGTTTCAATATACCAGGCGATGCGGTGGACCAGGACCCGGGTCTTGCCGCTACCAGCGCCGGCCAGAACCAGCATATTTCCTGTGGGGGCGCCCACGGCCTCGCGTTGCGCGTCGTTCAAACCATTTAATACAGTGGATACGTCCATCACTGCATTTTAACGTTCATATCAATGATAGAATAGCGGTCTTTCAATCGTGAAGGAAAGTAATCGGTGAATAATCCAAATCTGGAAAACATCCTGACCCGCGTGCTGGAACTGGCAGGACAGAATGGCGCCACGTCGGCAGAGGCCAATATCGGGACCGGATCCGGATTCTCGGTCACTGCGCGTATGGGTGAACCCGAGACCGTGGAGCACCAGCGTGACAAGGGGCTGAATGTCACCTGTTTCGTCAACCATAAAAAAGGCAGTGCGAGCACAACGGACTTTGGTGACAAGGCGATCGAGGAAACCGTGCGTGCGGCCTGTACTATCGCCAGGAACACCAGTGAAGATGACTTTGCCGGGCTGCTCGATCCTGAATATATGGCGACACAGATACCGGATCTGGATCTGTATCATCCCTGGGATATCACTCCGGAGCAGGCAATTCGCATGGCGATAGAGTGTGAAAATATTGCCAGGTCGTATGACCCACGCATCAGCAATTCAGAAGGTGCCACTGTACACAGCTACAGTGGCAGCCATTATTACGGTAACAGTCATGGATTTATCGGGGGCTGGAACTGGTCTTCACACTCGGTAGACTGCTCCGTGATTGCAGAACAGGACGGCATGATGCAGCGTGACGGCTGGTATTCCAGGGTTCGTGATTACCGCGATCTTGATCCGGTAAGTAACATTGCCAAAACCGCCGCCATCCGCGCACTACAGAAGCTTGGGTCACGCAAGCTGTCGACGATGTCAGTGCCGGTTATATATGAGGCCCAGGTGGCCAGCAGTCTGTTTTCCACGTTTGTAAATGCCATCATGGGCGGCGCCCAGTATCGCAAGTCCAGTTTTTTGCTCGACAAGGTTGGTAGTCAGATATTTCCGGACTACATTACGATTGATGAACGACCGCTGTTGCAAAAAGGTGCGGGTAGCGCACCGTTCGATAATGATGGCATGGCCACGCGTTACCGCGCGCTGGTTACAGGTGGCGTGTTACAGGGCTATGTACTCAGCGCGTACTCGGCACGAAAACTGGGGTTGAAACCGACCGGAAACGCCGGCGGTGTTCACAACCTGGTTATAAAAACCGGGAACGATGACCTCGCAGGCCTGCTACGCAGCATGGATCGGGGGCTGCTCATTACGGATCTTATCGGGTTTGGTATCAATATGGTCACCGGTGATTATTCGCGCGGTGCCTCCGGTTTCTGGGTGGAAAATGGTGAAATCCAGTACCCGGTCGAGGAGATCACCGTTGCCGGCAATCTGTCTGATATGTATAAACAGATCCTGGCCGTAGGTAGCGACGTGGACCAGCGCAGGAATATCCAGACCGGCTCGGTCCTGGTAGAAAACATGACGGTGGCAGGCAACTAGCTCAAATCGTATTGTATTACTGATCCGCCTGCCCGATTTGGCAATGCCGACCGGTACAGGGTAGGATAATCAAAACACAGACAGGGCTAGACAGCGCAGATGAACCAGGCAGAAACCAGACTTTCCAACCTGCCCGCCAGCACAGGGCTTGAACAGGTTATCGAGGCAGCGAACCGGATCATATTGGGTAAGGAGCATGTCATCCGGCTGGCATTGACCTGCATGATCGCCCGCGGCCATCTGTTGATTGAAGACACACCCGGAGTAGGCAAGACCACGCTGGCACATGTGCTGGCCAGAACACTGGGACTCAGCTTTCAGCGTATCCAGTTCACCAGCGATATGTTGCCCGCCGACATACTGGGCGTGTCTGTTTATGATCGCCAGTCCGGCAGGTTCGAATTTCATCCCGGGCCTATCTTTTCGCAGTTTATCCTGGCCGACGAGGTTAATCGTGCCACCCCGCGCGCGCAAAGCGCTCTGCTGGAGGCGATGGAAGAAAACCAGATCACGCTGGAGGGTGAGACCCGGTCGTTACCGCAGCCGTTTTTTGTTATTGCCACGCAAAATCCGTCAAACCAGATAGGCACCTTTCCATTGCCGGAATCACAACTGGACAGGTTCATGATGCGACTGCATCTGGGATACCCGGACACCCGGGCCGAACGCGAGCTGTTAAAAGGGCGTGATCGGCGCGAAATGCTCACGACCCTGACAGCGGCAATGACACCGGATCGTTTGCTGGAACTGCAACAACAGGTATCCCAGGTTATCGTAGCCGATGCCTTACTGGACTATCTGCAGGATCTGCTTGAGTTCAGTCGTGCCTCCTCTGATTTTAATGGCGGTCTGTCCCCGCGCGCGGGTCTCGCCATCATGCGTAGCGCGCAGGCGTGGGCGCTGGTGCATGGTCGCACCCATGTGCTGCCGGAAGATGTGCAGGCGGTTTTACCCAGTGTCATAAGTCACCGCCTCAGCCTGACGGATCAGAACAGGTCGATCAGTCCCTATGCAGTAGCAGAACTGTTGATCAAGCAGGTGCCAGTCCCCTGAACAAATGACCGAGTCCGTCATACTGGAACAAAAAGCCCCGCAGTCGGGGCCGGCTACCGCACCGCTGTCGCGTCGACAACGACTTTATATCTTTCCAACCCGCCACGGTCTGGTATATGCCGTCATGCTTGCCGTCATGCTGCTCGGCGCGGTCAACTACACCAATAACATGGCCTATATGTTGACATTTATGCTGGGTAGTCTGTTTATGGTGTGCATGCTGCATACCTACCGGAACCTGCATGGGCTCATAATTACGGTGAGCGAGGCCCGTCCGGTGTTTGCCGGGGATATCGCCCGCTTTCCGGTTGTGTTTGACAACCGTCACGGTATGCGGCGTATAAATATCAATATTGACGTATGGTCGGCGCCGTGGAAAACCAAACGTAGTAGTGGGGAGGGGATTCGGGCCGCCCGTATTGAGGCGGCACAGATGTCCCGTGATTTCCTGCCCGTAACTGCTAATGAGCGTGGATATCTCAGCCCGGGCAGGATAAAAATTCACTCCAGTTTCCCGCTCGGTCTGTTCCAGTCCTGGTCCTATTTGCCGGGGCGGAGCCGTAGTCTGGTATACCCGAGACCCCAGGGTGATCCGCGCCTGCCGGCATTGACCGAGGATATTTCCCGTGATCAGACCGGCAGCCTCTCCGGCACCGATGATTTTACCGGCTTTCGACATTATCGTGCCGGTGACTCTATCCGTAATATCGACTGGAAGATCTATGCACGCGAACAGGGCCTGCTGGTAAAAAGATTCAGTGGCAGCGGCGCACGCAAACTGGTGTTGCATTGGGACCAGACTGCACAGCTGCCTGATGTGGAAGCCCGCCTGTCACAACTGACCCTGTGGGTTTTGCAGGCAGAACTTGCCGGTCTGCGTTATGGACTGGTCCTGCCCGGGGTCAAGCTCGACATCAATCATGGCGAGGCGCACCAGCAAAACTGTCTGCGTGAGCTCGCACTGTATGGCAAAGATGTTAGCCCTTAGGTGGCAGTCCGCCCATGCGCCCGAGATGCTCTGGCTGTCTGCTGGCGTGTGTATGGCCGTGTTACCCCACATACTCCATTTACCGATCTGGTCATCCATCCTGTTTTTTTTATTGCTGGGATTCAGACTCTCGGTGACCAAAAATTCTGTCGGCGCAAGGTTGATCCGCTCACTGCCGTTCAAGCTGATACTGGGGACTATCATCTTTACTGCTGTATTTATCAGTTATGGGACGATGGTCGGCCGGGACGCGGGCGTGGTCCTGCTGGTCTTGCTGGCGGGTATGAAGCTGCTCGAGATTAATACCGAGCGGGACTATTACATATCGACCTATATCGCGTTTCTGCTGATACTGACCAACTTCTTTTATAACCAGACGCTGCCTATCAGTCTTTATCTTGGCTTGACCCTGATTGTGTTGATAGGCTCGTTGCTCAGTTTTAATGAACGTGATGCGACACCGCAGTTGCGTGTACGATTGCAGTCCGCCGCCATGCTGTTTCTACATGCCTTGCCGTTGATGTTGATCATGTTCCTGATGTTTCCCCGGTATTCAGGTCCGTTATGGGGCCTGCCCAAGGATGCATTGGCGGGTCTGTCCGGTATCGATGATGAAATGTCGCCAGGTTCCATCAGCCAGCTTATCCTCTCGGACGAGGTGGCATTCCGGGTCGAGTTTACTGGCCCCATCCCCGACAAGTCAGATCTCTACTGGCGCGGACCGGTACTCTGGTATACCGACGGTTTCAAATGGGTACCGGATCAGCCCAGACGGTATAACATCAACATGGAGACCCGATCCAACCCTGTCAAATACAGCGTAACGCTTGAGCCGACTGACAAGAACTGGTTGTTTGCGCTGGAGCTTCCGGTTGAACCTGCAACAGACAGTTATCTCAGTCATGACCTGCAATTGCGTACACGTCGATCCGTGACCGTGCGTACCCGGTATGAAGTCAGCTCCTATCCGGATTACATTCTCAAATCCGGTGGCCCTGAGGAGTTACAAAATGCACTGCAATTACCAGCCAGCTATCACCCACAGGCAATCGAACTGTCACAGTCCTGGCGAGCCCGTGGACTCAGTGACAGCGAGATAGTTGAAGAGGCCATGCGCTATTTTAATGAAGAGGATTTTTATTACACGTTAACACCGCCCGCCCTCCCGAATGACACGATAGACGAGTTTCTGTTCGGGACCCGTCAGGGCTTCTGTGAACACTACGCGGCCGCGTTTACCGTATTGATGCGTGGTGCAGGTATTCCGGCCCGTGTCGTCACCGGGTACCAGGGTGGTACCGTCAACCCGGTCGGTAATTATCTGGTAGTGAACCAGCGTGATGCCCATGCCTGGACCGAGGTCTGGCTTGGTGAAGAACGAGGCTGGGTCCGGGTCGATCCGACCTCGGCAGTATCGCCCTCCCGTGTGACCGACGGTATTCAGAGCGCCATTCCCCAGAGTCTGATCAATGTTCCGCTCGGTCTGTACAATAACACGCTGGCAAGAAATATCTGGGAGCGCTTCAATAATACATTCGACGCGATCAACAACCGCTGGAACCAGTGGGTGCTCGGATATGATCGCAATCGTCAGCGTCAACTACTGGGTGAAATAGGCCTGGGTGGATTGAACCGGCGACAGTTGATGACAGGCATGATCATTGTAGTTGTGGTTTGTCTGGCTATCATCGGCACGGTGCTGTTCAGGCGCATCGGCAGCAACAAGGACCCTGCCCGTTACTGGTATGACCGGTTTCTTGCACGACTGTCACGTGTCGGTATACGTATCTCTGCCAGTGAAGGACCGGCCGACCTCGCGCGCCGCGCAGTCACCCTGCGGTCAGACCTTGCAGACAATATCGAATCAATTACCCGCTGCTACATTGATACACGTTACGCAAAGCGGACAGACCGTCTGGAAGAGCTGAAACAGCAGGTCCGGGCCTTCCGTCCGAAACGCCACCGCATGACCTGAAACCGCCAGTCTATAACCAGCCCGATTTCCTGAAGCGGTAATAAAGAAAACCACAAATAGACGCAACAGTTCCCATCGCCAGTAGATAGCCGTACTTCCATGTCAGCTCAGGCATGTAGTCGAAGTTCATCCCCCAGATACCGAAAAAGGCAGTGGCAACGGCGAAGATGGCCGCCCAGGCCGCCAGTCGTTTGGTGACCAGACTTTCCTCAATGGCCACCAGCGATATATTCGCCTGCATTGCCATGCTGATGGTGTCTCTGATAGTGTCGATTGTCGTGTTGATACGATACAGATGATCGTATACGTCCCGGAAGTATTCCTGGGTGTTAATACAGATCTCCGGCACGCGACCTCCGTACAGTTTGCCTATCGATTCCAGCATCGGCTGCACCGCATGTTTCAGTACTATCACCTTTTGTTTCAGTTTGTAGAGTCGTTGTATATTCGTGAGTGCAGCCGAGGTGCCGAAGATTTGTTCCTCGATCTGCTCAAGTTCGGACTCAAGCACATCCAGCACCGGGAAGTAGCGATCCACCACCGCATCCATCAACGCGTAGTAGACGAAGCTTGGCCCCTGCTCCAGTAATCGGGGTTCGCGTTCACAACGTTCGCGTACACTCCGGAATCCCTGCCGGGTACGATTGCGGACCGAAAGCACATAATTTTCACCCACGAAAATGTTCAGTTCACCGAGACTGACCTCTTCACCGTTCAGCTCAATGATGTGCAACACCGAGAACAGCGAGTCAGCATATTCCTCAATCTTGGGACGCTGGTGACCATGACGTGCATCTTCGACGGCGAGTTCATGCAACTCAAACTCATGTTGCATCTCGGTCAGCTCGTCCGGTGTCGCATCCTGCAGTGCTACCCATACAAAACAACCCGGGCGTTTCAGGTAATCGCTGATAGCCTCAACTGCAATAGTGCTCAGTCTTTTGCCATGTTCATAGGCCACACAGTTAATCAGCATCAATATTCCTCAACAGGTAGTTCCGGTCTGATTGCATAGACATATCTAGAACCGGAAGGTGTAGCCCAGTTTGATGGTCACATCATTCAGTTCTGACCGGAAGGCATTGTCCCGATCCCGATCCTCCAGACTGTGGTTAAGCACGATCAATGCCTCCTGGCCTGCTGTGGGAATCCATACCAGACGTGCATTGATACCAACCACTTCGGAGACGTTGTCGTACTGTAACAGGTTGACCCAGTACAGTGTCGGGGTGAAGTTGACCTCGGTCGTCAGCGTGGCCAGATGAGTAACAAAATCCCCCTGTGGCAGGCTGATGTCATTGCGTTCATAGGCAACTGACAATTCCAGGAAACGTGATTGCCTCCACACCAGTTCTGCTCCCAGATTCACCCGATCGCCATCATAGAAGTCACCATGACCCAACGTGAGTATGCCCGCGAGGTCACGCTGCGTTGCCGTGGTAATGCTCAGGATCTTTTCGCCGAAACTGTAATTCCCGACCGGGATAATGATCTCGCCGTCATTGTCTTCATAAATGGTAAAAGGTTCAGTTACATTTTCCCGGGTTGCACTGTAGTGCACACTGAGTTGGTCGCGGGAGTTGGTTTCGAGCTCAGCCAGTCGTGCAAGCAGGATCTGTGATTGTAATCCGCCACCCAGTGTATCGATCCGCTCTGCATCAACACCTGAAAATACGGACTGTAAAAAGCCACCCTTCAGAAAATGGGTGTAACCCACATCGGCGGTATTTGATCGGATATCCGCGCGGTTGACATAACCCAGGGCAGGTCTGAAATTCGCCTGTATCTGCTTGTAGCCTATACCGCCACGCCACCCGGTATTGTTTGGCATGCTGATGCCCATGCCAAAAGCGGCATCATCCCCGTTGATACCCTCGGTGTCGGATTGCTGATACCAGCCGTCTGCCTCCAGCACACGACCGCCCGGAAATCGGGTATTCAGATAGCGGAAGTCCGCACCGGCAACCGCATTTGACAGGTTGGAGTTCGGATCGCCGGAGGTCATGATCATGCCCACGGTTGACTCGTCGAGCACATTTGCAGACAACCGCCCGACCATCACATTACTTTTATCTACCGTTTCAAACGCGTCCTGACGCATGGCCAACAGTCCGATATTCCAGCGCCCGGCCCGCCCGCTCAGCTTGGCTCCGGCCTCAAGATCGACCGGTTTACCGCTACGACTCAATCCGAGTCGCCGGGAAAAAAACGGCCGCCCATTGTTTTCGCTAGACCCGGATGTGGCGGTATTACCAACCGTACCTATCCTGCCGAACTCAAACAGGTCGGAATCATTCAGAAAGAAGTCACGTTTCTCGGGAAAGAACAGCCCGAAGCGTGACAGATTGACCTGACGGTCATCCACCTCGGTCGCAGAAAAATCCGTATTCAACGTCAGCGAGGCGTTCAGCGAGGGTGTAACCCGGTAGAACACATCCAGTGACGGGTCCACATTAATGTCGGTGTCATCGGGGTTATACGTCTTCTGGTGGTTCAGCGAGACCGAGCTGACAATATCAAGACCCAGACCCTGGTCCATACCGGTCAGGCCGGTGGCGGTGCCAAGGATGCTGGCATTATAGCTGCGGTTGCGGGAAACCCAGGCGATCTCCTCTCCACGACGGCGTATGCCCCGTCCAAAATTGAAACCCCAGCTGTCCTTGGACGGGTCGAACGACAGTGATTTGAACGGTATCGCCATCTCCATCGACCAGCCCTTGTCGAACGTATAGGCGGCCGACTCGTAAATGGCTGTCCAGGCGGCCTCAAACGAGCTCACGCTGTCATACAGGGCATCGTGGCGTACGCCATTGGCATTGGTTTCGAACCGGTACGCGCCGCGTCCGGAATGGAACGGATCCAGAATCACGACGATACGGTCATCCCGTCCCAGCCCCTGGTTATGACGCATGGTCGGGGCCGCAATCCGCTCAGGTTCACTGTCATACATGCGTGCACCGATATACAGGGTATTATCGTCATACAGCAGGTACACCTCCGTCGGATCAGACGGTTCTGTTCCGTTACCTGGCCGGGTCTGGTGAAAATCGGTAATCACCTCTGCCTGTTCCCATAACGCCTCGTCAAGCTTGCCGTCAATTACCGGAATCGAATCGACCCTGATCACACGTACCGTCTTGCTGGTCTCTTCAGCTGGAGGTTGCTGCGCCTGTACCACTCCAGTGGCAAACACAAAGGTCAGGCAAAGCGATACACAAATCAACTGCAGGCGCATGAATACGGGTTCCAGAATTATGGGAAACGAGCTTTATTATTACACTAACCACAACAGACTGTCGCCGGGACGTACAGAAATTAGTAAAGATCGGTCTCGTCCGGTAAAATGAAGTTGTCATGTGCAACCTGGCCGGTTATACCAACCCGCAGGCGGCGCCCTGAAAAACAAGAATAAATAAACAACGAACCCGGTCATGCCCATGTCTGTCCTTATCTACGATCACAACTCGCGCCAGCGCCTTTTTCCCGTGTGCTTTCATCATGGGTAATATAATTGCCACGATAGGCCGTTATCAGCTCGACGCCAGACTGGGCGAAGGCGCCTCCGGCGTGGTGTATCGTGCCTACGACCCGGTGATGGACCGTGTCGTGGCCATAAAATCGGCACGTACCGACACGCTGTCACCTGAGCAAATCCGGGAAGTCATCGCCGAATATCACCATGAGGCGAAGGTGGCAGGTAAATATGCCCATGAAAATATTGTCACGATTTACGATGTGATCACGCATGAAGGACTGGACCATATTGTCATGGAATATGTGCCAGGCAGGTCAGTGCATGACTATATGAAGGCAACCGGACCGCTGGATCTGGATGAGGCGCTGTCGATTACCTACAAATGTTGTGTCGCACTTGCCTATATCCATCATCACGGGGTCATCCATCGCGACATCAAGCCGGGCAATATCATGTACCACCCGGCGCAAGGTCTGGTCAAACTGATGGACTTTAGCGTCGCCCACAATATCGAGGACCCGCCGTTACGTGATACCGGTACGATAGCGTATATGGCACCGGAGCATTTCGACCCGAAGCGCAGGATATCATTGCTGACCGACATCTTTGCACTGGGTGCCACGCTGTATCGTATCCTGACCGGCAAATATCCGTTTACGAACAAGAATACGGCCTGGCAGATCCTGCATGACGCACCGGTGCCGATTACTGATCTGCGTCCCGGAATTCCACCGGAGGTAGTTGTTATTATCGACAAGGCGATGGCAAAGTCTGATGCAGATCGTTACCAGTCCGCCGCGGAATTTGCCTCGGCGATTAAACAGGTCATTCTGAAACTGTATCCGGATTCAAACCTGCTCACTTCGTCGGTGAACTATCTCACACCGTAGGACACCCGGGATCAGAAATTCCCGCTAACGGAAAGTACCAGTCGTCGACCGAGCTGGCGATAGTTCAACAAGCGAAAGTCAGTCGGTGACAGATCACGTAAACCGGTAAAAACAGTGCGGTCACGTTCCTGCTTGTCGTCTGTTATGTTGATCGCATCGAACCGAATCTTGAGATCAAACCACCGCGTAGTCTCAATAAAGGCATCAATGGCTATATCTTCCTGGTATATGTCCAGTTCGTTCACCCGATACAACGGCCGTTTGTCGCGTTCCGCGACGGTCCAGCCCCAGGCCACACGGGCCGCTTCCAGATCCTGCCGGTAATCAACGCCCACAAAATAGCGATTGTTTCTGTTGCGATTTGTCAGTGTCCGGTAGGCAGTCTGGCCGCTCTCGCCCGAGAGTATCCTGTCAATACCGGTGACAGGGTCTTCCACCCGGGAGTCCTGCCAGCGCAGCCGCAGGTTCAGTTTTGCGCCTTGCAGTCCGGTCCACTCCAGCGGTGCGGTACCTTCAAATTCCATGCCCCAGCGTCTGCCGTCACCGATATTACCAGGCGCTTCAAAGTTTTCAGATAAAGGTAACAAATCCAGTACGCCACTGATCCAGTTATAAAAAGACGTGATCTTGATAACACTGATAGCATCAAAGCGGCGTTCATATCCGAGCTCTGCCGCCCATGTCGTTTCCGGACGCAGGTCCGGATTGCCAAGCGCGAGGTCATCATCCTCAAACACCGTTGCGCTGACAAAGTCAGTCAGTGTCAGTTGTGAGACCTCACGTGACAGGCGCATTCGCATCTGCTCGTCCTGATCAGAGGAGTAGGTCAGTGAGGCATGGGGTTTCAGGAACTGAAAGTCACGCTTGTTTGCTGCATCACCTGACTGGGTAACCTCTGATACTTCCAGGCCCATTCCATAGGCGAGTTCGAACCGGCCCAACGTCCAGGTGTCATCGAGCAGAAAATCGCCGCGCAATTCCTTGACCCGCGAATTGGCGCCCGGCACCACGACTGTTATCGGACCAACACCCCGGTCATCCGTCTGCAGCAGGCTACGATCAAGCACATTGTAGGCCCCTTCAAGATTGAACTGGATAACATGATTGTTCGCGCCGCTATAATCAAATTCCAGCCGGGCAATACGTTCGCGAGCCTCTGTATCGGTATCGGCCAGTCTGAGCAGCGTCTGTCCGAGCAGTGATGTGGTGTTTGTTCTGGTTGAGGACTCATCCTGGTTATTGTTCATAAGCAAAAAGATCACTTTCCCGACCAGGCCCGGAGTCAATTTGCGTTCAGCATCCACGCCCAGTTCAAACCGGTCACTCAGCCGGTCGGTTCTGATCAAGACATCTTCTCTTGTACCTGTAAGCAGGTCGGTCCTGAATGATGGGCGCAGGTACAATGAATCGATCATACTGAATTTGGTGTTCAGATGGGTGGAGGTCGCACCGATCATGCTGGCAGCATTCAGTGTTATTCCATTTATTTGATATCCCGATTCAGTACTGCTCTCGCCTCCCCGCGTCGTTTGTGTCCCCGCCCCGTTGAATTGTTCTTCGGTGCCAAAGTATCCACTGGTATTGCGTTCCATGTCGATACCGGTGTTATAGTCTATGCCGTTCCAGTTATTGGAAATGGAGATACTACCGGCCGGCTTGATAGACGCACGGTTATTATGTTCGATGTAGGACTTCCAGCTGATTGCGGCCTCCTCTTCCTGGCGCAGATAGATATTGGCGACCACGGACTGTCCTTGCAGGTCTATACCGCCGTCCTGTCCACGCACCAGTTGTATCCGTTCTACCTGACTGGCAGGGATGCGTGCCAGTGTGGCCGAGGGCAGATCCTGTTTCGCACTGAGGCGTCGATCGTTGATCAGGATATTACCAACGGCCGCCGCAAAACCGCGGTTGTCTGTGCCGTCATCCAGCTGAAACCCCGGTAATTGCATCACCATATCAAGCGCAGTGTTCGGTCGATAACGATCAAAAAATGACGCCGGATACTCGACGACCTGTGCAGAAGCAGTGTCTATGGTACCGGTCGGTTGGGCATACAGGCGGCCGGACAGCGCCATGAAACACAGACTACTGATGACCACTGATTTAAAAACGCACAACATTTGATCCATGTTTCGCTCCATATATGGTGAGGCTGGTGATAAGCCCGTATTCAGCCGACCGTAATCGCTTCAAGTTTGCGTCGACCCAGCCGTTCTGCGCCAGTTGTGGTTATGACCACACCATCGCCTATCTGTGTACTCGGCGTGTCGAGGCCAGGGATAGGTACGCGTGGCTTGATAGTGAAGACCATGCCAGGTTCGATTACCAGATCACTGTTCTCATCATGTCTGCCCCAGCCCATCCTTGGGCCGTCGCCCAGTGCGCCACCGGTATGAAATACTACCCCGGTGTAAGGCTTGCCGCCGAACTGGGCCATGCGTTTGTCGACTTCCTGTTTGTAAAAGATGCTGTAGTCAGCAAATGTCCTGCCCGGTTTGGCCCAGTCGAGCAGTGCCTCGAACAACTCAATATTGTAATTGAACGTGGATTCCCAGTTTGCAGGTGCAGGTCTGCCGACACAGATGGTCTGGTTGACCTGGCAATTATAACCCAGCACGGATGCTGACAGCGTTTCACTCAGGATTTGCCCTGCTTGTATCACTTCATTTAACGGTTTGCCATCCGCCGTATTGCCCTCTGCCCCGGCCCGGATGGTGATACGTCCGGGAGATTCGCCGGAGGCGTCAAGATAGGCCTGTGCGATTCGGAACCACACATCACGCTGGAGCACCCCGGGTGCGGCAGACTCGACCGAGGCCTTGATGCCGAGCTCACCTATGCGTGTCGACAGTCGCAGTGCCTCGATTTCTTCCGGCCCGCGTGCCAGCTTGACCCGCATCAACAGGTCCGCCGCCGAGGCAAACGTCGCCTTTGGCAGTGCAGTCTTCAATCGATCAATCGTGGTGTAGCTGACACCACCCTCATCATAACGCAACGTCCCTGCCAGATGGCCAACTCCAATGCGGCCTTCAGCAAGCCCGGCCTGTCTCAGGCTGTCAATTATCAGCGCGGAACGGTTTAACAGACTGGTGCGGATTTCCATTTCACCTAGCATGAATTGTTCAAAGACCTTGTCCTGATCTCCTTCGCGGAAGATCGCCGTTGGTTTACCTTCCAGCGGGAAAACGACCCAGTCCGGGATACCCTCGGTCAGCCATTTTATATCACCGTTACCCTCCGGCATTGTTGGTACGATCAGCGCATCAAATCCGGCGCGTTGCATCCATTCACGGCATTTTTTCCAGCGCCGCTGGATTTCAGCCATTGAAAATGATTTGGGCATCGCGCTCGCGATCAGCTCCTCCGAGCCCGGGATCTCCAGGATGTTGCGCGGGGTGGTCTGCTGAGCATGGACAGTGCTTGCGCCGACCTGCAACAACAGACCGGTTGATGCGACAGTCGATTTCAACAAGGCACGCCGGCTGACACCCGCAGTGTATTTTGTGTGTGACATAGATCCCCCCCGGGACATTAGTCCAGTTTTAAACAGGATGTGATAAGTACAGGTAAAATTCCAGATCAGAGAATACGCCATGTAGTGTTTGCTCTACCAGAAGTTTTCAGATTGAATACTAACAGGGTAGAATGGCTACCAATACGGATCAGCCCGAAATCCGTCCAGATCAATACCTGACCCGGGGGGGATCAAGATGAAAAAATCCACATACCTGTCTGCAATCTGCGCTCTTGCTTTTGTCTTGATGTCCGGTTCCCTGTATGCCCAGCAGGACGGTGCGTCTTTGTTCGAGAATTATTGTGCCATCTGTCATGCGGCCAGCGGGGATCAACAGGCGCTCGGCCCCGAGCTTGAAGCATTACGACAGATGACACCAGAACACATACTTGATGTGATGGAAAACGGTGCAATGAAGGCGCAGGCCGCCGAACGCAGTCGGCTACAGCGACAGCTGCTCGCCGAGTACCTGTCAGGCAAAGAATTCGGTACGGTCCTGTCCGAACCGATCCCGCGTGCTGCTTACTGTAGCGGTAACACAACCACGTTCAGTCACGCCCCGACCGGACCGGCCTGGAATGGCTGGGGGCCCGCCACCACAAATGCACGCTATCAAAGTGCGGACGCCGCCGGACTCGCGCCAGATCAAGTTCCGCATCTGAAACTGAAATGGGCCTTCGGTTTTCCCGGCGCCACCTCTGGCGGAACACAGCCGGTCGTCGTCGGTGGCCGATTATATGTGGCAACGGCGATGGGGGATGTCTACGCGCTGGAGGCAGACACCGGTTGTGTACACTGGTTGTTCCAGGCGGACGCCGGGGTGCGCAGTGCCATCACACTCGGCAAGGCTGAAGGTAATGACAGGTTACTCGCATTTTTTGGCGATCAGGCCGCCAATATGTACGCACTGGACGCCGAGACAGGCAAACAGGTCTGGAAACAGAAAGTGGATACACACTCGCGCGCGATCATTACCGGGGCACCCACCTTGCACAAGGGGCGTCTGTATGTGCCGGTCTCGTCACGAGAAGAGTCACAGGTCGCCAACCCGAAATATGTGTGCTGCCAGTTCCGCGGCAGTATGGTTGCGCTGGCCGCTGCCGATGGCAAGTTGCTGTGGAAAACCTGGACGATCGATGAAGAGGCCAAACCAATAGGCAAGAACAGCATCGGCACGCAGTTGTGGGGGCCCTCCGGTGTCCCGATATGGAACGCGCCGACCATCGATGAAAAACGCAATGTCTTCTATATCGGTACGGGAAACAACTATTCGATACCGGCGACCGCCGCCTCGGACGCCATCATGGCATTTGATCTGGATACAGGTGAAATCAAATGGACAAAACAGGTGGCAGAGAATGATGTCTGGAACTCCAGCTGCCGTGCCGAAGGTGATCACCCGTATACCTGCCCGGACCGTGACGCACCAGATACCGACTTCGGCAATTCGCCTGCACTGGTGACAGTCAACGGCCGCGACCTGCTGGTGGCCGGCAACAAGCTGGGTCTGGTCTATGCGTTCGATCCGGATGACAAGGGCAATATCCTGTGGCAAACCTCCACCGGCAAGGGCATGGCCAGTGGTGGCATCATGTGGGGTACAGCAACCGATGGAAAAAATGTGTATGCAGGCAACAACTATTTTAATACGAAGGAGCCAGAAGAAACCGGCGGTGTTACCGCAATTGATCTCGTAACCGGCAACAAGGTCTGGTCTGTGCCTGCATTGTCATGCACAGACCGCAAACGCTGCAAGCCGTCCCACGGCGCTGCTGTGACCGTCATCCCCGGTGTGGTGTTTACAGGGACAATGGACGGACGCCTGCGGGCGCTGTCAACTGTCGATGGCAAGACCCTCTGGGAGGTCGATACTGCACGCGACTATGAAACTATCAATGGCGTAAAGGCGAACGGCGGGTCGATGAGTAATGCCGGGGCAACGGTGGTGGGCGGGGTAGTGTATGTGAATTCCGGCTATTCACACCATGGTGCGATTATTCCCGGGAATGCACTACTCGCATTTACAGTGGAATAGCTAGATAGCTGCTGTAACATCAGCCATCTGGCTGATACCAGATTGCAGACTGGAACAGCTACTAGATTATCGTCCCACCAAGAAATCCAAGATTGGCCGGGTAATCCGGTCGGCCACCGGCGACACCGAAGTTTCTCAGGTTAGGGAGTAATGTTGTCAGCTCAATGTCACTTACGCCAAACCAGCGTGCCAGTGTCGCGGCAAACTGGTCTACCGAGGTACTGGGTAACAAACGGCCCTGACCGACATGCCACTGATCATCCGGACTGGATGTGTCCGTAATGCTCACTGGTGGTGGTTTGCCATAAAATGCCGCGCCCTGCACGGCGCCACCGACCACCAGATGATGTGAGCCCCAGCCATGATCCGAACCATCACCGTTGATGGACAGCGTGCGTCCGAAATCAGACGCCGTGAACGCGGTTACCTGGTTGGCCACACCGAGTTCGACAGTGGCATGATAAAATGCCGCCATCGCCTGATCGACCTGTTGCAACAGTGGTGCATGACGCGTGCCGAGATAGTCGTGCAGATCAAAACCGCCCAAGGACACCATGAACACCTGTCGCTTTGCTCCCAGCGTAGTACGCGCACCAATCAGCTGGGCCACAGTGCGTAACTGGCCACCCAGACTGGTTGCCGGAAACGGGGTGGTCAGGTTCACCGTGGAAAAACCCTGGTTGACGCGTGTTGCTGCTGTCATGCTGTTACGCATGATCAGGTTGTATTCATTTTCCAGCAGATGCGTGCGTTGTTGTTGCAACATACTGGTGAATGCGGTTCGCATTTCAGCGGACCCGAAAAAGCTGCTGGTCGCCGCATCAACCAGTATGGCCGACCCGGTACTGCTGACCTGATATTGACGGGCCGCCACACCTGACAGGAACACATTATTACCAGTCACACTGATACAGGTGAACAACGGGTCGGTATTATTGCCGATAGCAAGATCGCCGATCTTGCCGCCCCAACCGAGTGTTGCACCTTCGGGTGCAAACGACTGCCAGGTGGATTGCTGGTCATTATGCGAGAACAGTTTGGCCGGTAAGGGGTAGTTGCGAAAGTCCTGCAATTTGTACTGGGCACGTGTCAGCGGGACAATCAACGGTCCGACATTCAACTGCACTGCCGCCTTGCCGGAGTTGAACAGTCCGGCGAGCCCGGTCATTTCCGGATGCAGTGCGTATTTGCGGCCGCCAGCCAGCGGCACGGTCGGAAGCAACTCGGTAGCTGCAAGATCTGTTTTCTGCATGACTACCGGTGAGGTATTCGAACCGGCACCCGCCCCGCGTATGGCCAGATACTGCGCATAACTGGTGTCGTCATAGTTCACGACCGTATTGGCATAATCATTTCCGCCAAACAGGAACACACAGACCAGCGCCTTGTAGTCAGACGCGCTGAATGCGGCGGCCTCACCCATCGCTGCCATATTGATCATCCACGGCGCCGCCATACTGCCCATGGCAAGCTGGGCGGAGCGGCCCAGGAATTTACGGCGAGTGATAGAGTCCTTGTCGTGTTTCATCTTCTGGCCTATTTCTGGATCAGATATTCCGCACTGGCCATCACAAACAGAATGGCCTTGGCGATATAGTTGCGTTTGGTAGTGTCCGTGCTTGACGTTGTGCTGCGGTCTGCACCCAACGCCGTGACGATCAGGCTGACGGTGGCAGGAGAGAGTTGCCCGGCACACAGTATCCGGTTGAGGCGATCAACGAGCGCCGACGGATTTCCAACCAGGGTGAGTTCAGTGGTATAGGCAGGCACAATATCAAAACCCAGACCGCTGATGGATATGCCCCGACTCAGGATGCCGTCAAGATAGTTGATGTAAGATGGCGCTGTGGTCTCGTTGATCAGCTGGAACTCCGGCGCGGTAGCGCGTGCGAGCGCCAGCGGCGGGCTTGAAGGTACATAACCCGGTCTGAAGAAGTTGAAGACCGAAGGCGCTTGTAACGGACTTTGTCCCAGCGAGTTTGCCGCCGAGAGGTTCCCGAGCTTCCAGGTACCGCTGATGGAGCTTACCTCGAAGGTGTGCGCCCACTGGGCAATCCGCACCATCGGTTCCCGTAATTTGCCGAATGTGGATGACTCCTGACTGGCCGAACTGTTCGCCTCGCTGTCCAGCAGGATGGCGCTGAAAACGGCCGCCAGATCGCCGCGTACTCCCTGGCCATTATTATTAAAGACACTGGCCACCCGCGCCACGTATTCCGGGGAGGGATCACTGGTCACCAGGCGCTGGATCATCTGCCTGCCGAAAAACGGACCCACATTCGGATGCATGAACAGTGTATCGAGTGCGATCCGCAGGGCCACCGTGCCGTCGGTACCGGCCGCGATTTGGGTGCCCAGGAAATTCACCTCCAGTAAAGAATGGCGTGTCGGGTTCAGAACCATGCGCCGACGTGCATAACCGACATTGCGGATCCGGTTACTCAAACCTGCAGGTGTAAAAAACCCCTCGGAATCATCTGACTGATAACCGGTAAACACACGCGCCAGATTGGATACATCTGTCTGGGTATAACTCTCTTCGGGTTGACCGTTACTGCCGATAATGGCGGTACCATCTATATTCAGGTTGAGTAGTCCAATGCTGAAAAGCTGCATGACCTCGCGTGCGTAATTCTCATCGGGTACCCGGCCTGTCACGGCATTTTCTTTCTGGTTACCCATCGTATTAAGAAACTCACCCATTGCGACGTTCAGTGTGATTTCTTCCAGCAGGGTACGGTAGTTACCAAACGCATTATTTGCAAGCACATCCCAGTAGGCCGCCATGGCAAATTGTGGCCAGTTCAATTGAACACCGGCCGTACCAACAACGAAGAATTCAGACAAAGCCAGCGCTATACGTTGCCTGACACCGTCCGGCGCAGCCATGATCCTCTGCCAGGCCATGTAGTTCGCCTGGGTGCTGTTGTTGTAGTTATTTGAATCGGTAGCAGAATAACCCTGTGCTGTCAGCCAGTCCCATGCGCTCTGCGACGGGGGTAAGGACATCTGCTGGCTCAGCCAGGTCTGCGCACCCAGAGTGCGTACCGCAGATATTTCATTTTCGGTGGAGGAAAACTGGGCCCGTTGCAGAAACCGGGCAGAGGCGAGGTCGATTTGTTGTATCTGTTCCGCTGTTAATACAGTGGCAGCGGGCACCGCTTCTTCTTCTCCTCCACCCCCCCCTCCTCCGCAAGCGGTGAGCAATGCAGCCGTTCCGCTCATTAAAACCCAGCGGTTATCTGAAGTTTCGTCGGTTTGCTTTTCGACCTGAATGCGTGTGTCCACGTCAGTACTGTGTCCGGTATCGGGATTATGTTTTACGCTACTCCAATTCCTGCGCGGGCGAAACGGGTGCTTGCAGATTATTCTGGAATTGTGAACTGATCTATGAGTTCGGCCAGCCGTTAGTTCGGTCGTAGTGCAGGCTTATGCTACAAGATGAAGCTGACAGACCCGAGTGAGCCAAGTTCGTGTGCATCAATGAGCACGCGCCGTTCCCGGATTCGAAAGGAATTCCCCATGATAATCAGACGGTAACGAAATGCCCCGACATATTCACGTACGCGTTCATGACGACGAAAACGGTAACAGACGAAGTTAGCGGCAACAGTGAGTTCATCGCCACTACGGTCTATGATCCTGATATTGTTGATCATCCTGCGTGTGCGTGACGGAGGAGACTCGGCATGGCAGTTCGGGTCGAGTATGCGGATGACACGCTGCCGGATACGTTCGCGATCATCGGCGATGGTGAACAGGGTATTGCGGTGGTCCCCGTCGGGCTGGTCATTCGGCGGGACGTAATAGGTCGCGTCGTCGGTTAACAGCGCCTCCCATTCGTTCAGTCGCCACTCGTCCAGCAGCGCGGCCTCGTGGTAGAGGAAACTCTGGACGTCCTCGTAGCGAACATTCTGTGCCAGGTTGACCATTATTCGGTTCTCATCATTGCGTTCCAGTGGCGCCAGAACGTACGCAGGTGGTGTTCATCACTGTTCAGTTGTTCCTCGACCGGTTTGCCCATGCCGCGGGACATATCCGACCAGCGTACCTCGCGCCAGTTGGTAAGACCTTGCTGAACCAGTTCCAGCGCCTCGACATCATCCGGTGTGGCAAAGCCGCCCGGGCCGTAGAAGGTCAGGAAGGCATCCAGACGGCGTGCCCGTGCCGCCTCGTCTTCATCAGCGGTGCCAAGGGCCCAGGCCGTTACATGCATCTTTCCGGCGCCATCCGGGAAAAACGTGCGTACCGTGACAGACGAGCCGTCGTTAATAACCAGATTCGGAAAGATGACCAGATTACGGTTCGTATCCGCCACGCGCTGGGCCCGCTCGGTCCCGAGTCGTTGCACCAGTTCCTCGCGTATCGCCGCGATCTGCGGTCTGGCCTCTTCCCCATACAATGGTATCCATGCAGCGACCGGCCGACCGCGGAAATTCTGGTTATCGGTCGTGAAGTGTCCGTTGCCGAGTGCAATCGCCAGGCCATGACTTGGCAGCACCTGACCTTTTGCGGTGGGCGTCTGTAGCTTTACTCCGGAATTGACCATGAATTTCAGCCAGGTTGAGTGCGTGGTTGGCAGGTGATAATCATCCACGCTGTTCTCAACCAGCAGTTTCCAGTTGGCGGCAACATCATATTCCTGCGTGCCGGATATGATCTCCATCTTGCCGGACGGGGATTGATCAATGACGAGATCGATATAGGCGGTTGCCTCTGCGAGATAATCCACGAGTGACGGGGCCTCTGGATCCAGGCACATAAACCAGAAGTCGCGATAACTCTCGAAGCGCGCCGGGCTGCGCAGGCCGAGTGTGTTCCGATCAAAGTCGCCGGTGTAGGCATCATCACCAGGCAGACCCGCGAGCCGTCCGTCGGTAGCATACGACCATCCGTGATAGATGCAGCGAAACAGTCGCGTGTTTCCCGCACGTTCGGTGCAGACAATCGCACCACGGTGTCGGCAGGTATTGAAAAAACAGCGTATCTCGTCTGAGGGGCTGCGGCAGAATATCACCGGTCGTCCGGCGACATTACGTGACAGAAAATCCCCCGGTTTTTTCAGCTCCGAGGAATGGCCGACATAGATCCAGCAGCGGTTGAAGATGCGGCTGATCTCCTGTTCGAGTATGTCTTCAGACACATACGCGAGGCGGTCCAGCAGGAATGTCTTACGGTCCGGGTCATCAACGATATACATTAAAAGTGCTCCACGCATTCCGGCGTCCCGATCGCTCAAACAGATCGGAAAATGTCATAATTTTATCTATGCCGGAAATGATAATATTAAAGTCCGAAATAAGATATCCCTTTACCTATGTGAGGTGCCTGTGTCCAACCTGTCGTTGAAGATAGCATTCTGGAATTATGACCGTACCCGGGCATTGATCGATGGTCGGGTACGCCCACAAGGGATCGATCTGGATATTCATGTGCTGCGTCCACGCGTCATGTTTCCGCGTATGCTCGACCATCAGGAGTTTGATGTTTCAGAGTTGTCACTTGCGTCTTATGCTGCATTGAAGGCGCGGGGGAACTGCCCGTTTATCGCGATACCGGTCCCGGTGTCACGCTTCTTTCGTCATTCCTGTATCTATGTGCGTGCCGATGCCGGTATCCATGAGCCGCGCGACTTGATAGGAAAACGTGTTGGTACCACCCAGTACGGCTCCACCGCTGCGACCTACATGAAGGGCTTGCTGCAGGATGAATATGGTGTCAAGACATCCGATATGCACTGGTTCATGGGTGGTTTGACCACGCCAACACAGGTGCCACTGATCCCGCTCGAATTGCCATCAGCGATCCGGATTGAATTTCTCAAGATGGGCCAGACGCTGGAGCAGATGTTGCTTGATGGAGAACTGGACGCCTTGTTCTCGATCTATCTGCCCTCTGTCTTCGTGCAGGGCTCACCGCGTATCAAAAGACTGTTCCCTGACTTCAAACTGGCAGAGCAGGATTATTATCGCCGCACCGGCATATTTCCGATCATGCACACTATCGTGTTGCGCGATGAAATCCATCAGGCCCATCCGTGGGTCGCCGCCAGTATGTACAAGGCGTTCTGCGAGGCCAGAGATGTTGCCATTGATCAGTTATACGACACCGACGCGCTACACCTTACATTGCCCTGGCTGATCGATCATGTGGAAGAGGCCTGGCGCGTGCTCGGCAAGGACTACTGGGCATATGGATTGGCGCCTAACCGTGCGACGATAGACGCTCTCGGGCGCTACGTACACGAACAGGGCCTGGCCCCGCGTGCCGTTCGCGCCGATGAGCTGTTTCTGGATCTAGCGTAAACTGCGACCGGTTTAAGCGCTGATTATTTACTATATTCTCCAATCACATCGGTTTTAGCCTTCTCGATATACCACAGCTTCGCCTCGGGCGTCAGCAGTCCATCAGCGTGTAATGCAGTGACCACACCGGTGACACACTCGACATAACGCTCACGGGTCAGGTTTTCATATGGGCGCAATACACCGGTCTTTTTTCCTTCCCGATAACGCTGGTGCCAGACCTGCTCAATGGTCGGGCGCGTATCGCGTTGACCGCTGTCTGTCATATCGACCAGAAAGCCTTCACGATTCAGCGGCTCCAGCCATTCATCCTGGAAACCCGGTGGACGGTCCTGGTTTGCATTGATCTGTGGACGCAGTTCGGTCAGGAACGGCACAAACAAGGCCGGACTGGAGCCGACGGCGGTACCGTCCGGGCGGTTCATATAGGTGCGGAACACGCCTCGTGGGCAGGCAGTTTCGGGCATCTGTATCGCCGGACCGGCCTTCTTATCCACATCCCATACATCAACCGCATCAACGCGGGTCTCCGGTGGTTTCTTCCCGGTCCTGACCCAGTCTACCAGTGCCTGTTCCAGCGCGATTGCCACACCGCCGATGTCGACCATGTCCTTGGCGAGCTCGGGATGACGTCTGGCCTCGGCCGTGGCGTCTGCGTGACTGACGTCGGCTATCTCGTAGGATTTCCAGATGTCGCCGAGGCCCTTCTCTACATTCAAACGGGCGTTCTCGCGTTTGTAGTTGGCATAGGTCGGATACACCCTCTCGAAGATCTGCGGCACGGTCGATGTGTTGCCACCGGCGTAGGCGGCATGTATCACCTCAATAACCGGGCTCATGAAACGACGCTGGTTCGCATCAAAACTGAGCTGGTCGGTCTCGGTTGGTTGCAACCGGAATGCACCGGTCTCATCGACCACTGTCGCATCCCAGAAGTAGGTGGGGGCGCCGCGACCACCTGCACTGTCGTCCAGATAAAAGCCATCGAACAGTTTCTTGCCCGCATGATCGGTGTTCATGCCACGCACGATCAGAAACGCCCTGCCTGACGCCCCACCTGCGGAATGGCCACGGAAGAACAGATACTCCGGTGGCTTGCCCAGTTGCTCGATCACGTAATTACGGCTGATCACGGTGTAATCGCGGATCAGCCCGAGGTTATTATTCAGGCCCATTACCTGTGTACCCGGTATACCCATCTCGGTACCGTCATCCAGCAATACGGTGTTCGAGACCGGATCGGTCGTCTTGACCAGGTCTTCCTCATTACCGGTGGCATCGCGGCGGGTCCATATCACTGCCGAGCCCATATCCATTAACGCACCAGCCGACTCACTTGCCTCGGTATAGCGATTAAACTTGCCCGGCTCCCGTGGGAAGAATTGCAAGGCAGGGTAGCGGGAGGCACCGTGTACCAGCACCCACATATTGCCGTTCCAGTCGGCCGCATTCTGCGGGATCAGGATCTCGACACTGGACGGTGTCTTATCGGCATAGCGATAACGCGCCACACCCGGCACATACGGTCCCATATTGCCCCGGGCCTGCATGATGAATACCTGATCATCAAACGTGTTCTCGCGACCTTCGCCGTCGACACCGGTACCAATCGGTGGTAGCAGGCGTGAATTTCGTGGCATATAGCCGAAGACCGTGCCATGGATCGCCATCGTAATCTGCCGGTAAGCCACACCGTGCACATTTTTAATGATCTTCTCTTCGACGATGCTGCATCCTTCTGGACCGACCATCCGTTGCTCAACCTCTCCCGGACGTGGGCCGGCCATCGCTGAGTTCCAGTCCTCTTCCGGCATCTCCGTAGGTGCCATGTACTGGGCCAGGTATTTACAACCCTCCTGCGCCATTACATTGCCGGAAATCAGGCAGGCAATGAACATACTTGCACAAGGCAATACAGACCATAACAGACGTTGACGCAGTCCATTAATGTCGAGATTCTGAAATCTGGTCACGAGCTCTCCTTATTAATATAAATCTGCCAAAGAGTTTCCCGGATGTACGCATTATTGTCAATTGACAGCAAATCCCGGTAGTGGCCAAGTGTGTCATCACTAGCGTAGCCGAGGAACTTTTTTGGTGTACGATCACGGTCTGAGAGGGCCACAGAAAACTATCCATCATCATTATCGGAACTATTATCCATGACAACTCTTTCTGACGACCGTCGCTGGCTGGCCCTGATTATCCTGTGCCTGGGCGATCTGATGATCGTGCTCGACTCGACCGTCGTCAACGTCGCGCTGCCGTCCATCAAGGCGGACCTCGGCTTTAGCGAAACAACACTGGTCTGGGTCGTAAACGCCTATCTGCTGACCTATGGCGGTTTGTTGCTGCTCGGAGGACGGCTCGGTGACTATTATGGCAACCGGCGATTGTACCTGATCGGGGTTGTGTTGTTCACACTCGCCTCGTTGGGTTGTGGTCTCGCGCAGACGCAGCCTATGTTGATCGTGGCGCGTGCAATCCAGGGTATCGGCGGGGCGATAGTGTCTGCGGTGGCACTCGCGTTGATCATGAACATGTTTACCGATGATGCAGACCGCGCAAAGGCGATGGGGATCTTCGGTTTTGTGATGGCCGGTGGCGGATCGATCGGTGTGTTGCTCGGGGGCCTGATCACCGGCGCGTTCAGCTGGCACTGGATATTCCTGATCAACATACCGGTCGGCATCCTCGTTTATATACTCAGTATCATGCTGATAACACCTGATGCCGGTCGGGCGAATGGTCGTCTTGATATCGCGGGGGCAGCTACGATTACCCTGTCGCTGATGCTGGCGGTTTACGCGATCGTCAATGGCAATGAAACCGGCTGGCTGGCAGGGCAGACGGTGATCATGCTGATCTCATCCGTGTTGCTACTTGTGATTTTTCTTTTGATCGAATCCAGGGTGAAAGACCCGTTGATGCCGTTGACCCTGTTTCGGTTACGCAATGTTTCTGTTTCCAATGTAATCAGTGTGTTATGGGCCGCCGCGATGTTCGCCTGGTTTTTTATCTCCGCACTCTATCTGCAACAGGTGCTCGGTTATACACCGATGCAGGTTGGGCTTGCGTTTCTACCGTCGAATCTGATCATGGCCGCCTTCTCCCTCGGGTTGTCCGCCAGGGTAGTCATGCGTTTCGGTCTGCGACTGCCCATTGTGATCGGCCTGACCTTGTCCGCCATTGGCCTTGGCCTGTTCTCGGTATCACCTGTCGACGGCAGTTTCATGTTGCATGTATTACCCGGTATGCTGCTGCTCGGCATCGGTACCGGACTCGCCCTGAACCCGGTCCTGCTTGCGGCGATGAGCGATGTCGGGCCGGAGGAATCCGGCCTGGCCTCCGGTGTGGTCAATACCGCGTTCATGATGGGTGGCGCGGTCGGCCTGGCCGTGCTGGCCAGTATGGCCGGCGTGATCACTGGCGAGTTGCTGGCCGGTGGCGCCGGTACCGCCGAGGCATTAAACGGCGGCTATCAGCTGGCCTTCCTGCTCGGCGCATTGTGTGCCGCTATTGGTGCCATCCTTGGAGTGTTGCTGCGCCCAGGTCAGACCCAAGAGGGCGCCATCCACTGATTCCAAAATGCCCTGTCTTTGTAAAATCATACGCTTAGGAATCCGACGACCCGGGTCAGACGATACTACTAAAATTGAAATATAGGGATTGTTTGATCTGGCTCAAGTTATTTCGTAGACCTCAAACTATACTGAAACTGGTCTTATACATTGCTATCAGGAGGTGTCTGTGAACAGAGTTAAACCTTGCCACCGCGAATCTTTCGGAGTTGCAGCACGATTAGCAGGCTCTATTACGGCTGCCTTATGGATTGCATGCACGATGTGGGCTGGAACGGCCAATGCGACGCTGATCGGCGATACCGTAACAGTAGGTCACGAAGGACCGATGATGGGTGCGACGCTGCCAGCTTCCTACCCCGTAGTAGCGGGCACTTCAGATATCTATACTTTTTATTGGTCCTATCCCTATGCATACCAGGTAAATGTTGAAGCGGACAGTATCTATGTCACCTTTGATTACCTCCCCGGATCGGGAACGTGGGCGGCAGACACGATAGAGTGCACGGAAGTCTGGCCATTTGAGTGTGGTCCGGTACCCTTGAGTTTTAACGGTCTGGTCGTCTCTGGACTGAATGACAGCAGCGGTAATGTGCTGCAAAACGTTGTGGTCAGTAGCAATATGGTCGGATGGGATTCGTCCAGACTTGCTTTCGGCAATGATTATGTAATGTTCGACTGGAAGGGTCTGTCTTTCGACCCAAGCATATATCTGACCGCGACCCTGGACTTTGGTTCGGCTTCTGTACCGGAACCCGGCTCCCTGGGGTTGATGCTTGCAGGCATTTCGATGCTGGGATTTGTGCCTCGCCGCAGGAAGCTGAACGCATAGTCGAGCACGGTACGCGTTACTGTCCGGGAATTATAAACGCCCCAGGTTCAAGCTAACGGTTAACGTCCGCTAAAAAATTCATGTCTCAATAAAACTGCTGAGCGAATCAGCAGTTTTATCTTTATCATGAGAGCATGACAAAGACTGTAGCAATCATCGGCGGCGGACCCGCAGGCCTAATGGCGGCCGAAGTCATCAGTGCACAAGGCATACACGTAGACGTATACGACGCCATGCCGTCTGTCGGTCGTAAATTCCTGATGGCGGGCAAGAGCGGGCTGAACCTCACCCACGCCGAACCGTTCGACATTTTCGTCACACGTTATGGCAAGCGTCGTGCACAAATCGAACCGTTGTTACAGACATTCGGTGCTGAACAACTACTGGCCTGGGTACATGGCCTGGGTGTGCAAACCTTTGTCGGAACCTCTAACCGCGTCTTCCCTGTGGAGATGAAGGCGAGCCCGCTGCTGCGGGCATGGATGCAACGATTAAACGCCGCAGGTGTAACCTTGCACTTGCGGCACAAACTGACAGCGATACACCCTGACAGGTCCCTGCACTTCCACACACCTGATGGTGATCGCACGGTGCGTGCAGATGCTGATGTGCTTGCACTCGGTGGTGGCACCTGGTCCAGACTCGGCTCGGACGGCGCCTGGGTCGAATGGTTGCAGCAGGTCGGGGTCCAGATCGATCCGTTGCGTCCGGCCAATTGCGGGTTCGAGGTCAACTGGAGTCCGGTCTTTATAGAAAAGTATGAAGGGCATCCCGTCAAGTCTGTGATTCTCTCGGCCGGTGAATTTTGTCAGCAGGGCGAATTTATCATCACCAAAGAAGGCGTGGAGGGGAGTCTCGTTTATGCGGCCTCTGCCATCCTGCGAGACGAGATTGCAGCCCACGGCAGCACCGTGATGCATCTCGATCTTGCCCCCGATAAAACCGAAGATCAGCTAAGAGAAAAATTATCAAGGCCGCGCGGCTCGCGTTCGATGTCGAATCATCTGGAAAAGACCGTGGGTATCAAGGGCGTCAAGGCAGGGCTGTTACGCGAGTTTGTCCCCAAAGCGGAATTTACAGAATCACTGCTGGCTTCCTATATCAAAAATACACCGGTGACGTTGACCGCAACCCGCCCACTGGACAAGGCAATCAGCTCTGCTGGCGGCGTCTCCTTCGATTCACTGGATGAGCATCTGATGTTAAAGAACCTGCCTGGCGTTTTCTGCGCTGGCGAAATGCTTGATTGGGAAGCGCCTACCGGCGGTTATTTACTCACGGCCTGTTTCTCAAGTGGGCATGCAGTCGGAAGAGGCGTTGTGCAATGGCTTGACAGTATTAATCGATAGCACTATCGTAATACGATATTACTATCGATGGAGTGTGTCCCATGACCACCGTAACCGTTTCGCCAAAATTCCAGGTCGTTATCCCTAAAGAGATACGTGAGTCAATGGGGTTGGTTTCCGGTCAAAAAATCCAGATCATAACTTACCAGAATCGAATCGAACTCATCCCGATAAAGCCCATGAAGAAAATGAGAGGTTTTCTAAAGGGTATCAAGACTGACGTTGTCAGAGACAATGACAGGGCATGAATGTTATCGACTCTTCAGCTTGGTTGTCGTATTTTGCGGGGGACAAAAACTCTGACTATTTTGCAAAACCGATTGAAAAAATAGACGAACTTCTGGTTCCCAGTATTACCATCACTGAAGTATTTAAAAATATTCTGCGCCAGAGAGGGGAAGAATCAGCTCTTCTGGCGGTAGCACATATGGAACAGGGTAAGGTAGTGTCTCTTGACAGAGAGCTGTCTGTAAATGCTGCCTATTTTGGTATTGAACATGGCCTGCCTTTGGCAGACAGCATTGTTTATGCCACAGCGCAGAAATTCAACGCGATCTTGTGGACTCAGGATTCTGATTTCAAAGGTTTGAAGGATGTTAAATTCTACCCGAAATAAAATGGTGGCCAGGGACGGAATTGAACCGCCGACACGGGGATTTTCAGTCCCCTGCTCTACCAACTGAGCTACCTGGCCCTGGTGTACTACTTGTCCGGATCTGGGATGACCCGGGGGTTTGCAAAACGAAGCGCGTATTAAACAGAGCAAAACCCGGTTCGTCAAGCCAGCTTACTTGTCCGGGGCGATAAATTCCTTCGGTTTTTCCGATCCGTCGCCAAAAAAGTACTTTTCCATCTCGGTTTCGAGAAATTGACGGGCTTTTGGCTCGATCGGGGTCAGGCGGTACTCGTTTATCAACATAGTCTGGTGTCCCAGCCACATCTTCCATGCCTCCTTCGAGACATTCAGATAGATACGTTTGCCGAGTTCGCCCGGATACGGTGGTGCATGCAGGCCTTCGGCCTCACGTCCCAGCTTTACGCAATTGACCATGTATGTCATTCATCTGCTCCGGCAGTGTGTACGAATAATGTGGACAGCAGCTTTGAGATCGGGGCGGCCATGCCGAGTCTGGTCTGGCCGTCGGGCCGATACCAGCAGGTGTCCTCGTCCCTGACCGCGACGTCATTTGCACGTAATTTTGCCCGGTAAGGCTGGATATCGAGGTGAAAATGACTGAATGTATGTCGCAGTGGTTGCAGCTTTGTCAGTGCGGTTACTTTACTACCGAATCGTCTATTTAGCCATTCCGGAAGTGATTCGTCTGGCGGGCATTCCGGCAGGCTCCACAGGCCACCCCAGATGCCCGCAGGCGGTCTTCTCTGTAACAGGACCTCGCCACGTTTATTCTCGATGATCGCCAGCACGGTCTGTCTGACCGGCAGCTGTTTTGATTTTTTGCGGGTCGGCAGTTCCGATTGTTGCTCATGGATACGCGCATAACAATGGGTTGCCAATGGACAACGCTCACACAAGGGCTTGCTGCGGGTACAAACCGTTGCGCCGAGATCCATAATCGCCTGGGTGTAGTCGGCAATATGGCGCCTTGGGGTTTCCTGTGCCGCGATGTCCCACAGTCTGTCTTCAACAGATTTGTCGCCGGGCCAGCCTTCTACGCCGTGATAACGGGTCAGCACCCGTTTGACATTACCATCGAGTATCGGGTGGACCTGTTGCAGACCGAGCGCGAGCACGGCCCCGGCGGTCGAGCGTCCGATACCCGGCAAGCTCATCAGCTTGTCGATCTCATCCGGAAAGACACCACCAAAGTCTGACATAACCAGACAGGCGGCCTTGTGCAGGTTCCGACCGCGCGCGTAGTAACCGAGACCGGACCACAGATGCAAGACCTCATCGACCGGCGCGGCAGCCAGCGTCGCGATATCGGGGAAGCGCTGCATGAAGCGTTTATAATAGGGGATGACCGTCTTGACCTGCGTCTGCTGCAACATGATCTCGGACACCCACACGCGATACGGTTCCTTGTCCTGTTGCCAGGGCAGGTCATGACGTCCGGAATGACGAAACCATTTCAGTAAATCAGGGGCGAGGCGTTTCAAGGGCGGCTATATCTTCTATGTTTTGTATCGACTGTCTGGCCGCGTCCAGCATCATCCGCTTGATGAATAACGGTCCGATCAATGGTGGTATCCAGAAGGCCGGTTTGAATCGGGTGTTAAAAGAAACCAGCGTATGAGTAGCGTCAACACTTGAAACCTGCCAGATGGCCTCGCCGTAGACAAAGTCACTTTCTTCGGGGATGAATACCGATTTGATAATCCCGCTTTCCTGTTCCCACAGATCCTCAATCAGGATCGCATCAAAGCAGAACCCCAGTACGCAGGATTTTGTGACCATGCGTCTGCGCACCACGGTGTTGCCGTTCGCATCCGTATAATTTATCAGGCCTGCCTCGATGATCAAATCACTCACCCGCGACAGTTGTTTGTAGTCAGTCGCGATCGCGTAGACCTTATCACTGGCGCCATTGATCTTGACCGCGATGTCGACACTGTAGTCTCCGTCACGATATGTCACGTTCGCATGCTGCACCTCTCCCGCCTGCGCAGTAAGGGACGCCAGTAGCAGCAGTCCGGTAGTGAGCAGACGGGACATCAATCAGGCCTAGCGCTTGAAGATACTCTCCAGCGCCTTGTTCAGTAACAGCTCCCTTGGGTCAGCGGGCGGTGCTTCCTGCGGCTGTTCCTGTGGTTGTTCTGCAGGGGCAGCGGCAGGATCCAGTGAGGGCGCCTGTGAGGAGTCTGTCGTTGGCTCGGCAGGCGCAGGTTCGCTTGCCGGTTGTTGCTGCTGTTGTGCAGGCAGACCTATCGCCCGTTGCAGTACATCACCGAGCTTTTTCTCCACGGCCTTCTGTACAGCAAATTTAATAATCTCACCGGCATCGGGCACACATTTCGGGCTGTTAATCAGGCCATTGCAGCGGATGGGTACAGTGTAACCACCGATATTGTATCGTTCCGTGCCCTGGGTGACGCTGCTGGCATCGGCCGAGGCGATCAGCGTGTAGTCGAGTGTATCGTTGACGAGGTTGATTACCGTGCCTTTACCTGCGACCTGCAGTCCCGGTGCCTTGATCATCAGGTCATTACTGGCCACCACACCATTGTTAATATCCAGCGTGCTGGTGAACGTATCAAAGGGAGTCTCCACACCACGGTCAATATCCATCGGGCGTTTGCTTTCGATCATGATCTCGACCTGTTCAAGCACCTTGGCCACATCGACGCCGCGCAAAATGCCTTCTTCCAGCGCGATCTTGCCATTACCGCTGAGTGTACGTTTCAGCGCTGTGGTGTCGGCACCGGTGGCGGTGACTGACATTTCAATATTGCCGGTACCGCTGACATTGGCAGCGCCGGTAAAATCGGTCATCAACGGTTCGATCTTCACGCCTTGCAGGGTAGACTTGAAGCTGACGACGGGCAGTGCTGCGGTAGCATCAAGCCCGATATCTCCTGAATAGGTGCCCTCGTACAGGTTTGCTGCAACTGGTGCCAGATTGATCCGGCCGTCCTTTGCGTTCAGCGACAGGACGATGTCAGACATCTTTGCCTTCGAGATCACCAGCTGGCCAATCTTCAGGTCACCTTTCGCATTCAGCCCGCGCAGCGTTTCTATCGGTAACTGTGCGGCAGCCCCGGCGGCGGTCTCCGGCGTGACCGGACGGTTTTGGCCATCAGGCGGGGGTGGAGGCAGATAGCGGTCGGCATTGATCTGATCGATATTGATCCCGAACTGTATGGCGGGATTTTCAAAGTCGGTCACGGAAAGGGTGCCGTTCAGGTTGGTGTCGTCCAGCACGAGTGCAAGCTTGCTGACGTTTATCCGGTTGGCCGCGCCATCAAAGGTGGTCGCGAGCGATACCTTTTCGTAGACCTTCGCATCGGCAGTCACCGGCATCTCCTGGTTCAGTTGCTGCATGAACTTGCGCAGGCTGAACTCGGTGATATTGACGTCACCATTAAACTCGGGAGACTGCAGGATATTGCTCGCATTGACCTTGCCGCTCATGTCGAGGCCAAGACCGGACAGTTTGAAGTTTTCCAGTGCCAGTGTTTCCTTGTCCAGATTTACACGGGTATCTGCATTCAGGCCGAGATTGACCGGGGAGTTCGGGATCTTGTCGCCGGCCAGTACCACGTTCAGGTCCAGCGGGTTGACCTTCAGGTCAGCACGATTACCACTGACAGCGGCCTTCAGGTTGATCGATTGGGTGACCTCACCAAGGTCGGCCTGATCCAGGGCTGCTAACAGTGCCTTCGGATTGTCTGCGGCGAGATCCAGCTGTCCATTGATGGACCCGCCGGACTTTTGCATGTCTGTGGCCGTCAGTGTGCCACCAAGCTTGACGCCAAGTGCATCAACTGTCAGCACCGGTACCTTGACGTTGCCGGTGCTCATGTCGGCATCAAAATTCGCATTCATTACGAACGCCTTGTTCGGGACGCGTGCCAGCTTCGTTCCGTACTGCGTCAGTGCAGAGTCTGCCCCGCCCTGCACCTGTCCCAGTACCTGCATCAAGGTCGGCAGGTCCGGACCGGACGCATTCAGCGTACCGCGAACGGCCGGGGTGTCTGACTGGATATTGCTGGCCTTGATGTCGCCTGTGATACTGGCGCCGAGCAGATTGGCCTGCAGACCGGACACGTCCACATCGCCACGTTGCATGTCCGCATTAACGGCAGCGGAAAAATCGAATGAGCGATTGTTCAGCCGGGCGATCTGGCTGGCCAGCGGTTCGATCTCGGCGACTTTAAAGAGCAGGGCGAGGTCATTGCCGGCCAGTTTCAGGTTGGTATGGTAAGACGGTGTGGCGGACTGGATATTGCTCGCATTGATAGTCCCGGTCAGATTGGTGCCGAGCGCGTCAAACTGCAGGTCGCTGATCGCGAGTGTCTCGTCAGCCATATTGATATTAATGGCAGTTTTCAGATTGATGTCAGCGCTACGATTAGGGATATTGGGTCCGGTCAGCGTGGTCACCAGCTCCAGTGGAGTGATCGCAAAGGTCTCGTTATCGAGGTCATAGACAACGGTACCGGCCAGTTTGACATCAGCCCCCAGCTCCGGTTTGTTTGCCTTTGCGTTCAGCGTCAGGTTGAACTGGATCGGCTCGCCGTATACCAGCTCTCCGGTGCTCATCGCCATGTTGTTGATGTTGAAGAGTGTCCCGGTCGATTTGTCGTCGAAGGACAGGTTCGCATTCTGGATATCCACGCCACCGAGTATAACGGCAGCCAGCGGCAGGCCGGCGGAATTCCCGGTGTTGGCGGGCGCATCGCCTTTGGCCAGATCGGCCCAGTTGCTCACTCCATTCGCATTTTTGGCCAGATTTATCGTGGTACCGTGCAGTCGTACCGTATCGATCTCATACTGGTCGCGTAACAACGGCATCAACTTGACCCGCACCATCGCAAGGTCGGTGCGGAAAAATGGCTCCTCACCGAAGCCCGCTGCGTTCCCAATCGTGACATTGTTCAGCTCAAGTCCCAGCCACGGGTAATAGGTCAGCCGGATGTCACCGTCCAGTGTCAGTGTACGACCGGTCTCTGCCGTGAACTTGTCTGCAATCATGCCCTTGTAGGCATTCGGGTCCAGTGTGGAAATATAAATGACTATGGCAACAAGGCTGATCAGAATCAGCCCGAATAATGCACCGACAATTTTTATTGCTTTCATGATTATTCCGCCTGTGTTGGTTTGGCTATCTCCAGATAATTATGTGCCTCCCGGACGGCCGTCTTGACCTGGCCGGGGGCGGTACCACCGATATGATCTCTGGCATTTACAGAGCCGATTGGTTCAAGAACAGTATAGATGTCTTCCTTTAGATTAGGGCAAAACCGGCCAAGTTCCTGCAGTGTCAACGCCGATAACTCCTTGCCTGCTGCAATTGCATAACTGACCGTCTGGCCGACGGCCTCGTGTGCATCGCGGAACGGCAGGCCGGTCTTGACCAGATAATCGGCAAGGTCTGTAGCCGTGGCGTAACCCTGGCGGGCGGCTTTCAGCATATTTTCGCGTTTGACGGTAATGGCCGGTATCAGGCCAGCATACACGGACAGGCAGGCCTCTACCGTGTCTATCGCATCAAACAGCGCAAGTTTGTCTTCCTGGTTGTCGCGGTTATAGGCCAGTGGCTGGCCTTTCATCAGCGTCAACAACGCAATCAGATCACCATAAACGCGTCCGGTCTTGCCGCGCACCAGCTCCGGGATGTCCGGGTTTTTCTTCTGCGGCATGATCGACGAGCCGGTGCAATAGGCATCATCCAGATCGATAAACCCGAACATCGGGTTCATCCACAGCACCAGTTCCTCGGAAAATCGCGACAGGTGCATCATGATGATGGAGGCTGTTGACGCAAACTCGATGGTAAAGTCGCGATCGCTGACCGCATCAAGTGAGTTTGCCGAAACGGTGTCAAATCCGAGCAGTTCGGCAGTGCAATAACGGTCTATCGGGAAATCGGTACCGGCCAGTGCGGCCGAACCGAGCGGCATCACATTGATACGTTTGCGGCAGTCGAGCAGGCGCTGGTCATCACGCTTCAGCATTTCAAACCAGGCCATCATGTGATGACCGAAGGTGACCGGCTGGGCGATCTGCATATGCGTCATGCCGGGCATAATCGTAGCGGTCTCGCGTTCGGCAAGTCCAATCAGTGCCTGCATGACGGTGTGCAGCAGCATACGAATGGTGTCGACCTGATCGCGCAGGTACAGCCGCAGATCAGTGGCCACCTGGTCATTCCGTGAACGCCCGGTGTGCAGGCGCTTGCCCGGTTCGCCGATAGCCTCGACCAGCGCGGCCTCGATGTTCATGTGCACGTCTTCCAGTTCCATTTTCCACTGGAACTGGCCGGTTTCAATCTGTTCAAGAATAGTGTTCAGGCCATTGATGATCCTGTTGCCGTCCTCCCCACTGATAATGCCTGTTTTCACCAGCATACGGGTGTGGGCGATCGACCCGGTGATATCATGCCGGTAAAGACGGTAGTCAAAGGAGACCGATTCGGTGAATTTTTCCACAGAACTGTCGGTAGCCTGGTGAAATCGACCACCCCATGGCTTTACTGTTGTATGCTTTGATGTCATTTTGTAGTTAACCGTGCTGTTGTTGATTTTAATAGTATAACTCTAACATTATCGCAGGCTATCAGGCATTTGTTCAGATGAGACAGGAAAGACAGAATTCGGCCACCTTTCTGCCCGACTTTTGCAACGCCAGGACAGTGTTCGTTGTTATCCTGCTCGCGGAGTTGCTGGCGATAGTGCTTACGCTGGCACAACCATCCTATGTGGACAACCGGCTTTACAATCTGGCGATGTATTCGCTGTTTATCGAATGGGTCGCGCTCAGTTGTACGGCGGTGCTGTGTGTGAGTCGTCGCTGGTTACAACAGTTTAGTGATCACGGGGCCGCTACCATCAGTTATGTCACAACCTTGCTCGTTACGCTGGTAATCACCGAGCTGGCGTGGTGGGTGTTCAACCGGGAAACAGGTTACAACTTTTTTCGTCAGGGCCACACTGCCTTTCTGTTACCGATTCTCGGGATCAGCGCGATCGTGTGGGCGATGGCATTGCGCTATTTCTATGTACAGCACCAGTGGCGTATCCGGGTTGCCTCTGAGTCGGAGGCGCGTTTCCAGGCGCTGCAATCGCGGATCAAACCGCACTTTCTGTTCAATTGCATGAATACCATCGCCAGCCTGATCCGCCGTAACCCGGCGCTGGCGGAAGAAGTAGTAGAGGACCTGTCCGATCTGTTTCGTGCCAGCCTGCAGGACTCACAGCGGCCAAGTACGCTGGGAGACGAGATTGCGCTGTGCAAGCGTTACTTGAGGATCGAACAACAACGACTGGGTCCGCGTCTGAACGCCGTCTGGCAGCTAGCTGAGCTGCCGCTGGATACCGCCCTGCCAGCACTGAGTATCCAGCCATTGCTCGAAAATGCGATTTACCACGGTATCGAGCCGTTACCCGAAGGCGGTACGATCACGATACTCGGTAGCCTGAGCGATGAAGGGATCCGGATCATCATCGAAAATCCACTGTCGCAGGCAGCGAGTAAATCACCCGCGCGAACCGGTAACCGGATTGCCCAGGACAATGTCCGCCAGCGTCTGGGATCGTTTTTCAGCCAGGAGGATCTGTTACAGGTCAGCCAGGATGAGCACAGCTACCGTGTTTCTGTCACGATACCGTTACAGCGATGAAGATACTGATTGTTGATGATGAGTTACCGGCGCGGCAACGTATCGCTGACCTGCTGCTGGATATCCGCAAAGATGCGGTGTTGCTGGAGGCGGGTAATGGTCTGGAGGCGGTGCAGGTGGCAGAAAAGGAGCGGCCGGATGTGGTGTTGCTGGATATCCGTATGCCGGTGATGGATGGGCTGGAGTCTGCCTTCCATATGACCACTCTGAACCCGGCCCCGGCCGTCATCTTTGTGACGGCGTATGATGAACATGCGGTGAGGGCCTTTGAGGCGAATGCGGTCGACTATCTGCTCAAGCCGGTCCGGTTGGAGAGATTAAAACAGGCGCTAGACAAGGCGGCACTGATAAACCGCTCACTGATTGGGCGTATCGAGGCTGTGCAAGGCAAAACCCGACGTACCCATATCAGCGCGATCAGCCAGGGCAAGATCGTGATGATCCCGATTGAACAGATACAATGTTTCAGGGCGGACAATAAATATGTCTCGGTATACCAGGGCGGCCATGAGACGCTGATAGATGAATCGTTGAAGGATCTCGAAGAGGAATTTGCTGATCGCTTCCTGCGCATACACCGCAATGCGCTGGTGTCACTCGATCATATTGTGGTGCTGGAAAAAACAAATGATGGCAGTTATCTGGTGCAGCTGCGCGATATGCCGGAAAAACTGACCGTCAGCCGACGCCATATCGCCGATATCAGACAAAAGCTGAAGGGTCAGTAGGCAAACCCAGACTTGCCGTCTCTCTGGCCGCTGCCAGATTGGCCAGGCGCGCGATGACACCGTAGGTATAAAAACGGTTCGGGTGGGCATCCGGTGACTGGGCCTTGTCCGGGGAGTTACAGCAGTCATCAAAGGCGAGGGGTTCAAACTGCATGCCGGGCGAATTCAGGTTTTCATTCGCTCCCTTCTTCGGATGGACGCGGTAGAAACCGCCGACCACGTTTTTATCGATCATATATACGACCGATTCGGCGACCGTCTTGTCCTCACCCCAGGTCTCGTTCGTATAGACGCCTTCCTGGATGATCACCTTCGTGACCTTCTGGCCTTCCTTCGTGGTCGACATGCGCGTCCTTTCCTTGCGGTTCATATCGATCAGTTCTTCCACGCTGTGGGCCATCATCACACCCATGCCATAGGTGCCAGCGTCGGCCTTCACGACGACATACGGCTTTTGATCAACCCCATACTCATCGTATTTCTTCTGGATCGCGTTCAGCAGTGTATTCACATTGCTTTCCAGACAGTGGTTAGTCTCGTTCTTCATGAAGTCTATTTCGCCACAGTTACGAAACAGCGGGTCGATAAACCACGGGTCTATCCCGATTTGTCGGGAAAACTCCTCGGCAATCTCCTTGTAGTGACGGAAATGTCCCGATTTCAGCCGGGTTGACCAACCCAGCGACAATGAAGGGATGACCGGTTGTTGCAACTGTTCCAGTACGGCCGGGCGTCCGCCTGACATATCGTTATTCAAAAGCACCAGGTCGGGGACAAAGCCGTCGATGCTGATCTTGTCCCCGGCGCGTACCAGTGGGTTCAGTTTCAGGGTAGTGCCAGAGTCCAGAGTGATGGTCTGGGGTGCGGTCAGACCGGGAATCAGTGAGCCTATTTGCACATCGAACCCTGCCTTGCCTATCAATGAAGTCAGCACCGCCACATTTTCGAGGTAAAACATATTGCGGGTGTGGTTTTCCGGGACCAGCAGGATCCGGTCTATATTTTTGCCGGTATGTTCAACGGCCAGTTGCAGCGCCTGGATACAGAGCGCCTCATAATCGGGGTTCAGGTTATTAAACCCGGCTGGAAACAGGTTGGTATCGACCGGGGCAATCTTGTAACCGGAATTACGCAGGTCTACCGAGGAATAAAACGGGGCCGGGGTCAGACGCCACTGGCTGCGGAACCAGGACTCGACCTCTGCCTGGTTAGCAATGATCTGTTCCTCTACCTTCAGCAGCGGTCCATTCAGTGCAGTCGACAGATCAGGAACAGGATTTAGATTTCTTGGTACCATGATGCCTCGGCTTATTCTTGTGGGGGCTGATTATACATCATATCCCCCAGAAGCGCCTGACACACGGCTATCGCGGCAACAGCTGCTGTCTCGGTGCGCAGGATCCGGGGGCCCACAGATACTTTCAGGTATCCGCAGGTAAGTGAGTATTCAATTTCCTTCTGGCTGAGTCCACCTTCCGGACCACAGAGCAACGTAATATCACCGGCGTTTCGGGTCAGATCTGCCAGACCCTGGCCGCTCTCTGGATGCATCAGCAGCCGGAGCGAGGTCGATTCGGTGCGGACCCATTCATCCACAGGCATCGCGTCATACAGTTCGGGCAGGCGGTTCCGGCCGGACTGTTCACAGGCAGCCGTGATGATTTTTTCCCAGTGTTCGCGACGCTTGCGTGCCCGGTCTTCCTCCAGCCGGACATTACTGAACTCGGTAAACAGCGGGACGATGCGGGTCACACCCAACTCGACTGCTTTCTGGACTGTGTAGTCCATGTGTTGACCCCGCGAGATGCCCTGTGCCAGTGTGAGCGTGAGCGGGGATTCATTGTCTGTGGGGTTAAAGTGCAGCAGTCTGATGGTGATTGCCTTGCGCTCCACAGACAGGATCTCGCCATCAAAACTGCCACCCGTGCCATTAAACAGGATAACGCTGTCACCGCTTCGCGCCTTCAGCACGTTTCCGAGATGATGGGCCGCCTCGTCGTGCAGGGTGACGATAGTGTTAACTGCCAGGACAGATTTGGTATAGACCCTTGTTTTTCTCATTCAGACCATTACATTAGTATTAACATCAGGATTCCCTGCATACAGGGCCAACCGTTTGAGGATACAATCGGCTTATGATAACGAATAAAGTGATTATCGGGCAGGACAAAAATGTGACCAGGGCGGTTGCCCGGTTTGGCATGGGTCAGGTTGTCCTGCACAAGCAGCTCAAATACCGTGGCGTAGTCATTGATATCGACCCGGTGTTTCTGGGTTCCGATGGCTGGTATGAAGATATTGCTGTCACCCGTCCGCGCAAGGACCAGCCCTGGTACAAGGTGCTGGTCAATAATGTGCTTGAGGAGACCTATGTGCCTGAGCAGGATCTGACGGCAGACAGTTCTGATGAGCAGATAAATCATCCACTCGTGGGTGCCTATTTTGATGAATTCAATAATGGTCGCTATAAAAATACTACCTGGCGACCGAACTAGTCCTCACCCATGCTGCGGTCAATAACGGATTTCCTGCGCCAGTCGCTGTCTCCTGGTGTCGGTGGCAATAACAGCCGCGAACACACCCTGGAACTCTGTGCCGCTGTGCTTATGCTGGAGATCGCACTCGCTGATGAGGGTATTGATGCCGCCGAGCAGGAAGTCATCGAGTCGGCGATCTGCGAGCATTTTCATCTTGATCCATCCGAGGCCGCCGCGCTGGTTGACCTGGCGAGACAACAGGTCAAAGATGCCAGTTCCCTGCATGAATTTACCCGCGCTATCAATACCGACCTCAGTCGTGAGGAAAAAAACACTGTTATCGAACTGTTGTGGCGTGTTGCAGGAGCGGACAGTGTGATTCACAAGTATGAAGAGTACTTTATCCGCAAGATAGCCGACCTGCTGTATGTATCGCATACCGACTATATCCGTGCCAAGCACAAGGCGGTTAGTCAGTCAGCCAGTTAGCAGGTTTTTGCCCGGCCCGGTCGCCGAAATCTGTCCAGCCCCCGCGTTTTCTGCGAATTGCAGATATTAAAACAGGTCAAAATGGCTTTATAATCAGCGCATGGAAATCCCCGGCTACATAATTCAACGCGAAATCGGCAAGGGCGGTATGGCTACCGTCTATCTGGCCATTCAGGAATCCCTGAGCCGGCCGGTCGTGCTGAAGATCCTTGACAATGTAGACACGGACAAATCCCAGGACCTGACCGAACGCTTCATGGCGGAAGGCCGGATCATCGCCTCTCTGACCCATCCGAATATCATTACAATTTATGATATTGGTGTGGCAAACAGGATGCTCTATATCTCTATGGAGTATGTCCAGGGCGGTGATCTGAAGCAGCGGCTGGAGTTGCCCATCTCCGAGGAAGAGGCGCTCGATATCCTGGCCAAGGTGTCGCGTGCGCTGAATGAGGCGCACAAGCACGGCATCGTCCACCGTGACGTCAAGCCTGCCAATATCCTGTTTCGCGATACCCATACACCGCTATTGACCGACTTTGGTATTGCCAAGCAGGTGGATAACGAGTCTGATCTGACCTCAACCGGTATATTCCTCGGTAGTCCGAATTATGTGAGCCCGGAGCAGGCCGATGGATTGAAGATAGATGGTCGGGCAGACATATACAGTCTGGGTTGCATATTTTACGAAATGTTGACCGGCAAGAAGCCGTACAGCTCGACCTCGGTCATTGATATTGTTATCCAGCATAAACAGGCGCCGGTACCGACCTTGCCGGAAGATCTCGCCGAGTACCAGCCATTACTGGATGGCATGATGGCGAAGAAACGTGACCAGCGCATCCATGATGCCGAGGCACTGGTCGAACGTATTGAAAAGCTGCAACGTACTCACAAGAAAAGGAAAGTTGAACTCGATTTTGATGTGACCGGTACGATGCCGACCCCGGATCCCCGGCTGCGCAGTCGTCGTGCCAACCAGATCCTGGTCGGTATGATATTGCTCGGTATGGTGCTGTTCTCAACGCTGGAGTATGTGGACATTCGATTGAAGGCACCTGCCCCGAAGTTTGTGAATGCCTCCACCCAGACAGTACTGACGAACACACCTGATCAGGCGCCAGTCATTGAGCAGGTACAAACCCAGGCGGCCGCCGCCGAGGCAACACCCGAAACCGTGCAAGCCCCGCAGCAACCAGCCCCGGCGCTGGATGAGGTATTAAATGCGCTCACCTGGCTGGGTAACCAGAGCCTGGAGGAATTCAAACTGACCTACCCTCCGAAGGACAATGCGTACTACTATTTCAGCCGTTTGCTGGAGTTGGACCCCGGTAACCAGACAGCGGTCAAAGGCATACTTGAAATCGCCGAACAATATGCTGTTCTGGCCGAGCAGGCGATGATCAAGAATGAAACGGAAAACATGAAAAGTTATATCGAGATCGGGTTGAAGATTAACCCCGAGAACAGTGCCCTGCTCAGTCTGCAAGGGTATTCCAACAATACCCAGACCGGCCTGATGAGTACGATTAAGTCGTTTTTTAATTAAGTCACTGTTCTGAATTTTGATACAGTTCCGGATGGAATAACAGTCTGGTATCAGCTGTCTGGATATAATTGTGAAAGACCGTTAGCCGCATGGATGCGGCGCTCGAGCGTACATGGATGTATTCACAGCGTGTCTTGAACGATTATATCCAGACAGCTGATCACACAGGCAATCCGGAACTGTATCAAAATTCAGAACAGTGACTTAACCCGGGTTCACGTTTATTGGGCAGGCGCCGCCGTTTCAACCAGCTCCCGTGCACTTTGGGTCTTCATCTGTTCGTATTGATCAATCAGCGCCCGTAATTCCTCTGCAGTCGGCCCGGTGTTGACTGGCGCCTGTTCCTCTGCGGATACTTCCTGCTCTGCAATGGGCTCGGGTATCACTTCAAGCGGTTGATTGGCCTGCCTCTGAAATTCGAGCGTCGCTTTTTGCTGGCGGGCCTGCTGGATTTTCTCCAGCGCCGCCTGACGGTCTGTTTCCACACTGATCAATGCATCCTGCCGCAATCTTTCATTTTCGGAGACGGACAGGTTGATGCCGGTGTCATCTATGATCCGGCCATTATCATAAACCACGATCCGAGGGCCGGTTTCCTCGCTACGATACCAGCTCGGCGGTTTGCCGGATAACTGTGTGGTGCCGGTATCCGGATCCACCCACTGGTACATGCGTGCACAGGCAACTTGTGCAGACAGCATCAACAGGATAAACAGCAGTGTCTTCTTTATCGTAGTCATTTTTTGTATGCCTAGTTTATAGCAGAAAGTATACATTATCCAGAGACGCGCACACATGCCAGATAGGCGTCTTCAAAGGTGCTGGTTTGATACAGCGCACAACATTCTGCCGGGGTGCCGACGAAGCGGATTGTGCCTTCATGCAGGATGGCCACACGGTCGCAGATCGCCTCGACATCCGATAACAGGTGTGTGCTGAAAAACAGCGACTTTCCCTGTTGCTTCAGCGTTTGCAGATGGTGTTTCAGGCAGGCCCTGGCCCGTGGGTCGAGTCCACTCATCGGTTCATCGAGGATATACACCTGCCGGTCACTGAGAAAACAGGCCGCCAGACCGAGCTTTTGCGACATGCCCTTCGACAACTGGCGTACCGGTTTGTCCACATAACGGATATCAAAATCCAGTGTTGCAAGCATCTGTTCTATCAAGGCTGGATCGGCCGTCACACCGTGCATCGCCGCCATATAATTGAGAAAGTCACGCCCACTCAGGTAGTAAGGCGGGGTAAACTTTTCCGGCAGGTAGGCGAGCACACCCCGCGCACCGGTCTGGTTATGTGCCTGCCCGGCGAGGGTGATCGAACCTGAATTGACCGAGGCGAGATCCAGCAGACATTTGATCATCGTGGTCTTGCCTGCACCATTCACACCGGCCAGCCCGAGAAACTCGCCCTGTTGTATGGTCAGATCGATGCCGTTCAGTACCGTTTGTTTGCCGTACTGTTTGTGGACATTATTGAATTGTATGCAAACCTGATTCATATCCCCTAAAACCGGCCCCGTGACTACAACACCTCGCAGCTGAGGTTCCACCGACTCTTAATGTATCGTCATTCCCGCGCAGGCGGGAATCCAGTCAATTAATCTATAACCTTATATTAATCGATGACGCAAGTTCTGTACGGGTTACAGCTACTTCAGTCTACGCAGATCGCTAAAACCCGCGTCGGAAAAAACAAAGGCCCGCAGTACGGGCCTTTGTGATACCAGCATGTGCTGGTTATTAATACAGGAATATCGCGTTACAGGTCTGGTTGGCGCTGTCTACGTTCCAGGCATCACCAGTTACGCAATCATCGCCGCCACCTATGGTGTAATCAGATATCGGGCCAAAGGTTCCGGCCGTTCCATCAACAGTTTCGGCTGCTGACCGTAATACACCGGTACCTGCTGTGCCGTTGTCGAGCTTCTGATCCAGGTCGCGCAGTAACGGTACCGGGATATTGCCACCAAATGAGTAAGCCAGACGGGTTATTGTCCCGCGTGCAGTTCCCTCAAGGTAATCTGGTGTGTGGGCCAACATGATCGGGCCCTGGAATGCGTTTGCGGGCACCAACTGATTGGCTACACCTGTCCGGTAGGCAGCAGCATCGGCGGTTATACCGGTATAGGTTCCGGTCAGGAAGCCGGCAGCTGAAAGGTGGGACCAGACGGCACCTGCCTCGGGTATAGTATCTATACGGCCATTTGCGTCACCACCGACAACGGTAGTGCAATTGTCCGGGCTGACGGCGGCACCGACATTCGTTACCGCCGCTGTACAAGCCATATCACCCGGCAGGTTACGGAAGCGGTCTACGAAACCATAATAGGCGGCCTGGACGCCGGAGTTCTGGTCGGCGAGGTTGCGGACGCGTGCGCTGTTGATTAACTGCTGACCCTTGAGTATGCCGCCGAGCAGCAGGCCGATTACGACCAGTACGATGGCAATTTCAACGAGTGTAAAACCTGACTGTTTCCTGCTTTTCATCATTTATCCCCTTATGGATAGTGACAGATTATTGTCTGCTTCAAGTAATGCAGGTTCTATGCCAACAATGTAAGTATATGTTTTGTTTAACTATATTATTGATGTCCAAATGCGTGTGCGGTGCACAACGTCGGTTTGACAGCAAAATCGTCAAAATTTCAACACCCTACGTCTCAAGAACAGACAGTTTTCGACCGTAACATGGATATACATCTGACAGAAACATGGACTTATATTGCGGATGCCACAGCCACGAAGTGTGTGTCAGGTATGTTCTACAGCCTGCAAGCGTCGGTGAAATCCAGGTCTTTGACAACAATAACCGGTGCACCCACCGGTTTTTTGATATGCGTCAGGCTGTTACACTAACGCAAAAATTAAAACACCAACAGGGTCCAGGTTCACATTGTGATTGATAAAATCCTGCTAAATAAAATCCGGATCCTGATTATCTTCAGTATATTCCTCCTGTATTTCCTCAATGGTATCGGTGCGCTGGATTTCAGTATGCGTTCCGGTGCAGGCGTAGATTTCAATCTACAAGTCTTCACATCCGTGCTAACGGGTATGGTTACTCATATCACGCATCCGGGGTATGTTGGCCTGTTGCTGATGTTGATAGCCGGCGTGACACTATCCGTGTTGCTGCCCATCGTTAAACCATGGATGGCAGCAACAGCGGTAATGCTCTCTGCCCTGCCTCAGCTCTATATCAGTCTGTTCATCCCTTTACCTGGCATGATCATGCCGATGGAATACAGTCTGTTGATCCTGTTGATTCTGTTTTCGATCAACGCGCTGCTGGCGTATTTTATCGAGACACACTCACGTCAGCAGCTGATGCAGCTGTTTGGGCAATATGTGCCACCGCAGATCGTCGATCAGATCAGCAAAAACCCCGATGCGCTCGACATGACCGGAACCTCGAAACGGTTAACGGTATTTTTTTGTGACCTGCAGAATTTTTCAAACGTGGCCGAACAGCTAAACCCGAAACAATTAACGCTGCTGCTGAACGAGTACTTTGACGAGATGACCGCCATACTCTACCGGCATGGCGCCACCATTGATAAATATATCGGAGACTCCATCATGGCCTTCTGGGGCGCACCACTGGAGCAACCGGACCACGCCGCACGCGCCGTACTCGCCTCGTTTGAAATGGATGTCGCTATCAAAAAACTGTCTGCCGCCTTTATCAAGAAAGGCTGGCCCGGCCCGACCATGGGTATTGGCATCAATACCGGCATGATGAATGTCGGCAATATGGGATCGAAATACCGCATAGCCTATACCGTCATCGGTGATGCGGTAAACCTTGCCGCGAGGATCGAATCTCTAACGCGCCAATATGGTGTGCCGATACTGGTCAGCGAGGCGACCATGGCTGAATGCACGGACATCGTATTCAGGCAGATCGATACAGTCCAGGTAAAAGGGAAACACAACGTCGCAAAAATTTTCCAGCCGCTCTGCCTGAAGTCAGCGCTGACCGACGAGATGCGCAAGCGGCTTGCATTACACCAGAAAGGAATCGAGTGTTATCAGACCCGCGATTACAACGAGGCCGCGCGTATCTTCAAGGGCTTGCGTGATGCAGACAGAACCGATGAATTATATCCAGCCTTGTTGAAACTGATTTCCGGTCGTGAAAGTTGAGATTACTTGCTACAGGCGAGACCTTATAGCCTGTAAGGCTGTCCGGTTATGTTGCGAAAGACCGTGTGCCGCATGGATGCGGCACCCGAGCCTACATGGACGTATTTACGGCGTGTCTTGAGCGACATAACCGGACGGCCGACCAAGTCTCTACTGCTCCTGTAAGCACACGGTCCTGCGCAGACATACCGGACTGCCAGCTAACCAGGCTACACATCGTCGTTGATTAAGGTGTTTGTTTTATATTCAGCCGGGAAAGTAGAAAATCTATCTCCCGCTGATCTGTAATCTCGCCACTATCGATTAATCCACCTAACAGAACCTGCGCAGACTCCAGCTCGCCCATATCTTCAAGCACAAACAGTTCCATCTGTCTCGCCCAGTCCGGCGTCATTTGTGCCGTTGTCCTTAGCCGGAGTTCTCGCGCATAACGCAGCGCAAGCTTCTTGTCCCTTAGCCGGTGCTTCGCCACATAGACCGCATGCGCCATCCATTGCCAGCGTAGCGCGGGGTTCTCCTGAAATTTGTTATATACATAATCGAGAACCAGCCGTTGTTTCGCAGGGTCCGGCACTTCGCTGTAGATACGCACCGCGGAGAGCAACGGATACGAACTGCCCGGGTCGAGAAACAGGATGCGATCCAGCCAGCCGATGAGGTGCCCATAATCAAGCTGGATAAACGGAATGCTGACACCGGGCTGATGATCAAACCCTTGCAACCATAACATCAGCAATCTGGAGAATGCGACCGGATCACCCAGGCTGGATACGGACAAAATGGACTGGTTCGCCGGAGTCGGCAGGGGTTTGCGTGTGATTTCTGGTCGTGCGAGGCCTGCATGCAGTAACAGTTGTAAGACCAGACCGATCACCAGCAATAGCAGTACCGGTTTGGGTACACAGGATACGGGGCGTTCCTTGCCGGGATTGAACAACAGGTCGAATCTCAGCATGCGTGCAGGTCTTACATTTCCTTCCGGTACAGATCAAACAACCCGGCAGCAAACAGGATCATCAGGTAAACCACCGTTTGTAACAGCACATGTGACAGTGATACCTCATCGATACCATAAACCAGCCAGTCACTGCGGGTATAGGCGTCCAGATCTGGTAATACCCAGGCCACCACATCAACCAGCTGGTTCATAAACTGTTGTGAGTAGTTTTCTGACTCCAGAATCGGACTCGTACTTAACAGCTGGATAGCGCTGATGCTTCTGGAGAGTAAATAAAACGACAACACGGCAATGTAGGCGACAGTAATATTGCTGAAGGTAAACAGGCAAAGCATACTGGCCGCAATGATGATCGCTATCTCGCATAATAGCGAAAGCAGCCAGACCGCAAGTGAAGTCAGGTCGGT
>CAMDWI010000004.1 GCA_945878555.1 Klebsiella pneumoniae
GAAGGTAATACGGCGATTCTACGTGCGGCGGGCGGTATTGGCGATGGCAATGCGCTGGAGACCAGCCTGACTACGTTGGTTGCAACCGCAACAGCAGTCGGTGCGATAGAGATTACCGAGACGGATGCGATTACCCTGACGGATGTGGACACCAGCAACGGTTTGATTACGGTCACAGCGGTTGGTGCGATAGCCGCGGTGGACGTGCAGTCAACGACAGATGCCGATGCGAATGACATCAGCCTGACGAGCACGGGTGCGAACATAGTGGTAGGTGTGGTGAATGCGGGAACCACGGCGGGTGATGTGACGTTGGATGCGCAGGGTGGTGCTATTACGGATGCAAACGGTGCCACGGTAAACGTGACAGCGGATGTGTTGACGGCGGATGCGTCAGGCGGGATTGACCTGGATACAACGGTTAATAGCCTGAATGCCTCGACCAGTGCGGCAGGTGCGATACTTATAACCGAGACGGATGCGATCACGCTGACGGATGTGGATACCAGTAATGGCCTGATTACGATCACGGCAGGTGGCACATTGACAGCGACGGATGTACAGTCGCTGACAGATAATGATGCAAACGACATCAGCCTGACGAGTACAGCGAACATTGTGGCGGGCATTATCAATGCGGGTACGACGGCCGGTGATGTGACGCTGGATGCGCAGCTTGGTGGGATTACCGATGCGAACGGTGCCACAGTAAACGTGACAGCGGACGTGTTGACGGCAGATGCGTCAGGCGGGATAGACCTTGATACGACGGTAAACAGCCTGAATGCGTCGACCAGTGCAGCGGGTCCGATCCTGATTACCGAGACGGATGCGATTACGCTGACGGATGTGGACACATCGAATGGTGCCATTACCATTACGGCGGTTGGTGCGATATCGGCAGTGGATGTGCAGTCAACGACAGATAATGATGCGAATGACATCAGTCTGACGAGCACGGGTGCGAACATTGTGGTCGGGGTGGTCAATGCGGGTGTCACGGCCGGTGATGTGACGCTGGATGCGCAGGGTGGGGCAATTACCGATGCAAACGGTGCCACGGTGAACGTGACAGCGGACATACTGACAGCGGATGCGGCAGGCGGGATTGACCTTGATACAACGATAAACAGCCTGGATGCCTCGACCAGTGCGGCCGGTGCGATACTTATAACCGAGACAGATGCGATTACGCTGGCGGATGTAGATACCAGCAATGGCCTGATTACGATTACGGCAGGTGGCGCAGTTACCGCCACCAATGTTGTTTCGCAGACAAATTCCGATTTGAATGATATTTCTATAAGCACAACCAACGGTGATATTGATATCCAGTCGCTGGACGCCAAGGCACTCGGTGATGTTAGCGTCAGCACCTCATCCGGTGCTATTAATGCTACAGGTGGTGGCGTACACATTACGGCAGATGACTTAACCTTGACTGCGTCGAACGGAGTTGGAAGTGCGACTTCGTTGAATCTGTCGACTGTGAATCAGTTGAATGTTAGTACTACTGCGGGTGATATAAGTATTGCCAATGCAGCCAATGCAGCGGTGCTGGTTCAGGGGATGGTGACCGGTTCGGGCAATATCAACTATCAGCAGACCGGCAACCAGACTTTGACCTTATCGTCTGTTAATACCGCTGATGGTAATATCACCGTAATAACTACAGGTGGTCTCAACGCCGATGTGCTGGTGGATAATGGCGGTATAATTACTGATCAGACGAATGATGTTGTTACCATCACGGCTGACGGTTCAATTTTCGATCTGCAGATAAACCCCGATCTGGTGACGGATATCACTACCTTCAGTCTGGTGATGAGTTCCGGAGAAAATATCGGACTCCCAAATCACCTGGACACTGATTCTTCAATATTGGATCTGGTGGCGACAGCGGGAGGCGATATCGCAATCAACAATAACGGACCGGTAGATATCACCCGGATGCTTACGTCCGGCAATTCAACGATTGTTAATAATGGTGATATAACAAATAGCGGCGAGATAAATGTGGGTGGCACAGCCTCCTTCGAAAGTAACAATAGTGATGTTACGCTGAATTTTGCCAGTAATGATTTCAATAATATCGTTTTAAACAACACAGGTAATCTGGTGTTGCTAGATCAGAACTCAATCAACTTCGGGTCTGCTGCATCGACGATTAACGGTAGTCTGACAGTGACCATTAATGGTGATATCACCCAGACTGGCGGCATAAGCGTTTCCGGCGTATCGCAGTTTGCCGTGGGGAATACCAATTCAATCACCCTGACTGCTGCGAATGACTTCCAGGGTCTGGTCACGATTAATTCGGCAAATAATGTTTTCATTACCGATAGTAATAACCTTGCATTTGATACTGTAACCGTCGCAGGGTCGTTTAACCCTGTGGCGGCCTCTACATCGTTTAATAATAATATTACCGCAGGCGGGGCGATAAACCTGGGGTCTACCGGCGGGTTGAGTATCGACGGTGATACTATTTTACGGTCGGCGGTCAACGCGATTAACTTCACCGGTACTACAGTGACGGGTAGTGCGGCATTACAAATTGATACGCCACTCGGGGCTGATTTGATTATAGGAAGCTCTGATGCAGCCGACCAGATTAACGGTACACTATTTACAGGATTTGATGGTCATCTGGTAATAGGTGGTACGATCATTCCGGCTACACCACCGGCAGAGTCACTCGGTACAGAGTTGGTAACAGTCAATGCAAATCAGTTAACCATAGCCCCAGGTACAGTTCTCAGGACAAACTCAGATATTACACTGCTTGCAAGTAATATTTCGCTCGATTTGAATTCAGTTGTAAGTGCAGGTGGCGTAGGTGGTAATGCTGCTGGTTCTGCAACCGATCAGGTTTCGCTCATCGCTGTAGGAAGCAGTAATGGTGGTAATGTTCCTGGTGATATTACGGGTATCGCCTTCCCGGGTACAATTGAAGGAGCTGCCATTCTATTGATTGCTGCGAACGATATTATTAATGCCCAAAACCTGGTTATTGATGCGAATGGTGGAAATTTGCAGACAATTGTAGGATCAGGCAGTTCTCCAACATTTGGTATATTGAATGCAATACCAGTTGAAGCAACGAGTGTTACAACCTCATTCCTGAATGCGCTCCTTACCGGTACAGGCTTGAACGTAAATAACCTTTCATTCGTACAGGCGCAAACTCTAATCCTGGGCAACCTGATCGGTCTCGAACAGATTGCCTACATCGACGTAGGTCTGTTTGAAGAGGATCTGACCCTGTTTGGTACGATAGGCCGCGGTATCGCCCTGTCACTGGCACAGTGCGAAGAGGTTGAGGGTTGTGCCCCGGATGTGACCGAGGCGGAACTGGATGAGTTGATCGTCCAGCTGGAAGGCAGGATTACCGAGCTGGAGCGTCGCCTGGCCGAGGCTGGGCCATCTGAGCGTGCTGAGCTGGAAGCACTGTTGAGCGGGTACAGAACAGAACTTGCCAACTTCATGAGCTACAAGACCGAACTGCAAGAGTTCTATGCGGCGGAAGAGGATATCCAGGACGATGCATTTGGTAGTGAGTTTGATGATGCCAGTGGTAATGCCACTACGGTTGAAATCACCCGCCTGACAAACATACTGGAAATGATAAAGACACGTGTTGACTGGCTGGAGTCGCTGAAGGGTGATGATGCGACACGTGGCAAACTGGGTAGCTCTACCGGTATTGACCTGACGATTGAAACGCTGGACAGGATTATTGATGCTACACGTCAGCAAATCCTGTTTATAGAGGGCCAGATCCAGAAGATACTGCAGGGCACCCAGGCATCTACCGACAAGTCGATTTTTATGGCTGAATCGGGCAATCCTCTGGATTCGGTAAATGCGGCCATGGGGACACAGAAATATTCTTACAATCTCGTTTCACCTGTTGGATACAGCTGGTATTGATTATGGGTCACATGATTGATGAAATTAAGTCCCGGATTCTCCTGCCAGTAATTGCAGGCACCCTGTTATTTTGCTTTGGTAATGTCTATAGCCAGATACTGGATGAGCAGGTGCTGGATTCGGCCGATTCTGCCAAATTCCAGCAGGAGATAGACATATTTACCACCATCAAGGATGGAATTACCTTGTCGGTTGCGGAATGTGAGCTGGTGGAGAGTTGCACGGTCAATGTCAACCGTGGTGAGGTCGAGCAATTAATTACAGTTATTGATACCCGTGTTAATGCGCTCAGCCTGCGTTATACAGAATCTGCGGATCCGGGGCTGGAAGGTGTGCTGGTTGCCTACGCGGATACCCGCGATAGTTATCAGGCCTTACTGGATAAAATGAATACGATGCCCCAATTTGCCCAGCAGCAGGACGTGGCGGGAGATCTTGAGACGGATGATTTCTTTACAGCCGCAGGTAGTCGCGCTGGATCTGTACCTAACGAATTGATGCAGCTGTTCCAGGATGCAGATGAAGAGCTGGTCGATGATGATATAGAAAATACACCCGAAACGGAAAGCAGTAGCTCCGCACCATAACAATCAAGGACAGTAATAATAATGACTTCCCAACCGTTGTTTTATAAAAAAGTTGTGCCCTTAAACAAGGAACGCCATAAAAATCTCTATCTGGAACCCATTGAAGGTTATACATTTGCGGCAGATACCAACAGCTTGTACATAGCCGCAATTGAGTTTGTAAAGGCAGCGGCTGAGTACGCAATTGTCTTCGGAAAAGATGCGGATAATACTGTTTATCCTGTCGTCTTGCTGGGCCTGAAACCCAATCAGAATCTGTTTGTAGATAAAAAAGGCAAGTGGAATGCAGATTATGTCCCGGCCTATGCACGACGTTATCCGTTTATCCTGGCAACACCGGATGCGGCCAATCCGACATTTACTGTGTGCGTGGACGAGAGTTTTACCGGGTTTAATACCGCCAAGGAAGGACAGCCGCTTTTTGACAAGAAAGGCAAGGAATCGGCGATATTAAAGCAGGCAGTCGAATTTTTACAGGACTACCAGAAGAACGTCCAGTTAACGAATCTCTTTTGCAGTAATCTGGTCAAAAACGAACTGCTCGAACTAGTTCAGGCCAATATTGAGATGAAGACCGGTGATAAATATGCCATTGGTGGATTTCAATGTGTCAGCAGGAAGAAACTGAAAGAATTAAAACCGGAGAAGCTGGCAGAGCTTGCAAAAACAGACGAGCTGGAATTAATCTACAGCCATCTGTTTTCACTGAACAATATAAACGGATTGATTAAAAAACTGGCCTAGTATAAGCCGGTAACTGCCCTAGGTAGTTACCGGTAATTTATGCACTGACTGGTGTTGCTGTATTTCCCACATCTTGGCATATACGCCCTTGCGCTCAAGTAAGTCCTGATGTGTTCCTTGTTCGACTATCCTGCCATGGCGGAGGACCACAATACCGTCGGCATCAATAATGGTTGATAGCCTGTGTGCGATTATCAGCGTAGTCCGGTTTGCTGAAATTTCCCGTAACGCCCCGATAATCGCCTGTTCAGCTGTGGAGTCGAGCGAAGATGTTGCCTCATCAAAAATCATAATGGCCGGGCTTTTAAGCAACATTCTGGCGATGGCTATACGTTGCTTTTCACCACCGGAGACCTTCAGTCCTCGTTCACCTACCAGCGTATCGTAACCAGCTGGCAACTGTTTGATAAAATCATCCAGATGCGCCAGTTGTGCTGCCTTCTTAACCTCAGCCTCGGTGGCCTGCGGTGAGCCGTAGGCAATATTGTAGTAAATGGAGTTATTAAACAGCACAGTGTCCTGCGGTACGATACCAATTGCCCGACGCAGACTGTCCTGGGTGACCTCACGCAGGTCCTGCCCATCTATGCGTATACTCCCACTTTCTATGTCATAAAACCGGAATAACAGACGTGCGATGGTGGATTTGCCAGACCCACTGGGGCCTACCAGTGCATACTTTTTTCCTGACGGTATGGTCAGATTGATGTCGAACAGAATCTGACGGTCAGATTTATAGGAAAAACAGACCTTATCAAAGCTGATTTCACCGCTGGTTATCTTGAGATCTGCGGGATCGGGGTTGTCCTTTATGACAGGTTCTGCGGCCATCAGAGAAAACATATGTTCAACATCCGCCAGGGCTCGCTTGATTTCACGGTAAACAAAGCCAAGAAAATTCAGCGGGATAAATAACTGAACCATGAAGGCGTTCACCAGGACCAGATCCCCGATGGTCATGCGTCCATCTACGACCATGCGGGAGGCCAGGATCATGATTACGGTGATCGAGATCGATATGATCACGGCCTGTCCGGAATTCAGGGCAACCAGCGACAGTCTGTTCTGCATTCTCGCGTCTTCCAGTTTTTTCAGGTTGCTGTCAAACTGGTCAGCTTCATACTGTTCATTGTTGAAATACTTTACGGTCTCGAAATTCATCAGGCTGTCGAGTGCGTAGGTGCTGGATTGACTGTCCATTTCGTTCATTGTGCGCACATAACTGTTGCGCCAGTCGGTTACCAGGACTGAAAAGATGATATAGGTTGTGACAGAAATAATGATAATGACGGCAAATGCAGCACCATAGTTATAAAAAAGTATGCCAGTCACCATCAGGATTTCCAGCAGTGTCGGTACGATATTGAATAGCAGGAATCGCATGAGGAAACTGATGCCACTGGTTCCGCGTTCAATGTCCCGGGACAAGCCCCCCATTTTTCTGGACAGGTGAAACTCAAGATCGAGTGTATGCAAATGATTGAATACATTCAGGGCAATTTTCCGCATGGCGTTTTCAGTTACTCGACCAAATATGGAGTCGCGTATTTCACCAAAAATGATGGTGCCGAAGCGGAGAATTCCGTAAAAGACCAGAAACAATAACGGCAGGGTGATGATCTGGTTCTGTGCTGTATCAAGTGAGTCTACGATATATTTCATCGCAAAGGGCAGGGTGACACTTGCCAGTTTTGCCATTACAAGGCAAAGCATGGCGATGATGACCCTGCCGCGAAATACCATGAAGTAGGGCAGCAGGCTTTTCAGTACAGACCAGTCCCCGGACCAGGTATTACCAGAGTAATTTCGTGAACCGCGCATTCTTTTTATTCGTACCGTAGTGCCTCGACCGGGTCGAGATAGGCTGCCCGACGTGCGGGCCAGATGCCGAAGATAAGTCCCACTCCGGCGCTGAACAGGGATGCAACCAGTATTGACGATATGGATACATAGGTTTGCCAACCAGCCAGTTCATTCAATAGCGTGGAGACAGCGATGCCGGTCAGGATTCCGACAATACCACCTGTCAGACAAAGTGTCACCGACTCAACCAGAAACTGCATCAGAATATTGGAACGGGTCGCACCCAGTGCAATACGGATTCCGATCTCCCGCGTTCGCTCCGTAACCGATACCAGCATGATATTCATAATGCCTATGCCGCCTACCAACAGACTTACCCCGGCTATTCCGGCAAGCAATAATGTGAAGATGCGGGTAGCCTCCTGGGCGGTATTGAGAAACATCTTGCTGTCGGTGATGGAAAAATCATTGTCTTTGCCGGGGAGGATCCGGTGTTCCCTGCGCAATATACGCTCTATCTCGACGATCGCCTTTTCAATGCTGATACTGTCATTGACCTGCACACTGATGGCTTCAACACGGTCAGTACCATAGACCCTGAATTGCGATGTTAGCAGTGGTATCCATATATCATCATCCGGATTGTTATAGCCGACAGAACCCTTCTTTTTCAAAATACCGATGACCTCGAATGGAAAATTGCGTATCGATATTGTGTTACCTATCAATTCCAGCGGATCAATCCCCAGTTCTTCGGAAACCTCTCCTCCCAGCACTGCAACCCTGCGTTTGGCATTATTATCTGCCGCATTGAATAATCTCCCGTTTTCAATTTCAAAACCTTTTACTACCGCAAAGTCGGGCGTGGTACCGACCACCGAAAGGTTCTGGTTGGAATTGCCGTATTTTACCTGTTCCCGTCCTGATATTTCTGGTATGACTGCGCTGATATAGCGGGAATCTTCCATCAACCTGGTCGTGTCATTAACCGTCAGGGTCATCTGGTTTCTGGAAACACCACCACGAAAGGATCGGCTTGAAGATACTGTCAGGATATTTGTGCCCAGCGATTCGATCCGGTCATTGATGGCCTTCTGCGCCCCGGTACCCATCGCAACCATCGTGATAACTGAAGCGACACCTATAACGATCCCGAGCATGGTCAACATCGCACGAAACAGGTTGGCCAGTATAGACTGGAAGGCGAGGCGGATGATTTCTATCAAGTGCATAGCGCAGCTGGTTTCCCGTGGTTACATGCCGGGAGGTCGCAGACGTTGATTGAGAGAGTTCTGGATCCGTTCCTGTCTTTCCAACAGACCGGAACTCGGTAGTATCAACACTTGTTCATCTTTCTCCAGGCCACTGATGATCTCACTGTACTCAAGGTCAGTAATACCGGTTTTGACAAACCGGGGTTCAAGGTCATTATCACGTACCAGCAAGACCCAGTACTCGCCGCCATAAATAGCGTCTGAACTTTGGCCAGTTTTCAACAAGCTGGTGCGGGAGGCAGCTATTTTCTGCTTCAGTTCATCCGTACTGATTTGAAGCACGGCGGCAGTCGTTGCCAGATCGCGATCCGTACGCAGTGCCATGGTGGGCACTGCCAGTACATTTTCAGCATGGGCTATGTTGATTATCACCTCGGCATTCATCCCCGGTCTTAGCAGTCCTTTTTGATTTTCAAGCCGGATTAGTACAGGAAACATGGTGACATTCTGGTCTACTGTGGCCTGCGGTTCGATTTTCAGTACCTGACCGTTAAATGGCTGGTTTGGATAGGCAGAGACCTTCACAATGGCCTCCATGCCAGGTTCTATCTTGCCGATGTCTGTTTCATCCACACGGGTCCTGACCTGTACTGTGGCGAGATCTGCCATCTTCAGTAATACGGTACCGCCACCGACATCACGGGTAGGGGACGAGATGACCTGACCGCGTTCTACGTTTTTTTCTATGACGATGCCGGATATCGGTGCCTTGACGTCGGTATCATCGAGGGCGATCTGGGCATTCTCCAGTTCTACCTGTCGACTGATTACGGCAGCCTCGGCATTGGCCAGTTCCAGTTCGGCGGTTTCATACTCGGTTTCCGTCACAATACCTTTATCCAGCAGGCTCCTGGTCCTGTTCAACTGTGTCGTCGCTATCTTGCGCCGTGCCCTGGCGGCTTCGAGGTCGGCACGTGATTGATCAAGAATATTCACCGGACTGCGCTTGTCTATCTGCACCAGCAGGACGCCTTGTTCAACGTGGTCGCCAGTATCGGCGTTCAGGGCAAGAATTTCACCGGATGCCTTGGATTTAACCTCAATCGTGGTTTCAGGTTCAATGATTCCGGCTGCCTCGACCGAAATATCTATATCGCGGGTTGCCACAGAGGTACTTTCATAAATATCGGATGCGGGCTCTTCTTTTTTACTGCAAGCGCCCAGCAGAGCTGATAACAATAACAGGCACATATACAGCAAGCATCGATTTGTCATTACATCACTCTCCGATGGAGGATGCCGGTATCAGTCTGCAGGGAACCATCCACCAGCTGAATGATACGTTGGGCATGTTTGGCGATATCTGCCTCATGAGTCACCAGAATGATGGTATTCCCGTCTTTATGAAGCTTGTCGAGCAGAGCCATAATCTCGTTACCTGTTTTTGTGTCCAGATTACCTGTGGGTTCATCCGCCAGGATAATTTCAGGACGTGTGACCAGGGCACGGGCGATGGCCACCCGTTGTCTTTGTCCTCCTGACAGCTCGTTTGGCCGGTGATTCATGCGATCGCCGAGACCAACCTGTGTCAGTACTTCCGCCGCCCGGGCCAGGCGTTCCTTGCGCGGTACACCTCGATAAATCAGGGGCAACTCTACGTTGTGCAGCGCATCAATTCGAGGTAACAAATTGAAGGTCTGGAATATAAAACCGATTTTTTCGTTTCGTATCCGGGCAAGCTCCCGATTGTTCATGTCGGACACCAGTTTGCCATTGAGCCAGTAACTACCCACGCTGGCCGTGTCCAGGCATCCAATCAGGTTCATCAGGGTTGATTTACCCGAACCGGAGCTTCCCATTATTGCCACATATTCATTACGGGTGATGGATATATCAAAACCACGCAAGGCCTGGATCAGCTCGCCCCCCATATGGTAATGGCGCTGAAGGTTCCGGGTGACGATAATTGCATCATTCATGTTCTTGACAGGTGGAAGTAAGGTGCTGTTGGACAATTATGCCCGTAAAATTGTGGCATTTATAAGGAAAAATGGCATCTGACCCGTTTAACTGATGAACTCTCCGGACTTGTGAGAGTTAGAATTGTACTACTGATACTATCTGTGAATCCCGGTATCATAATCTTCCTGTAAATTGTTCCCCTCAATTATGCCTGTATTGGACCATATATGTTGAATACTCCTGAAAATAGTGAAATCTCGCGACTGGAAATGTATGCAACCAGCATTCGATCCCGACGGACTATCAATTTTTTTAAAAAAAATCCTGTCGAAACCTCCCTCATTCTGGAGGCGATTGAAGTGGCGCGCTGGGCACCGAACCACAAAAAAACCGAACCCTGGCATTTCCATGTTATGGGGCCGCGAATCTGTGAGCAGGTAAAGGAATTAATTACGGATATCAAGGCAGCTGGGCAGCCAGACACTGCACGTATAACAATCAGGGAGAGGCTGAATGCCATCCCGGGCTGGCTCGTTATGACCTGTGAATTCTCCACCGATCCTGTCCAGCAATTGGAGGACTATGCTGCCTGTGCCTGCGCTGCCCAGAACATGATGTTATATCTGTGGCAGGCCGGGGTGGGTATGAAATGGACGACCGGTAAGGTAATACGGGACACACGATTCTCGCAACTGATGGGTATCGATATAAATCGCAAGTTTGTTGTGGGTCTGTTCTGGTATGGCTATCCGGAACAAGTACCGGAACAAACGCGTAAATCACTTGAGACAATTGCAGAGATTACAGAATAATAAATATATAAAACAACAATATAAAACATATATCTAATGTAAATAATCGATGTTTTGCGTAATGCTACCATACTTCTAAAACAAAATTATCACCCGCTATGGTTAAACTTGCCGGCAGTAATGGGTCCGCAGAGGGCGGGCGATGCGGGGATTGAACCAGCGAACCCTGCCATGTGTAGGCAGTGATCTCCCGCTGAGCTAATCGCCCGGATATTCGTAGTTTTGAAGTCAAATACTCGACGGATAATGTTAGACTGGGCGGCTATATTTTAAAACGATGAAAATTTTACTGTGAAATCAATCAGAACACGATTTGCCCCCAGCCCGACCGGTTATTTACATATCGGTGGTATCCGTACGGCGCTGTTTTCCTGGCTCTATGCTCGACATTATCAGGGTACCTTTATCCTGCGGGTGGAAGACACGGATCGGGAGCGGTCTACCCAGGAAGCCGTCGATATCATTATTGATGGTATGCAGTGGCTGGGGCTCGATACGGACGAAGGGCCATATTACCAGTCCCAAAGAGGGGCCCGCTATGGTGAGGTCATACAGCAACTACTGGAAACGGGGCATGCCTACCGCTGTTACTGTAGCAAGGAAGAGCTTGATGAAATGCGTGCCAGCGCGATGGCTCGCGGGGACAAGCCTAAATACAACGGCAAATGCCGGGAAAGGGGGGTAAGTGCAGTTTCACCACATGATCACCCGGTAATCCGCTTCAAGAACCCGCAGGACGGCGAAATCATCATCGATGACCTTATCCAGGGCAGGGTGGTATACCAGAATGTCGAGCTTGATGACCTGATTATTGCCAGATCGGATGGCAGTCCGACTTACAATCTGACCGTGGTAGCAGATGATTTGGATATGGCGATTACCCATGTTATTCGTGGTGATGACCACCTGAATAATACCCCTCGTCAGATAAATATCTTCAATGCGCTGGGCAAAATACCGCCTGTTTATTCGCATATCCCCTTGATACTTGATCAACAGGGAAAAAAGCTTTCTAAACGCGAAGGGGCGGCCAGTGTACTTGAATACAGGGACAAGGGATTTTTACCCGAGGCCCTGCTGAATTATCTGGTGCGATTGGGCTGGTCGCATGGGGATCAGGAGATATTCTCGATAGAAGAAATGATCCAGTTGTTTGATGTGAGCGATGTAAACAAGGCTGCAGCGGCCATTAATCCGGACAAGTTGCTCTGGCTGAACCAGCACTATCTTAAACAGAGCACCGGGAACCGCCTGGGTCCCTTGCTGGAGAGCCATCTGCATAAACGTAACATTGATACGTCACAGGGGCCGCCCATGGCCCAGTTATGCGAAGTCCAGAAGGAGAGGGTAAAAACGCTGGAAGAAATGGCGGATCAAAGCCTGTATTTCTATAAAGATTTTGCAGAGTTTGATACAGAGGCCGCCCGAAAGCACCTGAAACAGCCCTTGGTAGGGCCATTTAAAACTATCTATAGCGCTCTTGATGCGTTATCGGAGTGGAGCAGTCAGGATGTCCACCGGATTATAGAGGAGGCGGCGGCGAGTTTTGACATGAAACTGGGTAAAGTTGCCCAACCGCTACGGGTGGCTGTGACAGGTGGCGCCGTATCGCCTTCTATAGACGTCACCATCGTCCTGATAGGGCGGAAACGTGTGCTAAATCGCTTAATCAAGGCGATAAACTACATCGAGTCTGCTCAGGTAACTTGACAGCAGGGTGGTGGTAACGTAAATTCTGCCGCCTGTTTTGCCGTTGTCCCTGACCTTGAGTTCACCAGGTATCAGGGTGAAACGGAGAATCGACAGCAAAACGGGGCCATAGCTCAGCTGGGAGAGCGCTTGCATGGCATGCAAGAGGTCGGCGGTTCGATCCCGCCTGGCTCCACCACTCCCTTTATTGTACCGGGACTGGATGACGTAAATTGTTATTGACTGGATGTCTATATAATGCCAAGAATGGCGGCCTGTATTACATTGACTTATTCTGAGTTGTAATCTACCTCGTATTAAGTCCCCATCGTCTAGAGGCCTAGGACACTGCCCTTTCACGGCGGCGACAGGGGTTCGAATCCCCTTGGGGACGCCATTTATGATTTGCCAGGCGTATATCCGGGTGCTGTCAACGTATCCGGATTCCGGATTTATTGTCCAGCAATAAAACTGCACACCTGAAATTTCCGTAAATCCAGTCAGCCTCTATCAAGTTACACACCGAATCATGTGCTGTCGGTGTCAGATAAAACTGATCCGGACATCCATCATTTGATTCATACTGAAAGCAAGAAATGTTAGTATGTCAGCTCAAAATGGATTATCAGCATCGCATTGATATCCATGAATTAACCCGGAATAAACAAAGACATGAAAATTCTGTTAACAGGGGCAGCAGGTTTTATCGGTTCTGCTGTCACCAGAGTATTGCTGGACAGAGGGGATGAGGTCATAGGCATCGATAATCTGAACGATTATTATGATGTAAACCTCAAAAACGCCAGATTACGCCGTTTGACCGATGACAGCGGATTTACTTTTATCAAGGCAGATGTTGCTGACAGGCAGGATATTGAAACGATATTCAAATCGCACCAGCCACAGCGGGTCATCCATCTTGCCGCCCAGGCGGGTGTTCGCTATTCAATCGAGAATCCGCATGCCTATATCAGCTCCAACCTGGTTGGGTTTATCAATATTCTGGAGGGATGTCGACATAACAAGGTAGGACATCTGGTCTATGCGTCATCCAGTTCAGTATACGGTGCCAATACCTTGATGCCATTTTCTATCCACCATAATGTCGACCATCCGCTCTCCCTGTATGCCGCGACTAAAAAAGCGAATGAGTTAATGGCGCATACCTACAGTTACCTGTACAGCATGCCAACTACAGGCCTGCGGTTTTTTACGGTTTACGGCCCCTGGGGTCGACCAGACATGTCATTGTTTCTGTTTACCAAAAAAATCCTCGCTGGTGAGCCCATAGACGTATTCAACAATGGTAATCACAGACGCGATTTCACTTATGTGGATGATATCGTTAACGGTGTAGTCCGGGTGAACGACAGGGTCGCATCCCCCAATCCGGACTGGACCAGTGATACACCCGATCCGGGCACGAGTAAGGCACCCTATAGATTGTATAACATTGGAAATAACCAGCCGGTTGAGTTGATGCGTTTCATTGAGATACTTGAGGACTGTCTGGGTAAGAAGGCCGTAAAGAATTTTCTGCCGCTGCAGCCGGGTGACGTTCCTGCCACGTATGCGGATGTGGAAGATCTGGCGCGTGATGTTGGTTTTTCTCCGGCCACACAAATCGAGACTGGTATTGCTAATTTTGTTCGTTGGTATCGTGATTATTACAAGGTGAAATAATGGCACATAATAGAAAAATATCCGTAATCGGACTGGGGTATGTGGGTTTACCTGTCGCGGTCGCATTTGGCAAACAGGCCAGTGTTGTAGGCTTTGATATCAACCGGAACCGTATTGCGGAACTGCAAAAAGGGCACGATTCAACCAAGGAAGTCGAAACTGCGGACCTGAAGGCGGCGAACATACTCTTTACTGCTGATATAGCAGATCTGAAACAGGCGGACTTTCACATCGTAGCCGTACCCACACCAATCGATCATGCCAAATATCCAGACTTATCACCGCTGATTGGCGCGAGTAATACGTTGGCCAAGGCATTAAAGAAAAATGACATTGTCGTTTATGAATCAACCGTCTATCCCGGTGCTACAGAAGAAGAATGTATTCCAATCCTGGAGAAGATCTCCGGACTGAAAGCAGGGACAGACTTTTTTGTGGGTTATTCTCCGGAGCGTATCAATCCCGGTGACAAGGAACATACCTTTACCCGGATCCTCAAGGTAGTCTCGGCACAGACGCCAGAAAGTCTGGACGTTGTTGCTGCAGTATATGGATCAGTAGTAACAGCGGGTGTGCACCGGGCGCCTTCAATCAAGGTTGCCGAAGCGGCAAAGGTGATAGAAAACACCCAGCGTGACCTGAATATATCTCTGATGAACGAGCTTTCCCTCATTTTTGAGAAGCTGGGAATAGATACTGGTGATGTATTGGCAGCCGCCGGGACAAAATGGAACTTCCTGCCGTTTAAACCGGGTCTGGTTGGCGGGCATTGTATCGGGGTCGATCCATACTATCTCACATACAAGGCACAGGTTTCAGGTTACATACCCCAGGTGATACTTGCCGGACGCAGGATCAATGATGGCATGGGTACGTTTGTGGCAGGCCAGGTCGTCAAGGAAATGATTAAGCAAGGGTATGGCGTCAAGGGGAATCGGATAAATATTCTCGGTTTTACCTTCAAGGAAAACGTGCCTGACACCCGCAATACCCGGGTAATTGATATCGTGAATGCCTTGAATGAATTTGAGGTGGATATAAATATTTATGATCCTGAAGCCGACAAGGATGAGGCGCGCCATGAGTACGGAATCGAAATACTGGCGGACGACAAAATGGCGCCCGGACACGCAGTAATCCTGGCGGTTGCACATAATGCTTACAGGGAGTTTGGCTGGGACTATATCTCCAGCATGCTGATTGATGGCAAAGGTGTTGTCTTTGATGTTACACGCGTACTGGACAGGGAAAACATCCCGGCCGGTATCAAACTGATTCGTTTATAAACAGGTAGAGCAAATGAAAGTTTCAATGATTGGTAGCGGATATGTAGGTCTGGTGTCCGGAACCTGTTTTTCCGAGTTTGGCGCTGACGTTACCTGCATTGATATTGACAGCAATAAAATCAGCAGGTTGAACATGGGGGAAATTCCTATTTATGAACCCGGCCTTGATGAAATGGTTGCCAAGAATGTCTCCCAGGGTAGATTGAAGTTCACAGACAAGTATGACGATGTCATTGGCAATAGCGACCTGATATTCATCGCTGTCGGCACACCTTCACGCCATGGTGACGGGCATGCAGATTTATCGTATGTGTTTCAGGCCGCCCGTGATATTGCCCCGTATCTGAAGGGATATACCGTCATTGTAGACAAATCGACGGTCCCTGTTGGTACGGCCCGCAATGTGAAACGCATAATCCAGGAAGTTAACCCTGACGCTGATTTTGATGTGGCGTCAAATCCGGAATTCCTGCGCGAAGGCGCAGCTATTTCCGATTTTATGCGACCTGATCGCGTGGTACTGGGTATCGAATCAGACCGGGCACTGGATGTGCTTCGGGAATTATACAGACCGTTAAACCTGATTGAGACTCCGATTGTAGCAACTGATCTCGAAAGTGCTGAGTTGATTAAATATGCCAGCAACGCGTTTCTGGCCACCAAGATTAGCTTCATAAACGAAATGTCGATATTGTGTGAAGCGGTCGGGGCTGATGTGCATGCGGTAGCCAAAGGCATGGGACTGGATGGCAGGATAGGACGCAAGTTTCTCCATGCAGGTCCCGGTTTTGGCGGATCTTGTTTTCCAAAGGACACCAAGGCACTGGTCAGGATTGCCCAGGAGAACGGTGTGTCCAGCCGTATTGTAGAATCAGTTATGGAAGTAAATGAAGCGCAGAAGGCGAGGATGATTAGTAAAATCAGGAATGCACTGGATGGCAATATCGCCGGCAAGATCATTTCTGTTATAGGTCTGACATTCAAACCGGGTACAGATGATATGCGTGATGCCCCTGCATTATCGATCCTTCCCAAACTTATTGAAGGTGGTGCGATTATTCGTGCCCATGACCCACATGGCATGGACGAGGCAAAAAAACTGTTACCAGCCAGTATCAGCTATGTAGATAATCTGTACGATATCTTCAATGGCGCAGATGCAGTTGTCCTGCTTACGGAATGGAATGAGTACCGTGGTCTCGACCTGAAACGGGTCAGGCAGTCGATGCGTTCAAACAAGTTTATTGATTTGCGTAATGTATATGTGCCTGCACAAATGGAACAGGAAGGCTTCGATTATTACTGTGTAGGCAGACAAAAAAAGAAAAACGCGTAATCATGAACCAGGTAATCACCAATCAGAACACTGTCTGGCATGAGGCTAGTGTCACCCGACTGGATCGCGAAAGATTGAACGGTCACCGTAGTTGTATACTCTGGTTTACCGGATTGTCTGGATCAGGTAAATCTACCTTGTCCCACGCTGTTGAGGACATGTTATACAAGCAGGATGTACGTACCTTTGTTCTGGATGGGGATAATGTCAGGAAAGGTCTATGTAAGGACCTCGGTTTTACAGACAGGGATCGGACCGAAAATATCCGTCGAATCGGTGAAATCAGCAAACTGATGATGCAGGCAGGTGTTATTACCCTGTCTGCATTCATATCTCCGTTTATAAAAGACAGACAGTTGGTGCGTGAACTTGTGGGACCGGATGAATTTATAGAGATTTATTGTGATGCCCCGTTGTCTGTGTGTGAGATGCGGGATGTGAAGGGCTTATACAAGAAAGCGAGGCAAGGGTTGATTTCCGACTTTACCGGGATCAGTTCACCCTACGAACGTCCGGCCAATCCTGAAATCACGCTTGATACGGCAAGCCTGACTGTAAATGAGTGTACAACGCGGGTGATTGAATACCTGAATCAACAAGGCATTTTCAGCAGTCGGTAATTTTAATTTTATGTTCCTCTGTATATGAATGAGCGCCTGGTATCTAATACAAACAAAGCCACGACAGGAAAGTCTGGCAAGGATTAACCTTGAGCGCCAGGGCTATATAATCTATTTGCCCAGAGTTTCCAGGCAACGTGCCAGAAGACAGTTGACTGGTGAAGCTACCGCCCCGTTATTTCCCCGATACCTTTTTATACACCTGAATGAAGGTATTGATGACTGGGCCCCTATCAGGTCAACCCTCGGGGTGCAGGCACTCGTCAGGTTCGGCCAGATTCCTGCCAGGGTGCCTGATGCCCTCATAGAATCAATAAAATCCAGGGAAAACGAGCAGGGTATCCATGTACTAGATAAACATCGATTCTCAGTAGGGGACAGGGTAAGAATAATTGATGGTCCCTTTGATGGAATAGAAGCGGTTATTTTTTCGAAGACAGCAAAAGAACGAACCGTCTTGTTGATGAAGCTACTGGAGAAGTATGTCAAAGTCGAGATTAACGATATCAATCTCGAACCAGCCAAACATTGATCCCTCGAAGATCTAGCAGTTAACTACACATTATCTGGTATATGTGAACAGTCATTTACACTGTTCACAAACTGAACAAACCTGTATAGAATGTTCAGTCTGTGAACAACTATAATAAAGAAGAATTTCTAACGCTGGGCATACTCGAAACCATAGAGGGGCAGAGTGATGTCACCCAGCGTCATCTAGCCAGCAGCCTGGGAGTTGCACTTGGACTGGCCAATTCCTATATGAAGCGGTGTGTACGTAAAGGCCTGATCAAGATTGAACAAGCACCAGCCAATCGTTATCTCTATTATCTTACACCCCGGGGATTTGCTGAGAAAAGCAGACTTACGGCAGAATATCTGAGTACTTCGTTTGATTTTTACCGTCGTGCCAGTCTTTCCTGCACACGGGTTTTTCAGCATTGTCAGTCAAATAACTACCAGTCAATTTTGCTCTGCGGCATATCAGAACTTGCTGAAATAGCGAGTCTACGGGCAAAGGAACAAAACATAAAAATTGTGGGCATTCTGGACAGGCAAGGGACATGTCGCGAGTATATCGGTTTACCCGTGTACTTATCGTTTGAGGAAGCTACGCATTTTGATGCCTGTGTGCTGACTTCACTGAGCCAGACTCTCGATTTAATGCAAATGACAAAACAATTTGTGCCGAATGACAGGATTCTGTTCCCGGATATATTGGCATTGAATAAAAATCAGTAGCTGGCATACAGGCCGTGGATGGACTTTTATCTGCACCGCAAACGACGCCAGTTGAATAGTAAAAACTATATACGGAGTCATAACATTGACACTGTAGGGCGGTAGCGTTCCAGATTTCTGGTAATGAGCGGATATATTTCATCAAATTTAAATTATAAATCAACCCGGATTTAATATGGTCAGATCAATACAGACAATAGTGGTGACTGGTGGAGCAGGCTTTATCGGTGCAAACTTCATTCTCGACTGGTTGAAGATTAATGATGGAACTGTAGTGAATCTGGATGCATTGACATATTCAGGGAATCTAAAAAACCTTGATCTGCTTCGTAATGATCCACGTTATGTTTTTATAAAAGGTGATATTGCTGATACAAAATTGCTGGAGAGCATTTTTCAGCAATATAAACCGGGCGCAGTCATTAACTTTGCGGCCGAAAGTCACGTTGATCGTTCCATACATAATCCAGGAGCCTTTGTTGAGACCAATGTGGTCGGTACATTTCGCCTGCTGGATGCAACCTTGAGGTATTGGGATAAACTCGAATCAGCGCAACAAAGTCAGTTCCGTTTCCTGCATGTGTCAACAGATGAGGTCTACGGGTCGCTGAAACCTGACTCGCCGTTATTTACCGAAGATAACCAGTATCAACCGAACAGTCCGTATTCTGCGTCAAAGGCCGCATCAGACCATTTCGTGCGGGCTTATCACCATACATACGGACTGCCGGTATTGACCACAAATTGTTCCAATAATTATGGTCCATACCAGTTTCCGGAAAAACTCATCCCGCTCGTTATTACCAATGCACTCGCGTGGAAACCATTACCTATTTATGGTGATGGTCTGAATGTCCGTGACTGGCTTTATGTTGGTGACCATTGCCGCGCAATCCGTACTGTATTATCCAGAGGCAGAACAGGTGAGGTCTATAATATCGGTGGCGTAAATGAAATGACCAACATTGAAATTGTAACCAGCATCTGTGAAATACTTGACGAACTTTCACCTGTCAGCATGGGTAAGTACAAGGATTTGATAACCTTTGTGAAGGATAGACCTGGTCATGATCGACGCTACGCAATTGATATAGCCAGGATCAAGACTGAGCTCGGTTGGGAGCCGGAAGAGACCTTTGCGACAGGCATTCGTAAAACTGTAGGCTGGTATCTGGCCAACCAGTCCTGGGTAAAGGATATCACCTCAGGGGCCTATCGTGAGTGGATCGAGAAAAACTACAGCCAACGCAAGGCAGACTGAATATGAAAAACAGAAAAGGAATTATCCTCGCAGGAGGTTCAGGTACACGGCTTTATCCGGTCACCCATATTACCTCCAAACAACTGCTGCCTGTCTACGACAAGCCCATGATTTATTACCCGCTATCGACATTGATGATAGCCGGTATCAGGGACATTCTGATTATATCGACTCCGGATGATACCCCTGCGTACCGGAGATTGCTGGGCGACGGTAGTGCCTGGGGCATCAATCTGTCGTATGCAGTACAACCACGTCCGGAAGGGCTGGCACAGGCATTTATAATCGGCCGCGACTTTATCGGTAATGGACCGTCGGCAATGATACTGGGTGACAATGTATTTTATGGTCATGATTTGCATACCTTACTTGCCAATGCCATGCAACGTGAATCCGGGGCAACTGTTTTCGCCTACCATGTCAAGGATCCGGAACGATATGGTGTTGTCGAGTTTAATGAGCAGGCAATTGCAGTATCGATTGAAGAAAAGCCGGTGCAACCCAAATCAAATTATGCAGTTACAGGTCTGTATTTTTATGACAATCAAGTTACAGACTTAGTCAGGGATGTACGGCCATCTGCCAGAGGAGAGCTGGAGATAACAGATTTAAACCGTGTGTATCTCAGCAGAAATGAGCTCTCGGTTGAGGTTATGGGGCGAGGATTCGCCTGGCTTGATACTGGAACACATTCCTCGTTGCTTGAAGCCGGCATGTTTGTCGAGACTATCGAAAAACGTCAGGGCTTTAAAATAGCCTGTCCTGAAGAAATTGCGTTTCGTAATGGATATATAGATGCAGCACAGCTTGAGAAATTGGCCCGCCCATTAATCAAAAATGAATACGGTCAGTATCTGATGAGTGTTATCAGCGAAAAGGTATTTTGATGGCTTTATTCGCGAAGCAGTCCGGCACGTAACAGATGCATTCAAATATACAGGACAGTAACTCCACAGGCATGTTTAGATGTCTTGTAAAGTATCGCATGATGATCTGGGAGTTGACCAAGCGCGAGGTGGTTGGACGCTATAAAGGCTCAATCCTGGGGCTGGCATGGTCATTTTTTAACCCGCTTATCATGTTGGCACTCTATACTATCGTTTTTAACACGATTTTTCAGGGGCGATGGATCGGCGGCACAGGAAGTAAAACCGAATTTGCGCTGGTATTGTTTATTGGAATGATAATGCATGGAGTCATCGCTGAGACGTTGGGAAGGTCACCGGCGTTGATAATTGGCAATGTCTCCTATGTTAAAAAAATTGTATTTCCCCTGGAAATACTGCCATGGATAATGATGGGTGCAACCCTGTTTCATGCCCTGGTAAGTATAGCCGTATGGATATTGTTCTACCTGCTGGTTAATCAGTCACTCCAGTGGACCATAATATTTCTGCCCCTGTTACTGTTTCCGCTAATATTGCTATCGATGGGTCTGTCCTGGTTTTTTGCTTCGCTTGGTGTTTACCTGCGTGATATCAGGCAGATTACAGCCGTAATATCAAGCATTCTCCTTTTTCTTTCGCCGGTTTTTTACCCCGTTTCACGCTTACCTGAACCGTATCGAACCCTCATGTATATAAACCCGATGACCTATATCATGGAAGAGGCCCGTGCTGTAATGATGTGGGGTGAATGGCCAGATTTCAGAGGGTTAATAATAATTACTATAATCGGTATGCTTGTGGCGAAACTGGGGTTCATCTGGTTCCAGAACACAAAGAAGGGATTTGCTGATGTCCTCTGAACCGGCAATCAGGGTAAAAAACCTGTGCAAATATTACCATATGTACCAGAATCCGGAGGACAGACTTAAACAGTATTTACTGCCACGATTACAGCGGATGACAGGACAGAGAGAAAAAAAATATTACCGTGAGTTCAAGGCACTCGATAATATCAGTTTCGAGGTAAACAGGGGTGAGGCAGTCGGAATTATTGGACGGAACGGTGCGGGTAAATCGACTTTATTACAACTTATTTGTGGCACCTTGACACAGAGTAGCGGTGATATCATGGTCAATGGCCAGGTTGCAGCACTGCTTGAACTGGGAAGCGGGTTCAATCCGCAGTTTACCGGACGTGAAAATGTTTATCTCAATGCCTCTTTACTGGGACTTAGTAATAAGGAAACAGACGAAAAGTTCGACGAAATCGCCGCATTTGCCGATATTGGTGAATACATGGACCAGGCCACCAAAACCTACAGCTCCGGTATGCGGATGCGTCTGGCATTTGCGGTCAATACATGTGTTGAGCCCGATATCCTGATCGTAGATGAAGCCCTTGGCGTAGGTGATGCGCCGTTTCAGTCCAAGTGTTTCAAACGATTGCGAAATCTGATAGACAATGGAACAACAATCCTGTTTGTTTCGCATGACATTTCTACTGTTCGTTCGATCTGTAGCCGGGCATTGTGGCTCAAGAACGGTCGTGCAGAAATGTGGGGTGAAGCAATTCTGGTTGCGAAGGAATATGAGAAATTCTGCTGGTCGGAGCAGGGTGTAGTTCTGGAGGTTACTGAAGGGTTAGACCAACCTGAAAGTGTCGAGTTATCATCTCCACAGATACGATCTGCTGAGTTTTCAACAGCAAGTGTATCTTACGAAAACATGATAGTTGTTGTTCCACCACATATTCATGAACCAAATCCAGTGTTTATTAAAAATCGCGAACTTAGCAGGATGGGCACTGGTGTAGTCCAGATAAAAAATCTGATTCTGCTGAATCAGGCCAATGAACCCCAGACCACCTTTGATTATAACGAAACTGTGAATTTATATTATCTGCTGGATGTGTGTGAATTTGTCGATTCAGATTTTGTTCTGGCATTACGACTACGTGATCTTAAAGGTAATTTTGTGTATTCCGTAAATGATCTGACCAGAGTACACAGGTTGACAGGTGCAGCGGGTGATAAATATATTGCAAGCACATCAATAACACTTCCGTTGCATCATCAGGATTATGTGATTTCTACGGCCATATTTGGATTTCAATCCGGACAGGCATGGGTAAATGGCCAATATGATTTCTCCAGGTCTATAATCTGGGAAGCGATCGAGGACGCTGCATTCATATCTGTACGTCAGTTCAGGTTGATGCCCTTGGCAGGTCCCGTACATATATCTGCTGATCTGAAATTTGCAAAACTACAATAATAATCAAGAAAAAAAATGATAGGGCTGGATTTCTTTAAAAAAATATTTTTAGCAGATAGCAATATAACAATATTCGATGTGGGGGCACATCACGGAGATTCAGTAAATGAATTTCTTGAACTATTTCCCCGGGCAAAAATATATGCATTCGAACCGGATGACAGGAATTTTAACGCTTTAAAAGCCAGATATTCCGGGGAGTCACGTGTGGAAATCTTGAATCTGGCGATAAGCAATCAAGACGGTAACGCAATTTTATACAGAAATAATTATGACGCGACACATTCATTATTACCCTTTAATACGTCAGAAATAAACAGATGGGCTGATGCCAGTGACTTTCGAAATGAGGATGCTGTTGAAATCAGGCAGGTTACTCTGGATTCTTTTTGTGCAAGCAGGGATATTTCCAGTATAGACATCCTGAAACTTGATACCCAGGGTGGAGAATTAATGGCATTTCAGGGAGGTGAAACGCTGCTTTCACAACAGGCAATAGGTTGTATATTTTGTGAAGTAGAGTTTCGACCATTATATGAAAATCAACCACTCTTTTGGGATATCAGCAATCACCTGATTTCCCGAAAGTATAACTTCGTCAATATTGTATATCCGAAAACCAGTGAGATGGGTATATTGTCATGGGCAGATGCCATATATGTGAACAGCATTTTATGGCATCATTTGGAAAAGAAACATTCTGCAGGAAAAATTATTTCTTAATATGATGAAAACCAGAATTCCAGGACGTCAGGATATAGAGTTGCCTTCTTTTTATGAGAGTTTTGCATGGTACTACCCCGATTGCGAACTGCAAACAAAAAGCTGGGTTGTGAAAAATGCGCAGCCTGACTGGGTCTATATTGATTGTGGTGCAAACATCGGATACTACAGTATCCTTTTTTCACAGTTGTCACCAGAAGGGATGGTGCATGCAGTTGAACCGACATCGACTGTGGAAATGCTGTCCAGGAATATTGCGCATAATAAATGCGACAATATCGTCGTGCATAATACAGCTGTAGGTAAATTATCTGGCAGAAGAGTTGAGAAGATATATCGTATCTGGGGTACTCCGCCGGAAGAGGTTGAATATGATTTTATTACCATCGATAGTCTGGTCGAAAAATCGGGTGTTAATAAACTGGACTGCCTGAAAATTGATGTCGATTCCTTTGATTTTGAGGTGCTGATGGGGGCGGAAAAAACACTGGAGCGGTTTGATCCCTGGTTGGTTGTTGAACTTAATCATGCCTTGAGTCTGAGATGCCAGTCTAATATGGAAGCATTGTTATGGCTGCAAAAAAGAGGATATCTAAATTGTCTTGTTCTTGATCATGATAATTTTATACTCCGTCGATCAGCGCCTGAATCACTGATCTCCACCGAAAATAACTTGCGTATCAATTTCCCTTCCTCATGATAACTATAGATGATTTTGCAAACAGCCCTTATGCGTTACCGTTAGGGCACCTGGAAGAAGTTTTCTCAACTGGCAAAGTACCGCCACCTGAATCTTCAGCAACCAAACTGAATATGTGGAAAATGGAGGATGATGATGCGCCAATTTTCCGTTATTTATATCAGGCGCAGAACACACACAGACATCTGGAGTTTGGAACCTGGCAGGGATGGGGGACTACATTATGCCTGGAGTCCTGTGATGCCACAGTCTGGACTCTGAATTTGCCAGATGGTGAACAGAAGGCTGATGGTACCTGGGCTTATGGTCACCGTGTCACAGATCCTGATAATGCACCAGCTGGAATAATCGCCGAAAACTATGGTACTGATGAACTGGGTCCCCGTATCTATCACAGAACAGATGCTGGTGGATATATAGGTCGGATATACCGGGAAAAAGGGCTGGGTAACAGGGTATGTCAGATTTATTGCGACAGCCGCACCTGGGATACAAGTGCTTATCCTGCAGATTTTTTTGATAGCGTGCTTATTGATGGCGGACACCAGGCTGAAGTAGTTATCAGTGATACCAGAAAGGCCTTGCAGGTACTGCGTCCAGGGGGCTTGATTATGTGGCACGACTTTTGTCCCCTGACTGATGTGAGATCAACTTTCGATTCAGTACAAGGCGTAACTACCGGTATTGGAGAGATCCTTCCTGAACTACAGGAACAATTAAAAGTATTCCACTGGATTAATCCAAGCTGGATACTTTTTGGTATTAAAAAATAATATCTATGTCCAATTATAATTATATAAGAATTGCCGCGTCTTCCCCTGAACTCAGGGTCGCGGATGTTGAGTTTAACGCTTTGCAAATGAACATGATGTTGGATGTTGCATCAGGGCAGGGCGCTTCTATCATATTATTTCCAGAGTTGTCATTGACCGGCTATACCTGTGGTGATCTTTTTGCCCAGTCTATTTTGATTAATAAAGCGCTCGTTTCACTTGAGAAACTTGCAGTAGAGACAGCCAGATGCAATATTTGCGCTGTAGTTGGTTTACCCGTAATCATGGAAGGCCGATTATATAATTGCGCTGCATTTATCGGTCAAGGCAGGATTATGGGACTGGTTCCCAAGACATATTTACCAACCAGACAGGAGTTTTATGAACAACGCTGGTTTACCTCTGGCAGTGGAATTGTGACACCCGGAGAGATCAGAATTGGCGATCAGACTGTTCCAATTTCTACCGGATTACTTTTTACTGCAGATAATCTGAACAGTTGTTCGATTGGAATAGAAATTTGCGAAGACTTGTGGGCGGTTGAACCTCCCAGTGGATCACAGGCTATTGCTGGAGCAACTATCATTTTGAATCCATCGGCCAGCAATGAATTACTGGGCAAACGTAGTTACCGTCGTGATTTGGTTCGGTTGCAATCTGCGCGATGTCTTGCCGGCTATGTATACGCTTCTTCTGGCCCAGGTGAGTCTTCTACAGATCTGGTTTATTCAGGTCATTGTTTGATCACTGAAAACGGTTCTATCCTGGCTGAATCTGAAAGGTTCAAATTCGATTCCCAGGTTATATATGCGGACATCGATCTGGAGCGGATACAGCATGAGCGTCTATGTAACAGTTCATTTGCCACGACTACACCAGTTAAATGTTTTGACTCAGTGCCTTTTACGGTTGTGCACGGAATAAAGAGCAAAAATATACCTGGTGTATTGCGCCCAAACAATCCTATGCCATTCGTCCCGTCAGATTCATTGGAACGCGCAACAACCTGTCGTGAAATATTTTCAATCCAGTCTGCGGGTTTGGCCAAACGTATAAGACATATTGGTACAAGTACTTTGGTCATAGGGATCTCTGGTGGTCTGGACTCAACACTCGCACTCCTGGTCGCGATACATGCATTTGATAAGCTGGGTATCGACAGGAAAGGAATTATTGCTATTACCATGCCGGGTCTGGGCACCAGTATACGCACAAAAAGCAATGCTGAAGATTTGGTGAACCTGACAGGTGCTACGTTACGGACAATCCCGATAAAAGAGGCCATCAGACAGCATTTTATTGACATTGGACATGATGAAAAAACACTGGATGTGACCTATGAAAACTCGCAGGCACGGGAGCGTACCCAGATTTTGATGGATGTGGCAAACCAGTGCGGAGGTTTTGTTCTGGGGACAGGTGATTTGTCCGAAGCTGCATTAGGCTGGTGTACCTTTAACGGTGATCATATGTCGATGTATCACGTTAATATCGGCGTACCCAAAACACTGGTCAGATATATTATTGAATGGACTGCAGAAGAGGAATTTAACGGTGAAATAGCGCGTATTCTACATGATATATGTGCTACGCCAATTACTCCTGAATTGTTACCTGTTACAAACGATGGCCTCATCGGACACCTGACGGAAGATCTGGTGGGTCCTTACGAATTACATGATTATTTTCTTTATAATATGTTGCGTCATGGCCATGAACCGGCAAAGATATTTTATCTGGCTCAGCACGCATTTGCCGGGCGTTATAATCCTGAAACAATATTGAAATGGCTTGAGTTGTTTGTAAAACGCTTTTTCAGCCAACAGTTCAAACGTTCAGCCATGCCAGATGGCCCCAAGGTCGGAACGGTTGCCTTGTCCCCAAGAGGAGACTGGCGTATGCCCAGCGATGTCTCTGCAAGTGTATGGCTGGAGCAGATAAAAACATTAAAATCGGGTTAGATCTCGAATAACGATTTCCTGTAGGAGTTGGGGGATACAGTAGTAGAGGACAGGCAGTTTACCATGCCCGTCTCTACCAGACTAATTTACCTGCCAGATTGTTCCTGTTATGGGAATCTGATTTACTTTTGAAAGTATTCATACAATCAACAAATATCAATCAGTAGAAACAAGAGGAGCCAGAAATGAAAAAGGCATTAGTATGTGGCGCAGGAGGATTTATCGGTTCTCATATGGTGAAAAGACTCAAAAAGGAAGGCTTTTGGGTTCGCGGGACCGATTTGAAATATCCCCGCTATGAAGAAACGCCTGCTGATGACTTTATAATTGGTGATTTACGGGATCCGCATTTCTGTAAAGAGGTTATTGACCAGAAATTTGACGAGATTTATCAATTTGCAGCAGACATGGGCGGGGCAGGTTTTATCTTCGTTGGTACCCATGATGCCGACATTATGCATAACTCCGCCACAGTAAATCTGAACATACTGGATGCCTGCCAGAAACGTAATAACAAGCATATTTTCTATTCATCATCTGCCTGCATGTATCCTGAATATAACCAGACTGATCCTGATAATCCGAATTGTGCCGAAGAATCAGCCTATCCGGCACACCCTGACAGTGAATATGGCTGGGAAAAGCTGTTTTCGGAAAGGCTTTATCTTGCATTTGGACGAAACTACGGGATGCAGGTAAGGGTAGCCAGATATCATAATATCTTCGGCCCCCTTGGTTCCTGGAAGGATGGTCGCGAAAAAGCTCCGGCGGCATTGTGTCGTAAGGTTGCCATGGCCGAGGACGGAGGGCAGATAGAAATCTGGGGCGATGGCAAACAAACGCGTTCCTTTATGTTTATAGATGAGTGTCTGGAAGGGACGTTGCGTCTGACCCGTTCCAACTGGACGGGTCCGGTAAATATTGGCTCGGATGAGATGGTTACAATCAATCAGCTGGCCGAGATGATTATTGGGATTTCAGGCAAGAAGATTACTATAAAAAATATTGATGGACCTTTGGGAGTACGAGGCAGGAATTCTGATAACCGCCTCATTGAGACAAAACTGGGATGGAGACCAAGCAAACCATTGATTGACGGGATAAGAACAACATATGAGTGGATTAACAATCAGGTAATGGCGAATAAAGCAGATGCTTGAATAACCCTGAATATGGACTCCAAAGTTAAACAAGGCATAAATCACACTATCTGAGGAAGCATTAATGGATTACACATCAATATTTACCAAAATGACCCAGGATATTGTGAAAAATAATTGCTTGAGTAGCCAGCCGTTTACATTACTCGATATAGGTTGTAGTGGAGGGATATCACGATTCTGGAGGATTCTTGAACCTGCGCTCTGTGCTATAGGAATTGATCCGGTTGTTAACGAGTGCGAGCGCCTGAATGAGAAAGAGTCGAATTCCAATATTCGTTATATCCCGGCATTTGTAGGATTGCCGGACAATCATCCTTTTGTACTCAGACGCGGGGCGAATGAACCCTGGGGAGGAAACCCATGGAACAGGTTAAGTGCACAATTTGCCACAGATATTTTGCAATCGAAAATCAGGAAAGAAGACAAACTTGCCATTTTAAATGACTGGAAAGGATCTGAGCTGGCCAGTACAGCGACAAAAATCGGAGTAGATGAGCTGGTTAAAAAAGAAAATATAAATGATCTGGATTTTATAAAGGTTGATGTCGATGGTTATGATCTTGATGCAATTTTATCTGCAGAACTAGTAACCAGGGATGCACCTGTACTTGGCTACACACTGGAAGTGAATTTTTATGGAAGTACATCTGATACTGATCATACATTCCATAATACTGACAAACTGATGCGTGAATGGGGTTTTGATCTCTTTGGCCTGTCATTGAGACGTTATTCTGCTGCGGCATTACCGGCGCCATTTGAATGGAACGGTCCAGCCCAGACTGTATTCGGCCGCCCATACCAGGGAGATGCTGTTTATTTGCGGGATCCAATGGCAGGACAAACCAGAGGGGCGCCAAAATGCCCGCCATTATCAGCACACAAGTTGCTCAAGCTCGCATGTTTGTTTGAATGCTTCGGGTTACCGGACCATGCCGCTGAGCTCATCCAGGCTAACAGTAGTAGCCTCAGCAGTGTATGTGACCCTGAACATCTACTGGATATCCTCGCCGTCGAGATTGATCCTTCTGTAAAAAAATATTCAGAATACATTGAAAACTTCAAGGCAGACCCAACAAGATTTTATCGAAGTGCACGTGATAAAAGGTAATTCATAATGAATTCGAGGAATCAAAATATCATGCACATAGGATGCCTGATTGCGATTCCCATTATGATGATGCTAGTCAATGATAACTGGCTATTTACAAAATTAGGATATCTGGATCCGTGGTATAACGTAGGTTATTTTCTACATTATCAAGATACAGAGTTTCGTGCCGACTTTTATAAAATAGCCAGAGCATCCTGGTTAATTCCAGGGTACCTGATATATAAATTATTTACTCCCGTGGTAGCAAATCATTTGTTACACATCGGGAGTCTGCTAATAATGACAACATTTATATATTCCACGATTGTAAGAATGGTAAATCGTGATGTTGCATTTTTAACAGCTGCATTATTAACAGTTTACTATCCAATACATGGATCCGGTGGATGGGATTATCAAACAACACCTTCGGGCGCCTATTTCGCAGTAACTTTATTTTTTGCGTGTCTGGCAGGTCAATCCGATAAGTATACCTTTAGACATGATTACTTGCTGATTATATGCGGGGCTGCATTCGCAGCAACTTTTCATGCAAATATATTATTTGTAAATTTGTTGCCTATTATTTTCGGTATCTATTTTATTTATGTAGATGAAAAATTATTCAGTAAACTGTTACTGAAGTCATGCCTGAAATTTCTGGCTGGATTTATACTGCTGACTGTAATTTTAGGTCTTATAAATCTCATGATAGGCAGAAAATTCCTTTTTTATAGTCCACTTATTGAGATTGTTTTTAATTATGTAAAAGATACTTCGAATGAAGCTACTTGGTGGATGCCATTGTCACTAGAGCTTATTACAAGAGATGAAGTCGCCGGATATCTGGCCTTGCCATTGTCAACACTCTTTGTCAGCACTCTTTTGATAATATATATATATGCTGGAAGAAATCGAACAATTTACATCAATAAAACGGGTTCTATAATTCTAGTTGCCCAGCATGTATACCTCGGATTACTCTGGATCATATGGCATCAAATAGGACATGTAGCCCTGGCGCCTGACTACTTTGCGTATCCACTTCAATTGTCTGCTTTATTATGTCTGGCAGGATTAATGGGCCTTGGAATAGATACAACATATAATTCCGAGGCCAGTAAATTGAAATCTAAATGTCTGCAAGATAAGATTTGCAAATATGCAAATCCAGTTCTGATTTCTGTGTTGTTTTTGGTTATTCTTGTAGTACCACAGATATCTAATGGATTAAAAAATTGGGTCTTAAACTACGAGGAAGATACAAGGTCATACTTGTTTTACAGCGTATCATTATTGTCAACCTTGATTATTCTACTATCAGGTTATTTAAGTAGAAAAAAAATCTGGATATATAGCGTATCGCTATCAATGTTTCTGGTGGCACAGGTCGCAATTATCGTTGTGGTTGAAAAGCCAAATGATTACTTTGCAGGCACTCAGAACTGTGAGTCAGGCAGAGATACCTTCTTGTCCTTGCTGGATCTGGAAAATAATATCAGAAAGTTTTCTCCTGCATCTCTAACAGCAGAAATATTGTGGATGCCAAATGTAATACTGAGGACACATGGGTCATGCGATTATAATCTACCCTATTTTGGATGGGCCATATCTTCAATTTCAAATCATTATTTTTCGCAATCCATGAACCCGCCAGATACATTTGCCAATCCAGACTTGATACCTGTTGAGTTCTTCAATAATTTCAACATAGCAAAGCCTTTGGTCGTTTTGACAAATGATGAAAAATACGCAGAAGCTATTCGTGATCGTTTTATTCATGCCGGACAATCGGAAATGCAGATAAGAGAAGTGATAAAGCTGAATTCAGCCCAGCATGAATTTTATGCATATATATTGAATGGCGTTCCTTTGGAAACAACAGCTATAAGAATGAATTAAGCATACGAATATATGAGCAACTATCACTTTTGGTTATAAATATAAGAATATCCCCAGATATGTTATCCATTACAATTCCAGTTTTTAATGAGTATAAAAATATACAACCTTTATATATCAAGCTGGTAGCCAGCCTTGATAAAATCGGTATGCCCTATGAGATTATTTTCATAAATGATGGTAGTAGTGATGGGACAGAAGATGAGTTAAAAAATCTTGCACAGAGTGATGAACGAATCAAGGTTATAACCTTCCGCCGTAATTTTGGACAAACGGCAGCCATGATGGCCGGGATTGATTATGCATCTGGCAGTATTATTGTGCCGATGGATGGAGATTTGCAAAATGATCCATCTGATATTGTAAGATTGATTGATAAATTAAATGAAGGTTATGATGTGGTTTCAGGCTGGCGCAAGGACAGAAAAGATAATAATCTGAAAAGAAATATACCTAGCAAGATGGCCAATAATCTTATCTCAAGAATATCAGGCGTTTACCTGCATGACTATGGATGTTCACTTAAGGCCTACAGAAAAGAAGTAGTAAAAGATATTAAGCTATATGGCGAGATGCACAGATTTATACCTATTTATGCATTCTGGGAAGGAGGTAAAGTAACTGAAATTTCAGTTACTCATCATGCAAGGACACATGGAATATCCAAATATGGCATGGAGAGAGTATTTAAGGTATTGCTTGATTTAATAGTGGTCAAATTTCTGGCCAAATATGCAAACAGGCCTATTTACGTTTTTGGAGGTTTCGGATTTATTGCCTTGTTTCTTTCATCCTTAGTCAGTGTTTCTGCGATTTACCTTAAATTAGTACATCATGTGTCCTTTATACTGACACCATTACCACTCCTGGCTGTTACCTTATTTATTTCAGGTGGCATGAGTATTCTGATGGGCCTTCTCGCGGAAATGGTTATGAGAACCTATTATGAATCACAAGGTAAATCAGTTTACGTTGTTAAAGATACGCTTAATTTTAACAAAGCTAACCATTAACCATGTGCGGCATAGGTGGATTTGTTGGTGAGGGTCAAGTCGAAGACCTTCTAGTGCTGGGCAAAAACATGTTTCATCGTGGTCCCGATGGTGAAGGTACATTTATTGATCATTCAAAAAAGGTATTTCTTATTCATAAGCGCCTGGCAATACTGGATATTGAAGGCGGTGTCCAACCCATGTGGAATCAAAATCGTGATATCGCGGTGATATTTAATGGTGAAATTTACAATCATGCTGAACTCAGAGAGGAACTGGTTAAAAAAGGGCATAATTTTACCTCTGATCATTCAGACACAGAAGTACTTGTACATGGCTATATAGAATGGGGGATAGATCTGCCATCAAAGCTAAACGGTATGTTCGCATTTGCGATTTATGATGTTACACGCAGAAAATTATTTTTTGCAAGAGACAGGTTCGGGAAAAAACCTCTCTACTACTTATGTAAACCAGGCTTGTTCTGCTTTGCTTCTGAACTGAAAGCGCTTATGAGCCACTCAAGAGTGGTTGAAACAATAAGTAAACGTTCCTTACAGAAATATTTTGCCTACGGTTTTATTCCAGCTCCCAATTCCCTTTATAATAATATCTACAAGCTTCCAGGTGGTTGCCGGATGATGTTTGATATTGATTCCGGGCAGGTCAAAGTCGATAAATACTGGGAGTTCAGAATTGAACCAGAATACGATACATCGCCTAATTACACGGAAAAATTGTGCGAGGAGTTAGTACATCTCTTATCACAAGCGGTCAAGCGTCGACTGATTAGTGATGTTCCTTTAGGAATATTCCTGAGTGGTGGTCTTGACTCAAGCTCAATACTAGCATTTGCAACAAGACATTTGCCCCCGGAAAGTATCAAGACATTTTCTGTCGGATTTCTTGAGCCGAGTTTTGATGAATCGAGCTATGCCAGAGTGGTAGCAAAGCACTTCAAGTCCAGTCATCATGAAGAAATATTGGGAATAAATTCGGCCCGATCACTTTACACTCAAATACTTAACAAGCTGGATGAGCCAATGGGTGATCCTTCAATCATTCCTACCTATCAGCTTTGTGAGTTTTCAAAAAGATATATTACTGTTGCACTGGGTGGTGATGGGGGAGATGAATTGTTTGCGGGCTACGACCCTGTAAAGGCTCTTGGAATCGCAAATGTATTTGATAAATATATCCCTGACATGATCAAGTCCGGGATACGCACTCTGGCCGACTTATTGCCTGTTTCAGAAAATAATATGGGTTTCGACTTCAAGATAAAACGTGGATTACGTGGAGCATCATATCCGTCATGCATCTGGAACCCTGTCTGGCTTGGTCCTCTAGACCCTGGAGAAATAGAGAACCTATTTAATGAAGCTGTCGAAATAGAAGATGTTTATAGTGAAGCTATAAATGCATGGAATTATTCCACAGCGGATACCCTGCTTGATAAAACGTTAGAGTTCTATTCCAGATTCTATTTGCAGGATGATATCCTTACTAAAACCGACAGGGCATCGATGATGAATTCCATGGAAGTTCGTTCCCCATATCTTGATAATGACCTTGTTGAGTTTGCGCGTAGAATACCCGGAAATTATAAATATCGATTTGGTAAAACAAAGTATATTCTTAAAAAAGCACTGAAAAATATTGTTCCTGATGAAATCTTGAACAGAAAAAAGAAAGGCTTTGGTGTGCCGCTTACAAGCTGGTTAAAAACGTGGCGCGAAAATGAGTTTCTTCCCGCGAGTTATTCCGACACAAACTTTTCAGTAGTTAGGAATAAATTTTCAGAGCACAATAAAGGACTTCGTGATAATAGAATATTCTTGTGGTGCTGGCTCGTTCTGCAGCATCATAAAATTAACATCCCGTCCGAAATATAATATGGAAATATCCACATACCAGGTTGAAGCTGATATTGAAGAAAATCATTGGTGGTTTGTCGGGCGAAGAAAGCTAATAAAATCATTGATTAATGAATTAAATATAAAAGCCGATGCAAAAATTCTGGATCTAGGCACCAGCACAGGCACAAATTTGCGGCTATTGAAAGAAATGGGATATGAAAATTATCAGGGACTGGATTTTAGTGATGAGGCAGTTCGCTGGTGTAAGGAAAAAAATCTTGGACATGTGCAACTTGGCGATATCTGTGATATGCCATTTAATGATGAAGAATTCGATCTTGTATTGGCAACGGATATTATTGAACATGTTGATGACGACATGCTTGCGCTTAAAGAAGTTAAACGAATTTTAAAACCAACTGGGGTTGCTATCATTACTGTTCCCGCATTCCAAATTTTATGGGGTTTGCAGGATGTAGTATCACACCACAAAAGAAGATACGTTAAGAAAGAGTTCTCTGGCAAGATAATTTCAGCCTCGCTTTCAATTAGTGAAATGTTCTATTTTAATTATGTGCTATTTTTACCTATATTATTAATTCGAATCGCCATAAAACTGTTTCATATAAGATTGAGTAGTGAGAATCAGATTAATACACCGTTATTGAATATAATCATGACTAAAATATTTTTATTGGATATATGGACGGCCCGTAAAATAACCCCCCCATTCGGGGTGTCAATTATTGCATTGGTGCACCCTGGAAGAGATGTCTAGATAGATGGACTTAAAAAATAAAACAATCAAGGATTTTGGTGAACAGTGGACGACGTATACGAGCAACGACGGGTTTTACGGCTCATTAGAACTGTTTGAGGATATGGTTTCTCCATTGATAACTGTGAAGGAACTTGCGAACAAGCGGGTTGCTGAAATTGGTAGTGGAACTGGGCGTATTGCAATTATGCTTTTGAATGCCGGGGTAAGCCATGTAACGGCTATTGAGCCATCTGATGCCTTTTATGTTTTGCAACATAATATTGCCATTTTAGACAATGCTGCACGTCGCACCAGATTAATTAAATGCCCTGGCGATGAAATTCCGGAAAATATCAACGTCGATTATATATTTTCCATAGGCGTACTTCATCACATTCCCGACCCCGACCCTGTTGTAAAAGCAGCATATAAAGCCTTATCTCAAGGTGGAAAAATACTCGTATGGCTTTATGGTAAGGAAGGTAATCAGTTATACCTTTTTTTTATTTATCCGATTCGTAAATTAACAAAATTGCTTCCACATTCCCTGTTAGTTCTGCTGGTTTGGATTCTGTATTTACCTCTAATGGCATATTCATTGTTATGTCATTGGTTCCCATTGCCATTAAAGGACTATCTTGTAAATGTGATTTGCAAAATGAGTCCAGATAAACGCCGGCTGGTTATCTACGACCAATTAAATCCAGCTTACGCAAAATATTATACGAAGGATGAAGCAGAATCCTTGCTAACACGCAATGGGTTTAAAAACGTAACAATACATCATAGACGTGGCTATAGCTGGACTGTGTCAGGGGAGAAATAATTATTAATATTAAATCATCATTGATGCAGAAATTACGTTGCCCGGTTACCCATCTTGAGTTGGATTGGAGTAAGGGATTACCAGGAAGTACAGATGGAAAACATATATATAACGTGACAATCTCCGGAATTCCGCTTTTCGCGGAATCATTTTGTTCAAAAGAAGCAGCAATTCAACGTGATCACTATGATGATAACTTTGCAAGAAGTTATATAGAAAATCTGAATTACCCTCATACACAGGAATACATGATGTATCTGGATCGTGTTTTCAAAGATCAGGTAGATGCTTGTGATTTGGTAGAATTTGCAGAAATATGTTGTGGTCGTGGGGAGATGTCTGGGCTTTTTGGTGATCAAATAGTAAGTGGCGTAGGCGTGGATATTTCGCCCTCAATGCTGGAAGAAGCAGTAAAAAGAAATGATAATAATATAATTTATGTACAAGGTGATGCCACTTGCTTACCCCTTGGATGCAATGAGTTCAAGAGTATTTTTATGTTGGGTGGGGTTCACCATGTTACGGATAGAGTTCAATTGTTTGCGGAGCTATACCGTATTATGCAACCAGGAGGTAAATTATTTTTTCGCGAACCAGTCAGTGATTTTTTTCTATGGAAATGGTTGCGGTGGATAATTTACAGGATATCTCCCGCTCTAGACGCCAATACTGAACGGCCATTAACCTGGATTGAAACGGTTCCCTTGCTTGAAAATGCAGGTTTTAAGGTTTTGTCATGGAAGACCTATGGATTTCTCGGATTCTGTATTTTCATGAATAGCGATGTTCTGATTTTTAACAAGGCATTTCGATTTATTCCTGGCATTCGTAAATTAACGAGATTATTTATCTCATTTGATGATTTTATTACAAGTATTCCCGGATTTAATCGTTTTGGACTACAGGTTGTATGCGTAGCACAAAAGCCAATCGAGTCTGGCACATGAAAGTATTCGTAGTATTTGTGGTCATGATTGCGTTTACAGTTTCTGCTAATTTACTAATGAAAACAGGTGTTTCAACTCATCTAAATCCAGACAGTAGCTTTCTTGTAAAATTATTTTCATGGCGTGTCATTCTGGGACTATTATCATTCGGATGCGCTGCGATATGTTATTTACTTATTTTAAGTTGGTTGCCGTTAAATGTGGCACAGTCCTTTGCTTCAGCTCAATTTGTAGCCGTTATTATAGCTTCATGGCTTTTTCTTTCCGAATCGATAGGGGTATTGCAATGGATAGGAATAGCATTGATAAGTTTAGGTATCGTCGTTGTAGGATGGTCTACATAAAACATTAAATATTTAAATATCATCATGAATAAAAATAACAAAACATATTTGTCAGTCGTAGCCACTTCACGCAATGATGATCATGGTGGAGACCCACTAACGCGCACCCAAATCTTTATTGATTGTCTTGCAAAACAATGTGAAAGATATCATCTCAATGCTGAATTGATTGTTGTAGACTGGAACCCCGTTTCTGATCGTCCTGGCCTTGCTGCTGTGCTGACGGTTCCGTCTGACATGAAGTATTTCAGTGCACAGATCATAACAGTCCCGACAGTACTGCATGCGCGCATAAAATATTCCGAAAAACTGCCGCTGTTCCAGATGATCGCAAAAAATGTTGGTATACGTCGGGCGAAAGGCAAGTTCGTTCTGGCTACAAATATTGATATTGTTTTCTCGGATGAGTTGATGCAGTACATATCATTGCTGAAACTGGATCCATCCAGACAATACCGGGTAGATCGTTATGATATTAAAAGCGGATTGACAAAGGACATGTCGCTTGAGCAAACACTTGAATATGCCTGGGCCAATCCTATCCGCACCAATCGTCGATATCGCCCCAGCCAGTTGGTGAAACATATATATGGTGATGAATTATTCAGGCGTTATTGTGAGCCTGCACCGGAATTTCGCGGGCAGTTAGATGGTGTAAATGTGATACAGGAAGATGGAGTATGGCAGATCCATCCAGAGCGGTCGGTAACAATGAGGCATCTGCATACCAATGCTTGCGGCGATTTCACCCTGATATCGAAGGAGGGTTGGGAGGCAATACGTGGTTATCCGGAATTTGCAGCGTATTCGTTCAATATAGACAGTATGGGTGTGATTGCTGCACATTATGCTGGTTATACAGAGGTGGCTTTATTGCCACCCTGTGTATGCTTCCATATAGAACATAGCGTTGGTTCAGGCTGGACTCCGGAGGGGGAGATCAAGCTTTTTGAGAGATTGCGCCAGGCAGAAATATTGAATCCGGAATGGCCTGTATTAACACCATTGGTTGATCAGATGCGAGAAAACAAACAGGCATTGGAATTTAATCATGCTGGATGGGGACTGGCAGATTTTGAACTTCCTGAACAACACATGGGTGACACATCTCCTGTAAGTCAGGAAAGATTGTTGGAATTGTCTGAAAAAGCGAGTATGTGCTCAGTAACGGCTATTCAGCCGATGTTTGACTTGGATCGTTTGACTTTGGCCCATGAGTTTAGGGAAAAAGCAAAAATCAAACTTCCCAATACCCAGAAAGCACATATATTTGTGCCTGATGCCAACGGTGAGTATACAAATGAATATTCAACTTCGCGAGATCTGGAGTTGCATAAACGCGTAAAGCTTGTGTATCAACTGGATAAATACCATTCAGAATATCCGTTACGGTTCAGGCCTTGCACAAGCCCTGGAAATATAGACATTTATTCTATAGTTGCAATTGATACGCTACATAACAATATTATTTTTAAACTAGATAATAATTTCAGTCTGTCAGTCGATGGAACAGCCCGGCCGAAAGACATTGCAAGTTCAAATATTAACGCAACTATAAAACAGTCAGTAGTCGGAGTGTCTGTCGCCCCGAAACATGATTCTATATGGGGTAAGTTCTTTAAATCAAACACGTTAAAAAAACATCCTCATAACTTGCCTGTTGAAACAAATCAACGATTAAAGATGAGTCAGTCACAGGAACCATTACGTATAACAAGCTCTGGGAAAGATCCATATCTTTATTTGCCACCAATAAATGGCAAGATCGGTTTTCCTGTGATTATTATTATCGATATTAAATTTACTGCGGAAGATATATAAAAGATAGTCTTTATCAATTTTACATAACATACAACTTTCAGAATTATTTAAATGGAGCAACATCAATGATTAATGATGTATCGGTGATAGGTCTAGGCAAACTGGGCGCTACGATGGCAGGATGTCTTGCCAGTCGCGGATTTAATGTAATTGGCGTTGATGTATCACAAAAAGCGGTGGATGCCATGAATTCAGGACACACTCCTGTCCAGGAAACTGGGCTGGATGAAATGATAGGCAAGTACAAGGATCGTATCAGGGCCACGCTCAGTCATGAAGATGCAATCCTGAATTCTGACATCAGTTTTGTAATCGTACCTACGCCAAGTGATGAACGAGGGGCGTTTTCAATCCAGTATGCAGCCTATGCATTTGAGGCAATAGGCAAGGCGTTGGCCAAACGAGACAGTTATCATACAGTAGTACTTACCAGTACCGTTTTGCCTGGGTCAACACGATACAGCCTGTTGCCTATACTTGAACAATATTCTGGCAAAAAATGCGGCAAGGACTTTGGCTTATGCTACAGCCCCGAGTTTATTGCGCTGGGCACGGTTATTCGTGATTACCTGAACCCTGATTTCTATCTGGTGGGTGAATTTGATGAACGATCAGGGGCCGCGCTCGAATCCGTAAACTCGCGTGTGGCATTAAATCAAGCACCCTCAAAACGCATGAGCATTGAGAATGCCGAGCTGGCCAAGATTTCCGTAAACAGCTTTGTTACTCTCAAAATCAGTTATGCCAATATGCTGGCTGATCTATGCGAGCGCATTCCCGGAGGAGATGTTGATATTGTCAGCGATGCAATTGGCATGGACAAACGGATAGGTCGCCGGTATCTGACAGGTGGATTCGGTTATGGCGGCCCGTGTTTCCCAAGAGATAATGTAGCACTCAATTTTGTCGGTAAACATCTGGGTGCATCTACTCAATTACTTGAGATAAATGATGAATTCAACCGGAGTATCGCTCCACGCTTTGTTGATAGACTTGGACCTTACCTGCATAAGGGTTCAACGGTCGCAGTACTCGGCCTGGCATACAAACCGCTTTCACATGTAATTGAAGAATCATCAGGTATTTATCTGTGCCGTGCCCTTGCTGACAGTGGCATGCGCGTAATTGGTTATGATCCACTCGCGAATGAGGGTGCCAGAACAGAACTGAAGGGGCATGCGTTGATTGCTGACACTATAACGTCCTGTTTGCAGGATGCAGAAACTGTGCTGGTAACTACCCCGGATGATATCTATAAATCACTCACCCCTGACGATTTTCTGGCAGGCAAACAATCTGTCACTGTCGTGGATTTCTGGCGGTGTTTGCCACAGTCAGTCTGTACCGACCCCAGAATTTCCTACGTCCCAATGGGGCGTTGTCTTGATAATGCAACTGCTGTAGAAAACTTGCTTGGATTATGGAGAGGTGACAGGGAGTAGTTGATTATTAAATATAGTTTATGAATATATTATTCGTATTGTACGGAGGATTTAATACCAATACGGCCAATCCTTTGGTGTTGTATGCGCGGGAATTACACAAGCTTGGGCATAGTTGTGTCATTGCAGTCCCTACAGGGCTGGATGCTATTAACCAGCATGAAAACATCAATTTCAAACCTGCCAGATATGAAGATGTAGTATCAGCACCTGATTCCATGTTTCCCGATGGTCGCCGCGCTGATGTTATTCATGCCTGCACACCCCGGGATATTGTTCGTTTGTTCCTGACAGCTTACTTGTCAAGATACCCGACCCCACTGGTATTTTATCTGGAGGATAATGAGTCCTGGATTTCACAAAATACACTTGGATTGAGTGATGAATTGCTTGTTCAGAATATAAAAGAGGATATTACTGCAAGACTATCAAAAATGCTTTCGCACCCGTTTCATGTTGACTATTTTGTCGGTTTGGCCGATGCGGTTGCAGTTATCCAGGAAAAGATGAAAGTCATGGTGCCTCCCTGGGTCTATTGCGAAACCATCATGATCGGGTTAGATATTGAACTTTTTTCGCCGAGATTGCGGGATCCGGAGTTAGGTAAAAAATACGGCATAACCAATGGTGAAAAGGTAATCGTCTATCATGGTGGCATGAATAAATTTACCAGGCCAGAAATCAGAAATCTCTGTGAGGCAGTCGGTTTGATCAATAGCAGGGGTGTGCCTTGCAAACTGTTACGCTGTGGGCCGAATGCCCTTGATTTTCTGGCTGAAGTTTCACCATTATCCGCTGCAGCCACACTCGACCTTGGAGTGTTACCTAAATCCGAATTGCCGGACTTGCTCGCATTGGCTGACGTGCTAGTACAACCTGGACAATGTAACGAATTCGAGGAATACAGATTGCCCGGGAAAGTACCTGAATTTCTTGCGATGGGAATTCCTGTTGTATTACCTGATGTAAACATTTCGTATTTATTCAGGGATGGAGTAGATGCCGTAATTCTTCAATCCGGGACAGCGTTGGAGATCGCAGATAAATGTATGGATCTGTTTTTAAAACCGCAAAAGGCAGCAGAAATTGGAAGTGCTGGCCGAAAGATTGCTGAACAATACTTTGACGTACGTAATCAAGCCCGCTTGCTTGAGCAACTATATATCAAGGCTAGCAGATATTTTGATGAGTCAGTAACCCGGCAGGTATGGTCTGCCAATGATTATAATGTCCCTGTTTCTTCATTGCTTGTGAAGAAATTGAAATTGCTGGCATCGCAAGTAAATCATAATTCGCAAATTAATCCAGTAAAAATGCTTGACAGTTATGCCGACCTTATTGACACCATGGAACGCAGGGTCACCGGACTCGAAACAGTCATTGTTCAAAACAGACTAAATATCAAGGATCTGGAAAATACCATTTCTAAACTTCATAAAGCGATAGCAGTTCTTGAGGATGTGATCCTGAAACATCAGGAAGAAATTAATAGATTACTCACTTCCACGAGTTGGCGTATTACAAAGCCGTTTCGCGACATGGTTAACTTTATACACCGGATTATCCGGAGATGATTGGTTTTTAATCAGAAGTCTGTATGAAGCAGACTTATCCCTGTTATTGCAATTTCTTTCATACCTGTAACAAAACTTACGTTTAAGATGGACAAATCAGCCAAAATTCCAGCCACAAAATTGTCTGACCAGAGACATCTTGATGTAATGGGAGTACTCGGGGCTATGGTCGCCGATGCGGGCAGCAGTCATCCATCAGTAGTTGTATTTTTTCATGATGGACTGGTAGACCAGAACATAATACGTCAAATAACCGAATTACCCGTAGTTGCAGAGTTATTACTGCCGAGAGATACACAGCTGCCTGACAATATCCGGAATCTTAAAAAGGTAAGAGTCCTTCATAAAGAAATATTTTCAGGTAACGGACTGTATAAAGAAATCAGAAAGATGCTTGTTGTAGGTAATAAGTCAGATGTCAAACTAAGGGACATGGTGGATTTGCTGAGAGCAGGAATACGTAGTCTCTCCTTTGTCGGTGCCGAGACGGGCGGGGGGGTGCTATCAGGAAATATTTATTTATTGCTGGCACAACGGGTTATGGCGGCCTGTTATTACAGATCCATATCTGCCGTGCAAGCATGGGTTGCCAGTGGAAGACTGGATTTGTTCAAATTGTTCTGGTTGCTATGCACAGGTCAAATGCGACCTGCATTTAATCTACTTCTTCCATATTACAGACATTATGTCCCGTTACGTATAAAAATGATGCTCCCTGAGCGGTTGCGCCAGAGGGTTATGGACAATTTGCTTGTTAGCAAACCTGTTACTGATTCAATAAGCTCCGCTATCTATTACAACGCGCTTATTAACCAGGATAAAATACAATCGCTAACCATACTCTATGTTATCAATCATGTGGACAAATCCACGCAGCGTTACAGGGTATTCAATTATGCTGCCGAACTGGCAAAAAAAGGATTTTCTTCTAGGATAGTTACTGAAGACAAGCTGGTGGTGAGAGACTTAGCTGATGTTGATATTGTGGTTTTTAACAGGATTTGCTGGAGCCCGCGTCTGGAAGAACACTTCGAGATCTTGAAGCAAAAGCGGATCCCGACCATATTTGATGTCGATGATTTAATCTTTAATCCAGAACAACACACATTACTACGTGGTATTGAATCAAGAGAACCGGAAGCAAGGGCTGCGTTTCTTGATGGTATGCACCGCTGGCGCAAGACACTTCTGGAGTGTGACTATGCAACTGTGTCAACATTTCCACTAAGAAGAGAAGTCGAGAAGCTTGGTAAGCCAGCGTACGTGCTTCCGAATACGTTAAGCAAGGAACTGATGGTTCAGGCGGGGAAAGCAAAAGCTGAAATTCCACACAACAAGGAATATGTTGAGATAGGATATTTCAGTGGAACACGCACACATGAGATAGATTTTGCTGTTTGCAAGTCGGCCCTGTTTAAGGTCCTGGCAGAACATCCCTCAGCTCGTCTGCATATTATTGGCGAACTTGAAAATACAATTGAATTCACCCGATTTGGGTCGCAATTCATTCGACATCCCCTGTTACATTACGATGTGATGCTGGATTTGTTGTCGACTATGGATATTGCTATTGCGCCACTCGAACTGAACAATCTGTTCACGGATTGTAAAAGTGAACTCAAGGCATTCGAACCTGCATTATTCTCGATTCCATGTATAGCCTCACCAACCGCCAGCTTCGCTTCTGTAATCGAACATGGAGTGAATGGGATGCTTGCTGCCAGCAGTGAGGACTGGCAGAAATCACTGGCAGACCTGATAGTTAACAAGGCGTTGCGCGCGCAACTAGGCCAGGAAGCACACAGGACATTCATGCGGCGACATTCCGCAGAAATTGCTGTGCGTGAAGCTGTGAGTGTCTATATCGCCGCAGCCAGAGGTATTGTCCCACGCAATACAGTATCCAGAAGCTATAGCAAACTGCATTCCAAACAGCCAGTGATTTCAGTGATTGCAATACTCTATAACAAGGCAAAGGAAGTCAGATACTTTCTGGAATCATTGAGACGTCAGGATATACAGGAAAAATACGAGATTATATTAATTGATGATGCATCACCGGACAGATCTGTAGAGACTGTGGAGGATTATCTCTACTGGAAACAGTATTATTCAGATGACAAGATGGATGTTGTCATTCTGAAAAATCATGACAATCTTGGTAATTGTGCCTCGCGTAATCTGGGGATAGCACATGCCCGGTCTGAAATCCTTCTGATTGTCGATGCTGATTGTGTGTTCAATCCCGGTTTTCTTTCAAGTCATGTTGCTGCACATCAAACAGGTTATTGTGATGTCGCAGTCGGACCACGGGGGATAGAGACAGGTGAAGAAGATCCATTCTCCTGTCTTGGCCGCCTCGAGCTTGACCTGCCACAGGTGCAGAAAGAGAGCAGGTTGCAGGATCCGATCAATCTGGACTCATTTGTCAATTGTGTAACACGAAATTTCTCCATAAAACGTCCTCTGATTAATGGACTATTGTTTGATGAGGCATTTACGTATAACGCTTCACCGCAATCCGGGTTCGGTTGGGAAGACGTTGAACTAGGATGTCGCCTCTATGAGGCCGGCGCACGCATCTGGTATCTGGCAGATACGATCTCACTGCATGTAACACATCCATCCGGGAACAGCGAAAAGACCAAACCATTGCGATCCCTGCGTAATTTCCGCAGGTTGCATGAAAAACACCCTGTTTTAATGCTGGAGGCACGTCAATGGACATTACGTACGTACAAGGCAATTCTTAATTGGGCAAGAACTACAGGTGCAGAACTTGATAACAATATTGATTTTGAGTTTCTTGAACAAAAGTTCAGCCCGATTGCCGGTGCCCCCATCATTTCCATGCCGACCAGGCCATTACGAGTTTTAACTCACCGTTGGCATATTTCACATCAGTATGAGTTATATCGCCTGGGGCATCAGTTTGATCTGGTGACAGGTGCAGGGACCAGAATGTGCGACGCATGGGATTGGGAAGTAAGAAAAATGCCTGCCAATACCAGGATGGTTCCATATGAAAAAATCGATCCGCGTAATTACGATTTAATGATTCTCCATTTCGACGAGAATATACTGCATCCGGAGCGTTGTAATAATAAAGTACCTGCCGACTGGGGCAAAACCTTTCTCTCCCTGCTCGGATTCAGAAACCAGATCCCTGCTATTGCAGTCTGTCATGGAACCCCACAGTTTTTCGGCCAGTATGACATCAACTACAGTGGCAGCGATCTTGAGGCTGTAGACGAGATTTCCAGAAATGAAATAGTTAATCTTCTGGGAGATATAACGGTAGTATGTAACTCACATCAAGCCCAGGATGAGTGGGGTTTTGCAAACTCCCGGGTCATCTGGCACGGATTCTCACCCCATGACTTCCCTGCCGGAAGACATGATCGTCTATTGGGTGGTATGCTCGAAAGAGCGATGTTAAACCGGCCTCATTATAACGGATATTTTATCTACAAGGCCGTAAAAGAAAAACTGGGTGATCAGGTGGATTTTTCACATCTGGCTGTTCCTCCGCCCCCAGAGAATATAAGTAAAGGAAATGTCTGGGCCACGATAAAATTCCAGAATTATGTTCGTGAACTGGGCAGATTTGCGATCTACTTCAATCCGACCAAAAGATCGCCCATGCCCAGATTGCGTGGTGAGGCCATGTTAACCGGAGCTGTCAGTATCAGTTTGCAGAATCATGATGTAGACAGGTTTATAAGCAACGGGGTCAATGGATATTACAGTGCTGAACCAGAGCAACTCGCAGACTACATACTATATCTGGCTAAAAATCCACATATACGTGAAAAAACAGGTATTGCATCACGATTGCTTGCCATGGATATCTTCAATCATGACCGTTACCTGGCGGAGTGGACATCTCTCATCAAGCAAATCATGGGATAAAGCAGGATGAATGACTCACTGGGCAGAGGTTAAAATGAAGAATCTTGGATTACTGTCTCGTCTGTTTTCCCGCGTTGAAAATATGACAAATAAGCAGTCGAGGAAAGAAGATCTGTTATATGGCCTGGTACTTCCATCCTTGACGGGAGTTGAAATCGGCCCGCTTGACAAACCTATCATATTACGGAGCGAGTCTAAAATACTTTATGCCGATCATGCTGATACTGAGTCCTTAAGAAAAAAATATGCCAACGATACATCAGTGAATGCCGATGCAATCCCCGGGATTGATATAATACTTGCTGGTAATAATCTGGCGGCATCCGCTGGCCATGATTCGCTTGATTACATCGTCGCATCACATGTGATCGAGCATACACCTGACTTCATCGGCTTTTTACTCGACTGTGTCCACGCTCTACGAGAGGGTGGGGTTCTGTGTCTGGCGGTACCTGACTGTCGTTATACCTTTGATGTCTTTCGTCGTCATACATTTCTGGAAGATGTCGAAATAGCCCATACATCAGTTGCCACACGCCCATCACTGGATCAGGTTATCGACCACGCCAAGAATATTGTTGACCTTGATCAGGGATTGGCATGGGAAAACCGGCCTCTGGCACTGCAAAAGGCGCGTTTGAAACACTTGAGATCGAATATTCCCCGTTTAATTGAGATGCATCAGTCAGGACAGTATATGGACGTGCACTGCTGGGTATTTACCCCGGGTGCATTTTTACGACTGACGAATAAGGTTTGTCTGAAGTATAAAATACCGTTGGGGATTAGACGGTTTGTCTCCACGCGTTACATGAAAAATGAGTTTCTGGTACAGCTGGTCAAGCTTTCCGATGACAGAGATATCGCTGCCAGTTGGCCCGATAATCTCCTGCAGGATAACTAAACTCATGGATGGGCATCCGACGAATTACCAGATTGTAGTAGACTCATTATATATAGTTGATATGATAGTGAACTGATCGCAATAAGATAAAATTTTAATTAAAACAATATGTTAAGTTCAGCCAAGACGAGATTTTAATGTGATTCAGGACGAGTATAAAAAGTTGTATCAACTCCAGGAATCATACTGGTGGTTCAGGGGTAAGGAATACCTTATCAGCAAACTAATGGACGCTCATTATCACCGTGGCGGGAAATTGCGTATCCTTGATGTAGGTTGCGGAACCGGGTATTTAACAAAGACACTTTCCAGCTACGGAGATGCAACTGGCCTGGATATGGCGGATATAGCGCTTGAGTTTTGTAAAATGAATGGAATCGCCCACGTTAGCAAGGGATCAATCAGTAGCATACCTTACCCGGATAAAGAGTTCGATCTTGTATGTGCGCTGGATGTACTCTATCACCAGGCAGTTGAAAATGACGAAGATGCTATACGTGAGTTGTATCGTGTACTGAAACCGGGTGGGCGGGTCATTATCACCACATCTGCCATGAAGTGTCTATTCGGAAAAAATGACATTGTTCAACATGGTGCACGCAGACATTCGAGACAGGAATTACTGGAAAAGTGCACCCGGGTCGGCCTTGTGCATGAGCAGTCGTCATATTATACTGTCGCGTTTTTCCCACTGGTTTATATAGTCCGGAAATTACAGGACTTGAGAAATATCGGGCCAAAATCTGATATTGATGAAGGCATCAACCCACTGGTCAATGCCATATGCTTTTGGTGGTTCAGAATTGAAATTGATATGCTACGGTTTATTACCTATCCGTTTGGCGTACATTTATTTGGTACTTATCGCAGACCGATTAATTCTATCTAGACATTTAAGGACAAGATGGCTAAACGCGCACTGATTACAGGAATTACCGGGCAAGATGGATCCTATCTTGCAGAGTTATTGCATGAGAAGGGATATGAAATATACGGCATAATCCGGCAAAGTTCATCGTTCAATACCCAGCGTATTGAACACCTGTATATCAAGGAATTAATCAAGGATATGCACAAGGACATTAAAATATCCCTGCTCTACGGGGATATGACAGACTCCTCCAGTCTGGTCCGGATAATAAACGATATAAAGCCTGATGAAGTATATAATCTTGCAGCACAATCACATGTAAGAATCTCGTTCGATGTGCCTGAATATACCGCCAATACGGACGCTATGGGCGCGCTTAGATTACTGGAAGCAATTCGCTTTCTGGGCTTGAACAAGCATACACGCATATATCAGGCATCCACATCAGAGTTGTTTGGGAAAGTAGTGGAAGTTCCCCAGACGGAAAACACACCATTCTATCCGCGCAGTCCGTATGGCGTTGCAAAATTATATGGTTACTGGATTACAAAGAATTACCGTGAAGCTTATAATATGCATGCCTCCAACGGTATTCTTTTCAATCACGAATCAGAACGTCGTGGCGAGAATTTTGTTACCAGAAAGATTACTCTTTCTGCTGTCCGAATATCCAAAGGCACGCAAGATAAACTCTATCTGGGTAACCTTAATGCGAAGCGGGATTGGGGTTACGCCAAGGACTACGTTGAGTGTATGTGGCGAATCCTGCAGCAGGATGAGCCTGATGATTATGTGATTGCTACGGGCACTACACATACAGTGCGGGAGTTTGCAGAGAAGGCTTTCGCAGAGGTTGGCATTACGATTGAGTGGTCCGGGGAGGGGGTAAATGAGGTTGGTATAGATGTGAAAACGGGTCGGGTTATTATTGAAATAGACCCTTACTACTTCCGGCCTACCGAGGTAGATTTGTTGATAGGTGATTCCACCAAGGCGCAGAAAAAGCTGGGATGGAACCCTCAAGCAACGACATTCGAAGAACTTATCAGGATCATGGTCAGGTATGACCTCGAAACATATGGCATGGGCCAGGTCAATAACAAGAATTTATAGAGTAATCCGGGGTCAGAAATGGAAAATATAGAACGTAAAACCTGCCGTTTGTGCGGTGCTGACAAACTGGAGTATGTCATTTCAATTGGTGATCAATATATAAATGATTTTCCGGATAATCCTGCACAGAAAGGCCGAAACGGCAAATGTCCGCTGGATGTAGTTCATTGCAAGACCTGTGATCTGTTCCAGTTAAAACATACAGCACCACAGGAACTGCTTTATTCGCGACACTACTGGTACAAGTCCGGCATAAACGAGACTATCAAACGTGATTTGAAGGAAATTGCAGAAGTCGCTGTAAAAATCGCTAATATCAAACCTGATGACGTTATTCTGGATATCGGAGCCAATGACGGTACCATGCTTGGTAATCTGGCCGGCAAAGCCATTACCGTTGGTTGTGAACCGGCATCAAATCTGCAGCAGGAATTACGGACAAGATGCAGCCACGTAATTCATGATTTCTGGAACATTGAGAACTATGAAAAACTCGGTCTGCCCAAGGCAAAGGCAATCACGGCTTTGGGAATGTTTTACGACATGGAAGACCCGAACCAGTTTATACGTGATGCGGCAAAAGCACTTGCTCAAGATGGTGTATTCATTGCCCAGTTAATGACACTCAAACCGATGCTTGATAATAATGATCTGGGTAATATTTGTCATGAACATCTGGAATTCTACACTTACAAGTCCCTCAGGTATCTGTTCGAACATAACGGACTTGAGATATACAAAATTGAAGAGAACAGCATTAATGGGGGTAGTTACAGGATATTTGCCCGTCATCTGGACAAAGGCAGTATTGATTTTGCTGAAAACTATACGGCTAAAGATCTCGTTGCGTTCAAGGACAGACTTGACAGGAATCGCGAACTTTGCCGGGCCTATATAAAAAAGGCGGCGTCCGCAGGCAAGAAAATTTATGGTTATGGGGCATCTACGAAGGGAAATTGCATACTGCAATATTATGACCTTGGTAGTGAGGATATAATTGCAGTTGCTGACAAAAACCCTGAAAAATGGGGCAAGTATACCTTGACTGACATCCCTATAATTTCTGAAGATGAGGCCAGAAAGCTGGCGGATGTCTTTTTAATCCTGCCTTTCGGTTTTACCGATGAATTTGTGCGCAGGGAGACAGAATGGCTGGACTCGGGTGGTACTTTTATCGTTCCTCTGCCGAATTTTCGCGAGATTACCATTCGCGACGTTAAATGATACCGGAACAGGATTATAAAAATATCGTCGAGCAGATGCCGATAGTCTGCATCGATGCGGTAATCATGAATCAGAAGGGCCAGTACCTGCTGATTAGAAGGAAAAATGAACCTCTGCTCGGGGAATACTGGGTGCCGGGAGGGCGTTTGCTCAAGAATGAAACCCTGCATGACGCAGTACTGCGCAAGGTAAGTCAGGAACTCGGTATCGGGTCACGGATAATCATGCCGCTCGGTGTTTATGAAGACTTCTTTGACAAGAGTCCGTTAAATCCAGCAACAGGTTTACATACTATCAGTATAGTTTTTTTGTTGATGGCTGAATCCGGTGACGTCAGGCTCGATGACCAGAGTGATGATTGGGGCTGGTTTGATCAACTTCCCGAACGGCTGAAAAAAATGACATCTTTTAATACACTGGATGGGTTAATAAATTGAAAAAAGCACTGGTATTGGGTGTAACAGGACAAGACGGATCCTATCTGGCAGAAATTCTGCTCGAAAAAGGATATGAAGTTCATGGGATGGTAAGGCGTTCTGCTACGGGCAATCTGCGCAATATACAGCACCTTGTAGACAATCCTGAATTGTTCAATGTCAGGTTTTTTCTACAGCGTGGTGACCTGGCGGATACAACGTCACTGTATCGTATAATTACACAGCTAAAACCTGATGAAATCTATAATGAAGCGGATCAGGACCATGTGGCATGGAGTTATGATATGGTCGATTACTCCATGGATATCACTGGTGCAGCCGTTGGGCGTATTCTCGAAATTATCAAACAAGTCAATCCGGCCATCAGGTACTTCCAGCCGTGTACCTCGAATATGTTTGGATTAAACGAGGATTTGACTCAGAACGAATTAACGCCTTTTAATCCGCAAAGTCCCTATGCTGTGTGCAAAATCCAGGCTTATTATCTGGTTCGTTATTATCGTCAGGCGCATGGAATATTTGCTGCCACTGCCATACTTTACAATCATGAATCACCCCGCCGGACGGAGGAGTATGTCACCAGAAAGATCACGCGCTCTGTTGCAAGGATCGCTGCCGGCAAACAGGACAAATTGAAACTGGGTGATCTCAGCGCCAGAATAGACTGGGGTTATGCCCGGGAATATATGGAAGCGGCCTGGCAAATTTTGCAGCAGGACAATCCTGATGACTATATTATCGCCAGCGGCGAAGGCCACTCAATCCGGGAGTTTGTGGATGCAGCTTTTTCCATTGTGAACCTGGATCCTGAAAAATATGTGATATCAGACAAGGCCCTGTATCGCCCGACCAAAACCAGTGTGCTGATAGGTGATACTTCAAAAGCAAGACAGAAGTTCGGATTTGAGCCAAAGGTCAAATTTCGTGAACTGGTCAGGTTAATGGTTGAATCGGACATCAAGTCTGTACAAGATGAATAGCGACTTTACCAGAGCCGCCAATTATAATACCGGTATAGCCAGGATAAATCATGCCTGTGACATGGCAATAACGAAACTGCTTGTGCTGGAAAACCGGACATTGAATGCCGGGATAAATTATTATTATTGCGCGTCATTTCTTATAATTGTAACAGCTGTCCTGATTAAGCTTCCCGCTCTGGTCACCTCGGCAGAGTTCTACGCGGAAACGATGACCATATTCTTCAAGGAAGCCCGCGAGAATTCTGTCTGGGGTCTGGTGAAATATGTCTGGGCAGACTATCTGGTCTCTTTCCAGTTACTGGTCTCATATATTCTGGTTCGCGTATTTGGTGTTATTGATTATTTTCCTGGCACAGTCAATTTTATATTCCTGCTTTTTGTTGCCTTTTCGGCTTCACTGATAAATCTGCGAGCCTTCAGGGTATTAATTGCCTCAGACTTTCTCAGATTCATGATCGGCTTGTCAGTTGGACTCACTCCGAATTTTGAGCTGTATGAATTACTGCACTCGAACCTGTTCGGTATCATGATTTACATGTTGTTTATGTTTGTTGACAAGAACCAGTTTAACCGCTGGTTTTTTTATGCCATAACCTTTTTGCTGTTTATGGTTGGCATCTCCAGACCAAATATGGTTGCGTTTTTCCCTGTATATCTGGTTTTGCTGATATTTGCTATAAGACAACATCGTTTTCGAGATATTGTATTTTACAGCGCAGGATGTGTTTCTCTGGCCCTTCAGTCATATGTGATGATAATGGCGCAACTTTACTGGTCTGTCAGGAAAGACACAGGTATCTATAATGATATATCTGGAATTGCCAGTATTTTTGCTCCGCTGGAAGCAACAGTTAATCACTACTTCCGTACCATGCTGGGCGTAATATTCAATCAGCAAATCAACGGTACGGGGTTGATATTAACCCTGATTTGCATTGTTTCAGCCGCAATCCTCATTTCGTGTTTCTATCTGTACCGCAAAAAAAGATATCTTGCATTATATTGTTTTGGTGTCTCCCAGCTCATAACTTTTGGTCTGTTATATTTTGTAGCATTCAGCTCACCGATCACAATAGACTGGGAAATGATGCGTTATGACACGATGCGCTGGTGGATATATTCAAACTATGTAATGTATATCTCGTTAATGGTACTTGCATATAATACCGTTGAAGCAGCCCTTTCCGGGGTATCAATACCTGTAGTCGATAAAATACTGACTAAAACAAGCTCAATCAGGTTACATGAGTTGTTGTTACGTGGTGCAGTACTCGCGATGGCATTATTACCGGTAGTATTTCATATACACCCGTTCTATAGATATGTGGACCCATGGGGTGGACACGACTCTTTATCAAACTGGGAAAGATATCGTCATCTTTTGAAAGAAGATGACTATTATATTCCCACAAATCCGATCCAGAACTACCAATGGGGCATCTGGAAAGATAACGAAGGTCTTCGAATTGATATCAGGGATAAGGATCCTGTCAGTGGTGTACAACTTTCTGATACTTCAGGCGAACTAATGCTCAGAAGTATTCTCGTGATAAATCACGATTACTATGACAGTATTAAAGATCTCATCATAAAGGCCTACGACAAATCAGGCAAGGAAATCGCAATTCCCCATCGATTGAATGAATTCAGGGACAGGTATATGTATTATTATTTTACAGAACGCGTGCGCCCATATAGTCTGCGTTTTTTTAATGAGAAGTTGGAAAGTATAAAAATTAATCCTGATTTTCTGATGTTTGGAAAACTTGAATCCAGCGAGACCATAGTGATATCAGGATTATAGTTCATGGATGATTCTGTCAGTAATAACATGGGGAAGTGTTTTCAGGTGTAAGTAGTGATTGGGGATATATTTCCTCGATCGCAAAAACATTATTTTTTGGCCGGAATTATATTTAATATAAATAATTATAAATCAACCTGAAATTATTGTTTCAAGGCATGATTGGTCACATCTTGTATTATTTGTTCGGGGAGGGGGCATGAAAGATACTGCCAGCATTGGTAATGAACGTGTTTCATTTCATCGTACTACTCAATCCAGTAGAGAATCTACAGCGCAATCTTTGCTCAATATGAGCAAGATTCTGGTAATGTTTGTAGTTGCCATATTGACGAAATCGAAGGTGAATTATTTCTTTTATATTTCATTTTTTTCAGTGGTAATTGCTGTACTGATAAAACTTCCATCTTTAGTAGTTACACCGGAGTTTTATGCAGAAACAATGACGATATTTTTTGAAAGGGCAAGGAGTAATACATTATTTGAGTTATTGACATTTGTAGAAGCAGATTACCTCGTTACATTTCAATTGCTGGTATCATATGTCCTGGTCAATTTTTTCGGGGTTGAAGATCATTTTCCGGGTGTAATTAACTTTTTATTTCTGTTGTTTATCGCATTTTCTGTTTCATTGATCAATATGCGTGACTTTCGTGTATTGATAAAATCTGATTATCTAAGGTTTATGATCGGATTATCCTTGGGGTTGACCCCTTATGTGGAAGTGTATCAACTATTACATGCCAACCTCTTTGGGGTCATGATTTATTACCTGTTTATTTTTGTAGATAAAAACAGGATCGGAACATCGCTTTTTTACACACTGGTTATTTTTCTTTTTCTGGTAGGGATCGCAAGGCCAAATATGGTTGCTTTTCTTCCTGTCTATACAATTCTGCTATTTTTGGCCATAAAGAAACGTAAAGTACGAGACATAATCTTTTACGGTACAGGATGTGTCTCGCTTGGGTTGCAGTCATTCGTTATGATAATGGCCCAGTTATACTGGTCTGTTCAGAAAGATTCAGGTATATATAATGTAATAACTGGTATCGGAAGTTTTATAGAGCCGGTCTATATAACTGTCTTATATTATTTTCGGACGATATTGGGAGTTATTTTCAAGGAGTTGAGCGGACGTTATATCCTTACATCCCTGCTTTTCATTACCGTGATCTTGATTCTGTTGATGTGTTATCAGTTATATATAAAACGGAAATATTTTGTATTGAAATTCTTTATCGCATCACAGATTATTATCCTGTTGCTGGTATATCTGATCGCTTTCAGTTCGCCTGCTTCAGTGCGTGTTGACTGGAGCATCATCCATTATGATCCCATGCGTTGGTGGGCATATTCAAATTATATTACGTATATATCACTGATGGTTCTGGCTTATAATGCTGTGCAGGTGACTATCTCAGGCCTGTCAAACACCAGACTACGAGATTACTTTTCCCGGATTTCAACTGTGGTCTTGTCAATATTGCCAGTGCTATTCCATATATTGCCTTTCTACTACTATCAGGACGTCTATGCAGGAAGTGCATCATTATCCAACTGGGAGAGATACCGACATCTGATGCAAAATGAGAATTACTATATACCAATCAACCCTCCGGAGGGTTTTAACTGGGGGTTGGCCAAGGATAATGAGGTCCTTAGATTTGATATTATAGATGAATCATCTTTGGTGACAGATAAGCATGACAAAAACAAGCTCGTCGAAACCAATCTAATCGACTTTTCAAAAGTAAATGCCAATCTTAAATTACGAGGTATAATGCTCGTAAATCACGGTTATCACAACATTGTTGATGATATTGTCATCAGGGCCTATGACAAGGATGGTAAAACTATTGCGATTCCACATCGGCTTGATGATTTCAGTGACAAGTATTTATACTATCATTTTGCTGATCGCATTCAACCGGCCAGTATTGCCTTTTTTAATGAGAATCTTCAAAGGATGAGTATCAGATCTGATTTTATCTTCTTTGGAAAGATGGATTCATACCCTCAATCACTGGTTATAAAAGTTTTAAAATAATATGAATTTAGTCAGAATAGTTAATGAAGGCCAGCTGATTGCAATAATTTTGCGAGGTGATTCGCTTGATGAAGGCATAGAGTTCTATACATCAGATGATTCTGCCCAGCAAGTAGGCGCCATGTCCTGGTCAGTTGGTCATCAGGTTACACCGCACATTCATCAAATTGTGGAACGCAAGGTGATGCGAACCCAGGAAGTTCTGATTATCAAAAAGGGAAAGGTTCGTATGGATCTTTACGATGATAACCAGAACTATCTGGAAAGTCATATTGCGGGCGCAGGCGATATTATATACCTGTCCAGTGGGGGGCATGGGTTTACTATGCTGGAAGATACTGTAATGGTGGAAATCAAACAAGGTCCGTATGTCGGAGTGCAGGACAAGGTGCGTTTTGATACTGTGAATGAATCACGACTGGATATCAAAAGCATATGAAAAGTTATCCTGTAAATGAACCGTTGCTCGACGGGAATGAAAGAAAGTACCTCAACGAGTGTATCGACTCAGGCTGGTTATCCAGTGAAGGACCGTTTGTCGAAAAATTTGAAAAATCGTTTGCAGAGTATGTGGGTTGTAAGTACGGTGTCGCAGTATCGAATGGCACTGCCGCGCTGGAAGTTGCCTTATATGCGGCGGGACTCAAGCCTGGTGATGAAGTTATAATGCCTTCATTTACCATTATTTCGTGTGCAATAGCCTGTGTTCGTCTTGGATTGATCCCGGTACTGGTTGATATTGATCCACACACCTGGACTATGAATGTGCAGCAGATAGAATCAAGGATCACCACACGTACCCGGGCCATAATGCCAGTGCATATTTATGGACACCCGGTTGATATGGATACAGTCTTCATTCTTGCTGAAAAGCACGGTTTGAAGATTATTGAGGATGCTGCAGAAGTACAGGGTGCTGAATATCTGAGTACACATCGTAATAAAACCTGGCTCAAGTGTGGAAGCATGTCAGATGTTGCAGCGACCAGCTTTTATGCCAACAAGATTATTACGACCGGTGAAGGTGGCATGGTTGTTACCAATGACAAGACAATTGCTGAACGTGCCAAATCATATAGAAATCTGTGTTTCAGGCCAGAACAGCGTTTTTTACATACCGAACTTGGATATAACTTCCGGATGACCAACCTGCAGGCGGCTGTTGGTCTGGCGCAGGTTGAACAGATTGAACGTTTTGTAGGGATAAAGCGTCGGATTGGTGAATATTATCGCCATAAGTTTACGGGTATTAAGGGCCTTAGATTTATGCCTGAAATGAAATGGGCACGATCAGTATACTGGATGTATTCAGTCGAACTTGATCCAGAACGAGGTATTACTGCCAAAGAGATGATGAACCGACTAAAGGCGCATAATGTCGGTACTCGTCCATTTTTTATGGGTATGCACAGTCAGCCAGTTTTACAGGATCTTGGACTGTTCAAGGGTGAAAGTTATCCTAATACTGATCATGCCTATAAGTGGGGGTTTTACCTTCCAAGCGGGATGACATTGACAGAAAAGCTGGTAGATGAAATTGTTGATATTGTTGTTCACGAGTTGAATGTGTAGTTAATCCGGGACGATCAACATAATGAATGCCTTTCTGCGCTACTCAGGATATTTGATAAGTCTGGTTTTTTTATACCTTACTTTTCGTGACGTGGAGTATGGCGCCCTGTCTGAAAATATTAATCATGTAAGTATGCCATTGCTTTTTCTGGCGCTGATCGTGAATATATTATTCTTTACATTTCGCGCCTTGTATCAAAATAGCAATCTGTATTTTCTGAAGTCAGACATACCTTTCGCGGTCTCGATTACTGCAATCGCTAAGGCACAGTTCTACAATGTATTTCTTCCTGCCAGAATCGGTGAATTATTAAGGGTTTTTTTTTGTCCGGTGAATCAGGCCTAAGCAAACCGAAACTTCTGTCGTATGTACTGCTGGAAAAGCTTGTTGATTTTACCTTTTTTGTAATCCTGTTTTTTATAATCACGGCTGCATCCACCCATATAGTGGAGAATATGCTGGTAATTTCAATACTCGCTATTTCAGTCATCGTTTCCCTTATTTTCCTGTATATCCGCTTTAACAAACTGCTTCTTGTGTTTGTGAAAAATGTTGTGCCCGTGTCCTTTTTTATCCGTATCGATTCACTGAATACTGAATTACTCGGGGGGCTCTACCTGTTTAAAACAACGAGGCAGGTATTAAGATCAGGCGGATATTTCCTGGCAGCTTGGTCATGCATAGGAATCATTTTTTATCTGGTTTCATGGCCATTTCTCGCGCTGTTAAACCTTCCTGTATATGCGCCCCTGGTTTTGATGGTTTTCTCCGCTCTGAGCCTGGCTATCCCAAGCGCCCCATCAGCTATCGGCACCATGCACTTTGCCTTCTTGCTGGCTATAAAGTTAATGACAGGGGGCAACTATGATGTCGATGCAGCCGCAGGATTTATTGTTGTTCTGCATTTTTTGGTTATACTCTTCGATTTTATAATCGGGGCTATGTTGTTGGGTACCAATTTCATCAGAAACCGGCAGGGTTTATGAAATTTGCAGCATCAACAACAGGAGGTGATACTTGGTAAAATCCTATATTCATGATCAGGTCAAGCCTGATATCAGTGTAATCCTGCCCAGTTATAATGAGCGTGAAAACATCCTGGCGCTGATAGAAGGGCTGGAAGAGGTCCTGGGGGGCTGGTATCTGCAGATTATCGTAGTTGACGATAATTCACCGGATGGTACACATATAGTTGTTGCTGACAGGGCAAAATCAGATGATTGTGTAACACTGATAAACAGGACTGACAAACGTGGTTTGGCATCTGCCCTGAGTGACGGCGTGAAGGCGTCGTCTGGCCGGATAATTATATTTATGGATAGCGATATGCAAATGCGACCGGATAATCTTCCGAAACTTATCAATGTTATTGAGGAAGGTTATGATGTCGTCGTTGGTTCCCGCTGGATGCCGGGTGGGGCAGACCTCAGGTGTGAAGGGGTGCAGGGTGCAACCATGTTGTCCCGGATTAACCGCGTACTTAGCCGATGGCTAAGTTCATTTGCTGCATTTGCATTCAGAGTCAAACATACGGATTTTACGGGTGGACTGATAGCAATGAGGAGATTTGTAATTGAAGGTCACGAGATTCGCGGAGATCATGGCGATTATCTTTTGTACTTGCTGCATTACATCCTCAAGGGTAATTACAAGGTGCGGGAAATCCCTTACATACTTGTTCCAAGAACTGTAGGTGAATCCAAGACTACAGATAATTATATAGGTTTCTTTCTAAAGGGTTGTCAGTATCTGGGTGCGATTATATATCTGGCACTCTTTATGAAATACAAGTAATTCGCATGTCTGACAAGCTTGAACCTAATCAGGTTGTCAACTGTAACGTGCGTATAAACCATGATGTTCGTGATATCGAACCGGGAAAATAATTGGTACAAATATTAAAAGACGCCTCAGACTACCTGGATAAATCCGGCCTTATAACATTTTGCGAAAAAGCGGCCAGAAAAGCATATCGTTTATTCAGGCCATGCTTTCTGGACATTTTTGACAGATTACGTAAAACAGGTGAACAGAATGCACTCACGCCTGTAAGGATTTTCCCCAGTCCAGGATTTTCGTCAAGAGTCAATATGCTGACAGGGATTACAGCCGGGAATGATGATGCAGAACGTATCGCTCTTGCATTACTGATTATGACAGCTGTAAACCGGAATTACGAGCCACGTATAATATCTGAATCACCATTAAACTCTGCCCGTTTGTATAAACTGGTAATGGAATGCAAGGTCAGGCATTTAAAACAGATAACATTCGTCGAATGTATACCGGGCAAACCTAACTCCGAAATTGATGTTGCCGCGAATGATATTTTTATAACTACCACATGGCAGGCAACGCACAGGATTATCCGGTGTGTTGATGAAAAAAATGTAGTATACCTGATGAGGGAAGATGAGAGGAAACTGTGCGCGGATAACACATCCAGGGAGTTCTGTTCCAGTATTTACGCCAACAGGAACATCCACTTTGTAGTGGTTTCTCATAAACTGCTTGATGAACTGGTGGCCGATGGTTTTGATAACATCGCGACACAGGGATTATGCCTGGATGATACACGGATTGAGTATACGTTTGAGCAATCAGGACATAACTTGCGCCAACTTGAAAATATAGTTGAAAATTTCGCCATTAACTGGAGTGTCAAGTAAGCATTATGTTCCGGCTTGATATTCCACAGGCTCAATACAGGCAAACCTGGGATGTACCTTATTCTAGCCGGCTTCAGACGCTGACGGACGGAAAATTCAGGATTGCCTTTTATTATGGTCTGATGCCAGATTCTGGCACCTTCAGGTACCGGATATATAATATGGTCAATTCATTGAATAGTCTGGGTGGTGATGTTTCTGCTGCCTGGTTTTATTATGGTGAACTTGACAGACTATCCGATGTGGTAGAGAAAACAGATGTGTTGGTGGTTTGTCGTGGTAAATACTGCGATCGTCTCGGGCATGTGCTTGCCGTGGCACGTAACAAGGGTGTAAGGATCGTTTTTGATATAGATGATTTGATGTTTGACCCTGCATACATGCACCTCACTATAAAGAGTGCAGATGCAAACTATACCCGGTTCAGTCGTGAGGAAGTCTGGCAATACTGGTACGGAGATTGCGCCAGATATGCCGCAAGCCTTGCATTATGTGATGATGCTGTTACTACGAATGAGTTCCTGGCAGATAGAATTCATCAGTATTCCGGGAAGGATGTAACAGTACTTCCGAATTATCTCAATGAAGAACAACTGGTTTATTCCAGACAAATATACCGGCAAAAGAAGGCGTCTGGCTTCGCACGTCAGGGACCTCTCTATCTGGGATATTTCAGTGGGTCTCATTCACATAATCATGATTTTCAAATGCTGACAGATCCGCTGATTGCCCTGTTCGGAAAATATGACAATCTGAAACTCCGGATAGTCGGGCTTCTTGATATTGACAAGAGGCTTGCAGAATGGTCAAACAGAATAGAACGATACCCATTGCAGGACTATATCACCCTGCAAAAGCTGATAGGTGAGGTCGAGATTAACCTGGTTCCCTTGCAGGTTAATGCATTTACCAATTCCAAATCCGAGCTTAAATATTTCGAGGCAGGAATTGTCGGCACCCTGAGTATGGCAACTCCTACATCGGTTTACGCCAGGGCTATCAGAGACGGCTATAACGGGTTTCTAGTCAACTCATACGAGTGGTACTCAAAGATAGACGGCCTTCTGTCCGCAATGGACTTATATCCGGAACTCGCCGGGAATACCTTTCATGATGTTGAGGAAAAGTATGCCTGGAATAACCTTGTAGATCGGATCGTCAAAACCTATCAGGGTTGAATGCTGGACAATAAGCCTCAATTTATGGCAACCCATACTTGGCATTTATCAACTGGACCAGGCACTTTATAGATGTGTGGAATTACAGGATTTATAACAATTGATTCTTCTTCATCCAGAAGTGAATTATCACTTGCCTGTGAAAAGATGACCCAAACACTCGTGCATCGTGGCCCTGATGATTCAGGAATCTGGTGTGATGAGTCATCCGGTATTGCACTGGGGCAAAGACGACTTTCTATCATTGACCTTAGCCAGCAAGGACATCAGCCGATGTTGTCCCATGATGGTCGCTATGTAATGGTGCTGAATGGTGAAATATATAATCATCAGCAACTCAGAATAGAACTTGAAAACTGTGGTTATCAATTCAGGGGTGCCTCTGACACTGAAGTTGCAATTTGTGCAATACAGCAGTGGGGTTTGGCAAGTGCACTCACCAGATATGTCGGCATGTTTTCGCTGGCTGTATGGGACAGGCAAAATCGCAGCATGATGTTGGCCCGGGACAGAATCGGGGAAAAGCCACTTTATTACGGCAGATTTAACAATACTTTTGGTTTCGCCTCGGAACTAAAGGCCTTGACGGTACATCCTCACTGGCGTGGAGAGGTTGATCGTTCTGCGATTGCGCTACAGATGAAATATACCTACATATCCGGGCCAACCAGTATTTACAAGGGTATCTACAAATTACTCCCCGGTTCATATATTGAATTGTCCCCTGAAAATGGCTACCGGCCGGGTAATCCGGTTCGATACTGGAGCCTGAAAGAAGTTGTCCTTTCAGGAACAGCATCCAGAAATCGAAAGGTTGATCCCGCTATTGTGGTTGACCAATTACATGAGTTGTTGGTTACGACGATAAGGGACAAGATGATGGCCGATGTCCCGCTTGGTGCATTTTTATCTGGCGGTATAGATTCATCACTGATTGTTGCGTTAATGCAGGTTAACAGCAGCAGACCGGTAAAGACCTTTACCATAGGTTTTAATGAAACCGGATATGATGAAGCCGTCCATGCGCAGGCAATTGCTGCACACCTTGGAACTGAACACACGGAACTGTATGTCAGCCCGGCCGACACCTTGTCGGTTATACCTGATATTCCTGATTATTTTGATGAGCCGTTTTCAGATTCGTCCCAGATCCCAACATTTCTTTTGTCACGTCTTGCCAGGACGGATGTCACAGTAGCACTCTCCGGCGATGGTGGGGACGAATTGTTTGGTGGCTATAGTCGTTATCTTGTTGGTCTGGATGCCTGGAATATAATCCGTAAAATTCCGTTGTCTTTGCGTCGTGCTGGCGGCAAGCTGATAAGAGGCATTCCGGCTGCATACATTGACTTATTGGCAAGACCAGTCCGACCATTCTTGCCAGGGTCACTTCGATATAACCAGTTCGGACATAAGTTGCATAAACTCGCCGGAGTGTGGGATTCAGACTCACCTGATGCAGTTTATAACAGTTTGATATGCCTCTGGACACACCCGGAAGAAATAGTAATTGGCGCCAGTGAAATGGACATGCTTGAGTCTCACCGCACCGCTCTTGAGGGAATCACAAACTTTACAGAACGGATGATGTATGCCGATACTGTAACCTACCTGCCAGATGATATCCTGGTCAAGGTTGATAGGGCGAGTATGGCCGCATCTCTTGAGGTCCGGGTACCGTTTCTGGACCATCGTATAATCGAGTTTATCTGGAATCAATCTGCCGATTTAAAGATTGTCGGGAATGAAGGCAAGTGGTTATTGAGGCAGATACTTTCACGATATGTCCCCTTGGAATTGACAGACAGGCCCAAAATGGGATTTGGTGTGCCACTGGATAAATGGTTACGGGGGCCGTTAAAAGAATGGGCTGGTGATTTACTGGCTGAAGACAGATTGAATCGACAGGGTATCTTTCGTTCCGGGCCGGTGCAGAAAAAGTGGCAGCAACACCTTTCCGGAGAAATAGCTTGGCATTATCAATTATGGCCGATTTTGATGTATCAAGCCTGGCATGATCGTTGGATTCGTGGGTAGACGACCACAACCGGATCAATAACCATGAGCAATAATCGCGACAAGCATACAGTCAGGATTGTTATTGGCAGTCTGGACATTGGAGGTACGGAAACCCACCTTTTCCGGATTTTACCTCGACTGAAATCTGACAAATTGAGCCCGGTCGTTATAACCCTGACTCACAGGGGGCAACTTGCAGACGGTTTGCAGAGTCTCGGAGTACCTGTCTATGGGCCACCTCAAATAGTCCGGGTTACACAACGAATTCCTTATCTACGCAGGGTAATCGGACCTGTTTCCACCATACTCTACCTGATTTCTCGGTTTGTCCGCACTCCTGCCTCAGTCACCTGTTTCTACCTTCCATCCTCGTATTTTCTCGGTATGATAGCGGCGTTTCTTACTGGTACTACTGGCAAAACATTGATGTTTCGCCGCAGCCTGAATGTATATCAGGATAATTGGCCATTTATCAGATCACTTGAACCCCTGTTACACAAACTCACACATGCCATTGCGGGAAACAGTCAGGCGGTTATACGGCAATTAAGGGACGAGGAGGGAGTTCCATCACATAAATTAACGCTTATCTACAATGGTATCGATATACCCGCTGATACAGATATTTCTGGACGTGCAGGTACACGCAATAACCTGGGTATTGCAGAAGATGTAATCGTTTTATCGATAGTGGCAAATCTTATACCATACAAGGGACATGCTGATTTGCTGGCTGCATTATCCAGGATAAGCGACAAGATTGGTCATCACTGGATACTTCTATGTGTAGGTTCCGGAATTGAACAACGGAAGGATCTGACTGATTTGGTAAAACAGTACGATCTGTCAGACAAGGTCCGTTGGCTCGGACAGCGTCAGGATGTTTCCGATATATTGTGCGCTTCTGATATAGGCCTGCTGGTCTCACATCATGAAGGTTTTTCAAACTCCGTACTTGAAGGTATGGCTGCAGGTCTGCCCATGATAGTCACAGCAGTAGGAGGTAATCCTGAGGCAATAATAGACCAGGAGTGTGGTCTGGTGGTGCCACCGAGGGATCCTGTTGCGCTGGCAAAGGCAATACTCTACCTGGCGAATAATCTGGAAACAGCACGAAAATACGGGGCTGCGGCAAGGGAGAGGGTCCGACTCATATTTTCAATGGACTCCTGCCTGGCATCGTACCGGCAGTTATTAGACAAAATGATGTCGGAATGAAGAAAATACTATATCTGGTAACCGAAGACTGGTATTTCTGGTCACATCGACTGGCACTCGCCCGGGCCGTCAGGAAACAGGGATATGAAGTTTTTGTCATGACCAGATCAGGTGAATACACAGAATCAATAAACGCGGAAGGATTAATATTGTTGCCACTGGCTATGAATCGCTCGATAGGTTCACTTGCCGGGGAACTCATTACCCTCTCAACAATATTCAGGATATATCGTGAAATCAAACCTGATGTAGTCCATCATATTGCGCTTAAGCCTGTGGTGCTGGGATCTATTGCAGCCAGGTTTGCAAGGGTGCCAGTAGTAGTCAACTCCTATACAGGACTTGGATTCCTGTTTATTTCCGATTCAAAATTGTCACGGCTATTCAGACGGTTTTTACTGCCACTACTTTCCTGCTTTTTAAAAGGTAATCGTGTCAATAACATCGTTCAGAACACTACAGACAGGGATCTTCTGATAAGTCTGGGGCTCGTCGTGTCTTCCCGTACTACCTTGATTCGCGGATCAGGAGTGGACATGAAGATATTTAATTATACTCAAGAAGTGGTTACTGACAGACCGATTGTCCTTTTTGCATCCCGTTTATTAAGAGATAAGGGTATATCGGAGTTTATTGATGCAGCAAGGTTATTGAAATCCACCGGATGCAACGCAAGATTTGTTGTCGCAGGTGATATCGATCCGGGTAATCCGACCAGTACAAGTCATGAGTTGGTCGGGCAGTGGGTCGCAGATGGTCTGATAGAATGGTGGGGGCATCGGGTAGATATGCCCTCGGTATTCAGCCAGGTCAATATCGTTTGCCTTCCCTCCTATCGCGAAGGGCTGCCCAAGGTGCTGCTGGAAGCCGCTGCGTGTGGACGCGCCATTGTTACAACCGATGTCCCGGGTTGCTCTGATGTAGTGGTGGATGGCGTGAATGGTCTGATGGTACCTGTCAGAAATCCGGTCAGACTGGCAGAAGCAATCCGGACTCTGGTGGATTCAGCCGAGCTACGTAATAAAATGGGGTTGGCAGGACGAAAATATGTAGAAGCAAGTTTTGACGTTGATGCCGTGAATGCAGAGACTATAAGTCTGTATAATCAGCTGCTTGAGAAATAACGTATTATTGAGAGGTCATAAATGACAGAACTAATGAAGCCACTTTGTCCCGTTATACTCGCTGGTGGTGGTGGTACACGCCTGTGGCCGTTATCCAGGGAACATTATCCAAAACAGTTTCTGTCTTTTGGCCAGGAACATTCGATGCTCCAGCAGACTTTGCTAAGAGTGTGTTCAGGCAACGGTGAATATAAAATTAACGCGCCGGTAATAATCTGTAATGAGGAGCACCGGTTTCTCGTTGCAGAACATGCGCTCCGTACCGGCATCACTCCGGCGGAAATTATTCTGGAACCTGTCGGCAGAAATACCGCCCCGGCATTAACTATCGCCGCACTGCGTGTACTTGATCAGGACCCGGTACTTCTGATTTCGCCTGCCGATCATTTGATTGCAGATACTGATTCATTCCATAAGGCCATCGCCGATGGTTATGCACATGCATTACAGGACAGACTCGTTATATTTGGTATCCAGCCTGCCGCACCCGAAACCGGATTTGGATATATTCGCGCTGGCAAGCCGATTGCCGGCAATGATTACAGCGTTGATGCATTTGTAGAAAAACCGGATGCTGCAACAGCCGCCGGATATCTCGCTGCCGGAAATTATTACTGGAACAGTGGTATATTCATGATGAAGGCCTCGGTCTGGTTAAAGGCGATACATCGGTATCGACCGGATATCTATCAGGCATGTTTCGATTTGACATCATTGAGTACATTTGATGGCGTGTTTTTCAGACTGGCGAACAGTTTTCGTGATTGTCCGGCAGATTCAATAGATTATGCGGTAATGGAAAAGGTATGTGCAGACAAGGGTGAGTATGATCTTGCGATGGTCAGCATGAATGCCGGATGGTCTGATCTCGGTTCATGGTCAGCTATATATGATATCTCGAGTCAGGATAATAATGGAAATGTCATTCTCGGAAATGTTTTTACCCACAATACCAGCAACTCTATAGTCCAGTCACACGACAGACTGGTAGCAACCTTCGGCTGCGATGATCTGCTGGTTATCGAAACGTCCGATGCGGTTCTGATCGGAAACCGTAGCAATGCCCAGGACGTCAAACATATTGTATCCCGGTTAAACGAAAAAAAACGGTCTGAAGCAGTCAGTCACAGGCGCGTATATCGTCCCTGGGGCAGCTATGAGTCCCTGGATTCAGGAGAGTGTTACCAGGTCAAGCGACTGGTAGTTAACCCGGGCAAGAAGCTGTCTTTGCAATTACATAACAGGCGCGCCGAGCATTGGGTAGTTGTTCAAGGTACGGCAACGGTTACCTGCGATGATCGGGTTTTTGATCTGCAGGTGAATGAGTCTACCTATATCCCTCTGGGTGCAAAACACAGACTCGAAAATCGACATTCAATTCCGCTGGAAGTAATTGAGGTGCAGTCCGGAGACTATCTGGGGGAAGATGATATCGTCCGTCTTGATGACGATTTTGGACGGCACAATTCGGTCAGTTGAGACCGGACTTTCCAGAAATGACGATGGTGCTGGTAACGGGTGCGCAGGGATTTGTCGGAACCCATCTAATCAGGATCTTGCTGGGAAGGGGCTATCAGGTCCGTGCAGCTATCCGCGATACCCGCAATAAACGGGACATCCCCGCTTCGGTTGAAACTATTGGATATTGTTCAGGTTCACCGGATAATGACTACCAGCGATTATTGACCGGAATTGATGTGGTAGTTCATCTTGCCGGAATTGCACACAGGGAAAATGTCGTACACTCAGATTATATTCAGGTGAATACCCTCGGGACCAGGGAACTTGCAACTGCCGCCCTTGAAAGAGGTATCAAGCGGTTTATTTTCCTAAGTACCGTAAAGGTACACGGCGAACACACAGGTTTATCAGCAGAAAAGAATACTGCATTAAATGAGTGCAGCCCGTTGTCAGCAATCGATCCCTATAGTCATAGCAAACTGCAAGCTGAAAATGCTCTTCGGGAAATATGTCGGAACACCGATATGCAGTATGTCATTCTCCGGCCGCCGCTGGTTTTTGGTCCTGGGGTAAAGGCAAATTTTTATCTGTTGATGAAAATGGTATGGCACGGGTGGTGGCTGCCATTTGCCCGGGTGGAAAATCGACGCAGTATGATATACGTAGAGAATTTATGTGACATTATCGAACTACTTGTCAAGGCAGGCAGCATCAATAATACAGAGTTTCTGGTAAAGGATGTAGATATGTCTACCACCCGTCTGGTCCAGGAGCTTTCATCGGCAATGGGCAAACCTCCCCACCTGTTTTATCTACCGCTACCGATAGTCCGTATTATCTCCCGTCTTTTAGGCAGGCATGAAACTGTGGACAAGTTGTATTTTTCACTGGCGATAAATGATGACAAGCTCAGATCAGAATTACACTGGACCCCTCCGGTTAAACCTGCGATCGCCATTCAGAGAACAGTTGACTGGTTTATCCAAAACAGATGATCCTGGACGTCTTTGACATGGGTTTATGCCCGTTATGAATGTGCCGGTTGGTATTTACCTGGCTGGAGTACCCGCCTATTTACTGACAGTTATTTTTGCCTGGTTACTCACGGGCTGGATACGCTGCTATGCATTGAATAACGACATCCTTGATCATCCCAATCATCGTAGCCTGCATATAAGGCCCACCCCCCGAGGTGGTGGACTTACTATTGCACTTCTGGTACTCGTTACACTATTTCTGCTACGTTTGACCAGCCTCGTCTCCCCGGTTTTTTTTATTGCCCTGGGACCGGCTGCTTTACTTGTCACTGTTACAGGCTGGATAGATGATCGACGCGGGTTGCCTGCTCATTGGCGCGGTTTGACTTATCTGTTATCTGCAGTCTGGGTAACACTCTGGATCACTGGTGTTTCCCAGCTGATTGATTATTCGAGACTCGTGTACATGGTTATTGCTGCCGGCGGGATAATGTGGTTGATTAATTTGTACAACTTTATGGATGGATCGGATGGATTGGCGGGCTCCCAGGCTGTTATTACTGCGGGGGCAGGCGCATGGATTTTATTGCTTGCAGGCGAGCAAGGGATGGCGATACTTCTAATAGTCGTTTCTGCCTCTGCAACAGGGTTTCTGATCTGGAACTGGCCACCCGCAAGGATCTTCATGGGCGATGCTGGAAGCTGTCTCGTAGGACTGGTCTTTGGTGTTGTAGCGCTGGCGTCGGATGTCAGTAACTCAGTACCGTTTGCGGTCTGGCTAGTACTGTTGTCAATTTTTATCGGTGATACCACAATGACCCTTATCAAGCGTATCGTGACCGGCGAGACCTGGTATCTGGCGCATAGACAACATGCCTATCAAAGGCTGGTCCAGATGGGAATGAGTCACAAACAGCTGACCTGTGCAGCAATTTCAGTTAATCTGTTAATACTGGTACCGGCTGCCTTTATGGTTAACACCTATCAAGTGTATGCCTGGTGGATAACCGGTGGGGTATATCTGCTCAATGGCAGTCTCTGGTTGCTGGTACAGATTAAATACAATAATTATAAAGATGGTAACAGGGCTGGATGAAACCTAGGCTTATAATCAGTACACGCTCTCTGGTCATACTGCATGACCTGGGAATGGCTATGTTTGCCTGGTTCGCTGCCTGGTGGATCCGGTTTAATATGACCTTTCCTTTTCCGGAATGGCAGGTATGTCTATATACATTGCCATTTGTACTGGTAATACAATCGGCCATTTTCTGGCGCTTCAGTCTGTATCGGGGTATCTGGCGTTTCGCCAGTCTGCCGGATCTGTGGAATATATTCCGGGCCACAATACTGGGTGCAATGATTATCACCCTGTGTCTTTTTATCCTGTTCAGGCTGGAGGGAGTGCCAAGATCAGTATTGATACTCTATCCCATGATACTGATCATCCTGCTGGGTGGGCCCCGACTGGGCTATCGATTATGGAAAGACCATACACTGAACCTGCGATCCACCGGGCAGGGCAAACGCATATTTATTATTGGTGCCGGACGTGCAGGCGAAATGTTGGCCCGCGAAATGTTGCGTGATGGTAACTATACCCCGATCGGATTTATTGATGACAATGCTGCATTAAGCAGGTCGGAAATTCATGGTATCAGGGTTTTGGGGCCACTCTCCCAGATAAAAGTCCATGCAGAAAAATATGCGCCGGATTTTATTGTCATAGCCGTGCCCTCTGCCAGTAACGAACAAATGCAGAGGATCGTGGAATTATCAAAAAACACCAATTTGCCGGTCAGGACCTTGCCCAAACTGAATGAAATGATCAGCAGTAACCCCTCATTGAAAGAGTTGAGAGATGTTTCAATTGAGGATTTGCTGGGGCGCGACAGGATAGAACTGGACTGGAGTCTGTTACAGAAGGCCATTTCCGGCAAGACGGTGATGGTCACTGGTGGAGGGGGATCAATAGGCTCTGAATTGTGCAGGCAGATTTGCGGATTGAACCCACGACAAATCATTATCCTGGAGCGCAGCGAATTTAATCTTTACCGGATGTTGCAGGAACTTGATGTATACAGGGATAAATTCAGGGTAACAGGTGTTCTTGCGGATATTTGTGATCGTGAGAAAGTTGATCAGGTATTTAATAACCATAAACCGCAGATTATCTTTCACGCCGCCGCCTATAAACATGTACCGATACTGGAGAGTGAAAGCCGTGAGGCAGTCAGGAATAATGTCTTTGGCACAATCTATACCGTAAATGCTGCCGAGAAATACAGGGCTGAAAAATTTATACTGATATCTACCGACAAGGCTGTCAACCCGGTCAACATACTTGGGTCGACCAAACGTTTGGCAGAGATGTATTGTGAAACCCGCAATACCCGTGGTAATACGCGATTTATTACTGTCAGGTTTGGTAATGTGCTTGGTTCTGATGGAAGTGTGGTCCCACTGTTTCAACAGCAGATTCGTAATGGCGGTCCGGTCACAGTGACGCATCCGGACATCACCCGTTATTTTATGACGATACGTGAGTCCTGCCAGCTTATCCTGCAGTCTGCCGTAATGGGGCAGGGTGGAGAGATATATGTGCTGGATATGGGGACACCGGTAAAGATACTCTATCTGGCCGAACAGATGATTAAATTAACCAATCCATACGTTGACAGGAAGATTGATATCAGGATTACCGGTCTGCGACCGGGTGAGAAATTGCACGAAGAACTTTTCTATGCAGGCGAACAGAAGATCCGGACATCACATGAAAAGATCCTGATAGCGCGCCATCCCGATATAAATGCAAAGCAGCTTTCAGATATAATTTCCGAGCTGGAGGCGGCTTGCGCCACATTTGATGATGTCAGAATCAGGAAGCTTCTGGATTCGGCGGTATTACTGGAGCAGTCAGGTAACAGGAACAATACCAGCAACATAATTCCGATAACGCAGGGTTGAGATTTTATGAAGATTAGAAAGGCAGTTTTCCCGGTAGCAGGACTTGGTACACGTTTTTTTCCCGCAACCAAGGTCATCGCCAAGGAAATGTTACCGGTAGTGGACAAGCCAATTATGCAATATGCGACTGAAGAGGCCATCAATGCCGGTGTCACCGAACTGATTTTTGTTATTTCCAAAACCAAAACCAGCATACAGGAACATTACACCAGTGCGTCTGAGCTGGAACAGGAACTGGCGGCACGCAACAAGCTGGACTTACTGAAGACGATCACGGACATCCTGCCTGCGGGTATCAGCTGTTCATTCGTGGAACAGCCAAAAGCGCTGGGACTTGGTCATGCGGTTTTGTGTGCGCAACCACTGGTTGGTAACGAACCGTTTGCCGTAATCTTGCCTGATGACATGATAGACGATGACAGTACCGGTTGCCTTAGCCAGATGGTAGCTGTGTATCAGCAACATCCTCACAGTATTATCGCTATTGAAGAAGTAAATCGTTCAGAAACAGACAAATATGGAATTGTAAACATTAGCCCTGTGGCTGGCCCCGTGCACAGGATTGAGGCCATCGTAGAAAAGCCGAAGCCGGACGTTGCACCCTCGAACCTCGCTGTGGTGGGACGTTACATACTTTCAGGTGCGATTTTTGAACATCTGACCCATCTGGGCAAGGGTGCAGGCGGAGAGATTCAGCTGACTGACGGTATCGCTGCCCTGCTGAAAGAGGAACCTGTACTGGCTTATGAATTTTCAGGCACGCGGTATGATTGTGGTTCCAAACTGGGTTATCTGAAGGCCATGATGAATTATGGATTAAAACATGCTGAGGTGAAGGGAGAGTTTGCCGCATATCTGGGAAGTGAAATCAAAGCCAGACTTTGATTCTGAACTGATACGAAATGGAAGTCTGATGTCTGTGGAAATATGGCTCCCCGGGACGGGCTCGAACCGCCGACCTAGTGATTAACAGTCACCCGCTCTACCGACTGAGCTACCGAGGAATAATCAGGACGCGTATGGTACTTGTCGTTACCCGTATTGGTCAACACTGAATATCCATATGACGGTAATTTTTTGCTAAATTCATCTCTGACCATGTCCCTGAACCGTCCGGACTGGAATTCAGGATTGTGATGGCCGATGATGGACCCATGAAAGGCCAGTTTCAGCTACAGACTACATTTGCACCTGCCGGTGACCAGCCCGATGCGATAGCAAGCCTGCTTGATGGTATTAAACAGGGGTTGGCCCACCAGACTCTTCTGGGGGTAACGGGCTCGGGCAAGACATTCACTGTTGCCAATATCATCCAGTCCGAACAACGACCCACATTAATACTCGCCCCGAACAAGACTCTGGCCGCCCAGCTCTATGGTGAAATGCGCGAGTTTTTTCCGTCAAATTCGGTCGAATATTTTGTTTCGTACTACGATTATTACCAGCCAGAAGCGTATGTGCCTACCACGGATACCTATATAGAAAAAGACGCATCTATAAACGAACATATCGAACAGATGCGCCTGTCAGCAACAAAGGCTTTAATGGAGAGACGCGACAGTATTATCGTAGCAACGGTGTCGGCCATTTACGGTCTGGGTGATCCACAGGCCTATCTGAAAATGGTATTACACCTGGATCGGGGAGATCGGATTGACCAGCGCACGGTATTGCGGCGTTTGGCGGAAATGCAATATACGCGCAACGAGATAGAGTTGCATCGCGCAAGCTACCGGGTCAGGGGAGATGTAATTGACATCTATCCCGCCGAATCTGAACGTGAGGCCGTTCGGGTAGAATTGTTTGACGAACATATCGAATCAATTTCCCGGTTTGACCCATTAACAGGTGAGATCATACGCCAGCTTCCCAGAGCCACCATCTACCCCAAAACCCACTATGTCACCGAGCGTTCCCGATTGCTGGATGCGGTGGAGTCTATCAAGCTTGAATTGGCGGACCGCCTCGAATATTTCCGAAAAGTTAACAAGCTGGTAGAGGCACAGCGCCTGGAACAGCGGACCCGGTTCGATATCGAAATGATCCTGGAGATTGGTTATTGCAGTGGCATAGAAAACTACTCCCGCTATCTCTCCGGCCGTTCTCCCGGGGAGCCGCCACCGACGCTGTTTGAATACCTGCCCCCGGATGGTTTGCTGTTTATCGATGAAAGTCATGCAACCATCCCGCAGTTGGGTGCCATGTACAAGGGCGATCGTTCGCGTAAGGAGAACCTGGTCAAATATGGCTTCAGGCTGCCTTGTGCGTTGGACAACCGTCCCTTAAGGTTTGATGAGTTTGAACGGCTTGCCCCACAGACCATCTTTGTCTCAGCAACTCCGGGGCCCTATGAACGTCAGTTTTCGGGTCAGATCGTTGAACAACTGGTCAGGCCAACGGGTCTGATTGATCCTGAGGTCGAAGTTCGACCTGTGGTTTCCCAGGTGGACGATTTGCTGTCCGAGATTAACAAACGGGTAGGGGTTAACGAGCGAGTGCTGGTAACCACACTGACCAAACGTATGGCGGAAGATCTGACTGAATATCTGGCCGAGCATGATATCCGGGTCAAGTATCTGCATTCAGATATTGATACTGTCGAACGTGTCGAGATTATCCGCGATTTACGGCTGGGTGAATTTGATGTCCTCGTTGGTATCAATCTGCTGAGAGAGGGGTTGGATATGCCAGAGGTTTCGCTGGTGGCCATTCTGGATGCAGACAAGGAAGGGTTTTTAAGGTCGGAGACTACACTGGTACAGACCATAGGCCGGGCGGCGCGAAATATCAACGGCAAGGCGATACTTTATGCCGATGTGATGACAGGTTCAATCCAGAGGGCACTTGCCGAGACAGACAGAAGACGTGCAGTTCAGGTTGAATATAACCGCGTGCATAATATTACACCCAAAGGCATACAAAAGGGTGTGGCCGATATAATGGAAGGCGCGTACACGGACAAAAAGCGGGCGCTGAAGTACGCCAGAGTGTCAGAACATAAAAATCCCTGGGTGGGAGTGGACGCGGGCACGATTGCAAAAAAGATTAACGAACTGGAAAAAGTAATGTACAAACATGCACGCGACCTGGAGTTCGAGAAAGCGGCAGATATACGTGATGAAATCTCGATGTTGCGGGAGGCGGGGCTGGAAATAGTAACAAACTGAAACGGGCGGGGAGATTTATGAATAGTGATGAAACAAGGTTGAGTAAAAAAGACAAATTACGTGAAGCTGCACTTGAATATCACCGGGCAGACCCGCCAGGCAAACTGGCCATCGCAGCGACCAAACCGTTGGCAAATCAGCATGACCTTGCCCTTGCCTATTCTCCGGGTGTAGCCGCCGCTTGTGAAGAGATCGCAGAGGACCCGGAACAGGCGGCATTTCTGACCAGCCGTGGCAATCTGGTCGCTGTCGTAACCAATGGTACCGCCATACTGGGACTTGGTGCACTGGGACCGCTGGCCGCCAAACCGGTTATGGAAGGCAAGGCGGTGCTGTTCAAGAAGTTTTCCGGGATAGATGTATTTGATATCGAAATAAATGAGCGTGATCCCGACAAACTGGTCGACATTATTGCCAGTCTGGAGCCGACCTTTGGTGGAATTAATCTGGAAGATATCAAGGCCCCGGAATGTTTCTATATCGAGCGCAAGCTGAAGGAACGTCTGAACATCCCGGTTTTCCATGACGACCAGCATGGCACTGCCATTATCGTAGGCGCGGCTGTGCGTAACGGGCTACGCATCGTTAACAAGGACATCGCCAGGGTAAAACTGGCCGCATCCGGTGCCGGCGCCGCCGCCATCGCCTGCCTGGATCTGCTGGTCAGCATGGGTATGCGTCGGGAGAATATTTATATCGCCGATTCCAAAGGGATCGTCTGGCAAGGCCGGGACAAGGATATGGAACCGTCCAAGGCGCGTTACGCACAAAAAACAGAGGCCAGAAAGCTGGCTGAAGTGATGGATGGAGTGGACATTTTTCTCGGTCTGTCCGGACCGGGTGTATTGACGAAAGAAATGGTCAAGGCAATGGCTAACCAGCCGATAATTCTGGCGCTGGCAAATCCCGATCCTGAAATCCTGCCGGAGGATGCGCTTGAGGCAAGACCGGATGCAATCGTTGCTACAGGTCGTTCTGATTATCCAAACCAGGTCAATAATGTATTGTGTTTCCCCTATATTTTCAGGGGTGCCCTGGATGTAGGGGCAACGACTATCAATGACGAGATGAAACTCGCTTGTGTACACGCCATTGCCGACCTGGCGACCGAAGAACCTTCTGATGTTGTAGCGAAGGCCTATGGTGGTAGTAACCTGCAGTTCGGTACAGACTATATTATTCCCAAACCATTTGATCCACGCCTGATAGTGCGTATTGCACCTGCTGTTGCCAAGGCAGCGATGGACAGTGGGGTCGCAACCCGGAAGATTGCCGATCTGAAGGTCTACCGACAGAAGTTATTACAATTCATCTTTCAGACCGGGACCTTGATGAATCCGGTATATGAACAGGCCAAACAGGATCCCAAACGGGTCGTTTATGCTGAAGGTGAAGAGCGCAGGGTGCTCCAGGCGATCCAGCAGATTGTGGATGAGGGAATCGCGAGGCCTATACTGATCGGTCGTCCCAGTGTGATCGAGAAACGTATCCATGAGCTCGGGCTTCGTATCAAGTCCGGCCGGGACTTTGAGATTGTCAGTCCGCTGTATGACGAACGATTTACCCAGTACTGGTCGCAGTATCATGACTTGATGGGACGTAAAGGGGTCTCGCCGGGTGAGGCAAAAACCACATTACGTACCCAGAATACTGTCATTGCTGCAATTATGCTCAGACGTAATGAAGCGGATGCGATGTTATGTGGCAGTGAAGGCCCGTATATCCGGCATTTGCGCTATATACGCCAGATTATCGAAATGGAAAAAAATATTTCATCACTGTCAACGGTCACAGCTGTCATTTTGCCCACCGGATTACTGTTCCTCAGTGATACCCATGTAACGGTGAATCCCACCGCTGAGGAAATCGTTGAAAAAACCCTGTTGGGTGCCAAAACGTTGCAGCGGTTCGGGATCAAACCCAGGATTGCCCTGTTATCACATTCAAATTTCGGGTCCCGCAATAATGCCTCATCAAAAAAAATGCGACGGGCAGCGCAAATCCTCCGGGAGCTGGATCAGAACCTGGTGGTCGAGGGTGAAATGCATGCGGATGCCGCCATCTCGGAGGAGATTCGCAATATTACCTTCCCGAATTCGCGCTTGAAGGGTAAGGCCAATCTGTTAATCATGCCTAATATTGACGCTGCCAATATTACCTATAACCTGTTGAAGATGACCGGTGGTGGTGTAACAGTTGGACCCATATTGGTGGGTAATTCCCGGCCGGCACACATTCTGACCAATGCGGCAACGGTCCGTGGCATCGTGAATATGACAGCCTTGTCGGTTGTAGAGGCACAGGAAATTGCCAATCAGACGACGCTATTAAAGCTGTAATGTGTGGATAGAAGCAGGGCATAACGAATACTTCAACTGATTAAGCCGTTTTTTATTATAAAAGGCTTGTTTATTCGTTGCCGCCTTTGTATCCTAGCCAGCCTTGAATTTACAGGCGCGTAGCTCAGTTGGTTAGAGCACCACCTTGACATGGTGGGGGTCGTTGGTTCGAATCCAATCGCGCCTACCAGATTCGACACCCGGGCACCGTATAGCGGTGCCTGTTAGTTTTATCTTTAAACAAGTGACCTGTTGTGGGGGTCACCACTGAACGCATTTTAAGGGTTAAATCATGCCACGTGTTACCCTCCCGGATGGCAGTCATCGGGAATACAATCAACCATTAACGGTGCTGGATATTGCTGCGGACATTGGTCAAGGTCTGGCCAGGGCAACGCTTGGCGGACAGATAGATGGTCGCCTGGTGGACGGGTCCACGGTCATAGATACGGATGTCAGTCTGCGAATTATTACCGAGAAGGATCCTGAAGGCATTGAGATTATTCGCCACTCATGTGCCCACCTGATGGCCCAGGCAGTAAAACTGCTGTTCCCGGAGGCCCAGGTTACTATCGGACCGGTTATTGAAAACGGCTTTTATTATGATTTTGCATATGCCCGCCCGTTTACTCCTGAGGATCTGGTCGCCATTGAACAAAAAATGGTCGAAATCTCCGAGCAGGATTTGCCCGTCAGCCGGTCGATAAAGGACAGGGACGCTGCTGTTGCCTTTTTTCGTGGAATCAACGAAGAATACAAGGCACAGATTATTGAATCCATACCTCAGGGCGAACAGTTGTCGCTTTATCAGCAGGGCGATTTTATCGATCTGTGTCGCGGCCCACATGTACCATCTACAGGAAAATTAAAGGCTTTCAAGCTGACCAAACTGGCGGGTGCGTACTGGCGCGGTGATTCGCGTAATGAGATGTTACAGCGTATCTATGGTACGGCCTGGGCTGATAAAAAGCAGCTAAGGCAATATTTAAATCGTCTCGAAGAGGCAGAAAAACGGGACCATCGCAAGATAGCGCGCAAGCTTGAATTATTGCACTTCCAGGAAGAAGCCCCTGGCATGGTATTCTGGCATCCACGGGGCTGGACTATCTATCGGGAGATTGAGACCTATATTCGCGAAAAACTGGTTAACCATGGTTATCTGGAAATTCGCACACCGCAGGTCATTGATCGCATTCTCTGGGAAAAATCAGGACATATGTCCAAATTTGCAGATGGCATGTTCATGACCAGCTCTGAAAACCGTGAATATGCGATCAAACCGATGAACTGTCCGGCGCATATCCAGGTATTTAATCAGGGCCTCAAGAGTTATCGCGACTTGCCGCTTCGACTTGCGGAGTTTGGAAGTTGTCATCGAAATGAACAGTCTGGTGCATTACACGGGTTGATGCGGGTACGTGGATTTACCCAGGATGATGCACATATTTTTTGTACCGAGGAACAGATCCAGAAAGAAGTCTCCGACTTTATGAAGTTACTGTACTCGGTTTATTCAGACTTTGGATTTAATGAAGTTCTGGTCAAGTTGTCTACCCGCCCGGTTCAACGGGTTGGTACTGATGAAATCTGGGACAAGGCTGAAAATGCCCTGCAACAAGCACTGGAATCCAGTGGCCTGGAATGGATGTTACAACCGGGGGAAGGGGCGTTTTATGGTCCCAAGATTGAATTTTCCCTGAAAGATTGTATTGGTCGAATCTGGCAATGTGGCACGATACAGGTCGATTTTTCGATGCCTGAAAGACTGGGGGCAACCTATATCGACGATAACAGCCAGAAACGTACCCCGGTCATGCTGCATCGGGCCATACTCGGATCGATGGAACGGTTTATTGGAATTTTGATAGAAAATTATGCCGGTGCATTCCCGGCCTGGCTGGCGCCGACACAGGCGGTTATCGTCTCAATTACGGGTAATCAGGGCGAATATGCAAAAATAATTGCAGAAACCCTGAAAAATCAAGGTCTCAGAGTAGAATGTGACTTGAGAAATGAAACAATCGGCCTTAAAATCCGCGAGCACGCAATTCAACGTATCCCCTATCAGTTGATAGTGGGTGCTAAAGAAGCTGATACTAACACCGTGGCCGTGCGTACGCGAGACGGTGCTGATCTCGGAAGCATGACGGTTGATGTTTTCGCCCAGCGCCTGAAACAGGATATCGCGTGCCGCGGCCGAACTATTTTGGAGGAATGACATATCGTAGCTGAAAAGCAGAATCGGTTGAATGAAGAGATAAATGCGCCTGAAATCCGTCTGATAGGCAAGGACGGCGAGCAGATCGGAATTGTGTCTGTTCAGAAGGCTCTTGCACTTGCAGGAGAAAACGAGCTGGATCTGGTAGAAATCGTACCAAATGCCGAGCCGCCTGTGTGCAGGATAATGGATTTTGGCAAATTTCAATTCGAACTGAACAAGAAACGTCATGCTGCCAGAAGAAAGCAAAAGCAGATTCAGATCAAGGAAGTCAAGTTCAGGCCTGGAACTGAAGAAGGTGACTATCAGGTCAAGATGCGGAACATCACCCGTTTTCTCGAGAATGGAGACAAGGTCAAGGTGACCTTGAGATTTCGAGGCCGGGAAATGGCACATCAGGAGCTGGGAGCAAAAATGCTTGAGCGGATCGAACAGGATCTGACGGCACTGGGAACTGTCGAACAATTTCCCAAGCTGGAAGGCAGACAGATGGTGATGGTAATTGCTTCAAAAAAATAACAGTTTATTTATATTCTAGAGGAAGTCGGAGTTACAGATGCCAAAGATTAAAACAATCAAGGCTGCAGCGAAACGTTTTACCGTATCAGCGTCCGGTAAAATCAAGCATAAACAATCGCATCGCAGTCATATATTGACGAAGAAAAGTACAAAACGGAAACGCCAGCTGAGAACCATGAACCAGGTTCATGATAGTGATCAGAAGGCCGTTGCCCGGATGATCCCATATCTATAATTTGAGGTGTTGAAAAATGGCAAGAGTTAAACGCGGAGTCACGGCGCGTGCAAGGCATAAAAAGGTAATCAGTCAGGCCAAGGGTTACCGGGAACGCCGGAAGAATGTATTCCGCGTTGCTACCCAGGCTGTTACCAAGGCCGGGCAATATGCCTATCGGGATCGCCGTCAGAAAAAGCGTCAATTCCGTTCTTTATGGATTATCCGTATCAATGCGGCGGCAAGGGAGCATGGTCTGTCCTATAGCCGTATGATTAACGGACTGAATCTGGCGGCTATCCAGATTGATCGTAAGGTACTGGCCGATATCGCCGTACATGACAAGGCTGCTTTTGCACAGCTGGCAAACCAGGCAAAAGCCCGCCTCGCCAGTTAAAACCGGTTGTTGTTGATATAAAGGCAGAGGAAAGGGCAAACCCCTTTCCTCTTTTTTATTTAAGAGGTCTTAATCAGCCATGCAGGAAATTCCCTCTATCCTTGAAACAGCTGTTGCTGAAATACGCTCGGCAGCGGATATTAATGCGCTTGAACAGATTCGTGTTACCTATCTCGGAAAAAAAGGTGTACTGACAGCCAGACTGAAGGAACTTGGAAAACTTGGTCCGGAGGACAGGCCCCAGGCAGGACAGTTAATAAACGATGCCAAGGAACGTCTGCAAGATTTGCTGGTTCAACGTCGGCAGGACCTTGAATTAAGGCATGAAGAAGCCTTGCTTAAGGCAAGTACGATTGATATCACCTTGCCCGGACGAGGGATGCAACAAGGGGGTATCCATCCGGTAACACGTACCTTGCGTGAAATCGAGGCGTTGTTTGTCCACGCAGGATTCGGGATCGCTGATGGGCCTGAAATCGAGGACAATTATCATAATTTTGAGGCGTTGAATATTCCGGAAACCCATCCAGCCCGGGCAATGCATGACACGTTTTATATCAATTCTGAACTATTGCTGCGTACTCATACCTCAAATGTACAGATACGCTACATGGAGCAACACAAGCCGCCACTGGCAATTATCGCACCGGGACGCGTATATCGATGTGACTCTGATATGACACATACACCTATGTTTCATCAGGTTGAAGGATTATTGATAGATGAGGGCATAACATTTTCAGATCTGAAAGGACTGCTTCAGGACTTTCTGAGAAATTTCTTCAATCAGGATCTCCAGGTTCGCTTCAGACCGTCCTATTTCCCGTTTACTGAACCCTCAGCCGAGGTGGATATTATGGGCAGGAATGGTTGGCTTGAGGTATTGGGCTGCGGCATGGTACATCCAAATGTACTCGAAAATGTGGGTATCGACAGCGAAAAATTTACCGGGCTGGCCTTCGGTATGGGGGTAGAGCGGTTAACCATGCTCAAGTATGGCATTGATGATCTGCGCCTCTTTTTTGAAAATGACATTCGTTTTCTTAATCAGTTCTGAGTTTGATACACCTGGTAACCCGCTTGATATCCGGAAAGCATAAAAATGAAATTTACTGAATCATGGCTGCGAGAGTTGATCGATTTCCCGGTTTCCGTGGACGAACTCGCTGTACAGTTAACCATGGCTGGACTCGAAATTGAGTCTGTCACTGCTTGCCGTCCAGCGTTTTCAGGTGTTGTTGCAGGCAGGGTGATAATTGTCGATACAGTGACCGGCTCGGATAAATTGAAACATTGTGTTGTTGATGTGGGCAGTGGTGACAGGCGTACAGTTATCTGTGGGGCCAGTAATGTGCAGGCGGGTGGCAGCTACCCTCTGGCGTTACCAGGTGCTGTTTTACCGGGGAATAAGACCATTCAGGAAACCACCTTGTATGGCGTTATTTCGCAGGGAATGTTCTGTTCAGGGGCAGAGCTGGGATTGTCCGAAATTGACAGCGGCCTTTTTGAGATCGCCGGTGATGCAATACCAGGAACTGCTCTGGATGAATATCTACGATTGAATGATGTCCTGATCGAGGTGTCACTGACACCAAACCGGGGAGATTGCCTGGGTATGATTGGCCTGGCAAAGGAAGTGGCGGTGTTGAATAACATGGAATTCAAGGCGCCGGTTGTCCTGACTACAACACCGACCATAGCAGATACACGCGATGTAATTCTGGATGTACCGGTCAGCTGTCCCCGTTATTGCGGTCGCATCATTGACCAGATCGATATCAGTAAAAAAATACCTGTGGAGATCTCTGAACGGCTGCGCCTTTCCGGGATTCGTTCGATTAATCCGGTTGTTGATCTGGCCAATTATGTGATGCTGGAAACCGGACAACCCATGCATGTGTTTGACAATGAATGTCTCAAGGGTGATATACATGTTCGACTGGCGGGAGAAGGCGAGAAGATCCTTTTGCTGGATGGTGAAACACGGGAACTGTTTGCGAATACACTGGTGATCGCCGATGAAAGTGGTCCCGTCGCGATGGCTGGAATTATGGGCGGGCTGGATAGTGCTGTAAGTAATTCAACAAACTCGATATTTATTGAATCCGCCTATTTCGACCCGCAGGTCATCATGGGTCGTGCGAGGCAATACGGTATGCATACAGATGCATCACACCGGTATGAACGTGGGGTTGATCCTGCGCTGGCACCGCTGGCAATGGACAGACTCACTACCCTGATTATGCAGGTTTGTGGGGGCAAGCCAGGTCAAGTCAATCAAGTGAGCTGTCCTGCACACTTGCCACAAAGCAAATCGATAAAACTGCGCTTGTTACGTATCGAGCATGTACTGGGTGTTGCGATCCCTGAATCACGCATCCGGGCTATTCTTACCCAACTGGGATTTAATGTTACAGTCGTCAGTGATGGTCAATACCTGGTCAAGGTGCCTACCAGCAGGTTTGATATCACTATTGAGGCAGATTTGATAGAAGAAATTGCCCGGATCCATGGATATCAGAACATTGCTAGCACTTCACCAGTTATAAAGATGCAGATGAAGGGGGCTAACACGTATGCCCAGGTACTTTCGGGAATGTCAGCCGTGTTGGTAGCACGTGGTTATCGGGAGTGCATCAGTTACAGTTTTGTTGATCCTGCGCTCCAGAATTTGTTCCGGAATACGGACAGTACGGAGACCTGCTTATTAAATCCTATATCGCATGAAATGTCCGTGATGAGGCTCAGCCTCTGGCCGGGTTTAATCCAGTCGCTTTTATACAATATAAAGCGCCAACAATTGTCAGTTCGATTATTTGAAACCGGTAAGGTGTACCCGGGTGAGCTTGGAATGGAAGAACATCGGGTGATCGGCGGATTAATATACGGTAATAGATATAAAATACAATGGGATATAGATAATATATCATGTGATTTCTATGATTTAAAATCTGATGTTGAGGCGGTGCTGACTGCTCAGTCAGGTTATAAAGAAATTGAATTTTTACGGTCGAAACAACCTGGACTTCACCCGGGGCAATGCGCCCAGGTTATTGTTAATAATAGAAATATTGGATACATCGGTATGTTACATCCGACAATTTCCAGACATTTAGCCATAACCCAGCCTGTCTTTCTATTTCAGTTGAATCTGGAGCTGATTTCGGCTGATAATTCGACGAAATTTACTAAAATATCCAAATATCCATCAATTAAACGCGATATTTCCATCGTAGTTGATGAAACCGTGGCAGCAGCAGAGCTGATGGACACGATTAGAAAGGCGTCAAATGAAGTGCTAACAAACCTAGAGTTGTTTGACGTATATCGCGGCGAAGGTATTGATTCAGGGAAAAAAAGTCTTGCTTTGGGCTTGACCTTTCAGAGATCTTCCAGCACTCTTACGGACGAGGAGGCTGATGTTGCCATCAGCGATATCTTAAAATCACTCCATGAGAAGTATGGAGCCATACTAAGAGAGTAAACAAGAATGGCGGCACTAACAAAGGCAGATATGGCAGAAATGCTGTATCAGGAGCTTGGCCTTAACAAACGTGAAGCGAAAGAACTGGTCGAGATGTTTTTTGAAGAGATCAGGTCCTCGCTGGAAAATGGCAGCCAGGTAAAATTGTCCGGTTTCGGCAATTTTGATCTGCGAGATAAAAATCAACGACCTGGCAGGAATCCCAAAACCGGAGAGGAAATACCGATCAGTGCGCGACGCGTAGTGACATTCCGCCCGGGACAGAAATTAAAAGCGCGAGTAGAGGCATATGCTGGAAGCATCCAATAATACAGAATTACCTGCAATACCCGGCAAGCGCTATTTCACCATCGGTGAAGTGAGTGATTTATGTGCGGTAAAACCGCATGTTTTGAGATACTGGGAGCAGGAGTTTCCACAATTAAAACCGTTAAAACGACGTGGAAACAGGCGTTATTACCAGAGGCATGATGTTATTATCATCCGTCAGATCCGTAGCCTGTTGTATGAACATGGTTTTACAATTGGTGGCGCCAGATTGCGCCTGTCAGGCACAGAAGCCAAGGATGATTCCAACCAGAGTCAGCAAATTATCAGACAGTTACGCAGCGAACTGGAAGAAGTGCTCGATTTATTAAAGCGATAATCAATGTCCGGTGTTCAATTCTGCATCCAGCCTGCTTATTTTCATCTGGCTGGTTATACAGTTTTATATCCCGCTGTTGTTACGTTATTATAGCCAGCAATTCCTGACAGTCAGGTAGTATCTTTTTAAATTCCACAATTCGGGGCGTAGCGCAGCCTGGTAGCGCACCTGCATGGGGTGCAGGTGGTCGGAGGTTCAAATCCTCTCGCCCCGACCATATTCTGTTTCTGAACATTTTCTTATGTCGACAGAAATAATGGTATTTCCCTGCCAGAGAAATTCTCCCTGGCAGGACACTTATGATTACTCGCCTGCATCCGCACACATCATGTAGAATGTCAGCTGCAATCCTCAGCATAACAGTCTGCAGGATTGACCGGCAGTGAACCAAAAAATAATAATTTCGGGATAAGCAACATTCAGGCTGGTTTGTAATATCCCAAAACAGTACGGTCTAGAGGATAAAAATAATGTGTGGAATAGTTGGTGCACTTGCACAGCATGATGTCTGGCCTACATTACTGGAAGGTTTGCGTCGACTTGAATATCGTGGGTATGACTCTGCCGGCATGGCGGTGGTAGGTATTGACGCTGAAATACGATCGGAGAGGGTGCTCGGCAAGGTTGAAAATCTGTCGCAGGCGCTCAAACAGAATGCACTCTCCGGATTTACCGGTATAGCCCACACACGATGGGCAACTCACGGCAAGCCCAGCGTGATGAATGCCCATCCGCATATATGTGAAGGGAAGGTGGCACTGGTTCATAACGGGATCATCGAAAACCACGAATCCCTGCGACAAACCCAGATACAGAAAGGTTACAAATTTAACTCAGAAACCGATTCAGAAGTGGTAGTCAATGAAATCCATTTTCATATGACTGCCGGTATGGATGCGTTGGAAGCAGTCTTCCAGGCTGTTTCGGTACTGGATGGAGCATTTGCCGTAGGCGTTATATTCAGGGACCAGCCTGGAAGATTGATCGCTGCCAGGCATGGTAGCCCGCTGGTTATCGGTCTGGGTGAAAATGAATATTATATTGCATCAGACATATTTGCCCTGCTGCCGGTAACCCGAAGGTATATGGTACTGGAGGAAGGCGATATAGCGGATATCCAGCTGGACAAGGGAATCCGTATTTATGACAAGAACCACAAGGAATGTACAAGGCCTGTTTCCGTCACAGAATTACGTGATGCGATTTCGGACAAGGCGGGCTTCAGACATTATATGCTGAAGGAGATTTACAGCCAGCCGATGGCCATATCCGATACACTGGAAGGCAGAATTTTAAACGATGGAGTAATGGATGAAGTATTGGGTCCGAATGCGGGCGAGATTCTGGACAAGGTCAAGGCGGTACAGATTGTTGCCTGTGGGACAAGTTTTCATGCAGGTCTCGTTGCACGTTACTGGATAGAATCGATTGCCAGGATTCCGTGTGTTGTGGATATTGCAAGCGAGTTCAGATATCGCGATACCTACGTTTATTCGGGCACACTTTTTGTGGTTATTTCGCAGTCGGGTGAAACAGCAGATACGCTGGCAGCGCTCAAAATGGCAAAAACCAGCGGTTATGTTGCGACATTAAGTATTTGTAATGTCCCTGAAAGTTCAATGACGCGCGAATCCGATCTGGTTTTTCTGACCCGAGCCGGCATCGAAATCGGTGTGGCGTCTACAAAGGCATTTACCACCCAATTAACCGGATTGATGTTACTGGTACTTTTGCTGGCCAAGCGCACTGGTGCCGACAGGAACATTGAAAAGCGGATTACCGGATTACTGCAAAGCCTGCCTGGACGCGTAAATCATATACTTGAACTTGATGGCCAGATCAGCAAGATGGCAGAACGATTTGTTAATAAACACCATGCACTTTATCTGGGACGCGGCAGTATGTTGCCGATTGCCATGGAGGGTGCGCTGAAGCTGAAGGAAATATCCTATATTCATGCCGAGGCCTATGCAGCGGGTGAACTCAAGCATGGCCCCCTTGCACTGGTTGATGAAGATATGCCAGTTATAGCCGTGGCTCCTAATAATGATTTACTGAAAAAACTGGAATCCAACCTGCAGGAAGTAAAGGCCAGGGGCGGGGAATTATATGTTTTTGCGGATTCCAGCATCAAACTGGATTCAATAGACGGATTGCACAAGATTGAAATTGCACCGGTGGATGATTTTATTGCCCCGATTGTCTATAACATACCATTGCAACTGCTTGCCTATCATGTGGCTGTTCTGAAAGGTGCCGATGTTGATCAACCGCGAAATCTGGCCAAATCTGTAACGGTGGAATGATAGACCGCTGTGAATATTACAACTGCAGAAACCAGGGAATCCGATGTCATATTCATCGTCGATGATGATGTGGATATGCTCAAATTATTGACAAAATGGCTGGTTACAGATGGATTTGATGTAGTTACGGCACAATCAGGTGAAGAGGCTTTTTCAAAAATCGCAGGGACCAGACCTTCGCTTGTTATTACTGATCTGATTATGGGAGGTATGAACGGTATCGAGTTGATGTCGAGGATACACAGCATCAATCCGCTGTTACCCGTTATCCTGCTGAGCGGTCAGGCGAGTATTCCAGACGCAGTCAAGGCAACCCATATGGGGTCAGTGGCGTTTCTGACCAAACCTATTGCAAAACCGGATTTGATAGACAATGTACGCCGTTATCTGCGGCGCCCATCAGGTAATCCGGACGAACAGACATTCAGCAAGAATATAATTTATCGTAGCCGGATCATGGCTGAACAGATAGAGCTCGCCCAGCTGGTTGCCGATAGTAATGTCACCATCCTGCTCACAGGCGCAACCGGTACCGGTAAGGAAATTTTTGCAAGAGCCATTCATGATGCCAGTCCCCGTAAGGATCACCCGTTTATAGCCATTAACTGTGGTGCCATCCCGGAACAATTACTTGAATCCGAGTTGTTTGGTCATGAGAAGGGTGCATTCAGTGGCGCAATATCCAGACATGAAGGGCTGTTTCAGGCCGCCAATGGCGGGACACTTTTTCTGGATGAAGTAGGTGATATGCCTCTCGCGTTGCAGGTAAAGCTTCTGCGAGTGCTTCAGGACTTTGAAGTCCGCCCGGTTGGTTCAGCGAAATCCTATCCAGTTGATGTCAGGATTTTATCCGCAACACACAGGGATCTTGAAAGCAAGGTCAAGAGCGGTGAGTTTCGCGAAGACTTGTATTATCGTCTGAAAGTAGTACCTATCAATATTCCGAGTCTTGTTGAAAGGCGGGAAGACATACCGCTGCTGATAAATCATTTTCTCAAACGTTATGCCCTGACCAATCACAAGGCGGGAAAACACTTTGCCCCGGATGCAATGGAATATCTGGTTTCTGCCTCATGGCAAGGCAATGTCAGACAGCTGATCAATGTAATTGATTTATGTGTAACACTTTCAAAAACAGACACTATACCACTGAGTCTGGCACAAAAAGCATTACAGGATAAACCGGGCCAGATTTTGACGTTAAAGGAAGCAAAAAATGAATTTGAGAAAAACTATCTGGTCAGTATTTTGAGGATAGCCAACGGGCATGTTGCCAATGCGGCGAGGATTGCTGGCAGAAACCGGACTGAATTCTACAAGTTGTTGAATCAGCATGAACTGGACCCGGCTGATTTCAGGGACAGTTCACAGCCCTAAATAAACATCGATCAGCGGAGGTAATTTACCCATGAGCACAGAACCAATTATCGTTTCTATAGACAAGGATCTGGAAGATCTGATACCCGGGTTTCTGGAGAACAGAAAAAAAGATGTCGTATCACTTGGTGAGGCGCTGGCTTCCGGCCGAATTGAAAGCCTGAAGTCAATCGGACATAGCCTGAAGGGTGTGGGTGGTGGCTATGGATTTAATGAATTATCCTTGATTGGTGCGGAAATAGAGCGTATCGCCAAGTCCGGTGATACAGTCGGCATGGCCGAGTTGATACACAAAATGTCAGACTATCTTGCCCGAATCGAGATAGTTTACGAGTAGGACCTGTCTCAGCGAAATATGAATGAGCATCCGCAAAAGTCGGCGTGGTTTAATTATGCGATAGCGCTGACATTGGGTGTAGCGTTCAGTATTACCCTGCTGGTAATCACCTGGAACAACAGTCTTGAATCTGAAAAAAGTGAATTTGCGCTATCGTCCAGCACTATAAAGGATACGCTTGGTAGCAAGGTACAGACAGCCAATGATACGCTCAACAGCCTTGCAGCATTTCTGGAAGCAAGTTCCAGTCTGAATGAACAACAATATAACGTTATCACCTCATCGTTACTGGAGCTGCATCCTTTTATTGAAGGCGCTGTTTTCAGCACACTTGAAGCCGGTTCGTCCAGCCGGTTCGGAATTCGTTATCAAACCATGCGTAACAACACATCGTCTGGTCCGCAAGATGAGTTGTTGTCTATGGATACACACGTCAGCGCAATAGCTTCATTGTTTAACGGTAAATCGGTGATTGCCCTTGATTCGGAATACACAATTGATGGCTGGAGAGCATACTGGATACTGAAAGCAGTGTACCCTCAAAATAACAGTCTCTATGGTATTCAGGCGCCGCGCGGATTCGTTGCGATCCTGATCAACACCAGCCAGATGATTGGTGAAAATATTGGCGATTTGAATCTCTCGGTCATGTTACTGGGAGATACCGCGGGACTGAGCGGCAGACAGTTTCTCTACCGGCAATCGGCAACCCGATTAAATGGATGGACGGTTGTCGAACTGGTGGAAGAGGACAATACACAGTTTCCACTCTATTCCATCAGGCTCGCAATCATGAAACCTGTGGCATGGAATGAATTAGACAAAAGTCTGCTCTATATCTCCCTGCTGATTGGAACGGGTGTGTCATTGTTACTTATTGCTGTGGTGAAGACACGGGATGAGCAAGATCGTCAGCTCAGGGAACGAAATGCGGTCATTGAGGCCCAGGTACGTGAGCAAACCATAGAACTTGCACATGCCCGTGATCAGGCATTGCAGGCCTCCCTGATGAAATCCAGTTTTCTGGCGAGCATGAGTCATGAGATTCGTACTCCATTAAATGCAATTATTGGCATGTCCGATTTGCTGGCAGAGACGACACTGGATTTTGAACAGAAAAAATATGTCAGTGTGTTCAAGAAGGCCGGTGATACCTTGCTGAGTCTGGTAAATGATATTCTCGATTTGTCCAAAATTGAGGCCAATCAGCTCAAGCTGGAAGAGATTGAATTTAATCTGATCGATACCATAGAGGAATCTGTTGAGATTTATGCACTGAAGGCGGCTGAAAAACGGATTGAGCTGGTCTGTAATATTGAACCAACGGTGAAACCGGTCAGGATCGGCGATCCGTCCCGTCTCAGACAGATATTGTTGAATCTGATAAGTAATGCGCTTAAATTTACCGAGAAGGGAGAAATTATTATTTCTGCCCGCTATTGTCCCCGGACAGGTGATGCCAGTCAGGTACCCGGTTGTCTGGAAATATCTGTAAGTGATACTGGAACAGGTATACCTGCGGATAAACTCGAGGCCATATTTGCCAGTTTTACCCAGGCAGATTCCTCTACCACACGTAAATATGGTGGGACCGGGCTTGGACTTACCATCTCGCGCCGTCTTGTAGAGATGATGGGCGGTAAAATCTGGGCAGAAAGCACACTGGGTAAAGGCAGCCGTTTTATCGTCCAGGTTGAAATTGGAATTGTCGAATCTCATCACGAAAATGCCCTGCAGCAACAGGGCTCATTAACAGGCATGAAAATACTGCTGGTCGATGATAATCAAAGCTACAGGGAAGTGTTGAAGTCCTATGTCACCTATCTTGGCGCTGTTGTTACAGATGCGCCGGATGCCGCTTCCGCCATTTCCTGTCTCGAAAACAAAGTCAACGGGCATTATGATCTGATACTTGCCGACTGTGAGATGCCTGGTATGGATGGTTTCACGCTGGCCGGGAAAATCAGGGAGTTTAACAAGGACATCGCCGTCATTCTGATGTTAAGTCCAGCCGCCCTGAATCAGAAAAACCTTGCACAGCTGGACGACAGGCAAAAATACCTGACCAGACCGGTGAAGAAGAAGGAGCTCAACCGTCAGATTGCTGCATTATTGTCCCAGGAAGACAGGCGTAAATCCCTGGTTACCCCGATGCAACAAGAGAGCGCAGTCAAGTCACTGCGTATCCTGCTGGTGGATGATAACGCTGATAACAGGTTGCTGGTTAATGCCTATTTAAAGAAATTACCTTATGTAATAGAAGAGGCGGAAAATGGCGAACAGGCAGTCAATATGTTTACAGCCAGACCGTATGATATTGTACTGATGGATGTGCAGATGCCGGTCATGGACGGGCGTGAGGCAACCCGAAACATCCGGCTATGGGAGCTTCAACACCAGAAGACACCCGCACCGATAATTGCATTAACCGCGCATGCAATCAAGGAAGAGATTGATTTGTGTATTGAAGCCGGATGCAATGCGCATCTCAGCAAGCCGGTCAAGAAGGCTACGCTGGTAACAACTATTCAGTCATTTGTTGGTGTCTGAACAAAAAAGTTACGCGTATATCTCTGACAGTTATTAGTTCAGCCACTGGTTTATCTTTTCAATATCATCAATTGTCAGGATGCCGGCCGCCTGTTTAAGGTTGAGCGTATTGATAATGTAGTCATAACGTGCCCGTGACAGATCACGCTTTGCCTGAAAAAGCGCGCGTTCAGACTGGACCACATCTACAGCTGTACGGGTGCCGACCTCGAAGCCGGCACGGGTGGCATCCAGCGCAACCTCGCTGGAGACCACTGCCTGTTGCAGCGCCTTAATCTGGCTGATACCTGACATTACACCGAGATAGGACTGCCGGGCCTGTCTGTGCGCCTGACGTCTGGTTTGTTCAAGACCTTCCAGTTGTTGCTGGAGGCGTTCACGCGTAGCGCGTGTCCGGGAGTTCACTGCCCCACCTGAATAGAGCGGCATGTTCACTTGCAATCCAACAGAATTACTGGTGTTTTCGCTGTCTCCACTGGTATCTGACTCATTGTAGGATCGGCGCGCGGTCAGATCGACCGTCGGCAGATGTCCGGCCTGTTGTACCTTTATCTCATCACGGGCGATATCTACTGCATGTATTGCCGCGATCACGTCAAGATTATTACTCATGGCATTATTCGACCAGGATTCAATATCAGCCGGTTCCGGACTGACCATGGGAATTGCTTCATCGAGTCCTTCAAGATCAGGCAGGTATTCGCCGGTGATCTCGCGCAGTGCTTCGCGCGTATTGTCGATTTCGTTGATTGCCCTGATTTCGTCGGCAACCGCCCGATCGTAACCGGCCTGGGCCTCTTGCACATCTGTAACTGCCGTCAGTCCGACATCAAATCGTTGCTTTGCCTGCTCAAGCTGCTGACTAAGAGAACGCTTTTCCGCCTCGGCATAACCAAGATTATCAACAGCGGCCAGTACATTAAAATAGGAGGTAGATACTCGCAGTGCCAGGTTTATCTGCGCCGCCGATAATTCTGCATCAGCCTGTTTGATACTATTATCGGCCTGTTTCAGTCTGAGATAACGGTCACCATGAAATACAGGTTGGGAAAGTATCAAATCATATCCTCTGCTATCTGCATTGGAACGTGAAAGGTCAACAAACGATCTGCTGCTGTCAAATCCTATTGAATTTGATCCGGTGCGTACACTACTGACACCGGCTATATCGGCTGACAGGCTGACTTCCGGTAGAAGATTCGCAAGCGCCTGGGGCCGCTCTTCCAGTACTGCACGTTTATTCGCCGCAACCTGTCTGAACTGCGGGTCACCCGTCAGTGCCATCTGGTAAACTTCAACCAGGTCAGTCGCCTGTGCAACCTGGGAGATCCCGGCACATAACACGATTGATCGTAGCAACAGGGTGGTGTATGTCTGGGTAGGGCGTTTCATTTAGGTCACATCCTTAATTTTTCAGAATATCCGGGTTTAATTTACCTGATAAACAGCCACAATCAAACCGGTCTATCATTTAAAGCAGTTTCAGTATTTTGCCATCGTGGTGTCTATCCGTTCTGCCCAGGCGCTGATTCCGCCGTCCAGATTCGAAATATCGCTGAATCCGTTGTTCTCAAGATAGGAGGCAACCTGATAGCTTCTGGCACCATGATGGCAAATCACTACAGTTGCGGCATGCTGGTCCAGTTCTCCCAGCCGGTTGAGAATCTGCGACATAGGGACATTGACACTTCCTGGTATCTGACATATGCCATATTCCCAGGTTTCCCGCACGTCCAGTAGTTTACAGGGGCTACCTGCATCCAGCCGACGTTTTAACTCGGTTACATCAATCCGTTGCATGACAAACTCTAGAATCTGAATTTAGCCGGTGTTTCAGCACCGATCAAGGCAGGTATATCTGTTTCAAACAGCGACTCCCTGATCCATACATCTTTGCCGGTGCGCGTAACCAATATTGCGCTCATGGCGGGTGAGTTTCCTGTGATCACAAACAGGCGTCCACCTATCGTCAGTTGTTGTTCCAGGCGGACATTTAGCACTGGCATCGAGCCGGTAACTGCGATTGCCTCGTACGGTCCGAGATCCGGCCAACCATCTATCGCATTACCTGTCAGCAGTGTCACATTCATGGCAGGGTCTCCGGCAAGACGAGCCTTTGCCTGGGCGGTAAATTCAGGAAAAATGTCAACACTGATAACTTCACGGGCAGACCGGGCCAGTAACGCAGTCAGATAACCACAGCCAGTTCCGATTTCAAGTACCTTGTCAGCCGGGGTGATATTCAGCGCCTGTAATAACCTGGCCTCCACCTTCGGTGTCATGGTTATCTGGTCATGGGCCAACGGTATATTCACATCGGCCAGTGCCAGTTTTTTGTAGCCCGGTGGGATAAAGTCTTCACGATGTACCTCACCCAGCAGATCGAGTACGTGTTGATCCAGGACCTCCCAGGTACGCACCTGTTGTTCGATCATATTAAAACGCGCTTGTTCGTAGTCCATTTTCGTATTCCGGATTTAATTAGCTAAAACATGGTTACTAAAGCTGCTATTATATAACAAACGAGTGCATCTAGGGGCGCCCATTTTTCGGGCTGAGAAGACCCTTTGAACCTGAATCGGTTAGTACCGACGGAGGGAAGTGCGCACTTTGGCTTTCCCTGCCCCGGGCGCTCGTATCCATCAATGAGGAGCCAGATATGAGTGCAGCACCCGAATTTCAGCGTGAAAATGCGAAAGTTGACGAGCAGGCAATCCGGCCATTTCCCAATTCAGGCAAGATATATGTCCCGGGTAGTCGAAAAGATATCCAGGTACCGATGCGCGAAATACAGTGCGCGGATACTGTGACACTGTCCGGCAAGGAAAAGAACAGCCCGATTACCGTTTACGACACATCAGGACCCTACACGGATCCACAGGTCAAAATAGATATTCGCCAGGGCCTCAATCCGCTCCGGGCAAACTGGATACTGGAGCGACAGGACACGGTAGAGCTGACGGGGCCCACTTCTACCTACGGGCTGAAAAGACTGAATGATAAGCGACTGGAATCATTGAGATTTATTCCTGCCAGAGCGCCGCGTAAGGCAGCTGCAGGGCAAAATGTCAGTCAGATGCATTATGCCAGGCGCGGTATCATTACCCCGGAGATGGAATATATTGCGATCCGGGAAAACCAGTTGCTCGAACGCTATCTTGGTACCCCGCTGGCAAAAAGACACCGTGGCATGGGAATGGGTGCCAATATCCCGGATGTGATTACACCTGAATTTGTCCGCAGTGAGATCGCAGCCGGTCGTGCCATAATTCCGGCCAATATTAACCACCCTGAAATTGAGCCGATGATCATAGGCCGGAATTTCCTGGTCAAAATCAATGCCAATATCGGCAACTCAGCAGTGACCTCGTCTATTGACGAGGAGGTGGAGAAAATGACCTGGGCCATTCGCTGGGGAGCAGATACAGTCATGGATCTTTCCACAGGTAAAAACATACACGAAACACGTGAATGGATAATTCGCAATTCACCTGTACCAATTGGAACTGTTCCGATATATCAGGCACTGGAAAAGGTCGATGGCAAGGCGGAGGATCTGACCTGGGAGATTTTCAGAGATACCCTGATTGAACAGGCGGAGCAGGGGGTGGATTATTTCACCATCCACGCTGGCGTCAGATTACCCTATATACCGATGACGGCAAACAGATTGACCGGTATCGTTTCCCGGGGCGGTTCTATCATGGCGAAATGGTGTCTCGCACATCACCGCGAAAACTTCCTGTATACGCACTTTGAAGATATCTGCGAAATAATGAAGGCGTACGACGTTTCTTTTTCGCTCGGTGACGGTCTGCGTCCCGGTTCGATTGCGGATGCAAACGACGAGGCCCAGTTTGCAGAATTGCGCACCCTGGGAGAACTGACGACCATCGCCTGGCAACATGACATACAGGTCATGATTGAGGGGCCCGGCCATGTTCCGATGCACATGATCAAGGAAAACATGGAGCGGGAACTGGAGCAGTGCAGTGAGGCCCCGTTTTATACATTGGGCCCGCTGACAACCGACATCGCACCCGGATACGACCACATTACCTCTGCCATCGGTGCGGCCATGATAGGCTGGTATGGCACCGCCATGCTTTGTTATGTCACCCCCAAGGAACATCTGGGTTTGCCGAACAAGGCCGATGTGAAGGAAGGGATTATCGCCTACAAGATTGCAGCGCATGCGGCAGATCTGGCCAAGGGTTATCCGGCGGCACAGCTGCGTGATAACGCACTTTCAAAGGCGCGCTTTGAATTTCGTTGGCAGGATCAGTTTAATCTCGGCCTGGATCCGGACCGTGCCCGCGAGTTCCATGATGAGACCATGCCGAAAGACGCCCATAAGCTGGCTCACTTCTGTTCGATGTGTGGTCCAAGTTTTTGCTCGATGAAGATTACCCAGGATGTTCGGGATTATGCCCGTGAGCAGGGTATTGGCAGCCTGGAACAGGCCGTGGTTCAGGGGATGCAGGAGAAATCAGCGGAGTTTCGCAAGGCAGGCAGCGAGATCTATTCCAAAGAATAATCCGCAAGCAAGGATCGATATACAAACGTGGCTATCGAGTATGGGAAACTGATTCAACTGTCGGCGGATCCCGTTACCGCAGAGAACAGATTTGAACGACTACTGGAAGATGAAACAATACGCGAAACAATAAGTTGTTGCCCCGAATCCGTAGTCCGGGATGTCCTCGGAATAATCAGTATATCGAGATTCCTGTTTCACTTCCTGTGTCGTAATCCAGACGCCATCCGGCAATTCACCAGACCATTCGCCAGTGACAGTCCCGTTCCTGTCATCAACAGCATTGATGAATTGCGGATATATAAATACCGACAATTACTCGATATTACCTGGATGGACATATCCGCCAATGTCGCATATGGAAATGTCCTGACTGCGTTGAGTCGACTTGCCGATACAGTCGTTAACAATACCTTACGTATCACACTCGCACCGGCTGATCTGGCGATCTTCGAAAAATATTTCTGTACATTTGCACTCGGCAAGCTGGGAGCGAATGAGCTTAATTACAGTTCGGATATTGATCTGATATTTGTCTGTGCCAATCCGACAGATGTGCCGCTGGAGGTCCATGAGTACCAGAAAGTGCTGCAGGACGGAATCCGGTTGATCTCCAGTCATCTTGAACAACGTACGGTCGACGGGTTCCTGTATCGTGTCGACCTGAAATTACGTCCCTGGGGCAACAGTGGACCACTGGTCATGACCATTGACGAAACTGAAAACTACTACGCCGCAAGTACCGAGGCGTGGGAAAGGTTTGCCTGGTTGCGTGCCAGGGCCATATCCGGCTCCATGATACTGGGCGCAGACCTGAAAAAAAGGCTGCATCCATTCGTATACAAGCGTTCCCTTAGCTCGGAAGATCTTGACCGGTTTATTGAAATCAAGAATGAAATGTTCAGGGCCAGACGTAAAAAAGGATACTGGAATGTAAAGGTCGGGGAAGGGGGAATTCGTGATCTCGAATTTTTCATCCAGATGTTGCAACTGGTTAATGCTGCCTCAATTCCGTCACTGCAGCTGACTGGCACGATGAACGTCCTGGCCGGATTGCAAAGTGCCGGACTGGTCAGTGAAATGGAGGCCCGCGAAATTGAACACAGCTACATGTTCCTGCGCAGGCTGGAAAACCGCTTGCAGATGATCGATGAGCAACAGACCCATGAATTACCTGATGATCCGCGTCTGCGTATCATCATTGCCAGATCCATCGGCATCTCTGGCAAGACCGACAGTGAAATACTGGACAACTTTGAAAGTGAATTGTTTACCAACCGCACCATCGCGCAGGGGTATTTCGAAAGAATCCTGCCACAAAAGGGTGGTTGAACATGCTGAACACTGCACAAGTCAAAACAGTTTTCACCGCTGCCTGGCACGAAGAAACCGCACGCAACAGTATTGAGCGCTGGAACAAGGTCTGTGAGCAGGAAGGCTGGACAGGGAAACCGGATAATCGCGAGTTGTTGATTCGGATATTCGGTGCCAGCTGGTATTTTACCCGGTTTATCTTTGCTACCGGGCTGCAAGCTATCGAAATTATTGACCAGGACAATAGACCGGTTACCGACAAGAATCATATCACCGCATTACTTGAACCCGCGCTGAACCATGAAGACGTGGAAATCCGTACCAATCATTTACGGGTACTCAAGAACAAATGTATGTTGCAAATGCTTGCAGGGTACATGCAACAGAACTACACACTGGACCAGCTAGAGCAAGCGCTGACACTGCTCGCCGAGGCAACACTGGATATGCTAATCCGCTCGGTCCGGCTGGTCCCACAATATGAACAATTCCCGGTTACCGTGCTGGCAATGGGCAGGATGGCCGGTTATGAAATGACTTTTGGGTCGGATCTGGATCTGATTTTTTTGTACGATGAAAAAGACCAGGAACTGTATGACAGACTGGGCAGGACGATCAGACTGTTATTAAGGACTATTGCCCAGCCTGCGTCTGCCGGCTCACTTTATGATGTCGACATGCGCCTGCGTCCGCATGGTAATTCCGGTCTGCTGGTCACTTCATATGGGTCTTTCCTTGAATACCATGAAGGCAATCGTGACATCTGGGAAAGGCAGATGATGACGCGTTGCCGACCGATCATCAAATGCAGCGAAAATGTGGACAGCGTCCTTGAACGGGTAAACCGGAATATCTACGCCGTATATGACAGGGAGTTTCTGCGCACGGAGATCCTGAACATGCGCACACGGGTCCAGAAGGAACTGGGTAGCCCCAGAGGCAAATATGAAATAAAGCGTGGATTTGGCGGCATAATGGATATTGATTTTATCAGCCATTACTTCCAGCTACTGTATGGACATCAGTATGCTGAATTACAGACGTGTGCGACCCGCCATGCTTTACTAACGTTGGGGCAACTCGGGATGGCTGACAGCCAGATCACCCGACAGTTGATCGGGCATTATGACTACCTTAAAAGGGTCGAGATGTGCCTGCGTTTGTTTGATATGAAGTCGGTAGATTCTTTCCGCTCCACAGATACCGACATTACTCCCTTGTCACGATCGATGGGGCACGGAGACAACACCAGACTGTTTATTGAAGAATTTGAGTCCGTAACCCGGTCTGTTCGTTCCCGCTTCGATGAATTGATGGCCTGAGCTGCACCTTACGCGTAATCTTCTTCTTCTCCGCGATCCTTGCCGGTATATAAACCGGGAGTGGCAGTAACAACCCGATTACGCCCCTGCTGTTTTGCCCGATACAGCGCCTTGTCCGCACGGGAAATCAGAATGCCAGGCTGTTGATCCGGTTTTGGAATAACCGTTGCTACGCCGAAGCTGCCGGTCACGATATTCTCGGGAGATGAAAACCGGTGAGGTATGGACAGTTCCTCAATTGCCAGACGCATCTGTTCTGCAATATCACGGGCATTTTCCAGACTGGTAGCCGGTAGCAGGATGACAAATTCTTCTCCACCATAACGTGCCGCCATGTCGCCTTCGCGACGGGCATGTTCCTGTAATAACATGGCTATCCGGATCAGACAATTGTCACCTTTCTGGTGCCCATAGTTATCGTTATAAGCCTTGAAGTAGTCAATGTCACACATGATCAAGGAAACCGGTGTGCCTGTGCGGCTGGCGCGGTTCCATTCCTTCGCGATCGCAGAATCAAAATGTCGCCGGTTGGGAATGCCGGTCAATCCATCCAGTGTCGAAATGGCAAATAAAGACTGTGCGAGTTGTTCAGCCTTTTCCTTTTCAATTTTCAGTTGCTCTTCGGTCTTTTTCCGGCGCGCAAGGTCAAACTCCAGATTGCTGTACAGACGGGTGACGTGGGTTTTCTCTTTTTCGAGTTCGCCCAGTAATTGCAGGTTATCAAACTGGAACGACAGTGATTTGACTACCAGTTTATTCAACCTGTAGGCGCTGAAACTCATGAACACCAGAAATATCCCCAGCACCAGGCCTGTCAGTCCGGTCCGTGGAGTCGGATCCAGCAGCAGATAAATAATGACCGGCAACGCCGTTGGCAGGCATACAGCAAAATAGGCAGATAATATAACGCAGTTGGTAGCCACAACGCCTGCAACCATACCCCCGATCATCAGTAGTACCAGCACACTGTCGTTTAATGGTAATGCAGACAACAGGTAAATACCCATGGTAGACCATAACAATCCGACGATGACTGAAAAACCAAGATGAATATGCAGTGCTTTTCGGTGGTTTCTGCTGTCCACCCCGGAGCTGTTAAACCGGTAAATGCCTGCATAACGTAGCAGAAAGAGGGTCAGATAGGCCAGGAACCAGCAGGAAATAAAGGTCTGATCGGCCAGTGGCCAGAACATCAGTGTACAGATGAACGCGGCAATGGTACCGGCGCTGATCGCAACATGAGCCTGATCCAGCAGGACTTCCACCTTGCGTTGATACAACCGGGTTTCGATTTCCGTTAACATAGTTTAAATGTCAAATTATCTACGCCATGCATAGTCAGAAAGATAGCGGGTTCACATCAATCCTCCTTTCCCGCAAATAGTAATACCGCTTTTCTCAATCGTACATGACTATTCACCCTTTTCAGATATTCAATCTGGCGTGGGGCGCCTTTCAGTCGGGCGATCTCGACAAGTTTGAGCCGTTCATCATGCGACCAGTTATCAAGCGTGTCCAGATTCAGGAGCAGCGGCGCCCAGTTTTCATAACTGCGGCGCTGGTCACTATCGATCAATCTCTCGTGACGCGTGCCAAGTCTGGTCATCGCCTCGCGGGCACATAGCCGGGCGCCATGCTCACGCCTCGCACCAAACCGCGCCGCCATATAACTCGATATGCCGGGACTGATACCGGCCAGTCTCGACAATATGGTCAGCTGTTCGGGAGCAGGTTTGATCTGCAAAAACATCGCATCTGCAGCGAGCCGGTTCAGTGTGGATATTTCTGTACGCCAGGTCGGGTCAGCGGATATTTTTTTCAGTTCCTGCGCAAGCAGCCTGTTGATGTCATCGTTTTGCGGGCGGAAACCAAGCTTGTAATAGAACCACCACACACCGGATTTCAGTCCGTCCCGATTGTTATACCCGAGCTGGTACGGGTCGACTACAAATGTGTTAATCCCTAACAGGCGATGTGCTACAGCAATATTCCGGTTGTAAATCAGGGTGGACTCTCCCCCGCGGAATGCGTTAAACAGGTTAAAGGCGGCCTCGGCACAGGAAAAGACGGTGCTGACGGGAAAGTAGGCGACAGGCATCCCGTTTTTGCAGGTAAGCAGAGCGTAGCTGGCGTGCAGCAGATAGCGTCTTTCGGGGACGATACCGATACAGGCAATCTGGTAGCCGTCAGCAAAGTCGATCAGGCTGACATCGTTGCGGTTACCATAGGCAAAGGTATCAAGGTCTCTCTCATGAGTAAGCATTGTTTTTCTGGCCAGATCGATAACCCGATCACCCTCAACCGGATCCAGATCGGTGATTTTAAAGCGTGTCTCCCTGATGACCTGACGAATATCTTTATGTTCACGCTGAAACGGTTGCGTCTGCACGCTGATCCGGCTGCGTTCGAGCAGGTTATTGGCTATCGTTGGTGTGGTTTGTCCGGGTAAAAGCCGGTATGCGAGGTCCAGATCATCGTGTAACTGTTCGCGCTCAAGATCATCACGATAGATATGTTGCAGACGGGTCAGGAAAAAAACCGCATCCGTTTCAGTAGTGGATTTCAGTTTGTTAATCCAGGTTCTGATCGGCCGGTCCGTTTCATCAAACGCACTTGCCTCGTTAGGTGGCACCAGCAAGGGCAGAATTTTCAGCAGTCTATCCTGCTGGTCTCCGTCAATTCGTTGCCAGTCGAGCACGAGTTTGTCCGGCCAGTGTTTTGCCAGCCAGCGTGCCATTGGCCAGAAAAAACAGTATTCCATCCTGGTGCCGGCTATACCGGAGTTCACCAGTGATTTGCGCAAGCGTTTGATGTCCTGGCGACGGCCAAATCCAGTCAACATTGTTCTTGCCAGATGGAACAATTCAATGGAATCAGGATAGGCAAGGATAAAACACAATATCGCGTGCAGACGTCGGGTATGACTGGCGAGTACCACTGGCTTGTGATGGAGTGCCTCGAGCAATTCCAGTTTTTCAATGGCACTGGCCGTCGTAAATACAGTTTTCAGTTGTTCCAGTCGTGACAGACAGCGGAGGGCTTTCATTCCTGTATCTCCCTGTGTTTCTGTAGCTAAAATTCCAGATGGCGCGGTGTACGGGGAAACGGGATGACATCGCGAATATTGGTGATGCCGGTTACCAGCATCAGGAAACGTTCAAATCCCATGCCAAATCCGGAATGTGGCGCACTTCCGTATTTACGGCTCTCCAGATACCACCAGTAATCATCCGCTGACAGGCCCATTCTGGCTATTCGTGCCAGCAACTTGTCCTGACGTTCCTCGCGCTGGCTACCACCTATAATTTCACCGATGGATGGAACAAGGATGTCCATGGCCGCCACCGTCCGCTCATCTTCATTCTGGCGCATATAAAATGCCTTAATCTGCTCCGGGTAGTCATGGACGATAACAGGCTGTTTAAAATATTCCTCAGTCAGGAAACGTTCATGTTCCGACTGCAGGTCATTGCCCCATTCAGGTCGGTAGCTGAATTCCCGCCCCGATTTTTGCAGGATATTAACGGCCTCGGTATAACTGACACGTGGAAAATCCCTGTCTGCAATATTGGTCAGCCTCTCCATCAAAGTACTATCGACATGACGTGCAAACAGATCCAGATCCTCAGCACAGTGTTCGGTAACATAACGCACCAGATGACGGATCAGGTCCTGTCCGAGATTCATATTGTCATGCAGGTCGGCAAACGCGACCTCAGGTTCTATCATCCAGAATTCGGCTATGTGGCGGCTGGTATTCGAGTTTTCAGAGCGGAAGGTCGGACCAAACGAATAGACCTTGCCCAGGCTGAGACAAAACATCTCGATTGACAGCTGACCAGAGACGGTCAGGTTTGCCTCCTTGCCAAAGAAGTCCTGATCGTAATCTACCTTGCCATTGACGACGGGTACATTGGACAGATCCAGCGTGGTCACATGGAACATATCACCGGCACCTTCACAATCCGAGCCGGTAATGACAGGCGTGTGGATCCAGTAAAAGCCCCGGGAATTGAAAAAGTCATGCACAGCATGGGCCAGTCTGGCCCGGATCCTGAACAATGCACCATATTTGTTCGTACGCGGACGCAGGTGGGCAATCGTCCGCAGATATTCGTCACTGTGGCGCTTCTTCTGCAAGGGGAAATCGTCAGGGGATGCCCCCAACAGCTCCAGTGCGGAGGCCTTGACCTCCCATAACTGGCCTTTGGCAGGTGATCGGACGAGTTCACCCGTAATTCTTACAGCAGCGCCGGTGGACATGGCGGAAATCTGTACAAAACCGTCAATGTGACTATCCGCTATTACCTGGATATTGGCCAGGCAGGAGCCATCATTCAGCTCAAGAAAGGAAAACTCCCGTGAATCACGGCGTGTCCGGACCCAGCCTTCGATCCGGATTTCCGCCAGCGGATGTTCTGAGTGCAATAAATCAGCTATACGATATTTATGTATCATGGATATTTCTGTATGATTGGGACATTGGAAATCAGTAATTACATGTTACTGCTTGGCATATACGGAACATTAGATAACAAAACGGGAATAAATAACAGATTGAACATGGACGAAAACCCCGGCGCACCTTTAAATTCAGACATCCTACGCACACCACTTTACCCGCTTCATATTGAACTCGGGGCAAGAATGGTTCCGTTTGCCGGTTATGAAATGCCGGTGCAGTACCCGTCAGGAATCCGCGCTGAACATGAACATACCCGAAATGCCGCCGGTCTGTTTGATATTTCGCACATGGGACAGGTCAGGATAGAGGGTGATAATGTCGCCGCCCGACTGGAAACACTCGTGCCCGGTGATATCAAGGGGCTCGCGGTCTGGCAACAACGTTACAGTGTCCTGACCAATCCGGTTGGCGGTGTCATTGATGATTTGATGATCACACGCATGCCCGATCATCATTTTCTGGTGATAAACGCCTCACGTAAACACATTGACTATGAGTACCTGCTTGGCAAGTTGCCCGATTGCAAGGTGACCCATCTGACAGACCGGGGTCTGCTGGCCCTGCAAGGGCCGATGGCAGCAACCGTTCTGGCCGGACTCGCACCGGAAACCGGCGACATGCCGTTTCTGGGGGCAAAACAGGTAACGCTGGACGGGATAGACTGTCTGGTGCATCGTTGTGGTTATACCGGTGAAGATGGTTATGAGATCTCAGTCCATGAGGACGATATCAGTCGTCTGGCCAGACTGCTTCTGGAAAATCCGCTGGTCAAACCAGTTGGTCTCGGTGCACGGGACAGTCTGAGGCTTGAGGCGGGCCTCAGCTTGTATGGACATGAACTGGATGAATCGACAAGCCCGATCGAGGCCGGACTGGACTGGGTAATTGCCAGAAAATACCGGTCCGAAATCCCGGAGCCGGCCGGTTTTCCCGGTGCAGAAATCATCCTGGATCAGCTCAGACGAGGGCCCTCCAGGATACGTCAGGGCTTCAGACCTGAGGGGAAGATTCCGATCCGGGACGGGACCATCATTTATGACGGTGACCAAAAAAAAGCCGGTATAATTACCAGCGGTGCCTACGGCCAGACAGCAGGCGGCCCGGTGGCAATCGGATATATACAAAACCTGCGTGGTGGTACCACGGAATATTCAGTCGAAATACGCAACCAGTACCACAGGATAATCGCTGTAGAATTGCCCTTTGTTAAACATCGTTATTACAGAAAGCCCCGCTAGCAAACATAGAGAACCGATATGAGTACGACAAAATTTACGGATGATCACGAATGGTTAAGACTTGAGAATGACGGCAGTGTGACGGTCGGCATTACAGACTATGCACAGGAGCAGCTCGGTGATGTTGTGTATGTCGAGCTACCCGAAGCCGGCACCAGCTTTGATGCTGGCAAGGAGATGGCGGTGGTAGAATCAGTGAAGGCGGCAGGTGACGTCAAGGTGCCGGTAGCAGGCGAGGTAGTCGAAGTAAACATACGCCTGACCGACGAACCCGAGCTGGTCAACACTGATCCGCTGGGGGATGGCTGGTTCCTGAAGATCGTACCTGAAAATCTGGAAGATCTGGACAGCTTGATGGACGAGGATCAGTACGCTGAATATATCGGCGGTCTGTAATTCGTAAATTCTTATCGTTGTCTGCGCGGATACACTGCTCATCCGATAATCGCTTGTTTAACCCAGCCTGGAAATAATATTGCATGTCAGTAAAACAACCATCGCTTGATTCTCTGGAAATACACGGTGATTTTATACGCCGTCATATTGGCTCTGATCCTGCACAGATAGCCGCAATCTGCAAGCAGTTGGGTATTGACCAGGCGGAATCAATCCTCGCAAAGGCTGTCCCCGAAGCAATACTCACCCGCGAGCCCTTTTCAGGGAACGCTACACTCAGTGAAGAGGACGTGATTGCCAGACTGGGCGAGATGCGCACCAGCAATCACGTTTATACCTCCATGATCGGGATGGGCTATTCCGGCACGATTATGCCTGCCGTTATCAAACGCAATGTGCTGGAGAACCCGTCCTGGTATACCGCCTATACACCCTATCAGGCCGAAATCAGTCAGGGCAGGCTGGAGGCACTGCTGAATTTCCAGCAGATGATTATGGATCTTACCGGTATGGAGATTGCTAATGCCTCCTTGCTGGATGAAGCCACCGCTGCCGCCGAGGCTATGGCGATGTCCAGCCGCATCAGCAAGAAAAAAAATAACCGCTATTTTGTCGACCGTGACTGTCACCCGCAAACGCTCGCCGTCGTCCAGACCCGTGCCAGATATTTTGGTTTTGAACTGGTCATTGGCGATCCATTAACGGACCTCGCGAACGAATCTGTATTTGGTGTATTAATCCAGTATCCTGGCTCCTCCGGTGCAGTACGCGATATTGAGCCCGCGATCCAGTCAGCACATGCGCAGGATGCACTGGTTACAGTGGCCACAGACATTATGAGTCTTGTCCTGTTGAAGTCTCCCGGGCAAATGGGGGCCGATATCGTACTTGGTAATTCACAACGGTTTGGTGTGCCGCTTGGCTACGGTGGCCCGCATGCCGCGTTTTTTGCCACACGTGAAAGTTTTATCCGGCAGATGCCAGGACGGGTCATTGGTGTCTCGATAGACAAGAACGGCGATCCCGCACTGCGTATGGTGTTGCAAACACGTGAACAGCATATCCGCCGTGAGAAGGCGACCAGTAATATCTGTACATCCCAGGTTTTGCTGGCGGTCATAGCCAGTTTCTATGCGATTTATCACGGACCGGAGTCGTTGAAGCTGATTGCCGGCCGTATCCATCGTCTGGCAGGTCTGTTTGCAGCCGGTCTGGATCAGGCCGGATACCGGGTAATCAATACTGCATTTTTTGATACGGTTACCGTGCATGTCCCCGGCAAGGCCACGCTGTTCCTTGAGCAGGCGCGTGCATTGCGCATCAATCTTCGACAGGTCGATGCCGATCACCTCGGCATTGCGTTTGATGAAACCAGTACCCGTTCTGATGTGGAAACGTTATGGCGGATGTTTGCCAGCGCTCGGGGGACGAATACCCCGGATCTGAATGTACTAGATCAAACTACAGGCATGTTTATCCCCGCCGTATTGCAACGCCAGACCGGGTTTCTCTCCCATGCCGTTTTCCACCTGTACCACAGTGAAACCGAGATGATGCGTTATATCCAGTGGCTTGCACGACGTGACATCGCCCTGGATCGTGCAATGATCCCGCTGGGTTCCTGTACGATGAAACTGAATGCCGCTACAGAGATGCAGGCGCTTTCCTATGCCGAGTTCAGTTCACTGCATCCGTTCGCGCCTGTAGAGCAGGCCGGGGGTTACCAGCGGCTGTTTACTGAATTACAGCAGATGTTGTGCAATCTGACCGGATTTTCTGCATTTTCGTTACAGCCAAATGCCGGTTCACAGGGTGAATATGCCGGATTGCTGGTTATACGCAAGTTTCAGGAAGTCGCTGGCGAAAGTCATCGCGATATCTGCCTGATCCCGGCCTCGGCACACGGAACCAATCCTGCCAGTGCTGCAATGGCTGGTCTGAAAGTCGTCGTGGTCAAATGTGACGACGATGGCAATGTCGATATGGCTGATCTGGCTGAAAAAGCGGAAAAATATGCTGCCAGTCTTTCGGCATTGATGATTACCTATCCATCCACCCACGGTGTGTTTGAGGCCGGTGTGCGTGATATCTGTGAGGTGATCCATAAATTCGGTGGTCAGGTCTATCTGGACGGTGCCAATATGAATGCACTGGTCGGTATCTGCCGGCCGGCCGAGATAGGGGCCGATGTCATGCACATCAACCTGCACAAGACCTTTGCGATCCCGCATGGTGGTGGTGGACCCGGTATGGGGCCGATCGGTGTTAAAGCCCATCTGGCGCCGTACCTGCCGGACCATCCCGTTATCGCCGGGGTAAATCCGCTTGCAAACAAACATGGCACCATTGGTACAGTCTCGGCTGCCCCGTGGGGCTCGGCGAGTATCCTGACCATCTCCTGGGCCTATATTGCGATGATGGGATCAGCGGGCTTGCGTCATGCGACGGTGATGGCGATCCTGAACGCAAATTATCTGGCAAGCCGCCTCTCGGCGCATTATCCGATTTTATATACCGGCAAAAATGGGATGGTCGCACACGAGTGTATTATTGACCTGCGCCAGCTCAAGGAGTCCAGTGGCATCTCTGTCGATGATGTTGCCAAACGCCTGATAGACTATGGCTTTCATTCACCAACGATGTCATTCCCCGTAGCTGATACGTTGATGATCGAGCCGACCGAGAGTGAAAACAAACGCGAGCTTGATCGGTTCTGTGAGGCGATGATAGCGATACGGCAGGAAATTACCGATGTCGAGAACGGAGTATCTGACCGTCTGGATAACCCGCTGAAAAACGCGCCACATACCGCAAAACTGTTGACTGCCGAAAACTGGGACAGACCGTATAGCAGGCACCAGGCAGCTTATCCGGTGAAGACCTTGCGTGATGACAAATACTGGCCACCTGTAGGCCGTATTGATAATCTCTACGGGGACAAAAACCTGTTCTGCAGCTGCATGCCAGTTGAGGCCTATAACCAGGACTAGAATACGGTTACGAAATTCCTGTGCTATCAGCCGTCTGATTTGCGGGTGGAGTGGAATTCAGGAAGGGTGATTCACCCGGTTACCTTATTGCGAATATAGACCGGTAGCGCCTCGGCAGCCGACAGCAAATTGCCCTGCTGCATTTCCCGGCGTGCCAGCGCAATAATATTTGCGGCATCCGGAAACAGCTCCCCATTCATTCCGACTAACTGATTACCCGGTTGATGTTGCAGTATGGAATGATACGTAGCCCAGCCTGAGCCGACACCGAAATATCTGTGCCCGGTCGTGAGTTGCAGTTCCTCAGGGCGACTGACCTTTTCTTCGCTAACGGCATGGACCAGACCTGCCGCGTCGGCTTCATACACACACCAGTAGATCTCTCCCATACGCGCATCAATTGCACTGATGATATGGGTATGTTCAGCAGCGACGCCCTGGGCAAGTGCTGCCAGAGTCGAAACGGGTATGACGGGTAAATCGGCCCCGTATGCCAGACCCTGTATCACACCCGCCGCAATCCGCACGCCGGTAAAGGCACCGGGGCCTCGTCCAAATGCCAGCGCATCCATGTCACGCAGGGTGAGCCCGGCCTCTGCCAACAAGGAGTCAACCATCTCCAGTATCAGCGCCGTATGCTGCCGGGGTGCGACCTGATAACGACGGATGATCCTGTCATTATGCAGCAATGCGGCCGAGCAGGCTTCAGTAGCGGTGTCTATGGCCAGCAGTTTCAAGACAGTTTCCTGTAAATAAATTATCGGTCAATTCTGCCACAGAGTATCAGCAGAACACAGGTCTAAAGTGTTTTATCTGCGGATGTATACAAGTTTAAAACTAACACATACCTTTCTTGTAGCTTATAATGCCGCTCATGTATAAACCCTTTGAAATATTCGTAGGCCTGCGTTACGTCCGCGCCAAACGCCGTAATCATTTTATTTCATTTATCTCAATGATCTCGATGGCAGGAATTGCACTCGGTGTCATGGCATTGATCGCCGTGTTATCGGTGATGAATGGTTTCGAAAAGGAATTGACCAGCCGTATTCTGGGGATGGTGTCTCATGCTGTTGTCATCCAGTACGGAGCTTCGCTGGACGAGTGGCGTCCGGTGGCAGAACAGGTAGCCAAACACCCGCAAATCAGGGGTGTTGCGCCGTTTATTGAGGCTGAAGGCATGCTGGTCTATAACAAACAGGTCAAAGGGACAGCCATCCAGGGGATACTGCCTGAGGAAGAACCCCGGGTCTCGGTGATTGCGGAAAAGATGGTTGCCGGGAAACTGGCCAATCTGCAGGCCGGACAGTTCGGGATTGTGCTTGGTACGGAAATGGCCGGCTCGCTGGGTGTGATAACCGGCGACAAGGTCACCATTGTGGCTCCCACAGCCAATGCGACACCAGCGGGACTGTTACCGAGACTGAAACAGTTTACCGTGGTTGGAATTTTCGAGATCGGCATGCACGAATATGACAGCGCTCTCGCGTTGATTCATATGGACGACGCACAAAAGCTGTTCAGAAAGGACGGGCCGGATGGTCTGCGTCTGATGACCACTGACATGATGTCAGCCCCACAGATCAGCCGGGACGTGATGCAAAACATTCCGGGACAATATGGCATCATAGACTGGACCCAGCAGCACGCCAATTTCTTCAGGGCACTGAAAACCGAAAAAACGGTCATGTTTGTGATCCTCACGCTTATCGTTGCTGTGGCAGCGTTTAATATCATCTCCACGCTGGTGATGATGGTAACCGACAAACAGGCGGACATCGCCGTATTGCGGACCATCGGCGCCAGTCCGCGCAGTATCATGGCAATATTCATGATTCAGGGTACGGTCATCGGTGTGATTGGTATCCTGATTGGCATGGCCAGTGGAATCTGGCTTGCGTTAAACGTAGAAACACTGGTGCCTGCGATTGAAGACCTTTTGCAGATGAAATTCCTGTCGCCTGAGGTTTATTACATCAGCGAGTTACCGTCGGATCTGCACTGGAACGATGTGATTGTCATCGGCAGTGTTGCCTTTATATTCAGTGTACTGGCCACAATATTCCCGGCCTGGAAGGCAGCAAACACCCAGCCAGCCGAGGCCTTGCGTTATGAGTAATAACAGCGTTATCCGTTGCACCCGATTGCAAAAATCCTACACGCAGGGCGGTCTTAACGTCACTGTGCTGAAAGGTGTGGATCTGGATATCCGCAGTGGCGATTGTATGGCGATTGTCGGTGCATCCGGTTCGGGCAAGAGTACCTTCCTGCATTTGCTGGGTGGTCTGGACTACCCGGACGCTGGCGAGGTGTCAATCTGCGGTACAGCGGTACACACCCTCTCCGAAAAGGCGAAAGGTGATCTGCGCAACAGCTCGCTTGGATTTGTATACCAGTTTCATCACCTGTTATCGGAATTTACGGCACTTGAAAATGTGGCCATGCCATTGCTGATGGGCAGGACACCGCTTATTGAGGCAGAGGGTCGCGCACGCGACATCCTTGATAAGATTGGTCTGGGCGCACGCATGGAACATAAACCGGGTGAAATGTCCGGTGGAGAAAGACAACGCGCTGCCATTGCGCGTGCGTTGGTGACCCGACCGCGTTGTATCCTGGCGGATGAACCAACCGGAAATCTGGATGAAAAAACAGCAGGTCAGGTATTTGACGTGATGATGGATCTGAACCGGCAAATGGGAGTCAGTCTGGTGATGGTCACCCACAACCTGGCGCTCGCCTCCAGGTTCCCCATAATCAAAAGACTGCATGAAGGCGGACTGGAAGACTACTCTATCTAGCCCACAGAACGTGATTGATTATTTGAGCGTTTTGCGCCTGTTATGTTTGCGTTTTTCCCATTTTTGTATCACTGCCATACGCCATAACAAATGTACCAAAAAATAGCCGGCAATTGACGCTACTGATGCTACTATCAGGCTGCCCGTCACCAGCGCCGGCCAGATATTCATCAAGGTCCCCTCAATCCATGCCCAGGTCATCTCGAACTGCACCGGGTGGACAGGGTGTCCCAGCAGGGTGGCCCCCAGTTTATAGGCCAGAAAAAACAATGGCGCCGTCGTCAATGGATTCGTGACCCAGGTGACCGCCGCTGCAATTGGCAGGTTAACCCGGAAAAATATCGCGACCAGCACGGCAAGCAAGGTCTGACCAGGCACGGGGATAAACGCAAAAAACAGGCCTGTCGCACTGCCGCCTGCCACCGAGCGGCGGGTCAGATGAAACATGTCCGAATCTTCCATGATCCTGCTCAGGAAACGTAACTGATGATGTTGCTGGACAGTATGCTTGTCGGGCAACATCGATCTTAATATTTTCTTGAATTTCATACCAACTGGGCTAAGCTTGAAAGGTTAATCCGGTAGTATACCGCAAGCATCAAAATGGATTTTGAAAATGCGCACTGGAAGCGGACTTTTTCTGTCTGGCATACTTACACTCGTACAGTTTCGGGTATTACCCGGGCTATTACCGACCCTGATTGTTACCCTGATTGCAGGCCTGGTTAGCTGGCGCTGTGGCTTGCTGCGTTATTTCAGCTGTTACATGGCCGGATTTCTCTGGTCATTTTTTTATGCGTCGATATTATTACAGCAGACATTTCCCGCCGCACTGGAGGGCAAGGATGTCCGTATCACGGGACACGTCATCTCCCTGCCCGAAATATCCGACTTTGCCATCCAGTTTGATTTTGCGATTGACCAACTGGCAGACAGACAGGGAGACGAACGTACAGTTCCTGGCAAGGTCAGACTGAACTGGTACAAACCTTACCCCAAAATTATTCCAGGCCAATATCTGGACCTGGCAGTGCGCCTGAAACGGCCTCATGGTTACATGAATCCTCATGGATTTGATTATGAGGCCTGGTTGTTCCAGCAACAGATCCGGGCCACCGGTTACGTACGCAGCAACCATACGAACCCGCAGGACATTTCCAACCGGTTGACTGTGAATTCAGTGCGTCAGGCACTGCGTGACAAGCTGGACGTTTTGCTGGAGGCCACGGGCAGTAATGCGCTGCTGCTCGCTCTGACGATAGGTGACCAGTCCCGGATTGCAAGATCGCAGTGGCAGGTGCTTGCCGCCACGGGCACGGGACATCTGATTTCCATCTCCGGTCTGCATATCGGACTGATTGCCATGTTCGCTTTTTTTGTGGGCCGCTGGCTCTGGCCTTTGTGGTACAGGGGCGTGATGTTTATGCCTGCGCCTCTGTTTGGCTGTCTGCTGGCACTGCTAGCGGCCACCATCTATGCCGCTCTGGCCGGATTTACCGTCCCGGTTCAGCGTTCATTGATTATGATTATCATATTTACCCTGCCGGGTATTACCGGGAAACGTATTGCCAGTGCCGACAGTTTCGTACTTGCCATACTGGTTGTGCTGTTACTTGACCCTCTGGCTGTTCTGTCGACCAGTTTCTGGTTATCCTACGGTGCCGTGTTGATACTGTTGCTGGTCCCCGGTAACACCCTGGGCGGGACAGGTACGTCACCGCTGTCACGCTGGTTACGGACCCAGCTATATATCTTTCTCGGTCTGATCACCATCATCATCACCTGGTTTAACCAGATAACACCGGTAAGTATGATAGCGAATGCTGTCTCGATTCCCTGGGTCAGTTTTATCACGGTACCGCTGGTCTTGGCTGGTACCGGCGTGATGCTGATCCATGAAACTGCCGGTAAATATTTACTGGAGGCCGGTGGATGGACGCTTGATCTGGTCTGGCCCTTGCTCGAATATTTGGCCAGCCTCGATCAGTTCATGGTCACGGTAGCACGTCCGCCCATCTGGGCACTGGTCGCAGCAATAACCGGAACGATGCTGCTGTTCATGCCAGCGGGTATGCCACTGAAATGGCTGGGACTGTTCTGGTTCCTGCCGCTGTTTTTCCCACAGCAACGACCGCCCGGACATGGCACCTTTGAGGCAGTTGTCCTGGATGTCGGACAGGGACTGGCCGTGCTGGTTCGTACCCGTAATCACTTGCTGCTTTATGATACCGGCCCCGGATTCAGTACCGGATTTAATGCAGGCTGGGCGGTCATACTTCCTTATCTGCAAAGCGCCGGTGAAACCCGGATCGATCGAATCATTGTCAGTCATGGTGATATGGACCATATCGGCGGCTTGCGCGACATACTGGCTACTATCGAAGTCAGTAATGTCAGTAGCAGTGTTCCGCACCGCATCGACTTCAGAAGGGTAGAACGATGCGAGGCTGGCCAGGGCTGGGAATGGGACGGTATCCGGTTTGAAATGTTGTCACCGGCCCAAGCAGACGGTTTGTCTGGTAATAACGCCTCCTGCGTACTGAAAGTGGGCAACGGCTATAATTCCATACTGTTATCCGGAGATATGGAAAAAAAGGCGGAAATGTTGATGCTGGAACGGGTGACAGAACCGATATCAAGTGCGGTGCTCGTTGCCCCGCATCACGGCAGTGCCACATCTTCAAGCCCCGACTTTATACGTGCAGTCTCCCCGGACTATGCCATTTTTTCTGCCGGATTTCTGAATCGCTTCAGGTTGCCGAAACAGGATATAATGCAACGCTATGTGCAGGCCGGGACAAAGACACTGAATACTGCCGAGACCGGTGCAATCAGTATACAATTCGGCGAAGGTGTCTATACGCTGGTGACCGAACGGGAGCAGGCATCCCGATTCTGGAATTTTGGTCAATGAGATGGAGGAATTGGAGTGCTTGAATTAATCAAGGCGGGTGGAATTTTGATGTGGCCGATTATGCTGTGTTCGGTCATTGCGCTTGCCATCATTGCCGAACGGTTCTGGTCGTTACAGACCAAACGGATAAGTCCGAAAAACCTCGTGGCCCAGGTCTGGCAATGGCAGAAAAGTGGAGAACTCAATGCACAGAAAATCCAGCAATTACGTGCAGGTTCACCGCTTGGACGTATACTCGCAGCCGGCCTGGTCAATCGCAATTATGATCGTAGTGTCATGAAAGAAAGCATCGAAGAGGTTGGACGACACGTAGTGCATGACCTGGGCAAGTTTCTGACCACGCTGGGTACTATCGCTTCTATCGCACCGTTGCTTGGATTACTGGGCACGGTCATTGGCATGATACAGGTCTTTACTGTCATCACCACGGTCGGTCTGGGTGATCCGGCGGTACTTGCAGAAGGAATATCAGTTGCCCTGATAACCACGGCAGCCGGATTGACAGTCGCCATCCCGGCACTGATGTTCCATCGTTACTTTCAGGGCAAGATCGACGAACTGGTTGTGAATATGGAGCAGGAGGCACTCAAAATGGTCGAGGTCATGCATGGCCAGCGTGCCCGTGAAGGACAGCCACAATGAATTTTCGACCACGGCGTAAGGATGATCTGGACCTGAATCTGACCCCGTTGATTGACGTGGTATTTTTGTTGTTGATCTTCTTTATGGTATCAACCACATTTGAAATGAAATCCGAGATCAATATCAAACTGCCGGAGGCGGCTGAAAACCGTGCCGAAGTCGTGCCAGATTCAATCGTCGTCGCGTTGGATGCAAACGGCCGGGTGTTTGTGAATGACAACCCTCTGGTCAATGCCCAAATCACCACCATACGTGAGGCACTCCGGCAATCGGCACAGAAGCTCGATAATCCTTCAGTTATTATCAACGCAGATGCCAATGCCACCCATCAATCCGTCGTTCGGGTAATGGATGCAGCACGCCAGTTATCAATGACCCGAATCACCTTCGCAACACGGGCGCTGGAACAAACCGATGTCGGCCAGCCCTGAGCAGATTGCGGCTTTATGGCCCGGGTCGGTGCAAAAATGATCTCACCGGATTTCATACAGCAAGTCTGGTACACAAACCACTGGTTATCGAAGTTGCTACTGCCGGCCAGTTGGCTGTATGCGGGGGTGATGAAGCTGAGATATATGGCCTATACACTGCGGATCCTGCCCCGGCGCAGTGTGAATGTCCCGGTTATCGTGGTTGGCAATATTACTGTCGGTGGCACCGGCAAGACACCACTGATTATCTGGCTGTGCCATTTTCTCGCCTCGCAGGGACACAGGCCCGGCGTGATCAGCCGGGGTTATGGGGGGAGACATTCGGGACGTCCCCAGCAGGTGCGACCCGACAGTCATCCGGCCCAGGTCGGTGATGAACCTGTCCTGATTGCGCAGAGCACCGGGTGTCCGGTCGCAATCGCGACAAATCGTTACCAGGCCGCCACAGAGCTGCTCGAACATACCGATTGTGACATACTGCTTTTTGATGATGGTTTGCAACATCTGTCTATGCATCGCGACCTGGAAATTGCGGTCGTCGATGGCGTCAGACGTTTTGGCAACGGCAAGTGTCTGCCCGCGGGCCCGCTGAGGGAACCGGTTACCCGACTCGCAACAGTGGATATGGTCGTTGGTAATGGCAGGGCGGGCCGCAATGAGTTTCTGATGCAATATGTCTATGATGACCTGCGCAGTGTCGACGGGAGGTTCACCACCACGCTGGAAGCCTACAGGGGCACCAGTGTCCATGTCGTCACCGGAATCGGCAACCCCGAGCGCTTTCATTCCTACATCCGCAGTTGTTCAATCCAGGTCATACGCCATGATTTTCCGGATCATCATGAGTTTGTGGAAAAAGACCTGCTGTTTCATGACGGTCTGCCAGTCATCATGACGGAAAAAGACGCGGTTAAATGCAGGGAGTTCAGGCTGGATAACTGCTGGTACATACCGATAACAGTTGAGTTGACAGACGCATTCCATCACCGACTGAAACAATTATTGAAGGAACTCTTTAATGGATAAAAAGCTGCTGGAGATACTGGTTTGCCCGGTGACCAAAGGACCATTGATTTATGACAGGAATGCACAGGAGCTGATCTCGGTTGCCGCCAGATTGGCCTATCCGGTGCGTGACGACATCCCGGTCATGTTGCAGACAGACGCGCGTGAACTGACCGAGGAAGAATACCAGAAGCACAGGAAGTAAAGATGCAGAGCGCTTTCAAGGTTATCATCCCGGCACGCTATGCCTCCACCCGTCTACCCGGTAAACCGTTGTTGAAAATCGGGGACAGGACACTGCTGGAACACGTGTTCCATATTGCGATCCGCAGTGGTGCCGACGAGGTCATCGTTGCGACCGATGATGTACGCATCCAGGAACACGCCCGTGGTTTCGGGGCGACGGTGGTGATGACATCTCCCGACCACCCGTCGGGCACTGACCGGATCAATGAGGCGCTGTCAATTCTTGGCAGTGACAAGGAGCAGATAATTGTGAACCTGCAGGGTGATGAATATGGTCTGCAGCCCGAATTAATCGGGGAGGTGGCACAGGGTCTGTTTCTCAATCCCGACAAACAGATGGCAACCTTGTGTGAGCGTATCAGCGACTGGAAGACCTGGCTGGATCCGAATGCTGTCAAGGTTGTCATGGATACAAAAAATACAGCGTTATATTTCAGTCGCTCTCCATTACCCTGGGGCAAGAGCGATACGGGGCAACAGTCAACGCCATTTTCGATGGTCGCCTACAAGCATATCGGGATCTATGCCTATCGGGCTGATTTTCTGCAGACTTATGCGGCATTACCCCGCGCCCGACTGGAGCAGCAGGAGTCACTGGAACAGTTGCGTGCGCTTTATTATGGATACAGGATCCATGTCCAGGAAGTGCCTCACAAGGCGGGTATAGAGATCAATACGGAGGAAGACTTGTCCCGGGCGAGGGCCGCTGTCCCTGCCGGTGGTACCTGAAGGCGCCTGTTAGCGGGCGCGATAGATGATTCTGCCCTTGGTCAGGTCGTAAGGTGTCATTTCGATGGTAACCTTGTCACCGGTCAGGATACGGATATAGTTCTTGCGCATCTTGCCTGAAATGTGTGCTGTTACGACATGTCCATTATCGAGTTCAACACGAAACATCGTATTCGGGAGGGTTTCAACTATCGTCCCTTCCATTTCAATCTGGTCTTCTTTAGCCATACTTTCCTCATTAGATGAAAAGACAAATTCTGCCTGATTTTGCTCAACCTGGCAAAGATCATTCGTCCAGCCCACCAGTATACCAGTTGTGCCAGTTATTGTTCAGATAGACTTGTTGTGGTTGATATTCAGACTTGTAATTCATCCTCTCACACTGTTTTATCCAGTAACCCAGATACAACCATTTATAACCGTTCAGACGGACCTGTTCGAGTTGATAAAGTATGGCAAACCTGCCGGGACTGCGGCGTGCCTGTTCCGGATCATAAAAGGTATACACCGCTGACAGTCCGTCATCGAGTATATCGGTCACTGCAACAGCAACGAGCTTGCCGGCGGCACGCATCTCGAAAAACACAGTTTCAGCCCACGGGGCCGTGAGAAACTCCATGTAAGTCTCCGGCGTAGGATTGTCCATTCCACCGTCCGGGTGTCGTAGTGCCAGATATTTACTATACAGATCAAAATGTTCATCACTGTACAGCGGAGGCAAGACCCGGACTTCCATGTCACGGTTTGCTTTCCATGTACGTCGCTGCATACGGCTCGGTCTGAATTCCTCACCCGATATCCTGACTGAAATGCAGGCGCTACATCCATTGCAGTGGGGTATGTACAGATGCATCCCGCTGCGACGGAAACCACTGTTGGCAAGTGCGGAATACAACTGACGGTTCTTGGGGAAGTCCGGATCGGCAAACAGTGTGACCGCCTCGCGGTCCTCCAGATAATTACACCGGTGTGGTGGTGTGGCGTAAAATCCCAGTCTGATCTCACGGCTCATGACCATACACTCTCGGCCGGCCACACCGTAAGACCCGGTTCATAACAATAGTGGGCGAGCAAACCAGTAAACTGATCACGCGGTATCAGGGTGGCACCGAGACTGGCCAGATGGCTGGAATGGACCTGGCAATCGATCAACGGAAAATCGGCCAGCTCCAGCTGTCTCGCCAGATGGACCAGACAAACCTTGGAGGCATTGGCCATTCGGCTGAACATGGATTCGCCAAAATAGATTCTGCCGGCCACCACACCATACAGGCCTCCGACCAGGTCATCGCCGTACCAGCATTCGACTGAAACGGCATGACCCTGCTGATGCAATCCGGTATAGGCCAGGATCATCTCCTCTGATAGCCATGTACCTCGTCCGTCAGCCCGTGGTTCGGCACATGAACGGATAACCCGATCAAATGCCTGATTGAAGCTTACCCTGAACTGCTGGCGCCGCAGCAGCTTGTGCAGGCTGGACGCTATGTGGATTTCTGCGGGTCGCAGCACACAGCGCGGATCCGGAGACCACCACAATACCGGCTGCCCCGGGTTAAACCACGGGAAAATCCCTCTACGATAGGCATCCAGTATCCGGGCAGGGTGCAGATCGCCACCGATGGCCAGCAGTCCGTCCGGTTCGCACAGAGCCGATCGAACGTCGGGAAAGTCATCGGCAAAAATCCTGTCTGCGATCCAGAAGATCCGTTGTTCACCCGCTGTGTGTGTTGTCGTCTGAATCACGCCGGTTCATCTACGGTGGTCTGGCGGAAAGGCAATTGCTGACGCAAACTGTCAATATACCGGTTCATCTCAGCAGTTTCACGGACCAGATAATCCTCTATTGCCCGCCTGAATCCGGCATGCCGTATCCAGTGCCAGGAGATGCCCGTTACCGGTTCAAACCCGCGTGCCAGTTTGTGTTCACCTTGCACACCCGCATCCACATGTTGTAAGCGGTGCCGGATTGCATAGTCTATGGTCTGGTAATAACACAACTCAAAGTGCAGAAATGGATACTGTTCTGCACAACCCCAGTGCCGTCCAAACAGTGTGTCGGTGCCGAGCATGGCAAATGCACCGGCGACATAGTCGTTCCCTCGTCGCGCCAGTATGAGCAGCGTACTGGCAGGTAATCGTTTTCCCAGCATACGGAAAAAATCCAGCGTCAGTCGCGGATTGCCCCAGCGCCGCAGGAATGTCGAACAATAAAACTGATAATAGGTTTGCCACTGAGATTCGCTGATCTGATCACCGGTCAATACTTCGATATCAATCCCGTGTTCGGCAACCAGCCGTCGTTCACGCCTGATTTGTTTACGTTTTTTGGACGTGAGAGTATCCAGAAAGTCGTCAAAATCGCGATAGCCCTTATTATGCCAGTGAAACTGGCAAGTCAGCCGAGGCATGAACCCTGCCTGCCGGAAAGCAGACTGATCCGGTCCGGCGGTAAACAAACAATGACTGGAGGACAGGCCGCCTGTGTCGGTCATTTGAACCAGTTGCCTGGCAAGACCCGCACGAATCTTGTCTGCCTCAGTATGGTTTTCAATCACAAGCAAGCGCGGACCAATGACCGGTGCAAACGGGATGGCAGAGACCAGTTTGGGATAATATCTGCCGCCGGCCTGTTCATAGGCATCGGCCCAGGCCCAGTCAAACACGAATTCGCCGTGAGAGTTACTGCGCTGATACAAGGGCATCGCACCCACCAGACTTTCTCCCGAATAGATAGCAAGATGCTGTGGTGTCCAGCCGTGTCCGGTCAGACAACCTTCCTGTTCCAGACCATACAGATATTCGTGACTCAAAAACGGGTTGTTACCCGCCGTCAGCCGGTTCCAGCTGTCGGAGGTCAGACCACCCAGACCTGGCAATACCCTGGAGGTGAAATCACCTGACAACTCAGTTGTCCAGACAGCAAGCGGACAGATGACGAGAGGATATCACCCGGCCGTCATCCGGATTACCGGGGCTGAACACTGATTTCTTTTCCAATAGCCGTGGTCATCGAACGTTTGGATCCGGCAAGCGAGAAGCCGGTTTCGCGATAATCACCCTGTTCCAGCCGGAAGCGAAAGGTAATAGTGTTGCCATTCATGATTTGTAATAGCAGATCGGAGCGGATCTGCTGGCTCTCAATGTGACCCGTTACAAACTCGGGGTGGAGTACCGTGCCGCTACAGGGACTTGCGTCATACGAACGGTTGTCCGGTTTACCCTGATCTATCTGATAGGTCGGGCAGGTGCCCTCATGCAGCTTCATCAGGCCTTCAGGCAGGTTCAACCGAATGCGGATGGCGGCATCACCGTCCTTGTAGAACTCCAGAGCATAACCTGCCTCATTTTCAGTATGTGCAACCAGACCTTTTGCGCCGGATTGTGAGATGGAACGCTGGTTGACCCGCCATTGCGCACCGGCATTCAATGGCAACAGACAGACGATTAATGCCAGAATCAGCTGTGCGGGCGTGCAATCCGGCCGGTAGAATCCGGCACGGAGTCTATTTGGAATCTTCTGTGCCACCAGGGGTATAAAACGGAAATGGCATGACTTTCCCGGCCCGTGAGCCTGCGTCGGTGACCTTGGACGGGCCCTGTTTATCCACCTCATCGATACGTATGATCGAATGCAGCGGGATATAGGTACGGGTGACATTGTTGAACTCAGACTTCAGCGTCTCCTCGGAGGGATCTACAACGACGGTCGATTTTTCGCCAAAAACCAGCTTCTCGACCTCGATAAAACTGTACATATCCCCCTGATGGACATTCCGGGCATAAATCTCGTAGACCTTGCCCTGGTTAAAAAAGATAATCTTGTAAATTGGTTTTCTGGACATATGCGATGATACTTGCAAAAAAGTGACCTGATTCTAGCATAACCAACCCTTGGGATTTGGACTAATTCACCCGGAAAAATATATCGTATTCTGTCGACGGCGATGTACGGTTCTGGCTGAAATTTCAAGCGATACATGCTACAGTTCTTCTTTATTAAACATAATCATATGTTATTTTTCAACCAATCAGGATTAACTTGTGGGACAAGCATCGAAGAAACAACTGCGTGCCGGGGCAGCTACGGTACAGGTGATTCGAAACGTCAAGGAAATCAGTTTTATCGTCCTGGCATTGCTTGCCATTTATCTGGCGCTGGCTCTGTTCAGCTTTCATCCGCAGGATCCGGGCTGGTCACAGGCCGTCAGTACCGAGCAAATCCATAACCGCGGTGGTGTCGTCGGTGCCTGGCTCGCCGATTTCCTGTTGAACCTGTTTGGCTATTTCGGTTATCTGTTCCCAATCCTGTTTGTCTATGATGGCTGGCGTGTATTTGAAACCCGACGACAGGAAGAACCGTTAAATCATTTCCTGCTGGGTGCGCGCCTTTCCGGTTTCCTGATGACATTAATCAGTAGTTGTGGCCTGTTGCGCCTGCATTTCCGTGAAGGGGCAGGGGTACCGGACCAGATCCCCGGTGCGGGTGGCATCTTCGGTGATGGCATCGGTATGTTTTTCCTGAACAGCTTCGGTCCACTGGGCAGCACGCTGTTTATGCTGGCTATCTTCCTGATAGGTCTGACCCTGTATACCGGCCTCTCGTGGTTATGGGTAATGGATCAGCTGGGGCACCAGGTACTGAAATTCAGTGAGTGGTTTGCCGAATACCTGCACGATACCCGCGAAAAGACCGAGGGAAAACGCGTTAAAAAGGAACGCGAGGTCGTCATCAAGGAAGAGATTGAAAAGGTCGAAAACCGGCCGCCACCCCGTATCGAACCGATCATTTCCGAATTGCCCCGGGGTGAACGTGCCGAACGTGAGAAACAGGAACACCTGTTTGCACCGCCGGCCGATTCCTTCCTGCCGCCACTGAACCTGCTGGACGGACCACAACCTGCAAAAAATCGAATGTCCAATGAATCGCTACAGGCCATGTCGCGTCAGGTCGAACTGAAACTGAAAGACTTCGGTGTCAGTGTGCGCGTGGTGGCAGTCAATCCGGGACCGGTCATTACCCGTTATGAACTGGATCCGGCACCGGGGGTGAAGGGCAGCCAGATCAGCAACCTGTCGAAGGACCTGGCGCGCTCACTGTCTGTGATCAGTGTCCGTGTGGTGGATGTGATACCGGGCAAGTCAGTCGTTGGCCTGGAAATCCCGAATGAATATCGCGAACTGGTCACGTTGGGTGAGATCCTGAATTCAAGTGAATATGAACGGACAGAGTCCCCACTCTGTCTGGCGCTCGGCAAGGACATCAGTGGTAACCCTGTAGTTACTGAGCTGAACAAAATGCCCCACCTGCTGGTCGCCGGCACGACCGGTTCCGGTAAATCGGTCGCATTGAATGCGATGATCCTGAGCTTGCTTTACAAGGCTACTGCCCGCGATGTGCGCATGATCATGATAGACCCGAAGATGCTGGAATTGTCTGTCTATGAAGGTATCCCGCATCTATTGACTCCGGTTGTGACCGATATGAAAGAGGCGGCCAATGCACTACGCTGGTGTGTGGCCGAAATGGAACGGCGTTACAAGTTGATGGCCTCACTCGGTGTCCGCAACATCGGCGGTTATAACCGCAAGGTCAAGGAGGCCGCTGAACGCAAAAAGCCGCTCCCGGATCCGACCTACAAGCCCGTCGGCCCGGACGATCCGCAGCGTATGCTGGAGGAGGCGCCCTACATCGTAGTTATCATCGACGAACTCGCCGACATGATGATGACCGTTGGCAAGAAGGTCGAGGAATTGATAGCCCGACTGGCACAGAAGGCCCGTGCATCCGGTATACACCTGATTGTGGCCACCCAGCGGCCTTCTGTTGATGTCATCACGGGTCTGATCAAGGCCAATATCCCGAGTCGCATCGCATTCCAGGTATCGTCAAAGATAGACTCACGCACAATTCTGGATCAGATGGGTGCTGAAAGCCTGTTAGGTCATGGTGATATGTTGTATCTGCCTCCCGGTTCCGGCATGCCGATACGTATCCACGGCGCGTTTGTGGATGACCATGAGGTCCACAAGGTCGTGGAAAATATCAAGGCACGTGGTGCACCGGATTATCTTGAGGAGATCACCAAGGGACCGGGCGAGGGTGGAGCCGAGATGATACCGGGTGTCGAGTCAGGCGGAGGCGGTGGTGATGAATCAGACCCGCTGTATGATGAGGCAGTCAGGATCGTGACCGAATCACGCAAGGCCTCCATCTCCTATATCCAGCGAAGACTGAAGGTCGGTTATAACCGTGCCGCGCGAATGGTTGAGGAGATGGAGAAAAGCGGCCTCGTAGGGCCACTCGAATCAAATGGCAGCCGCGAAGTGCTGGCTGGTCCTCCCCCCTCAATTGACTAGGCACAGCCATTAATCATGAAGATCATCTGCACGCTGTTATTAGCCTTGTTTTTGCCCATGCTGTCCGCCACAGCACAGGACATACCCACAGCAACGGCGGCGACCACGTCTGTGGATAACCGGCTGAAACAGTTCCTTGCCGACCTTGAGACCTTCAACGCCGATTTTGAACAAACGTTGTTTAATGAATTCGATGAGGTGCTGGAAAGCTCGGCTGGCCAGGTCACGCTGATGCGACCGGGCAAATTCTACTGGGCCTATACACAGCCTTATACCCAGTTTCTGATCAGTGATGGCAAGGACCTGTGGATCTACGATCAGGACCTTGAACAGGTGACGGTTTCCTCCATCAGTAATTCCATTGAAAAGTCCCCGGCGTCGGTACTGGCAGGGGATACCGACCTGAACGATGACTATATCATCACCGATCTCGGCACACTGGACGGGGCCGACTGGGTCGAACTGGCCTCGGCCGACCCGGAGTCACAATACAATTCCATCCGCATCGGCTTTAACGGCAATGACCTGGCCGGCATGATCCTGTTTGATAATCTCGGGCAGACCACACGTATCATCTTCAGTAACGGCAAGCGCAACACCACAGTCGACAATGCCTTGTTTGATTTCAAGCCTCCCGCAGGTATCGACATAATCGATAACCGGGAATGACAGCACAAGACCCTCATCAGGCCAGGCTGGCATGACCCCGGGCAGGGAATATCGCCCGCTGGCTGATCGCATGCGTCCGGTCACGCTGGATCAGTACACTGGCCAGGCGCATATTCTTGGCAAGGACAAACCGTTACGTAAGGCGATCGAGTCCGGCCATTTACATTCAATGGTGTTCTGGGGTCCACCCGGCACCGGCAAGACCACCCTGGCAAAAATTATCGCAGCCTCCTGTCAGGCACAGTTTCTGACGATCTCCGCCGTGCTTGGTGGTGTAAAGGAGATCCGCCAGGCTATCGACTCGGCCAGGGTTTACCGTGAGCAATCCGGACGTGAAACTGTGTTATTTGTCGACGAGGTACACCGTTTCAACAAGTCCCAGCAGGATTCCTTCCTGCCACACGTCGAGGATGGCACGATTACCTTTATCGGCGCGACCACCGAGAACCCCTCGTTTGAACTGAATAATGCGTTGTTATCAAGATTACGCGTCTATGTGTTGCGGTCTCTCGGTACTGAAGAGATCATCGGCGTATTACAAGGCGCATTAACGGACACGGCACGTGGCCTCGGTAGCCTGTCAATGACCGCCGATCCAGCCGCCCTGGATCAACTGGCCGCCTATGCAGACGGTGATGCACGCAAGGCATTAAACATGCTGGAGATCGCCTCGGACCTCGCCGATGATCGAAGGATTACACCCACCCTGCTTGAGCAGGTACTCGGGGGTGGCGGTCTGCGTCGTTTCGACAAGGGAGGGGAGGCGTTTTATGATCAGATCTCGGCACTGCATAAATCGGTCAGGGGTTCAGCACCGGATGCGGCCTTATACTGGTTTGTGCGCATGATAGACGGTGGTTGTGATCCGCTCTATATCGCCCGCCGCGTTGTACGTATGGCCTCGGAAGACATCGGTAATGCCGATCCGAGGGGGATCCGACTGGCGTTGGATGCCTGGGAGACCCAGGAACGGCTCGGTTCACCTGAAGGCGAACTGGCCATCGCCCAGGCGATTCTGTTTCTCGCCTGTGCCCCGAAGAGTAACGCGGTCTATATGGCCTACAACGAGGCGATGGCCGAGGTGAAAACACAAGGGTCACTGGAAGTGCCGTTGCATCTGCGCAATGCACCGACCCGGTTGATGAAGAATCTCGATTACGGCAAGCAGTATCGTTATGCACATGACGAACCCGATGCGTACGCTGCCGGGGTCAATTATTTCCCGGACGCTATGCCACCTCGCCAGTATTACCGGCCGGTTAATCGTGGACTGGAACAGTCAATTGCCGAGAAACTGGAACGGTTGCGGCAGCTGGATAAACAGGTTAAAAAAGATGTCTGATGTGTGGCAATCGGCCTGAAACCTGGACCATGCATCGAATAATCAGGTGATACGGGGTTAACAAACATGACAAATCTCATATATATAGCCGGTGGCGGTGCTGTAGGCTCTGTCTTGCGGCACTGGATGATCACCGGCATACACAATTGGCTGGGCAAGGATTTTCCTTATGGGACCCTGTCTGTCAATCTACTCGGTTCATTTGCGATAGGACTGCTTTATATCCTGTTACACGAACGTCTGGAATGGCGTTTGGCATTGATTGTTGGGCTGCTGGGATCATTCACCACCTTTTCCGCGTTTTCTCTGGATACGCTGCACCTGATTCAGGGTGGGCAACCGGGCAAGGCCGCGCTGAACATATTTTTAAGCATAAGCCTGTGCCTGGCCGGGTGCTGGCTTGGTATAATCATCGGCAAGAAATTCTAGGAACAGGACAGGAAAATCACCATGCTGGATCAACACCTACTACGCAGCAACCTCGAAGACGTCAAACAGGCACTGGCCAAACGCGGCTTCCAGCTGGACGTTACCACACTGGAGCAACTGGAGGCGCGGCGCAAGACATTGCAGGTCGAGACCCAGGAATTGCAGGCCGAGCGTAACAGCCGCTCAAAAAATATTGGCAAGGAAAAGGCGGCCGGTAACGACATCCAGCACCTGCTTGATGAGGTCGCCAGTCTGGGTGACAGTTTAAAGCAGAACGAGGATGCCCTGGCGCAGGTCCAGGCTGAGCTCGATGTGATCACACATACCATCCCAAACCTGCCACATGCTACTGTACCGGTCGGCAAATCCGAACTGGATAATGTCGAGGTCCGGCGCTGGGGTACGGTGAACCAACCCGCCTTTACTCCGGTTGATCATGTGGATCTCGGCGAGGCGCTCGGGCTACTGGATTTTGAAACAGCAACAACGATCGCCAGTGCGCGTTTTGTGATCATGAAGGCCGGTATTGCCAGAATGCACCGGGCACTGATCCAGTTCATGCTGGACACCCATACACTCGAACACGGCTACACCGAGGTTAACGTACCCTATCTGGTCAACCCGGACAGTCTGTTCGGCACAGGACAACTACCCAAGTTTGCCGAGGACCAGTTCCATGTCGAAAAACAGGGTCTGTACCTGATCCCGACGGCGGAAGTCCCGGTCACCAATATGGTCCGCGACAAGATCGTCCCCGCCGAGCAGTTACCGGTTAAATACGTCTGTCACACACCCTGTTTCCGTAGTGAGGCAGGTTCTTATGGTAAGGACACGCGTGGCATGATCCGCCAGCACCAGTTTGAAAAGGTCGAGCTGGTCCAGCTAATCCAGCCGGAGCAATCCTACGCCGCACTCGAACAGCTGACCGGCCACGCTGAGGCCATCCTGCAAAAACTGGAACTGCCGTATCGGGTAATGGCGCTGTGCAGTGGTGATATCGGATTCTCCTCCGCCAAGACCTATGACCTTGAGGTCTGGCTACCCGGTCAGCAAAAGTATCGCGAGATATCGTCCTGCAGTAACTTTGAATCGTTCCAGGCCCGTCGCCTGAAAGCCCGCTGGCGTAACCCCGACACCGGCAAACCTGAACTGCTGCATACCCTGAATGGTTCCGGGCTGGCTGTGGGACGCACCCTGGTCGCGGTGATGGAAAATTACCAGACTGCAGATGGCAAGATCAATATCCCGACAGCCTTGCAGGCCTATATGGGCGGACAGCAGGTTATAGGTTAATGGGCCTGTCCAGAATAAATCATCCCGGACTGACAGGCGCTTTACTGATAACGCTGACCGGATTGATGCCGGGCAGCAATACAGTTTCTGCCCAGGACCTGCCGTTGTGCCATATGGTGGCCACCGGAGGGACGATAGCGATGAAGCTGGATCCGCTGACCAATGCGCCGGTACCGGCCTTGTCAGGCGAGGATTTGATTGAGAGTGTGCCAGGTCTGGATCAGGTGGCAAGGATACAGGTAGAAAGTCCGTTTAATGTACCTTCCACCTATATGGATCCGGAACGTTGGGTGGCGACACGTGAGGCCGTTGCTGTGGCACTGGACAATCCAGAGGTGGCCGGTGTGATCGTGTCCCACGGTACCGATACGCTGGAGGAGACGGCCTGGTTTCTGGACCTGACGGTCAACTCAGACAAACCGATCATACTGGTAGGTGCGCAGCGTAATGCGTCCGAACCCGATTCTGACGGCCCGCGAAATCTGTTGAATGCGGCACGCGTTTGTATTGCGGATCAAGCAAAAGGCATGGGCGCGATGATTGTGATGAATGGTCAGATCAATGCGGCGCGTGAGGTGACCAAGACCCATACCTCTGACGTGGAGACATTCAAATCAGGCGACTTTGGCTTTCTGGGAAATGTCGATGCCGACCGCGTGATCTTTTACCGAGAGCCGATGCGACGCCAGTATGTCGCTGTGCTGGATCAACCTTTACCCCGTGTCGACATCATCCCGATGTATGCCGGTGCGGATGGGATGTTGCTACATGCCGCAATATCCGCCGGGGCGCATGGCGTGGTGATCGAGGCCGCAGGATGGGGCAATATCAATATACCCCTGTTTGAAGCTATCAAGGAGGCGATAGCCGGAGGCATTACCGTGGTTATCTCGACGCGAGTACCCAACGGACGTGTATTGCCGATATATGGATTTGAAGGGGGCGGTAAAACCTTGCAGGATGCGGGTGCAATATTTGCCGATAACCTCTCTGCGCAGAAAGCCAGGATATTACTGATGCTGGGTCTGCAGACCACCACAGACTCGGAACAGATACAGCTGTTATTTGACCGTTAAACCCCAGCCAGGGCCGTTATTTTGCTGTGATGCAATATAACAATGGAAACAAATATTTACTGGATATTGGTCACAATCTGGTCTATCTTGGATTCAAGTTTGATTGAACGGGGGTTGGTCATATGCTTGCTCGCAGTACGAATTCCGTCTACATCTACGTTGTACGGTAGTCCGAACCTATGGCTACCCATCACCCGTACCGCGAAATCGAATCTGACAGTGCTCTGCGCACGGGTTTATCCAGAAACCCTGCATTAAGCAATCTGCTCCTGTTTTTGGTAGCTCTGGGCTGGCAGGGACCGCTGGCCATCTATTATGGCCTGCATGTCCAGAATACAAGCGTTGCAGTATTTGGCGGGTTTATTACCTTCTATTTCTGGGGCTGTTTTGGTCTGAAATACTTGCTGGTGTATCTGGACGAACTGGTACGCAGGTAAGACCGCTGCAACTGTGACGATCGTGGCTTTTTATTCCGACTGATTATTCTTGTTGCGTTCAAACCATCGGGCGATATTCTGTCCGAGTATCATTGATAACACAAAATAAACGATATCGGATGATCCGGTAACCAGAGAGCCTATGGCCGGCCCTGGACACAGGCCGGAAATTCCCCAACCGATTCCAAATATAATGGATCCCAGCACCAGCTTTACATCCAGATCTTTTCGGCTAGGCAGATATAACTTTTCTGCAAACCAGGGCCGGATCGATTTCTTTTGTAACAGATAAAAACCCGGCAGGCTGATGAGCAGGGCAGATCCCATCACAAACATCAGCGTGATATCCCAGTCTCCAGCAATATCAAGAAATCCTGCAACCCGCGCGGGATCCGTCATACCGGAGATCGCCAGACCAGCACCAAACAGCAGGCCGGACAAGAAAATGCTCACATACAGCTTCATCACAGCACGTGCCTGATGATGTAGACAGTGATCATCGCGCTGGCCATAAACAACAGGGTCGCGATCAATGACCGTATTGAGCATCTCGACAAACCGCAAATCCCGTGTCCGGAAGTGCAGCCTCCGCCCAGGCGGGTACCAAATCCCACCAGCAGGCCAGCGATAATCAACAGTTGTCCGTTGGCCTGGAGTGTCTGGGGCAGGCCACCCAGTATCAGGGCAATCAGGCCGGTTCCGCTGATCAAACCGATCAGAAACATCAGTCGCCACTTCAGATCAGAATCGGTCCACCTGCCATAAAGGCCACCGAGGATACTTGAAATACCGGCGATACGACCGCTACTGGCAAGTAACAACACCGACGCGGCGCCTATCAGTACACCACCTGCGATTCCACCTGTAATGTCTGGTGCCACCATCATTATGCCTTGCCACAGGCAAGATTTGCCTGCACCGCGATGTCCATCAGTTTCGGATTGGGGAGATTCAGATTTTTCATAATTTCCACATATTGTTGTTCGGTCTTGCCTGCCAGTCGCGGATTATACTGTTTTTCCTCGCCAATGGTGGAAACAGTCCAGCCCTTGTAATCATGGGCAGCGTATACCAGTGTCTCATCCGGCAGCTTGAACAGGCGGTTGACGATGGAGTGCCATGACTTGTGCGGATCGCCACCCTGGAAGTCGGTGCGGCCGGTACCGCGATATAACAACACATCACCGGTAAAGACGCGGTCAGGCATGACCAGACTGTAGGATTCGTTTGTGTGACCGGGGGTAAAGACAGCCTGTAACACCAGACCATCCACCTGTATTTTTTCACCATCTGCCACGCCCCGGCTGACGCAGTCTGCCCGCGTCTGTTCACCCATCAGCGTCACACACTGTGTACGGTCACGTAAGGCCCCGAGCGCGGTAATATGGTCAGCGTGAGTGTGGGTATCTATCGCATAGACCAGTTTCAGATCGAGCTGGTGAACCAACTCGATATACATATTGGTCGAATCCAGTACCGGGTCGATAATTACGGCCTCGCCGCCACGACGACTGGCGAGCAGGTACGTATAAGTCGAGCTTACACTGTCAAACAGTTGCCTGAAGATCATACGGCTGTTTTATACCCTTAGCTGACAATCGCCTTTAATACCGCATCCAGTGTCGATTTGGCGTCGCCAAACAACATCCGGGTATTCTCCTTGTAGAACAGGGGATTGTCCACACCGGCATAACCGGAGGCCATACTGCGCTTCAGCACGATCGTGGTCTTGCCTTTCCAGACTTCCAGCACGGGCATACCGGCTATCGGACTGTTCGGCTCTTCCTGGGCGGACGGATTCACAATATCGTTTGCGCCAATGACGATGGATACATCAATATCCGGGAAGTCCTCGTTGATCTCTTCCATCTCGAACACGATGTCATACGGCACTTTCGCTTCAGCCAGCAGCACATTCATATGACCCGGCATACGTCCGGCAACCGGATGGATACCGAAGCGGACGTTAATCTTGCGTTCGCGCAATGCCTTTGTTATCTCATTGACCGTGTGCTGTGCCTGGGCAACGGCCATACCGTAACCGGGGATGATCATCACTTCCTTTGATTCAGTCAGCATGGCGGCAACTTCATCTGCCGTGACCGAAGTGACCTCACCGGTCTGCTCGGTCGCTGCGGCAACCGTACCACCGCTGGTACCAAAACCGCCGGCGATAACGGAGATGAACTTGCGATTCATGGCCCGACACATGATATAACTGAGGATAGCGCCACTACTGCCAACCAGTGCACCAATCACAATCAGCAGGTCATTGTTCAGCATGAATCCGGTGGCAGCCGCTGCCCAACCTGAATAACTGTTCAACATCGACACAACGACCGGCATATCGGCACCACCAATTGCCATCACCATATGGATACCAAACAACAGGGCAATGATCGTCATCAGGATCAGCGGTTGCATACCGGCCCCGGCGGCAGACTGGGTAAGAAACACACTGCATATCCAGACGGAGGCGATTAATAGCGCCAGGTTCATCCAGTGTCTGCCCGGCAGTAACATCGGTTTGCCACCGATCTTGCCACTCAACTTGCCAAAGGCAATGATCGACCCGGAGAAGGTGACCGCGCCAATCAGGATACCGAGATAGGTCTCGACATCATGGATGGTCTTCGCCACTCCAGTAATGCTGGTGTCATGCCCAAGAAAGTTTGCATAACCGACCAACACCGCCGCGAGGCCGACCAGACTGTGCAGGATCGCGACCAGCTCGGGCATCTGGGTCATCTCCACCTTTTTGGCAAGCACATAACCGATCACACCACCGGTGATCATACTGCCGAAGAGGACAACATAATTACCGGTGACGATACCAAAGACAGTTGCGAGCAGGGCAATGCCCATGCCGAGAACACCATATAAATTGCCGCGCCGTGCCGTCTCCTGATTACTCAGGCCGCCGAGTGCAAGGATAAACAGTATCGATGCGCCGATGTAGGAAACAGTAACAATACCTTGTGTCATGTGCCGTCTCCCTTATTTCCTGAACATTTGCAGCATGCGCTGCGTTACGGCAAATCCGCCGACGATATTGATACTGGTGATGAAGATGGCAAACCCGGCCGTATACATGATCCATTTATCCGCCGAGGACACCTGTATCAACGCGCCGATGACTATGATACTGCTGATGGCATTGGTCACACTCATCAATGGTGTATGCAACGACGGTGACACATTCCAGATCACCATATAACCGACGAAGCAGGCGAGGACAAACACGGTGAAGTGGGACATAAACTCCGGAGGTGCAACCGAACCAAGACCGAGTAAGGCCAGCGCACCAATACCAAAAACAGCCAACAGACTGGCGGCACTCGCTGGTTTGCTCTCCGCCTTGTGTCCGCCACTGTGAGCTGCCGGTTTGGCCGGGGCCTGTTTCGGGGCCACCGACAGGCGCGGGGGCGGTGGTGGCCAGGTAATCTCGCCTTTATTGATGATCGTCGCGCCACGAATCGCCTCATCTTCCATATTGACAGTCAGCTCGCCGTTCTTGCCTGGTGTCATATCGGTCAGCAAGTGGCGCAAGTTGGTCGCATACAACTGGCTGGACTGTGTGGCCAGGCGGCTCGGCAGGTCGGTGTAACCGATGATCGAGACACCGTGTTTGACCACAACCTTGTCACGTTCAGACAGCTTGCAGTTACCGCCTTGCTCGGCGGCCAGATCCACAATCACGCTGCCGTTTTTCATCGACCTGACCATCTCTTCAGTGATCAATTCAGGGGCCGGTTTCCCGGGGATCAGGGCAGTGGTGACAATGATATCGACTTCTTTTGCCTGCTGGGCAAACAGCTCCATCTCGGCCTTGATAAACTCCGGGCTCATCACCTTGGCGTAACCACCGGTACCGCTGCCTTCTTCCTTGAAATCCAGCAGCAGGAATTCGGCATCCATACTTTCGACCTGTTCCTTCACTTCCGGTCGGGTATCAAACGCACGGACGATCGCGCCCATGCTTTTCGCTGTGCCGATCGCGGAGAGACCCGCCACACCGGCACCGATGACCAGCACCTTGGCGGGTGGTATCTTGCCGGCAGCGGTGATCTGACCGGTGAAGAAACGGCCAAAATGCTGGGCGGCTTCCACGACGGCACGGTAACCGGCGATATTGGCCATCGAACTTAAAGCGTCCATCTTCTGCGCACGCGAAATACGCGGCACACTGTCCATCGCCAGGATCGTTGCCTTCGTCTCTGCCAGTTTCTGCATCAGCTCGGCGTTCTGGGCAGGCCAGATGAAGCTGATCAATGTATGTTTAGGTTCGAGTAAGGCCACTTCTGTCAGCTGGGGTGCCCTGACCTTGAGGATGATGTCGGAAGAATGCCAGAGCGTTTTTGTATCTGTAATAACCTGCGCACCTGCGGCTGTATAAACAGCGTCATTAAAATTGGCTGCCGCCCCGGCGCCGGATTCAACCGCCACGGTATAGCCCAGTTTGATCAGTTGGGACACCACTTCGGGCGTGGTTGCCACCCGTTTTTCACCTGCATGGACTTCTCTGGGCACACCGATTTGCATCGTTAGATTCCCCTGTGAATTAGTACGATAATTACGTCAGACCAGCCTTTATGATTTTTTTCGAGACCTTCTGAATCGTACCTTAACGGCAGTAAAAGTTCAAAGAGCAGGCTGGCGGGTAGATACAAAAAAGAAACCCCGGGAGGCCCGGGGTTTCGGTATTCACTGCAGTTGCTTACGGTGTTATTCGTCGCCAGAGAATGCACCCAGCAGGTGCAACAAGCTGGTGAACAGGTTATAGATGGTCACATACAGCGAGACAGTCGCCATAATGTAGTTCGTCTCAACACCATGCACCATGTCACTGGTCTGATACAGGATAAATCCCGACATCAGCAGGACAAACATCGCAGACACGGCCAGCGAGAGACCAGGCAGGCTGAATATCAGCGCACCAATACCGGCCAGGAAAGCCACCAGTACACCCACCATGATAAAACCACCCATGAAGCTGAAGTCCTTGCGGGTCGTCAGCGCATAACCGGAAAGGCCAAGGAAGATGATACCAGTACCACCCATCGCCAGCATGACCAGTTCGCCACCATTACTGAAGGCCTGCATATAGGCGCTCAGCATCGGCCCCAGTGTCAGACCCATAAAGCCGGTCAGGGCAAAAACCGAGAGGATACCCCAGGCGCTGTTACGCAGCTTCGTGGTCAGGAACAACAGGCCAAAATAACCACCCAATGTGACGATAGGCCCCAGGTGCGGGAAATTTAACATCATCGACAGTCCTGCGGTAAACGCACTGAACAGCAGTGTCATTGACAGCAGGGTATAGGTGTTACGTATCAGTTTATTCGTTTCCAGAACGGAATCGGCATGTCGTGATACGGCATACGTTTGCTGGTTCATTGTTTGTACAACCTCCAAGGTTCTGAATAGTGGCTTTATAGTGCGGGTTTTGAACGCTTAATTCAAGGTATTCCGTTGCCGACGGCTACAATGGAAATCACGTCAAAGTCCGACACTTTGTTGACCCGGTCGCTGGACTAAAGTTCCTGACTGAAACGTTCAATGAAGTGACGTATCCGCCGGGCATTCGTACCCAGGTCGCTGATACCCAGTCTGGATGCCGAACGGATGTCGATCCGGCTGCCATTGCCCTCACGGCGTATACGGATAACCACATCATCCCGGAACCGAAATAACGGCGTGACTGCGACAGCCTCGATGGTCCCGGCCTCGCGGTCCTCATGTTGAATCTGCCAACCTGACTGTCCGACCAGTGCGCGGGCACGCACCCAGGCTTGTTCCGGATCAAGCGGACTGATAACAGGCCGGATATCCGGATAGGCCTGCTGCTGCAGACGGGCAATGCGTGTGCCTTCGTACGCGACCGGATTATGCCAGCGTGTACGTTGCCGCGCCGCGGCCACCAGTTCGGGTGGATTATCGGTATCGGTACTGATGTCGTGTATACGCGGTGTACGTCTGAATCTGGAAGGTCTGGACACGTTACGGGTTCCCTGATCACAATCATTATGCCGGGATCTGAAATAATTCAACTCCGGTGCTTAAACATCATACATATTCGTATATAATGCCGCCCGTATTTATCGCACCCGCACAGGGAATGCAGCATACATCCGGAGGGATGGCAGAGCGGTTGAATGCACTGGTCTTGAAAACCAGCAACGGGGCGACCTGTTCGAGAGTTCGAATCTCTCTCCCTCCGCCAACTTCAGGACAGGTCAGATCTGCCGTAACTGCGTCAGGATCGAGGTCGTCTGCTTCAGTCTTTCGATAACAATATCAACAAACACCTTGAGGAAGCGTAACTGGGTGGTCTCGTCGGCGCGATCCAGTGTGTCCTTGTTGACGCGAATCAGCGAGACATCGGTCTTGGCGGTTACCGTGGCGGTGCGTTCGGTCTTGCCGAGGAAGCCCATTTCGCCAAAACAGTCGCCTTCTTTCAGTGTTTCGATCACCTGATTATTTTTCGCTATCGTGACCTGACCGGCGAGCAGGATATAAAATGAGTTATCACTGTCGCCCTCGCTGATGATGACCTTGCCCGGCGGGTAGCTGTCCCAGTTGCTGGCACGAACCAGACTCCAGATCTCCGCATCGTTAAAGCCCTTGAAGAATCCGAGCCGGTTTAGTGAATCAAACCGATCACGCAACGCATCTCGCGTGTCGATCTTTTCCAGATCATCAAACAACAGCGCCAGATCAGCGGCCAGATCAAGGCCAGAGGCATAACGCTTCGAATTCTTCTTTTTCATCATCCGCGCCAGGATGTATTCCAGACCTTCCGGGATGTCCTGACGGAACTGGGTGATGGGGGTCGGCTGTTCGTTGGTAATATTGTTGGAAATCGCGGTCAATGTATCCGCCTTGAACGGGTGTTTGCCGGTCAACATCTCGTACATCAATGTGCCGAGCGAAAAGATGTCGGTATTTGAGGTAATATTCCACTGGTTAATCTGCTCGGGCGACATGTACAGCGGTGAACCCATGAAGCCATCAAACTGGGTCGATGTCTGATCAGTCCGGTTAATTCGGGCAATACTGAAATCAGACAGCTTGATGTCGCGGTCTTTGGTAAACAGGATATTACTCGGCTTGATATCGCGGTGGATGATGCCCTGGCGGTGGGCGTAGTCGAGCGCCTTGGCGCACTTGAATATAATGCCGACCACCTCGCGTACCGATAATAATTTATCCGGCTTGCAGAAGGCCTCCAGCGTCTGTGCGCCGGGGACCAACTCCATCACCAGATAACAGATCTCGCCGTCGACTCCGGCGTCAAACAGGCTGAGGATACTCGGATGATTCAGCACACCGGCAGCATGTGCCTCATTGAAGAACAACTTGCGAAAACGTTGACCGTCTTCGTCCTCACGGACATATTGCGGATGGGCGACCTTGATCGCGACCTCACGGCCACCAAATGAATCAAAGGCCTGATATACCGTGCCCATACTGCCACGTCCCACTTCGGCGATGATTTCGTATTTGCCGATGATCTCGGGCGTACTGGTCACGGTGTGGAATGTACTGTCGTAACTGACGGATGTTCTGGTATCGTCCATATTAATGACGGATCTGGTTCCCGATTGGATAAACAAGTTTAAGAATTCTTTATAAAATAGCAGACCGCATGAAAAAAATCCCTGAAAACTCTGCATTATTTGACCCGGACTGCGTGTTATGCCCCCGGATAGCGGACCATCTGCGCGCGGTCAAAAAGGACTATCCGGATTACCATGCCGGGCCGGTGGCCCCGTTTGGCGCAAAACAGCCGTCTTTACTGGTGGTCGGGCTCGGGCCGGGCATGCACGGAGCCAATGCGACCGGCCGCCCGTTTACCGGGGATCACGCGGGGATCATCCTCTATGAAATGCTGTATGAATTCGGTTTTGCCAATAAACCGGTCTCGGAACACCTGAATGATGGCCTGAAGCTGCATAACTGCCGCATCACCAATGCCGTTAATTGTCTGCCACCAGCTAATAAACCGTTGCCACAGGAGATCCAGACCTGTAATACCTACCTGCGTGCCGAACTTCGGGGTATGAAAGGCAATATCGTCATACTGGTACTGGGCCGTATCGCCCACGAGGCGGTACTCCGGGCGCTGGATTTGAAACCGAAGGACTATCCGTTTGCGCACCATGCCGTGCATCACCTGCCGGACGGACGCTACCTGCTCGATTCGTACCATTGTAGCCGCTACAACACCCAGACCCGACGGCTGACCGGCGAGATGTTCCGCGCCATCTTTATCAGCGCGGTAAAATTGATCAATGCCAGCAACTGATCTGAAAGGCTTTGTCAGCACGCTGACCTCGCGGCCCGGTGTCTACCGTATGTATGACGCCGAGGGCCGGATCATCTATATCGGCAAGGCGAAAAACCTGAAGAACCGGGTAGGCAGTTATTTCCGAGACGCGGGCGCGACGCCAAAGACACAGGCGATGGTCAGCCATATCACCAGCATCGAGGTGACTGTCACCGAGACCGAATCAGACGCCTTGCTGCTGGAAAGTAATCTGATCAAGGAACACCGTCCGCGTTACAACGTCGTGTTTCGCGATGACAAGAGTTATCCGTCCCTGTCGCTCGACAACAAACATACCTTCCCGCGCCTCAGCTTCTACCGTGGCAAACACAAAGCGGGGCGCCGCTATTTTGGTCCGTACCCGAATGCCGGTATCGCCCGGCGCACGCTCAATCTGGTACAAAAGCTGTTCCGTCTGCGCCAGTGTGATGACGCGTTTTTTCGCAATCGCCAGCGCCCGTGCCTGCAATACCAGATCAAACGCTGTAGCGCCCCCTGTGTCGGTTTTATCTCACCGGAAGACTACGCCGGTGACATCGCGCTGGCCTGCCTGTTTCTGGAGGGCAAAAACGACCAGGTGCTCGAAGCGTTCAGCCGACCGATGCAGGAGGCCGCCGCCCGGCTCGAATTTGAAAAGGCCGCGCATTACCGCGACCAGATCGCCACCTTGCGTCAGTACCAGAGCGGCCAACATATCATCAGCGATACCGGCGAGGCCGACATCATCGCCTGTGCCATCGCGGCGGATCAGGCCTGTCTGCAGGTGTTTTATATCCGTGGCGGGCGTAATCTCGGCAATAAATCGTATTTCCCACGGATGAAGCTGGGCGAGGGCGCCGAAGAGCTGATCGACACATTCATCAAACAACATTATCTCGGCAACCCCGACGAGAGCATACCGACGACCATTTACGTCAGCCACACGCCCGCCGATACCGACGTGCTGGAGGAGGCGCTGGCGAAAAGTCTGGGCCGAAAGGTCAATATTGTCGATAAAAGCCGGGGCGAGAAGGGCAAGCGGGTCAAGATGGCGCTGCAAAATGCGACGCTCACACTGAAACAACGGCTGGCCCAGAACCTGAAATACCAGGAGCGTCTGGAGCAACTGGCCAGACTGCTGGACCGCGATGAGCCTATAAACCGGATCGAGTGTTTTGATATCAGCCATATCAGCGGCGAGCTGACCGTGGCCTCCTGTGTGGTGTTCGGCAACGAGGGTGCGATCAAGTCAGATTACCGGCGCTTTAATATCGAAGGGATCACCAAGGCAGATGATTATGCCGCGATGGAGCAGGTGATCACCCGCCATTATTCTCGGCTGCAAAAGGAGACTGGCGTGATGCCGGACCTCGTGCTGATCGACGGCGGCAAGGGCCAGCTCGGCAGTGCGTTGAATGCGTTGAAGGAATTGCAGCTGGACGAGACCCTGTTCCTGCTCGGTATCGCCAAGGGCGAGGGGCGCAAGCCGGGACTGGAGACCCTCATCATGTCTGATGGCAAGCGCAGCATCCGTCTTGCGGAAGATTCGGCTGTTCTGCACCTGTTACAGGAGGTCCGCGACGAGGCACACCGGTTTGCCATCACCGGCCACCGCCAGCGCCGCAAGAAACAACAGACCCGATCCCCGCTGGAAGACATCGAGGGCATCGGCGCCAAACGCCGCCAGCAACTGATCCTGCATTTTGGCGGTATCCAGGGAATTTCCCGCGCCAGACCGGAAGAGCTTGCCAAGGTACCCGGAATCAATAAGAATCTCGCCCAAAAGATATACGAAACCTTGCATAGCTGATGAATATCCCCAATACCTTGACCTTGTTGCGCATCGTGCTGATACCGGTGTTTGTGGTCGTGTTTTACCTGCCGTTCCACTGGGCCAACCTTGCCGGTTGCCTCATCTTCACGTTCGCTGCACTAACCGACCTGCTGGACGGCTATCTTGCACGTCGGCTCGGGCAAATGTCGAAACTGGGCGAATTCCTCGATCCGGTCGCCGACAAGTTGATGGTAGCTGTTGTGCTGGTGCTGCTGGTTGAATACGACCCGCGCCCGTTGCTGGCCTTGCCCGCCGCCGTCATTATCGGCCGCGAGATCACCGTCTCGGCGCTACGCGAATGGATGGCCCAGCTCGGTGTACGCAGCAAGGTCGCCGTCTCCATCTACGGCAAGATCAAGACAATTGCACAAATGGTCGCACTGATATTACTGATCTACAGCGATAATCTGTTCGGCATCCCGATCTACACACTCGGCCTGATCTGTTTGTATATCGCCACCACACTGACACTGTGGTCGATGGTGCAATACATCGCCAGCGCCTGGCCAAAATTGACGGAATAGCCGGGGAAAAACCCGTAATCTGCACAACAGTGATTGACAGATGATCGGGCATCGTTAAAATAGGCGTCCTTTTAACGGAAACGTTAAAGGGAATGTTGCGGGAATAGCTCAGTTGGTAGAGCATAACCTTGCCAAGGTTAGGGTCGCGAGTTCGAGTCTCGTTTCCCGCTCCAGATTCAAACCCCGGGCGACCCCCGGGGTTTTCGCTTTTTATAGGCGGAAGATTTACAATTCCCATAAAGGCTGGGTGGCAGAGTGGTTATGCAGCGGCCTGCAAAGCCGTGGACGCCGGTTCGATTCCGACCCCAGCCTCCATTTTTCACTTGAAGCAAAACCGGTCATGGTAGTATCCACAGAACATGACAGGTACATGCCCGGGTGGTGGAACAGGTAGACACAAGGGACTTAAAATCCCTCGGTAGAAATACCATGCCGGTTCGATTCCGGCCCCGGGCACCATCTCATTACAATCCCCCCAGTAATAATTCCCGCACGTAGCCTGTTGAAATTTATATTGATCTTGAACCCCGCCTGAGACATTCTTGAACGCATAATCACACTAATAAAAGGTCAAGCAGAGCATGTCCCGCACCAGGACCGTCAAGACCAGCAAGGAAGAACCCCTAGAGAAACAACTCTGGAAGGCCGCGGACAAGCTGCGCAAGAACATCGATGCGGCAGAATACAAGCATGTCGTGCTCGGCCTGATCTTCCTGAAATATATTTCCGATTCCTTTGAAGAAATGTTCAATCGCCTCAACGCAGGCGAGGGCGACTATGCCGGGGCCGACCCGGAGGACAAGGACGAATACAAGGCGGAAAACGTGTTCTTCGTCCCGCAGGAGGCACGCTGGTCGTTCCTGCTCGGTAAGGCGAAACAGCCTACCATCGGCCAGTTTGTCGATGCCGCGATGGACGCGATTGAAAAGGAAAACCCCTCATTAAAAGGGGTACTTCCAAAGGTGTTCGCCCGCCAGAACCTCGACCCCGCCAGCCTTGGTGGCCTGATTGATCTGGTCGGCAATATCGCGCTCGGTGATGCCAAATCCCGCAGCGCCGATGTTCTCGGCCATGTGTTTGAATATTTCCTCGGTGAATTCGCGCTGGCCGAAGGCAAACAGGGCGGGCAGTTCTATACACCACGCTCCATCGTCGAATTACTGGTCGCCATGCTCGAACCATACAAGGGCCGCGTGTTCGACCCCTGCTGCGGGTCCGGCGGTATGTTTGTACAGTCGGAAAAGTTCGTGACCGAACATCAGGGCCGCATAAACGATATCTCCATCTACGGGCAGGAGAGCAACCAGACCACCTGGCGGCTGGCGCGGATGAACCTCGCCATACGCGGCATCGACAGCTCGCAGGTGAAGTGGAACAACGAAGGCTCGTTCCTGAATGACGCCCACAAAGACCTGAAGGCAGACCACATCATCGCCAATCCACCGTTCAACGTCAGCGACTGGAGCGGCGAATTGCTGCGCGGTGACGCCCGCTGGCAATTCGGCACACCCCCGGCAGGCAATGCGAACTTCGCCTGGCTGCAACACTTTATCTACCACCTGTCACCTACCGGCAAGGCCGGAGTAGTATTGGCCAAGGGTGCATTAACCAGCAAGACCAGCGGCGAAGGCGATATCCGCAAGGCATTAATCGCCGATGGCAACCTGATCGATTGCATCGTCAACCTGCCTGCCAAGCTGTTCCTGAACACCCAAATCCCGGCCGCCCTCTGGTTCATGAACCGCGCCCGCAACAACGGCCACCCACGCAAGAATGAAATCCTGTTCATCGACGCCCGCAACCTTGGCCACCTGATCAACCGCCGCACCAAGGAACTGTCACAAGAGGATATCCAGAGGATCGCAGATACCTATCATGCCTGGCTAAAGCCAGCAGTCATTACCAATACCTCCCCCGTCATGCTGGCGAACGCCAGCATCCAGTCATACAACGACATTAAAGGTTTTTGCGCGTCAGTTCCTCTAGACCGCGTCGCCGAACTCGACTACGTTCTCACCCCGGGCCGCTACGTCGGCCTGCCCGACGAAGAAGACGATTTCAATTTTCCGGAACGCTTCGCCGCACTGAAGGCAGAGTTCGAGGCGCAGTTGCAGGAAGAAGCGAGACTGAATAAGGCGATTGCCGAGAGTCTGGCGAGGGTAAAGGTGTGACTGGGAGAGAAGTTACGCTAGGAGATTTAATTAATGTTAAGCATGGATATGCATTCAGCGGTCAAGATATAACCCCTGAAGTGACACCTCTGATATTAGTTACACCAGGTAATTTTTACATCGGGGGTGGATTTAAGTCTGATAAGTTTAAATATTTTAATGGCGAATACCCGAAAGAATATGTGCTAAAACAAAACGACATAGTCGTTACCATGACTGATCTAAGCAAAGAAGGAGATACGCTTGGATACAGCGCAAAGATCCCGAAAAGTAATGGGAAGATATATTTACACAATCAACGAATAGGATTAGTGGAAATCATAAGTGATGAAATAGATAAAGACTATTTGTATTGGCTTTTACGAACCAATGAATATCAAGGATTTATTTTAGGGGCAGCGACCGGTACCTCTGTACGTCATACGTCACCAACAACAATTAAACAATATATATTTTCTCTCCCATCGCTACTGGAACAAAAATCCATCGCCTCCATCCTCACCAGCCTCGACGACAAAATTGACCTGCTACACCGCCAGAACAAAACCCTCGAATCCATGGCCGAATCTCTATTCCGCCAGTATTTCATGGAAAATATCTGTAAAAATGAAAAAATTACCTTATTAGGTGAAATTGTAAGGGTTACAAATGGTAAGGCACGACCAGAAGAAAATGAGGATGGGCTAATTCCTGTTTATGGTGGCAATGGAATTCTTGGATCTACCTATAAATCCAACGCAAATGGATTTTCTATTATTATTGGTCGTGTAGGGGCTTATTGCGGGAGTCTGTTTATAGAGAATAGGCCCATATGGGTATCAGACAACGCAATGTTAGCAACACCTACGAATCCAGATACATATAGTTATGTATTTTATTTGCTAAAAAGTTTGAATTTAAATGAATATGCAGAGGGCTCCAGTCATCCCCTCTTGACGCAAACTCTGCTGAACTCAATTCAGATAACTGCACCATCGGGTGACAAAATACATTCATTTTGTCAACAAGCAGATGTCTGGATAAAAAAAACAAATCATAATTATTCCCAAATTAGCACAATTGAAAAACTCCGGGATACTCTATTACCAAAGTTGTTAGCCGGCGAGATTAGGGTGACATGAAGTCAGCAAATAAACCTTGGGCAAGGAAGGCTTTTGAGCTTATATTCCATGCTGAACATCATTCGCGAAGAGGTCATGATTATGACAAAAGGCTGGCATTAATAAGCTTCGATAACTCTATTGAAGTGTCTATTAGTGTTTATTTGGGGTTAAATCCAATACAGCGCGGAAATCGACCATATGACAGAAAAAAAGTTGAAACATGGTTGAATAATTACCATACAAAACTGGATTTTTTTAGCGATGAATTACGGATCAGAAAATTACCGGAGCACCGCAACAAAGCGCATATAATTTGGCTCCATGAGCAGAGAAATGAGCTCTACCACGGTAGCTCAGGTGGTGTTCCTGAGCTAAATACGCTAGAAGAAATTCGTTTTGTTGCATTATGGGTATATTCAGTACTTTTTGAAGATTCAGATATCGAAGCCCAGTTGAATAAAGCGCTTGAAGAATCAGATAAGGCAGAGCCATACATACGCCAGGAATTGGCCAAACCTAGCATAGGTGATTTATCACAAGTAATCTCAGATTCTGAAAAAGCCAGCGTACTTATGGCTTCATCACTCATTGGGAAGTGGGATGAAGAAAATTCAGCAGATATGGTTATCGTCAAGAGGTTAACAGATGAACTTTGATCTGTGGGACAGAAATCTACGCGAAATTTTGCACAGCGATCATTCACCATTGAGTTTACGCTCTGGTCGATACTGGGAAGTGAATAATAAAATTGAAGCTTTGAGTTTAGTAAAAGGCAGAGTCTTTGATAAACATCTCAATTTGATAAAGGATATTTGTATTGAAGTTCTGAGAGAAATAGATCCAAAGTTTGATTTTGCCCCTGACAAACGCTACATGGCTTCAATCTATGATAAAAAGCCGACATATTCTGACAAACTCAGAGAGGGATTATCGGAAACCATTGTGTGGTTGGGTATAAATTCTGGCTCATTAAGAAATTGTTCCCCAGGTAAAAGAAATTTTATTGCAGCTTCGATTTTACGAGAAATATTCTCTGATGCATCATGGCAACTTTGGGGCAGCTTAAATCAGTTATTGGCAACATTAGCAGAAGCCGATCCTGATGAGTTTCTCAATGCAGTTGAATCTGCATTAAGGAAAACACCATCGCCTTTTGATGAGCTATTTAAACAGGAAGGGGATGGTATTACCGGAACGAACTATTTGTCAGGACTTTATTGGGCGCTTGAGGGGTTGGCATGGAATGAAGAACACTTGGTTCGTGTCTCCGTCATATTAGCTGAACTCGCTGAACATGATCCTGGTGGTAGGTGGGCGAATCGACCAGCAAATTCGATTGTCGACATGCTTTTGCCATGGCACCCGCAGACATTAGCGCCTGTAGAAAAGAGAATAGCCGCCATTCGTGCAATACGTAAAGAATTCCCAAATATTGCGTGGAAAATCCTGCTTGGCTTATTACCAAATAGTCACCAAACAACTTCAGGCACACATAAACCAAAATGGAGAAATCCATTGCCAGATGATTGGCAAGTAAACGTAACAAATGGCGAGTACTGGGAACAAGTAAACCAATATGCAGTTATAGCAGTAGAGATGGCGTGTGAGGATTTGACCAGAACCAAAGAGTTGGTTGATAACATGGACAATTTGCCACCTCAATCCTTTGAAGCTTTTCTGGAACATCTTGCCACAGATGAAATTGTCGCGCTGGGAGAGTCCGATAGAACTCCAATATGGGAGAAGCTCGTAGAATTTGTGAATAAGCATCGCCGTTATTCAGATGCTAAATGGGCATTGCCGGGTGATATCGTTAACAAGATTGAGTTTGTTGCTGACAAGCTAAAGCCAACAAGCCCAATGTATTTTCACGAGAGATTATTTTCCAATGATGATTCAGAACTCTACGAAGAACTTGGGAATTGGGAAGAACAACAGAAAAAACTTGCCGAGCACCGCCAAGATGCGATTAAAGAGATATTTCAATCGGGAGGAGTTGATGCCGTTATCCAATTCGCTGGATCAGTGGATTCACCGCATAAAGTAGGAACTGCTTTAGGATGCATTTTTGACAGTACAGTAGAAAAACGACTTTTGCCAGGATATCTAAATTCAGAAAGTCATAATTTATCATTATTCGCGAGTGCCTATGTTTGGAGTGCCCAACTCAATAAGGGGTGGGCATGGGTAGACAAACTAGACAAATCATCCTGGAGTGACAGGCAAATTGGATGTTTTTTAAGCTCATTGCCCTTCTGCAAAGAAACCTGGGATCGGGTACATCTGTGGCTTGGTCAGTCAGAATCTCATTATTGGTCACGAACAAATATAAATCCATATCAGGCAGATGAACAAATGTTTGTTGCCGTGGACAAGTTAATAGAGTACGGGAGACCTCGTAGGGCCATAGATTGTTTGGCGGCGATGCGCTATAAAAAGCAACCTATAGAAATCACACAATGTCTACGGGCACTACGTGCTGCAATATCCTCGCAGGAGCCATCCCATGCAATGGATAATCATCATATAGTCGAAATTATTAAATTTCTGCAGGTGAATCCGGATGTATCCGAAGATGATGTTTTCCAAATAGAGTGGGCTTATCTAACACTCTTGGATCACCACGGGGATACATCTCCGAAAGTGTCGGAAAGTAGGTTGGTCAACAGCCCGGAATTCTTCTGCCAATTGATCCAATTAATTTATCGATCTAAAAATAAAGAAGCTCCTAATATAGAACCCAACGAAGCTTCGAAAGCCATAGCATCTAATGCTTGGCGATTGTTAAATAAGTGGAAAACACCACCGGGCATGCAAGCGGATGGCAGTTTCGACGATAACCATTTTTCAACTTGGCTCAAACGCGTCAAAGAAATTTGCGTTGAATCGGGTCATATAGAAGTCGCCTTAATCAATGTCGGAGAGGTGTTAATTCATGCTCCCCCTGATAAAGATGGATTATGGGTTAATAAATCTGTGGCGGAGGCCCTCAATGACCGAGATGCAGAAGATATGCGGTCCGGATATAGTACAGGGATTCACAATTCACGTGGAGTTCATTGGGTAGATCCAACAGGTAAGCCAGAGCATGAGTTAGCAGCGCAATTCAGGCAAAAAGCTGAAGATGTTGAAAACGCAGGTTTTCAACGATTAGCCGTTACTTTAAGGGGATTGGCAGAGGACTATGATCGTGAAGCTGAACGTATTATTTCTGAGCATAGCTCAGAGTAGCACTAGCTGCCGAAATTAGCTTTCGCTTTTCCAGGATATGGCAAGTTCTCTAATAATTGATAATTTTCTCCTACAGGATATAGGTGCGTGCTTATCCAATGGCTTGACCAAAGAATCGGCCAGTGAATTAGTAATCAACAAATCAAACGATAATCACTCGGCAATAGATGTTCCATATGCAGGCGTCCAGATTGAAGCCTTGCTGGAGTTGTTGGTCAATATTGTGCTGAGAGATTCGTTGATATTTGATGAGGATTTTACTTATACATGGGCTGAACATGAAGATAGATTTTCCGGGATATTGAAACCTGGCCTTGCACGTCCGTTATCCTTTCGTATACATGAAGACAAGTTGAAAGCGCCACGTCAATTTGTGGTAGATCAGCTCTGTATAACATCCTCCTTGCGTGAGGCGCAGAAGCGAAATGTGGAAAGTTGGGCGGCATATAAACAAGCAGATGATCCGTATCTGTCCAACGTCATCTGGGGGACAGCCGGAATGTTGAGCAGAAGCCATGTCTTTGAAGCCCTTTATTCAGCTCATCCACTCCGCAAGCGAGTTATGGAACAAACCATACTCACAACACCAGGCCAGGATATTGTGGCCGACGTACTGGAATGGATGTCAGCAGAAAGGTTGCGAATATTTCAGGTAAAGAACCAGAGCGCGATAAAGGAAACTGCCATGATAGTTTTGCCGCCTATTGTCATAGATATCATTGAGGAATCAAGGGATGTCAAAGACTTGATACCGGTGGCGTATCAGCTCCGGGATAAATACGCTGCAATGCGTGAATGGTTGAAATCCATTCAGACTGCTGTTGAATCCGAGGATCCAAAAAAAATTACTAAATACAAGAAAACACTGGATGCCGTCTCAAAAGATATTGACCAGGCTGTCGGGTCAACAAACACGGGGCAAATATCCCTGAATATCGGATTTGGATTTCCAAGCCTTTCAATCTCTATGGGCACTGTAGATGGGGTAATGAAGAATTTCGGCATGAGGGCAACGCTGAATAATCAGATATTTACAACGCGTGGGGAAAAGAGCATCAAAAAGCTTTTACGCATGTTTGATGAGGAATCCTCCAGCCTGGGTTTTACGGTGCAAGAGTATTTAAGGGTAAAACGCTAGTATCTGGCCGTATCTATTTGAATGTTCCGGGTACAGTTCACTCAAGTACCTGCAATTATGCCAAAAGTAACATTCCATTATTTTATTTTACTTTTAGGCCTGAAAGTAACATATAGCGTTTTATATATTACTTTCTCTGGTTAATAAGCCGGAAAAAAATACTATGTTTTTTTTCGGGATCTTATTAGTATGAATTCGTAAAAACCATAAAAGAAACATGTGGTTATCTTCTTGCGCAGTATGTTAGTAGGTGGGCGCATTAGCGTAGGGTTGCAACTGTAGCAAGGAATGCTACGGTTCAGTTTATTGAATTCTTGATCGTGAGAGGCAAGGGGAGCGATTATGTTGGGGTTTAATTATATATTCTGAGGGAACAGATATGAATTTTGATCAATTAACGGATAAAGATATAACAGTTCTGATCAACATGCCAAAACGGGTCACTAACCCATCCGTCCGTTGGCAGCAAAAGCCAGGGCACAAACAGCGCAATTTTAAGGTCGAGGGTGGGGATTATTCGTTTGAGCTCTATCTGCGACAAAACACCAACGATTCCGAAGATTTTTCCTGCGGGTTAAAGATAATCAAACCGGATGGCCAGCCATTAACCCTGTTGCGATACAACGGCGGCGGACATAAACACGGCGAGATTGAATTTGCCTGTCATATACATCAGGCAACGGAACAGGCAATTGCCTCAGGTAAAAAGCCCGAGTCGCATGCTGAGCAAACCAATACCTACCGTACACTTGACGGAGCGTTGGCTTGTTTGTTGCGGGATGCGGCCATTTCCGGCCTGCTGAATGTGGCGTATGATAACGCCGACTTGTTTGATTGAGGTGTGGCATGCTTGAGATGCTGAATGAAAAGGCCCTATGTGAGCAGCTGTGCACACAGGTGAAACTGCACCATCGTAAAAATGGTCAGGTAATGCTGGAGACACCTTTCTCCTATCCGGATGGTGATCAGTACCCGATCTATCTGAGTGAAACGAGGACAGGAGGATTACGTGTTAGCGATGGTGGCCACACCTTGATGCATCTTAGCTATGAGAATGATGTTGATAAATTCTTTGAAGGTAGCCGCAATATTTTGCTAAATCAGGTGCTATCCGAGCAGGGCGTAAACTACGATGAGGCTACAGGTCAGTTTTCACTGGACTGTGCACCTGCGCATTTGTCTGAAGCCGTGTTTCGACTCGGACAGGCGCTTACCCGGGTTTATGACCTTACCTTTCTTAACCGCTCACGCGTTATCTCAACCTTTTATGAGGATTTGCAGGAACAGATTAATGCGCTGGTTTCGGTCGACAAGGTCCACAAGAATTATATCGTTCCGGGCTTGCCGAATGCAGATCATTACCCTGTGGATTTTTGTATTGATGCCAGGGATAACCAGTCTCTGTATCTGTTCGGTATTCCAGGTCGAGACAAGGCGCGCCTGACGACTATTTTTCTGCAATATTTCATTCAAAATAAAGTGAATTTTGATTCCATGCTGGTATTTGAAAACCAGGAGGATATTCCGCGATCTGATCTTGCCCGTCTTTCAAATGTTGGGGGTGAGATGATCTCATCACTGAACGCAGAGGACGATTTTCGACGCAAGTTGTTGAAGCGAGTGGCCTGAAGTCTGGCTGCCGGAGAATATACCTGACTCCGTATGATAAGCAGACTGACTGAATCCGCCATCGAAGACCTGGCCATCAAGCTGTTTGAACGGCAGGGGTACAGCTATATCCATGGTCCCGATATTGCTTTTGATGGCGACGCGCCGGAACGCAGTGATTATGCACAGGTAATTCTGGGTGGCCGACTGGAGCAGGCAGTCCGGCGCATCAATCCGAAACTCTCCACTGATCTGTTGCAGATGGCAATCAAGGATGTGCAGCGTATCCATTCGCCAGACCTGTTGGCAAATAACGAGGCCTTTCATCGACTGTTGACCGAGGGTGTACCGGTCAGTCGGCAGAAGGACGGCGGTGAGCGGGGTGAGCGGGTGTGGCTGATCGACTTTACCAATCCGGAGCATAATGAGTTTGTCGTTGTCAGCCAGTTTACCGTGATTGAAAACCACCAGAACAAGCGGCCTGATCTGATCTTGTTTGTGAACGGTATCCCTCTGGTAGTTATTGAACTGAAAAACGCGGCGGATGAAAACGCCACCATCCGCACGGCCTGGCAACAAATCGAGACCTACAAGCAGGCCATCCCCGGTCTGTTTACCCCGAATGCATTTGTTGTGATCTCGGATGGGCTGGAGGCCAGGGCCGGGTCTCTCTCCGCCGGTCTGTCACGCTTCATGACCTGGAAGAGCAGTGATGGCAAGGCCGAGGCATCGCCATTGGTCAGTCAGCTTGAAACGCAGATTGCAGGCATGTTGAACAAGGCCACACTGCTGGATCTGGTTCGGCATTTTATCGTGTTCGAGAAGAGTCGCCTTGAGGATTCGAAGACGGGTCAAGTCAGTATCAGCACGGTTAAGAAACTGGCGGCCTATCACCAGTATTACGCGGTTAATGCGGCGGTCGCCTCGACCTTGCGTGCCGCCAACCTGACCCCAGGCTTGCGCTTGCGCGAAACCCCGGAAAGTTATGGCCTGCCCGGAGTTGTTAGCCAGCCGCGAGGTGATCGCAAGGCCGGTGTGGTCTGGCATACACAGGGTTCCGGCAAGTCGCTGTCGATGGTGTTCTATACCGGCAAAATAGTGCTGGCACTGGATAACCCGACGATACTGGTCATTACCGATCGCAATGATCTGGATGATCAGTTGTTTGATATCTTTGCCGCCTCGAAGCAATTGCTACGGCAGGAGCCGGTGCAGGCGCGAGACCGGGATCACCTGAAGGAATTGTTGAAGGTAGCCTCAGGCGGCGTGGTGTTTTCCACCATCCAGAAGTTTCAGCCGGAAGAGGGGAATTTCTACGAGATGTTATCGGACCGCGGCAATATCGTGGTGATCGCGGATGAGGCCCACCGGACCCAATATGGGTTTTCGGCAAAAACGGTTGATGACAGGGCCAGTGACGGGCAGGTCATTGGCAAGAAGGTCGTATATGGTTTTGCCAAATACCTGCGTGATGCGCTGCCGTTTGCCACCTACCTCGGCTTTACCGGCACCCCGATTGAAAAGACCGATGTGAATACCCCCGCCGTATTCGGCAACTATGTGGACATCTATGATATTGCGCAAGCGGTGGATGACGGTGCCACCGTGCGTATCTATTACGAAAGTCGGCTGGCAAAAGTGGCCCTGTCGGATGAGGGCAAGCAGCTGATCGCGGAACTGGACGAGGATCTGGATCAGGAAGAATTGACGGATACCCAGAAGGCGAAGGCGAGATGGACGCGGATGGAGGCGTTAATCGGCAGCGAACAACGTATCCGTAATATCGCCCAGGATATCGTCGCCCATTTTGAGGCACGCCAGCAGGTCTTCAATGGTAAAGGCATGATCGTCAGCATGTCACGGCGGATTGCGGCGGATTTGTATGCAGAGATCATCAAGTTACGCCCGAACTGGCATTCAGATGATCTGAACAAGGGTTTGATCAAGGTAGTGATGACGGCATCCAGCAGTGATGGCCCGAGACTGGCGAAACACCACACCACCAAAGAGCAGCGCAGGGTACTGGCTGAGCGGATGAAGAATGACAAGGATGAGTTGCAGCTGGTTATTGTCCGCGATATGTGGCTGACTGGTTTTGATGCACCGAGTATGCATACGCTCTATATCGACAAGCCGATGAAGGGTCATAACCTGATGCAGGCAATCGCCCGTGTCAATCGGGTACACAAGGACAAACCCGGCGGGCTGGTCGTTGATTATCTCGGGATAGCCGCTGAATTAAAGGAGGCACTGTCGTTTTATTCCGATGCCGGTGGCAAGGGTGACCCGACGCTGGCCCAGGAACAGGCCGTCGCCCTGATGCTGGAGAAGCTGGAAGTCGTCTCCGCGATGTATCACGGTTTCCCCTATGAGGACTATTTTCAGGCAGAGACTTCACAAAAGCTGTCGCTCATCCTGGCAGCGGAGGAGCATATCCTCGCGCAGGATGATGGCAAGAAACGCTATATCAACGAAGTCACCGCGCTATCGCTGGCCTTTGCAATTGCCATCCCGCATGAGCAGGCGATGGATGTAAAGGACGAGGTAGGGTTCTTTCAGGCGGTCAAGGCACGGCTTGCGAAGTTCGATATTAGCGGGCAGGGGCGAAGTAATGAGGAGATAGAAACGACCATCCGTCAGGTGATAGACCAGGCGCTGGTCTCCGAGCAGGTGATAGATGTATTTGATGCCGCCGGCATTAAAAAGCCTGACATCTCGATATTATCGGAAGAGTTTCTGGCCGAACTGAAAGGCTACCAGCACAAGAACATTGCGCTGGAGGTCCTGAAAAAGCTGCTGAATGACGAATTGAAGGTACGCGCCAAAAAGAATCTGGTTGAAAGCAAAAAGCTGATGGAGATGCTGGAAGAGGCGATACGCAAATACCATAACAAGATATTGACCGCCGCCGAGGTCATAGAGGCGTTGATCCAGATCAGCCGGGAGGTCGTGGCCTCCGATGCAACCGCCAGGCAAATGGGGCTATCTGACTTTGAGTATGCCTTTTATAGCGCTGTCGCTAATAACGAGTCCGCCCGTGAATTGATGCAGCAAGACCAGTTACGTGAACTCGCCGTCGTGCTGACCCAACGTGTACGCGAAAACGCCAGTATCGACTGGACCATCAAGGAAAGTGTGAAGGCCAAACTGAAGGTGATCGTCAAACGTACACTTCGCCAGTTCGGCTATCCACCGGACATGCAGTTACTCGCGACTGAGACTGTGCTCAGACAGGCGGAGATGATCGCGGACGAATTAGCGGCAGCGGCTTAAGTACGGGTGGGGAAGCTGCCAAACGGGGTGTCCGGCAAACCCAACTGGACACAAAACTTGATTTATACTTGACTCATTTCAGGCCATATCGGGCCGGTGATTGACTACTACAGATAACATCAAGCGCTGAACCCGGTAATGTATAATCCAGTCGATTTTCTTATCATATCGGCTGTGACATGATAAGAAATCACAAAAATCTATACATATGCTGATGAGTAAGGGTGTCCGATATGAAAACCTATACGGCCAATGAGGCGAAAGCTCGTTTTAGTAAGTTTATCGATGAGGTACAGTATCACCCCGTTCGGGTGACACGATATGATCGTGTGGTGGGTGTGATGGTTAGCCCGCGGGACTATGAAGCAATGCGGCAGTTTTATGCCAACCGCCTAACCCAGACTTTAGATCAGGTTTCCGATATGGCGACGAGGGCCGGCCTTACGGAAGACAGGCTGGCCGAATTGTTGGCCGATGAGAGTTAGAAGCAGGATGTATGTCGTTATTATTAAGGTGGGTTTGAGCTGACAGGGCTTAGCAGAAGGGAAGTCTGACCCTACCAGCTTCATAGCCAGCCCCACCTGAATTTCCCAACAATTTGCACAATTACAGGTGGGTTATTCTCTGGATACCCGTTAATATTCAGTCATCTAATCAAAAAATATCAGGAGAGTGCCCGGCATGCCTTATCGTTTATTGCCCAGTCTGTGTTTCATACTTTTGCCTTTCGCAGTCGGGGCGCAAACGAATAATAGTCCGGTGGATATCACGCCGCCAGCGGCAGGCGGGACGGTAGAGCAGGATTACGTCAGTTACCAGGCCAGTTATTTTGACCGCATCCAGCCGGTGACCGCGTTTGATATGGTCAAGCAGGTCCCGGGGTTTCAGCTGGACGATGATATTAATGATGTGCGCGGGTTTGGTACGGCCTCCGGCAATATCCTGATCGATGACCGTCGACCCAGCACCAAACGTGATTCGCTGACGGCGATCCTGACGCGTATCCCGGCCGGCAGCGTCGAGCGGATTGAGCTGATACGTGGTCAGGTGCGCAATATCGATATGCGTGGGCAGTCGAGTATGCTGAATATCATCCTGCGCGAGGGTATCCCGGCGGCGGTGCAATGGGAACTTGCCACCCGTAAAACCTATGGCCATGGGTCATTCAAACCCGAGGCTGCGATATCCTTGTCAGACAACTGGAGGGGCATCGACTACAACGTGGGGCTGGACACACGCTGGTCTGCGGTTGGCCGCAAGGGCTTCGATAATATTCTCGATGCAAATAATGTGCTGGAAGAGGATCGCCTAGACACGCGTAACAACCGTAACACCGTGATAAAAGGTACCTTGAATGCGGCAGGGTGGATGGGTGAAAACTACATCCAGATAAATACGGTTTATAATCACAGCAAACAAAAAACCAATACCAACTCAGACCGTTTCAACATCCCGACCGGCTTGACGCGGAATGTATTTTTTGATGATATCGAGAAAGAGCCGTTAGTTGAGGCGGGGCTCGATGTCGAGCGCGAACTGGTCCCGGATTTTACCGGAAAAGCAATCTTGCTCTACGTGCACGGCAACCGCGATATATTTACCAGCCAGCGAGATACCAGTAGTTCCGGGGTACAAACCCTGTATCGCCTCGCCACCGGCAACCTTAAGTCGACCGAGGCTATCGCCCGGCTTGAATTTGACTGGTCAGGGTTTGAAAACCATGCGTTGCAGTTTAATGTAGAGCGCGCCGCCAATACGCTGGACAGTACGCTCGGTCAGACCGATGACCGAGGGCTGGGGCCAATCCCGGTGCTGGTACCGGGTGCGAATGGTGTTGTTGAAGAGATACGCTGGGACACCCTGCTTAAAGACACCTGGACCATGGGGCAGTTTGAACTGGCCTATGGTCTCGGCACCGAGGCCTCCACCTTGACGCAAACCGGTGATGCCGAGCTGGAGCGCAGTTTCTTTTTCCTCAAACCCCAGGCCGCTGCAACCTGGGCCTGGCAGAACCGGGACCAGACCCGACTGGAGCTGGTGCGTGAAATATCACAGCTGAATCTGGAAGAGTTTGTCAGTGCGACCGAGTTTCTCGACAATGATATTGCGTTGGGTAATCCGAACATCAAGCCGGACGCCACCTGGAAACTCGAGCTCGGGCACGATAAACGCTTTGGTGCAAAGGCTGTGGTCAAGCTGACACTGTTCCATCACTGGATCAAGGACACGCTGGACTTCCTGCCTATCACCGACACATTTGAGGCGATAGGCAATATCGGGGATGGTCGACGCTGGGGTGTGATGTGGGAGAGCTCGGTACCGCTCGACTGGGTCGGGCTGCGTTCTGCCAAGCTGGATCTGAAGGCGCGTCTGCAGGATTCCAGCGTGACCGATCCGGTCACCGGCGAGGAGCGGGTGTTATCGATCAACCCGATCTCGGGTGGGCCGATTTTTTTCAATGTGGAAAACAATTACGCCTGGGAGATGAATTTCCGTCAGGATTTTCAGGCCAGCAAACTGGCCTGGGGCTGGAAGATGATGGACAGGGCAGAGCAATACCAGTACAAGGCCGATGAACTGATCATTTACGACGAGAATACCGATATCCACGCCTATATCGAGAGCTCACGCTGGTTTGGTGTGAAGATGCAACTCGGTGCCGAGAATCTGTTGAATTTCCATGAAGACCGTTACCGGGTCATTTATACCGGTGCACGGGATCAGTCGCCGGTGGATTTAACTGAACTACGCGATCGGACACGTGGTTTTCGTTTGACGATGACGGTCAGTGGCAGTTTCTAGGCGGGATAATTCGGGCGGATGGTCTCGATAATCACCTTATCGCGGCAATCTGTCTGGCGTGTTTTTTTACTGCTTTGTTTGCCCGCTTGTCTGGTGGCACAGGACCTGCCAGCCGACGATTCCGAGTTCCACTTCACCCGTATGGCCTTTGGCGTCTACGGTCGTACACCGACCAATAATCCGGATGAACCCTGGTTGCGCGACTGGCCGGATGCAGAGGACCATTTTCTGCAAGGGGTAAAACGGCTGACCCTGTTGAATATCGGGGAGAGCCGGGCGGCTAGCCTGCTCGATGACAGTATCTTTGAATACCCGGTTGCCTACGCGGTCAAGGTGGGCTACTGGGAGTTAAGCCGGGAGGAGATCGACCGCTTGCGCGAATATCTGGTGCGTGGCGGCTTTCTGATTGTCGATGATTTTCATGGCCCGGAGGAATGGGCACAGTTTATGTCTTCAATACAGCGCGTGTTCCCGGGACGTGCCTTTGTCGAGATACCGGATGACCATGAGATCTTCCATGTGCACTTTGATCTGGATGACCGTAAACAGATACCCGGCGCCCAGGCCATCCTGAACGGCGTGACCATGGAACACCGGCTGGGTGTCCCAGAATACTGGCGCGGTATCTACGATGACGCGGGCAGGCTGGTCGTTGCGATTAACTTTAATATGGACATGGGTGATGCCTGGGAGCATGCTGATGATGCCTTTTACCCCGAGCCCTTGACCGCACTGGCCTACCGGGTTGGCATCAATTACATCATTTATTCGATGACCCATTAAGGTCGCAGGAGTCTGCAAGATGAACAAACTGCTATTCAGTCTTATGCTCGGTCTGTTGCTCACCGGTTGTTCCGACAACACACCCGAGACCACGACCGAGGAGCCTGCACCTGTGGTTGCCGCCCCGGCACCGGCCAAACAAGGCACCGTATTTGATGACCAGTTAAAGGCGCTGGAAAAGGCCAAATCGGTAGAGGACACCCTGGCCGAGGCTGCCGCAGCCGAACGGAAAAAGATAGAAGAGAGTACCCAGTGACAAAGTGCCTGGTACCAATCTTTGGTCTTAATACAGATCAAAATGTAATTTAACATAATATACATTATGCGTTTGTTAGCTATGGTCCAGGTAGCAGACCGGAGATGCGTTTGAATCGAGTTATTTATAGCTACTTATGCTGAAAATATATCAATAATAAACATTAATTATTAAACTTATGCTATTGTTTTAATTAAATATTTTAATTCACTTATTTTATGACAGACACCCTCAGACTCAGCATTGCCCTCGACCGTTACGATCGCCATTTTCCATTTTTCGATGGCACGGTGACGCCACCAGCCGACGTCACCCTGCAAGTGCTTCAGGTCGGACAAAGTGCTACCTTGCGTGATGGCAAGGAACGCCATGAGCGCATGTTGCATAAGCTGGAGTTCGATATCTGCGAGTTTTCAATGTCGACCTATCTGATGGCCCGCAGTCGTAATATGCCGATCTCGGCCATCCCGGTGTTCCCGCGACGTTTGTTCAGCCAGAGCCAGATGTGGGTACACCCGGAGTCCAATCTGTGGCACCCTTCAGACCTGCCCGGTAAAAAAGTGGCATTGAGCTCGTTCCAGACTACGCTGTCCTTGCTGGCCAAGGGCGACCTGAAATTCCATTACGGGGTTCCCTGGGAGGCCATCCACTGGTTACTGACCACGAATGAAAAGGTCGGATTTACCCCCAAAGCCGGTGTGAAGCTCGATTTTATCGGCAAGGGCCACGATCTCGGTCTCATGCTGGAAAAACGCGAGATAGATGCCTTCTTCCTGCCGCATCCGCCGGCCTCGGTGATGAATGGTGTCACAGCAGCACGGCGCCTGTTCGCCGATTGTCCGGCGGAAGAATTGTCGTATTACCGTAGCCACGGCGATTTTCCGATCATGCATGTGATTGCCATACGTCAGGCCTTGCTGGATGAACACCCCTGGCTGGCACGGGCGACTATGGACATGTTCAATCAGGCCAGCGAGATTTCCCGTGGCTATTACAAGGATCCTAACTGGTCACGGCTGGCCTGGGGCCGGCATTATTTTGAGTCAGAGCGGCGTCTGTTTGATGGCAGCGATCCCTGGCAGAACGGTTTTGCGCGTAACCGGGCAAACCTGGAACGCTTCATCAAGTATTCACATGATCAGGGTTTGATTGCAGAACTGTTTGAACCAGAAACCCTGTTTTACAGCGATACGCTGGATACCTGAGCCAGCCGCCAGCTTATTTCTGGATATTATAAAACAGGTCCACACCCACATCGGTACTGCTCTTGACCTCGACTGACCAGTTTTCGCTCAGGTCATACCGGATCTGTGCGGTGGCCACTCGCTCGAACAGGCCCATCAGATAACTGAAATACAGTTTCGGTGTCAGATATTTTCCGATAACGACCGCCGGATTTGCACCTGTTTCATCCGAGGTGATCTGCAGCCGGTCGAGGCCAAAGGTGGATGAAATACGCCGGGTCAGAAATCCGGTATTTTGCAGGCCCATCGCGGCCGCCGCGCCAAGCAGATCCGAACCTTCGCCGGAGGTCAGCGACGCAATTGGTCTGCCAAAGACAATATAGGCCAGGATCTCTTCATCATTCATGGTTGGCGTGGATATCAATGTGATGACCGGATTGCTGGCAAAACCGCGCACCCGTATCCCGGCGCTGATGATATCGCTGATATGGCGGTTGGCGGTAATCCGCAGCTCGGGATTGTCGAGTCGGCTGTTACTGTAGACCAGTTTCCCCTCTTCAATCTGCAGTGACTGGCCATAGGCGGCGAACTTGCCATCAATGATCTGCACTTCACCGTTGCCAAGCAACTCACCCTTGTCATTCGAATAAACATCCAGTTTGCCAGTCAAGCGACCTGACATGCCCTGGCCCTGGATCATGATCTGGTCACCAATCAGCAGTTCAATATTCGTCTCGATACGTACGGGCCGTTTTTGTTCGGCCACAGCATCGCTGAGGATCACGTCATCCGACAAGGTAACCGTATCGCGGAATTCATCGAGATTGATCAAGGCCTCGGGGATATTGACCTTCCCGCTGATTTTTGTGCTGGAGTCCGCAAGGCTGATATCAAGTTCAGGTGTCGCCAGTGCCCGGACCTCGGGGGTATTGATGATTTCAAACTGTTGACCACGGATTGTGGTCGTTACTGTCGGGGTCATGTCGCCAGTATTGTTAATTTGTGTATCTACCTGCAACTGACCGCCACCGGAGCTCACACTGCCAGTAACAAGATGAGTTCCGTTCGTCTGCGTGTTACCCTCCAGATTGATCTGTTGCAGCTCAATCCCGAGCTCGGGAATAATAAAGCCGGTATTGCCAACATACAGATTGCCGGACAATTGTGGCTGCGCAATCGTACCCGTCAGTGCCAACGCCATGTTCGCTTTACCGCTGACATCGCTGATGGCGGGCAGCAGCTCGCTGACAAAGGCAAGGTCATCGACTGTCCAGCGCAATGTGCCGTCCGTCTGGATGGTGGCGTAGTCCCGGGGCAAACTATCAAGACCGGTCAGTCGCAACTCAGCCTCTATCGATTCCGTGTTTGCAGGTATCCACCCGGGCATGTCTTTACCCGGTGTCAGTGCCAATTTATTAATGGCGGTATGCCAGGTGGCATTGGCATAGGCGCCCTGTCCCGTCAGATCCAGATGCAACATGTTATTTGCAGCACGGACGCGGTAGATATGGCTGGCCGTATCACCGTCGACATCAAGATTGAAGGTATCTAGTTGATATTCTCCGGTTGTCAGTTTTTGTCCCTCAAAACGGACCCGGATTGTTTCATTGATATCCAGCTCTGCATCAGCACGGTCCAGATTCAACCATGGCGAGTGGATGTTACTCGCTGTGAGTTTGGCGGCTACCTCAGTTTGTGCGGGATAGCCCGAGACCTCGCCGCGGGAGGTGAGTTGACCGGACAATTGTGGATACAACTCCGACAGGTTCGCGGATTGCAGGTCCCATTGCAGCTGACTGGTTTTCCCCAGCGTGCCGTTCAGCGTGACTGTTGTAGATGCGCTGTTAAAACGGGCCACTTCAATCGTGACCAGGCCGGCGCCCAACCTGAAGGGCATATCCAGTTGCACCGGATACGACCGTACTGTTCCATCCACCACCAGCGTGTTCATCCGCAATTCCAGTCCGCCAGTGGCATTCGTTAAATCCGCATCCCCTGTTATTGTCAGTGTCCCTGGCCACTCCGGCCAGTAGTTCCCCGGATCCAGGCTCGTACCGTTGAACTGCAACGACGCCTGTATCGCATTTGACCAGTCCACGGTACCGGTCCCGTTAATGTCACCGATCAGTGACTGTAAATTGAACGAGTCAATGACACCAGATTGCTGATTTGCCGTACCATTAATGGCAAGCGTAAACGGGGGTAGCAGATCCCGGGTAATACCGGTATGCATATTTATACTGTAGTTTTGCGGTGTGCCCGCGACTTCGATGGCGCCATCACGCAACTGGAGTGTTTGCCCCGGCGTCTGGATCAGATTGAGCTGGTTCCACTTTAAATTCGCGTTCATTGTGGCTGTTGGGCCCGGATTGTCCAGACGCAACTCCCCTGTCAGTCGTCCCTGCTCCAGGTCAAGCGCGAGTATATCGACAAGTATCGCCTCCCGGCTCGCGCTACCTTGCGCTTCCCACTGCCCACTCGCCTGATCATTAATATAAAACCCGGAACGGCTGGTGAATAACAGCTGTTCATCGCCGTATTCAAACCGGGTTTCACCCGTGGTCAACAGCACACTGCTGTCACTGTCTTTAGGCTTGAACCTGATCTGTTGCCAGGACAGGCTGGCGCTTGCCCCTGAGAATGCAGAATCCAGTCTCGGTAACTGCACTTCAAAACGTGCCCCCAGCTGTTCAAGGACAAAACGGGCATTGCCGGTATTGGCCGTGTCATCAGGCGCGCCCGCGAGCTCTGCCAGCTGAACCGTTCCCTCTGCACGGGCCGTGCTCATCGTCCCGTTGGCCTGCATCTGGATGGCCAGCGGTTGCGCTGGTGCAGAATCCGCGTAGGGTGCCGGATTGAAGGCCGGTATCCGCGTGGTCGATGTCCATGCCAGATTTCCCCCCGGATCGGTGATAGTGACCGTCGATGTTGCCTGCCATGGAGATGTCAGTGTCGTATTCAGATGTGTGGTGTTGATATCGCCTTTGAGATCAATTGTTCCGGCTGCTTCTGTTGTGTCGGCATAAGTCCAGTCCAGCGTCAGATGATGTTGCAGTTGTTCATCCAGTTCGATCTGCCCTTCCCCGTCCAGCTGGTAACCCGTGCCAATGACTGTCACCTGTTCTATGAAAAGTGTCTGCTGGTCGGTGCGTGCCTGGAAGTCAATCTGGTCAAAAGCGACCACCTTCTTGTCTGCACCGGAGGTAATTTGCAGGCCGTTGCTCCGCAACTTCCCGAGTGTAATGTCGACAGGCAATGCAGGAAATCGCAGCGCCTTTCGCGGCGACGTAGCCCGTTCACCGGGCAGCAGTGAGATACGCAGTCCATCTATCGTGATGGCCTCTAGGTCCAGATGATTCAGCAGCAAGGGCCACGGCTGCCATGTCAGTGTGACCTGGTCTGCCTCGATGATGGAGTCGGCAGTTTCATAGTGAATATTGTTCAGCGTAAATCCGTTGTAAATACTGCCGCTGGCGGTCACCCCGTCGGTCAGACCCGGCACCAGTCTGAGTAGCACGGTCAGTCCGGAGGTTGTATTCAATAGCAGATAACTGCCGGTAAACAGCCCGAGTAGCAGTAAAACCAGGGCAATGCGCCTGTTCACAGATCAGGCCCGATATTCAGATGCAAGCGGAAGGGTATATCGTTCTCCGAAATCCCGGCCGCCACGTCGACACGTAGCTGGCCTACCGGCGTCATCCAGCGCAGACCAACGCCGGTACTGTAGACGAAGTGATCCGAGAAATCATTGTACGCGTTACCAAAATCACTGAACGCGGCCACTGCCCATTTGTCAGTTAAGGTATGTTCGTACTCGATACTGCCTACGGACAGAAACTTTCCGCCGATGACTTCGCCCTCGGCATTGACCGGTCCGAGCTGCTGCACGGCAAACCCGCGTATGCTGTTATCGCCGCCGGCAAAAAAACGTATCGAGGCGGGTAATTCAGCAAACTCAGGCACGTAGGAGGCGCCAAGTTCGCCGCGTGTTATCAGCCTGCCCCGCTCCCCTGCCGGTCTGATATATTTGCCGCTGATGCTGGTCTGGAGAAAGGTCATATCGGAAATGGCACCCTTTAGCGCACCTTTCACGCTGAAATTCAAACGATAGCCGGACCGGGCATAAAACGACGAATCACTGGAGGATTTCCAGTAGCTGAGTTCCGGTGTCAACAGACGGGTATCATCGCCCTCATCGGCGACCTTGAAAGATTCAAACTGGTATATCAGGCTGGCCGTTTCGTTCCAGCCCCTGAAAATCCGTCCCTGACGGACACCCACGCGGAATGCATCACTGATACTGGTATCGGTCTTTTCCGTCGACAGAGATGAAATCAGATCCAGTTCGGCGCCGTTGCCTCGAAAATCAGGCATCGCATACGCGCCGGTGATGTCACTCGCAGATGTCGACAGGCGCAGGTCCGTATTCAGGCGATGGCCGCGACGATTGATATAACGGTTGTCCCAGGACCCTACCAGTCTTGGCCCACTGTCCGTGCCATAACCGGCACCGACGCGCAGCGAATTTTTCGGACGCGGTGTCAGTGTGACGGTGATCGGGATGTGGTAATCCACGGCATCTTCCTGCGAGGCATGCACAATCGCTTCTTCAAAATAATTACTGTCACGCAGGTTTTGCCCCAGCACAATCAGCTGGTTTGCATCATACGGGGCGCCATTTTCAAAGGGGATGTAACGTTCCAGTATGTCACGGTTTATCACCGTATCCGGGATATTGACCTGGCCAAACAGATACCGTTTGCCCGTATCCAGCCGCAGGTCAATCTGTGCCGTGTTATCTGAATTGTTGATTGCGACGGTATGAGTGCTAAAAATCGCATCCAGATAACCCCGTTCGCCCGCAAGATTGATTAGCCTGCGTTTTCCGGATTCATAAAGCGTATGATCAAACGTCTTTCCGACAGACAAAGGGTAGTCGCGAACTGTCTGGTTCAACAAGGGATCTGCCTGCCCCTCACCTGCGAGTTCAAGCCGCAAGACCTTGATGACGACGGGCGAACCCTGGGTAATGGTAAAGTCGGCTATCCAGTTATCGCCTTGCTGCGTGAGAGAGTCCTTAATCTCATGCTGGTAATAGCCTTTGGACTTCAGAAAATCCGCTATTTCAGTGACAGAGCGCAGGTACAGGGCGCGAATACTGGCATCTGATACGGCATGCTGAAGGTTGGTTGAGCGAGTCAGGGCCAGTAGTGGTATCAATTCGGCCCTCAATTGATCATCCACGCCCGTGACCTGCACGGTGACCCCGGCGTCTGCCCTGGCAACGAAGATGAAGATGCCTGACAAGACAAGCAATGATGCGAGAAACCTGTTTTTCATTCCGTTACATTACTATCCGGAAATAATAAGTTCAGTGTGGTTGCACTCGAATGGACAACACTTGACCCGGGTTTTCAGGTATTACCCCAGTCTATCAGGCGTTGCAGGTGTTTCCTGAATGTTTGTGCCTGGTTACCGCCGAGCAAGGCCAGGGCGTCTTTCTCATGCTGGCGTACGAGCTCCCAGAGTATGACGGCCTTGTCGAGCCCCGGACCTGTCAGCGTGACACTGCCCTCGCCCTTGATGTTCAACAGTCCCCGCGTTTGCATATCGACCAGTATTGCTTCGGTCTCTGTGCGGGGAATCTGGATTTTGCGACTCAATTCACCGGCATCATGGTGTCCGGGCTCGTTTAGCAGGATCAGTAATCTGGCCTCATACTTATTGTCGACCACCTCGTTTTGCCGGGCCTCAAACCGTTCCTGATAGGTATGTATCGCCTGTACCAGTAATGTATACAGATTACTTTTTGTTCCGGTTTCCTCCGGTGGAGTCAGTCCTTTACCCGTGGTACTGTCCGGGAGAGGCAGAGACATGGCATAACTGCCCTGGTGATACAGCAAGGCCTCCTTGCCGGTGGTTTCCAACTGTTCGACCTCACCGATAAATACATGGTGATCACCCGCGAGGTAGGAATTAACGACCCGGCATTGTAGCCAGGTGACACAACCGTCAAGTAGCGGCGCCCCGGCGTTGCCCGACCGGTAGTTGATCGATACAAACTTGTCTTTCTGCTTACGCGCAAAATGACGGGAGAGATCCTGCTGATCGGCCGCCAGTATATTCACGGCGAAATAACCGGCGTTGCGGAAAACGGCCAGGCTGTCAGAGCTGTTGGAAAGACACCATAAAATCAGTGGCGGGTCGAGTGATACAGAGGTAAAACTGTTGGCGGTCAGTCCAACCAGTTCCCCGGTGTCGGATCGGGCTGTTACCACAGTTATACCCGTAGCAAAGGTACCCAGCGCCTGGCGGTATTCTCCTGACTGGAACGGGGGCTGGTGAGTCATCTTTTCCATCATACTCTGGTGGGTCTGTTTAAATAAAATAGATTGCCAGAATAATATAACTATATAATTCTACATATTATTTTTTTCCCTATACGGCAAACCCTGGTGGCAAACAGCGTAATCACCCGATGGCGGTATCAAGGCGAGGCCATGCTGGTCAGACTCGTCTATGACCTGTGTGGTCTGTTTCCGCTATCGCTCACATCGTCAGCAGCGGGTACGTTTGCCGCCACGGTGGGACCGCTGTTTTCCCGAACCAATATTGCGCGGCGAAATCTGGCACGTGCCATCCCCGGGCTGGATGAGGCCGAACGTCATACCATCATAAAAAACATGTGGGACAATGTGGGCCGTACCTTTGTTGAATATCCTGCCGTGGCCTCGATGGATCAATCCGGTATCCGCCATCTGGCTGAGCTGAAGGGCATTGAGCATATCCGGGCGGCCGACAAGGCTGGTAAAGGCAGTATTTTTTTTACCGGGCATCTGGGCAATTTCGAGGTCGGTCCCCGGCTGTTTGCTGCACATGGTTTCCCGCTGCATGTTGTTTACCGTCATAGCAACAACCCGGGTCTGAATAACCTGATCCACACACTGCGAAATCGTTATCTGGCCGGCTCGATCCCGAAAGGCAAGGCTGGCGCGCGTCAGATGATTAATATATTAAAATCCGGTGGTCGTATCGGTATAATGCTGGACCAGAAAATGAATGACGGCATACCTGTCCCTTTTTTTGGTATGGACGCCATGACGGCCCCTGCTGTGGCCAGGCTTGCCCTGAAGTTTGGATGTCAGGTATTACCGACCAGGATTATCCGCACGGAAGGAACCCGACACAAAGTCATAGTATATCCCCCGATAGTCGTCACGGACACGGGTGATATGCATCGGGACGTACTGGCAATAATGCGTAATATTAATTCAATACTGGAAGGCTGGATTCGGGAATATCCCGGACAATGGTTCTGGTTGCATAACCGCTGGCCGGATGCAAAAAAGCAGTCCGACCAGTCAGACGATGAGGTACAAGATGAGTGATACAACAACCTGGGTGGTCCTGACAGACGGCAATTATATCAAGATCATGTTTAATAATGCGCGTGGTGGCGATTTAAAAACGCTACGTGACGGTGATTTTGAGCATACCAGTGTAATTGCCTACAAGATGGTGACCCGGCAACGTGCGCTGACACAAAACAGTGCAGAAACGGAAACCGGTTATTTCCTGAAGCTACTGGCCGATTTTCTGGTCAATCAGCTGGAATCAGCTGCGTATGCCAGCCTGGTGCTGGTTGGACCGGCAAATATTATTGATACGCTGCAACAGAAACTGCCGAAACAGGTGACTGATTGCATTACAGCCAGTGTTAAAGAGGATTGTTTGTTATACAGCCAGGATACGTTACAACAAAAACTGGCCGGCAAGTACTGAGCCTGATCGGGGGTTTATTCCCCCGTATCCTCAGCCACAGTCCCGGTCTCCCCGGCTGCCGGTTTACCAAAGTTTTTCGCCAGATAACTGACGACAGTCCCGACCTGGTCTTCTGGTAACGGTGCACCCAGCGACAACATCATCGTAACGGTATATTGCCATTGTGCCTCGGTACGCTGGCTGCCGGTCACAATATTCAGCTCATGACACTGATTGCAGGTCTCGGCGACAATCTCTCTCCCCTCACCTTCTGGTAATGACTGTGCGCGGGCGATACTGCCTGAGAGTATGGAGACAGCGAGTAGATACAGGTATAAGCGCATCCTGATTGGTCCTTTTTATTAGGTTGGATTTCAGTCAGAGCGTATTATTACAGCATACAGCTCCTCCGGGAAGTGAATCGATAATCTTGACAATTTCCTGTCAGACGCATAAGGTTTTTTATGTATCCCGGTATCCACTACGGGGTGTGATCAGCCGTTTTCTTCCTCGGGGGTAACTATTATGAAGTTTGGCAGTTTGTCTCATCTGTTCGTTGGTCGTCTGGCCACCATTACATTTTTATCCGCACTGTCAGTCGGCGCCTATGCGGCCAAGGCACCGTATGCGGATACCGTTATCCTGAACGGCAAGGTCATCACCGCTGATTCGGACAATCCGGCAGAGGTCACCATTACCGAGGCAATTGCTGTTACCAATGACAAGATCGTGGCCGTGGGTAAAACCGAGGACATCCGCAAGCTGGTCGGCGACTGGACCGAGGTTATTGATGCCAAGGGCAACTCCGTCATCCCAGGATTGATTGATACACACAATCACCTGTATGAACATACGCTCGATTTTGAATGGTCCTTAAAGGCCATCCCGGAGATGCAGGAAATCCGTCTTAATGTGCCGGAGAACGAGGATTTTGCTGCCTATGTAGAGAAGGCCATCAAGGCCCGTGCCGCACAAATTCCAAAGGGTAACTGGATCCGGGTGGCCGTACGCCCTGCCGATACCGCTGTCGCGGCATTTGGTACCACCCTGACCCGCAAGTCGCTGGACGCGATTACCCCGGATCATCCCGCCTATATCACCACGCGAGGCGGGTCTGTGGTCAATAGCCGTACCATTGCCGAGTTTGAACAGTTTTACGGTAACCGCATGCCGGAGGACTACTGGCTGGTCGACCGGGAAACGGGTACGTCCGGTGAATATAATGACTTTGACCGTTGCGCCAAGATAGACATTATCAATCTGCAGGCAGGCAGCTTTGACAGGTACATCAAGGGCTATATGGAAACGATGCAGATCAACGCCCAGATCGGTGTCACCTCGTACAGCACCCATTTACAGTGCGAAGGTGGCTTTAGCGCCTCTGCCCACCTTGATCGTAACGACCTGATGCCGATACGTCTGGCCTGGAACCATCGCTGGTGGCAACCGTTCAGCGACAAGATCCGCGAATCCTATCGTCGCATCGGCGACTGGACCGGTTATGGTTCGGATTTCATGTGGAGCACCGGTAGCAGCGTCGGCGGTCTGGATGCCGGTGGTGTGGGCTGGTGTTCAACCATTCCGGCAAAAGATGACATCAAGGCACGCGAGCAGTGCCCTGGCCTGTTACCCGGTATGACAATCGATGGTATCAGCGACGATAACAGCGCCCCGAACCGCAAGCGTCGAACCGAACATCTGGATACGCTGGCCCAACTGGCCGGTGAAAACCGCCTGAGCAGCATCCCGGGCTGGCATGTGGCCGGTGACGGTGCGCTGGAGGTCATGTTCCAGACCTACCGTAGACATATGTCAGATGACCGTATTCGTGACCTGCGTACAGCGGCAGACCATTGTTTTGGTGTCAAACCGGAACAGATCCAGATGGCAGCTCGTCTGGGACATACCTTCTCCTGTAATTTTGATACCGAGAATACCAAGATTATCGAGGAAGATTACGGCACCGAATATCTGACGATGAACGCACCGGTAGCCAGTATGTTAAAGGCCGGAGTCAATGTCGTTATCAGCACGTTCGGCAGTTATGGCAAGGTGCGTAACTCCCCGTTTGAAGATGCTGCCAACTGGTTGACACGTATTGATGACAATGGCGATGCCTGGGGTGTACCTGAAGAGGCCGTGCCGGATCGGATGAGCATGTTGCTGATGATGACCCGATATGGTGCCCGCCCGGTCTGGAAAGAACATGCGATAGGCTCGCTCGAAAAAGGCAAGCTGGCTGACATCGTTATCCTCAACGGCGATTTCATGACCGTCCCGGTCAAGGAAATGGATCAACTGACCTCCGTCATGACCATGATAGGCGGCAAGATCAATTACGAAGCCCCGGAACTGCGTGGCAACACCTTCCGCTTTAACCATGAAACCGTCGACTGGACCATTGAGATGAAAACCCCAACGACAGCCTGGCGCTGGAAAGATACACCGGTCGTCCCGCCTTTCCTTAACGGGGCAAATGGTTACTAGACGTAGTTGTCATTAGTAATAAATAAAAAAGGGCCGAAAGGCCCTTTTTTATTACTGCCCTGCTTGTCTACTATGTGGCTTGATTATATGTCCGTAAAATCCCGGTTAGAACCTTCCGCGATTTTTTAGAAAGGTGTCTGGATCGCCCGATTTCAGGGTATCGAAACGTATATTGATAAATGTCATGGCGTATGCTAAAAGCCTGACTGGGAAGGGTGGTTTCTCTTGAACTTATCTGTTGGGAGGGGGGAGTGTCTAATAATTTGTGTGCAGGTTTACGTGTCAGGATTTCTACTTCGATAATCGGCATCCTGGCCTGTATCAGTTCGAATATCATTTTTGCACAGACTCCTGTCAGTGTTCCGTCTGAGCATCGGACTGTTCTGGATCAGTACTGTGTAACATGTCATAACAAAACGCTGAAAACTGCAAATTTGCAGCTTGATATCGCAGATATATCGGATGTAAGCAAGGATCCGGCGACATGGGAACGAGTCCTGACCAAGCTCACACTCCGCGCAATGCCACCCGTAGGAATTCCCTTCCGTCCGAATGAAGACCAATATGAAGCCCTGACCTCTTACCTCAAAACGTCACTCGGGCAATTGGCGGCAACAGATCCAAATCCGGGAAGATTGACAATTCATCGACTGAACCGGGTTGAGTACACAAACGCGATACGGGACATGCTCGATCTGCAGATCAATACTGCGGATTTTCTGCCTCCGGATAATGTCGAATACGGTTTTGACAATATCGCTGAAGTTCTGGCCGTTTCTCCGTTGCTGATGGAACAGTACTGGGCTGCCGCAACCCGCGTAAGCAGGCTGGCGATCGGACCATCCGAGATGCTGCCGTTGAGTGAAAGTTACACAGTTCCTGAAGAACGTTTACAGAACAGTCGCACCAGTGATGACCTGCCTTTTGGAAGCCGTGGTGGCCTGGCCGTAAAACATTACTTTCCTATGGATGGTGAGTACACAATCAGGGTACGTTTAGCCCGGAATGACACCGGTTATATTCGTGGAATACGTGAGAAGCAGGCATTGGAAGTTCGTATGGATCGCAAACTCCTCAAACTATTCACTGTAGGAGGAGAAGTTCACGGTCGATCTGGTCCATTATTTACCGAAAGCGTCAACCCCGACCATTCCGGTGATCCTGATCAGGTGGGATATGAATTATCTGCCGATAAAGACCTGGAGATTCGAATACCCGTTAAAGCCGGCGCACATAATATCAGCGCAGCCTTTCTGGAAGAAAGCATCAAGAAAACCGGATATCTGGAGCCAGAGCTGGTCTTGTATGATATGACATCCTATAAAGGTGGAGATGCCGGTGTACTGAGTGTCACGGTAACCGGTCCGTATTCTGCAAAAGGAGCCGGAAATACCCCCAGTCGTGCCAGAATATTATCCTGTGAACCCGCTTCAGCCTCTGATGAAGCGTGCCCTCAATCGATACTGTTGAGACTGGCAAGGGCTGCCTACAGACGTCCCGTGACGGCGACCGAAACGAGTGATTTGATGGATCTGTATCGGCAGGGTATGTCCCAGCAGGGGTTTGAGTATGGAATTGAAATGGCCTTGCAGGGTATCCTGTCTGGCCCGGACTTTCTGTTCCGCATTGAAGAGGGGCCACCTTCGACGGCTACAGGTGGTATTTACAGGATTTCTGCGCTGGATCTGGCATCCAGGCTATCGTTCTTTTTATGGAGCAGCATCCCGGACAATGAGTTGATAGATCTGGCTGAAAGTAACAAGTTACATAATCCAGAGGTTCTCAGGCAACAGGTTCAACGTATGTTGGCTGATCCAAGGTCTTCTGCCTTGGTAGAAAGATTCGGTTCCCAGTGGCTGGGTTGGCGCAGCATAGATTATGTAGACCCTCAAAAAGAAATATTCAATGAGTTCGATGGTGAGTTGCGTATGGCCATGAAACGCGAACTCGAACTGTGGTTTGAGGACATGGTAAGGTCCGATAAAAGTGTACTGGACATCCTGACATCAGATTATACATTCGTTAACGAGCGCCTGGCCCGGCATTACGGTATTGCGGATGTTTATGGCAGTAATTTCAGAAAGGTAAAGCTTGATAATCATCTCCGCAAAGGATTGCTTGGTAAGGCCGGGGTACTTACGATTACATCGTTTAATAACAGGACATCCCCTGTCGTTCGTGGCAAATGGATCCTGGAAAATATTCTGGACATGGCCCCACCTGACCCACCGGATGATGCCTTTCAACCGGATTTACAGACTGCCGATAAAAAAACTGGCAAGTCGTTAACTATTCGTGAGTCGATGGAAGCACACCGGGTTAATCCGGTCTGTGCAAATTGCCACAAGATGATGGAACCGATCGGTCTGGCACTGGAAGTTTTTGATGCCACAGGCGCGTACAGGGACCGATACAGGGACCCGGATGCAGACATTGATACTTCAGGTATCCTGTTTGACGGTAGCACATTTGACAATACAACCTTGTTCTATGAGCAGTTTTTGAAACATTCAGAGAGATCGGTAGAAGCGATTGCCAGCAAGCTGTTTATATATGCTCTGGGCAGAGGTGTCGAATACTATGATAAGCCTGTGATAAGGGATATTGTAAAAAATGCCGAGGCAGAAAAATATACCTGGTCGTCGTTAATCATAGGCATCATCGAGAGCAAACCATTTCAATACAGGAGACTATAGCCATGGTGATATTCAAGAAAGCCATACCCCGTAGAACCTTTTTACGTGGTGCCGGTGTAACAATGGCACTTCCCCTGCTCGATGCGATGTTACCGGCATTTGCAGCGTCAGGGAAACAGCCACTCCGAATTGGTTATGTTTATTTGCCTACTGGCAGAATTCTGGAAGACTGGATCCCCGGGACTGAGGGCAGTGATTATCAGATGTCCCCAACACTGGCCCCCCTCGCAGCATTCAGGGATCAGTTTCTGGTGTTAAGTGGACTTGATGTGGTCAATGGTAAAGGGCCGCACTCCGGCCCGTGTGCGGCATATATGACCGGCGTCAAAGCGACGAATAACTCGGTGGGAATATCCGTAGATCAGGTGATTGCAAAACAAATCGGTGAAGAAACCCAACTGGCATCAATGGAACTGGGGGTTGATCCACCCGAGTGGGCCTTCGGGAGAGTCGGTGGCCTGGCAGGTTATTTCACCAGCACCATCTCGTATCGAAACGCCACGACTCCCCTCCCCACCCAGGCGAATCCGCGCAAGGTATTTGAAAGATTGTTTGGTGATACAGACAGGATGGATCCTGTCGCCATGCGTCAACGAATTGAAAACAAGAGCAGTGTTCTGGACAAGGTTGGTGGACGCGTAAAGCAGTTGATGACCACTGTTAATGCAAATGATCGCCATAAACTTGACGAATATCTGGATTCAATCCGTGAAATTGAACGTGGCATAGAAGTATCTGAATCCGGTAACCTGGCCGAAAAAGTTGCAGAACTGGGCATTGAACGTCCGGCAGGAATCCCCCAGCTCTATGCAGATCACGTCAAACTGATGTTTGATATGATGGTGCTTGCCTATCAAACAGACATGACACGCATGATCACATTTATGATGGGTCATGAAGGGACAAACAGAAATTATCTGGAGCTTGGCGCCAAGGATGGACATCACTCACTTTCACATCACAAGGGCCAGCCCGATGCAATTGCACTACTGAAGAAAATTGAATTGCACCAGTCAGAATTGCTTGCATATTTTGTCAATAAAATGCAATCCATCAAGGAAGGTGATGGATCATTGCTTGATAATTCAGTAATTGTTGCTGGTGGGGCGCACGGTGATTCGAATATGCATCTACATGTCAATGTGCCAATGCTGGTCATTGGTAATGCGCAAAACAGGATAAAGAGCGGGCGGCATATCAAGTACAAGGGTGAGGCAGTATCCGATCTGCACCTCGCGGTAATGGATATGGCCAATGTCTCGCCAGAGGAATATCTTACTGAGAAAACGGACGCCAGGGGTATATTAGGTGGTATTACGTCACTCTCATAGATAATAAAGGAGCATTTAGCTCAGCAGGGAATGTTCAGGGGGGAGCATGGGGCAGTCAGTCATCAAATGTGTATTCATCTCGTTTTTATTATATGTAAGTAGTGTTGCAAGTCAGGAAATTACTGCGGAATTACTGACAGCCGCAGAGTCGGGCAACTTTGAAAAGGTTGAGTCTTTTTTAAAAAACAGGGACATTGAGCCTGATGCAGCACAGGCCGATGGTACAACCGTACTTGCCTGGGCTGTTTATCATGACAATGAAACTGTTGTCGACCAGCTGATACGCGCAGGCGCTGATGTAAACGCAGCAAATGACCTGGGTGTAAATTCGCTTCATCTCGCCTGCTCCAATAAAAATGCGAATATTGTTGGCAAATTGCTGAAGGCAGGAGCCAATCCAGACAGCCCAAAATGGACCGGTGAAACCCCGCTTATGACTTGTGCGAACACGGGTACGTTGGATGCCATTCATTTGTTGCTTGCCCATGGCGCAGATGTTAATGCGAAAGAGTCCAAGGAAAACCAGACAGCGCTGATGTGGGCGGCGGCAGAAAAACATTCCGATGTTGTCAGTATACTTGTTGAAACAGGTGCGGATGTTAATGCCACATCGAAAGTATTCGCACAACCTGAACCTTTTACAGTCAAGGTTCCGAATATATTTGGAAGCAGCTATCCGCACACCTTACGCTTCCCCAAAACCCGTGGCGGCTTTAGCGCCCTGCAGTTTGCAGCACAGCAGGGAGATATCGATTCAACACAGTCTCTGCTGGATGGCGGCGCTGATATTGATTATGCCACCGAAGAGGAAGGCAGTGCCCTGGTCATCGCGACTGCAGCCGGACATGAAGAGTTGGCCATGTTCCTGCTCAAACACGGTGCAGACCCTGATATCAAGGATGGATTCGGACTGGGTGCAATTCATTTTGCATTGCATGAGGGAGTAATAATCCTTAATGGCGCAATGCCATTTACTACAGACCATCTGGGATGGAAACGTAAAAACATGCCCAAACTGCTTGATTATCTGATCGAGAAGGGTGTCGATGTGAACGCACCTGTCGCAGCTGAATGGCCTTACCTGACCAACTCCTTTTTGCGTTCAATCGAGGAGGCTTCCCAGATAAGTATTGCCGGTGCAACACCACTGTTGCTGGCCGCTGCATCGGGCGATACTGAATCCATGAATCTTCTGGTTAATAAAGGCAAGGCGAAGACAGATGTAAAGACAGTCGGGGGCGCAACGGTATTCATGTTAGCTGCCGGGGCGGGTTCAGAAAAAGGGATGCGCGAAGAAGCAAAGGCAATCGAAGCCGCAAGACTGGCCTTGTCTCTGGCTGATTATGATGTAAACGCACGCCTTACAGACAATCATGCCGTCAATGGCCCGGGTGCAGGCAAGGAAGACGGCAGGACAGCCTTGCACTTTGCTGCATATCTTGGGTGGAAAGACATGGTTCTTTTCCTCGCCGAACAGGGCGCTGATCTTGATGTTGAAGACAGATACGGGCAAACACCACTTAAAATTGCAATGGATGATCCAGAGTCACTTTATTACCGTCAGGTCCCTGTCGGCAGATATGATGACCGGTTTCGTCGCACTGAATCAACGACATATCCTGATGTAATCAAGGCACTACTCGATCTGGGTGCCAGGCCATTTACGGGCAAGGTTGTAGATAAAGGGTCTGTTAATTGAAGTAGTATTACTGGTTTTCTTGTCAGCAATAAGTTCGAACGTTTTTCAGGTACATATTTATAACAAAGTGAGGGGGGGGTATGTCTTTAAAATCAGGTCCAGAATTAAAATTGGGCAATCTTAACAAGGTATTAATTGCACTGTCAGCAGTTGCAATAACCAGTCCGCAACTTCATGCTCAAATAGCGCTGGAAGAGATTATTGTTACGGCACAACGTCGTGAACAGTCATTACAGGAAGTTCCCATTTCAATCGAAACCTATACGGGAGATAACATACTCAAACAAGGCTTCAGAACGATGGAAGACCTGGTGTATTTCTCGCCTTCGGTACAAATGGATGTTCAGCCGCGTGATCAGGATATTACAGTTCGGGGTGCCGGATCGATTGGAAATAATCTCGCATTGCAACAGTCTGCCCCCACCTTTGTTGACGGAATTTATTATGGTCGTTCCGGACAGGCGATGGGTAGATTTCTGGATATTGAACGAGTCGAAATCCTGACCGGGCCACAGCCCGTCTATTTCGGTCAGGACGCCCTCGTTGGTGCGTTCAACATCACCACACGTAAACCCACCCCGGAATGGGAAGGATTCGTTGTGGCCGAGATGGGGAATTTTTCCACAAAACAGGTTGAAGCAGGTGCCGGCGGACCGATAACGGATACCCTGGGTATTCGTGTAGCGGGAAAATACCATCAGACAGATGGCCACCTGATTAATGTTGTAACTCGCTCGGCATTTCCCAGGACAGAATCCTATGCTGGCAGAGTGACCTTTCAATGGACACCCACTGATAATTTTACTGCTTCGTTACAGGCTAATTATGGTTATCAGGAGAATGGTGGCCAGAGTGTTGCCCTTGCAGCGGCAGCTGGGTCCCCTGATATGAGAAATGCTGACGGCCAGTTCTATTATATTACCGGATTCGATGGTACCAACGTTGAACCATTACAGCCCGGGTTGAACCGATGGGGAATTTCGGTAGGTCCGTCCTACCTGAGCCCGGGACCCGAGGTCAGGGCAATTTCAAATGGCAGAGCACAGTTTGATCTGTCTCCACTGGCCGATATGTCCCCTATCCACAGTAATGGCAAGGTAAGCTGGTTAGGACAGGATATCAGCAAGCCCTTTGGCGGACTGCTCAACATGAATTATCGGCTGGGGAACGGTATTGAACTGACCTCATTGACCGGTGTCAGCTACTATGAAAGATATCAGGTGTGGCAGCCCGGTGCAGTACCCTTTCTCCACAGCCCGTTTTACCGAGGCGAGGATCTGACACAGCTGAGTCAGGAGTTACGTGCCGTTTCCCAACCGGGTGGTATAGATATCGGCTCGGTAAATCTGGAGTGGATGTTGGGGTTATATTGGCAAAATCAGGATTTAAACCTGGTATCGGAAAACTGGCGAGCCCAGTCCAGAAGGCAGATACGGGCTCCAATCGGAACCGATGATGCCACCTGGAAAGCCGCCTTTGGAACGGTAACGCTGAATCTGACTGACAAGGCCGCTGTCGACATTGGTGCTCGCTATAGTGCCGTGGATAAATATGGACGTAACGTCATGTATATCGCGAGTTTCATATTTGATGATGGCACTCCGGCAGGACTGATCCTGCCTCACAATAATGCGGCAACCATGCCTGCCGGTTTTTCAACCCTGCAGGTCAAGGGACATACGGATCTCAGGAGAGGTTGTGGTGTAGGCGTGGTTACTGCGGCCTGCCCTCCAAATGCCTTGAACGAGGGTAGACACCGGCATCGAGAAATAGATCCACAGGTAACCTTACGCTATAAAATCAGTGATGAGGTATCAACCTATGCCAAGTGGGTGCAGGGTTTCAAGGGCGGCAGCTTTAATGTCGAATTTGGTGATGTTGTTACTAACGATGCCTTTTTGCTCGAACCAGAACAGGCGGAAAGCTGGGAAGTGGGCATGAAAGGCACCTTCTGGGATAGCCGGGTAAGGACAAATGTGACATTGTTCTGGTCTGACTACACAAACCTACAGGTGGCAACAGAAGGAGATCAGGCGATTGACCCCTCTTCTGTTATCGCCAGTCGTACTATCAATGTTGGCGGGCAACGTGTAAAAGGAGCAGAACTCTCTGGTGAAGTATTAATCACTGATAATTTCCGGGTGGGTCTGGGTGCATCCTTCATGGATGGCATGTATACAAATTACCCCAATGCCGGCTGTACATTGGCTGAAATAGTGGGTAATACATGCGACGACCCTGTAAGAGCGTTGACAGATCGGACTGGCCAGAAAGCGGCCCGGACACCTGACTGGGTTATTACGTCAAATGCTGACTACTGGATGCCAGTCCTGGAAGACAACAGACTCAGCTTTAATGTCAACTTCAAGTTGTCCGATGGTTATGTCACAGATGCGGAATCATTCAGCAAGACCATCATGATGGATACGCATACCAAACTTAATGCAAGCATAGGTTTTGGAAATCTGGATGATACCTGGCGATGGACACTCTGGGGCAGGAACATCACCGACAGCCGGGTTGAGTATTTTCCCGAGTACGATATTGTACCTGTAGGGCTCGTTACTTCCGACCTTAGTCAAGGGAACTTTTTTTCCTACGGTGTGCAGTTTAACTACAACTTCTAGTTCTGGCGGGCCGGTATTTTAATCAGTCGTCCGGTCCGGCTTGTGGAGTTGTAAACGTTCTGTATCCATGCCCGGGTTACACAGGGAGGTGTAACCCGGATTCTGTTTCTCATCTCATTACAAGATTAATTTCTCGATCGTTTTCCACTGTCCAGGTTGCAACTCGTCCATGCCGATATTACCGACCTTGAGTCTTACCAGTCGCAGTGTCGGATGCCCAACCGCAGCAGTCATTTTTCGCACCTGGCGGTTGCGTCCTTCCCGGATTGTCAGTTCAATCCACGCTGTGGGCACCGATTTGCGAAACCGGATGGGAACGGGTCGGTCGGGAAGACCGGGTTCTTCATCAAGCAAGCGCACTTCTGCCGGCCTGGTCATCTTTCCTTCAATCACTACGCCACTACGTAAACGTTGCAGTGACTCTGCTGATGGAACATGCTCGACCTGCACCAGATAGGTTTTGGGCAGCTTGAATTTCGGATCAGTCAGTTTGTGCTTTATGTTGTTGTCGTCTGTTAACAGCAAAAGGCCTTCACTGTCATAATCGAGCCTGCCGACGGGATAAACTCCCTTCGGGAAATCGAAATCCTGTAATGATTGTTTTCCATCTTCCGATGTGAATTGTGAAAGGACAGCGTAAGGTTTGTTGAACAAGATGTACTTCATCGTAAAGAAACCCGGAAGTGGCGGTATCCAGAGAATAACAGGGCCCGAAAGGCCCATTTTTTAATAATGGCGGAGAGAGAGGGATTCGAACCCTCGATACGGGTTAACGTATACACACTTTCCAGGCGTGCGCCTTAAGCCACTCGGCCATCTCTCCGGGATAATCCTTGATAAGCCAGAAATCATCAGATTTGGGAAGCTACCTTATCCAATCTGCCTGTTTCGGGTCGCGCAGGTTAAACAAATAACCGCCGATGTGCAATCGAGATCATTGCGGCCGCTGATTCTGGCTGTACATTCTATCTGTTTTGGCCGTACAAGGTAAGGCAAAAATTGTTGAGGACAAACCTGGACACTCCACGGAAAATTATACCCAGGGGTATTCAGGCGATCACAATTTATTCGAAATTACTATAGAATACTGGCATATTTAAAGCTGAAACAGGCAGGATTAATTTAAGCATGAACGACTCTGATAGTCTGAAAAAGATTCTGATATTTGATGATGATGCAGACCTGCGCAAGCTGCTGGTTACCTATCTGGGAAAACTGTTCCCGGATGTCGAGCTCGAGCAATATGATCCGGTGGCGTCCGGTGTCCCGGCGAAGGATTTTGACTGGGCGCGTTATGACATCCTGATACTGGACTATTACCTTTGTATTCATGGGGTTACGGGCCTCGATATCCTGCAACAGAACCGCAAGAACCTGGGCTTCCCTGCCACTATCATGCTGACCGGCGCGGGCAACGAGGAAGTGGCCATGCGCGCCTTGAAGGCGGGCGTCTACGATTATTTACGCAAGCAAAACCTGGACAAGCAGGAGCTTAAAAACTCCATCCTGCTCGCGTTTGAAAAACACAAGCAGGCCCGCAAACGCCAGACCGAACTGACCCAGCAGGGTGCGGCCTTCAACAAGTCGCTGTTCTACCAGCAGCTCGAGTTCCACAAGGACAGCCCGGAATTCCGCCGCCGCGTGCTGTTGTTGATCGAGCTGGATGACCATGTGGCGCTGGAGGAAAGTGCCGGCATGATATTGCGTGATAATATGATCCGCCATATCGCCCGCCAATCCTACGAGGTATTCCGGCTCGGGGATTGCAACCCGATCGTGACCCGACTCGGTGACTACTCCATTGCCCTGCTGATTGATGCACCCGATTCCCGTAAAACGCTTGAATTCAATCTGAATGGATTAATTACCCATCTGGACAAGCGACCCTATAAGTTTGGCGACAAGCTGTACCATTTTACTGTCAGTATCGGAGCACTGGCCCTGCCCGGCCAGGGGCAGTCGGCCGAGGTCATCATCAAATATGCCCGGGCGGCCTGTAAATCGGCCACCCAGGCTGGCAAAAGCTCGTTTTATATCTTCACAGGCGATAAACCGGCCACGGCCACTGCACCTGCAGTAGCACCCAATCCGGTCGTCGCCCCTGTCAAGGAAACGGCACCGGTAAAAGGTGATCATAAACAGGTGGAGACGCCTGTTATCGAGAAACCGCCTGTTGTGGCTCCGACCGGAACCGATCCCAAACCAAAACCCGTTCCCGCAGCCCCGGTTGCAAAACCACCGGTGGAACATGCACCAGCAGCACCACAAAGACCGTTAAAGTCGCTGGAAGAGCTGAAGGCCGAGGCCTTGCGGCCCAAGCCACCAGTAGAAGCAGAGAAGGCCGCACCCGTTGCAGTAAACAGTGCTGCTACTCCGGCACCGAAAGTGTCGGAATCAGCCGATCAGCTACTGGACATCTCGAAGCTGGATGAAGCTGGCCTGCACCTGAAACAGGCGTTTGATGAAAAGCGCGTTGTGCAGGTATTCCAGCCGGTCATCTCCCTGATGAATGAGGACATGGAAACCGATGACGAGATACACAAGGTATCACTCGAATTGATTGATCATGACGGTAGTGTCAGAAATGCTGCCGAAATCATGGACGGGATTAAACTGCCAGAGTTCAGGAAGTTTGTGGATCGCTGGCTGTTAAGAGAGATTTTCGGGCGTCTGATTAACAGCAAAAACAACCGTTACACTTTTGTAGTCGATATCAGTGATGCCTCGCTCGCCGATGCCGGTTTCTTCAACTGGCTCCGAAAGCTGCTTACCGGTATGGATGCAGCAAATCCGGGTAAATATCTGGTACTGGAAATCAATGCGAAACATCTGGCCAACGTTGAAAAACAGGCGAGCGCACTGATTACCTACCTGCGCAAGACACATGACATCAAGTTCGTGCTCGGCAATGTGGATAACATGGCTGAAATCGCCGGATTTACCAGCCGGATCAAGTTTGATCTGGTGCGCTGCAACTTCCAGTTGATAAATGAACTGGGTAGTCAGGTTGCCCAGGCGTCGGCCCCCGGGGAGAGCGCCAAATACGCAGGTAATTCACAGCTTGACCTGATAAAATCGGCTGGCAGTCGCTTCATTGCCGATAATATCGAGGATGCAACAACGCTGACCGAGGTGATCAGCCTGGGCACGGAGTATGCGATGGGCCATTTTATTGGTGAAGCGACGACACAACTTGACGATATAACCAATATCGAAACGTTTGAAATTATCTGATCTGTCTCCATATCGTCTGTAATACAGTACAACACACGGGAATATATGTCTGAAATCATCCTGACCGACGGCACGAAGAAACTGGGGGCCTACCTGCTCTGTTCTCCGGCCGCCCTGCAGAATGTAGTCAAGCAGCAGGGGCAGACATTGAAACACGGCAAGAAACCCAAACATATCGGTGAAATCCTGCTGGAGTCCGGTGTTATATCGCGGGAGGAGCTGGATACGGCCATACGTAAACAGCGTGTGGACAGGTTACGCAGGAGTCCGGTATTCAACATGCTGTCCGATGCTGAACTCGCTGCAATCAGCGCCCGCTTTACCGAGGTCTCGGTTGATCCGGGCAAACAGTTTATCTTCCAGGATGAACCGGATCCGACGCTGTATATCCTGGCCTCGGGCCGGGTCGAGGTCTACCGTACCACGCTGGAAGGCAAACATATCCACATTGCATTTGTCGACCCGCCTGAACCTATCGGTGAGATGGGCTATTTTCAGGGCGGGATCAGGAATGCCTCCGTCAGGGCAGTTGATGCGGTGGAGTTGTTACAGGCGGATTATTCCAAACTGACGCATTATTTTGAATACGTGCCGCGTGTCGCCCACGAATTCATGAAAATAGTCGAACAACGACGGTATGCCACAGCACAGATAGTACAAAATCACACCCGGTAATATGGATTGACCGTGCCCGGACGGTTGTCCGTGCTTCAGCCCCCTCTTCTACCCAGTATGGACCTGTAATGACTGACCAAATAAATACAACAGCTACCCCGCTCCGGGTCGTAGTCACCGAAAATAACACGGCGTTTTCACGAACGATCACCGCACGTACACACTCTTTCCCGGCAGACGAACCGCTGGACGCAGGTGGTACGGATCTCGGGCCAAATCCTTATGAGATACTGCTCGGTGCGTTGGGCGCCTGCACATCGATGACCGTCAGGATGTATGCAAACCGCAAACAGTTGCCGCTCGACAGTATCGAGGTGTCATTAAGCCACAGACGTATCGACGCGGCCGACTGTCCTGATTGTCAGACCCAAACCGGCCTGGTTGATGTAATCGAAAAGGAAATCCGTCTTCAAGGTAATCTGACCGGGGAACAAAGGGACAAGCTGATCGAAATCTCCGCGAAATGTCCGGTACAAAAGACCTTACTCAACGAAATCCTGATTAAGACCCGGCTGTCCGGAACGCCATAATCGGCGGAGTTTTGTTCTGCCGCCGCTGCTGCACCAGACTGCGGCACCCGCCAAATTCCCTTTTAAATTAGGCATATAAGACAGGTCTGCCGGTGAATACTTCTGTTACTTGCCCCATCGGAGTGCTATAGTGCGGGCATCCTCCACTCATGTCTGCTCGTCATTCACACTCACGACAGACGCCTCAACGCTTTTCGAGTCCGGGATAGACAGCACTTAACCTGAGCCGGACCCGTGGCAACGACTCATCTGCCTTTATCCGGCAAGATGGCATGCAGATACTTAAACAAGGAATCATTGAAAATGTCACAGAACAAAATTTATGTTGGCAATATCGCGTTTACAGTATCTGAAGATGACCTGAAAGAGGCCTTTACCAAATATGGCCCGATAGAAGATATGAAGCTGGTGATCGATCGCGCCACCGGCCGTTCCCGTGGCTTCTGCTTTATTACCTTCCAGAAACAGTTTGACGCCGAGGCCTCGCTGCAACTGAATGATACCGATATCAATGGCCGTAAAATCAGCGTCAGCATGGCCAAGGAAAAGGAAAAAAAGACCACCCGCAAATACAGGCGTTAGTCTAGCCTGTCTTCCCTTGGGGTTTGAGGCGCCTTTATTGTTGCTGATAAATGCGGTATATACCTGATCATGTCCCGTTGGAAACCACCCGCACCCAAATCATCTGCCTACATTACACCGGAAGGCTACCGCGCACTCCAGGACAATCTGCAATCGCTCTGGCGGCGGCGGGCCGAGGTCACGCTGGCCCTGTCGGCAGCGGCAGCCGAAGGTGACCGTTCCGAGAATGCCGAATATATTTACCGGAAAAAGGAATTGCGCGAGATAGATTCACGCATACGCTACCTCCAGGTCAGGCTGCCTGAGCTGAATATTGTCAGGGAGATCTCGGACCACAACAGCATCTTCTTTGGTGCGCGTGTCCATATCGAAAATGAGGAAGGAGTCGAGAGTATCGTCAGGATAGTGGGACCGGATGAAACCGGATTACATGACGAACATATCAGTATCGATTCGCCGCTGGCCCGGGCGCTGCTAAAGAAGCAGGTGGATGACGCTGTCGAATATCAGCTGATGGGCAAGACCCACGCTTACGTTGTTCTGAAAATCGAATACCCGAAGATAGTACCGGATTAAACTGGATAGTAGCATTGCTAGTATCCGTCGTCCTCGCTGTCGCCACCTGAGCCATACCGTTCCCTGTAGTCATTACCCAGCTGTTCTGCCTTTGCCAGTTGTTCCGCATCCAGCCGTGACCTGATCTTGTCCAGAGAGTTGGCGGGTATGCGGGTGCCTGAACCTGCCGCGGCATGGATCCAGGCGTAGGCCTCGATCAGATCCTTGTTCACCCCCCAACCCTTGCGGTACATCACGCCTAGCGCATACAAGGCCGGCCGATAATGTTGCTCTGCGGCCATCGCCAGCCAGGCAAATGCCTTTTGATAGTCACGGGCCACACCGCTGCCCTGCATATACATCTTGCCGAGCCGGTACTGGGCCTGATCCAGACCATGGGTGGCGGCACGGTGGATATGGTCAAACGCCTCTGTCAGCTCTACCGGTACGCCGAGGCCTTGCAGATACATTTTGCCCAACTGGTAACTGGCCTTCATGTTGCCTGAGACACTCGCCTTGAGAAACCAGATCAGCGCCAGTGCATAATCCTGTTTTACGCCTTTACCGTGCAGATAGAGCAAGCCGATATGGTACTGAGCCCGATGATAGCCCTGCTCGGCCGCCGCCTCATACCAGAAGGCCGCCTGGGTGTAATCACAGGGTACGCCCTTACCCTGGGCATACATCCGGCCCAGATTGAACTGTCCGCGGATATTTCCCTGGGCAGCGGATTTGCGGAAATAATCCACGGCCTCAATCGGGTTATACAGGGGTGTTCGCTCATTTGCATACAGCAGTCCCAGATTGATCAGCGCCTTAGCGTGTCCCTCCGAGGCCGCGAGGGTGTACCAGCGGATGGCCCCGGGTATGTCGACTACCCTGCCGAGTCCATGCTCACACATATACCCCAGGTTAAAACGGGCCCCAACATGGCCGAGTGCCGCTGCGCGTTCATAACACTGGCTCGCCTTGGCATAGTCGCGGGTAGTCCCGCGACCGGTCTGGTAACACCAGCCAAGCTCGGCTATCGCATCGGGATTTTTCTGACCGGCCGCCAGACGCAACCAGTAAAAGGCCTGATCGTAATCCTGATTAATGCCAACCCCTTTAAGGTAGGCCGCACCAATACGCGCCTGGGCCTGCACCGACCCTTGCTGCGCCGCCTGCAAAAACCATTGTGCCGCCAGCCCCATATTGCGGGCGATACCATAACCATTCTCATACATATCGGCCAGCGTCAGCTGGGCGGCGACATCGCCGGTTTCGGCCTTGCCAACGAGGAAGGTTATTTCAGTAGGGTCAGCCATGTGTGCTTCACGATTCCACACTTTCGCGGGCCCGATCCAGAAAGTCCCGGCCCCGGGCTGTCTTTGCCTGGGTGCTGGCATCAAAATCCCAGTACATGGCGAGTTCAGCATTAACCGTCGTCCGTCCTGTAGAGATTATCTTTTCCTGATAAGTATCAATGATGGCGTATTTGCCACACAAGGTTTCGATGTCTTTCTGGCTGTCGGCGGATACCGGACCAAGCGAGATCAATTCATTCTTCAGATCGGTCAATCGTAACGCGGCGCTTCGGAAACCGGCCACCTTGGTGATACCGGTCATCGTCAGCAGGATACCCAGTACCGGAAACACCGAGGCGGCGATACCGGCAAACCTGACATTTGCTGTAGACCAGTATACGATCATCCCGGTAACGGCACTGCTGATGATAATGAGGACAAAGGTAATCAGGGTATCCCGTCCTGATATATGACGAATCTGCCCCGAGATAGACTCGCGCTCGGAATCCAGCATCGCCTGGGTGGGTGGAGTATTCTCAAGTGCAAAATTCATTTGCTGCTCCTTATGACCACTGTTTATCTGGATATGATAATGTAATTAACAACTGTCGGCATTGTCATGATTTTTTAAGAATTTAAACAGCGAATAAAACCGGAATTGTCTAATTACCAGCAAAATCAATGACTTTAACCGCAGGTGCAGCGATGAACGATCTTGAACTGGCTTACAAGGATTTATCGGTACTGGAGGATTTTACCCAGGTCTGCGAGCTGTCGAACTACGTCGAATTACCGGACGACTGGTATGTGGTTGTGACCGACATTATCAACTCGACGGTGGCCATCCAGTCAGGTCAGTACAAGGCGGTCAATATGATCGGCGTTTCTGTGATCTCGGCGATACTGAATCTCGCGGGCAAAACCGAGATACCGTATATATTCGGCGGTGACGGCGCCTCGCTATGTATACCCGCCAGGCTACTGCACGATGCCAGACAGGCGTTGATCGCCACACGTCAGCTCGCCCGGGATGAATTCAAACTGGATTTACGCGTCGGGATCGTCGCCGTCAGCCAGATACGTCAGGCAGGCAAACGGATGTTATGTGCCAGACACCGGGTTTCGGAATACTGCACCCAGGCCGCCTTTGCCGGGGGCGGGATCGAATATGCCGAGTATCTGTTAAAAAGTGATTCCCCCCACATCGATCGCTTGCTCGCTGAGGATGACACCGACGGTCTGGCCAATTATGCCGGTCTGGAATGTCGCTGGGACCATGTGCCCAGCCCGCATGGGGAAACCATCTCGCTGATAGTCCGCTCGCTGGCCACAGATGAGCAGGATCAGTCCCGCTTCTATCGCCGGGTCATCAACGAGATCCAGAAAATCTACGGTGATGACCAGTCCTGCCGACCGGTCAACACCACTGGTCTTGCCTTTACCTATGCCAACCGCTTGCTGGCACTGGAGGCGCAGGTCCGGACCCATGGCCGTGGCTGGTACGCCCGCCTCCGCCATGGACTGATCATGCGTATCCAGAACGTGCTGGGGTGGGTGTTCATGCGATTTCAGATGAACGTCGCCGGTGTCGAATGGGGCAAATACAAGGATGACCTGGTCAGCAATACCGATTTCCGCAAGTTTGACGGCGTGTTGCGTGAGGTCATCTCCGGTACAGCCGCACAAAGGCTGGCGCTGGATGCGTGGCTACAGCAACAATACGAAAATAATCTCTGTGTTTATGGCATCCACACCTCACAGTCTGCCTTGATCACCTGTCTGGTCAGTAACCGTTCGGGAAACCACTATCACTTTGTCGACGGGGCCGATGGCGGCTATGCACTCGCCGCCGCGGCGATGAAACAGCAGTTGAAGGCGATCCGGACACGGGTCTAGTCCCGGACTAACCGGTTTCAATACACTGGCGGCATCGTCCCGATACGGGTTAGAATAAGTCTTGTATTGAATCGCAAGTCACTATGGGGCGGTAGCTCAGCTGGGAGAGCGTCGCGTTCGCAATGCGAAGGTCGGGAGTTCGATCCTCCTCCGCTCCACCAATTCAACATCCAGCAACGTCCAGCAACATCCACTACCGTCCTATAACCCTTGTAAAACATGGGTTATACGTCCAGTCACATCCAAAACTATCTATTGACAGCCATAGCCTGATGGGGGCATATTTGGGGGCATGTCATAAAAATCTACCAGGAGATGCCCCCAAAATGCCCCTAACCGACACAGCCGTGCGTAACGCCAAACCCGGTACTAAAACCATTCGTTTGTTTGATGAACGCGGCCTTTATTTGGAGGTCTCTCCTACTGGTAATAAATGGTGGCGATTGAAGTATCGTTTTGATGGAAAGGAAAAACGTTTAGCATTGGGCGTATATCCTGATGTGAAATTAAAGGATGCACGTGACCGCCGTGACGCTGCAAGAAAACTACTTACCGATGCTATTGATCCAGGTGAATACAAGAAGCTACAAAAATCTTCACGAGGAGAACGGGCAGCTAACAGCTTTGAAATAGTCGCTCGTGAATGGTTTGCCAAGTATGCTCCAACCTGGGCCGAGTCGCATTCTAGTAAGATAATGCAACGGCTTGAAAAGGACCTGTTCCCCTGGCTTGGTAACCGTCCGATTATGGACATCACTGCGCCGGAACTCCTGAATGTATTACGCAGAATTGAGAACAGAGGTGCGCTGGATACAGCTCACCGTGCACACCAGAACTGCGGGCAGATATTTCGTTACGGAATCGCCACGGGGCGCTGTGAACGGGATCCATCGGGAGATCTCCGTGGTGCGCTGGCTCCAGCAAAACATACCCATTTTGCGGCCATTACGGAGCCGAAGGAGGCAGGCTGCTTATTACGTGCTATTGATGCCTTCCAGGGGACTTTCGTCGTCCAGAGCGCTTTAAAACTGGCTCCTCTCCTCTTTGTTCGTCCTGGAGAGCTTCGTAAGGCTGAATGGAAGGATTTCGACCTGGAAAAACAGGAATGGCGATATTTTGTAACAAAAACTAAAAGCGATCACTTGGTCCCTCTTTCATCCCAAGCAGTCTCTATATTGCTAGATTTACAGTCATTAACCGGGAAAAGGCAATACGTTTTTCCTGGCAGGGATCCGAAAAAGCCGATGAGCGATGCAGCAATAAATGCTGCCTTACGCCGTATGGGTTACAACACCCGTACTGAGATCACTGGCCATGGTTTCCGGGCTATGGCGAGGACTATATTGCATCAGGAACTTGGGATAAAACCGGAGGTGATCGAACATCAACTTGCGCACCGGGTACCAGATGTGCTTGGCACGGCATATAATCGCACTAAATTTATCAAAGAACGTCAGGTTATGATGCAAAAATGGAGCGATTACCTCGACACATTAAAAGCTGGCGCAGAAATAATTCCTTTAGACAAAAGAGCGCATAAGAAGGGATAGGCATGTACACAAAACTACATAAAGTAAATATGAAATCAACTATTGTCACCTCCCCTCTTTCAGAGGAAATATTAAAACGTAATCAAAAAACTGTGGAAGCTTGGGAAGCCGCAGTTTTAATTATTAATAGTCTTCTCGATGCTTATAAAGATGGTGAAATTGGATTCGAGCATTACTGCAAGTCAGTAGATAAAATACTTAATGTCGAACTAATCAAAGATCACAGTGACAAAACCTTCGGGAAATTTATTCGTCAGGCACTAGCCTGTGCACCGAATAAGAAAAAATGGAAAAGAAGCAATTCTCCTACTAAATGGATCAGAATCGTATGTGGCGAGCTTTGTGTGTTAGTTTCAGAAAAAGAAGGTCGGCCAATAAATCGCCATGCAGAAAATAATGCTCTTGAGCGTGTGGTAGAAATTATGAAAGATAGAGGCATTTCTGTCACAGTATCTGTGGTTGAGCGCGGTTATAAGATACATAACGACGAAAATGAAAATAAAAAAAGAAGTAATAAAAAACTCCGCAAATAAATAAAAAACTGCGGATGATGTGTCCGTCTACTTAAGCTTAAATTGCTCCATCTTCGTTCTATAGGAGCAATACCATGCATCAGTCAAAATTACATGCGCCCCCAGTATTCGTCCGAAAACCTGTTGTTTTAAGCCGATTTGGTTTTAGCAATTCTCAACTTTATAAATTAATCCAGAGCGGCGAATTCCCACCACCCATTAAAATTTCACCACGATGTTCAGCATGGGTGGAATCAGAGCTTGATGCGCATGCTGAGAAATTGATCACAGCATCTCGCAATAAGCCATAAGTTGCATCGGAATTGCTCTACATTTTTCCTTTGTTTGGAATTTTGCCCCCATGACTCACAAACTTAACCCGCTACCCGATCCGCTTGCGGTTTTAAAGTTTTATCCGCAATTTATTCTGTACAAACTGGTGCCTTCAGTCAGAACGGGTAAGACCGACAAATTGCCACTGAATCCTGATACGTTCAGTACTGCTGACGCCCATGAACCTGCCAACTGGCGAGACCATGCGACCATAGCAGCCTTGGTGGAGTTGTGCGGCCCGGAATACGGTGTTGGTTTTGTCTTCACAGCCAAAGATCCGTTCTTTTTTCTGGATATAGATAACTGTCTGCAAAATGATAATACGTGGTCACCTATTGCCAATGATTTGATTAGTCAATTACCAGGTGCCACCATTGAAGTCAGTCAATCTAGACGCGGGTTACATATATTTGGCATGTACCAAACATTGCCATCACATAGACGCAAAAACATCGGATTGAAACTCGAACTTTATACTAAAGGAAGATACGCTGCGCTTACTGGTCTGAATATGACGGGCGATGTGACCGTTGATTGTACCGAGGCATTGCATAGAATTATCGACCAATATTTCTCTTATGAGGGCGGTGTCTGCGATAAAGCACTTGACGATTGGCGAGATACTCCAGTACCAGAATGGCAAGGTCCAGAGGACGATGAGACGCTAATCAACAAAATGCTTTCATTCAGAAGTGCGCGCGCAACTTTTGGTGAAGGGGCATCTGTGAAAGATTTGTGGGAAAACAATGAAGATGCTTTATCAAAAGCCTACCCGCCACAAAATAACAGTGATCCCTACGACCGTTCCAGTGCTGATGCAGCCTTGTCTATGCATCTTGCTTACTGGACTGGGAATAATCATGAACGAATTCTGCGTTTAATGCGAAAATCTAACTTGGTCAGAGGTAAATGGGAAAAACACAGGACATATTTAGTAACAACAATCACGAATGCAGTTTCTAAGCAAGCAAAAACATTTCGGGCAAATGCAGTATCAGCCCCAACATATGACGATATTATTAGCCAGTTTACGATGTATGGCGACAAGTTGACGGCGGAGCAAACCACACATATTTGTAAACTCATTGCTAATGCCACACTGTCCACGCCCCAGCGATCAGAAATTGTAGAACAATTAAAGAAGTATTCGCCATTAAATTCTAAAAAGGAAATTGAACAGGCAATCATAGAACAGCAAGGTAGTCATATAAGTGGAAATCATCCGGAACTTTCACAGGCTGTTATCGAATTCATGGGTAAGGGCAATGTTATATATGGCGCATCATATTTCTGGAAATGGGGAAATGGTGTTTGGCGCAAATCAGATGATTTGATAATTCGTCAATTCGTCCAGTCAGTATGTAATACTCTGTTGAAAGGGGAGTATAAAAAAGCAACGATAGATAGTGTGTTTGACATCACCAAAACTGCCCTCTACTTGCCAGAACATGAATTTAATGTTTATCGTGATGCAAATATTATCAATGTACAAAATGGTGAACTGCATTATGTAAATGGTGTCTGGACGTTATATCCGCATGTACGCGAGCACTATTTCACTACGCAATTGCCAGTAAGTTATGATCCAACAGCAACCGCACACAGATTTGAGCAGTTCCTAAAGGAAATTTTTAATAACGATCCTGATGTACTGAACAAAATTCAGGTTTTGCTTGAAATGATTGGTTACACAATGTTGCCCACCTGTCGATTTGAGAAATTTATAATCCTGACGGGCGAAGGTGCCAACGGCAAATCAGTAATCATGAAAATTATCGAAATCCTGATTGGGAAATCAAATGTGTGCGCAGTTCAACTCAAGCAACTGGATAACAGATTTCAGAGGGCACATCTGGATGGAAAGTTGGCAAATCTAGTAACAGAAATTGAAGAAGGCGGGCAAATTCCAGATGCGCAAATTAAGGCAATCGTCTCGGGGGAGATGACCACGGCGGAGTATAAGAATAAACCGCCATTTGACTTTCATCCCATTGTGACCTGTTGGTTTGCAACGAATCATTTGCCCCATATTCGGGATTTCTCTGAAGGGACATTCAGGAGGGCAATTATCTTAGAGTTAAACAACCGATTCGATAATGAAAGATGCGATCCTTACCTGATGGAAAAACTCGCACAGGAATGTCCAGGCATTCTGAATATGGCATTGCGAGCCTTGGGCGAAGCGTTGAACAGTGGGAGTTTGACAGTTTGTAACAGCAGTGAATTAGCCAAACTAAGATGGCGGTTGGAAGCGGATCAGGTATTACAGTTTGTTGAAGATAAATGTGTGCGCATACCGGGTTTCAGAACTGAAGTCTCGGTTCTTTTCTTTGCATATAAACTATGGGCAACTAATTCGGGAATAAAACACACATTGAGTAATATTAATTTTGGAAAAAGATTGGAGCAATTAGGTTTCAAACAAATCAAGGGTACTAACGGTGTTCGACAACGAATGGGAATTATGTTGAATAATTACAGTCAGTTTGCCCCTCAACAGAATGAATAGGGCATTAATGGCGCGATTTGTTCACATCTTATTTATATTGTAACGGCTCATGGGTAACTTTAAAACATAAAGAATTTTCTATAAATCATGTTAAAAAATACGCCACTTATGCCACTAAATACCTATACCTTTGTGAAAAATAGTGAAATTGACTAATGATTTCGGTTTATGAACAACATGATACCCATTTACCAAAATTACAAGCGCAAAAAACAACCAACATCTGACATACCTAGCTTGGATATACGTCAAATCAATGGGATAAGTACAGCCATCCACCGCCGTGGCAATTTACATATACCGAACAACGAAGAACCTATCGAATTCACAGTAGGGGGCGACGTGCTATTGTTAGCAGCTAGTAACCAGACAATACATTTTGATATCACAAAATGTAACTATGGTGGTGTGCGCCATTGGTTTAAATGTCCACAGTGCAATAGAAGGACACTGAAACTATTTTATCAACGAAACGTTTTCTTATGTAGGCAATGTCATAACTTAACCTACGCCTCTCAGAATCAGATGGAGATTGATAGGTTATTATGGCGGTTGGTTAAAATAAGAAGGAGCCTTGGTTATCAAGGAATTGCTGAACCGATACTGAAAAAGCCCAAGTGTATGCACTGGAAAACTTTTGAATCACTGTATGATGAAGAAAGGGAGTTAAGTTATAAATATGGCAGCGCTGCAATCAGCTATTTAGGGATAAAACTTTCCATTTAGTACTGGCCGTTCATTTCCTGCGATACGATAACCAATGTTCACGGTTGCTTGGAAGTACTTGAGCCAACCATTCCTGTGAAGGTGAATCAAGGATAACGAGCCACCGTGAGTTGGGCGAGCATTGCTGAAGGGCTTTCCATGCCGATGCGAATATAGGAGAGTTGTTGGCAGAATTTTCGAGTCCTTTTTTACTCCCAAAGGTGAGGACACCAACCCCAGGCACGAAATCATCTGGCATAGGCTTGGGTATTTGAGTATAGGGGGCAAATGCAATTTCTCCGTCCGGAAGTCTGGAAGTCGCAACATGTCCGCCTATGGCGTATTCGTGATCAAGGCAGGCAAGAGCCCAAGGTGCTGGTGGGCGTCCGTAATTGAGTTTATCGAAGTACCACATTGGGCTTTGGTTATACGGGGCAAGGATAGGCTCTAAAAGTTCCTGAGCTTCATGGGGTATCCCGTAGGTTAATTTTCCATCGGGAACAAAGGCCCCTCCGTCCTTGCTAACTGAGGACTCCACGATCAGAATCTCGAAACGATGCATCTGATTCTCCTAATACTTTAATGATTCTGGATGGAAATGTTCAACCGACCAACTTTACACGCTCTCTTATATTTTGTTTGTGTTGCTGGGCGTATTTTGAATCAAACGCCTTTTCAGCAATTAAATAATCTGTAGTTTTATCAAAAATCCTCAAATACTCTTCGCCAATTGGGGTGAGCACCCCCCTGTGTACGTGATAATCACCGCTTTCAAGAAGATCCCCCGCAACATTATTTAACCATGAATAAGCTATGCGCCTAGGAGAGATATTTTCTCTTTTCATAATTGTTACAATTTGTAATTTATTCGCCAGAATTCTCTTTACCGTATATTCACTAATTGTTTCAAAGTAAAAGTAATTACTAAATTCATTTTTTATCCCATTTAATGCATCAAGAATGAGCTTTATTTCAGGTTCGTTATTAAGGGCTTCAGAAGTACCTGGTATTTTATTAAATGCCCCTTGGGTAATAGTCGCTGCGATTATTTCACTTTCCCAATCATCTCCATCAGTATCACGCATTTCAATTATTCGTGTTTGGCGACTGATGGCGACAATCCATGAAAACACTGTTGCTGCAAACCAGCATGTGGTGAAGCTGATTAGGTCAAACCATGCACCTAAAATGATCCATAGTAGAAACCCGAACCAAAGACCATTACCAAGTGTCATGAAACTTACTGCTTTGTAATCAGATAACGTCCAGTTAATTTTTTTCATGATTAATTATCTTGGGCTAATAATTAGAATTCGTTGACTATAGACAACAGACTGATGTCTGACAAGTCCTTATGCTTCTTCAATGCCAAAAGGACAAAAAAGATCAATTCCACAGGGTTTTGGTCGGGGATTAAAAGAGTTACGTACTCTGAAAGGGTTAACCCAAGACGATATTGCCCTAGAATGTGGTATTGATAGAAGTTTTATTTCACTGATTGAGAGCGGTAAGAAGCAGCCTACTATCACGACGATTGTTTCTATTGCTGCCGCACTGGAAGTTAAACCCTCAGAACTTGTAAAAGTTATGGAGCAATATTTAGATAAAAATAAATAAATGTGTTTGATATAAACTCATCAATCTCGGTACTTCAGTCAATATGATTGGGGGCATATCTGGGGGCATTTGTAACAACATCACATATAATTATTTTTGTAAAACATTCGCTTAAAGTAAATGTTCGATAGTCCGTAGGTCACCAGCAGTAAGTTTCGACGATAAAAGTAACTCTTTGAGTCGTGCTAAATTGTCTAACAAGGATTCCAATTTTTATATGTTTCAACGACCTCATAATTTGAGGATTTAAGTAACTTCGAAAATGGATCGAAATGATCAGTTCCGCAAATAAATAAAAGTGGCCATTTATCTAATGAATCTATCTTTTCTAACCAGACTTTCTCCCTCATTCTAAATGCGTGATTATTTCTCCTGGTATATTCTGCCCAGACTTCTTCTGGTAAATTATCCTTATTCGGATCGCGGGGCCACATCATTATTATCGGATACTTCTTGTCATATTGACTCATTATTTCTAATGGAATATTAATTGGAATACCTCGAACCATCCGTTCTTGGAGCCCTGGATCTGCATTTAGATATGTTAACTGAAGCTGGGCAGCAAGCATCGACGCAATTGTGACCTCATACTCTCCTATTTCTTCGGCTATAACCCTTACTTTATTCTTTTCACATTCGTTAATTAGGACAATCCGAAATTCATCTGGGGCATTCAGCCCAAGTTGTATCGAATGATTAGTGCCAAGTAACACTACAGATTTCATTATTTGGAAATACTAAAGAATATTGTTCCGATAGTTTACTATTTCTTAGGGTAATTCCATACTTGTCGAAACAAAAGCGAATCCGTACGTCCCTCATACACCCAGTCGCCACTTTTACTTTCCTTATAGTGTTGCACTACTCTAGGTGCTTTGAAGATTTCTGGAGGCAATGGATACCTTGCATATGGATTATGATATATATGTAACCCGTCTAGAATAGATTCATTATGCACATGTGACTTAGAACTTCGCCTTTCTGGTGCACCATGTGGAGGTGTAGCCCATAAAGATATGACTTCAGTATCTGTTAGTGGATTATTCGACATGGCACTGACCTTACCCCATGTTGCCGTACAACTAAAAATGATCGCACTAATTTCTGACAAATCAGCATTATTAAAAAAACCAAGAGGTATTTCCGCACCATTATCTTTTTCAACGTAACCGAGCTTAAGACTAGGAGGACCGTTTGGATATTTTGATGGATCTGCTAAATACACCTCTTCATCTACATAATGGTCATAAAGTAACGCGCGAATTGGTCTGTCGTATTGTAAATTAAAATGAGGTTGTTCAAACGGTGCCACGGCTAATAAAAATGGTTTACCAGCTACATGAGGTAATTTCTTATATGAGTCATTGTACTTTTTGCACTTTGTCAGAATTGCATTGGACAATCGGACGATCGTTTCTGTGTTCATCTCTCTAAATCGTTTACTCTTTATTACTGCTATTTCTTCCTCACTGAAGGAGCGATCCCATTCATTTAACTTCCCCTGTGCTGCATTTGCAGTAGTGGCTTCTACTGTAAACTCAAACCCATTTGAGGACAGAGAAAAATCTGGGGCGACATGCTTAAAATCTATAGCAAACTTATATTGAGAAAAGGACGCATACAAATATATTTCCCAAAAACTTGAATTAAAAGTTGTTTGAAACTCTTCAATAAATTTCCCATCACGATCTACAAAACCAGTTGCCCAGTCATTTACCAATTCACATTCAGCCTTTTTAAAGGGCACAAGAACAGAGATAAAGTTTTTATGAAGGCGGGAAGGATCTACAACTATAGGATCAAAAAGGTTCATGGCTACTGCCCTCGCCTCACGATAACCATCTAAAACCACATATATATTTTATCAGACCGTTTCGCCAGTTTACCAAGCTGGATAATACCTTCGATTTTGATCCTATGGTTGCCATTGAGGTAAATCTTTAGTTTTGGTATCAACAAGTAATTGGACGCCTAAAACCCTTCTACTATCCTCATGCTGATTATTTTCCAGGTACCTGGAACGCATGGACATACACTTCTGCATATAACTTCGCTTTAACTCAGTAATTTTTTGATCTAGTTGTCTTAATGTTTTTTTATGATTACAGAAAGCATATGTATTCCCCCATCCCTTTAGAACATTTTTAGCGCGAATGAGAGCATCTATCATTGTTTGATTATTCTCGGCTGCATCTATAGGATTTGCGAGCGTACTAATACTAGAATTAAAAATAGTTTCTATATCGGTTTGAAGTTTTTTGCAATTTTTGCTACTTGGCATGATTTGATTATTTAAAACACTGCATCCAAGTAGAGTAATTCCTTCATTAACCCTTCCCCTAATAGACTTACCAGTTCCGTCGTTGGGTGAATATGCGGAAAGCTTCAGTTTATCGAGCATTACTAATGCTTTAGAAAATGCTGTGTCGACCGCGCGCTGAGTTGGGCCCAGGATTATAAAATCATCAATGTAACGAAAACAAAAAATGCCATTTTTATTTAGTTTAATATCAAAATCCTTAAGCAAAATATTACCAAAGAAAGGCGAAAGGCAGCATCCTTGTGCAACACCTACCTCATGAAAATCAAAATAAGTACTGTCCGCACCCAGTTGGGTCATATTCTCCAGTTCCACATCTGTAGCTTTAATCAAGATATCCATGAATTGATCGTGGTTGTAAACAGATTGAATCGTCTGCAATACCTTATCTTTGGGGATATTCCTAAAAAAATCGGATATATCAGACGTTATGTAGTGAGTGCATCCTGATCTGATGGCATACATGACAGCGGAAATTGCATCTGGAACACCCCTATTTTCTATACCTCCAAAGCTAAAGGGATTTTTAAAAATTATCTGAAGCGCGCGTGATATTTGCAATACATTGAGTATTGCTCTTTGTACAACTCTACTATCAATAGGGGACACTACAATCGGTCTTTTACCCCCACTTTTTTTTGTTTGGATAATTCCATGAGAAGGCGGAAAAACGAATCTTTTTTGACGGAGGTCAACGTTAATACGGTCGATTCTAGCTGGTGCATCAGCATCGAATTCCTTGACTAAATCAATTGTCTCAGATGACTTGGAGCGAAAACCATTATCCCGAACATGACGCCAGGCTTGCCATAGGTTTCCTGGACTGTGAACACGTTTATAAGGGTTTTTAAATGTATTCAAGTAGATCGACACTTGTCATGAGCTGAGTGTACTGGCGCACATCACTCAGCTGCTCACAAGGAAGTTAAGCCTCAAGGGGGCTCCAGCAAGGGAGCATGCCCAGCTGAACAGCGTATACAGCAGCAATCCAGCGTATTTGCAGCTTACATCCACGTCGGTCCATATTGACGCGGGAAGCGCAGACACTAAGGCCATGGCACACTGCAACAACACTGCCATTTCTCGCGCCGGAACCTTGGCACGTTTTTGCATGTCGCTAACATATCGAACCCTCCATCTACTTTACCTTTTTGGCGGGCCAGGTCAACTTTGCACGCAGCTCCACCTCCGCCCTTAAATAAAGCCCACTGACCGCCCAGTGATATAATGCTACGGCCAATACGTGAGCAGCTGAGCAAAGGTTAAGCCTCAAGGGGGCTCCAGCAAGGGAGCATGCCCAGCTGAACAGCGTATACAGCAGCAATCCAGCGTATTTGCAGCTTACATCCACGTCGGTCCATATTGACGCGGGAAGCGCAGACACTAAGGCCATTCTCGTAATGTAACAGATATGTAACGGCTACGCAATATCTAGTGGTTTTATTATGAACACTCTACTTTATGTAGTTTGGGGAACAGTATTCATAATCTATACAATCAGGAAGGTCCATTAATAATATTGTTTTATGTAGCTGTAAGCCTTATCAAACAAATCCTGATCTTTGATCTTGTATTTGACATATATCACTTTACGCAGCGCCTTCTGCACTTCCCTCTCCCCGGCGTTGGTATCCTGCCAGCCGGGGAATCGCACCAGGCGCACGATTTCATCAATATCATTCACGATCCGTTCTACCATGACGGGTGTGTTATCGGTCTTTGCCTCTGCGAATAATTCTGTCAGAGCAGCTTTGGCCTTAGTCTGCTCGTCCACAGGATCGACCTTATTTTCTGCCTGCAGGACATCTCTGGCTAATGTGAGTAGCTCTTTCAAAAAATCAATGCTGTGAAGCAGTCCCTTATCATGCCTTTCCTTTAATTTTTCCAGGCGTTCGCCCAGGGCAACAAATACAGGATTATTTTTATGACGTCTCAACCTTGTCAGTATCTTCACTTCGACCTCCCTGGCCTTTTTCTCTGGTTCCTTTGATTCCAGTATTCCTTCCAGTACTTCGGCATCCATGATCAGCGTATCCAGATCATCGCGTACATCTTCCAGCATGATATTTTCATGTACCAGTTCAATGGTCTTGGCACCCAGTGCATGCCAGATCAACTTGCCGTGGCCACTGGGAGGTTTCACCGATTCATAAATCTGGGTCAGCCATTTATAGTCTGTTTCGTACGGTCCCAAACAGGGATCGGGGGAAAGCGCCTCCCATAAACGGGACAGCACAGAGTATTCAGCCGCCAGCTTGTCCCGGGTTTCATTGTCCGGTAGGCAATCCTGTGCAGCTATCAGGCCTTCATAACCACCGATGCTGCGGTCAACACCTGGAAAGAATGCCAGGCATTTCGCTGCCTGAGCCGGGAGTTCCTTCTTCAATTCGTCCAGGTTGGTGATCACCCTTTGCACGGCCTTTTCATCAAAGTCCAGTGCAGTAGCGACATCATCGAAAATGCCCAGATAATCGACGATTAAGCCATGTGTCTTGTCCGGATACAGTCGGTTGGTCCGGCAAATGGCCTGTAACAGATTGTGATCCTTCATCGGCTTGTCCAGGTACATCGCCTGCAGGATGGGTGCATCAAAGCCGGTCAGCAACTTGGAGGTGACTATCAGGACTTTCAACGGGTCTATCGGGTCACGGAAACGATCCAGCAGTGCCTCCTCTTCATCCTTGGACAATTTCCATTCAGCATACTCATCGGCCTTACCACCCTTAGTGTGCATCACGATTGCGCTGGCCTCTGGTCCGATCAGCTCATCCATAGCCCTCTTGTAGAGGACACAACATTCCCGGTCGAAGGCTACCACTTGGGCCTTGAATCCATTCGGCTCAACCTTCTCCTGGTAATGATTTACGATGTGCTGACATATTGCATTGACCCGCGCCGGTGCCTTAATCAATATAGCCATTTTGGCAGCCCGCTTGGCCAGATCATCACGGTCTTCCTCGCTTAAAGCATCGGTCATCTGTGCATAGGCTTCATCGATCGCATCTTTGTTGATATGTAACTTCACGTCTACTGCCTCGAAATGCAATGGCAGGGTCGCCTTGTCCCGGATTGAGTCCTGGAACGAGTAACGGCTCATGTAACCCTGTTCATCCTCTTCCGCACCGAACGCCCAGAAGGTATTGCGGTCCCGTTTATTGATAGGTGTACCGGTCAGGCCGAACAGAAAGGCATTCGGCAGGGTATCACGCATCTTGCGACCCAGATCACCTTCCTGGGTGCGATGTGCCTCATCGACCATTACGATGATATTGGAACGGTCGTTCAACCGGTTGTCCGCCTCACCAAATTTATGGATGGTGGTAATGATGATTTTACGGGTGTCTGCCGCCAGCAGGCTCTTTAATTCCTGCCGGGTTGCAGCACCTATCATGTTAGGTATATCCGCCGCATTAAATGTGGCTGTGATCTGGGTATCCAGATCAACGCGGTCCACCACGATCATGACCGTAGGGTTACCCAAATTGCGGTGCATCCGCAGTTTCTGTGCGGCAAATACCATTAACAGCGATTTACCCGAACCCTGGAAGTGCCAGATCAGACCTTTCTTTGGATACCCTTTAACTACACGGTCTATGATCAGGTTTGTACCTTGGTATTGCTGATAGCGGCTAATGATCTTGATGCGCCGGTGTTTTTTGTCGGTCGCAAATAGGGTGAAATTCTGCAGGATGTCCAGTACGACATACGGGCGCAGCATGGCACGGATGGAACGCTTCACATCGGCCAGCTTGCCTTCGGACTTGTTATCTTCGTCATGCCAGGGGCCCCAGATGTCGATTGGCATACGCACGGAACCATAGCGGTAACATTTCCCCTCCGTGGCAAATGACAGCACATTCGGCACAAACATCTGCGGCACGCTCTGTTCATAGCCGTTGTGGATATCGCTGGCGCCGTCCACCCAGGTCACCGCCGGTCGCACCGGTGTTTTGGCCTCACCCACCACCACCGGTATACCGTTCACCAGTAATAGGATGTCGAAACGACGCCCACCCTCCTTGACCGGGTAGACCCATTGACTGGTAACCACATAATCATTGTTACTGAGGTCGTCAAAATCAATTAGCCGGACCGGGGTATGCTCACCACGTTCACCGAACGGCATCGACTTCTCGCCCCGTAGCCATTCGGCAAATAATTCATTGGCCCGCACCAGGCCTTCACTCTGAACCGAAAGGGGGATTGTGCGCAGGCGATAAAGCACTTCATCAGCCCGATCCGGTTGGGCTTTGATTTCCGGATTTAGGCGAATGAGGGCGTTACGTAACATCGATTCTACCAGCACATCGGAGTGCTGTCGGGGCAATTCCTCAGCAGGGATAAAGCGCCAGCCCTTGAAATCACCGCTGTAACAGGCCCGTTCCTCGGCAACCATGTTGGCAGACATATTGCCGGCAAGCGTATCGAGTACCATTTGTTCGACGGTGTTTTCTTCGTTAAACATGGGAGACTCCTTCCAAATGTTCATCTCCATCCATAATAGCGATGGAAATTTTCCGGACTATTGATATGTGTCTTAGTACCTCTCCTTTCACAGATTCAATTTTTTTAGATTTATCAATAAGCTGTTTCTGCAAGTCAATGGATGGCAAAAGGATTAGCAATGTAGAGTATTCTTGCCCATTTATATTTGGCTGAGCTCCAACCCTTACAGTATTATCGATCCATTTCTTGTAGTAATTGGAACGTGTAAAAAGAAACAAGTAATCTGGAAGAATCATTTTAGTATCTGGTTTGAATCTGACAAGGTAACCTGCATAAACACATCGTTCATTTTGTTCCGAATGTAAATAAACTTTCCCAACGGTGTTTCCAGTACGAGCAAACAGAACATCACCAGGTGTAAGTAGGTATTTTTCAGCTTCGTCATTACTTAGAGAAACTCCAACTTTATCTTCCTGTTTTAAAAGTCCATTGGAGTTTATGTCGGTTATTCGAATATATCGAAGACCGTTATCTTTGAATTCACAGGCAGGCGCATTTGCGCCATACTGAGGCTTTCCGTGAACCACCTTACCTAGAGCTGTAAAACTTAATGGACTTTTATTCTGTGCGATTAAGTCATCAATCAATGATTCTTGCATACTTTCACAAGCCGAGCATGTCTCCACAAATAATTCAATAGTGTCATCTGCCGCCCACAGGATCTCGGCAATACGCTTCTGTTCCTCAAGTGGTGGCAGCAGGAACTCGAAATTCTTCAACGCTGTCCAACTGGTCCTTGGCGAGAGTGACCCAGCGGAGGTGCCCAATGCATAATCAAAGAATGCATCACTCTGACAGATAAACGGCAGTAACTCCGGCATCAATACAGATTTGTCCTTTGATTCAAAGGTGAGTATGTCACCAGAACAAATCCCTTCAAACACGGCAAAAGCTACCTTGCGCTGATAGGCACGCCGTTTACCGAATAGCGTCTGCCCCGGCACGAACTTGCGGGAAAATGAGGTGCCATCTTCGGGTGAGTTCCACCGACGAATGTGCAGATTCTCGGGATCGATATGTTCCAGTCCAACAATACGATCTATGCCATTGGCTACGGGATCACGCTCAACCAGATTTGCGTTTTTGACTACATCGCCAAATTTCACCATTTTCCAGCTGGACTTTTTGGGCAGTGCACTCATTCCATATCTTCCATCAAGCTGGTTTTATGTTCTGGTTGAAGCTGTCCTGAAACGCACCGACTGCGGTCAGGATTTGTTCAAAGGTAGGCACCTCGCCAAAGAACATTTCCTGTTGCATGTTCCGATAGTCAGATTGCCAGTCTGCCAGCTGTTCTTCCGTTGGGACCAGACGTAATTGACCGGGTGACAAGGTTGCATAATCAAACCAGGTATACCGGAAAAATACCTCCCGATGGGCGGCAATTCGTTGAAACAATTCCAGGTCTGCAGCGGCCTCATCAGCGACGCCCGCCATGATCAAGCGATAAAGGTCATAATAATGACGTGCCATATATTCCCTGCGTCGTCTTCCTTCCTGTGGGCGATAGCCTTCCTCGTGTAACAGCATCGCCTTTTCCCAGAAGGTGCGCTTTGGCATCACGGCACGGACCGGAAATCCGGCAACAGACAACAGATCCGGAAATGCCTCGCCGATATACGGGGTTATACCGATTGTTTCCGATGGTTCGGTATCGGAACGGGCACCCATTTCGATCTTCACAGCACGGCGCAGGTAGGTAGCTGACTCCGGGTAGGCGGTGGGATACATAAACAATAAGGTTTGCTTGTCCGGATCGTCAGGGTCCGGCTCTACTGACCATCCTTCGATGCTGGTCAGATCTGCAGCGATACTTTTGACAAGCAGCGGCTGGATTTGGTCATGCACACATTGCTGACACGCTGCCTTTAGATCATCCAGGCGTTTTTGTCTTTGCTTTCTGCTCGGTGCCTGTTCCGGGGCATTGTCTCCCTCAAACCCGAGTGCGCCTCGATTTATTACAATATCGATATCTTCCGAGAAGCGTTCGATCAGTTTCCAGCCCTTGGATAGAGACGTCCCGCCCTTGAATGTCAGGTGTTCGCCCCACTCCGGCAAAGTGAATAACTTCTGCAAGGTCCAGCATACCCAGAAATCCTTTTCTACAGCGACCTCGGCCAGGTTCAATTGTGCGCCGGTCTGTGTGTAAATCTGGCGGCGGCGTTCCGCTGGAGTTTTTAGAAACTCCTTCATGTGCTCTTAGCTTCATCTGTCAGTTTACGAAATATATCCGCAATCCAGGCGGGAGCGTAGCGTATATCCCGGACTAATTGTTTGCGTGCATCTGTATCGAGTCGCCGGTCAAGCTGGGCAATCACCTGATCATTCACATTTTCCTTACCCAGATGTTTAAGAGCTTGGATGATCAATCCACTGCTTTTACCTGCTGTGACCATATTACGAGGGGTCGTATGTTTCAGAATGATCTGCCGTTTATCGATCTGGACGGTACGCGAACGGCCATCAGTCAGGTATACCACTTTCATTGGTACCTGGTTTGACAACCCCAGTAGGTTGGCAGCATAGGCACCAGAAGGCTGGAGCCGTGTGGCATCCCGACCGGCCAGTGCCCTGGCGATATCGTCTGTGGACGGCTGTAGTGGGCCCAATTGCGGATCAATTTTGGGATAGTCATAGAGGCCCCGTGCCAACTGACGAATCAAGCCTGCCTGTTTATGTCGTTTCAGGGAAGAAGCGATGGCATCACGACTGCCCAACCGCTTGAAATGGTCGGGAATGAAGACCCAACCCCTCTTGTGGCCATATATCCTGCTAAGTATCTGATTATCTACATTTTTACCGGTTTTTTTCATAAATTCTCTGACACAAATGTGTATATGTTTTTGTGTCAGAATATGCCATGGTTAATGGGTTGTCGAGTTGTTCAAGGTTTCAAATAGATTATCCATGGAAGATCGCAATTCTCGCGAACTAATCTGCCAATCTGCAATGGCTTGCCCTAGGGAATCCGGCCCATATCCGGGCTGGGATTCAGCAACACCGGTGATACCACTCTTTGCAGGACGTATATATAGAGGAATACTGATGTTATTAGCATTCTCCCGGATCTCATCATTACTAACCACCCGGGAGAACCCATCCTCATCAATATAATCCCGGTACGTCCTGACAATGTGCTGGATATGCTCCTCCGTCAGAAAACTCTGGGCTCGTTCGCGGGTAACTTCATTCACGGCATTGATAAACAGCACCTTGTTCCTTCGCGCCTTTGGCTTGTTCATGCGGCAGATAACCACACAGGCCTCCATCGGGGAGTTATAAAACAGATTCGGCCCGAGACCCAGCACACATTCAACCACATCATGTGCCACCAGCTTTTCCCGCATCGCCAGTTCTTCATTGCGGAACAGTACGCCATGCGGGAACAGAATGGCACAGCGCCCGGATTTTGGTTTCATGCTCTTGATGATGTGCTGCCAGAAGGCATAATCGGCACGGCCTTGTGGTGGGGTACCATAAAGATTGCGTCCCCAAGGGTCCGAGGACCAGGCCTCACGATCCCACTGCTTGATGGAATACGGAGGATTGGCCAGTACCAGATCAAACTGCATGAGTTTATCACCTTCGACAAAGGCGGGATTGGCCAGGGTATCTCCCCGGACAATGCGAAAATCCTCGATACCATGCAGGAACAGGTTCATGCGGCCGATGGCGGATGTGAGCAGGTTACGTTCCTGCCCGAACAGGCGTACATTACGCCATTCCTTGTTCTGACGTTTCAGGTGGGTGACAGCAGAAAGCAGCATGCCGGCAGAGCCACAGGTGGGATCATAGATAGACTCACTTGGCTTGGGCTCCAGCATCTCGGTCATCAGATGCACCACAGTACGGTTGGTATAGAACTCGGCAGCGGTATGGCCAGAGTCATCAGCGAATTTCTTGATCAGGAACTCGTAACCGATACCCAGTTCATCCTCCGGGCAGTTGGCCAGGGACAATGTCTGTGAACTGAAATGCTCGATCAGTTCGCGCAGCATGTGATCGGGTAACCGGTCCTTGTTGGTCCACTGGGCATCGCCGAATACACCATACAGGGTATCCGGGTTGGCCCGCTCGATTTCCCGTAAGGCATCCTGGATGGCCTTGCCGACGTTCTTGACCTTGGTGCGGGTTACTTTCCAGTGCGCATCTGCCGGGATCTGGAAACGATGCTGCTCGGGCAACTCAGCATAGGCCTGATCGCCACCGGATTCTTCCAGGGCTTCGGTCGTTTCTTCATCGTAGACATCGCATAGCCGCTTGTAGAACAGCAGCGGAAAGATAAACTGCTTGTAGTCCCCGGCATCGATATGCCCCCGGAGCTGAACGGCAGCACCCCAGAGGTAGGATTCAAGGTGGGATTGTGAAATTGTCCGACTCATTGGATGATTTCGATCAATAGGGAGTGATCATTTTTAGGATAAATCGTGTAAGCCAGATTACATCCGAGACAGTGTGTCACCTTACCGTCGAATCCTTTCTGATTTTCAAGGCAGACAAATAACACCGGGTGACCACACTCTGCACACTTCCAGGCGACATTATTGCCATGGGCATCAACTTGGGTTGGTTGATCCATAAAGGTAATCTGACAATCTGTTGTCTTCATGTTATTTCTCCTGCAATAGACCGGTACGGCTCAATAATGACTTTAATCTGTCTTCGGCAGCATAAGCAGCTTCCAGTGATGATTTCAGATTGGCAATGGCCGCATCAACCGTCATGGACTCTTCTTCCAGAACCGGTTCCACGTAGCGGGGGATATTCAGATTGAAATCATTCTCTCGAATTTCATCCAGGGAGACCACCCGGCAGACACCTTCCACATCACGGTAATTCTGATACCAGCGATGGATGTTACCGACATGTTCCGGCAGGAGCTCGTTCTGTGCCCGGCCGCTCTTGAACTCCTTCGAGGCATCGATGAACAACACCTTCTGGCGGTGTGCCTTTGGCTTGCTGTCCCTGATGACCATGAGACATGGTGCGAGACCGGTACCGTAGAAAATGTTTTGGCCAAGGCCGATCACCGCATCAAGGATGTCCATCTCCAGCAGCTTGCGCCGGATTTCCCCCTCCTTGGACATGCGGAACAACACACCGTGAGGAAGCACCACGGCCATGCGGCCGGTCTTGCTGGCCATGGACTTGACCATGTGCTGAACCCAGGCGAAGTCACCCGATTTGGCAGGTGGCAACCCGGCAAAATTGCGACCGTAAGGATCATTGATCCAGATGTCATCACCCCATTTTTCCAGCGAGAAAGGCGGATTGGCAATGACGCAATCAAACGTGGCGAGACTGTCCCCAGTATAAAAGGCCGGCTGGCGCAACGTATCGCCGCGATGTATATGAAAATCCTCGGCCCCATGTAAAAAAAGGTTCATGCGGGCGATCGCGGATGTAGTCAGGTTCTTCTCCTGACCATACAGCTTGCCCAGCATCAGGTTTTCATCCCCGCCATGTTCCTTGACGAAATGGAGGGCCTCCAGCAGCATGCCACCGGTACCGCAGGCAGGATCGTAGATGGTCTCTCCGGCCCTGGGTGCCAGGATCCTGATCATCAGGGCCACGATTGAGCGGGGGGTATAAAACTCCCCGGCCTTCTTGTTGGTCAGATCGGCAAATTTCTTGATCAGATATTCATAGGCCTGGCCGAGGATGTCGGCCTTGCAATGCTGATTCCCCAGGCTGAGTGATGAAAAATGTTCGATTAAATCTTTCAGCAGTGCGTCCGAGAGCCGGTCCTTGTTGGTCCACTGGGCGTCACCAAATATCGCGTGCAGCGTATCAGGGTTTGCCTGTTCGATAGCCCGCATGGCCTTCTGCAGGGCATGGCCGATATTGGTGCTCCTGCTACGCACATCCCGCCAGTGTGCCCCCTCCGGGATCTGGAAACGATGGTTTTCCGGAAATTGGGCAAATTCCATGTCGCCGTCGGATTCTTCAAGGGCAACAGCAAACTCCTCGTCATACACGTCAGTAATACGCTTGAAAAAGAGCAGAGGGAAGATATAGGTCTTGAAGTCGGCCGCATCGACCGGCCCCCGCAAAATGTTTGCAGACTCCCAGAGATGCCCTTCGAGCTGGCTTACTGTTAAATCCTGTGCTGTCATGTTTATTATTTTTTGTGTCTGTATTATTTTAGTTCAGGCTGACATACCGTTGAACAAACGGTCTTTTGTTATTGATTCTACCCGGATTTCAACTCACCTCCAGTAATCTTTCGTTACCGTCAATTGAAGTTAAATGCCCTCGTAGACTGCAAGGTTAGTAGTGATACTATCGTTCGTCGGGCGATTTCCATGACTGGAATCGAATTAACGGGTCAGTGCTGCCAATGATTTCTCGGGCACGCTGTAATCGATCCTGTATGTGTATCCGCTCATCTTTCGGTAAATTGTCCAGCCGGCTTTCTGCGTCTGCAAAAAATGCTTCAATCCGTTTGGCAGCCGCCCATGCGTCGATGATCTCGTGTAACTCCGTTTTGCTTTCTGCTAGATTTTCTGCGGCTTGACGCACTTCTTTTTCGTGACGCCAGATCTCCTGTTGTATTTCCCATTGTTTACGCTCTTCCTCTGCCTGACGTTCACCTTCTTCTACCAATTGTGCGATTTCTTGCGTAGCTTTTTCCAACTCCCTTATGATTGCAGGGATCTGGTTAGACAAATCCGTATTTTTGATTTCTCGCCACTGTCTGGTCCATTTTGCTCGGGGGTAAGGTGAATATGCCTGCAGGCACAAGCGACCAGTTGGAAACTCATGTTTGCTAGTCCAGCCGTAATCCAGTATGGTTCGGCTTCTTCTCTTTTGTGAATCTTCATTTATACGAATATATTTTCCATTAACATATCGTGCTTCGACTTCTTCTGACATCTCAATGATGGTTAATCCAATGGCAACTGTCCCGATATAGACGACGGTACACCGCTGTGGCGACCAGAGTTCGCTAAAATTTCGTGTTCTGCCCGAACTTTCACGTTCGTCAACTTCTGCCCTGTGAAATCGCTCAGTGTGCGGAGCAATTGTTACTCTGTAGTCACAGTTTTCCAAGGTGAGAAACAACGTATTCGCGAAGGACAATGCCTTATCCAAACCGGTCTTTGTCACAGCTAAATCCACCAGTAATCTTTTTGCGGGTTTCAGATACTCCGTCGAATATGAAAGCCGCCCTGATTCAAAAAATGGTTTAGCTCCAACAACTAGCAGGTGTTGATCTGTACGGGAAGCTAAAGCTTTTCTGGGTTTACGGTGGAATTTCTCCGGGGGTATGGGGAGGACCTGCGAGGATTTCGGTGGGGTTCCGTCGCGTGTCCACTCAAGCAGTTCACCAGGCCGAGGATCAGGTAGTTTTGGTTGATTCGGTGCTTTGCCTACTGCCAACTTTGCCCAGTAACCACGCTCCGGCCTGGGAACATTAAGCTGTGTACAAATCCTTGCCATGTAACTTGATGAGACATCGAATCGGGCTGCCACCTTGAGCATTGGCTCAGACCATACAAGCTCATATAGGGCCTCTCTGCTCAATGGTATATCGAAATTCTTATTCAATGATTCGGGTTTATTTTTGAGAAGATTTAGAAAATTTTTCTACGATATCTGTCAATACCAGAATACAATTTATATCTTATCAAGTATTCTATTTTGAAATATTAGTCACACAGGTAGACGGGGGCAACTTTGGGGGCAACTGGAAAAATTGAACTCAAAATATTACTTTATATACAATAAGTTACGTAAAGTGTTCGAGTGACCTCCGCTCCACATTTTCATAATTCAGAGCCATCCAGTAACGTCCAATAAAGTCTCACCCCCCCTTAAAACAAGCCATATTACGTCCTATATCGTCTTAAATTGTCCCCATTGAATCGCTAATAGACGCGACCATTAAAGTGGCCAATAATTCGTGTTTATTGTTGATATATTATTTATTATGGCAGATAAATCATATATTTATAATCGTACAAACTGGCCAATGAAGTGGCCAAATAGCCGGTTATTACGATGCCAACCATATATCGCATGCATGACGGAATATTTGAAATTCAGATAGTTACTCTTTAATGGTGGGACCAAATGGAGAGGTTATATGAAAAATAGTCTTACAGCAGGCTTCATCTTCTCGTCAGTATTGCTGTTCACACTGTCACCGTTAAGTTTTGCTGACCAACATCTCAGTCGGGAACAGCAAGGCATGACGGTTGATGAGCGCAATAAGGTTTATGCGCCCTGGGATCCGAAGGATATAAACAAACTACGCAAGGAGATGGGTTTGATTGGACCCGGTCCTCAAAGGCCCTACCCTACTGCCAGATTCCCGGGCTATCTGACAACACCCGAGTCAATAGAACAGTTGATGCCACAGGCAGAATTCGCTGTTCAGCAAAAAGGAGGAAGGACTCCGCTCGGCCTGGCAGATCCAGGAGATATTGTATTAATACCCATACCCTATACAGCAGACCCACTTGTACAAGAAGCCATAATAAAGGCATTTAAAGCAAGAAGAGTTGAAGCACGATTATTATATGAGCATGAAATTGCAGGCGTCTCGCTTGAAGATCTCCAAAAATTCGACAAGATTCAAAATGTGTTCAAGGCAGGAGATGGGCAGCAAGAACTGAATTTTCTGAATATGACGGGAAACATTTCAAACTGGGATGATGCTGTTGAATGGACGAGGCAGCACGATAATGTCCTTGCAGATGCAACCTGGCCGGTATTTGAATACCCCGATAAGCAACTGGAAGAATTGGCTAAAAATTATAACCAGATTGTTGATTCTGCTATCGTTAAATACCTTGATGATCACCCGGAAGTAAATAAAGTATTCTGGAGGACCCTTGGCAGAGCTATAGCCAAAAAAGATCTGGAACATCATGGATCAAAGTTATCTGGCAATTATACCTATATAAATAGTTTCGACATTATGAGCGAGGTCCCCGCCTACCCTTCAGATGTCTGGCGTCTGATAGAAAGTAAAATGGTAGAACCTATGCCATATATTGACCGGGTTGAAGTTTCTGACCCGGAAGGAAGTGCATTTTCCTTTGATTTGACCTCTGAACAAGCAATTAACTGGAGTAAAGGATCCTATTCAAGGGGGCATATGTTCATGTTTCCTTCTCAAGCATCCGGAATATTTCCATCCTCATCTATCCAATATGCCAAAAGGGGTAATACATGGTTGGCTCCTGTTCAAATCACAACAGTCAATGGGATAATTGCCTCAAGTAATAGCCATGCCTCAAACCACCCGAGAATTGAAATTCATGTCAGAAATGGCTACGTGGACAAAGTAATTGGTGGTGGCCTTTATGGTGATGGATTTAGATTGTGGTTAAATTACCCACGAATTAACGAACTTACCTGGCCATATCAGAAAAAACCTGGTTTCTGGTGGCTTTTTGAGGCAGGAACCGGCACCAATCCCAAATATTTCAAACACCCGGGGGAAGTGCTGTTAGGCCAGAATCTGTCAGAAAGAAATGCTGGTGGAGTCATCCATTGGTCATTTGGGGCTGAGGTTAAAAAAGGTCCTGACGACAACAAGGAAGATGGTGCGCGTCCACCCACATCAGTTTCATTTGGCCAGGAGCATGCGCTTCCTATTGGACATGCCATGCATAATCATACCCTGTTACCAACCTATCAAATTCGACTGCGTGAGAGTGGTAACTGGCAAACTCTGATTGAACACGGCCAGATTATGGCTAGTCTGGACCCGGAAATCCGTGCACTTGCATCACGCTATGGCAACCCTGATGAGATCCTGCAACGTGACTGGATTCCAGAATTACCTGGAATTACGGCACCTGGCAATTATGACAAGGATTATTCTTCTGACCCCGGTAAATTCTGGACAAACTGGGCCAACAGTATTCTTAATCGCACAAATAAATATATTATAGATAATCCGAAGTGATAGTTGAGTATTGGTATTGATCAGATCATGACCTGCCCGGGAGTAAAAATGGGTCAAAGATCAATTCAAATCAACCATTCTAATGGTTAAGTATCTCATACACATCCACTCCAGACTTCTCCAATGGCGTGGCTCCCTTGGCCAATAAAAAACTTGATATCTCGGGTCTGTAACGTCGGGGACGCACATCAAAGTTGTTCCCCTGGTTCAAGCTGGTTGTGATCACATGATTGGCGATACTGAGAGGGGTCTGACCATATTGGTCCCTGGCATCCAGATTAGCGCCACTTTTGACCAGCAAATCCACAATGGAATCGGCTCCAATGATGGTCGCTGCATGCAGGGCTGTCATGCCATATTCGTTTTTAGCATTCACATCTGCACCTGCTTCTATGGCTACCTTTACAGCTTCCAGGGCCTGACTTTCCAGATCTTCCGTAAGGTCGTTCCAGTTTGACACAACAAGATCCATGCCGGCTGCAGCCATCAGCGGTGTGTTTTTTGCCATAAAATTGACGCGTCGACCACTCCCCCCCAAAGCGAATACGTTCTCGGTTGTACCCAGATGAGGGTCAGCGCCTTTTTCGAGCAGTATGCGCATAGCGGCAGCGTTTCGCTGTTGTGACGCCAGATAATAGGGGGTTGCGCCGGTCGGGATGGTCCTGCTTTTTGTACCCGCTTCAATAATTCTGGCAGGTGATTTCAGGAAGGATAGATCGGGAGTCGAATGTAACTCATGCTCTGCACCCGCCTTTATTACCCGATCATTCAGGTCTGCCCCGGCGGCCAAAAGGCGTGTAACGGATCCCGACATATTCCTTTTCATGGCCGCATAATGAAGTGCTGTAAACCCTCTGTAATCTCTCGCTTTCGGGTCGGCTCCCTGTTCCAGAAGGTATTGCGTCAGCTTATCGTTACCGCTGGCAGCAGCGATTAAAAGTGGTGTTCCTCCGTCATTGGAGGTCTCATTTACCTCAGCGTCCATAGATATCAAAAGTTGAGTGGATTCGAGGCTACCGTTCAGAGTGGCAAAGTGTAGTGGTGTAAAACCTGCTTTTGAATGACTTTTAACATCGGCCCCACTCACAATAAGAAAGTTCGCGACATCTGTATGCCCTCCTGCCGCCGCCCACATCAAGGCAGTCTGTCCACCCTGGGTCTCCCTGGCGTCCACTTCCGCCCTGGCCGAGACCAGGGCTTTCACGATCTTGAGGTTCCCGATATCAGAAGCAGTCATCAGTGGTGTTTCACCCATTTGCAGGGGCATATCTGGATTGGCACCCGCCTGTAACAGTTTATCAACCATATCGGGATTGCTATTATAGACCGCCACCCATAATGGCGTAGCTCCACTGAGGTCACTGATATTTATGTCGGCACCTGCCTGGATTAGTAGCTCAGCAAGGTCCAGATCATCCCGGTGAACTGCCCAGTGCAGCGCAGTTTTCCCGTCCGGCTGTTGCTCATTTACACTCAGCTGCTCTTGCAACAGGCGCTGTACGGATTGGGTATCGGCTTTTGCTTTTATCGCCTCTATGAGTCGGAGATCAGCTCCAACCGCCATACTGCTGATGGCAAACAAAAGTATCAACCGCATCACAAAATTCTTCATGGCTTTCTCCCTACTGTAGCGAAACTCTAACCAGATGAGCCGTTAACTCATACCGTCAGCAAATTCACGCTTCCGGTACTGTCTCCAAATTTTTCCACTGGCATATCGACCATTTCCAACAGACGCATATACAGGTTTGCAAGGGGTGTATCTACCGGAAAGCGCAAATGACGTCCACCCTGGATGCGATTTCTGTCACCAACGAGAAGGATCGGCAGATCTTTCGGAAGATGCAAATTGGCATCGCCCAGTCCTGCACCATAGGTAATAATACTATGATCCAGGAGAGAACCATCTCCATCGGGTGTTGATTTAAGTTTCTCCAGAAAATAGGAAAACATGCTGGTCTGAAAGGCGTTGATTTTGGCCGCTTTTTCAATCTTGGAAACATCTCCCTGATGATGTGTAAGCGGGTGGTAAGGATCCGGTACGCCGATTTCGGGATAGGCCATGGTGGTCATCTCCGCGCCAAGCATAAAAGTGCTGACCCGGGTCATATCCGTCTGAAATGCCAGCACCAGTAGATCGAACATCAACCTGGCATGCTCATCAAATCGCTTCGGTGACCCTGCCGGTTTTTCAAACTCCGGAAGTTCTTGCCAGGATTGATCTTCCGCCATCTGGATTCGTCGCTCAACATCCCGGGTCGCGTCCAGATACTGGTCAAGCTTTACGCGATCAGAAGACCCCAGACTCCTCATCATCTGTGAGGCCTCACCTCCAATAAAGTCCAGCAGACTCCGTCGCTCCCGGAGACGAGCCATCCGATCAGATTGACTGGTGTTGTCACTGTCTCCAAACAACCGTTCGAATACCGCACGGGGATTATTCTGGATTGGCAACGGGGTAGTGTCATTGAACCAGCTGATAGTATTATTGTATGTACAGTTGTCCCCGTCACAGGAACCCAGAATCGCGTTCGATTCTATCCCTAGCTCCAGTGATGCCAGTTGGGTATGCTTGCCAAATTCTCTGGCAAGGATCTGATCCAGAGACACTCCTACACCGGTATTAAAGCTGCCATCCACATTACTGACTACCGGATGGACACACGTCAGATAAGCTGCAGATGCCCTGGTGTGCTCACCCCCGGCCTCGCCTGCTTTCCCCAGGGCTTCCACGTTGCTGAGTCCACTCAATACAGTCATGTATTCACGAAACGGGTCCAGTGACTGCAGAATAGGACTCACTTGAAAACCGCTTCCCTCGACTGCAGGAGTCCATTTACCGGGTATAGCCCCATTCGGAAAATAAACGAAGCCGACTCGCGTCGGTATCGAACTCCGTTTCACCTCGGCAAAGGCCGGTACCATGGCATCTAACATGGGTAGTGCAAGCGATGCTCCAAGACCGCGCAATACTGCACGTCTGGAGATATGTTTTTTGAAAATTATCATAATTCCGCCGACCTCCGCATTTGAAAGGGTTGACTGTTTACTATGGCCATCACAATCGAAGACCAACGATAATCCTGTTGTGCAGCTTCATGCATGATCCTGCGCACCGTCGACATATCATAAGGTTCAACTGCCCGCCCCAGGGCATATGTGAGCACACGCTGAATAAACGTTCCAACAAACTGTTCGCGTTGCTGCCATAGCGCTTCCCGCAGTTGGGCCGGGCCTTCGAACGTCGTTCCGTTGGGGAGTTGTCCAGAGGCGTCAACCGGTGTCTTGTCCAGATTTAAGTCCCGCCATCCCCCGATGGCATCAAAATTCTCAAGCGCCAAACCCAGAGGATCCATCAACCGGTGGCAAGTAGCACAGACCGGATTGGATCGGTGCATCTCCATTCTCTCTCTCATTGAGAGCTGCCGTGTCTCGGCATCATCTTTCAGCGACGGAACAAAGGGCGGTGGCGGCGGCGGTGGAATGCCCAGAATACTATCCAGAACCCACTTCCCTCGCAAAGTAGGCGAGGTCCGGGTAGCATAAGAAGTAACTGTCAGAATGGATCCCTTTCCCAACAAACCCCAACGCTGCTCATCTCCTGTCAGAGAAACGCGTCTGAAGTGATTACCATGCACACCTGAAATTCCATAGTGTTTGGCCAACCTCTCATTAAGAAAAGTATAATTTGCAGTCAGAAACTCCAGAACACTTCGATCCTCGTTAATAATATATTCAAAAAACAATTTGCTCTCGTTCTCAAAGGCAATCTTCAGGTTTTGATCATATTCTGGATACACCTCTGGATCGGGGGGAGACAAGAGATCCAGATTGCGCACACGCAGCCATTGGGTAGCGAAGTTGTCCACTAAAGCTACGGATCGTGGGTCTTTCATCATTCTCCTGACCTGTTGTTCCATCACCTCCGGGTCCCGTAATTTGCCGCGCGTGGCCAGATCCAGCAAGGTTTCGTCAGGAACGCTGCTCCAGAGGAAAAAAGAAATACGGGATGCCAGTTCAATATCAGATATCGGGTAGGCGCTTCCAACGGCAACATCGGCAGGTTCATCTTCCACTCGAAACAGAAACTTGGGGCTAACCAATATACCCTGAATTGCCATCCCTATGGCCGCGTCAAATCCTCCTTCCTTGCGGGCAGCCTGGAAAAGTCCCACAAGAGGCTGCGTATCTTTATCCGTCACGGGGCGACGATAGGCATTACGAGCCAGTCTTGAAAGAATCTCCTTTGCACAACTTGTCTCTTCGCTATTGTCGTCTGGATAGCAGGAAAAAATCTTCCTCCTGCTGGGCGTATCACCAACTCCTGACAAGTTATACGGCCCTTCCACTTCCACCGAAACCACACCACCTGCCTGTTCTTCCTTGCCTACTTCCTCCGCTTTCACCCGGTCTCTTAGAAAAAAAACGCCGAGTGATCGCATTCCTGCCTTGACTGAGATACGGACATCCAAATCCTCATCCGATTTTTGCTGACCACCCAGGCTGAATTGCCGGGCTTCAATCCCGTCTATCATGACTTCCATCTGTTTAGGAACTTCGAATCCTGTAATCTTTCCTGCATCTATCCCGAACTCGATACGCTTGAGTTTTGTTCGAATCACATACTCTCCATCTACTGGAAAGTAGTGGCGAACAATAATTCCTCCGCGCGCACCAAAGGGGTGCTCTTCACTGGCGCGATCCTGCTGATTCAGGTTGTCCGGAAGTGTATAGGTTTCAATGACACGCCCACTGTCAGGATCTCCAACAGCCAATCGGCTGATTGTTTTAGCTGCAGAAAGATAACCTTCCATTAATACCGGGGACAGCGACAGGACACTCGCGAGATTGTCGAAGCCATGACTGGATGTCGCGTCCGGTGGAAACAACTTTTCCACATTGATTTCCAGGTCAAAAATGTCTCGAACGGCATTGGCGTATTCCGCCCGGTTTAGCCTGTGGGGAGCAGTACGGCCGGGATTGGGATACGCCACAGCAACACGATCCAGTTCAGTTTCCAGGTGGTTGATCAGATATTCGTTGTCGTCTGGAGTAGGGCGAGGTAGACCCTGAGGTGGCATTGCCCCGGTCTGTAATTTGCGTACGACCTTTTCCCAGACTGCAGACTGCTTGTCTACGCTGTCCAGAATAACCTGGTCCAGAGACAGACTGCCGGTACGTAGAGTCTCGTTATGGCAGGTTACGCAGTAAGTCTGTATCAGATTACCGGCACGTGAACCGATAACAGGTAGAAACTCCTCTGCTGACACGGAAGCGCTGAATCCGATTATTATCCAAAGCAGGATATTCTGTAAGAAATTGGTAAATCGTATTGCTCTGGAGCGTACCAACTTTACCGAATAATCATTTTTACCATTTTTCATATCTTAATCTTCCCCAAAAATATTCACAGCCAGTCAAGCTCGTTTTTGCTCATCTTCAAACACCACAGGTATAAGATAGACAATAGCGGAATGCCGCGTTGATTTGCATCTAGAATTGACCAGTCCCTCGTTGGTAAGATTATGACATATCCCGGGTCATTTGCATCAACATCCTGACCGACAGGACGAGTCACATTTTCCTTTAATTTGGGCCCACCTCGCCAGGTGGGCTAATCTACCCTTGTGGAGAGCGCCCTTGTCAGTGAACGATTCACGTAACTCCTTGTGATCCCGACACCGCACCGCTATGGTGATAATCACCCCCAACCCGTGAGGTACTCCCATGTTGACCAACATTGGCAATAAAACCGTTCCCACCGTTATCGCGATCCTGCTGATCTACGTTACATGGGTCTCAGCGATGGACACCCCGGCCATGGAGCAGATCGACGCGGGCATGAATCGCGCACTCGCGGTCTTTGCGGGTGCCCGCGCCCTGAACGCCGCCATCTCATTGTTACAGGGAACCGAGGTCTCCGTAGGGTTCGTGGCCGGGGTCACTTTGAGCGTTGGCCAGATCCTGGATCCGGTGAACGACCTGGTCGAATCGTTCTCGAACCTGATGCTAATCTCTTCGGTAGCCTTCGGAATCCAGAAGGTGTTGCTGGCGATCGGGCAGTACGAGTATGTGAAGATCGCCGTGACGGTTATGCTGCTTGCGTGGGGGGTGGTGCGGGTCATTAAAGGCATGACGCCCCGCTGGCTGGACGTCGCGCTAGTGTTGATGCTGATGGCCCGGTTCGCGATCCCTGTGGCGACCATGGGGAGCGACGCGGTCTATGCGCACTTCCTGCAGCAGGACTACGCCGAGGGCCAGAAGACGCTCACCACGATGACCGAAGAACTGAACAAGGACGCCGACCCTGGATCACTCTCCTCGCTCGATCCACGTCCAATCATTGAACGCATGAAGCAGGTCGCGACCTCGGCCACAGACCACGTCATCAAGCTGATTGTGGTGTTCCTGCTGCAGACCTTGCTGGTTCCGGTGTTCCTGCTGTGGGTGATGTATACCGCGTTGCGGGCGATGCTCGCGGGAGGCCGATCAACCCGACAATTTTTATAGCCAATGAGCTGTGCGGCATCGAACAGATCCTTCCTACATCATATAGATAAGATTGTTGTTCTTCCTTAACACCACATGGGTCCTTCTGAGGTAATCTGACATGAACACAGTTGATAAAAATAAATCAGAACATCAAGATGTTAATGCCGAGAAAGAGCAATTCGATCAAAGTAAAAAATCTGCAAAACCGGGGTATCTCGGAAATAATAATTCCTCCAAAGATCATAACCGGGAAAACCAATATACTGAGAAAGACAAAGATAAACAAAGCCAGCCCGGCAGAAAAGAAATTCATAGAGATGGTGGGCAGAGGAAATAGAAACATCCAGGAGTCACTATGGCCAAAAAGGAACTGGTGTCCGCCGAATCATCACAAGATGTGGCATCAACGTTCGCAACTGCGATACTGGATTTCATAGGGGACATACCACGTTCCCGGCAGGCTGCCAGTCAATCACCTGCAGATCGGGTTAGAGGTATAGCCAATGGTGCGGCGATAAAGGCTTCAACCTATGCGGGTACTTTAGCGCTTCCGCCCGGACCCCTGGGGTGGCTGACTATCCTTCCTGAGATGGTGGGCGTATGGAAGATTCAATCTCAAATGGTGGCAGACATAGCCGCGCTGTACGGCAAGACTGCAACACTCTCTAAGGAGCAAATGCTTTATTGTTTGTTCAGACACAGCGCTGCCCAGGCCGTGCGCGACCTCGTTATTCGTGTGGGCGAACGCGTGCTGGTTAAACGGGCGTCACTCAGGGTGATGCAGTCAGTAGCAAAGAGGGTGGGTGTCAAGGTTAGCCAGCGGGCCATCGGTAAGGGCCTGTCGCGCTGGTTACCGGTCGTTGGTGCACTTGGCGTAGGCGCTTACGCCTACTATGACACGGCGCAGGTCGCACGTACGGCAATCGAACTTTTCGAGCGTGAGATCAGTTTTGAAAGCTCATAAATAGAAGATGCCTGGCACAGTGGATCTGGAAAATCTGCATGCATTGCCATGAGCTCCTAATCGCAGGAACAGCAATAATGGCGTTTTTTTGTGTATAACGTCGACTTTATTTACACTCAATTAACCCATTGTAAATTATGGAATAATTATCGTACCTCGAATATATACATATATGTTGGTGACGGAATTCTTTACATCTTCAATTTATAAACTAATCTATGTGATTGTTTTTTAAAAAGATTAATTACTGGCATGCAAAATGCTAAATATCTAAAAATAGTCAATCGGTATAAATGCTTTTAATACGCCCGACATGGATACAGGAGATACACACTAATGAATAAAAAAATAACCCTGGTTCTGCTTGCCACACTGCTATCAGGTTTTGGTAAAGCAGTTAATGCGATACCACTGACATGGTACATTGACGCTACCTTTCACGACTCTACAATGGCCACAGGGTCTTACGTTTACGACGCCGATACTGATATTTTTTCTTCATGGAATATCACCACCACTGCAGGCGTATTGGCTGGGGCGAACTACAATACAGGCAACGCATTGGTGTTGAGTGGGTCCCCTGATATAATCGTTATCCAGAGCACTATTAACTACAGTAATATGATGCAGGTAAATCTGGCAAATCTAATGACTAACGCGGGTGGTGTTATCAATATCCTCAGTATAGTTGAATTTGAAGGATCCAACTTGCGGGTTAATCTTGATATCCCAGGGGGCACAGTCAGTGCTGAAACACCCGAGCCTAATACACTCGCATTATTGGGTCTGGGCCTGGCAGGCCTGGGCTATAGCAGACGTAAAAGGGTATAGCTCACACTTCGCACTCTGAAAGGCCCCTTCAGGGGCCTTTTTTATTTGTGTTATGTCCCCTTCCCGGCCGCACTTTGCGCATACACGTCGATAGCATACAATCCCCATATGACTAAACGATATATCAATGCAAACGAGTTGCTGGAAGATGCTTTCAGGCTGGCTGTAATCATTTATCGAAGCGGATTCAGACCGGATCTGATCATCGGCGTCTGGCGTGGTGGTACACCGGTGGCGATGGCCGTACATGAATACTACGAATATAAAGGCAGCCATACCGACCACGTCGCGATTCGTGCCGCCTCCTACACCGGTATCAATGCGCGGAACAAGGAAGTCGTCGTTATCGGTCTTGAATATGTATTTGAACGGTCCCGCCCGGAACACCAGATCTTGATAGTCGATGATGTATTTGATTCGGGTAACAGCTTCAGGACTATACTGGAAAAACTGGAGGCGCATTACGGCAGTGAAATCCGCCAACGGGTGAGGATTGCCTGTCCCTGGTATAAACCGCATAATAACCGTACCACACTGGTGCCGGATTATTACCTGCATGAAACGGACAGCTGGCTGGTCTTTCCGCATGAACTGACCGGACTGACCGCAGAGGAAATTCAGCAGGGAAAACCTGCAATCAGCCGGATTATCGGATAAAATCCACCAAACCGTCCGGTGACACCTGGGTCGGCACAGATTGGTCATACTGTCCGGCAATCAGGTACAAACAGTCTGGATTTTGCCCTGGTAGCTCAGTGGATAGAGCGTCCGCCTCCTAAGCGGAAGGTCGCAGGTTCAACTCCTGCTCAGGGCACCATTAACCCACCCAACAATGTCGACTATATTTACACTTCGCTAACCAATTGTATTGTTTGACATTATGTATATTTTCACGGTGATATAGACTGGGCTGTGTCGGTATGCTTTACATCTACAATTACGAATAATTTATAACTTGTTGTTTTATCTATAATCTTACAGTGGCATGAAACATGCTCGAATTATCTATATTACGGTCAACCTCAGGTCAATTAGGTGTAACAGAATTCCAAAATGTTTAGAGGAGATAAAAACCAATGCATAAAATGTTAAGATCGGTTCCCCTTGCCGCAATCCTGTTAGCCTTTTCAAATGTGGTAAATGCCGTTCCCCTGACATGGTATCTGAACGCTACTTTCTCCGACTCGGCTTCGGCCACAGGGTACTATGTGTTTGACGCCGATACAGGCATTTATTCCGACTGGAATATCACCACCACCTCAGGCGATCTGGCTGGTATAACCTACAATCCGGGTAACAGCTATGAATATTACGGTGGTATCGCGTATCTATTCGCGTTTAATGACCTGCAATTCCCCAGTAACTATTACTTCAATGCTAATCTGTTAGATTCCATGACGAATGCGGGTGGTATGATTAACGTTTCTTATATACAAGAGTGCGGTCCAGACTGCAGCACAACGCGGTATAGCACCTACGGCGTCGTCACAACTGACAGAATTGAAACACCCGAACCAACAACCCTGGCGTTATTAGGTATTGGTTTATTAGGGTTAGGTTACAGTAGACGTAAACGGGTTTAGTTCACCTTTGAATTATAACGACGGCTCCTTCGGGGGCCGTTTTTGTTTGTGGCTAATACCCGGACAGACATGGCCCCCGCCTGAAAAGGCGGGGTTTTGTATATGCCCCCGGCTTGTTATACTTGAGCGATTAGCAAATGAAGCGGCAACAACGATCCAACAATAATAAATTTATAGGGGGTATATTTGGGGGCATTTCTACGAAAGCTAAACCAATATACTAATACCGTCCGGACTTTAGAGTCGGTTTGTGGCTCCTGCTCAGACCACTTCTGACATCTTTTGAGATCCCGGATACACATCAATATCAGTAAAGGCGCGTAAATTTCGACATACCGCAGCATGACCCAACCCCGGATCAAATATACGCTGTATGCGGTTTTTATCCTGTCCGGATTCTCCGGACTGGTTTATGAGTCCATCTGGTCGCATTACCTGAAACTGTTTCTCGGCCATGCGGCCTATGCCCAGGCACTGGTACTGGTTATGTTTATGGGTGGCATGGCGCTGGGGGCCTGGCTGGTATCGCGGTTTGTCCATCGGATAAAAAACCTGTTGCTGGCTTACGCCGTTCTTGAGGGCATGATCGGCCTACTCGGGTTGTTATTTGACCCCATGTTCGGAATCATCCAGAACCTTGCACATACTCATGTTATCCCGGCACTGGGCAGTCCGACACTCGTTTATATCAGCAAGATTATAATTTCTTCACTCTTGCTACTGCCGCCGTCGCTGCTGCTGGGTGCCACCTTCCCGTTGATGAGCAGCGGCTTTATCCGGGCCTTCCCGGGCGAACCCGGTAAGTCACTGGCACTCCTCTATTTTTCCAACAGCATCGGTGCAGCACTTGCCTTGCCACTCAGCGCCTTTTTCCTGATAGGTCGTCTGGGTTTGCCGGGCACGCTGTCACTGGCCGCCAGCATTAACTTACTGATTGCTGTAGTCGTCTGGATGCTGGCACGCCCCATTGGCGCAGACAGTAAACCGGTAGTCGCCCCTGCTGGCGGTCTGACCGGTGCGCGTCTGTTCCTCGCACTCTCATTTTTTACGGGCATGGCATCGTTTATTTATGAAGTGACATGGATACGCATGCTGTCTATGGTGCTGGGTGCCAGTACCTACTCGTTTGAACTTATGTTGAGTGCCTTTATTACAGGACTTGCCATTGGCGGTTATGTGGTACACAAGAAGATCGACCGGCTGGTTAGCCCGGCACTGTATGCGGCCGGTGTGCAGATAGCGATGGGGCTGTTGGCCCTGATGACCATTTTTATGTACGGATACAGCTTTGAGGCGATGTCGCTGTTGATGACGGCACTGGATGAAACAGGGCCCGGTTATGCCCTGTTCAGTGTGTTCAGCCATCTGATTGCACTGATGATTATGCTACCGGCAACCATCTGCGCCGGCATGACCTTGCCGCTCTTTACCTATGCGCTGCTCCGGAAAGGCCAGGCTGAAAACTGCGTCGGTCAGGTCTACGCCGCCAATACACTCGGTGCAATTTGCGGTGTGCTGTTTACTGTCTTTGCCGGATTGCCACTGCTCGGTGTGAAAGGGTCTATAGTCACCGGCGCATTGATTGATATCGGCATCGGTCTGGTTCTGCTCGGGCTTTATCAAACGGCTCCGCGTCTACGCCCGGTCCTTTACGCTGCAACAGCTGTCTCACTTGCTCTTGTGATTGCCGCATCGCTGTTCCAGTTCAATACCAAAATGATGGCCTCAGGGGTATTTCGCCATGGCATTGCCGAACTGGATGAGCAGACAGACATTCTGTACCACCGCGACGGCAAAACCGCCTCGGTTACCGTGACCGAATGGGACAAAACCAAGATCACCATCATGACGAATGGCAAGCCGGATGCAGCCATCTCGATGGCGGCCGGTGCGCCGCCCTCGATAGATGAGGCCACCATGACCTTGCTTGCCGCCCTGCCCCTGTCGGTGCACCCACAGGCGAAGACCATCGCCAATATAGGGATGGGCTCCGGGCTGACAGCCCACACTGCCCTGCTGATGCCCGGTGTCGAGCGCGTAGATACAATCGAAATAGAAGAGGCGATCATTGAAGGCGCCGCGCATTTCAGACCGGCGACAGAAAAGGTATTTACCGATCCACGCAGCCGGATCCATCTTGACGATGCCAGGACCTGGTTTTCGGGTAACCCATCCGGTTATGACATCATCATCTCGGAACCGTCGAACCCCTGGGTCAGCGGTGTAGCGAGCCTGTTTACCACCGAGTTTTATGCGCTGGCACGAACGCATCTGAACAGTGACGGCATCCTTGTACAATGGATCCATATTTATGAATTGAACACATCCCTGCTGGCCTCCATCCTCAAGGCCATTGCCGAAAACTTCCCCTATTACAGCATCTATTTCGCCGATGACGGTGATCTCATCTTGCTCGCCAGTGTAGACACACCGCTACCCATGCCGAACCCGGCCATCTTTGAACCTGATGCGATGAAGCAACAGCTGGCCCGTGTTCATGTCCGTCATCTGGAAGATTTGCGTTACCGGTTTATCGGGGACCAGTCTCTTTATAACCCGTTTCTGGCCCGTATAAATATCCGCGCCAACTCGGATTTTTACCCGGTACTGGATCTGGGTGCAGAACAGGCCCGCTTCATGCAGGAAAACGTCACTGAATTACTGAACCTGCGGCTATCCGCCGTTCCGATACTTGACATCCTTTATGGTGAGTCCGGTGTCCGGGTTGATAACCCGAGCCGAACCGATTATTTTTCCGATCAGCAGGCAATAGACGCCTACAAACTGTATGAATATTTTAGCCAGAAGGTCTTTGATCAGTCTATTATCAGTCCGATTGCCAGCCTGAATTTCCTGCAATCTGCGGCAAGCAACTGCGAGCAGGAATACAACCTGACAGTCTGGGAGGATTCGTTTTATATCATCTTCAGCCTGACAGCCGCTACACTGACCCAGGGTCAGCTGGATGAGATTATCCGCGTAATTACACCACAATGTGCTGCACGACCAGCGACCGGGGTTCAGCAACACTGGTTGACACTGTTCTCATCATTTAACGATCGTAATTACCCGCAAATGACCGCAGCTCTGGTTGAGTTAGTGGACACCGGCTCCGGACGAACTATTGAACAACAAAAGTTCCTGTATACCTGGTTGTTGACGACGCTGATCAAGACCGGTGATCACCAGAAGGCCTCGTTGCTGTGGAATGATTATATGAAAAATCTGTTTGAGGCTGGTGGTAAGGTGCCGCTTGAAATCCAGATACTGCTTGCCCTTGTTGATGATAAGTAAAATCGGCTGAATCCAGCGGGGATAAAAAAAAGGCGGACCCGAAGTCCGCCTTTTTTAGATTACAGCGTACACCCCGTTCTCAAAGACGCGAGGGTACCACCGGTCCTGCCTCTGGCCAACGCCACAGTGAGGTCGGCGTGGATTTCCTGATTTCCCACTTTGCCACATTGGGATCGGTATTGAATCTGAGCAGGTTGCCGCGTAATGGCTCATCCTCATATACTATCTTGCCACCCACCATGGTCATGATCGGACGGAGTGTATCCAGATCCTCGACAGTGACATCCATATAGTCACCATTCAGGATAATAATATCTGCCCACTTGCCCTTTTCAATCGACCCGATCTCATTTTCACGCCAGAGCTGATAGGCTCCCCAGCGGGTCATCATCAACAACAGGGTCAGACGATCCGGCACCGCCTCTTCCGG
>CAMDWI010000005.1 GCA_945878555.1 Klebsiella pneumoniae
GACAGTCCGTTCCGGATGGGTCAGTTTCGGCGTTGCAGAATATCTATCCAGCACTATCGGATTTACCTGGGGCCCGAGGTCGTTGTATTGCATCTCGCCTTTCAGGGTAGCCTGGAAACGTTCGTTCGGGTTCCATTCCACGGTACCGCGTACGGTTTTGGTTTCACGCTGGGGAAATTTGTCACCGGTAAACCAGTCACGCATGAATCCCTCAAGATAATAATACTTGGCGGCTACGCGTACCCCGAGAGTATCGGTGACCGGTCCGCCAAAGCCACCTTCGAGAATTTTCATACCGAAGTTTCCGTACTCGCCTGACAGGTTAGCTTCCCATTCATCCCCTGGTCTGCGGGTCCTCATAATCAGTGCGCCACCAGCCGCATTTTGTCCAAAGTAAACCGGTTGTGGTCCTTTCAGGACCTCAACACCCTCAATATCCATCAGTCCACCCTTTAACTGTGAACCACGACCCATATGTATACCATCTACAAAGATAGGGACACCGGATTCAACCGCCATATTTTTACTCTGGGTTCCGGCACTGCGTAGCAACAAACCCTGCTCTTCTGACTGATCCTTGATCACCAGACCCGGTGCATAAACCGTTAATTCATTAAGTGTGTGAAATCCCTGACGGGCAATATCTGACCCCTGAAATGTCTGTATGGATATCGGCACATCCTGCAAACTTTGTTCCCTGCGTTGGGCTGTAACTATAACCTCTTCAAGTTCCTGTGCCTGCGTCGTTACAATAGGCCCAAATGCCAACGTTACCGCCGTTGAGCTGACCAAACTAAAACGTCCATACTTTCTGATGAATTTCCTCATTACATCCCCCCCCCGTTTTTTGTCGTAATTTATGCTCTACATCTACCTCATACCTGTACAAAAACCTGATATCGACCCTGCCTGGTAGCAGTATCCCAGGCTTTAATGATTCCACTGCTTATATACAGCAGTCCCGGAAAACCTGTTCAGCTCGCTCAGGACTGCCTGTTTGAAAAATTCGGATGATTGTTAAACGCTATAACTCGTGTGCTGGTGGTAACATGATCTGTTGCACCGTCAGTTATATGTGTCTGCAAAGGTAAGCTGAAAACAATTACCTGCATCGCAAGAAGAAAAATGTGATGAATTACGAAACATATACAAGTCTTAATCCCCCCACATCTTTACAACTGAAAAATAGCGACGTCCAAATCTGAATCCAGCGTACATCTACATCAATCTGCAAAGCCTGCGGGCAGACACAAAAACCTGCCTGTTCCATGATCAAACTAGCAGATTAAGTTACCTTTGTAAATGCATGCGCTGGCGTGTTTACACTCAATTCCCAAGCGTAAATACCATCAAAATATTGCTGCCATTTCTCGTTTTTAATTCAGGATACAGTTGGGCCAGATGTAGTGTCCCCGGATTGCCCCCACCGACGGCGATCGCAACATACTGCTTCCCTTCTACGCCGTAACTTATAGGATACCCGGTTACCGGTGCACTGAGGGGGACTTCCCACAGTATCTTGCCGGACTTTTCATCCAGCGCCCTGAAATAGCGATGTAAATCGCCGACAAAAACCAGTTCCCCTGCTGTCGCCAGAACGGAACCGAGTGCTGCCCGTTGATCATAGGTCCAGAGTACTTCTCCGGTTGCTGCGGATGTGGCTGCCAGACGGCCGACCTTTTCATTCGACCCTTCCATATGCAATATCTTGCCGTAGTTGACCCCGGCAACACTGACGTCCAGCGGTACCACTTCAAACATACCACATTCATTACTGACCGGGCTGAACAACATCTTCGAGACCGGATTATACGCCTTGGTCTGGAACAGTTTGCCACCACGCATACCCGGGCAAACCAGATTGGTGTCGCCTACCTTCTTCGGTATGATTTTTTCGTTCATCGTGATCTCACCGGTTTCCGGATCAATACGCTCATACAGGTTCTGGAAACTGACCAGTTGCTTGTGCCACAGGTACTGGCCTGTTTCCCGGTCAAATGCCCATTCAATCCCTGGTTTACCCAGCACATATACAACCTTGCGCAACTTGCCACCAACTTCGACTTCACCAAGAATGGGATTGTCCTGATGATCCATATCAAAGTTGTCACGCGGTTGCATCTGGAAAAACCATTTGATCTTGCCGGAGTCACCATCAATCGCGAGGATGGAATTCGTATATAACAGGTCACCGCCTTCCGTCGTCCCTTTATGAATTTCGGGATAGGGGAACGGGCTGGCGGTGGTCCAGTAGACTGTATTTGACTCAGGGTCAAAGCTGCCAGTCAGCCAGAAAGAGGCCTTGCGGCGCATCTTGTGTTCGACCCTGCCCCAGCTTGCATTGTGTTCCGCCGGGTCATCAGGTCCCGCAACAGATTCCCTTTGCCAGAGTATCTTGCCTGTCTCTGCATCATGTGCAATAAGTGCACATGCCCGTCGTGTACCGGTACCACAGGTCTGGCCGGCAAATACCTTGCCATTACCAATGATAGGCCCGGAGGAATAATTGACCCGGTCATCCGGATCGCCCGTCTTTACTTCCCAGACCAGTTTGCCTGTCCTTGCATCCAGTGCGGCAAGAAAGGCATCTTCAGTCGTCAGGTATATCTTGTCCTGATAGATGGCGAGATTGCGGGTAGTCCCGGTGCCCATACCCTCGGGCAATTTGCGCTTGTACTCCCAGATGAGCTCACCGGTTTTCGCATCCAGCGCCTGCACGATGCCATGTGTTTGCGGCAGATACATGATACCATTATAGACAATCGGCTCCTGCTCCTGTTCACCTGCGCCCATCGTCCAGGCCCATGCCAGTTTCAGCTCATTCACATTGCTGCGATTGATCTGGTTCATGGGGCTGTATCCACTCGCCGTGTGATCACGACGCCATCTTATCCAGTCAGACGGGGCAGGATTATTAAGGACCTGATCGGTGGCCGGGACAAATGACTTTTGCTGGGCATCGGCCATAAATGAAATACCCGTGCCAATCATCGCAACTATTGCCAGTGACGAATACAAACCTGAAATCTTCATAATGCAGAGCCCCCCTCTTGGCCTCGATTTATGGATACATAATAGACCTTCAATATATTTTTTTACAGAAGTGGTACAGTTTTTTTCGTATCCGTACTGCGCATGCCCTGACGGGTAACCCTGTGTAATCGGGGCAGGGTTCACCCCAATACGGAGTAATATGAGGACAAGGTTTCAGGTTGAAGCTTTATTCTTGTTCGAATGTGAATCATGGAAGGGGTACAGCATGCTATACCCCTTCAGGATTTGGTGCCGGCGGACGGACTCGAACCGTCACGGGTTACCCCACTACCACCTCAAGATAGCGTGTCTACCAATTCCACCACGTCGGCATTTTTTGTTCCGGCTACAGACAGGTATCCGGAGTTGAAACTTGTCGAGGTACTACTCTGTTGCCGGCACTGCTGGCGGTGCAGGCACTTCTATTTCAACTGCAGGCATCACCGGATCAGCGGGGACCGGTGTCACGTCGACTGCTGTAGCTGCTGCCGGCGGTGCTACAGATTCTGCACTGGCTGACTCTGCAGGTACGGCGGCGTCAGTTGGTGCGGGAACATCGGTTGGGGCGGCGGCGACCGGTTCGGCTGGAACTTCACTGGCCGGGGCTGGTACTGGCTCGGCCGGGATTTCGCTGATGGCGTCTGAAATCGGTGCATCAACGGACTGTACCTCGGCTACGGGTGAGTCCATCAGACTGCCTGTCGTCTGCACGCGCTTGCTGGCAAGATAGGCCAATCCCAGACTGTTACTGAGAAAGATAAATGCCAGTATCGCCGTGGTGCGGCTGAGAAAATTGCCAGAACCCTGTGCACCAAATACGGTGTTCGACGCACCGCTGCCAAAGGCTGCGCCCGCATCTGCACCCTTGCCGTGCTGGATCAGGATCAGGCCTATCAGGCTGACCGCAACCAGCACCTGTAAAACCAATAATATCGTTTGTAACGTTTCCATTTAGCTGTATTACCTCGTTGCCTGGCATATCGCCAGAAAATCCCCGGCGACCAGTGAGGCGCCGCCAATTAAACCACCATCTATATCCGGCCTGGAAAACAGGTCGGGTGCGTTATCTGCCTTCACACTACCGCCATACAGAATCCGGATATTATTTGCGATTGCATCGGCATGTCTTGCCAGTTGCAGCCGAATAAAACCATGCACTTCTTCCGCCTGCTCCGGCGTCGCGGTACGTCCCGTACCGATTGCCCATACAGGTTCATAGGCGATGACCGCGTTGGCAAACATTTCGATACCGGCACGGTGGATGACCGCGTCCAGCTGTCGGGCTATAACCTCTTCGGTCACCCCGGCCTCTCGCTCCTGCAGTTGCTCACCTACACAAAGGATTGGAACCATATTTTGGGTCTGGACCTTCACAAACTTCTCAGCCACCAGCTGATCCGATTCCTGATACAGGGTGCGGCGCTCCGAGTGGCCCACGATAACATATCTGCACCCGATATCCGCCAACATGGCGGCGGATATTTCGCCGGTGTAGGCACCGGACGTCTGCTCACTCACATTCTGTGCCCCCAGCGCAAGCTCACTGCCTTCAAGCAGTGCCCTGACTTCCGGTATATAGATGTAGGGGGCACATACGGCAACTTCAGCAGTTGCTGTCGGTGGTAATCCTTGCCGGATGGCGAGCATCAGCGGGCGTATGGTCGCCAGCGTGCCGTTCATCTTCCAGTTCGCAGCCACCAGCGGCCGTCTTGTTGCCATTAAACGTCTACTTTATACATAGAAAACGGGTGGCAAGCTTACAATAAAACGGCCAAAAAACCAAAGTACATAGTTAAAAAATCCTGAAATTCCTGAGTAATCTTGTAAATCCCGCCTGGGTGAGCCCACCAATGACCACCGTGTCAACGAATCGGGCCCTCTACCTGGCAATGGAGGCACTCAGGCAAATGCTGACATTTCTGCTTGGCATGGCGCACTATCAGCGCGTGATACTCGTTAAACAGTGCAGGATCGGGCGCGAGATTCGACTCGAATCCGGCCCGAAGCGCTTCATAAGGCTCAGCACCTTCAATCAGGCCCAGTTTTGTCAGCAGTCGCCGGGTATAGGCATCAATGACAAATACCGGCCGGTAATACGCGTACAGCAGAATATCATCGGCGGTTTCCGGGCCAATACCGTTGACCGATAACAGTCCGGCACGCAACTGGAGGGTCGGCAATTTGTCCAGAGCCTCCATGCCCCCCTCCGCTATCATCCACTCGCAGAGGTTTTTCAGCCGTCTGGCCTTGATATTAAAATAACCGGACGGACGAATCAGCGAGGCAAGCGACTCGTGATCAAGCGCATGTAACCTTTCCAGATCCATCCGGTCCGCCGCGTGCAAATTGGCAATCGCCTTTTCCACGTTTATCCATGCCGTATTCTGGGTAAGAACAGCACCAACGATAACCTCGAACGGTGATTGGGCTGGCCACCAGTACTGGTGGCCATAGGCCGAAAACAGTCGCTGGTAGAGGGTCAGCAAAGTAACCGGTGAGAACCTCAACACGGTCTTGTTATCATCTGGCATGGCCTGACCGTCAGAAAGTGCTGACGGCGACTATTTGCGCCGTGGCGATTTCCGGCTACCCGGTTTCAGGGTCAAGGTCTTCCGTTTTTCAGGACCGCGGTTGACCGCTTTACGCGTGTCTGTTTTGCGTGACTCGGGTTTACGTGGATCCGGCTTCCGTGCTTGCGTCTTCCGTTTTTCCGGTGCACGTGTCTCGAACCTGCGCTTGTCGGTTTTCTTCGGCTCCGGTTTTTGTGCTGCGACGGGTACCGGTGCGGTTTCGACCGGCGCTGGTTCAACCCCGATGTCCTGCATCAGGGCATCTATATCCTTCTGATCCAGCTCCCAACATTCGCCGGGACGTTTCTTGCGCGGTAATTGATAGGAGCCGTAACGGACACGTATCAGTCGGCTGACCTTCAGACCTTGCGACTCCCACAAACGCCTGACCTCGCGGTTTCGACCTTCTGTCAGTACCACGTGATACCAGTGATTGGTACCTTCACCACCAACATCAATGATTGTGCTGAACCCGGCCTGGCCGTCTTCCAGCATGATACCCTCACGCAACATATCGAGTTGTCTGTCGGTGGCCGTACCCAATGTGCGGACGGCATATTCACGTTCAATATTGCTGGACGGGTGCATGAATCGATTCGCCAGCTCGCCGTTATTGGTAAATAACAACAGACCTGTCGTATTGATATCCAGCCGACCGATATTAATCCAGCGCCCCTTGGTCAGGCGGGGCAGGCCATCAAATACGGTTTTTCTGCCTTCGGGGTCATTGCGGGTGCAAATCAGACCGGCCGATTTGTAACAGGCGATCAGACGGGTCGTGGTGGGTATCACCGACTGCAGTTTGATCGGTTTATCATCCAGACTGATGCGATCAGACAGCAAAATACGATCACCAATGCCGGCCGGCTTACCGTTAACCTTGATCCTGCCATCCCGTATCCAGCCTTCTATCTGGCGACGCGAGCCCAGACCGGCATTCGACAAGACCTTTTGTATGCGCTCAGCCTCGGTTTTACTCATTTGTCTGACACAGGCAGTCTATCAGGCGTCATTGGCATCAGGCCGTAATGGGACAACATTGGATTCTGAAGTTGAGTCGAGATCATCTTCTTCGGAGTCATCTTCGTCGACTTCTTCGTCTTCGTCGTCTTCATCCACATCGACGTCATCACTATCAGGCTCATCAACCGTTTCATCATGCTCGTCGAAACTGTACTCCTCGTGCTGATCATCACCGCCATCCTCAAAATCAGGGTCCAGCACATCTTCGACGTTTTCCGCTTCATCCACGTCAGTCTGATCCGCCCCTTCCGGATCAAACTGATCCTCGGTGGCAGATGTCTCAACTGTTTTTGCGGGGAGGGGCATCGGATCAATGCCTTCGAACAGATCCGGATTAATAAGATCAAAGTCTTTTATCTCGGACAAGGCCGGTAATTCTGACAGTTTCTTCAGATTGAAATAGTCAAGAAATTCGCGTGTGGTTGCGAGCAACTCGGGCTTGCCGGGGACGTCACGGTGTCCGACCACACGCACCCATTCGCGCTCCTGCAAGGTTTTGACGATACCTGAACTGACGCTGACACCACGGATGTCCTCGATTTCATTCCGGGTAATCGGCTGACGGTAGGCAATAATCGCCAGCGTTTCCAGAAAGGCCCTGGAATAACGCTGTGGCCGCTCGGTAAACAGACGGTTGATCCATTCGGCATAATCGGCACGTACCTGAAAACGGAAACCGCTCGATACCTCTTTCAGCTCGATACCGCGTTCTGCATAATCCTGCTGCAGCTGCTCAACCAGCTTGCGTACCAGATCACGGTCCGGTTTTTCGAGGTCATTATCAAACAGAGCCAACAGCTGGTTCAGGTTCTGGGGTGATCCGGAGGCCATCAGCGAGGCCTCAATGATATTTTTCAGTTGTTGCTCGTTCATGCTGCTGCCTTCAGGTAAATCGGTCCATTGATTTCATTCTGGACGATGTCGATTAATGATTCCTTTATCAGTTCAAGGACGGCCAGCAGGGATACCACGACACCTGCCCTGCCTTCCTCAATATTGAACAGGTCCTTGAATTCTATAAAGCTGTCACTCTTGACCCGATCCAGCACCATGGTCATGCGTTCCCGGACCGAAAGCGCTTCACGGTGGATCATGTGGTGTGTATACATCTCCGCGCGTGCGAGGACGTCAGCAAATGCATGCAGTATCTGATCGAGCTTCACATCAGGCGGTTTCTGGGAGGTGCGTCGTTCGTTAAAGTCGACAACAACGGCAAACAGTTCGCGTTCCATCCTTGGCATCTCGTCGATCTGTTCGGCGGCCTGTTTGTAGCGCTCATACTCCTGCAGACGTCGTACCAGTTCGGCACGCGGATCGTCTTCATCATCGTCAGTAGTCATACGCGGCAACAACATGCGTGACTTGATCTCGGCCAGCACCGCGCCCATGACCAGATATTCACCTGCCAGTTCAAGCTGCAACACATCCATCAAATCAATATACTTCATGTACTGCGCCGTGATCTCGGCTATGGGTATATCAAGTATATCGAGGTTCTGGCGTTTGATCAGATACAGCAACAGATCGAGCGGTCCCTCAAATGCCTCGAGGAATACCTCCAGGGCCTCCGGCGGGATGTAGAGGTCATGCGGCATCTGGGTCACCGGTTCACCCTGCACGATCGCAAACGGCATTTCAGACTGGCCGAGTGGCGCCTGTGCCTGTTCTTCTGTTGTAATCTGTTGCACTTTTGTTCGCTCGTTACTCGTTTATCGTCAGAATCTGTTTGTCAGCATGGGCCATGTTATCACTTGTAGGACAGACCCATCACTGATCTGACTTCTTCCATCGTCTCCCTGGCAATGTCACGGGCGGCTTCGCAGCCATCTGCAACAATACCCCGCACAATCTCCGGGTCCGCTGCATATTCCCTGGCACGTTCACGTATCGGTTCCTGTTCCTTCAGCACGGCATCGATCAGCGGTTGCTTGCACTCAATACAGCCTATGCCCGCGCTGCGACAACCCTGTTGCGCCCAGGACTTCACCTCATCATCGGAATAGATCTGATGGAAGGCCCAGACCGGACATTTATCCGGGTCACCCGGATCGGTGCGTCTGACCCTGGCCGGATCCGTCGGCATCGTCCGGAGTTTATCCTCGACTGTATTTGGATTTTCGCGCAGGCCTATCGTATTACCGTAAGACTTGGACATCTTCTGCCCGTCCAGGCCAGGGAATTTCGGGATATGGGTCAGCAAGGCCTGCGGCTCGGGGAAGATCATCTTGCCACCTCCCTCCAGATAACCGATCAAACGTTCACGATCACCCAGACTGATATTCTGCTGCGATTCGATTAGTGCTGTGGCCTTTGCCAGCGCCAGATCATCACCTTTTTGCTGGTAATCGAGTCTTAACTGGTGATACAGCTTGTTGTTCTTCTTGCCCATCTTCGTTGCGGCAGACTCAGCCTTTTCCTCAAAACCGGGCTCGCGGCCATATAAATAATTGAAGCGGCGGGCGATCTCACGCGACAACTCGACATGGGCCACCTGATCCTCACCGACGGGGACATAACCGGCCTTGTAGATAATGATATCGGCGGTTTGCAACAAGGGATAACCTAGAAAGCCGTAGGTGGAGAGGTCCTTGTTCGCCAGCTTTTCCTGCTGGTCCTTGTAGGTCGGAACCCGTTCCAGCCAGCTCAACGGGGTAAACATCGACAGTAACAGGTGTAATTCCGCGTGTTCCGGCACCCTGGACTGGATAAAGATACGTGCTGAGCCGGGATTGATGCCTACCGCCAGCCAGTCTATGACCATTTCCCAGACTGAATCAGATATCGTCTGTGGCGACTCGTATTCTGTCGTCAGCGCATGCCAGTCCGCCACAAAGAAAAAGCATTCATATTCATTTTGCAGTTTTAACCAGTTTTTAAGCACCCCGTGATAATGTCCGAGGTGTAATTGACCTGACGGGCGCATTCCTGAAAGAACACGCTGTTTAGCTGAAATTGCCAAAAAGAACTCCTGGTTTTTCTGTTTATCGTTGGAGGCCGAAATTATACAGGGTCAATTCAAATAGTCTCGCCGTAGATCCAGATTATTTCAGGATCAGCGTTGTTAAAGACCCTGCAGATGGTCGACCGGGCCCTTACCGCTGCGCACAACCTCGGGAATATCCCCTGAAACGTCTATAATTGTGGTCTCTTCTGAGCCTATCATGCCACCATCAATAACAAGATCGATCAACTTGCCTATGCGGTCGCGTATCTGCTCCGGATCGCCTTCCGGCCCCTCATCACCCGCGATGACCAGACTGGTGCTCAACATCGGCTCGCCGAGTGCCTCCAGCAAGGACAGGCAAATCGGATTGTCGGGCACACGTAGCCCTATCGTCTTGCGTTTTGGATGATGCAGCCGTTTGGGTACTTCCCGGCTTGCCTGCAATACAAAAGTGTAAGGGCCGGGTATCAGGCTCTTGATCAATCTGAATGCCGTATTGTCGAGGCGAGCCAGCGTACCCAGTCCGGAGAGGTCACTGCATATAATAGTGAACAGGTGATCAGGCCCCAGCCCGCGGATACGGAGGATACGCTCCAGTGCCTGGCCGCGATCGAGCAGACAGCCCAGCGCGTAACAGGAGTCCGTCGGATAGGCGACGACGCCTCCCTGACGCAGGATTGCGACTGCCTGACCTATCAGCCTGGCCTGTGGATTCTCCGGGTGAATTTTAAAATACTGTGCCATATACTCATCGCCTGTATCGCATGTATTATCCGCTATCCAACGATATCAATGTTACGAAAATGAAATTTCTGATAGATTTTTTTCCGGTACTCGCCTTTTTCATCGCCTATTACATACCGGACAACCTGGAGCAGCGTATGTATATGGCGACGGCAGCGGCTATTGTCGCCGCCTTTGTGCAGGTCAGCCTGTATTGGCTGATCCACCGCCGCTTTGAAAAGATGCACCTGATTACACTGGTGATTATCCTCGTACTCGGCGGCCTGACACTATTATTACATGATAAACGCTTTTTTATGTGGAAACCGACTGTTGTAAACTGGTTGTTCGCTGTCGCCTTCCTGATCAGCGAATTTATCGGAAAAAAACCGATGATCCAGCGCATGATGGATCATGCGATCAATATCCCGAAGCCGATCTGGTATACGCTGAATCGCAGCTGGACCGCTTTTTTTATTTTCTCAGGGGCGATCAACCTCTATGTTGCATTCAATTTTCCGGAAAACATCTGGGTCAATTTCAAGATGTTCGGCATCCTTGGCCTGACCCTGTTGTTTGCGATCGCCCAGGCCTTTTATCTGGCGAAACATATGGTTGAGCCCGAACAGAATGGTGGCCAGACCTGATGTTGTACGTGATTATGGGTGTAGACGCCGAAAACAGTCTGCAAATCAGACCCACCGTACGCCCGTCCCATCTGGCACGTGTGCAACAACTGAAAGACGAAGGCCGTCTGGTCATCGCCGGACCGCATCCTGCCATAGACAGCCCGGACCCCGGACCTGCCGGATTCAGCGGCAGCCTGATCATCGCGGAGTTTCCCGATCTGGAGACCGCCACGCGCTGGGCTGAGGCCGACCCCTACTATATCGCCGGTGTGTTTTGCAGCCTGACTGTCAAACCGTTTATCCAGGTACTCCCCTGATCAAAAAACATATGGATCGAATTGCCGAAATACGACTACGCCTGCAGCAATCGCTGCAGCCACTCACACTCGAGATTCAGGATGATTCCGCTCAACACCATGGCCATGCCGGTGCAGCCGGTGGTGGCGGCCACTATACTGTGCGCATAGTATCGGCGCAGTTTACCAACCTGCCGCTACTCGCCCGTCACCGCCTGGTCTATCAGGCCGTTGCTGATTTGATGCCTGGGGTCATACACGCGCTCAGTATCCGGGCGCAGACACCGGAAGAACAATAATTACTGTATCCTCGACAAGACCGTTTCTGAAATGGCCGGGCGGCAAGTATCGCCTGATAGAACGGATTCGCACCGTGTTACAGGACGGCCGGCGTCTGGTCGAGCCGTTTACCGGATCCGGGGCCGTGTTTCTGAATACCGATTACAGCCACTATCTACTGGCTGATACGAACCTGGATTTAATCAACCTGTACAAACAGTTGACCAGTGAGGGCCAGCCATTTATCGATTACTGTCAGACCGTATTTGTCCGTGCCAATACCAAGACCCGTTATTACCACCTGCGTGAAGAGTTCAACCGCACCGATGACACCCGCAGAAAGTCAGCGCTGTTCCTGTATCTGAATCGCCATTGTTATAATGGACTGGTTCGCTATAACAGCCGTGGCCAGTTCAATACACCGTTCGGTCTGTATAAAAAACCGTATTTCCCGCTGCACGAGATGCAACAGTTTTTACAGGCCTCGAGCTGTGCCGAGTTTGTGCACAAGGACTTTCAGCACTGTATGCAGGAAACAGTTCCCGGTGATGTGGTGTATTGTGACCCACCCTATGTGCCGCTGACCGACACCGCCTGTTTTACCGATTATCATACCGGTGGTTTTGGCTGGGAGGATCAACTGAAACTGATAGAGCTCGCCCAACAACTTGCCGACCGTGGCATACAGGTGGTCATCTCGAACCATGACGTGCCGCAAATCCGCAAGTTATATAAACAGGCGGGGGCAAGGATCACCGGTTTTCAGGTCAGGCGCACGATTAGTGCAAATACCGGTAATCGCGGCCGGGTTGGCGAACTGCTGGCGGTATTTGAATAGATCATTAAGTACGCCGGGTCAGCCTTCAGCCGATCAGTGTAGCGATATATCCGGCGGATCTTTGCGGGTATTTACGCACCAGCCTGGCCGCCTGTGCCTTGAGTTCACGCTTGCCCAGCCTGATATGCTTGAGCAAACGCTTGATAAACTTGTGCTGCTGGCGATCCAGTTTGTCCTCCTGTGCCTTTGCGACTGCACGTAGTATCAGATACAAGACCTGCAGATCCTGCACCTTGCCCAGTTTCCCCTGTACCCGTTTCAATGCATGGCCCAGATCTGTGACCGCCTGCCCCTCAAACAGATCACTGTACATTTCCAGCACATAGCGCAAGTCCTTGCACTGCTTGCGTAATCTGTGTAGCGAGGCACCTGACATGCGTTTACCGGCCTTGTGCGCCTGTCTTACAGTAATCTGGTAAGCGTGGCGTATACTTTTTCTGGCGACAACAGACACCGGATCATCTGCCCTGTCGGCAGGACGATCCGTCACCTGCATCTGTTGCAGACATGAGAGCCACTCAGCCCGGAAACGCCGGAGTCTGGCAGACAGCAGGTATCGGCGCAGGCTGAGATACGCCTTACGCTGTTGTTGCGAGATCGCCTGTTGTAACAGACCTGTGGTGTTGGTTGTGTCGGAGGAGACTGCCGGACTGGCAAAACATGGCGCGGTGGAACTTACCTGCAAATCACGCAACAGACAGGTCCGTTTCATCAACTCTGCGAAACCGCGTCTGCAACGGGACAGCTGTGGTTCTGGCATAATCTGATCCATCTGCGCAAGCATGGCGCGGACCTTGCGGATCGCTACCCGATAATCATGCAGGGCCTCCGGTGCGTCGGCATCCACAATCAGCGCTTCGCAAGTCGTCATGTGCCTGTCCAGATCCAGCAAGCGACAGGCGACAAACAGTCTGGCAGGGATTTTTTCCTGGTCTTGTGCAGATGCAGTCATACTGACGGGCTCGCGTTTGTGGATATGTCTGGAGTCCACTATACCTGCTTTATCCCGCGACGTAATCCATCGGGATCTGGACCGAACTGTTTACCGGATTTTCATATAATCAATTGCTTGCGCATAAGCTGCGCAGTTGATACCGGGACATTGCCTGGGCCATGAGCTAAAAACGGCGCAGGAAGATCAGACCGGATAACAAGAGCGTCGCAAGCAGTAAAAACCAGGGACTGATATCTTCGGTTTGCGCGGGCAGTTGCAAATCAGCAACCTCGCGCAACGTTGAGCGAAGATATTCCAGCAATTCTGTCTTTTGGGGTTCGGCAAAATAACGTCCTCCCGTCTGCTCAGCTATCATCTGCAACGGTGCAGCAAACAGGCGGCTATAGAACTCCTTGCCTTCGGCACGTTCAAACCGCCCCTCCAGACATTCTCGATTCTTGCCCAGCGTCGGGATCGGCAGACCATCCGCTGATCCTGTACCGATACTGACCACCTTGATTCCGGCCTCGTTCAGAACCGGGACGATCTTACCCAACTGCTGATTTACCTCATCTGAAAAATCACCGTCAGAGATCAGGATGACATATTCGAGTCGGGCATATACGGGTGGCTGTTCAGTCTTTTTCTCAGCCAGTACCAGCAACGCATTACCTGGATCGGATCCCGGCGTGGGCACTGTCTCGACAAACAGCCCGTAGTTGATAACCTCCTGCAGGTACTGGTGATCCAGCGTCGGTTCGGTAAACGGAAATGTCAGTTCAGTAAATGCCGCGATACCAAACTCGGCCTCGGGCATCGCGCTGACTATGTCGGTCATTAATGCGCGGGCGCGATCCAGTTGCATCGTCTCATCACAACTGGCGCGGGCGGCCATGCTGCGTGAAACATCTACCAGAAACACAAAATTGCCAGAGCGTGCAGTTTCCGGGCGGGACAGATAACGCTGCGGTCCGGCTGCGACGATTAACAACGTGGTCAATAACAGCAGCGCCAACACCGGTATCGCCAGCCTGTCCAGCGTCGATGCCGGCTGCGCATGGCTGAAATGTTTGAGCATACGTGCCGTCCTGTCACTGCCGGCACGCAGATAATACAGCGCCGGCAGCAATAACAGCAGCAGGATCAGGATCTGGGGGTTCTGGAAGGTCATCCGTTCATACCTGCGTCTTGTGCAAACGGGTCTCGTAGAGGATGACCGTCATCAACGCGACGATAAAACCGGCGAGTGCAAAGAACCAGCGCAGGTCCTGCAAATGGTTGCGATTACCAGAAGCGGCAAGACGCTCGGCCTCGATAGATTCGATCCCGGCAAACGCCGTCGTCAGGTCCTCACCCGACTTGACCGTATGAATAAAGATTCCGGGACGTTCGCCAAATGCCCGCACCAGTGCATCAAGATTTTCCGGTTGCGGGTCAATCGCGAGTACATGGGTATACACATCGTCCTCGTATAATTGTTGAATCCCCTCGACGATCTCAGCAGTGTTATCAATCAGGTCTCCAATCAGTATCAACGACTTGCCGGTGGCCTGCTGGCGTGACAATACTTCGCGGGCCAGGGCCAGGCCATCACGCGTGGCGGTGCCGCCGGCAAATCGCGCGAGTTGTGATGGACGTGACCGGTTCGGGTTTGTATAACGCATGCCCTCATCGAGAATATCGCGAAAATCAAATTCGGTCTCCAGTGTGGGCCAGCGCACCAGCATCGGTTGCACACTGAACAACACCAGACCAAACCGGGTGGCCGCATGTTTACCGACAAACTCGTATAATTTATCCCGCGAGGCCTCGAACCGCGTGACACCTCCCGTGTTCAACTGTCCGTTGATCACATAACCGCCCAGCGGCTCGGTCATACTGCCGGACACGTCCAGTGCAACCAGGTAGACCGGGTGTAGTTCACGTGACATCCCAAACCGGAACGGCTCACTTGTCCTGATCTGTGGACCGGCCCACGCCAGCGCCAGCAGGACGGCAAGCAGACTCATCAATGCAATACGATATCGATAACGATGTGTGGCAACAGCTATCCCTGACTCAGTCAGGTATTCCAGCCCACTCGTGCGTACACTGAATCTGCCCCGGGTGCGGCGAATCTGCCAGACGATAATAGCTATGACAGGTAGCATACACAGCAGTAGCCAGGGCTGTTCGAATTGCAGCGAAAACCGGGACAAGGCAGGGTCCATGACGGGTCTCTCTCTGCTCAGAACAGGATCTGTTTCATATCACGCGAAAAGCCCGGCAAAGGCGGCCCAACTTCTCCCTGTACCTTGCCACTGTCCTCCTCCTTCTTCTCGGCCTCACGCAATACGATGGTCAGTTCGAGGTTACGCCGACCTTCCTCCGTCTCTGGATACAGCCTGACCGCATTCGCGAGTAATTGCAGCGGAAACTCGAACGAAGGTTTATTGGTCGACTCATCCTCGCCCGCCTCTTCCTCGTCCTGATTCTCACCGGAAAGGATGGAAACATAGGCACGGGCAACGATGGTGCCAAAGTTATACAGGTAGAAACTCTTGACAGTATCCCGCTGCAACTTTTGCAGGATGTCCTGCTGCTCGGCAAACTGTACCAGCATCTGTACATCTATAACGCCAAGTTCCTTGTCGCGTGTGTCGTCAAATATTCTCGCCGGCAGGCCATTGATCCAGTCGTTGTACAGGGTCGTATCCGCATCCCGCCACAGCGCAGGCCGTACCAAAAACACAGTACTACACAGTGCGACCAGAAGGGCAAACACACCACCGACAAATGGCCATCGATGTTGACGGATCCGGCGCAGCAAACCACCTTGCAATGCCTCAAGCCCAACCTGGCGTTGATTATCCACATCTGACTGGATAGCTGAAAATACCTGTTGCAGGTCGTCTCTGACCAGACTGACACTGTCCATACCTGGCTCTGCAATATGATAGGCCGGGCGCAGCCGCTGTTTCAGTCTTTGTATTACAGAGAGCATTCCGGCATCTATGCTGTCCTGTTCGCCCACCCAAAACGCACGTGCGGTAAAATTTCGGTAGGAAAATAACAGTGTCAGCAATACCTTTTCATAGGCCAGCAATCCTTCGCGTGTGCTGCCCGAGGGTGAAACCGACTCAAACTGGCGATAGATCCGGTCTGCCTCGACGGCCACATACAGCTGGCGTCGTCTGAGCGCCGTGTACAGCAATACACCGCCACCCAGCAGCGTCAATAACGCCAGTGCGGCACTGGCCAGTTGTTTTATCAGAAAATGATCATTGATTGCCGGACGGAGCTGTTCGAAAGTCTGCCCATGTCCCTCTGCCGGATAATAACCGCTGATCACGATGGCACCGGGCTGTACTTCCATCCCGCCAGTCTCGCCGCTTGCTGTCACCCGCCAGTCCAGCCGGACAGGATCCAGGGTGTAGGATTTATATGGTACAACTGCGATACCCAATACAGGAAAGGACAACACATATTCATTGATGCCATTGGCCAGCGTAGATTGGGTGATGAGCGGGCGGCGCAGGTGCAACTGTTCAAATGGCACAAACCTGACATTACGTAACAAACCGGGAAAATCCGGCTCAACCTGATCCGGACGGTAGAGTACGCGAACGCGATACTCAAAGGGTTCTCCGACATGAATTGAATCCGGAATCTCGATGCGCAAACTGACGGGTTGATCATCGGCAAGTGTACTTCCGGTCTGGGCATCCAGTCTGTAACTGGATAGCAGTAACTCAATAACCAGAAATACCGGGATATACCGCCGTGAAAATGCCATATCAGCGCAATACAAAAAACCGGGTCAGGGTCTGCTGGATCAGGTCGATAGACGGAGAGTCTACATGGACATGCCTCAGTCCGTGACTGGCAAAAGTCGTCTGTAATTCTGAAAAGCGCTGTTCATGTAATTGCCGGATCCTGGTTTTTTCATGTTGACCCAACCATAACGGCAGGCTGGCCCCTGTCTCAGGGCTTGAAAAATCTATCATGGACTCATCTGCCAGGTCCGGAAACGTGTATTCAAATTCATCCTGGATCACCACCGGCACAAAATCATAGCGTCTGGATTCCACTGCGTAGCTCTCATAGGTGCGCGCAAAGCCGCGTTCATCCAGAAAGTCGGAAAGATATAACAGCACTCCGCCGCCAGGCAGCAGACGATGTGCGTCGGTCGCTGGATAATCAACTTCCGGTACTCTGCCCTGACGCAGCTGCCCACATATCCGTTCTATCGCATCAAACAGGCGCAGGGCGTGTCTCTGCCCGGAGCCGAATCCCAGACGATGATAGCCTTTTGCATCGAGCAGGACGGCACCGACACGCATCTCCATACTGACCCCGCTGTACAACATCATCAGTGCACACGCCAGTAACATGTCAGCCTTGTATCTGACGCCCATTGAGGCGGTGCAATCCAGCACGACCAATAGACTGATATCGCGCAGGGCGATACGATCCACAACCATGGCCTGACCGGTGCGTACGCTGGTCCCCATGTGTACGGTACGCAGGTCATCACCGAGCTGGTAGGGTCGGTGACTGCGAAAGTCCAGGCCCTTGCCGGTATAGGGACTCGGCCACTCACCACTGAGCTGGCTGGTCGCAGGACGTTTCGGGGTGATCGGTATAGGTCTGCGGGTCAGTCGGCGGAGGATCTCCTCTCTCATTGACCCCAGACCCGCTGGAAGATCCGCTCGACGATGCGGCTCAGCAACTGTTCACGTTGCTTCACACTGCTCATCGCCAGGTCAGGGCGGAATATCAGTCGATGTCTCAACACCGGTAACAGCACCGTCGCGATGTCTTCCGGTGACACATAGTCCCTGCCGCTTATCGCGGCATGCGAACGCGCGGTTCGCAGGATATGGATACCGGCACGTGGCGAGGCACCGCCGCCGTCCTGGCCATCAATGTATTCCTTCACTTCACTGACATCACTGTGATCCGGACGGGTCAGGTTGACCAGTTGTTGTACCTTCGCGATGATTTCATCGCCGACCTTCACCTTGTTGAAGATGGCCGTGCGTATCGCCAGCAGGCCATGTGTATCCATTACCGGAGTGATGACTGGCATCTCGGCATTCTCGATATTGCGACGGATGATCTCGCGTTCATGGTCCGCGTCCGGATAATTGACCAGCACCTTCATCACAAAGCGGTCCTGCTCGGCACGACCGAGCACAAACGTCCCCTCTTCCTCAATCGGATTCTGTGTGGCTGCCACCATGAACATATCGGCCAGCTTGTAGGTGCCGCCGAGTTCTGTGGTGACACGTCCCTCCTCCATTGGCTCCAGGATCATGCCCTTAGAGGTCGTGCGTGCCCGGTTCAATTCATCTGCCAGCAGGAAGTTGGTAAACAAGGGTCCCTTGACCAGCAGTTTGACTTCGCCGCTGACGCTGTCAAAATTCTCGATACCGACCACATCTTTCGGTAACAGGTCTGCTGCAAACGAGATACGCCTGAAATCCGCCTCGACCGTTTCTGCCAGACTTTTCAGTAACAGTGTCTTTGCCAGTCCCGGCACACCTTCCAGCAGCACATGGCAGTTCCGACCCGGTGCGGCAAACAACCCGACCAGCAACAGTTTGACAACCTCATCCATGCCTACAATGCGTTTACGGATCTGGGTCTCAATCAAACCAATCCGTTCACGGATCTCCTGTATATCCTGTATCTGCATGCTTGTCTGTCCTGTTGTGTGATATCTGTGATGGCCCGGGTCAACCCCGGAAACATACACGGCGCACTTCAGGGTGCGCCGCGTATGGTTTTATAGTTTATCCGGGTGTGGTTTACAGTTCCCTGCCTGCATCCACCTTGTCGCCTGCTCCACCCGCTTCCCACTCGCGGATCTGTTTGATGACCTGCTCGGGTTGGATACCGGCCGGTTTGGTATTTTGCTCAGCTGCAAACTCCGTATCGATATAACGCAGGTGGCCGCCGATCATCGTCAGCAAGGGACGCACGGTCTTGATCATCGGGTCCGGCACGGCCTTCGCGTCAAAGTAGTTCTTGTTCAGTACGATAAAATCGGCAAACTTGCCTTCTTCCAGTGTACCCAGCCTGTCCTCGCGGAATAAAGAATAAGCGGCCCAGGAGGTTGCAGTCTTCAGCGCCCAGATACGGTTGATGCGTTGTGACGGCGCCAAAACCTTGCCATCACCGCCGACGCGGTTCACATACTGGCCGATATGGAAGAATGCGCCCTCACCTGCAACCGCATGGCTGTCGATCTCGAACACCGCACGTACTCCACCCTCGATAATCGACTTCATCGGAACAACCCAGTTCAGGTAGGCATCTCCATAATCACGCGCCACATCCGGGCCGTCACCAGTGATGTATTTCGGTGCACAACTCATGATCATGCCGAGTTTCTTCAGGCGTGGTAACTGTTCCGGGCGCGGATTGACCCGGCAATGATCCGAGGTATGGCGTTTCGCCTGTATCTGTTCAGCCGTCATTCCCGCCTCGGCCGAGCCCTGCTCGATCATGTCGAGCGCAACTTCCAGTGTACGATCACCGGCGATATGGGTATTGCCCCAGCGCAGATCACGCACCGCGATCTCCTTGATGAATTTCAGCCGGTCACGCAATACTTCACGCTCCTTGATCTCGGGCCGTGCCTCAATGGAGGTGGCAAGCAACGGGTAGGCACCGTCACCCGAGGATATGCTGATGCTGTTATTCCACAACCAGTCCGAGCCGGTACCGGTCAAATCGGTTCGGAAGACCGGCATGTCGGGCATGGTACGAAACCAGTAGCTGTCCAGCGCATAGGCGTAACGTATCGGCATCCTGTTCTGACGATCCATTTGCAGGATCGCCGCGGTCTGGTTATACATGCCGATACGGCTGGAGAAGGTGGTGATGCCGTAGGCCGTCCATTCGAGGAATTCCTGTTGCATCACATCCATGAACAACGGTATCGGCGTCAGCTCACCCTGCAACACACGCACAACTGAGCCGGACAGGTAAATACCGTCCTTGTCGTCCATGTCCGGGTATTCCTCATTACCGAAATAGCTGTGATAGACCTCCATCGCCGGCGTGTTGACGACACCGCGATTTCCGAGAATCACTATGTTCTGATCAGTATTGGCCTTGTCCAGGATCTGTCTGGTCAGGACGCGATGCACCTTGAGGGCGACATCACTGGTCTTGTCGGTACGATCATCACTTACATTGATACGACGCGGCCAGTTGATAAAGACCCACTCACCCTTCTTGTGAGTCGCCTTCAGACCAGCGACCAGATCAACGGTTTTCTGTACAATATCTGGCCAGTCATCATCCGCGTCCGCCTCCACTGAGTAGTCCCCCTCAAGCGGCGGACCCCAGTGTTCCAGTGCATATTCATGCGGGTGTGAATGGGTGTCTATGATGCCGGGGATGATGGTGCGGCCCTTGACATCAAACACCTTTGTCTGTGGCCCGGCCAGCCGACGAATTTCCTCCGTCGTACCCAGCGCCATGATACGACCATCGCGCTCAGCAATACCCTGATAGGTCTTGCCTGCATTCTCATTCACACCCGTATCATCCATGCTGACTACGTTCGCATTGATAAATACAGAATCCGCATACTGCAACAGGCGGGGGTCCTGTTGCTGGGCCAGACCCGCTGTTGCGTATACCAGTCCTGCGCCGAATGCGACTGCTGTTGTTGAAAATATCCTTTTCATTGGTCACCCCCCCCGTTAAATGACACCCGATTGTCTACTACCTATTTCGCCAACGCTTCCTTGATGAGCCGATCAACGAAAATATGGTGCCAGCCGTTTATGGAAACACGATAGCCATCCGGATCGATCCACGCCTTGTAGCCTTCACCTGCCTTCATCCGTGTGATTTTCTCTCCGAACCCGAACCAGTAGCCATGACCGCCCAGATACACATCAACCGGCAGGCTTTCCAGTGTCTTGAATGATCCGGACAAGTCAGTAGTGATATCCGGATACTCCGGGTCGTCGAGCAGACTGTCCCCGTCGATGCGAACGCCGCACATGAAGATGACGTTGTACGGTTTTCCCTCTTCCTTCGCTACAGTAGTCCAGCTCGTGCATCCTTTCGTATGTCCCGGTGTCAGATGCGCGGTCAGCGTCGTGCCGCCAATCGTGATTTTCTCGCCATCCTTGATGCGCCGGTCAACCTTCGCCGGGGTCCAGGGTTTCGAATGCGTATCGGATTTGCCACCGGTCTCGATGATTTCCGCGTCCTCTTCATGAACAAGTATCTGGGCACCGGTCGCTTCCTGCATTGAGGCATGGCCAGCCGCGTGATCGCCATGCGCATGCAGGGTCAGGATGTATTTGATGTCTTCCTGTTTAAAACCCAGCTTGTTGATATTGTCGAGGATCGCTGGCACGTCCTTCTCGAACAATGTGTCGATGATAATATGTCCTTCCGGTGTCGTAACCAGCCAGGACAGATTATGTTGCGTGGTACCTACAAAGTAGATGTTGTCGATCACCTTGAACGGCTCCAGCTTTGCACTGCGATACGGATCGTCGTCTGCAGGCGATGTGAAGCGTACACCGGCCGGGGCCTGGGCCTGGACGGTTGATGAGATGGCCATACCAAGCGCCATTATTGCAATCAGTATTTGTGATTTCATAGTGTAGTCCCCCTGTTTATGATGATAATGATGATAGCCTGATAATTTATGATTCTGTCACCGGATGTATCAATTCGACTCATGGTCTGCCGGAAATGTATGCGGCCAGCGCGGCGATATCTTCCCTCGACAATAACTGTGCGACCGGACTCATGATAACATTCTGGCGGCTGCCGGACTGGAATGCCGTTAACTGGTCGATAATATATTGCCGCTCAAGACCGGCAATCCTCGGAAACATGTCCGGGTCCGGACTGAAGCCCCGTGGCCCATGACATTCAATACAGCCCTTGTCCATATAGACATTTTCTCCATTTGCCACATCCGCAGCGAACACCGGGTTACTGCCATGATCATATGGCAGACCATCTGCACTTAGATCACTCGCCTGTACCGGGCCTTGTGCCAAGTGCAGAAACAATAACGCGGCAAGGACAGGTATGTACATTTGTTTTATCGAATTATTCAGGCAGGGCAAATACATAGATTTCATTTGACCTGCTGCAACGGGCTGAACCGTTGTTCATCGTAGGTACGGCTGAGCATCAGCCAGTCGCCCACATCCGGGGCCTGCAACATCGCGTCAGTGACCGGTTTGAAGGCGTTACCCTGGGCGATCGCCAGGCGGCCTATAACTGTCAGTAGCAGTATGGAAAAGATAAATCGGAATCGTACTGATCTGTACATACTGCTCCCCCCGGCTGACAGTGCATCGTGCCGGGCAATTATAGAGACTGGCAAATACATGCGCAATTTATAACGGTAAAACAAAGGTGCTTTTACCGGATGCAGTCGCGTGTCCCCCGCACTATAAATCAGACAGGACTATCCATCTGCACAATGCTTCCTTAATTACCCCGGCTATTGCATTTTTTCCTGAACTGGAGTTTTATTACAACCCGGTCAAACCCTGTAGCAACAGACTCCACCTTTTGCCAGAGTGACCGGGAAATACTGCCGTGTTCATGTTGTGTTGGGGGGTACCCATGTTTCAGTCCAGGTGTAAACTCATCAGGCTGCTGGCGACAAGCGGCCTGTTGTTAATGTCAGCCGTATTGTCAACATCCGCCCTTTACGCAGCAGACGAAGATATCGACATCCCCTACACGGATACCTATGGATACGTATACGACCCGGCAACTGGCACCTATATAAAACAGGACCCGGCATCCACACCGGAAACAGCTGTAACTACACCGACCAGCACAAACACCACCCCGACTACAACCAGTGTTGCCGGGACCGCGACCACTACTGACACAGACTTGTCTGATACTGCTGTCCCATCAACAATCGGTCCGGAACAGGCATCTCCAGGTATGGCGATCCCCATGCTGCTGGGGATATTGATAGCCTCCGTTTTCATCTGGCTTGTCATTGCACGCAAGTTGAAAAAGCCGGATGGCACACAGCCGTAAGATTGCAGCGAGAACAGGCATTATTATCAGTATGAAGAGGAGAGTAACCATGCGTAAAACAATTTCAGGGACTGTCATCGCCATCGCGGCATTGCTGCTGACAGCGAATACGCCAGCCCAGCAGGCAGACCCGCGCCTGCTCAGCTATCCGGAGCTGTTGATTATCAATGGCAAGGTGGTCAGTATGGAAGACACCGGTCTGAATGAAAATATCGGCAAGACCTATGAGGCGCTTGCCGTCCGTGACGGGCGGATACTGGATCTCGGCACCACGGCCGACATACGCAAACTGGCCGGACCAGACACACGTGTGATCGATGTCAAAGGTCGGACTGTCATACCCGGCATCATCGATACCCATGCCCACCTGTGGGACTACGCCCAGGACCACTGGGGGCCAAAACTGGACAATATCTACCAGATCAAGGCAGAAAAAGACGATACCTGGAAGGACATCGTCAAAAAGACGCTCGACCTTGTCGCGTCAGAAAAATCAAAAAAGAAACCAGGCGAATGGATCATTATCAGCTGGCCGCGCCGGGTCGAAGGGATACAGAGTGATGTCGCCATCCGCAATCATCGCGTACTGACACTACAGATGCTGGACGAGGTCAATACGGAACAGAAAATACTGATAGAAGGTAATCGCGGTGTGATGAATACACCGGCCATGCAGGCCTACGGAGCCTATTTCGGCGGGGATTATCCGGAGATGGAACCGGAATACGGCATTGTGCTGTCGGCCACGGTGGATCGTCTCTTGTTTGCCGAAGAGCTGTATGACATGAAGACACAGATTGCGATGATCGGACAGGAGATCAAGGAATGGGCCGCCTACGGCACCACGGCCTGGTCGAGTTCGGTCGAATCGTACAAACAGCTGGCAGCCGTGCTGGCGCTGGATGCAGGGCAGCGGCTGGCCACGCGTGTGGCCTATGCGTTTGGACCGAGTTTCTACAGGACGATGCCATTACATCCCTACCTGCTGCATGATTTTCGCGGTTACGGCACTGACCACCTCTGGTTCAATGCCTGGAGCACGACCTCCAATGACGGTGCCTATCCCTTGCTTGCAACTACAATCGAGGCACGCCCCGAGATCAAGGAACGCGAGTTGCTGCGCGGACGCAATGACTATACCCGCCAGTACGCCGCGGCGGACCTGCGTTTCTCCAATACCCACATCGCAGGCGACCGTACACTTGATATTACGATGGACATGATAGAGCAGGGATCGAAAGAGGCCGGCATGAGTGCGGAACAGATCCGTGCGAAACGCCACGCCTCTGACCACTGTCGTCTGAACCCGCGTCCGGAACAGGTCCCGCGGCTGAAACAGCTCGGCATGATCATGAGCTGTGCTCCCAAGTATATCGGCGGTGACGGTCCGGAAGTAGCGAAGGACTACGGTGAAAAATATCTCGACTGGGTCGTGCCGATGCGTTCCATGCTTGAAGGCGGGGTAATGGTTGTGTATGAATCTGACACCCATGAAGTGGCCGGTGTGGGACATTTCTACTACCTCGGGCAGATGGTGACCCGCGAGACTGATACCGGCGTACTGGGCCCGGAACAGAAAATTAACCGTGTGCTTGCGTTGAAGACGGCAACGACCTGGGCCCCGTATTACCTGTTCAAGGAAAAGGAGCTGGGTACACTCGAACAGGGCAAGTTTGCTGATTTGCAGGTATTGAACAAGGACTACTTTGACGCAAAGACGGTTCCTGACAATATGATCAAGACAGTCCGGCCATTGCTGACAGTTGTGGGTGGCAGGACGGAATATCTGGATCCTGCGCTGGCATCCGAACTGAAACTGCAACCGGAAGGCATCCAGCCGGAACAGTTGATCAAACAAATCAATGAATGGGAAGCCGGTACGAACAGGACCGGTCTCGACGCCACCACCAACAAGGATCAGTAAGGTTGAAGTCGCCGGTAGCAGACCCTGTCTGCTAACGGCAGTTGTTCAGCCCCGATGTGACCCGGAATTAATGGGTCATCGCGTAGACGATATAATTGATCCCAAACTTGTACGCGAGTGCAGTCATTGGCTCCGGATAGACCGGGTCATCCGCATGTTCCCAGGCGTCACCCATGTCCATATTGTAATTGATCGCAACCATCAGGCGCCCGTCCTCGGCATAGATACCCTTCCAGCTGGCCGGGCCCTGCATTTGTGCACCGATCTCACCTGACAGGGTACGCACCAGATGGCGACGTCCCGGGATCTGGGTACGCTGATCCAGATCATAAAATACATGCAGTATAGGGTCGCCCTGCTGCATATTGATAATCGGCCGGTCCGGAAACACGCGACGGATACTCTCGGTAAAGATGAGCCAGTCGGTGCTGCCATGAAAATCATCTACCACCAGAAATCCGCCCCGTTCCAGATATTCACGCAAGCGCTTAGCCTCCGCATCCGACAAAGACCAGGTGCCGACCTGTTGTACAAACATCCAGGGATGGTCAAAGATCCGATCATCGTTCAGGGCCAGATGTATGCTGTCATCGGCAGCATTGATACGGGTCAGACGGCGGATGCCCTGGGTAATGTGGTACTCGGCGGCGGGGTAATCTATCGACCACATACCATACCGGTTTGCCTGTGGGTTATCGGCATAGATCAGTCTGGCCATGTGGAATTCCGCTTCCGGCGTCGCGCGATCAGCGATCTGCCGGTATCCGTTCTGGCCGGAGGCACGCAACGACACCAGTGCGCATAACAACAGTAAAAACAGCAGTGGGTAAGTCCGTCTATGTGTGGCAGGCAAGCTCACTGACCTGCCTGTATTTTCGGAGGGAAATCCACCGGGCATAAACCCGGTGGATGATATTGTTCCTGATAAACTGCCCGGCCAGCAACCCCAGGCGTGTTCATCACCGCAGATTACTTCCGCTTTTCGATTGCTACATAGTCCCTGTAGACCGGACCGGTATAGATCTGGCGCGGACGGCCAATCTTGCTTTGCGGGTCTTCCATCATTTCTTTCAGGTGGGCGATCCAGCCCGGCAGACGACCGATAGCGAACATGACCGTAAACATATTGACCGGGATACCCATCGCCTTGTAGAGGATACCGCTGTAGAAATCGACGTTCGGGTACAAGTTACGTTCAATGAAATACGGATCGGACAGGGCGGTCTCTTCCATCTGTTTTGCCAGATCCAGCAAAGGATCAGATGCGCCGCGTTTTGAGAGAATGACGTCGGACATCTGCTTCAATATCTTTGCACGCGGGTCATATGTCTTGTATACCCGGTGACCAAAGCCCATTAAACGTGACTTCGAATTCTTGTCCTTTACCTTACTGATGAAGTCAGCACAGGTGGTACCGCTGTTATGGATTTCCTCAAGCATTTCGATAACGGCCTGATTCGCGCCACCATGTAACGGTCCCCACAGTGCGAGTATTCCGGCGCTGACCGATGCATACATGTTCGCCTGACTCGAGCCGACCAGTCGAACTGTAGAGGTCGAACAGTTCTGTTCATGATCAGCATGCAGGATGAGCAGAATATTCAATGCACGCACCATGTCATCATCCATCTCGTAGGGTTCCGCAGGCACACCAAACATCATCTGCAGAAAGTTGGCGCAATAGCTCAAATGGTTTTGCGGATAAATGACAGGATGGCCGATACTCTTCTTGTAACTGAATGCGGCTATCGTACGTAGCTTGGATAACAGGCGCGGTACCTGCATATCAAAATTATCAAACACATTCTTCGACTCGGGATAATACGCCGAGAGTGAACACACCATTGATGAGAGTATCGCCATAGGATGTGCAGCGGCCGGGTAACCGTCGAAGAAATGTTTCATGTCCTCGTGAATCATGCTGTGCATGGTCAACGATTTGGAAAAGGCCTCCAGCTGCTGTTTGTTTGGCAGATTGCCATAAATCAGCAGGTAACTGGTCTCAACAAAGGTCGATTTTTCCGCCAGTTGTTCAATCGGGATGCCACGGTAACGCAATATGCCCTGTTCACCATCCAGATAGGTAATAGAACTGGTAGTGGCACCCGTATTTACATAACCCGGATCCAGCGTGATATATCCTGTTTTTGCCCGCAGGTTCGATATATCTATCGCCTTTTCGTTTTCGCTACCCGTGATTACCGGGAACTCGTACTCTTTCCCTTCCAGTATTACCTTTGCCATCTCACTCATAAATACGCCTCATTTTTGATATTGCGTCTGTAACACAGAAAGATATTCTGCCTCTCCAGCAATATATGAAAAAACACTTTCCCTGACCTCCTGATCCAGATAGGGAAGCAATGCCTGGGGAACCTTGTCAGCAAACTTGAGTGATTCGATTATCCTTGCATCCCATCCGGTGTAATATCTGGCAATGTCCTTGCCGGATATTGTCTTGCGGCAGTCCGTTTTTGTACATATTACTTCCATATCATAGGGCAGATTAAACAGGCCATAATCATCAGTCACCTGTTCGCCGGGCATGATATCCCTGATGGCTATCTCAAATCCGTAGCCCGTACTTATCGTATTTGCATGGCAACAATGGTTGACATACTTCGCATGGTCCCAGCATAACACCCTGTTTCCTTCCGGATCAATAAAGGCATACCGATCGACGGTCTGCTTCTGCAGCGGATCCAGTGCTGCGTAACGATCTGCGTCAATTTCGATATCCAGGCTGTCCTGCGCGTAGGTGATCGTACCTGCAGGAATAGCCCGGGTTGCAAATACCCCGAACCCGATTTCCGGGCTGACGAACCTGAGTTCCGTATCGGGGTGCATCATAATTTATATTGTTTCTAGACAGCAGTCTGTGAAAACAATGAGGCGTACGAAATATTGTCCAGTATCCGTTTGCGTTTCGTGGCAGTCAGGGAGAAATATTGTCTCCAGTCCACATTATTCATTTCCAGAACAAAACAATCGTCGGCATCGTAGGAAAGGAAATAGTCTTCCAGAAGCTCCTCACCTGCCTGTATATCACGCAGGGCTATCTCCTGCCCCTCTTCATTAAAACCGATGTTCGCCAGCTGTGTCGAGTGATTGATAAACCGTGCATTATCGGTGACATAATAATACTGGTTTTTGCGTTTGTATGAATACAGACAGAAGTATTCAACCACATCGGGTGATTCCTTGCACAAACGCGTCAGCCAGCGCGAACCGTACACAAAGTCCACCGCCGGATTGAATTCCCACACCCTGTCTCCTGCCTTTACTGCTACCCCGGCATAAACACCAATACCATGGACGCCGGATTGGGCAAGATAGGTAGGAACTACCAGCATGTTTTTTATGGCTCCAGGAAACGGTATGAAACTTTCTTGTTTTTATCACTTTGCCCGCCAGCGGGCAGGCCCGGCAACGGCAAAAATATTACGCTGATCCGACAGGACATAACAAGCAGTTTTTTGGTGCCCCTTCCCACAAAATCCGGCCTGTGTGTGACCATTATGCACTGGTCTGGAACAGTCTGAAATTCACATTCCGGATATTGCCCCACAGCAGGGCGTCAGCCCGATTTTACATCCCTGGATCTATTCATTGTGTTTCGGATTATTGCTAATTAAGATGGGGACCTGCCCATCAACAGCGGATCCGCATTAACCCGATGAAACCTGCAACTACCCTGCGCTTCCGGACAGTCCTCCTGCTCATACTGATGTATCTATCCCATACCAGCATGGCCCAGGACGCCCCGATCCGCCCGGATTATAGCGGCAACTGGCAAATTAATCTGAAGTTGAGCGACGATACCGACAAGCGGGTTGAAGAATCGATCCGCGCAGCAGGCGGTCGGCCCGACAGCGGTGGCAAACGTGGCAAGGGCCGTTACAAGGGTGGCCCACCGGAGCAGGCACTCTACGACCATATCAGCTATGATGAAACCCTGGTGTTCAAGCAACAGGAGCCGGAATTTCGACTGACCTATGCCGACGGTTTCGAGCGCGTGTTCTATTCTGACAATCGCAAGCGGGTCGTCAGCGCCAGCGGCACAGCCGCCTTCGACAAGCAGGACTTTTCCTTTGCCTCCTGGGACGGAGACAAACTGCTGGTTGAGTCACGCCCCCGGGACGGCGGCTGGATTAACGAAACCTTCGAGGTGTTGACGGTGAGTGGACAGCTCAGGGTCACGCTGGAGCTTAAACCCTCGTCCTTCGGTGAACCCATCCATATCGTGCGTATTTATGACAGGCTCGGTGCTGACGGAACAACGGGACAAAAATCTTCCAGACGCAATTGATCGGTCAGGTTGACATTTGAATGTTTCCCTGTAGATTTTGAGCATCGATTCCTCCGAGCTTTATCTGGAAAAACAATGACGCTGGAACTGGCCACCAGGCTGATTAAACTCACCTCTGTTACACCGGATGATGGCGGTTGCATGCCGCTGCTAACCGGTCGACTGGAAAAATACGGATTTACCGCTGTCAACCTGCGCTTTGAAGACACCGACAATCTGTGGATTACCCACGGCAACACCGGGCCGGTCCTGTGTCTGCTCGGACATACTGATGTGGTGCCACCCGGTCCGCTGGACAAATGGGAAAGCGACCCGTTTGTCCCGGAAATCCGCGACGGTTATCTGTATGGCCGGGGTGCCGCCGATATGAAAGGCAGTATCGCGGCGATGGTGACCGCTATGGAGCGCTTTGTCGCGGCCTACCCGCAGCACCAGGGCACGCTGGCCATGTTATTGACCTCGGACGAGGAAGGCCGTGCGACCAACGGCACGATCAAGGTCGTAAACCATCTGAACGAACAGGGTATCCACATCAAATGGTGCATCGTCGGTGAACCGTCCAGCCAGCACCAGGCCGGAGATACAGTCAAAAATGGACGACGCGGCTCGTTAACCGGACACCTGACTGTCCACGGCGTTCAGGGCCACGTGGCCTATCCCGAGCGCTCGGAGAACCCAATCCACAGGCTCATGCCTGTATTAAACGAATTGTGTAGCACGGTCTGGGACCACGGTAACCGTTTTTATACCCCGACCAGCTTTCAGATCTCGAATATCAACTCCGGTACCGGTGCAGATAATGTCATCCCCGGTACCATCAAGGTGCAATTTAACTTCCGCTATTCGACCGAAGTGACTGAATTACAACTGAAAGGCAAGGTGGAGTCCTTATTGATGGCACAGAAGCTGCGTTTCGATCTGGAATGGTTACCGTCAAGCAAGCCATTCCTGACCGATTCCGGCGACCTGCTGAGCGTTACACAACGGGTCATCCAGGAAACGACCGGTCTGTCACCCCAGATTTCGACCTCGGGCGGCACCTCGGACGGTCGATTCATCGCACCAACCGGAGCGGAGGTGGTGGAACTGGGTCCGGTGAACGACACCATCCATAAACTGAATGAGTGTGTGAAGGTCAGCGACCTGGACTTGTTGTCGCTGATGTATGAAAAGATAATTGCCGGGTTGCTGGCGAGGTAATACCTCCGCCGCAATCCGGAAATTGTGGCCGTTACAGCATTTCCCGCTGCTTTAGCATCGTTGCCAGCCGAAAGTCTCGTCGATTGGACGCCTCACCCCGGATCCACATAAACAGTTCGAGCAGGATCTCCGCGGTGAGGCCCCAGATATATCCTCCCTCCCAGCGAAACGCCTGAGTCTGGCGATCCGCCACCCGGTGCATACAGGAAGCGTTCGGGTGCATCAGCGTCTGTACATCGGCAATAATAACCTCGGCGACCTCATCCGGGTCTGGATTCAGCCGGGGCCGCTGTTCCAGCCAGCCAACGATCGGGACCACATGATAGCCAAAACGGCTCCACGCATCGTCCAGACGTCCCATGATCCGGACCTGCTGCGGCGGGATTGCCAGTTCTTCTTCTGCCTCCCGCAGTGCTGTACGGGCGAAGGAGTCGTCCCCGGTATGCATACTTCCTCCCGGGAACGATACCTGACCCTGATGGTGCCGCAACTGGTCGGAACGACGGGTCAGCACCAGACTGACTGAACCGTCCTGCTCAGGCCAGAACGCCAGTAACACAGCGGCCGTCCGGTACCTTTCCGGGAATATGTCCTGCGGGAACTGCTGTGTCGTCCGCTCTGGCAATCCCTGCAGACGTGTATAAAACTGATCACAAAATTTCATGACTGATATTACTGTATTATCCCCTTCAGTTACGCCCGGATGGTGTCGTCAACCTGATTCAGTTCATCCGGATTTTTACATTTATGAAATCTTTCTGATTATGTATATTCTAATAGAAACAGGATAGACTGAACCACATACAAAATGGCTGAAAAAACCGGAAATCAACACGAGGAAGGCCTTGCACTGCAGGAGAGTAAGCCGCAGCTGCAACGCCCACCTTTATACAAGGTCATCCTCATCAACGACGACTATACGCCGATGGAGTTTGTCGTGCATATACTGGAGAGCTTTTTTGGCCTCGACCGGGAGACATCGACCCGGATCATGCTTGAGGTCCACACCCGCGGCAAGGGTGTATGTGGCATCTATACCCACGAGATTGCTGAAACCAAGGTTGAACAGGTTAACAATTATGCACGTGAAAACCAGCATCCACTCCTCTGTACTATGGAAAAGGCCTGAACCATGCTAGACAAAGAACTGGAACAAACATTGAATGACGCCTTCAGGCGCGCACGCGATCAGCGTCATGAATTCATCACGGTTGAACACCTGTTACTGGCGCTGCTTGAGAATCCTTCTGCGGTCAAGGTATTGCAGGCCTGTGGTGCAAACCTGAACGCCTTACATGATGAACTGGCAAAATTTATCCAGGAAAACTCGCCCTTGCTTGACGAGGATGACGAGCGCGAGACCCAGCCGACCCTCGGTTTCCAGAGAGTCTTGCAACGCGCTGTATTCCACGTGCAGTCTTCCGGCAGAAAGGAAGTGACTGGTGCGAATGTGCTGGTGGCCATATTTGGCGAGCGTGAATCACATGCCGCCTATTTTCTCAGCCGCCAGAACATCGCGCGCCTGGATGTAGTCAATTATATAGCCCATGGCATCGCCCGCATTCCGGATAATGAACAAGGGAAACCGGAATCCGGACAGGGTGATGAGGAAGGCCGGGGCGACGAAGGAACCAACAATCCATTACAGGCCTATGCGGTCAATCTGAACGAACAGGCCCGTCTCGGCAAGATCGACCCGTTGATAGGTCGCGAGGAAGAGGTCGAACGGACAATCCAGATTCTGTGCCGTCGTCGCAAGAACAATCCGCTTTATGTCGGTGAGGCCGGTGTGGGCAAGACCGCAATCGCCGAGGGACTGGCGAAAAAGATCGTGGACAAGGAAGTACCTGAAATTCTTGAAAATGCCACCATCTATGCGCTGGATCTGGGTGCGCTGCTGGCCGGTACAAAATACCGCGGTGATTTCGAGAAGCGCCTCAAAGGTGTGATAAACCAGTTGAAACGCGAGCCCGGATCCGTGTTGTTTATCGACGAGATCCATATGATAATCGGTGCAGGTGCCGCCTCCGGCGGGGTGATGGATGCATCAAATATTATCAAACCGGTACTGGCCTCCGGTGATCTGAAATGTATCGGCTCAACCACCTACCAGGAATACCGCGGCATCTTTGAAAAAGACCGTGCCCTGTCCAGACGCTTCCAGAAGATCGATGTAACCGAACCCAGTATCGATGAGACCGTAAAAATCCTGCAAGGATTAAAGTCCCGTTTTGAAGAACATCATGGGGTCAAATATACCAATCAGGCCCTGCGTACCGCCGTTGAACTGACTGACCGCTATATCACCGACAGACACCTGCCAGACAAGGCGATTGATATTATTGATGAGGCCGGTGCCTCGCAGCGGTTGCTGCCCGTTTCACGACGCAAGAAAACCATCGGTGTCACCGAGATAGAGAACATCGTCGCCAAGGTGGCACGCATACCGGCCAAGACTGTCAACAGTAATGACAAGGATGTAATGCGCAATCTGGAGCGCAACCTGAAGATGGTGGTGTTTGGACAGGACAAGGCGATTGAAACACTCGCCTCTTCCATCAAGATGGCGCGTACCGGCCTTGGCAATCCGCAGACCCCCATTGGTGCCTTCCTGTTTGCAGGGCCGACCGGTGTTGGCAAAACCGAAGTAACACGTCAGCTCGCACGCATCATGGGTATCGAACTGATCCGTTTTGACATGTCTGAATACATGGAACGCCATACCGTCTCGCGTTTGATTGGCGCCCCGCCGGGTTATGTGGGATTTGACCAGGGTGGTCTGTTGACTGATGCAATTAACAAGCATCCACATGCGGTACTGCTGCTGGACGAAATGGAAAAGGCACATCCGGATGTTTTCAATCTGTTATTGCAGGTAATGGATCATGGCACCTTGACCGATACGAACGGGCGCAAGACGGATTTTCGTAATGTGATTATCGTGATGACGACAAACGCCGGTGCCGATCGCATCAGCCGTCCCTCTGTTGGCTTTACCCAGCAGGACCATCAGTCTGATGCAATGGAGGTTATCAAGCGCACATTCAGCCCGGAATTCCGCAACCGTCTGGATGCCATCATCGAGTTCAACTCCCTGAACCCGGTCACCATCCAGAACGTAGTCGACAAGTTCCTGGTCGAGTTGCAGGCACAGCTTGACGACAAGAAGGTCACGATGGATATCGACGAATCCGCCAGATTATGGTTGGGTACGAACGGTTATGACAAACTGATGGGCGCCCGGCCAATGGCCCGTATCATCCAGGAAAAGATCAAGAAACCGCTGGCCGAAGAATTGTTATTCGGCAAACTTGAACATGGCGGTCACATAATAATCTCCGAGCGCAACAACAATTTGCATATCGAGATACTGGAGAAGGAAACCGAGAGTACGGTGCCGCAGGGATAGGCAGGTTCGCACGACATTTAATCTTGCGAATAATGATCTGAAAAAGAAAAAGGCCAGTGCCGTTACTACCGGCACTGGCCTGGATTGCTACCAGACTTTCAGCCTGTCATCTCACTTGATAATACCGCAATAGGCCCTGCCACCACCGGGCTTTTCATTATAATCATCCTTTGCCGCATGAATCATGAACGACTTGCCTGGCAGATCAGCCAGTTTCAGACGAGGCGCCATTTGCGGCAAGGTCACACTTCCATCCTGCTCAACAACCAGATTGGGTGAATCACCCAGATGTCCCTGACCGTAAGGGCCCTGGTGCTTGCCCGTATTGGCCGGGTCTATATGGGTCCCAGCCGCACCGGCCGGCGTACCATCTGCACCCGGTCCACAATCGGCATTCTGATGTACATGTGCACCCAGTGGTCCCGGCGCCAATCCGGCCAGATTCGGCTCGATGATCAACCCATGTTCACCCTGACGAAATGTCACGGTTCCCACCATATCACCTGTGCCAGTCGCGGTGACCTTGTGCATCATTGCAGACATCGTGGCCTCCTGGGCCGACAATGCTGTACTCACTATGGCCAAAGCCACTCCCAATCCCGTCATTATTTTACGCATGCAATACCCCCTATTGTTGGTGTAATTAATCTTCAGATCTGAGACAAATCCCGGCCCGGTAAATTCAGTCGTAATACCTTATCAAATTTTCACTGTTCTGACACATGTCCAGTAAACCTGTCAGCTTCTGTGTTCCGCATCGTCAACTTACTTCCCGGTCAAGGGCGCCAGTCCTGCATCCGCCATTGCGCTGGAACCTCGCGGTAATTCAGTGTCACTAACCGCCACAGGTTCGACTATTGGGCGCACCGAATAACTGGTTCATCAACTGTGTCAGCTGGTATACATTCACGCCAGGATCCGCTATACCGCCGGAGGCGTCCGGGACAGCCAGTCCCCAGGCCTCTTCGAGCTCCGAGTAATACAACAGGCGACCCTGATGCTCGGCTATGACATTGACGAATTCACCCGGATTGTCCGAGATCGGGATACGTCGCGGCGTGACCTTGATCCTCTCCAGGCGCATCAGATGGGCGGGATGGAGCTTGCCAAAATCAGCAGTAATCAACTCCTCAATGATATCTTCAATTGTCGGCTGTTCTATGTCCATTATTTGACCCCGTCGAACAGAGGTTTACCCTTGTCGACTACATGCACTGTATAAAGCGTTATTGGCTTGTCACCTACTGATGTCCAGCCACCGTGCATGACGTCCCGCAAATTAAAGATGGGGGCACCTGTCTCCAGCATACTGGCTTCTTTCCCCGGCATCTGGATCATACCCCCCACAATCACGCGACCGGATTCAATCCCGTTATGGAAGTGTGCGGGTACCGTGGTTCCGGGCTGGATGACAAGAATACTGCTTATTACCTCCATACCCGTGGCGCCGCCGAGGTCGGCCTGGTTCAGTATTGTGCGCTCCATACCTACTTGCCCATAGCTGTCCTGCGCATGGGCCGTGTAGATGAATATTGTGCTGATATAACAGGTGAGTACAAAGACAGTTCGGATCATGCGCATGGGTGTCTCCGGGGAAGATTTTCGTAGTTGCGCTATTGTACAGCTGTGTCAGGCAATTCCTGTTAAATATTATTTATAAGAGCCCTTTTACAGGACAAAAAAAAGCCTGCCCCATTCAGGGGCAGGCTTTTTTCATACAGTAATTAAGACTTCTATGTCTGAGGCGTCAGGTTTACACCTGTTCGATCTGCAGTCTGCGGCGCGGGCCGAAGAATGCCAGGCCAAGTACCAACATGCCTATACCAAACAGTGTCAGTGAATTCGGCTCTGGCACCTCTGTACAACCACCGGTCGAGATACCGAAGTCGCCTACACCCCATACGAAGGTCGGTTCGATTTCGATGCGGGTGATGACCGCACAGCTTCTGGTCGGTTCTTTCACATAAACGCCGTAGGTATGAGAGGCAGTGGGTGAAATTGCAAACGTGCCGGGAGCAGTTGTCAATGTCGCCGGACCTGTGTCGGTCTCATAATATGCCCTGATCCAGCCATTTGCAGCCTGATTGGCTCCCAGCTTGAAGGTAAACGCATTTACCAGCAGGTTGGTAAAGGTGATATTGATCGTATTCGTTGTTGTTGTATAGACAACGCCTGAACCGTGCCACCAGTCACCTGAGCCGCTCGGATTTGCCGTTATCAGCGGGTTGTTATACAGATCACCCAGATTAATTGTGCCTCCACCGTAAGCAATGCTACTCACTCCTATGCCCGTGGTCATGCCAAACGGGTCAGCAACAGCTGTTGTACCTAATGGAGTCGGATTCTGTTCGATAGATACGATAGCATCCTGTACCGGAAAGGTCGGGGCAGCGAATGCACCCATTGAGGTGGCACCCGCAAATACGGCCAGAGCAAATACCGCCAGACACTTTGTCAATTTCATTATTACGTCCTCTTTGTTTTGGTTAAATTAATCGAGCCTCGAAAGGCCAAATTTCTATCTGCAATAGTTAATGCATTTACTGTGCCATAGTTATTATTTCGGGCAAAAACAGTCGATTTCAATATTTTCAAACAGGCAAAATTCAGTGATTTGTAAAGAAAGCTGACAAATTAGCCATCTGGTCAGGTTTTGGGTAAAGGGTTCTGTTGTATGGTTAAACAGATGATATCGCTCGCCGCATAACGACATATGACTCGATTACATTTAAAAACAAAGAGTTATGATTTTATTCTTATCCACATTGGTTCGATCATCTCATGTATGTGACCGAAATATTCCGCCATGATCAGGTGTTCCTTTAAGAGGGCCGTACGTAAAGTGTAAATTCATTCGACACCGCCAGAATTATGTATCTGTATATACATTACATCGACAATTATAAAAAAAGCCCACCCGTCTGAGGGGTGGGCTTGATATATCAAACTCCAGGTATGTGCAGCGATGCTGAGGGATCAGGCCTGAACAGGTTTTACCTTCAAAGTACGACGCGGACCATAAACAGTCAGGCCCAACATCAACATACCAATACCAAACAGGGCCATCGTATCCGGTTCCGGGACATCACTGGAACATCCGCCAGTCGATATTCCAAAGTCACCCACACCCCAGACAAAAGACGGCTCGACTTCGATACGGGTAATGACAGTGCAACTGGTTCCTGGATCCTTGGCATAAACACCATAAGTGTCCGAGGCCGATGGGGAGATTGAGAAGTTACCTGGACCGGTTGTCAGCGTCGCAGGACCCCTTGAGGTTTCATAATAAGCCCGGATCCAGCCACTCGCGTTCATGTTTGCGCCAAGTTTGAACGTAAAGGCATTTACCAGCAGGTTGGTAAAGGTGATGTTGATTGTGTTGGTCACTGTTGTATAGACAACACCCGCACCATGCCACCAGTCACCCGACCCACTTGGATTTGCCGTTATCAGTGGATTGTTATTCAGATCCGACAGGTTAATCGTACCACCACCATAAGCAATACTGCTCACTCCTATGCCCGTGGTCATACCAAAGGGATCCGCTATTGCCGTTGTACCCAGCACAGCAGGATTTTTCTCAACGGAGACATAAGCGTCCTGTATCGGAAATGTAGGAGTCGCCAACACAGCCATGGAGGTGGCGCCCGCACAAACAGCCAGAGCAATTACCGCCAGTTTTTTTGCTAATTTCATATTTATACATCCTCATTATTATAGTTTTCGAATATGCAGATACTGATAAGCCTCCCACCGGGATTAAATCTGGCTTACCTGCAAATAACCCAATATCTGCATTTCAGTAAGCATGATACGTGCCACAATAATATATTTATAATTTTCATATGGTTACAAAATATGATCGGGCGCATGGCTGTAATTTTGTCTTTATTTGAAGACAAAATTAACCTTAACGAGGGGAAAAGAACTCTGCTCGCCAGTGTATAGTTTGAGTCCTAATCTTGAAAAATTTAGTAGGCTTGAGTACACGACGGGGTGGATTGTGATCCACAAATCAAGTTCACAATCGTAATCTAGATATGGCAGAAGGCCGTTAAAGATGATCGGATATCAGATTGCATTAATTAAAATACCCATAATATTCATTGGTTTATAACATAACCAGTTTTTTGATGTTGTCGAATAAATTTACAGACTCTACTTCTGTTTGCGTTTCAAACCGGCTTGTGACTTAACCTTCTGAAATATAATAATAATTTTATATTTCCAATAGTGGATGATGTCCTGTTCTTTACATATACTTATACATAACTGTCGATTTACTTTACAAAAATGGACGAACTCATCGTGTCTACTCTGTATAAGTTCATGAATTTTATGAATAATTTTTATGGCATATTATATGCATTTATTTTCGTGTCGAAAGTGTGTACTGCTTTAGTAAACAAGAAAAGTTAAATATAAAAAGCTCAGCATCAGGAGAGATTAACGTGAATACAAAAAATAAACTTTATGCAGGTGTAATGCTTGGGGCATTGTCTCTGTTAGCTGCCAGCCCCGCATTCGCTGGTGCAATTATCTACAATACCGGCTCAGCCGCAACCGCTACTATCGCCCTGGGTATCAATAACGCTGGTCACCTGAATACCTCCGATACACCGGGAGGCAATATCGTATCAAATTCCGGTGTTACCGGTCTGGCCTACAAAGCTACTGATGGTTCCTGGCGCGACGCGACCAGTCCAGGTTGCTACTGTGAAGGTTGGGGTGTATCTGCATCGACTGGCTCAGGTTCCGTATCCGGTTATGCCAATGTATCCACCGACGGCGGTGTGAACAACCTGACTGCAGGCGCGATATCCACGAATGCCGCAGCGGGATCAGGTAGTTTTGCAACAACAACCGCCTCACTGACCAACACACCCGGCCTCAGTGTACAGCATGCCTATTCTGCTGCTGACATCTCCAACGCCTTGTTCAAGAGCGTTGTAACCATCAGCAATAATACCGGTGCAACAATCAATGATGTGAGGTATGTCCGTGTTATGGACTGGGACGTCCCGCCAACCGAGTTTAATGAGTACGTCACCATTCTGGGTACAGGCACGACCACATTACTGGAAAAATCACATAACAATGGCTTTAACACCGCCAATCCTTTGAACGATTATGGTCAGATCTATTCTTATTGCGGCGTAGACGTTGATTTCGTTGATTGTGGCGCTGCAGATCATGGTGCTTATTTCCGCTTCAATTTTGGCAGCCTGGCGGATGGCGAGTCTGTCGACTTTACCATCTTCTACGGTGCTGAAAGAACTGAAGCGCTGGCCGATGTCGCCGTAGCTGCAGAAGATATCGAACTGTATTCCTATGGTCAGTCAAATGGTGGCTCAGTTAGTGGCGCACCCGCTACCTTCATCTTTGGTTTCAAGGGTGTAGGCGGTGTTGCACAGAACCCGGTTCCAGAACCCGCTTCCCTGATCCTGATGGGTCTGGGTCTGTTGGGTCTGGGCGCAAGTCAGCGTAGACGCAAGGCCTGAGTAACACGGTCTGGTTCGAGAATATCCAGACAATTCATCACTTTAATCTCTCGACAATCAGCACCCCTCCGGCAAAACTGGAGGGGTGTTTTTGTTTGTGTATACAGGAATTTTAATAGTGCGACTTACCCTGACACCTGATTGTAAATGCTTGCTGCGAGGTAATATAATTCCCGCACGGAATAAAATTGCAGGATTTCCCGACCGGTAGCCGGAATTCAGCCCGGTGGTAATCTGGTAGTCATCCATTAATAATTGAATTGAGAGGAAGCGAGATCATGCGAATTATCCTGTCCGTTTGTTGCCTGCTGAGTATCGTCAGCCTTGAAATATCAGCAATACCCATTGCGATCAAGCCTGAAAAAAATATCTCTGTTTCAGATCCAAAGGTTGATCAAGCCGACACCTCTTATAAACGTGGACTCCAGGAACTGGCGGCAGATCGTCTTGATACCGCAGAGGAGGCATTCAAAGAGGCCTATAATTTTTATCCTACTGTTTATGCGTTGCTCGGACAGGCGGAAATCGCCTTCAAGCAAAAGGATATGGATAAGGCGCGTGGATTAATCGACCAGGCACTCAAAGCCGCACCGAACGATGCACATGTAAAAGACAGCCAGGCACGGTTGTTATTTATCGATCAAAAATTTGCCGAATCTGAAGCCGCCCTGAAAAAGGCGCTGGAAATAGACCCGACTCTGGTAAGGACCTATATTGCCCTCGGTGATCTCTATATGACCGTGTATAAAAAACCTGACCAGGCCATACCGGCCTATCGTAATGCACTGGTTCAGGAACCCGCCCATTCTGGAGCCCGTTTCGCCCTCGGTGTCGCCCTCCGTCAGACCGGTAGTTATAAAGAGGCTGAAGCAGAACTGAAGAAAGTGATCCTGCAGGAAAAAGAGAATCCCCTGCCGACAAATGAGCTTGCGAGACTCTATTCCGATCAAAAGATGTATGACCAGGCACTTGAGTTGTGGGCAGGTTTGCTGAAACAGTATCCGGAGTACATCGATGCTTACAACGGACGGGCGACTGCCTATCTCGGCAAGAATGACCCCAAAGCGGCGATTGAAGAATTCAGCCGCATACTCAAATTCGCACCGGAACATGCAAATGCCTACATGAATCTGGGTATGGTCTATCAGGGAATAAGTAGCTGGCAGGAAGCGGAAACGTCCTATATGCAGGCACTCAAGATCCAGCCGCAACTGGCGCTGGCCTATAACAATCTCGCCTGGATGTCGGCAGACCGGGGCGAGAAGCTGGACCAGGCGCTGGTATGGGCTAAAAAGGCAGTGGAACTGGTGCCGACTTCGGTCGATTTTCTGGATACGCTGGGCTGGGTATATCGGGCCCGGGCCGAATATGATCTTGCTATTGAAACGTACAACTCGTTAACGAGCCAGGTGGAAAACTCCACACTCTATTACCACCTTGGCGTCACCCGGATGGACAAGGGTGATAATGCAGGTGCCGCCGAGGCACTGAACAAGGCACTAAAGCTGGATGACAAGTTTGCAAACGCGGAAGAAGCCAGACAATTACTCAGTAAGCTCCAGTAGACAGTTATCCAGCTAATTCCAGACCTGAAAAATGGTCACAACCTGTATCCGGAGGCCCCGAATCCAGGTTGTGACCGCGTTAACTATAACTCTGGATACAGATACACCCGTTACGCCAGTTCGAAACGATCAAGGTTCATCACCTTGTTCCAGGCCGCCACGAACTCACTGACAAACTTCTGCCGGGCGTCACTGGCTGCATAGACCTCTACCAGCGCCCGCAATTGTGAATTGGACCCGAATACCAGATCGACCACTGTACCCGTCCACTTCAGCTTGCCTGTAGCACGATCACGCCCTTCCAGCACACCTTCCACTTTTGCAGACTTCTGCCACTTTGTGTCCATGTCAAGCAGGTTAACAAAGTAGTCATTGGTCAACACCCCTGGCTGGTGGGTGAACACGCCGTGTGCAGACTGATCAAAGTTTGCGTTAAGTACGCGCAAGCCACCAATCAACACAGTCATTTCGGGTGCGGACAGTGTGAGTAATTGCGCCTTGTCTATCAATAACTCGGCAGCCGATCCCTCCAGCCCCTTGCGTACGTAGTTGCGAAAACCATCTGCGACAGGCTCCAGCACCGCGAACGATTCCACATCCGTCTGTTCCTGTGACGCATCCATACGCCCTGGTGTGAACGGTACCTTTACCGTAACACCGGCCTTCTTCGCGGCCTTCTCAACACCTACACATCCGGCAAGTACGATCAGATCAGCAAGTGAAATCTTTTTGCCTCCCTTCGCATTCTTGTTGAATGCACGCTGGATACCCTCAAGGGTCTTCAGCACCTTCGCAAGTTGTGCCGGCTGGTTCACTTTCCAGTTATTCATCGGCGCGAGCCTGATGCGTGCACCGTTCGCACCACCGCGCTTGTCAGAACCACGGAAGGTGGAGGCCGATGCCCACGCCGTTGAAACCAGTTCCGGCACAGTCAACCGTGACGCCTGTATCTTCGCCTTCAAGGCAGCAATGTCTTTCTCACCAATCAATTTATGATCCACTGCCGGAATCGGATCCTGCCAGATCATCTCTTCCCTTGGCACAAGCGAACCAAGATAACGGGCACGCGGCCCCATGTCGCGGTGTGTCAGTTTGAACCAGGCACGGGCAAACGCATCAGCAAATTCCTTCGGGTGCTTGTGGTAGTGACGAGCAATCTTCTCGTAGGCCGGATCAAACCGCAGTGACAGGTCTGCCGTGGTCATCATCGGCGGGTGTTTCTTCTTGCGATCATGTGCATCCGGGATCATGTCTTCCGGTCTGACGTTTTTTGCCACCCACTGATGGGCGCCAGCCGGACTCTTCGTCAACTCCCACTCATAGCCAAATAACATGTCGAAATAGCCATTGTCCCAGCGAGTTGGATTGGGCTTCCACGCACCTTCAATGCCACTGGTGGTGGTGTGTACACCCTTGCCACTACCAAAACTGTTTTTCCAGCCCAGACCCTGCTCTTCAATGGGAGCGCCTTCCGGCTCAGGACCAACCAGTTTGGGATCACCCGCGCCGTGGGCCTTACCGAAGGTATGACCACCCGCGACCAGTGCCACCGTCTCTTCATCATTCATCGCCATACGGGCAAAGGTTTCACGTACATCACGACCGGATGCCACCGGATCGGGATTACCATTTGGTCCTTCCGGATTCACATAAATCAGACCCATCTGCACAGCGGCAAGCGGGTTCTCCAGCTGGCGCTCACCCGAATAACGCTTGTCACCCAACCAGGTATTCTCCGAACCCCAGTAGATATCTTCTTCAGGTGCCCAGATATCCGGACGGCCACCGGCGAACCCGAACGTCTTGAATCCCATGGATTCCAGCGCAACGTTGCCGGCAAGGATCATCAAGTCGGCCCAAGAGATCTTGCGGCCGTATTTTTGTTTAATCGGCCAGAGCAACCGACGCGCCTTGTCCAGGTTACCGTTATCCGGCCAGCTGTTCAGCGGTGCAAAACGCTGGTTACCTGTGCCCGCACCACCGCGACCATCGCTGATGCGATAGGTACCTGCAGCATGCCAGGCCATACGTATCATCAAGCCACCGTAATGACCCCAGTCTGCGGGCCACCAATCCTGGGAATCCGTCATCAACACATGCAGATCCTTTACGACGGCCTTCAGGTTCAGGGTCTTGAATTCCTTTGCGTAGTTGAATTGCTCACCCATCGGATCGGATTTTGGTGAATGCTGGTGCAAAATACCCAGCTTCAACTGGTTCGGCCACCAGTCTGCATTTGAAGGACCACCTGCCATGGTGTGTTTACCTGCACCACCCGAGAAGGGACACTTTGCTTCAGTTGTCATAATTCTCTCCTTTTATTGATTAAAAACTGTATAGATGTTTTGTGTATGGTGAGTCTGGACCTGATGTAGTCATCTATCAAATCGTATTTATTAATAAGAACGATAGTCATCCAGCACTCACTGGTTTTCTTCCCTGTATATGGTGTATTCAAGTACTACTCTAATTTATAACAACATTTCATGATGGCATTAAAGTTCTCTATTAAGTTCGTTAACGTACAGAATTAAAAACTCCAACCGTTTATTACTAAGCCGTTTGAATGAGACGGGTACTGGCAAAATAATATCTGCATGACTCTCTCAGGAAGAAAAACTTCAAGCGGCTTTTTAAATACATGGTGATTTTGGAGATACATTTTGATTAATAAAAAAGGTTTACTATTGTGTTCAGGTCTGTTGGCCATGCCGGGATTTGCATCGGCTGCTGGCGATCTTTCCTATTCATATGTAGAAGGTGATTACATCAATCTGAGTATTGACCCGTATGACGAAGATGGAACATTACTTGAGGATTTTGATGATGGTAACGGCTGGGGTGCACGTGCATCATTTGCATTTACTGAAAGCTTCTTTGTATTTGGTGGCTATTCCTCCATAGACTCGGAAACCTTTTTTGCAGATGACGGAGATGTTTTATTTGTCTCGGATCGGGATATCAAGCGTTTTGATATAGGCGCAGGTATCAACATACCGATGTTCGAGACCTCCAGTATGCAGACTGATTTTGTAGCACGAGCAGCCTATGCAGACGTGGATTTTGGTAATTTTGATTTTGGCGGCCGGGACGGTGGTGGTCTTGACGACCTGAATGAGGACTCCTCCGATGGTTTCTATGTGGACGCACTCGTGAGATCACAGATAGCTAGCTGGCTGGAATTAAGTGGTGGCGCACGATATAACGGTCTTGAATCAGATGATTCATTTGCCTTTATAGGTAATGCCCTGTTTGAAGTCAATCCTGCCTGGGGAGTCAACCTGGAAGTGAATGCCGGTGAAGATAACTCGCTGGTAATGCTCGGTGTCAGGCTCTCATTTGGTGCAACTGATTAATCCAGACACACAGACCCTTGAAACAAAAAAGCCACCTTCTTTCGAAGGTGGCTTTTATATGTTAGCTGGTCGTAGTAAATTATGCTTTACGACGACGGACAAATCCCAGTCCGAGCATGCCAAGACCAAGTATCGCCAGAGAGGCCGGTTCCGGCACTTCCCGCTTGCTGATACTCATCGCACTCAGATAGAACTCTTCATCGACATACGAAATTTCAAGCGTGTCACCGGCATTGAAATTCAGCATACTGGAGTAGAGCCAGTCCACCGACCTTGGAGCAACCTTGTCAGCAGCTGAAAATGTTTTCAGCGTGCCACCAATATTGATTTGGTTGCCGTTCAGGCTGTAGTCCGCGTCATGTGGGTTGTTGAACCACAGCTTGTCTATGGTTACAGCCTCATTAAACGTAAATAACAGGCTTTCATTTACTGTCACGTTATCGTCGCTGGAGGGATTACAAAAATTTGTGGTGCCGTCTGTCTTCTGGTTCAACTTGGTCAGGCCCGTGCTTGTCAAGACACCGCACGTACCCAGACCAGCGTTACCATAATCCAGATAGGCATATTTTGTTATACCACCCACCTTACCGGAGATGGATACATTAATACCGAAATCCGCCTGCAGGTTCAGCGCGGACCAGGCACTCTCACCATAATTCAGATTGGTAAAGGTATCGTAGGAAGCGACACCATTTGCCATTGCCTTGAAATCGATCAAGGCAGCGGAAGCAGAACTTGATACGACAAGTAATGCAGGCAGTAATAAATGTTTCAGTAATTTCATGGGTTTGTACCTTTAGTCAGTTATGTAACAAAGATAAACAGATTGTCTCTGAGCATAACTATATACAAAGTTCGCGCCAACGTTACCAAGTCATTGTTTTTTAATATGTTATTATTAGTCGAACAAGTGTGGCTGTGGCCATTACTGTCAAGAATCCCGACACCTGAATATCATTAAAAACAGCCAATCAATCTATCTTATTGAATTTATTATGTAATTTTATGTATACCGTAAAAGCGTACAAGTCGGTTATCTTTACACGCCCATAATATTTCTATCTATCTGTTTTTAAATGGTATTTCGCACAAATTTATGTTTCTGATTCAAAATAACCTGAATGACTACTCTGCTGGCAAGCCCGCAAGATAGGCAGATATATTCACAAAGTCCTCATTTGTCAGCCTGGCGACGACAGGTTTCATCAGGCTGGCCATGACCCCATTTCGTGTTCCGGCCTGGAAATCGAAAAGCTGCCGTGCAATGTAGCTGGGCGAGCGGGCAGCAATCCCCGGTATCGGACCTACCCCTTGCAGATTCGCCCCATGGCAAAGTGTGCAGGCGATGGTCTTGCCATTGTCGCCTGTCGTAACCGTCGCAGCACCCTTCTCTACAGATCCTGTCGGCACATAGGCAATAAAGCCCGAGCGTGGACTGCGCATCTTCTCGGCATACTCCACATTTTCCGGTGTCTCGATAACTCGCATCCCTATCGGCTCCATGCCCGCATCCGCGCCTTCAATCGGCAGCCACATTCCAGCCTGACTACGCATCCGCGGGACCTGATCCGTTTCCTGCACCTTTATCCAGGGCGTCCATTTCATGGATGCAAAATAAGCGGCAGACTCTTCCATCTCCTGTGCCGTCATTGCCCTGGCGAAGCTGTTCATGTTTTTGGTATTACCCTTGCGCGGATCGGCGCTCTCACGCAAGCCGTTCTTCATGTCCATCAGTTGCATGAGGATATAGTCCCTTGACTGCCCTGTCGGCGGCGCATTCTCCGGGCGGCCCTTACCGTTGGGAAGGTGGCAAAGTGAACAGGCCACGATACTGCGGTCATTGTCACCCTCTGCCACAATCTTCGGCATAGCCGGATGGTCCTCGGGATACCAGTCTGCCGGGGCTACGCGCACCCCTGACCCATCGTCGTGTCGACCACGAATCTTGCTCGCTGTAAACTTGAGCGAGCTGCCTGGAAGTGAAAACAAGGTGCCGTCATCCGCCGTTGCGGCCGCTGGCGGATTGCCCGGTGGTGTGGGTGCCGGAATAGCATAGGCCCAGGCCGGGTAGTTGGCGCTTGTGGGTGCCTCGGCAGGTGCCTGGTTTTGTGCATGCAACATGCCTGTGATTCCAGACATGCAGACCGTCAGGATAGCAGCTACTATTATTCTCTTCACGTCAGTATCCCCCCATGGAACAGACAAACTACATATTGTCACAAGCCCTGAACTTGATCCATATTGATCGCATTTTTTTAATACAAAAAATAATCAGACGTTAGGCTCCAGACGCAACATTGCTTCCAGCGCTTTTGTCTGGGTGATGTCGACCATAGTAATCACGACACCGTCGATCATATTGTCAATCCTGTGGTAGGGCATGATACGCACGGTAAACCACCGGTTGTCATCAGTGAATATCTGCTTTTCTGAAGTAACAAGCGTACGTAATGTTTCGAGTGCATCATGATGCATATCAGGATATTGCAGGCTGGTGGTCAAATCAGTAAGTGGTCGACCAATGTCACTTTCGCGCAGGTTGATAACCTTGGAGGCCCGATCGGTATAGCGGCGAACGTTCAGCTTCTGATCCAGAAACAGCAGGGCAATATCTATGCTATTGAGGACATTTTTCATATCGCTTTGGGCCAGGGCAAGATCATCTAGTTTTGACTGAAGTTCATTGTTAATCGTTTGCAATTCCTCATTCATGGACTGCATTTCTTCCTTGGAGGTAGTCAATTCCTCATTGGTCGATTGCAGTTCTTCGTTGGTTGATTGCAACTCCTCATTGGCCGATTGCAATTCTTCCCTTGAGGCACGTGTCTCCTCACGCAAGCTGTTAATTTCATCCCGGTACTGTTGCAGCAGGACCGCAGAGGACGAGTCCACTGTGCCTTTCCCGTCCGGGGCTTTATCACCCGATAATTTTCTTATATCGCGGAAAACAATCATGGTCATGCCCTGCAAGGGAACCGGTTCGTGTAATGCCTGGACGGTAACATCCACGTGCAGTTCCTCTACGCCATTTTGTATACGCAGATTATGTAGATGTACCGGCTCAGCGTGCGTATATGACTCTCGAATGGCTGCAGAGATGGGTGCGCGCAGTCCATCACGTGCCATCGCGTGAAAATTCCAGTTGACCTTGCCGGCAGCAGGCTCCAGATATTTTCCTGTGCGCCCATTGATGTAAATTATATCGCCATCCTTGTTGAGGATGACTGCTGCCGGTGCATAAACCTGTAACAGGATATGTTCTGCTGCCGATTGCAGGTTATCGTCTGGCTGACCGCGGACTTTCGGTGGTCTCACATGGAGCTCCTTGTTCTTTGTGGTTAGTGGTGGAAAGGAGCTCAGCAGGAATTCAGGTTTACCCCTGGAGGCATGATCCTGACTCTGATAAATTCGCAGTTTATTCTCAACAGGTACAAACAGGTGTTTTGACCTGCCAACCGTTTCTGATTTCCCCAGCAACAATACTCCGCCCGGGCGCATACTGTAGTGAAACAGGGGCAGGAGCCTGTCCTGTAGCTGGGCATCAAAATAGATCAGCAGGTTACGGCAGGCGATTAGATCAAGCCTGGTGAATGGCGGGTCAAGTACCACATCATGCGTCGCAAACAGCACCATATCACGGATACTCTGGATGACACGGTAATGCTTCTCATGAGAAGTAAAGTAGTGTGCCAGTCTTTCCGGTGAGATGCTGGCCTCTATCGAACGGGGGTATTCGCCGCGTCTGGCTATCGCAATAGCGTCAGCGCTGAGATCCGAGGCAAAGATTTGGACAGTGAATTTGTGTGGTTGTGGCAAGTGCTGGAGTAGCTCACTAAACACTATGGCAAGAGAGTAAGCCTCTTCGCCCGTTGAACAACCCACGCACCAGGCACGCAATTCGGGTACATTTGAACGTCTGGCAAGCAGTTCAGGCAAGGCAACCTCTGCCAGATATTCCCACACTGGAGCGTCACGAAAGAAGCTGGTGACCCCGATCAGCAGTTCCTTGAACAGCAGTTCAATCTCCAGCACATTTTGTTTCAGGAATTCCGCATAAACTACCATTGAGTCAATATTATGAATTGCCATGCGACGGCTTATTCGTCGATGCAGGGTGTTGACTTTGTAGAGGGTAAAATCATGCCGGGTATGTTGACGCAGTAACTGGATGATCAACTCCAGCGGCGTTGAGGTAGTGTCTTCAGACGGAGTTGCCTCGGTATTTATCACCGGATCCGGCACCTGCTTTATGTAAGACAGTATACGGAGAGGCAGCTCGGCGGCTGGCCCGACAATATCGGCACAACCAGCATTGATGGCACTTGTTGGCATGGAATCAAACTGCGCTGAGGCGGGATCCTGTACCACGTTCAGGCCTCCCACTGCCTTGATTGCCTGCATGCCGAGTGTACCGTCTGAACCCATACCTGAAAGTATGACCGCAATGGCACGTTCACCCTGTACGCTGGCAAGTGATGAAAACAACACATTAACCGGCAATCGCAAACCACGAGGTTCCGCGGGCAGCGTCACCTTGAGTCTGTCACCTTGCACGCTGAGTTCCGTGTTTGGTGCGATTACATACACGCTATCCGGTACGATACGCATGCCCTGTTTGGCCTCAACCACAGGCATGCGGGTGTTACGCTGCAATAGTTTGGTTAATAATGCGGTACGTGTCGGGTCCAGATGTTGAACGATGATATAGGCCATGCCGGTGTTGGCTGGTGTCTGTCCCAGAAACAGATCAAGTGCTTCCAGCCCACCGGCCGAGGCACCAATTGCTACAACTCGCGTTGTGGCAACAGCAGCGTACTCAGACTGGTCAGTAGCAGTTATAGGGGGCAAGTTAATACATATCTCTGTAAACGCCACCTGGCATGGCTGTCAAAATCCTTACACTGTAACAACCATCAGTATTGCCTCATCGCCCGGAGTAAGGGTGGCTGTGATCCTGAGCAAACGCGGGACAGTATCACTGCTGGCCATTTGCACGGCACAAGATCCGCCGGTGCGATCCTCGCGTATTTTTTTCAGCATGGTGCTGATTGTTAAACGGCTTGCGGGGGGGAAATAACTGTGGAGCAGTGTATTGACAATTTCGCCCTGGTCGACTCCAAGCAATGTAGACCCGGCCAGATTGCCTTCTATAATACGGTCATCGTGATTAACGACGAAATATCCAATTGGAGCATAATTATAGAGCGTAGTGTAATAGTTCAGCGCATGGACAAGATCATGTTCATTGGCTTCAAGTTGTTCATGTTGCAAGTCCAGTTCCACCTGATATGTCTGCAATTCATGTAACAATTTGAGCGCAGCATCCGCCTGCCTGGGATCACTGGCAAGCTGGTAAAGGAGCGCGAGAGTATCTGTATTGAGTGTGTAATCCCTGGATTGTGGGGCAGTGCCTTGTTTAAGACGATGTTCAGCTTCAATTCGCAATTGACTTTGCTTGTTCAGAATAAAACCGGGATGTTGCATATAGTCCTTCCTGCGCAGTAATCAGCGATCACCTTCATTGCATTATAGTTCATTGCCACAGGGAGCATGACACTATTTCTGTACAGATAGTGTCACCATGCCTGTAGACCAGGGACATCACTGCCTCAGTTGTCCTAACCCGAATAACACCACCAGGACATCGGTTGTGTACGTTAACGAACTGATCATATTTCTACTTCAGGGCAATATACGCCCAACTTTAATCATCGGATAAATTCTTTTGTTTCTTCAGCAACTCCGAAATGAGTGGCTGGATTCAACAACAATTCTGCATGTTTAAAACCGCTAAACATCTTCGTTTTACCTACAGCAATCAGGAGTAGTAGATGAAAACAACAATAATAAACGCAGTAATAATAACGTTGGTTGAATTATTATTACCCGGTAACCAGGCTGTTATGGCTGCGGATACAGGCCTGTACCTTGGCGCTGGTATTGGCCGGACAACACACACAACCGATGAAGCCGAGGCCCTGATGAAACTGTTCGGGACCGGTTTCACCATTGAGGATGACAAGGAAGATGAGATCGACCTTGGATATAAAGTGTTCGGCGGGTACAAGTTCAATTCCAGCTTGGCTGTTGAGGCCGGTTACTTTGATTTGGGCGAATCCGGTTATTTTCTCCAGAACTCACCGCCAGGAACATTCGAGGCCGCAACCAGGTTGAAAGGTATCAACCTCGATCTGGTAGGTATGATGCCATTCTCTGAGCAGTTGTCAGGCTTGATCCTGTTCGGTGGTAATTACGCACAGACTAACAATCTGTTTAGAGGAACCGGTTCAACCCATATGCCCCCCACTCGCACCCGCGAACGTGATATCGACTATAAGTACGGCCTCGGAATGCAGTATGACTTTACAGAATCACTTGCCTTCCGTGCTGAGGCAGAACAATACAGGATCAACGATGCTTTCAGCGAAAAGAAGGGCGTTAACTTTTATTCCGCAGGACTGGTATATAGCTTCGGTGGATCTGAACCGGCACCGGCTCCTCGCAAGGAAGAACCAATGCCTGTAAAACCGGCACCCGTAGACACTGATGGTGATGGCGTAACCGATAATAATGACCGTTGCCCGAATACACCGCGTGGCGTTGCTGTGAACAGTACGGGTTGCCCGCTGGACACTGATGGTGACGGTGTGGTAGATGCCAGCGACCAGTGCGCCAATACACCTGCCGGTCAGAAAGTAAATGCCGTTGGTTGTCATGTCATCCTGAGTCTGGAAGGCGTCAATTTCCCGTATGATAGTGCGGTATTGACAGCAACCGCGGAGAGCAAACTGAATACTGCGATTGACATGCTCAAGGGTAACCCGGCCATGAACATCGTGGTTGAAGGTCATACCGATAATGTGGGCTCTGACGCTTACAATATGTCCTTATCAGAACGCCGTGCCCAGTCCGTGGGCAACTACCTTGTCCGTAACGGCATCAATAATAACCGTTTGATAGTGAAAGGCATGGGCGAAAATTTGCCGGTTGCCAGCAATGACACTGATGCGGGCCGTGCTCAAAACAGACGTGTGGACCTCGTAACCAACAATTAAGCTGCCGTAACATCGGGTCGGAGACAACTGAGAGTACCTGTTAATCTCAGTTATCTCCGGCCCTTTCATCCTTTCTTTACCCTGTTATGCCAAACTCCCTGCCCCCATCGGGAACGTGCCTGAACACCCTCCATCTGACCGATTATGGGTAACCTCTGATTTATCATCGACTCTGTGCCTTGTCACACATATCTGGCCAGAAAATATTGCCATAATTAGGGAGTTGCTCCCCATAAGGAGGTTCTTGTTTGAAATATCCAGACAAACTCAAAGTATCACTACACACCCTTGTTCTCTATCTGTGCTGCTGTTTCAGCATCCTGGCTGTAGCGCAACCGCTCAAACCGGGGCCGGATGAAATCACGCGCCTGACTGTAGACGAGATCATGACCGATATGCGCGAGAATCAGGTTTTGTATACGCGTAATCGTGCCGGGCTGGATGCGATGGTGGAAAAACGCTTGATACCGCGATTCAACTTCAAGGTGATGACACAACTGGCTGTTGGTAAATACTGGCAAAGCGCCAGCGCTGAACAGAAAGCCGCGCTGGAACAGGAGTTTCGGATCCTGTTGGTCCGAACCTACAGCAATCTGTTGTTCTCAAACCTGAACAAGTTGTATTCAAATCGCAATGAATCCGCCTCGGTACATACAACCAACATCATAAAGAATGGCGACGCCATCGTTGAGCTGGTTCTGGATAGTGATACCAGTCAAAGTGCATCATTGGCCCTACGGATGCGCCGTCACCTCGAAGACTGGAAGGTCATCGACGTTTCTTATAATGGCATCAGCCTGATAGTGAGCTACCGCGCGAGTTTTGTTCGTGAAATCGGCCATTCAGGACTCGACGGTATGATTGCCAGCCTTTCCACCAAGAACCTGGCGAACCGGACTAACCTGAAATAGAGTTCGGGGGAGAATTAAATTGGTTCAGTAGAAAAAGTCCAGGGTGCTCACGCAACCCTGGACTTGATGTTATACCAGATATAGCAGTGACTATTATTTGGCTGGTGTCACTTTTTTCATTTGTTGCCCGCAACATAACTCACTATGCGGCATCGAAGGCGGGCAATGACAGGGCTTCTCATATACCAACTGTGCACCACATTTCTCACAACGGTAATGTTCTCCGGTTTCTCTAGACATAACACCCTCCAGTTAATTTAAACGTTCATCTTGTTAATAGTCTATTGCCAGTAATATAGCAACATCTATTCATCGCATCCTGCTGTTATCACATTCATGGCTGAGATATTATTAGTGCCCCAAAAACCTGATCTAGATCCAGATCAATACATAGTGTCGTCGCTACTTACATTCGCTGGTATTGATAGATTTCGTCCGCATATACTGAGTCAGGCCTGCGATCGGACAGATACAGACGGTGTAACAGGGAGGAGCGTGTAATCCGGGAGAGATCATTATGTCCGAATCAGTGTCGTGCTCTATTACTGTAAAAGGGATGCAGTGTTCAGGCTGCGAATCCACAATTGAAACTGCCGTGGGCAAACTGTCTGGTGTGCAGACAGTCGATGCCAGTCATACGGCGGAACGAGTAGAAGTAAAATTCGATCCGGAACAGGTAGGTACCGGAGCGATCGCTGCTGCAATAAAAGACAAGGGTTATGAGGTGCAGGAAGTGACTGTCGCCGCAAGCAAGCCTGTCAGCGTACCCCAGACCCTCAAGGGAGGAACTATCACTATCCACCCTGTCAACCCTCCTGTGTCTACGGGTTACCGCCTGCGCCATATACTGGTATTCATCCTGCTGTTGGTCATTGTGGGAGGCGTGGTGCAGTGGGGTCGCAGCCTCATGCCGGGCGTGATGCAGCAACTGAACGCCGATATCAGTTATGCGATGCTGTTTGCACTTGGGTTTCTTACCGGCTTTCATTGTATCGGCATGTGCGGCAGTTTCGTTGTCAGCTATGTAGACAAAACCGCAAGTACCGCACGGACGGCAATGGCTCACACTGCTTATGGTATCGGCAAGACCCTGTCGTATACCACGATAGGTGGTTTGTTCGGGTTGCTGGGCGCGTTGGTCACTATCACACCCGTCATGCGAGGTTACGCCGCTCTGATCGCCGGTGTATTTCTGGTGCTGTTCGGCTTGAAGATGCTGAACCTGACCCCTGCCCTGCGCTTCTTCAGCCTGCATTTTCCCAAACAGCTGACTCGCACAGTCACCGCCGAACTTGGCAAGCCCCGCCGCCCTTTCATCATCGGCCTGCTTAACGGGCTGCTGCTCGGATGCGGCCCCTTGCAAGCGATGTACATCATGGCAGCCGGTACGGGCAGCCCGGTCGAAGGTGCCGCACGACTGTTCTTTTTCGGACTCGGGACACTGCCACCGCTACTGGGCTTTGGATTCTTCGCCTCCTTCCTCTCCCGCAAGGCGATAAGCGAGATCGTCCGTGTTTCCGGCGTACTGGTCATTTTCATGGGTGGGATGATGTTGAATCGGGGTCTCATGTTGATCTGAATTATCAAACATTGGTGTCGTGCCGGAGTTCCGGGAAGAGTTAATTTAATTCATTCCGATACCGTCCACGTGATTCTTGCGCACAATTTCCGATATGATGACACCATGTGCGGCCGCTTCGCGTTCTGGAACGACAAAAACACCATAGTTCAACATTACCAGTTGAACGATGCACCCGCTTTTTACACGGGTTATAACGTCGTGCCTTCGTATGACATTGCTGTTGTTCGCCGCCGGACGGACGGCAACCGTGAACTGGCGAACTGTCACTGGGGGCTGATCCCGCACTGGGCGAAGGATACGAAGCTGCAACCGGCGAATGCGAGGGCCGATGGCGTAAGTAAAAAGCCGTTTTTTCGCGATGCATTCCGGCACCGGCGTTGTCTGATACCCGCGAATGGCTACTACGAATGGAGTGAGACGAACGGTCGCAAACAGCCCTGGTTTATCCGGCTTAAAGACAGCGAATTGCTCTCCTTTGCGGGTATCTGTTCACGTCGGGAGTCTCCGGACAACATCATTGAAAGCTGTGCGCTTATCACCACCGAACCGAATCCTTACCTTGCGAAAATCCATGACCGTATGCCGGTCATCATCCCGCCCGATCGGTATGACGAGTGGCTGGATAAGGGCGGTGAATCGATGTTGCTGCCGTATACGGGTGCAATGGAGGCCTGGCCGGTCAGCACAGCGGTAAACAGCCCGAAGAACCAGGGGCCGGAATTGATCAGGCCAATATAAAAATCCGGGGGCAGTTTACCTGTCCCGGAAAGAGTGATATTGACCTGAACTTGTATAGTCAGAAAGGATAGGTAGCGCCTCCACCCACAGGCAGAATTTGCCCTGTAATAAACGATGCATCATCAGAGGCAAGGAACACAATCGCGGCGGCCTGTTCCTCAGATAAACCTTTACGACCCATCGGAATTTCAAATTTCCGACGCTGATTGACGATCTCCGCACTTTCCTGTTTTTCTTCGTCTGTCTGGGGCCGGGTGAGCGCGTCGTATCCATGTGTACGGCCAGTGACACGATCTTCAGCCTCGGTTGCGTGCGGTGCCACCACATTAACCCGCACATTATGCGGTGCCAGTTCCTTCGCCAGAGATGTGGTCAGCGCCATGACTCCGCCTTTTGCCGCTGCATACGGGACCCGATAGGTACTGGATACAGCATGTGTAGACAAATTCACGATGGCACCCGATTTTTGTTCCAGCATAACGGGAGCGACAGCCCAGCATAGCCATAAAGACGGCCAGAATGACTTGTTTATCTCGGCCTCAATCTGGGCAGGTTCATACGTCCAGAACCACTTTCCCCAGATTGTTCCACCGACAATATTTGCCAGGGCATCAATACGGCCATATTGCTGCCTGGTGCTGTTAATCAGATCTACACACACTTCCCGACTGGTTAAATCTCCGATGAACGGTGTCGCCGTCGCACCAAAATCACGCAACTGCTGACAGACCTTGTCTGCGGTTTCCTTTACGATGTCCGCAACAACAACAATTCCACCTTCTTGCGCAAACCTGCGAGCAGTGGCACTACCAATTCCCTGACCGGCACCGGCCACTACGCAAACTTTACCCTCAAAACGACGTGCGCCATGGGCACGAAAATCAAGAACCTTCGGATCAATGGACATCTGTCATACGCTCCTGTTCAAAAATAATTTAATCTCATCAGCATATATTACCGCAGGAATCCTGCCCATATCCCCCCTGATGTTTGATTTCTGTAATTGACACAACCCCAGTGGTACTTTACCACTCTTGACATTTGGGGGACATTAGTTAGAAGACAATTTACCCTGCTTGCAACAAGATCTCGACCTTGACTGCCTGATACGGGAACTCAATTGCACCGCCTTCATTGCGAACAAGCAGTCCGGCACTTAAGTGCCGATGTTCGCCTTTACCTGCTTCCAAGTAAACTGGCACTTAATTCAGTAACGGATAAAGGGAAAGTAGCAGCAGGGCAGCCATACTGTAATTAAATATAACGAGATTACGTCTAACCTGAAGGACATGACGCAAGCCTGAGCCGAACAGTGCCCACACTATTATGCAAGGCAATCCTATTATTGAGAACACTACCGCTGCACTGACGATAGTACTCGGCCCGCTTGCAGCAGGTACATATGTGCTGAATGTACTTACCGCCATGACCCACGCTTTCGGGTTTACCCATTGAAACGCTACGGCACCCCAAAAACCCAACGGTTTTGCAGGGTGACCGCCAGGGTTCGTATCATTGACCGGACCAGACATGGCGATGCACCAGGCCAGGTACAGCAAGTAAAATGCACCGACCCACCTGAGAATAACGAACGCCCAGGGTAATCGCGTGAAGATCTCCGCAAGTCCAAGACCTACCGCCAGCAACAGGAACAGGAATCCTGAACTGACGCCGAGCAGGTGAGGTATTGTTAACCTGAACCCGAAGTTCACCCCGGAAGTTAACAACATGATATTGTTCGGTCCAGGCGTGATAGATGCGACAAGAGCGAAAAGCGAGAAAGCAAACAATGTGTCTGGAGACATGTTTTTTTATAGCGCACTACTCAAGTTACTACCTTGGCAAACGCCCGGACTGGAAATGTACCGAAATCCTTGACCTTTGGTGGCACGGCGTAAACCGTCTTCGATGCAACGGCTAAAGTCCATGTGCATGGTAAATTCCAGTTCGGGCTATTAAATAAACTGACACATAATTCACTCACTTAATTCACTACTGCTTTTGATAAACCTGTATCTCCTGGTTCCCTTTTCCCTCGGCGGTGACACCGACCTGGCGTACCGTCAGCGTTTTGCCATCCGGTGAGATAACACGTTCAAGAAAGCGGACAATCTGGCCGTCCTTGCCGGTTCGAATCTGCTGAATCGTATTCTCATCAATACGCCGGAACACGGTTGTTTGCCCTTCATCTCCATCCGGATACGGTTTACCGCTGTAGTCATCCGTCTGTTCCTCTGTAACCGTCTTTGTTCCATCTGCCTCGACGATTTCAGATACGTGCTTCATCTTGTCTTTTCCCGCCAGCTCCCACCGGTGGAACCGGCTCTGCGGAACGGGAGATGGCACCGGCCTCGTTTGCGAGAAATCCTGTTTCCACGTTCCTGCGAGTTTCTCTATAGGGTCCTGTTGACTCCAGCTTATTGATGGGGCGGCAACCAGAATCATGATCAGCAGCGATTTTGCAAGCGTCATTCCTTATCTCCTGTCTTTTGTTGGTGGTAATGTTTACTACTACGCCAAACGGGGAAACAACCTGAGTGCATTTTCCCGGTTAATCAGACGCATATCACTTTCACTGAACAGGCCCGTTGCTGCCAGCAATTCGGCTGCTTTGACGCTGGTTTCCCCGGGCGGGAAGTCCGTGCCGAAAACTATCTGCGTTGTCTTAACCATCTCCATCAGCGAGGTCAATGCTCCACGGTTAAACGCCGCTGCGGTGTCGTAATAATACCTGCTCATCTCCGCTCCAAATCCGTTTGGAAGCGCGTCCTTCGACCGGCTGGCAACACTTTCGAGTCTGCCGATCAGGAACGGGGCCGTGCCGCCTGCATGTGACCAGATAAACTGAATGTCGGGATAGCGTCTGGCATCACCGCTGAAGGCAACCCCTGCCATCGCGCGTGTCGTATCAGTCCCGTATTCAATGGTCCCGGACCTGAAGCCGGGGGCGTAATCCAGATTACTACAGCAATTGGCGGCAGTGGGGTGCACATTCACCACGGCCTTGCGTCGGTTGAGTTCCTCCATCACCGGTCTGAAATCGGGATTCCCCAGCCACTTGTCTCCATAACTGGTCAAGACACCCACCCCATCAACTTTCAGTGTGTCATAGGCATACTCAATCTCACGAAGTGTCCCGTCGATATCCGGTAGTGGCATGGCGGCGAACAGACCAAAGCGAGTTGGATGCTCAGACACGAGTTTTGCCCCGTACTCATTACAAGCCCTCGCGAGTTGTCGTGTCTCAGCCACGTCACCAAACCAGATACCGGGATTTGTAATCGATATAATAGATGCCGCTACACCGCCCTTGTCCATGTCATCAAGTGAAAGTTCAGGAGACCATTTGGTATTCGCGACATTGAGTAACGGCCTGTTCATGACATTGGCAACCCAGGCCGGCGGCGCAAAATGATGATGTACATCAATACGACGCGGGTTAGCGCCTTGTGTGGATACCTGGGCCCCAACCAGTCGCGAAAATGGAACGGCCAGTGCCGATGCAATTGCAGATCCAAGTAAAGTACGTCTGTTCAGTTTACTCATATCTCCCCCCCGGAATTGATGAATTAAAGAATTAAAATTATTAAAGGGACAGTTTCTTAATTACCTGGACTGTATTCTCTATCAAGTAAACCGACCGTCCATTCGGCAGTAGTTATTGAAGCTCCGCCGCCACCGCGTCGATACCGGCCTGCACACACACCGTATCGGACCCCATACCACCACCGGATGCACCAATGCCGCCTATCACTTCCTCACCCACGCGAATGGGCAAACCGCCTTGTTGCCCGGATATATCGGGCAGCATCAACTGCAATTGTGTACCGATATCACCTTGTTCCAGGCGTTCATTAAATTCAGCGGAAGGCCGATTGAAGGTCATTGCCGTATAGGCTTTACGATAACTGTTGATAAAAGTGTGCACTCCGGAACCTTCGCCACGGTAGGCGACCAACGTGTCGCCCGCGATATCGACCACATGGACAGATATGCTGTAGCCCATCTCTGCGCAGTGGGTCTGGGCGACATCAGCCATTTGCCTGGCCACGGCCACGGGCAGGATGTGGCGCGTCGGCAGTTGTGCGGCAGCTGGCACAGTAATGAGAACGGCGAGGATGGCAGCAATCTGGCGAGGATGGAACATGGCGCGCTCCTTTGAGTGATTGTTGTGTCTGCCTGGCAGTAAACGGAATTGTTGATTGCCCGGGAGTAAAAAGTATAAGAGCCAGCGACTATATACACTACCCCTTTTTGATACCGCTATGCTCGAGTTTGAAAAACCCGGGCAATTTTATCAGTTTAAATCCCGGGTTCCGGGAAGATAATCAGATGTATGTTCGGGGTGGTCACAACAACCACTTTGTAATAGACTGCTCTGGCCGTTTCTGTATCCCCGTATTGTGCAGGCGTTCATACACCGGGGGGTGTGATGAATGAGCCGCACTTGCTATGGAGGTGAGATTTATGAGTTCGCATGATCAGACCCGGAGGCGGTTTCTTAAATGTGGTGCCACTGTGGTTGGCGGATTGACGGTGGCAGGCATACCACCCGCAAACAGTCAGACCGAACCCGCGTGGAGCCCGGGATACAATCCTGATACTCCCGGTGATCTTCGCGAATACGGCCAACGCTCCCGTTATGTCACCTCCAAACGCGCATACAAACCCCGCGGCAATCGCGCTACCAACGATATCTACACACCATTGCAGGACATAGAAGGGATCATCACGCCAGCCCCGCTGCATTTCAATGTGAACCACAGCAGCGCCATACCGGACATCGATCCGAAACTACACCGTTTATTGATCCATGGCATGGTGGAACGACCACTGATGTTCACCATGGAGGAACTGAAGAGCCTGCCTTCTGTATCCCGTGTCCATTTCATCGAGTGTGCCTACAACGCCGCACCACCGGAACGACGGGATCGGGATGCCACTGTCCAGCGTACACACGGACAGACCAGTTGCAGCCTGTGGACCGGAGTACTGTTATCTGTACTGCTCAAGGAAACGGGAGTACAGCGCGGTGCGAAGTGGATAGTCGGAGAAGGTGCGGAGGCCAAGAAGCGGACAAAGAGTATACCTTTGGAGAAAGCGATGGCTGACGCCATTGTCGCCTGGGGACAGAATGGCGAGCCGGTGCGACCCGAACAGGGTTTCCCCTTGCGTCTGGTGGTCCCCGGTTACGAAGGGCCTGCAAACGTGAAATGGCTGCGTCGAATCAAGTTAGGCGACCTGCCGTGGATGGCACATGCGGACAATCCCGGGCATACAACGCTCAGGCCGGACGGTAAAGGCCGCTGGTTCCAGTTTGAAATGGGTGTGAATTCGGTCATTACCCATCCATCCGGCGGACAAAGTCTGCCACATCGCGGGTTCTATGGAGTAACCGGTCTGGCCTGGTCCGGGGGTGGGGCCATCAGCCGGGTCGAAATATCCACTGACGGTGGCCGTACCTGGCAAGATGCAAAGTTGCTGGAGCCGATCCACCGCTTCGCACATACACGGTTTTACTTTCCCTGGAACTGGAACGGCAATGAGGCCGTGCTGCAGTCCCGAGCAACAGATGAACGAGGCGATGTCCAGCCGACATTGACCGAGTTGAACAGAATTTATGGTGTCGACACTGACTATTGGCTCGCCATTGAGGACAGCCGGTCACACTTCAATCCAATTCAATCCTGGAAGGTAATGGAAGATGGGAGCATTTACAATGCGATATGGGATGTCTAGTCCCGTTGTGATGCTGGTCTTGTTGACCACGAACATCGCGGCGCTTGCGCAGGACCGCGTGTATTCTGATGTGGGTAGAACACCGACCACAGAAGAGATCCAGGCATGGGACATCGCGATTGGTCCTGAAGGCATGGAACTCCCGCGCGGGAGCGGCTCTCCCGGAGAGGGAGAAAAGATTTTTGCACAAAGGTGTGCCTCATGCCACGGACAGGATTTGCGGGGAGGCATGGGCCCTGCCCTCATCGGCGGCCAGGGCACGCTGGGCACACTGCATCCGGAGAAAACTATCGGTAGTTACTGGCCGTTTGCAACGATGATATGGGACTATATCAACCGTGCGATGCCGCCGAATCTCTACAATATCCCGGTCGATCCGGACCAGAAACTCACAGCAGACCAGGTTTACGCACTGACCGCCTTCCTGCTTTACCGGAACAATATTATCGGAGAGGGTGATGTCATTGACGCGAATACTCTGCCGAAGATCGAAATGCCAAACCGGAATGGATTCGTCCCCGTGCAGTTGAACGATACGCTCGACTACCTCGGACGCGGTTGTCGATTCGGCACATGCCCTGAATGATAGCAGGCTGGCAATTTATATTATCGTCTTTGAAATCTGGATTACGCGGGGACTATCAGGATAAAGATAGCCACGCTGTCCGGATTTTTCTCGATTGTGGTCTTTCAACATAGGGGGTACATATCATGATATGGCGTAATCTCATTCTGTGTGTTCTGACGGGAATCTGGTTCTCCCCTTATGCCTACACAGCCGAATTCTCCGGACGCCACGTCGAGTTGCCCGATGTAAAGCTCTGGATCATCGATAGCGGTGGTTCCGGTGAACCGGTCATACTGATGCACCCCCGTACCGGTAATTCAGACATCTGGCAATACACCATCCCGGCACTGGCCGCGGCCGGGTACCGCGCGATTGCCGTCGACAGCCCCGGTTGGGGCAAAAGCACGGTGCGTCCAGGGGCGGACCCACTACCGGTTGCCGATACTCTCAATGTGCTGTTTGATCAACTGCAACTGGACAAGGTGCATCTGGTGGGTACCGCAATGGGTGGCTATGTTGTACTTGATTATGCCGTGTGGAAACCAGAACGTGTCAGCAGTCTGGTGATCGCCGCAAGCGGACTCGGACTGGAAAATGACCCGGAGGGCGATGCCTTTCGCGCAATTGCAGAAATTCCGGTGCTGGATAATCAGCCGGCAGAGGTTCGCGAGATGAGTCCCAGCTATCGTGGTATGAATCCGGAAGGTGTAAAACGCTGGCTGGCGATCCACGATAATGGCGAACAGGAAGGCGCAGTGCGCCCGCCACTGAGAACACCAAACACGCCCCAGAAGGTCGCTTCAGTCACGGTTCCGACCTTTGTCATCGCGGGGGGAGCCGATCTGACCACACCATCCGGTGCAATTCGATTGTGGAGCAAACATCTGACGGTAAACTACGAATTTCTGGTGATGCCAGAAGCCGGACACGTGCTGGTCTGGGAACAACCGGATGAGTTCAACCAGGCATTGATAGAATTTTTGCGTAAACATTAATTGGTGCATACGCTGACTGCAATCTCTGCTACAGCATCATCCCCGGTCTGTGACTCGTAATGGTCAAGAACACCTTTAACTCTGGCTTCATCCCAGCCAGCAGGGAATCTCTTCCTGGTCATGAGCGTTTTCTTCGACGGCGTCGCCGGTATGCAAGTAGTGGTTTACCGGATAACTCATATGCTGTTATGACAAATATAGCATCTGCAACCCGATCTGGCACATAAATTACTCGAAGATATCGGCCTTTACGGGTCTAGTAAGTAAAAAGGGGACGGACTTATTTTACTCAGCTCACTTCTGCCTGTTGATGATTTCCTTGAGTAAAGGGGCCGGAGCGATTTAATTTAAATCACTCCGGCCCGTTTACTCAAGGTCGATGTGCATGGTGACTTCCAGTTTGGTTTAATATGTGAGCTGTCACTGCAATTCCACTTAATACTATCAAACCGCGCTTGCCGTAAAATTTACTCCCAATGCCCGTGCTACTTTTATAACCGTATCAAACCGTGGTTTGGCGCCTGGTGCAAGTGCCTTGTATAGGCTCTCCCGCCCCAGGCCGCTGTCTGTTGCAACCTGTGCCATACCTCGGGCGCGTGCGACATCTCGCAAGGCTACCAGCAACAGGTCAGAATCCCCTGCTTCAAGAATGGCCGTCAAATATTCGGCAATGGCGTTATCATCACCAAGATATCTCGCCGCATCGAATGGTATTACGCTGATCTTTTTGTTTCCGGTCCGTTTTTTCATCAGTCTCTCTCTAAATCACCAACCATCGCTTGTGCACGCTTGATATCAAGCCGCTGGCTTGCTTTACTTCACTGCGATAATTGTATCCATATGGATACGTCTGTAAAGCTGATTTGATTTGAAAAGAAAACGACGAAGATATATGAAATAGGCATTCAAGAAATTTACTTCCCGAATAGCACAAACGCCATACCTCAATCAGGGGATATTCACCCTACTGAATCTTTGATTATTTATAGATAATTATCTATACTCTGGCAATGGACAAGCTAAAGCCAATGGAATGGCTGGGAACATCAAGACGCGATATCCGTGAGTTCCCGGACAAGGTTAAACAACAATTCGGTACCGAGCTAATGGCACTGCAGGCAGGTTATGAACCAGCCGACTGGAAGCCGATGTCTTCAGTGGGCCCAGGGGTAAGAGAGATCCGGGTCCAGCATGAAGGCCAGTATCGGGTAATTTATATCGCGAAATATGTACATACAATCTATGTGCTACATGCCTTTCGCAAGAAAACACAAAAGACGCCCCGGCGCGATATCGAAATCGCGAGGGCAAGACTTAAACTGATCAGGAATAATCTGTAATGAGTGTCAAACCTGCCGATAATATTTTTGAACAACTCGGATTTGAAAAACCCGAGGCAGCGAATTTGAAAATCCGCGCAGAGTTATTACTGGAAATTCGTGAACATCTGCGCAAGAAAGGTTTGAAACAGAAAGAAGCGGCGGAGCTGCTGGAAATTAATCAACCCGAAGTCAGTGCGTTGATGAATGGCATGATCTACAAGTTCAGCATTGATGCACTGGTGAATATGCTCGCGAGGCTGGGGCAAGAGGTGAAAATCATACGCCGCCGTAAGGCCGCCTGAATCTTGTTTATGGGGCAGATGACTTAATTCAGTGAGATGTCCGGGCGATTAAGTAAATAGACACTTGATTCGTCAATTCTGTTTACTTCTGCCTGTTGATTTTTACCTTGTTCTGGATCAGCCAGCGCAAGGCCTTGTTTACAGATTCCGAGTCCGGAAATGCCTTGGCAACATCGGCATCCAGAAAGATCACGTTGGTGCCCTCTGCATATTGCCTGGCATATTTGCCGCGTTCGCCCTTGCAGAAATCGTATTCGTTTTTCATAGTATGTCGAATTTCAATCAAAACACGTTAAAGGATTCATCTCCGCAGGCGTCTTCCACTCAATCCCGTATTTCTCCTTGAGAATCCGCTGCTTCGCTCCCCAAAGCACGTGGCAATATCCCATTCGTGAGCGATAGGCAGCAGCTTCCGCCTCGGCTTCCTTATTCACGGCTGCAATTATCGCTTTGTACGCTGCTGTTCTTTCTACCGGATCAGTTAGCACACGGAGGCTCCTATATAATCGGCTATGCAGCAACCTCTTTTACTCTGACCCCGATCTACGCATTGATTTACTGTGATTCGAGCACAGCCCTTGCATCACCAGTCAACTCCAGTATATGCATACCCGTGCCGGAACGGTCCACTATATAAATGTATCCACGTTCATCTACCTCCACATTATTAGTCTGTATCACGGTTGAGCAAATCTGCTTGCCCTGTTCCTCGTAACAAATCGGCTTGGTCCTCTCGGTGATAGCAGGGATGTAAAAACCCGCCTCCACTGGATGGAATGGATCGCGCACATCCACTGCGCGCACGCCGGCATTAAAATAGGAAACCATCACCATTTTTCCATAAAACAACGGGGTAAATGATTCCTGGATTGAATGCGGGCCGAAGCGTCCGCCGCGTGCACAGAAATTTCCAGACTGCTCTGGTACCAGAAAATTTGCTATCGGAAACGGATATTGTGGTTCGCTAATATCGAGCAAAAACAGGGGAGCACGTGCATTCCTGCAGTCCTCCCGTGGTGTCTCCGAGGTGACCACTAAAATATCTTTCACGCTTCCTACAGCATCGTGTTCAAACTCCTTGATGCGGACACCTAACATCGGATAGGTAGTATGCGCGCCCCAGATACGCGGCATATCGAGGCGTCCGATCTGTGGCGACAGCAGGTTTGCTGGGGTCGGCTCAGGATTACCATTAAGCAGTTTTTCGCGGTCCACTATCTGTATCGTGCCCATACTTGAGCTGCCATAGGCGAAATAGACCCGCCCCTGATAAGAAATCGGTCCATGGATCGGGCCCGGCACTGGTTCCATCCCGGAACCAGGCTGCTGACCATCAAGACCGAAGTCACGAATGAAGCGGGGGTGAACCGGGTCACTAAGATCATAAATCTTGATAGGTCGTTTTCGCCATGTCGGGTCCTGCGAAACCAGATAAGCTATGCCGGTATCGCATTCCCACCAGTTCTTATGCGTACCCTTTAACCCATCCACAATGATATTTACAAATTCAGGATGGGCAGGATCCGTGACATTCCAGAGTTCATGGCGGGTACGGGACGCAGCATCACGCAACAGGTATGTCCCATTGGCAATATCGCAGACCCTGACAAACTGCGCCTCACTGTCCTTGCCCGGCTCCAGATAGTCACCGGGTATATGGGCTAGAATGCGTGGTTGCTGTGTGTCAGTCACATCAACCGCTATTGTTCCGTTCCCTTCTATCCGGCCATTCAGCGGGTTTATCTCGCTGCCCTCATGCAGACCGATATAGGCTATCCAACGCTTGGCTTGCTGGTGTATCACCGGTTGATAGGCTGGACGTCCTTGCAGATCACTGACCCCGACCAGTTGCATATTCCGACTTTCCGCAGGCAGAACTTTATTTACCTGTGCGTGAATATAATTCGGTGATAACAAAAGGATTATGAAAATAATGCGGACGTTTCCCATCACTGCTCCCCCATTACAATGTTTAAGAATTCCAAAGCCAACGAGGGCCAGAGTAACAATTAATTTAATTTACATCTATCATTACTGTGAATTGTTGCTCTGACCCTCATTCACACTTGCCTCACTTTTCTATACTGATGTAATGCTCGACAGTTGGAAATGGATAGTAATAATGATGCAATAACTTGCGCCATTCCTGATATTGACTGGACTGCCTGAAACCCACGGTATGGTCTTCCAGCTTTTCCCAGTTTACCAACAAAATATACCGGTTTTCTTTCTCAATACATCTATGTAGCTTGTGATTTATGTAGCCTTTCATGCCGGAAATAATTTGCTGCGCTCTGGCGAAATCCGCCTCAAACTCCTGTTCCTTCCCGGGAATTACATCAAGCGTTGCTACTTCAAGTATCATCGTATTTTCCTTTGCTCATGCGCATGACATAGTAACGATCCCCTACGATCACAGCACAGCATATAAGAGCAATATAAATTTTAAGTACAGAAAGCAGGCCCATATTTATAAAATCGAGTAATAATAATCCGGAAAGTGAAGTTATAAAAAATATAACTCCCGCTAATAATATTCTGTTCGCATTATGATCGGGGTCTCTCAACTTCACCCCTTATTGCCCTTTACCGCCTGCAAATCCGTATCACTTAACTCTTCTATTTGCGGCAGATCATCTGTAATCACGTACCAGGGTGCTTTATGATTTGTGAAGATATGGCGTTGTATGCTGACTTCCGGGTCTGTATCCAGCGTTCCCAGTGCGAATCCGTAGTTATCCGGGTACTGATCAAATTTCGTAATAATGACAGCTCCACAAACACTGCAAAATGAACGTCTCTCTCCCGGGGATGATTCATAGAAGGTCAGAATCTCCTCACCGGACAAGAATACAAAATCTTTCACCTTCACTGAAGCACGTGTACGAAACGCCGCCCCATGGGCTTTACGGCACATGGAACAATGGCAGTTTATGACATCAACCAATGGCGCATGGATTTCATAGCGGATGCTGCCACAGAGACAACTGCATTTTAATACCCGGGACATATCGACAGTATCTTTCATCGTCAAGGAACACCTCCAGTCAAAGGTTTCTCCGCCCTTACAGTCAGGGACTTGTCCCATCTTCGGAGAATACAACGTGACACCCAAAGGTTTTTTGCCGGTAAAATTAATCCGGATTCAAATGGCGTTAAAAATATAGTCGCCAGAATGACTGGCATTAATCCATAGGTACGGGATCTGGAATCGATTTTTCGGCAGGCTTTATGTACATCAACAGTGAATATCAAGACAGGTGGTACGGTAATTAATGCCAACCACAGTGAGGTAACTACAGCAATATGCGTAGCATCAGTCGCTGCACTGGCACAGGTAGAGGTAAACCAGCCTACATGGAGAATATAGACTCTTAACAGTCTTAATCGTTTTTTACGTAATTGTTCGATTAATTGAGACTTTTCCATGGCCCTGACCTGTGCCGATGATTCGAGACCTGTTTCAAGCTTACGCGTAACATCAATAACTATACACGTCTTCCAACAATTACGAGATCCCGCTCTACTCCGTCCAGAACAGCGACCCTGGGCAATTCCCCCCAACGGGAGAATCCGAAACGCTGAAAAAGTGCCAGGCTGGGTTCATTGTGACCGAAAATGAATCCCAGCAGGGTATCAATCTGGATCACTGGTGAGTATCGCAGCGCCTCCGTCAGTAGGTATGTTCCAAGGCCTCGCTGTCTGAAGTCTTCGTGGACATACACACTCAGTTCAGCCGTCCTGGCATAGGCTGGGCGGCCATAAAAGGAGGAAAAACTAAACCAAGCCAGAATTCGTCCACTCTCTTCCACCACCCAAAGTGGTCGGATATCCGGAGTGTGTTCCTCGAACCAGCGTATCCGGCTCCCGGTTGATACTGGCACGGTATCAGCAGTTACCATTCGAGAGGGCACCGTTGAGTTGTATATCTCAACTATTTGCTGGAGATCTTCCCGAGTTGCTGGTCTGTGTTTGACTGGCATAGGGCGCCTTGTCTCTTATTGTAAATTTAAGAATAAGTTTGCCGAAGAAAGGTATCAATGACAATTGATTCTCTATTGTCACTGACCAATTAAAACTCTACTCGACGCTAACAGCGTACTGAAAACTAACATCCGCAATCCAATTATTTTTACGGCGAGCGAGGCGAAACTCTTCATTCTCATCATTAAAATCGGTCGTTGTGTTTTTTATCAACTCAATATCAATGTTATCAAGTGTATTAACGTTGACGATGGCATACAGGTTACCCTCAATTTCACTTGTTACTACAGGAACTATCCCACAGACAGAACAGATATGAAACGTGGCAGTTTTAGTGTCAAACTGATACCGATACACACACAAACTTTCTTTTATTGAAACAACGAGAGAGCCGGCAGGACAGGAAGTCCAGGATCCACTATGCTTCATACAAAATGTACAGGTGCATTTCCGTGCAGGAATGATTAATGGTTCAGGCCGCCATACCAGGCAAAAGGAAATATTTCTACAGTGGCAACCACCGAGTAATTTCATAACATTAATCTGCCACCACTATTGGAATCCTGCATGACATAAACAGAAATTGAACAGGGCAAATTGTAGGTCATTTTTCATATTGCTATTATAGTCGATAATGCATGTTAGCTAATGCCAGAGGATATTCTGATGTTATACTTTCACCAAGCGCTGGTGACGGCCGGGAAATCGGCGTCGTGCCACTCTGTCTCACGATCCTGAATGAGAGTTCGAGGGACAGTTAACTTAATTCAGATAACCGTAGTCTGTTCCAAAAACAGACTAGATGCCTATCCAAAGAGATAAGTTAACTGACGATTAATTTCCTGAATAAATAATAAAAGTATCATTTTCATTAAACGGCAAAGTCAATCTCTCCATTTCATCCTTTATACGTTGCTTGGTAATCAGCTCACTTTTTTTACGTTCATCATGATAATGGATATCTTCCCACAGATTAACAAAATCCTTGAACTGATGATTTTCCATACTTAATAATATATTTGACTCATGTTCAAAACGCAGTATCAGAAATGTATAGTCCTGATAATTTCCCGACAGGAAAATGTTAGCATAAGGTATATAACCAAATGGACTTTGTTGGACCGACCCGCTCAGATAAATCCACAGATCGTGATTTTCATTTAATAATATCGTTGGAAATACTGTTGTTAACCACTGCGGGTTGCTCGGATCATTTACAAGATAGAGATCATGCGGCTGACCTAACTTTCTGAATACTTCCTTTTTTGTATCTGAATTAAACCTTAACTCAGATAACTTATCTGGCAACTCTAGAGTTCGGGTGCAGCCAGCAATCAATATAAAAAATACCATAATGAAATTCATGCAGACATAACATGGAGCATATGTGTAACACTTGCGTCTATGCATATTTATATTCCCATATTGTTGCCAGCAGAATCGTTTTATACTTATCTCCTTTGGAGACAAGCCCATACTAAGTAAAGGGGCCGGAATAATTTAAATCACTCTGGCCCCTTTACTGCGGATTTTATACTGAATCAGTCGTTACACGCGTCCCGCCAAATCACGAATATACTGAGAAACATCTTCTCTCTCGAAAGGACGACCGTAGATCCTGTCGGAAGGAAAGTACTCCGCGTCGAGTTGTATATCTGCCGCCACGGAATCACCGAATGATTCTGCTATAAACGCGAGTACCATGTCCATGACCGCTGATACCCCACCGGCAGTCCAGATATTGCCATCATGCACGAAACGCTGCTCGACGACAGTAACGTTGGAATCACACTTTAGATGATCCAGAAACGACCAGTGGGTCGTGGCACACTTGCCGTTTAATAATCCTGCCTTTTGCATCAGAAAACTGCCGGTACATACGGACAATACTGCTTTACAGCTTCGACCCTGATCCTGAAGGTAAGATATGACATTTTCGTCTTCCATCGCTATACGCCCCCCGCTGCCACCAGGGACAAGGACGACATCAGCAGGGCCAGCTTCCGAGTAGTGCACATCAGGGACAAACCGCATCCCGTGTTCCCCAACGGGTGTAATCGTATTGAGCGTAACCAGTTTCTGTGGGCTGCACAGCTTACGTTGCGCCAGCAGACCAATTAACTCCCATGGCCCGACCAGATCGAGCTCTTCTACGCGATCAAAAACAAGAAAATGAATGTCCATGAATGAATTAACATGCCACCTAATACTGTCACCCAATCTTTACATGCCGGGGCTGGGACTGAACACGTTTGATCCAGGCACGAATCGCAGGGTAATCCGCCAGACTGAAATCACCTTCATCGGCAACATGCGTGTAGGCAAACAATGCAATATCCGCGATGGTGTATCGTTCACCGACAAAATACGACCTAGTTGCAAGATGCGCCTCCATAACGCCAAGCGCCTTATAGCCCGGGGCCATTTTGGACTGCAACGCCTGCTCTTGCTCCTTCGGTCGTCCGAGATAGCGGATGATAAAGCGGGCGGTGGCGATGTAGGGTTCATGACTGTATTGCTCAAAGAACAACCATTGAAAAACTCTAGCCTGTTCCAGGCGATCCTGGGGAAGTAGTGGGGACCCAGAAGCCAGATAACACAGGATTGCATTAGACTCCGGCAAGTAGTCTCCAGAAGGTAACATCAGAACAGGGATTTTTCCGTTTGGATTCATGGCCAGAAACTCGGGCGTCCGCGTCTCTTTTTTCATGTTGTCTACCGCTATCCATTCATATGGCACGCCTAACTGCTCTGCCACCAGCTTAACCTTGTAGCAGTTGCCTGAATTCATATCCCCGTAAATCTTGTACATTACCCCCCCTTATTTTGAACTTGTCTTACACAAAAATAAATCAGTCCCCATTAACACAGTTCTCTATTGGTTAATATTTTTCAATCTGCAATGCGTTGTTGCAATGATGGCCAGCTCCATATAAATCAGGAAATAATGTTAGATGATTTATATTCATTCTATTGAGAGTCCTTAGGCATTCTGGGCGATCTTTATCAGGGATTATCAACTGAATTAAATGTCCATAATTGTCTTCACCAACACTGTGCTTTGACACCCATTCTTCGACTGTAATACCCAGTGGCACTCTAGTAAATAAACCTGCCTGATTTACTAATCTGGCATTATCGTCTTGATGAGGTCGAATATATTCAATTATTGGTGGTCGACTCTTTGACTTATGAGATTTTTCGATATCTATATTCTTAGATCGCATATCACCAAGCGCCCATACACTTCGACTCCCGTTCGATGATTTTTCTTGTTTCTCAAATGCAAAATACAAAGCAACAAAAGCGGATTCAGTCCAATCTAATAGAGGTGTAGCTAAACTATGATGTTGACCGAGCGCCCACCATTCATTCTCATCATCTATCCGTGATGGACTAGATCCTCTTCGCCCCCGGACTGATAGCTTAAATCGCTTAAGATGTTGTGCTGCATGTAAATCTCTATCAGATACCAACTTTGATTTAAGAGAACGATCTAAACTGGATTGGAGCTTCCAACTCGAATCTCGATGCCCTCTCCAAACATAGTGTGAATAGTCCAACATCTGTTGACGGACGTAATCATGAAAATATTTCCAAGAAGACAGTTGTATTCGCCATACACCATCCTTTGCAGATATTGTTTTCCATCGAGGTAGTTTTGACATATCGTCTTACTAAAATCCTATTTTTTTAATCAATCCACCTTTTTCACTCATTTATTGTCTGAAAAAATCTATTCAATTAGATAAACTTTACAAATAACAGGCTTATTTTCTTTAGATATCCCTAGTTAGGATCTTCGACTTCCTCTGATAGTTATACAACTGCTTCCTCTCCACCGGCAGTTCATCCAGTGTGGATTCCTTGAACCCGAGTTCCAGGAACCAGTGTGCTGTATGTGTGGTCAGCACGAATATCCGTTTTATCTTTGCCTTTTTCGCGTTCTGTACCAGCGTCGAATACAGTTGTTCGCCCCGGCCGGAGTTGTGGTAGTCCGGGTGGATGGCGAGGCAGGCGATCTCGGCGGCCTTTTCTTTCGGGAACACGAACAGCGATCCGCAGCCGATGATCACATCGTCGCGCAACATGACGGTGTAGTTGTCGATCTCAAGTTCCAGCTTTTCCCGTGACCGGTGGATCAGCACGCCCTGCTTTTCCAGCGGGGTGATCAGTTCCATGATGCCGGGGATGTCCTGCACGGTGGCCTGCCGCATCGCGTCGTACGAGGTGCTGCTGATCATCGTGCCGACGCCGTCGCGGGAGAACAGCTCTCGCATCAATGCGCCTTCAACCGACCGGTCGACCAGGTGTACGCGTTGCACACCGGCGGCACAGGCCTGCACGGCGAGGCCGAGACAGGACTGCAATCTCTGTGCATCCGGATAGGGTGATTGCAGCAATTGTTCGGCCTCGTGCCGGGTCAGCTGCCGGACCACGCCTTTATGCGCGTCCTTCAACGCGGGTGATTCCATCAGGAAGATCAGCTTGTCAGCGTTCAGCGCGGCCGCGACCTCGGCGGCCAGTGCCTTGGCCTCCATGTTGAAACTCTCGCCGGTGATCGAATAACCGACCGGTGGGATCAGCACGATCTCGTTGGCCCACAGCTTCGCGTTGATCGCATCAACCTGTACGCTGCGCACGACGCCGGTGAACTTGAAGTCCACGCCGTCAATGATGCCGAGCGGTTTCGCCCGCACATAGTTGCCCGACGTGACCACGACCTCGGCCTGTGACATCGGTGTATTGCCGAGCCCCATCGACAGCGCGGACTCGAGCTCAATACGCAACTTGCCGGCGGCGTCCTTGACGATCTCGAGTGTCTCGGCGTCGGTCACGCGGATGTCGTTGTGATAATACTGCCGGATCTTGTTTTCCTTCAGCCGCTCCTGGATCGAGTGCCTTGTGCTGTAGACGAGCACGAGCCGGATCTCCAGGCTGTTCAGCAGCGCCAGATCATGGACGAGTTCGGTGAACGACTCGGCGTTGATCGCATCGTCTTCAATGTGGATGACAAAGGTCTTGTTGCGGTGCAGCCGGATGTACGGCGAGGCGGACCGGAACCATTGTGCAAATTCGGGGGTATTCTCTGTCATGGCATCACATGCAAAAGTGTTTGATCAGTTCACTGACGATTTTTTTCATGGGTTCTATCCGCTCCAGCGCCAAGTATTCATTAGCCTGATGGGCCACGTCAATATCACCGGGTCCCAGCACAACCGTGTCCATACCCAGCGCATTCAGGTACGGGCCTTCGGTACCGAAGCCGACCGAGCCGGCCTGTGCCCCGCTTAACCGCTCGGCCAGACGGACAATCTCCGATTCATTCGCAGTGTACAGGCTGGGCAGCTCCGGGGGAAACAGGTCGAATTCCGCGATAAGTCCCCGGCCGTCGATCGATTCGAGCACCGTGCGCCGGATACCCGCCCGTAACTCACCCAGGTCCATGCCCGGCAAGAAACGCATATCAATGCGCAGCTCACACTGGCCGCAGATCCTATTCGGACTGTCTCCGCCGTGGATACTGCCAAAATTCAGTGTCGGCACCGGGACGATAAACGCCGGGTTGGTCTGTTGTTGCTGCAATTCATCGCGCCAGCCAATCAGATGGTTGATCACCGCGTTCATACCCTCCAGCGCGCTGCGCCCGAACCCCGGGTTGCTTGCATGGCCAGACTGGCCGATCAGTTTTACCGTCTCAAACAGCACACCCTTGTGCATATTGACCGGTTTTAACCCGGTCGGCTCACCGATCAACGCATACCGGCCCAGCGCGCGGTGGGCCTCGACCAGCGCCTTCGCGCCGGACATCGTGCTTTCCTCATCGCAGGTGGCCAGAATATATAACGGGTGTTTCAGCATGTTCAGGTCGAGTTCGCGCACGACCTCGAGCACGATCGGGAAGAAACACTTCATGTCCGATACGCCCAGCCCGTACAGCCGGTTATCGCGCTCGGTCAGGATGAACGGATCCTGTTGCCAGCCGAAATGGTCATACGGCACTGTGTCGGTATGGCCGGACAACACCAGGCCGCCCTCGCCCTTGCCGGCGACTGCAATCAGGTTGGCCTTCGCCGGCACCTGGACCACGTCCATTATTTCAACCGCAAACCCGCAGTCCGCCAGCCAGGTGGCGAGCGTGTCTACCACTGGCCGGTTGCTCATGTCGACAGATGGATCTGGGCTGCTGACGGAGGGGGTGGCGATCAGCCTGGCCAGTTGGTCGCGGAATGTCGGAATTTGTCTGTTCATTGTGTCGATTTATGCCCTGATCTTGCCATAGTCTGTAATACTTTAATGTCCACCCGCGGAGCGGTCGGTTCTTGTTTCACTGGATACTGGCGTTCGCCAGTATGACGGGAGGTGTAGATGCCTCCTGCGCCATTTTGACGGGAGTTGTAGATGCATCTTGGGTCGAGTCGTAGAAATCTCCCACCCCCCTTCGTCATTCTGGCGTACGCCAGAATCCAGTACTACTAGCCGTGCCGCAGGCACACATTCGCTGACAGCGCATGCCACTCTGTTGTATTCTATCGCCCTTTACCGCATTAACCCACAGTCTGGAACCAAAATGACCACGAAAACGAACAAGTTCAGCGCAACAATCACGCAGGCGAAGTCGCAGGGCGCCTCGCAGGCGATGTTATACGGCATCGGCATGACCGAAAAGGACATGGAAAAACCGCAGGTGGGTATCTCCAGCATCTGGTACGAGGGCAATACCTGCAATATGCATCTGCTCGGCCTCGCCGAAAAGGTAAAGGCCGGGGTGACGGCGGCGGGCTTGATCGGTATGCGTTTTAACACGATCGGCGTCAGTGACGGTATTTCGATGGGCACGGATGGCATGAGCTACTCGCTCCAGTCGCGCGATCTGATAGCAGACTCAATCGAGACGGTCATGAGCGCACAGTGGTATGACGCGAATATCTCTTTACCCGGTTGCGACAAGAACATGCCGGGCACAGTCATGGCGATGGCGCGGCTGAATCGCCCGGCGATCATGGTCTACGGCGGCACGATCCATCCCGGTGTCCGCGACGGCCAGAAGATCGACATCATCTCGGCATTCCAGAGTTACGGCCAGTTTATCTCCGGCAGCATTGATGATGCTACCCGGCTCGACATCGTGAAGAAGTCCTGCCCCGGTGCCGGTGCCTGTGGTGGCATGTACACGGCGAACACGATGGCCTCGGCGATCGAGGCGCTCGGTTTGTCACTGCCGTACAGCTCGTCCACCCCGGCGATCAGCCCGTTGAAGCTGGAGGAATGTTTTAATGCCGGTGCCGCGATCAAGAAGCTGCTTGAGCTTGATCTCAAACCGCGCGACATCATGACGCGTGAGGCGTTTGAAAATGCGATGGTGGTCGTGATGATACTCGGTGGCTCGACCAACGCGGTATTACATCTGATTGCCATGGCCCGTGCCGCTGACATCACGCTGACGATAGATGATTTTGCACGGGTGGCAGATCGCACCCCGGTGCTCGCCGACCTGAAACCAAGCGGTAAATACGTGATGGAAGACCTGCACAATATCGGTGGCATCCCGGCAGTGATGAAGTATCTACTCGAACAGGGTCGCATCAACGGCGACTGCATGACCGTGACCGGCAAGACCATCCGCGAGAACCTGGCTGACCTGCCGGGTCTGAAGGCGGGCCAGGACATCATCCAGCCGCTGGACAAGCCGATCAAGGAAACCGGTCATATCCGTATCCTGAAGGGCAACCTCGCCCCCGGCGGTTCGGTCGCGAAGATCACCGGCAAGGAGGGCGAGAAGTTCTCTGGCCCGGCGAAGGTGTTTGATTCAGAAGAGCTGATGTTAAAGGCGCTGGAAGACAAGCAGATTGAAAAGGGTGATGTTGTAGTTATCCGTTACGAAGGACCGAAGGGCGGACCCGGTATGCCGGAGATGTTGACGCCGACCTCGGCGATCATTGGTGCTGGCCTTGGTAACGATGTGGCGATGATCACCGACGGACGCTTCTCCGGTGGTTCGCATGGCTTCATCATCGGCCATGTGGTGCCGGAGGCGCAGGAAGGCGGCCCGATTGGTTTGATTCGCACTGGTGAGAAGATCACGATTGATGCGGTGAACAACACGATCGACGTCGATGTCAGTGCCGCCGAGATGACAAAGCGCCGTGCCGAGTGGAAGATGCCACCGTACAAGGCCACACGCGGCACGCTGCATAAGTACATCAAGAACGTGAAGTCCGCCTCTGAAGGCTGTGTCACAGACGAGTAACACCAATGTGCCGTTGACGGATCAGGCAGGGCCTGATCCGTCCGTGCCTCCCCCACCCCACCCCCCCGACCCGAACGAATGTTGCGGGCGTGGGTGTGATCCGTGTATTCATGATTATTACGAAGCTGCGCTGGAACGCTGGAAGCAACGTCATGCTGGCGCACACGACCCATAGGATGTGGTGCGCTTTTCTAAACTGGATTCCTGTCGTCATACTGGCGAACGCCAGTATCCAGTCAATTTAATAATCGCCAGAGGCGACACATCTGTATAAAAACCTTATCTGACTGGATTCCGGGCTCTGCTAACGCAGCCCCGGAATGACAACTTGATTACCACGACACCTGCTAACGCAGCCCCGGAATGATAACTTGATTACCGTGACACCTGCTAACACAGCCCCGGAATGACAACTTGATTACCGCGACACCTGCTAACACAGCCCCGGAATGACAACTTGATTACCGTGACACCTGCTAATTCATCCAGGTATTCAACTCCACACCTACATCATACTTGCAAACGCAACTCAAGCTGTCGTCATACTGGCGAACGCCAGTATCCAGTCAATTTAATCATCGCCGCAGGCGATACATCTGTAAACGACGCTTTGTCCGACTGGATACTGGCGTTCGCCAGTATGACGGCTTGACAACTGCGACACATTTACCGGAAATGACGGGTTGGCGAATAACTACTCTTGCGGTACTCAGGACGTGATGCGAATAACTACTCTTGCAGGACTCAGGACATGATGCGAATAACTACTCTTGCGGTACTCAGGACATGATGCGAATAACTACTCTTGCGGTACTCAGGACGCGGTGCGGTATTTATTGTAGAAATTAATAACCTTCTTCACGTAATTGCGCGTTTCCGGATACGGCGGTATCACGTTGCCGGCGCGTTTCACCGCACCTTCACCGGCGTTGTACGCGGCGAGCGCAAGTGACAGATCGTTATTGAACATCAGCAACAGATCACGCAGGTAGCGGGTGCCGCCCTCAACGTTGGCGGAGGGGTTACGGCGGTTGGCTACACCATAACGGCGGGCAGTCTCTGGCATCAGTTGCATCAGGCCGACAGCGCCGGCGCGGGAGATCGCATTCGCGTCGTAGGCGGACTCGGCGGAGATGACGGCGTGCACCAGCGGTGGCGGTAAACCATAACGTTTGGCCAGTGCATCGATAGTCTCGGTATGCAGTTCCTTGTTCTTGTAGAAGTCCTTCAGCGCGATCTGGCTCTTCGACTCTTCCCAGCCCTTCCAGGTCTTGACCAGACGTTTGTAATCGGAATTCTTCGGCTTGTCTGTCAACGTGACCCTACCGTATTTATCCACATACTTATAAATATCCGCATGTGCCGCACCGGCCGGTGACAGCATGAACAGGCAGAGTACAAACAGGTGAATGAATTTACAGTCTTTGTTCATCTGGTTTTTAAGATTGATTCTTGAAATTAGTCCTATCCCTATAATGTATAAGCCATTATCTGCATTATAGTCAAGCTGAAAATGCCTGCCAGCAGGTCATCTGCCATCACCCCGAGGCCACCTTTGAGGTTTTTATCGAGCAATCCGATGGGCCAGGGCTTCCAGATATCGAAGATCCGGAACAGGACAAAGCCGAGCGCTATCCAGCCCCAACCGGACGGGGCAGCCACCATCGTCAGCAGATAACCGGCGATTTCGTCCCAGACGATGCCGGGGTGGTCATGCACGCCGAGCGCACGTGCGGTCTGTCCGCAGAGCCAGACCCCGATCAACGAGACGAACACGACAACTCCGACATAATAAGGCAGTGCCAGCAATTGCAGCGGCAGGTAAAACAGCACCCCGACCAGCGTGCCCATCGTACCGGGTGCCTTCGGTGCGCAGCCGCTGCCAAATCCGAGCGAAAGCAGATGCACAGGATGACGTAGCAATGTCAGGGGAATCGTTCTCATTCTATTGGATTGTTCATGATGGCAACACGGTACACAACTATTGTTTCTGCTTCAAATAAATGCACGTTACCAGGCGTCCCGGAAAATCCAGAATATTTTGTTCTACCGATTTATCGGTCTAACAAGCCAGAAGAATCTATGAAAGCGAATGTTTGCATCCCTATATGCGAATAAAAACACGCGTCCTGTCGACGAAATCGCCTTGCCCAAATCATGCAATCACAACATAATCCGTTTAAATACACCGGAATATTAAGCAGAAAACGACACCATGATGTTTGCGATTTATATCATCAACACGATAGCCGTAGGTGCGGTTATCCTTATTCATTATGAAGTGTTGCTGCAACTGTCGATTTATCTGCCGCAGATGAAAATGGCCCACCGTTTCCGCGTTGCGCTTGGTCTGATCGGTGTTCTGATCGCGCACATTATTGAGGTCTGGGTGTTCGGTATTGTTTATTACCTGCTGTTACTTCAAGGGTCGTTTGGAACGCTCAAATACTCGAGTGAACTGACCTTTATGGACACTATCTACTTTTCCTTTGTCACCTACACCTCGCTCGGTTATGGCGACATGGTGCCGATTGGCCTCATCCGCTTTACTGCGGGACTCGAGGTCCTGACCGGGCTGGTGTTGATCGCCATGACCGCCTCGTTTATGTATGTACAGATTGAAAAATTCTGGTCGCAGAAGGAATTGCATATCAAGCGATGATCAATTCAATCGCAAAACTGTTTCTGGTGCTCGGCAGTGTCAATGCGATGCTGGCGGTGATGCTCGGTGCGTTTGGTGCGCATGGCCTGAAGAAAATGCTGACGCCGGATCTGCTGGCTGTATTTGTGACAGGTGTGCAGTATCACTTTTATCATGCGCTGGGATTGCTTGCCGTTGGTCTGATAGCGATACACCTGCCCGGATCGATTCAGTTGAAACTGTCGGGCTGGTTGATGGTCGCGGGTATTATCGTGTTCTCGGGCAGTCTGTATCTGCTTGCGCTGACCGGTATACGCTGGCTTGGGGCGATTACGCCGATAGGTGGGGTGTGTTTTATCCTGGCGTGGGCGATGCTGGCGCTGGCGGTCTACAAGGCGTAACAGCGCTATAGCATCGAGGTCTACAGTTTTACACTTGCCAGCAGGTTTTTTTCCTTTGACTTGATTACCCGGAATTGCTAGCTTCTTCTTATTGATCCCGGGGGGTGTATCATGAGTTCGGATAATTCTAGCCGCAGACAATTCATAAAGACCAGCGCCACACTGGCTGGAATGGGAGCCGGATTGAGTTTACCGGTCAACGCCCAGTTAGTGCCACCACCGGGGTATCCCCCGCGACGTCCAGATGAGTATTACGATTACGGCATCCGCTCCCCGTACGTCACCTCGAAACGAATAGGCACCAACGGCCAGCGCGGCGTCGATCCCCGTGACGGCAAGCCTCGCGACTATGGTTTCCGCACCCCTCACCACGAGTTGTTCGGGACCATAACGCCGTCTTCTCTGCACTTCATTATTAATCACGGCTACGACGCACCCAATATCAATCCGGCCGAGCATCGTTTGATGATCCACGGGCTGGTGGAACGTCCTGTGATGCTGAGTATGGATGATTTGTACCGTATGCCAGCCGTTTCCCGAATCCATTTTATCGAGTGCTCCGGCAACAGTAACGTATCTGGTAAAGGTTTCTACCCGGGCTGGTTACGCACCCAGCCGCAAGCGACCGTGCAGGACACGCACGGGTTGGCGAGTTGCAGCGAATGGACCGGTGTGATGCTGTCTACCTTGCTGGAACACGTGGGCGTGAAGAAGGAAGCTACCTGGCTCATCTCCGAGGGAGCCGAGAATGGTCATCATGCGAAGAGCATGCCGATCGAGAAGGCCCTGGACGACGCGATGGTGGTCTACGCCCAGAATGGTGAGCCGATTCGCCCGGAACAGGGTTTCCCGCTACGTTTGCTGACGCCGGGCTGGGAAGGGGTCAATAACGTCAAGTGGCTGCGGCGCATCAAGCTCACGAACCAGCCGCAATTGAGCAAACGCGAGACGAGCAACTATACCCACCTGCGCATGGACGGCACCTCGCGCTGGTTCCAGTTCGAGCATGGTGCGAAGTCGGTGATTACCCGTCCCTCGGGCCTGATGAAGCTGGCGGGGCCCGGCTACCATGACATTACCGGCATTGCCTATTCCGGTCGCGGAAAAATTACCCGTGTTGAGGTCTCCGTCAATAGTGGCCGCAGCTGGCAAGACGCCGAGATACAGGGCGAAGTCCACAGCAAGGCCTTCACCCGTTTCCGCCTGCCCTGGAAGTGGAACGGGGAAGAGACAGTACTGATGTCCCGCAGTTACGATGACAAGGGTGACCGGCAGCCGTCAGTGGCCGAATTGAACGAGTTTCTCGACATGGATATGAGTCTTGAGTGGCTGGAGGCGGGTAAACCCGGCCTCAGTCACTTCAACGCGATCCAGCCATGGCGGGTAAAACGTAACGGGGAGGTCGAAAATGCATTATTTACCGTTTAAGCGCATCTTCGCGACAGGACTGCTGGCCCTCAGTTTCACGGTAGCCGTCGCGCAGGAGTCGCCTTACGGTGAGATCGGCAAAGCACCTACCCAGGCGGAACTTGATGCACTGGATATATCCATCCTGCCAAACGGGGATGGACTGCCTCCCGGTCAAGGCACGGCAAAGGATGGCGAGCCGCTGTATATGGCCAAATGTGCAGTCTGTCACGGTCCCAATCTGGAAGGGCGGCGTGACTATAACGTCGGACGTCTGGCGGGCGGCATTGGTACCCTGGCATCAGAAAAACCGGTGCAGAGTTTCGGCAGCTTCAATCCGTACGCGACCACGCTGTGGGATTATATCCGTCGCGCGATGCCCCGTTTTGCAGAGGGCACGCTGACGCATGATCAGATATACGCGCTATCAGCGTACATCCTCTACAGGAACGAGATCATCGGCCAGGACGAGGAGATGAACGCACAAACCCTTCCGAAGGTCGTCATGCCAAACCGCGACGGGTTCATCCCTTCGAACCTTGACGAGATTGCCGACATTGAGGCACGCGGCTGCCGAATCGGGCATTGCCCCTGATCAAATATCTATATCGGATTAATCAAAAACAAATAGTTGTATCGCTGATGTGTTTGATTTCTGAACCTGCATGACCTTGGCTGATCAGAACACAGAAAAAAATCCGGGGCCTGTTTAATCAGGCCCCGAAAGATTGGGCAACCCTGTTATTTATCCAGCGGGTTCGTGCGTAGCTGGACATGCAGTATGATCGGTTTTGTACCCTTGCCCCCTTCGAGCAACCAGGGTGTGCGGCTGCCTTCCGGTATCCACAGACCACGTCCCTTCCAGCCTGCGTTCGGGTCATCTATCCGGCCTTCAAATCCCTTGGTATAAAATCCGAGCGGATAGGGAGTACGGATGGTGATGAATTTTCCATCGACGAGTGCATGAACGCCGTCAAACAGGTTACCGATTGCCATCGGGACATTCTCGCCCAGCCCCAGCGTATTGTGCTGGTCTACCCAGGCGTAATAGCTGGAGTCCACCTTGTATTCCGGATGGCCGATAAACGCCGGTCCGGGTAGCTGATGGAAGGTCCAGCCTTCCGGGCAATGGTCGCCTGTCGCATCCGGTCCGTTTAACGGCCCGGTACACTTGCGGCGGTCAAATTCACCCATATGCCCACTGGCCAGTGCCACCCAGATCACGCCATTACGATCTATGTCCGAACCACGGCTGCTGAAACCCGGTAGAGGTACATTGAATTTCTCGCCCAGCCCGGTCTTCGGATCGAACCTGATCAGGGTGCCGGGATAACCGTTGTTTGAGCCCCACACCGACCCGTCTGCGGGATTAGGCATTATTGAATAGAAATCGGGACTGATACGTGTGTCTTTGGCCGGATCCGCCGGTGCGTCGGGTTCGACCCACTCGTCGCGTACCCCGTTACCGTTGGTATCCAGGATCAAGGGTGACCAGCCGAGCGCCGCCTCGACATCACCGGTCTCGTCATAAATGCGCGTGTTCAACCAGCCAATGACCTCGCCACCGCCACTGGTCCAGAGCGTGTTGTCAGCATCCTCGGCAAACTGCAAATGGTGAGTCCCGAAACAGGTATCGACAAATTTATATTCACCGGTGGCAGGCTGATACACCGACAGTTGTCTGCCGGAACGCTTGGTGGGAAACAGTTTCGCAGACGGATGATCCGATCCCTCCTGGCAGAAGGCGGGATTCGCCGGTCCACGGATACGCGCGGTGTACCAGACCCGGCCCGTGTGATCCAGCATCGGGTTATGCGCATTCGCCTTGCTGTCCCAGATCACCTGATCGCCCCAATAGGCCGAGGGGGCGATGACCGGATCATTTGCCGTGCTGGGTGTGTCCGCGTCGCGTGCAGGCGCGGTAAAGCTGGTGAACGTATTGTTGACCGGATCCAGGATCGGGAATTGATCGGTACTGAGCTCGGGTGCGCCATACAAGGGGCCATAGGCATTGACGGTCGGGTTGCGGCGATCCGTTCCGGACAGGTCGTGTACGTAGTTGGTCGGTTCCATCCAGTCACGTATCGTCACTACGATGTTACGTTCCAGTCCTGTCGGACGCACCGGGTCCTCAGCCGGTAATTCACCGGCAGCGATCCTGTCCGTCCAGTCCGCAAAATACTTTATCGGTAATCCCTGCAGGTCACTGATGACCCCCATCATGCGGGTACCGGCCTGTCCCGACGAGAGGCGTCGCAGCCATGCCGCCTGTGAGGACTCCATACCCTGAAATTCGGCAGGCAGGGTGCGGGTTGCCTTCGCACCGAGTTGATGACAACCAAGGCAGTCGGTGTTTTTCATCTTGCCCAGATAATGTTTCAGTCCACCGGGCAAGAAGGCGAGTTCGCTCTCCTCCGGCAGTTTCAACATCGAGTACCAGTAGGCCGCGGGATATATTTCAGCCGCCGTTTTCCGGTCCGGTGCCACCACAGCGGCCAGGTTCACGATATTGCCCGGGCGGGCATTCACCCGGGTCGAATCCGCCAGGCCATAGCCGCGGACCCAGAGACGGTATTCCGCCTCCGGCAGATCCGGAATCAGATATCTACCCTGATCATCGGTCACTACGATTTTATTAAATCGAGTCTGAAAGGCATCGGTCTCGGCTATGACCCAGACGCCGGCCTCGGGGCCGTTGCTGCTAGTTACGACCCCGGCTATATCATTTGTATCGATCTCAATTGATGATACCGGCGCAGGTGTAGACGGTATTGGTGCCGGTGGCGCTGCTGCTGTCGATGCCTGCTGGGTTCCGCTGTCACAGGAGGTAATAGCGAACGACATTAGAATGAAGATAAAGAGGTATCCAGGTGTCATTTTCATTTTTGCGATTCCTTTATCGAAAACGGGATTGATGGCCCATAGACATCTACTTCATGGCTTTTGCACTAAAGTTATTTGCACACATCGTTTTTGAAAGTATAGACGTGAATGGTCGTCCAGTTAAAGTTAAACCGGTAGGTGGTCATTCAGGATAATGCCGCGCCGCCAGATATCCGGCGGCTACAGCACGTGAATGCGGGTACTTCGGGCAGTTTTAGTTGTGCTGCAGGCTAAGGAGTTAGCGACGCAGTATAAGCGGCGATCGCCAGCATATCGTCAACGGTAAGATTCAGTACTACGGGCGCCATTACCGCATTTGACGGACCGGTTCGTTCACCGTTCTGCATGCTCCAGAGTTGGCGTACGATATAGTTTGGTCCGCGTCCTGCGATTGGTGGCACATTGTTCGCCCCTTGCAAGGTGGCACCATGGCAAACCCCGCAGGCAACAGTCTTGCCGCCACCCCCCGTCGTGACCAGTTCCTTGCCCTTCTCAATGCTGCCCTTCGGCACATAGGCGACAAAGCCCGATCGTGGGTCGCGATTCAGCACGATGTCCTCGTCCTCCGGGAGAGCCACGATGCGATTGCCTATCGGCTCGGTACCACCGTCCGGATGCACAAGGCGCTTGTTACCTGGACCGACGTATGTTTTCGGAACTGTATCGGTTTCGACGACGCGGGACCAGGAACGCGGTTTGACCGCCGCATAGTACTCGGCAGCGATGCGCACCTCTTCGTCGGTGATCACCTTGGCCAGCGTGACCATCGTACCGGATCCCTTACGGTCACCACTCTTGTAGTCGGCCATCTGCCTGATGAAATAATCAACCGGAAGACCGGCCACATAGGCCGATTCATCATGCCCCGTGCCGGTAGGCAGGTGGCACAAACCGCATGCACGCAGTTCTCGCGCGGGGTCCCCGGTTTTTATAATGGAAGGCATCGGTGGGTACATCTCTGGAAACCAGTCCGGCGTGTTATATCTGTCATTGATCTGTGTACGCGTGACTGAGAGCTTGCTACCCGGGGCAGTCCACAGTTTGTCTGGATCCTCGTTGGTGGGAGGAAGCACTTTATCGGTGACCGGAAAAGCCCAGTCAGGCCTGGGTTGCTGCGCGAGAGCGTACGTGGATACCAGCGTAAACAACAGAATGCAGACATAATGTTTCATGCAAATCTCCTCTAGATGCTGTTCACAACTTCATACCAGGGAATAATGTCGAAATTACAAGCGATACAACGGCTCCAGTTTGCCCGGTTCACCCGGTTTTTTCTCAACCACAATTCGCGCAGACTCCACCGCAAATACGCGGGCAAGATTCTCACCGGACCATGACCTGCTGTCCTTGCCGTAGAGGGCATCATTCAGTGATTTGATCTCGGTGGCCATCACGCTACCGGTGCGCGCGCCGATGTCGATCAGGCTGAATGGCGGATTTTTTGGCCAGGCGAGTTTGCCCCATTGCAGCAAGGACAGGCGGGCCGCTGCGGCATCGTTTTGTTTGCAGGCGTCCAGCACCTGCTTCGCTGCACCATCAACCTTGCCCTTGCCGGGGTGCGATGTGGTAACCGGGCTTGCAACGCCACGCGTCTTCTGCCACCACATCAGCATCGTGGATATCCACAACATCAACAGCGCGGCGCTGATCCATTTCCAGTGATCACTGCTGGAGGCGGGCACGGCCTCGGTGATCACTGCGGGTACCTCTGCCGGTGCAGGTGCGGCAACCGACTCGGTCACCACGGGTTGTTGTACCTGTGGCTGCGGGGCGGCGGCAGGTGCATTGGCACCGGCAGCGCCGGGCATGACCTCGACTGTCCGTTCCGGCACAACCGCGTATTCCAGTTTGTCTGTCGTAATATTCCACCACGGGATCGAAATCTCTGGCAGTACATACTTGCCGGGGCGATTCGGAATGATCGCCGCCTTCTCGCTGCGAGTACCGGTCACACCGGTGTCGGACCGCTCATCACTTAACGTGGGCTGGTCGGGATAATATTTCAGTTCGGGCAGTGGCCAGGCGGGTAACTCGGGTAACTGGCTGCCCAGCAGACCGTTCGCGGTCATGATCAGCGTACGGGTGACCGGTTGACCCATCTGCAGGCTGGCCGGGTCGACGCTCCATTGTTCGGCCAGTGTCAGGTTTTTTGCCGGCATCCAGTGAGCGCCGGTAAATGAGCTCGGGATGGCGCGTACGTCAAGCACCTGCTCGGATGACCGACGGACCACGGTACGCGGTGGCGGTCCAAACGGATCATAACCGTAGGCGTTACGCGAAATCTGGCCCATGAAACTGACCGGCGGGATCGTGACCTTGCCGCTCGCCTGCGGATAAATCGCATACGTGCGTTCTATCACCTGCCAGGGTTTGCCGTCGATAACGGTATCGTAGGTCTTGTCATCATCAATTCTGTCGAGCACCGCATTGCCCTCACCTATGACCGGTTCACCGAGACTGGCCTTGGCGATAGCGACCGCGCGAAACAGTTTCAGTGTATAGATGACCTGGGACTGCACATACGGGTTCTGGCTGGATACACTCGATTCCAGAAACACAAACTCGTCTTTCTGACCACCGGTACCACTGGTGTCATCTTCCACCTCGATCTCGGTGATCGGACTCATCTCGGCACCAAACGATATCGCCGGGATCTTCAGCTTGCCGGGGGTTGTCGCCATCAGCGTCAACGTCCATTGTTTTGAACTGCTGATCTGGCCATTGACCATGCTGTAATAACTGTTCTGGCTGGTCGAGAGGATCTGGAACTCCTTCTGCAACGGGGCAAAGTCAGGATCGTCACCCGAGCCATTGGTCACATCAAAGGTCAGCTTGAATGATTCGTTCATCGATACCGGATTCCGGTCGGCGCGGACGGTAATCTCGGCAACTGCCGTGCCGGTCAACAGCATCAGCATGAACACTGCCATAAATCTGTGGATTGTGTGCATTACCATGTTTTTTCTCCCTGGTCCCTGCCATGGTCACGTTGCTGGTACTGATACAGGAATTTTCTGCGTAACAGCCCACCCGGATCATCCGGGATACGCCGCAACCATTGTTCGGTGGCCTGCTTCTCTTCGTTCTGGGGCAATTCCTTTTCAGCCTGTTCCTGCTGTTTCTGCTCGGACTCCTGCTGCTGTTCCTCTTGTTGCTGCTCTTCCTGTTTTTGTTCTTCTTTCTGCTCGTTCTGGTTCTGGTCCTGCTGCTCTTTCTTCTCGTCCTGCTGTTCCTGTTTCTGCTGGTCCTGGTTTTGCTGCTGATTCTGCTGCTGGTTCTGTTCGTCCTTTTCCTGGTTCTCGTCCTTTTGCTGATCCTGCTGCTGATTCGGATCCTGCTTCTGCTCTTGTTGCTCCTGTTCCAGTTCCTTTTCCAGCAACTCCTTGTTGAACTTCGCGTCCTCATGCTCCGGATTGGCGGCCAGTACCTGATCGTACATCTTGATCGCCAGATCATACTGGCCCTTGCGGGCAAGTGCATTACCGAGGTTATAGTTGTTCTCGATATCTTCCTGCGTCTTCAGTGTCTGGGCCGCCTTGTCATACTCGCCGGCGCGGTAATGGGCTGCACCTTTCCAGGACGGGTCCTCAAACAATTCGGCGGCCATTGCCGCATCACCCGCATCCAGCGCCTGCTTCGCACGTTGGTCCTGCCGCAACCACAGGCTGTCCCAGTCCAGTGCCTCGGCCTGTTGTGGCCAGGGCATCACGGCCAGTACCAGGACAATGATATAACCACGGCGGAATAACATGGCGGACAAGGGTATCAACAGCAACAGTAACCACGGCCCCTGTTCACGCCAGACATCGGTTTCAAATTCAGTCTCGTCCATATCACCCTCGGTCAGCGCCGCCGAGAAAAAACTGTCGAGTGTCTCGATATCGGAATCATCCAGACTGATGTGTGTATAGCGGCCACCACCCACGTCAGCCAGTTGCTGCAGTGGTGCCTCATCCAGGACCGGCACGATGATGTTGTTCAGCTCATCAGTGAGAAAACCACCATCAGGTTTCGCAATCGGTGCGCCTTCGGCTGTGCCGACACCCATAATCGACAGGCGGTAACCCGCCGCAGCTGCTGCGCGGGCGGCATCCTCTGCACGCCCAAAATCAACTTCGTCGGTAATCAGCAGGATATCCCCTTTTGCCGCACCGCCTTTTTTCAGCAACTCAATGGCCATCGTGATCGCAGTGCCGGTCTGGTTGCCTTGCACCGGCATAATATCGGTCGTCAGCGCCAGCAGTTGTGATTTGATGGTTGCCACATCATCGGTCAGCGGCGTCACCGCAAACGCATCACCGGCATACACCAGCAATGCGGTCTGGCCCTCGGCGCGTTTGTCCAGAAAGTCATTGATCTTGAACCGTGCGCGTTCGAGCCGTGTCGGCTGGATATCGGCGGCATCCATCGACCGCGACAAGTCCAGCGCAACAACGAGCGCTGTACGTGTGCTGAATACCGGTTGTGGCATTTTTTCCCACACCGGTCCGGCAAGGGCGAGTATGGCCAGCGTGCCACAGAGACCCAGCAACACTGAAGGCAAGGTTCCGCGTGCAGTGGTATTGCCAACCAGGATATACGGCAGTAACTGGCGATCAACAACGGCCTCCCAGCTGCGACTGATCAGTGTGCTTCTGGCCATCTGCAGCAATAGCCACAACAGCGGGATAAAACCGAGCAACCACCAGGGACGGAGAAAATGGAACTGTTCGAGCCCGCTCATGCGACGCGCCTCGTGTAGTGATAAAACAGCAGGCTGGACATGAGCAACACCGACAGCGACAGCGGCCAGAAGTACAGCGACTTCATCGGCCGGAACCGTTTCACATCCTGCTCTATCGGTTCGAGCTCATCCAGTATCGCGTAGATCTGCTCCAGCTCTTCGGTATCACGGGCGCGGAAATAGCGGCCACCGGTCGTCTCCGCAATCTCGGTCAACGCCTTTTCATCAAGGTCTGCTGACGGGTTTACCTTGCGCGAACCGAAAAACGATTCGACGACCATTTCATCTGCACCTATGCCTATTGTGTAGATCTTCAGTCCTTCACTGGCCGCGAGTCTGGCCGCATCAATCGGCTCAACCTCACCGGCGGAATTTGCACCATCGGTCAGCAGGATCAGGATCCGGTTCGAGTTTTTCTGTTCACGCAGGCGTTTGACGGCCAGACCAATGCCGTCTCCGATCGCGGTGGCACGCCCGGCCAGACCTATGACGGTTTCATACAGCAGTGTCTTCACCGTCTCGCGATCCAGAGACAGTGGCGCCTGCAGGTAGGCGCGATCACCAAACAGGATGAGACCAATACGATCACCAACCCGCCGATCAATAAAGTCACCGGCGACATATTTCAGTGCGGTCAATCTGTCTACCCGCTGGTCGCGGATGACAAAGTCTTCTTCCTGCATACTGCCGGACAGGTCGACGACCAGCATCATGTCACGGCCACTGACCGGCAATTCGATAAACTCACCCAGCCACTGTGGCCGCATCGCGGCGAGTATCAACAATAACCAGGCCAGCGTCGCCAGCACACCGCGCCAGGCAGTGGACATGCGGTGCTGGCCATAGCGGGACTGTGCGGCAAACTCCTCCAGAAACGGAACGCGTAAAGCCGCCTCACGGTTCGATGTGCTGGCACCACTGAAATAACGGACCACCAGCGGTAACGGCAGCAACAACAACATCATCGGCCATTCAAACTGAATCATCGGCGCTTACCTGTACCAACCTGCTCTATCCACTGCTGGCAATACTGCAATACCTGCTCAGCCTCGGCGGCATCAACCGAGCGGCGATACGGTGCCTCGGACAACAGCCTTCCGCTACCGGTACTGAAATTCTGCTGTGCAGTCTGGTGATCGAGAAACTCCAGCCAGGCCTGTCCGGTCAGGCTGGCCACTTCGGTGCGCGGGTACAGGCTGATACTGAGTCGACGCAACAGGACAGACAGTTGCTGTAACAACTCCAGCGGGTCCTTGTCTGACTGGTAACGGGCAACGATGAGTTGCAGTTGTTCACGCGCCATACGCGTCGCGGACAGTTTCAGCTGGCGGTTATGTCGGTACAACCAGATACCACCCGCCACGGCGGCAATGATCAAAGCGGCCAGTATCCACCAGCCGGGCGCAGGCGGCCAGAACGGAATGTCTCCGGGCAGATGGATGTCGCGCAGGGCGAGGTCTTTCGGCTCGGTCATTTCATTGCATTCGCGGTCATGCCGGTTTTCAGAACCTGCAAGGGTTCATCCACCGTTGAACAGGAGATCAGGAAAATATTGCTCATCCGTGACAGACGTTGCAGGCGATCATTATGGCGCTGGAAACGTTCCCGGTAGCGATCGGTATAGCTGCGATCAAATGTGTCTATCGACAGTTCATTGCGACCGTCGCTGAGCCGGTATTCACCACCTCGCGGCAACGCTTCCTCCAGCGGGTCGCGCACAAAGATCATAATTACATCATTGTGTTTGCTGAGGCGGATAATCTGGTTTTCATCCGTGTCATTCAGATAACGAAAATCACTGATGAGAAAGATCATGCTGCCGGGACGGGTTACCCGGCGCAGGCGGATCAGCTCGCGGCCTATCGCACCCTTGTCGGCCTGGGCCTGATACGGATCCTGCCAGGCGGGATGGTCGACCAGCTTGTTGATAAAGCGCAGCACGCCGGTCTTGCCGCGGTGGGGCTTCAGCTCATGGCTGACGGTTTCGGAAAAGATCACACCGCCAAGACGATCACCATGGTGCACGGCGCTCCAGGCCAGCAACCCGGCCAGATGCGAGGCCATCACTGATTTGAACTTGCCGCGTGTAGCAAAAAACATGGGTGCGCGCAGGTCCACCCACAGGAATACCGGTCGCTCACGCTCTTCACGAAACAGCTTGGTATGGGTCTTGCCGGTTCGGGCAGTGACCCGCCAGTCGATATTGCGGATGTCATCACCTGGCTGGTACAACCTGGATTCGTCAAACTCCATGCCCCGACCCTTGAACGGCGACTGGTAGTTACCGGCCTGACGCGCGAGGATCTTGCCCGGGCTCAGCGGGATCAACGCCGAGTACCGGTTCAGGCTGACGATGGCCGGAACGGTAATCTGTACGGCGTCGTTGACCAGGGGCTTGCGTGCTTGCATCAGGGTACGGCGATACGCGCTATCAGTTCAGAGATGACCTTGTCCGTGGTGATACCGTCGGCCTCGGCCTCATAATTCAGGATGAGGCGGTGCCGCATGACATCAAAGGCAAGTTCCTGGATGTCCTCAGGTAATACGTAATCGCGACCCGCCAGCCAGGCATGGGCACGGGCGCAACGATCCAGTGTAATCGTGGCACGCGGACTCGCACCGTACTGGATCCATTCAGCGAGGTCGGAACCGTAGACGCCCGGATTACGTGACGCCAGTACCAGCTGGATCAGATACTGCTGCAACTCATCGGACATGTGCGTGTCCAGCACCTCTTCGCGTGCGGCGAAGATAACGTCCTGTGACAAGGGGGTATACGCGGCGGAGTTTGGTGTGTAATTGCGTCGCGCCTCGACCCGTGACAGATCCAGGATCTTCTTTTCCTCGTCGGCCTTCGGATAGGTGATGCTCACGTGTAACAGGAAGCGATCCAGCTGTGCCTCCGGCAGCGGGTAGGTACCCTCCTGCTCTATCGGGTTCTGCGTTGCCATCACCAGAAACAGCTCGGGCAACTTGTAGGTATCCTTGCCGACAGTTATCTGGCGCTCAGCCATCGCCTCCAGCAGAGCTGACTGCACCTTGGCCGGGGCGCGGTTGATTTCATCGGCCAGCACGAGGTTATGGAACAGGGGACCCTGCTGGAAATGGAAAGAGCCATCCTGCGGTCGGTAGATCTCGGTGCCGGTCAGGTCGGCGGGCAACAGATCCGGCGTAAACTGGATTCGGTGAAAATCACCGTGAATGCCTTCACCGAGCACCTTGATTGCACGTGTTTTTGCCAGTCCAGGCGCACCCTCGACCAGCAGGTGTCCGTCGGCGAGCAGCGCCAGCAACAAGCGGTTGATCAGCACTTCCTGGCCGATAATCTGCTGGCGGATATAATCCTGAAGTTTGTGTATTCCTGGTAATACTGACATCTGTCTATTCCTTAATCTGATTGATTCGAGAACCACTGACTGTAGATACCGGTACATCACGGACCTGTCTCGCCGGATCCGGTGCGAGCCTCCCTATAATATATGATCCGGCAAGAACCTGATAAGGTTCTTGTTGTCAGACCGGGCAGGTCCAGCGCACCCTATGACCGGCAAACCGGGATAAAGTGCTTGACCGTACCTGACGACGTGCTAAAAAGACTAATGATGACACCCGCCACACTGAATACAATACTGAATACTGCCCCGATGATCATCCAGGGCGCGGGTAAACTGCTGCGCCTGATCCGCGAACGCGAGGACGAGACGACTACCGAAAAGGAAAGTCTGCCAGTGACCGTCGAGGGCCTGAAACTACAGGTTAAACAGATAGAGGCCAGCCTGCATGAGAACTATCGCTCCGACGTCGAACAGATCCGGTTGATAGAACAACTGGCCAAACAGAATGAATCGCTGGCGGAGACGCTGAAGCAGACTTACCGGAAGATTACGGTGTTGACGTACCTGTCGGTGATTGCGTTGGCGATTTCGGTTACTGCGATAGTAATGCTGCGGGTAGATGGTTAGTATTTCATGATTCCGGAGAACCGCACGCAAGTGCGGCTCCCCGGCATGATGACAGTTGATTTACAGACTGGCCAGGATATGGTCGGCGGAGCTGACCTTGAACTCGCCAGGGGCCTCAATATGCAGCTGGGTCACTACACCATTGTCGACAACCAGTGCAAACCGCTTCCCGCGCATACCCATACCAAAACCGGTTGCATCCAGTTCCAGACCGAGTGCACGGGCGTACTCACCGTTACCGTCCGACAATAACAGGACCTTGTCACCGGCATGACAGGACTCGCCCCAGGCACCCATGACAAACACGTCATTGACGGCCATACACGCTATCGTATCAATACCTTTCTTTTTCAGCTCACCGGCGTGGTCGATAAAGCCCGGCAGATGCTGCTTCGAACAGGTCGGGGTAAACGCACCCGGCACGGAGAACAGCACAACCTTCTTGTCGGTAAACAGTTCCTTCGCGCTATAGGCGCCCGGACCGTCTGCCTTCATTATCTTGAATACACCATCCGGCATCTTGTCGCCAATTTTTATAGTCACATCAATCTCCTTTTAAAGATTTACTTCAGGTTGTGGTTAAATCGGGGGGGCCTGTCAGGGCAGACCCAGGCTGTTATCAAACAGCAAGTTCAGTGTGTATCTTATCCCGAAACCGGTCGTATCGGTCGGGATATGTGCCAGTCCGCCCTTGTTCCGGCTGCTGGACAGGTCCATATGGACCCAGGGCGTATCGTGTTTGACGAAACGTTGCAGGAAACGTGCGGCCAGGATGTGGTCGGCATTACCTTCGAGCGCACACTGCTTTACATCGGCAATATCACTCTTTAGTGCATCGTCATAATCCTCATCCAGCGGGAACGGCCACACACGTTCACCACTGTCCACACCGGCCTTGATCAATTTGTGGATAGACCCTTGCCGGTTTGTAAAGACCCCACTGTAGGCCGTACCAACTGAATAAACACAGGCACCTGTCAGCGTAGCATAATCAATCAACAACGCGGGTTTCTGTTCGGTGGCATACACCAGCGTATCAGCCAGCACCATCCGGCCCTCGGCATCGGTATGGATGATTTCAATGGTGGTCCCGTCCGAGGCCGTCACCACATCGTTTGGTTTGTAGGCCAGAGGCCCGATATGGTTCATCGCCAGTGCCATCCAGCAATCGACCTGAAAGTCGACCTTCAGCCGGGTGAGCGCGAGCAATGTACCCAGCACAACCGCACTGCCCTGCATGTCTTCATGCATGCCATACATGAACTTGGCCGGTTTCAGATTGGTACCACCGGTATCATAACAGATACCCTTGCCGACCAGCGCGAGACCGGATTTTGCAGCTGACTTTTTCGCCGGGGTATAACGCAGATGCACGATACCGGCATCGGCGACCGGACTGCCCTGCGCGACGGCGAGGAACGCACCGGCCTTTTTCTGCTTCAGTGCCGCGATATTGTGGAACGTCAGTTTCCAGCCATGTTGTTTGGCCAGTGTCCGGATAGTGGACAGATACTCGGTCGGGGTCAGCTGGTTCGGCGGCAGGATGCTGAGATAACGGCACAAGGCATTACCCTCGGCCTCGGCCAGCGTGCGCCGGTATCCGTCCTTTTCTACATGACCAAATATGTCGAGTTGTTTGACCGGCTTTGCAGTGGCCGGTTTGCTCTTGAAGTTGGGCATATCGACCGAGGCTGCCGCCGCAGCAGCGACGATCGCCTCGCCTGTACGCTGGCGTTGCGATGCATTAAAGCCACTAATATCCACTGCGATATGACGTGACTTTGCACTTTTGTGCGCAGCAACGAGCTTGCGGGCAAGTGTCAGCAGTTCAAAACTTGTCAGATCCGGTTTGATACAGGCATAGGCAACCCGCGAACTGATCGTGTTCGGCAGATCAGCTACATGAACCTCTGTCCCGGCCTTGATGCCTTCGGCCAGATCCAGTCGGGAGATCAAACGATGCAGATACGGGAACTGATCATGACGCGCGCGTGCTGTGGGTGCCGGTTCAGGAAACAAAACTATCCAGTTTTTCAGTTTGTCGACCTGATCTGGTGCAGCCGCTTGCTGATTCTGTCGGATTTTGAAGTCGAATTTAATCATAACTTGTCGAGACCATATGGTTTTTTTTCTGGTAAAATGCCGGGCAGGATAATAAATATTATCCGGACACGGTAGGTTAAATCCTGTTTGAATTACCGTTAAACTTGCGTTTAATACTATCATTTTTCCATCGACAATGGTGTAGACATGTCAGATAAAGATGAAGATGTAGATGTACAGGAGACCAGGGAATGGCTGGAGGCGCTGGACTCCGTTCTGTCACAGGACGGCGTGGAACGAGCGCACTACCTGCTGGAACAGCTGATAGCCAGGGCACGCAAATCAGGTGCCTATATCCCTTACTCGGCAAATACCGCCTATCTGAACACGATCCCGCCCTCACGGCAGGAACCGTCCCCCGGCGACCACGAGATGGAAAGACGCATCCGTTCGATTATCCGCTGGAATGCGCTGGCGATGGTGGTCAAGGCGAATCGTATCAGCACCGAACTTGGCGGTCATATCGCCAGTTTTGCCTCGTCGGCAACACTTTATGACGTCGGCTTTAATCATTTCTTCAGGGCGCCAACCGAAAAACAGGGTGGCGACCTCATATTTATCCAGGGTCATTCTGCGCCGGGTATGTATTCCCGTGCCTATTTGTATGGACAATTGACCGATGAACATCTGACCAAATTCAGGCAGGAGGTCGATGGCGGCGGACTTTCCTCGTATCCGCACCCCTGGCTGATGCCGGACTTCTGGCAGTTCCCGACCGTGTCGATGGGACTTGGGCCTATCATGGCGATTTATCAGGCGCGTTTCCTGCGTTATCTGGAAAACCGTGAACTGACCCCGCGCACGGATCGCAAGGTCTGGGCGTATATGGGCGACGGCGAGATGGACGAACCGGAATCACTCGGTGCCATCGGTATGGCCGCACGTGAGAAACTCGATAACCTCGTATTTGTCATCAACTGCAATCTGCAACGTCTGGACGGACCGGTACGCGGTAACGGCAAGATCATCCAGGAACTTGAAGGTGTGTTCCGGGGTGCCGGCTGGAATGTGATCAAGGTCATCTGGGGCTCACATTGGGATGCCCTGTTTGCAAAAGACACGAAGGGTCTGTTGCTGAAGCGCATGGAAGAAGTAGTAGACGGTGAATACCAGACCTACAAGGCCAAGGACGGTGCATACATCCGCAAGCACTTCTTTGGTAAATATCCGGAGCTGCTGGAGATGGTCTCCACCATGTCGGATGAAGAGATCTGGAACCTGAACCGCGGCGGTCATGACCCGCACAAGGTGTTTGCAGCCTATGCGGCGGCAACCAAACACAAGGGCCAGCCTACCGTTATCCTCGCGAAGACGGTCAAGGGTTATGGCATGGGTGCAGCTGGTGAAGGCCTGAACATCACCCATCAGCAGAAGAAGATGGGCGATGACGCCGTCAAGGCCTTCCGTGACCGGTTTAACATCCCGATCCCGGATGACAAGATTAGCGAAGTCCCGTTCTACAAACCGGCCGAAGACAGTCCGGAGATGAAATATCTGAATGAGCGCAAGGCGGCCCTCGGTGGTTCCTTGTTTGTGCCCTGGCCAAAGGCAAAGTCGCAGGTGATCCCGGATATCTCCCTCCATGACAAGTTGCTTGCTGGCAGTGAAGGCCGCGAAATCTCGACCACAATGGCGTTTGTGCGCATACTGAATGCGCTGGTCAAGGACAAGAACGTCGGGCCGTATATTGTGCCGATCGTTCCGGACGAGGCGCGTACGTTTGGTATGGAAGGCATGTTCCGTCAGCTCGGTATCTACTCATCAGTCGGTCAGTTGTACGAACCGGTCGACAGTGACCAGGTGATGTACTACAAGGAAGACATCAAGGGCCAGATCCTCGAAGAAGGCATTAATGAGGCCGGTTCGTTCTGCTCCTGGATCGCCGCAGCCACCGCGTACAAGTATCACGGTGTGCAGATGATCCCGTTCTATATCTATTACTCCATGTTCGGCTTCCAGCGTATCGGCGATCTGGCCTGGGCCGCCGGTGACCTGCGTTCACGCGGGTTCCTGCTCGGTGGCACCGCCGGTCGTACCACGCTGGCCGGTGAAGGCCTGCAACATCAGGATGGTCACAGCCATCTGGCGGCAGCGACCATCCCGAACTGTGTATCCTACGATCCGACCTTTGCCTACGAACTCGCAGTCATTATTCATGACGGCCTTGACCGCATGTATAACAAAAACGAGGATGTTTATTACTATATCTCGGTGATGAACGAGAACTACGAGCACCCGGGTATGCCCAAAGGCGCTGCCGAGGGTATCGTCAAGGGTATGTATCTGTTCAAACAGGGTGGCAAGAAGAAACTGCGCGTGCAGTTGCTCGGTTGTGGCACCATCTTCCGCGAGGTGATCGCCGCCGCTGACCTGCTGAGAGACGACTTCGATATTGATTCGGATCTGTGGAGTGTTCCGAGCTTTAACGAACTGCGTCGTGAAGGTCTGGATACTGCCCGCTGGAACATGTTGCACCCGGACAAGAAACCACGTATCAGTTATGTCGAGCAATGTCTGAAAGATACCAAAGGTCCGATCATTGCAGCAACCGACTACATGAAGATTTATGCGGACCAGATCCGCAACTTCATCCAGGATCGACCCTACACCGTACTCGGTACCGACGGCTTCGGACGTAGCGATACCCGCCAGAAACTGCGCAAGCATTTCGAGGTAAACCGCTATTACATCGTTGTAGCCGCTCTGAAAACACTGGCAGATGACAAGCAGATACCTGCCAGCAAGGTCAATGAGGCGATCAGGAAATACAAGCTTGATCCAGAGAAACCCAATCCGGTAACCGTCTGATGGCAAATGTAATCGAAGTAAAAGTCCCTGACATTGGTGACTTCAAGAATATTGAAGTTGTCGAAATCCATGTCAAGAAAGGCGACCAGATCAAAAAGGAAGATCCGGTCATCAGTCTGGAAAGCGACAAGGCCACGATGGAGATCCCGTCCACTGCTTCCGGTACGGTCAGTGAAATCAAACTGAAGGCCGGTGACAAGGTCTCCGAGGGCGCGTTGATCCTGTTGCTTGAGGCCGCTGATAATGCTGCCGCTGCACCGAAACCCGCTGCAGACAAACCGGCCACGCCGGCAAAGGTGGAACAAGCCGTCGTCGCACCCGCACCTGCGGCGGCACCGGTAGCTGCACAACCCGCCACTATCAAGGAAATGGAGATCAAGGTTCCGGATATCGGCGGCTACAAACAGGTGGAAGTGATTGATGTACTGATCAAGGTGGGTGATGTGGTCAAGCTGGACGCGCCGCTGGTGTCACTGGAAAGTGACAAGGCGACGATGGATATCCCCTCACCGCATGCCGGCACCATCAAAAAAATACTGGTGAAGACCGGTGACAAGGTTTCTGAAGGCTCTGCCATCGCCATTATTGATGCCGTTAGTGGTGGTCCGGTTGCGTCGGCACCGGTAGCAACGAAGACAGAGGCAGTAGCAGCGGCCCCGGCCCCGGCTGAACCCAGACCTGCCGCCAGCAGCGCAAAATCCGAAGCTATCACCAGCGTATCAACCAGAATCCACGAAAGTAATGATTACCGTGCCAATGGCCTGGCCCATGCGAGCCCGGCAATACGCAAATTTGCCCGCGAACTCGGTGTACATCTGGATCGCGTCAAGGGCAGTGGTCGCAAGGGACGCATTGTCCGTGAAGACATCACCGCCTATACCCGTTCAGTCATGTCCGGCGAACAGAGCTCCGCTGGCGGTGGCAAGAACATGATGTCGATGTTCGAGATCCCGGCGGTCGACTTCTCGAAGTTCGGCCAGATAGAAACGGTTGCGCTGTCCCGACTGAACAAGTTGTCAGCCACCAACCTGCATCGCAGCTGGATCAATGTCCCGCATGTGACCCAGTTTGACGAGGCGGATATCACCGACATGGAGGCCTACCGCGCCTCGAAGAAGGCCGAGGCAGAGAAACACGGCACCAAGCTGACCCCGCTCAGCTTCCTGATCAAGGCCGTTGTGGTTGCATTGAAAAAACACCCGCGCTTCAACTCCTCACTCGCACCGAACGGTGAAGAGCTGATCATGAAGAAATATTTCAATATTGGTGTCGCGGTCAATACCGAGCAGGGCCTGATGGTCCCGGTGTTGAAAGAGGCCGACAAGAAAGGCATGTATGACCTGGCAAAGGAACTGGCTGCGCTAGCACAGAAGGCGCGTGACAAGAAACTGCCACCGGCCGATATGCAGGGCGGATGCTTTACCATCTCCAGTCTCGGTCATATCAGCGGTACCGGATTCACGCCGATTGTAAATGCACCGGAAGTGGCGATACTCGGTGTGTCCAAGGCCTCGATGAAGCCGGTCTTCATCAACGGCAAGTTCGAACCGAGACTGATACTGCCGTTCTCGCTGTCGTATGACCACCGGGTCATCGACGGTGTGGCAGCGGCTGAATTTACCAAAACCCTGTCCGAGTCATTGTCTGATATTCGTGAACTGTTGCTGTAATCAATGATACCGGGGTACACAGCCTGCGCTGTGTACCCTGTTAACTCTCCGGCCCTATAACTATGCCTGTCAAACTGAATTACCAGATCTACGGTGAAGGCAAGCCATTTTACCTGCTGCACGGACTGTTCGGCTCGAATCGCAACTGGTTCAGCATCGCACGGCAACTGACCGGTATCGGCCAGCTGGTCGCGGTTGACCTGCGTAACCATGGTGACAGCGGCCATGCAGACACGATGGGGTATATTGAAATGGCAGAAGATGTTGCAGAACTTGCAGCCTCACTGAACCACACCAATATCAACCTGCTGGGACACAGTATGGGTGGCAAGACAGCGATGACTGTTGCACTGTTATATCCCGAATTGCTGGACAAGTTAATCGTCGTTGATATTGCGCCGGTCGTGTATAACCCCAAACATGATCAGCTGATTACGGCGCTGGAGGCGCTGCCGGTTGCGCAACTGAATAATCGTACGGAGGCGAGCGATCTGCTGGCAGAAGACATCAAGGATCCCACCCTCCGCCAGTTTCTGCTGCAAAACCTGGTCAGGAACGAGCCGTCCGGGTTCCGCTGGCGCATCAATCTGGATGCAATACGCAACAACTATGAAAAGCTGCGTTCGTTTCCGCCCGAACTGATTAACAAGCAGTTTGGCGGGGCAGTCCTGTTTCTGAACGGCAGTCAGTCAAAATACGTCCTGCCTGAACATCATGACTCAATCGCTGCTCACTTTCCTGAGGCCAAAATCGTCAGCATCGACGGGGCGGGCCACTGGGTGCATGCGGACAAACCGGATGTGTTGGCGGATGAGGTACGTCGGTTTATCGCCGCTGACTAGGCCCGACCCCAATATATATATCCACTGCCCGGGGGTGGACCTCCTGCTGCATCTGACATCACCAGCCTGCCTCCAGTAGCGGCGCCCTCGCCGCGAACAACATCCCGTTTATCTTTATGCTCCCCTGCATTACAATTGGCCCCTTTCCGCACACAGACAAAGACGACTATTTATGGCCAAGCAAAAAATCAAGAAGATTGTACTCGCCTACTCCGGCGGACTGGACACCTCGGTTATCCTCAAATGGCTGGTGGAACAATACGACTGTGAGGTCGTGACATTTACCGCAGACATCGGCCAGGGCGAGGAGCTCGCACCGGCACGAGAAAAGGCGAAGAAGATGGGCGTAAAGCAAATCTTTATCGAAGACCTGCAGGAAGAGTTTGTCCGTGACTTTGTATTCCCGATGTTCCGTGCCAACGCACAGTACGAAGGTGAATACCTGCTCGGCACCTCGATTGCACGACCGCTGATTGCCAAGCGACTGGTCGAGATTGCCATCAAGACCGGTGCGGATGCGATCTCGCACGGAGCAACCGGCAAGGGCAATGATCAGGTCCGTTTCGAACTCGGCGCCTATGCATTAAAACCGGACATCAAGATTATCGCCCCCTGGCGTGAATGGGACCTGACCTCACGTGATACCTTGCTGGCCTATGCCGACCGGCACGGAATCCCTATCGAGGCAAAACGCAAGAAAGGTTCACCCTATTCAATGGATGCGAACCTGCTGCATATCTCCTATGAGGGCGGCGAACTGGAAGACCCGTGGTTTGAGCCGGACGAGTCGATGTGGCGCCGGTCAGTACCACTGAACAAGGCCCCGAACCAGCCTGAATATATCGAGATCACATTCAAACAGGGTGATCCTGTTGCGCTGAACGGCAAGGCGCTGAAACCGGCGAAACTGCTGGCAGCGCTGAATACACTCGGTGGCAAACATGGTATCGGCCGTGCTGATCTCGTTGAAAACCGTTATGTCGGCATGAAGTCCCGCGGATGTTACGAGACACCCGGCGGCACAATTCTGTTGAAGGCGCACCGTGCGATTGAATCACTGACACTCGACCGTGAAACCGCCCATCTGAAAGATGAACTGATGCCGCGGTATGCCAGCATGATCTACAACGGTTACTGGTTCAGTCCGGAACGTCAGGCGCTGCAGACACTGATCGATGCCACCCAGCAGAATGTAAACGGTATCGTCAGGTTGAAACTGTGGAAAGGCAGTGTGTTTGTGACCGGGAGAAAATCAGCAACAAATGACCTGTTCGACAAGACTATCGCTACCTTTGAGGACGACGCCGGTGCGTATAACCAGAAAGATGCGGAAGGCTTTATCAAGCTGAATGCGTTGCGCCTGCGTATACTGAACCGCAAGAAAAAGTAGTCATTTCCGCCTTTTTATCCGGACTCCGGCATGGCTTGCCCGGAGTCCGGCCCCGTCATTTGTTTCCGGAGCGTAAGTTGCAAATGTTGCCGACAGGGCCAGCTTGCCTGTATATAATGTATTTTCATTCGTAAAATGCTGGAGAATCCAACCATGTCGATAAATCATTATTTACTAGCCGATAAGATAAAACGACTGCCCTGGCTGGCCGTGCTGTTATTATGTATTTTCACATCAACGCATGCAGCCGGATACAAGCCACCGTCCGAAGTTTCCGAGGCCGAAACTATCGCTGCAATCAAGGAATTCATGGCACAGCCTGACCTGCCGCTGAATGGCGGTGAAAAGGGGTATGTTGAGGATATTATTCGCATCAATGCCGTGGATATGGACTGGGACATCGGCATGTCGATACACGAACCATCCGATCCCTCAAAAATCGCCAGAGGTGCCGACGGCAAGAAGATAGGAATATTCCTGCTCCATGGCGGGTCCGGTGACTTCAAGACGATGCACAGGCGTGCGGGCCTGATGGCGCAAAAACTCGGTTACAAGGTCATCAGCATGAGCTATCCGGGCAGACATGCCTTTCATACGGAAAGTCGTGACTGGCCGGGCCGTAACGTTACCGCCTACGACCACCACAAGTATTCACTGGAAGTGCGTACACCGATATGGTTGCGGGGAGAGTATATCTCCCGTGATGAGTACGATATCGTCAAGGATCACAGCCAGCGCCCGCGCTACGGTATCCGCACGCTGGCAAAGGCAAAACCCGGCACCAACTTTTACTACCGGATGGCGGGCTGGCCAATGGCATTCGAGAAGGCCGGAATAGAAGTCATGCGCAAGCATTTCCCTGCAGATGAATTTTCCATCTATCTGCACGGACACTCCACCGGCGGGCCTTTCACAATGATGTTTTCCCAGCGGGTTCCCAATGTAAAGGGCATACTTGCCATTGAAAATTCATCGTTTGGATATATCTATCGTGCCCAGGCGGCATGGGGCGGTCAACTTGGTAAGATCGACGGATTTGACCGCGTCGACGAGGATGTACAGCTGGAATCGCGCTCGGACCCGTTTGATGAACTGTACATCCGTAGTTGGCGGGATTCGGCACGGTATGCCGGCCCGGAATTACTGGGCCAGGAAGGTCCGGAAGCAATGATGCGCCTGCCGATGATCATGGAAGACATCCTGGAGAGCTGGGGCGATGTCCAGAAATATGCCTCATTCAAGGCTGAATATATTGTCACACACGGAATTGAGTCCTCTCTCACAGAAGCGGCGAAGGTAACTGCAAAACGAATGAGTCTGGATGATGAAGAGACCAATGAGCTGATTGATCGTTATATTGGCCTGACTCGCGAATTGAAGGGCAGCAATGTAAAACCGGTGCCTCCGGTTATGTTCCAGATCACTGCTCATAGCCGCGATCATAGCCGTGAAGTCTATGAAGAGGTAGTCATCCCGCTGTTCAAAAAAATGCAGCCGGCCCCCAGGGTTTCACTGACCCAGTTTCCGTTTGGTACGCATGGTTATATGAGCGGTGAGGTAGTTGAGGGTATCAATCTGGGTGTAGGTCCTGCTGTTTTTAAACAGTGGGATGAAGCCATCAAGGGCGGCTTTTTTGAGTAAAGCCTGTTCACGAAGCAATTGACCAGCAGGCCCGGTATATCCGGGCCTGCTGTTTTACAGGGACTGATAATTCGTATAGGCACTGGAACCGTAATGGCCGGTGATGCAGAAAGACAAGATAACAACAGTATCAAACCTCATATTCTTCTCGTAACATCCGGATGCATCTTGTTTAACGGAATCGACATCCCGTTTTCGATCACGATGCGCGCATGGATCCTGCGTAACTGGCGCGGTTCACGCACACCACAGGAGTGGGCGATAATGCCAACCTCCTTGACCATATTTTTCTGGTAATACATCACGCGCACGGCCTTGTCCTCTGGATTCAGTCCTTTTTGCAGTTCAAGGTCGTGTGTGGTTATACCGGTCGGGCAGGTGTTCTTGTTACATTGCAGCGCCTGGATACAACCGAGTGCGAACATAAAACCACGGGCAGAGTTGATAAAATCAGCACCGACACATAATGCCCAGGCCACATTGGTCGGGGTGACAAGTTTACCGGATGCAATTACCTTGACCCGCTCACGCAGACCGTACTCACACAGTTTGTCGACCAGCAAAGGCAGGCTCTCACGTATCGGCAGGCCAACATCATCTATCAATGGCATCGGTGCAGCCCCCGTACCGCCGTCAGCACTGTCGACGGTAAAAAAATCCGGTGCTGATTCAATGCCACGCGAGAGGATCTCTTCAAACAGACTGTCAAGCCACCCACTTGCACCCAGCACCGCCTTGATGCCGACCGGTTTTCCGGTAATGCGGCGCACATGTTCAATTTGATCCAGTAATTCCGAGTTTGATTCGATGTCCATATGCCGGTTAGGGCTGATCGAATCATGACCAACCGGTATTCCACGTATATTTGCAATCTCCGGCGTAACCTTGCTTCCCGGCAAAATACCGCCCTTGCCCGGCTTCGCACCCTGGCTCAGTTTAATCTCGATCATCCTGACCTGTTTATGTCCGGCGACTTCCTGCAATTTTTGTTCGCTCAGATTGCCCTCGGCATCACGCACACCGTATTTGGCTGTACCGATCTGGAAGATGATATCTGCACCACCCTCCAGATGATAAGGCGATAGCCCTCCTTCACCCGTGTTCATCCAGCAACCGGCCATGCGCGCACCGTTCGACAAGGACAACACGGCAGGTTTTGAGATTGCACCGAAACTCATGCCGGAGATATTAAAAAATGACGTGGTTGTATAAGGGGTCTTGCAGTATGGACCGACGGTCACAGGTCCGGGCTCAACAGCATCTTCATCCAGCGTCGGGAACGGGCAGTTAACAAACAGTATCGTACCGGGCGGACGCAGGTCGCGGGTCGACCCGAATGCGACGGTATTATCGAGATTTTTTGCCGCACGGTAGCACCAGGAACGCTGGGCCCGGTTGAAAGGCAACTCCTCGCGATCCATCGCGAAGAAATACTGGCGAAAGAACTCACCCAGATGTTCAAACAGATAACGGAAATGACCAATGACCGGGTAGTTGCGGAGAATGGCATGACGGGTCTGGGTGACATCATGGATGTAGATAACAATGACCGCAATTATGGCGAATCCGATCAGTACGATAAAACTGATTGCCAGCAATTCGAGTGCATCAAACAGAAATGCATCCAGTCCGGTCAACCCCATGGATATATCCTCCCCCGACATCAGTTATACAGACGGATACCGTCGTTTATTATTGAACGGTCTTACACACTATTATTGGAATCTTACGCCTTTTGTGTACCGGGAATAATATCTCTTGCATGTAACATTTGCAGGATTTCTTCACCGCCACGGACTACCACCTCGGGGGCAGGATGTTGTAACTCGGTGGCGATTTGCAGTAACAACTCGCGTCCGGTCAGACCTGGGGAGGACTGCAATAACTGGATCAGTCTGGCCGACACCGGATTCAGTTCGATGAATCCGACATCATCATGACGGTCACGATAGACCACGATACAGCTCACTTGATCCGGTGGGGTTGTGGGCAGATACTCCGGCCGGATCCGGTGTACCGGGAAGCGGTAGACCAGTGGCCAGGCGAGGTCACTCAGCACCGGAATACCTGCCAGCAGATCACCCTGCGGGTCGACATCGGTCACGTTGATATCGCGCATATCCATCGCCAGCGCCAACTCAACCCATTCATAGTGGGCCAGTTCATACAGGAACGGATAATCTCCGGGCTGTACACGGCGTCCGGTCTCCAGATATTGCAAAAATTCGGTCGGCATCTTTGGAAACAGCGGAGTACGTGCCTGGTGTGTACGGAAATAGTCACGGATCAGCTCATGCCACGCCGTATCGTCGAGAACCTTACGCAAGACCGGAAAGTTGTTCGCCATGAATGATTCCACATTGCGATATAACAGGTCACGGTAGATCGCCATCCGCCGGTCTTCGATACCTTCTGGTGCAGGAACATGTCCGGGGTCCCGGATATGTCGGGTAAAGGCGTACTGCAGGTCGGTAAAGCCCACTGGACTAGCGCCGGACGGCAAGGGCTACGGGAGACTGCCCATCCGCCTGCTGGTATGACCGGATCCTGTCGACCTCGGTCAGTAATTCCGGCAGCGGAGGTATATTAAAGTCACGCTCCAGCAGCGTGGGGAACACACCGAAATGTTCATAGGCAACCGCTAACAACTGCCAGACCGGGTCAATCACGTCGGCACCATGCGTATCAATGCGCAGGTCTTCGGCCTCGCGGTAATGACCCGCAATATGCGCATAGGCTATACGCTCACCCGGCAGCCCTTTCAGGTAGGCCTCGGCATCGTAACGATGATTGATACTGTTCACATAGATATTATTGATATCGAGCAACAGCTCGCAATCGGCCTGCTCAAGCACAGCATTGATAAATTCGATCTCACGGATCTGCTGGCCCGGTGCAGCATAATAGGAGACGTTTTCAATGGCCATCCGGCGACCCAGAATATCCTGGGTCTGTTTGATCCGATCCGCCACATAGACCACAGCCTCCGGGGTAAACGGTATCGGCATCAAATCGTACAGATGCCCATCATCCGCGCAATAACTGAGATGTTCGCTGTAACAACGTACGTTAAACGTGTCCATAAACTGACGAATACGCCGGATCAGGGCCTCATCCAGTGGGGCCGGCCCACCGATATTCAAAGACAATCCGTGACAGACCAGCGGGTAGTGTTCAGCGATACGGTGTAACTGGCGACCATACCGACCGCCAACATCAATCCAGTTTTCCGGGGCAACTTCAAGAAAGGACACATCGGGAGGCAGGGTATCTGCGAACGGGCCACTGAAGGCCCGTCGCAGACCTAATCCTGCACCCTGTACAGGGTATTGTCTGGGCATAATGAAGCCCGGTAAGTCAGCGTATCCGGAGATCGCTTACATACCCATCGCGGCGCCGCACTTACCTTCACCACAGGTACCTTCAGCCTTTTTCTTGTCAGCGTCCTTACCCTCGGCCGCCTTCATATCACCACATTTACCCTCGCCACATTTACCTTCACCACAGGCACCTTCAGCCTTTTTCTCGCCTTCCTTTGCCTCAGGAGCAGCACTGTCTGCCGCCTGGGAAACCATATAGCCATTGCTCAATACATTCGCTGAGAACGGATTCTCGGTCGCATTGACGATCGGGCTGATTGCAGCAGAAACGAGTAACCCGGCACCAACAACAGCAGCAACAGGTTTCAGTGTAGATTTGTTCGACATCTTGTATCCTCCAGGGGTTGTAAATACAGGTTTAATACCTGTTATTTCGACATTCTATCCAGCGGACAGGTTCCTGTGCAATGTAATTATAATAAGAGGAGCGGTATCAGTCGTTGCATACGCGGTGACTCGAAAACGATTTCCAGATGTGTTTACCGCCACAGATCCATTGGCCTGAGGGAATATCCTCCAGCTACGAATAGAGTCGGTACCTCACAAATGCTGGTTATGGGATTCTAACCGGAGGAAAAAGCCGTCCGGGCTGGCTGTGAAAGACCGTGTGCCGCAGGGATGCGGCACCCGAGCCTACATGGACGTATTCACGGCGTGTCTTGAACGGCCAGCCCGGATGGCTTCACACAGTCAAAGCCTGCAAAGTCCCAATCGAAGCTAATTCGAGTCCTTGTGCCGCATATGCGGAAATAGAATAACATCACGAATCGACGGCGAGTCCGTCAGCAACATAACCAGCCGATCAATACCGATACCCTCACCCGCAGCCGGTGGCATACCGTATTCGAGCGCGGTGATGTAATCCTCATCGTAATGCATCGCCTCCTGATCACCCGCATCCTTGTCCTGCGCCTGCTTGCGGAACCGGGCGGCCTGGTCATCCGGGTCATTCAACTCGGAAAAACCATTCGCAATCTCGCGTCCGCCGATAAAGAACTCAAACCGGTCGGTCACCGACGGGTCCTGATCATTACAACGGGCCAGAGGCGAGACCTCGGTCGGGTAGGCAGTGATAAACGTCGGTTCCATCAGCTTCGCCTCGACGGTCTTCTCGAAGATTTCGATCTGTACCTTGCCCAGACCGTATTTAGGTTCAATATGGATCTTCAGTTTTTCTGCCAGCGCACGGGCCGAGGATAAATCCGACAGCCCGGTCCGGGTCATATCCGGATTAAAATGCAGGATGGCGTCGATCACGGTCATGCGCCGGAACGGTTGTGACACATCGTATGTGTGTCCCTGCGAGATGATCGTGGTCGTCCCTGTCAGATCGATAACCAGCTTGCGCAACATGTCCTCGGACAGGTCAATGAGGTCGTTGTAATCAGCATAGGCCTGGTAAAACTCCAGCATGCTGAATTCAGGATTATGACGCGGTGACAGTCCCTCGTTACGGAAGCTGCGATTGATCTCGAACACCTTTTCCATACCACCAACCAGCAGGCGCTTCAGATACAACTCTGGTGCGATACGCAGATACAGTTCCATATCCAGTGCATTATGATGTGTCTTGAACGGCCGGGCAGTTGCACCGCCGGGCACCGGGTGCATCATCGGTGTCTCCACCTCAATAAAGCCGCAGCGCCCCAGATAGTCACGGATAAAGTTGATCACGCGGGTGCGGATGGCAAATACGCGTCGCGTCTGTTCATTCGTCAGCAGATCCAGATAACGCTGGCGATAACGGGTCTCCAGATCAGTCAGCCCGTGGAATTTTTCAGGTAAGGGTCGCAGTGACTTCGTCAGCAACCGAATGGAATCGACATGCAGTGATAACTCACCCGTTTTGGTAATAAACAGATAACCTTCAGCGCCGATAATATCGCCGAGGTCATATTGTTTGAATTCTTCATAGGCCTGTTCAGATACGACATCCTTTTTCACAAACAGCTGGAGGCGGCCGGACATGTCCTGCAAATCAGCAAACGAGGCCTTGCCCATAATCCGTCGGCTCATCATGCGGCCGGCCAGTTTTACCTGGATACGTTGCGATTCCAGATCGTCCTTGTTGACCGAGTCAAACCGCGCGTGTAAATCAGCGGCGAGTGCGTTGCGCTTGAAATCATTCGGATAGGCAATGCCGGTATCGCGCAATCGCTGCAGATGGCCGCGACGCTGGGCAATCAGTTCTTCTTCGGTACTGTGAATTTCGTCTGTCATAATCTAAAGTTTCGCCGTTAGCATCATTGTCGTTTATTATCGCTTCGTCACTCATGTTATTCTGGCGAACGCCAGAATCCAGTAAGTGACGACCTTTAACCTGTATTCAAACAAACACAACTATAATTGCGGATTAAATACCCGCCTTCAGACTCGCTTCCATAAACTTGTCCAGGTTCCCGTCGAGCACCGACTGGGTGTTGGTTATTTCAACCCCGGTGCGCAGGTCCTTGATACGTGACTGGTCGAGTACATAGGATCGGATCTGGCTGCCCCAACCAATGTCTGACTTGGTGTCTTCCAGTTTCTGCTGCTCAGCCATCCGCTTCTGCATTTCCATTTCATACAATTTCGCACGTAACTGTTTGTGCGCACTGTCGCGGTTCTTGTGCTGTGAACGGTCAGACTGACACTGCACGACGATACCGCTGGGAATATGCGTGATCCGTATCGCGGAGTCGGTCTTGTTCACATGTTGTCCGCCCGCACCACTGGCACGGTAGGTATCGATCCGCAGATCAGCCGGATTGATTTCAATATCGATATCGTCATCAATTTCAGGTGAAACAAAGACCGAGGCAAACGAGGTATGACGCCGGTTGCCGGAGTCAAACGGTGACTTGCGTACCAGACGGTGGACACCGGTCTCGGTCCTGAGCCAGCCGTAGGCGTAATCGCCGGTATATTTGATGGTCGCGCTCTTGATACCGGCCACGTCACCTGGTGAAACTTCGATCAGTTCGATGCCAAAACCGTGCGCCTCACCCCAACGGGTGAACATGCGCAACATCATCTCCGCCCAGTCCTGGGCCTCGGTACCACCGGAGCCGGCCTGGATGTCGAGAAACGCATTATTCTGGTCCATTTCGCCAGAGAACATGCGGCGGAATTCAAGCTCTTCGAGTTTTTTCTGCAACTGATCCAGATCACGGTCCACTTCGGCGACAGTATCCGGGTCGTTCTCTTCCTTCGCCATGGCCAGCAGTTCTTCTGCCTCGTCGATGCCGGAGGTCAGTGTGGTGATGGTCCTGACGATATTTTCGAGGGCAGCACGTTCCTTGCCCAGGGCCTGCGCACGTTCCGGGTCGTCCCAGACGTTCGGCAGCTCGAGTTCGCGGGTGACTTCTACCAGTCTTTCAGATTTGAGATCGTATTCAAAGATACCTCCTCAGGGATTCGGTCCTTCCCTTGATATCCTTGATGTGCGCGATGACTGAGGTAATTTCCATGTTAAATGTCCAGTGACTGAATAATTGGGGGGATTCTACTACAAGGCGGGATCGTGATACAGGATTAGATCAGGCCCCTTCTGCCGTGATGACAGGTTCAAGATATTCGACGATCAGCTGCGGTGTGCGTCGACCCATATATTCGTTGATATCGAGCCGGAAGACCGCATTGATCCGGGAGGTGCCTTTCGGCCAGGCACGGTTGGTCATATTAAACGCAATCGCCTCGATGTCGCGACCGCCTCCAACAGCACGGACCTTCAGCTTCAGATGGTTCTCACCGACGATCTTCTTGTCCACTATCTCGAAACAGCCATCAAATACCGGCTCAGGGAAACCCTGCCCCCAGGGACCGGCATTGCGGATCAACTCGGCCACCTCCATCGTGAACTCCTCGCGCCCAAGCTCGCCATCAGAATGGATGTCCGCATCCACACCATTTTCCAGCATCAGCTTGCACACCTGTACATCAAACATACGCGAAAACTCTGCATAGGCCTGTTCCGGTATGGTCAGACCGGCCGCCATCGCATGACCACCAAAGGTCACGATCAGGTCGGGTTGCTCGGTCGCAATCCTGTCGATCACATCGCGGATATGGATGCCACTGATCGAGCGTGCCGAGCCCTTGAACAGGCCTTCTTCATCGCGGGCAAAGGCAATGACCGGCCGCTGCAATCTGTCCTTGATCTTCGAGGCGAGTATGCCTATTACGCCCTGATGCCAGTCAGACTTGTAAAGACACAAACCGGACGGCAGCGGCTGATCGTTTGCAATATGCATGCGCGTCACTTCCTGCATCGCCTGCTGCTGCATTTCGTCCTGGATGTCCTTACGCTGGCGGTTCAGTTCGTCCAGTTGTTTTGCCATCGCATAACTTGCATCAATACTATTGCTGATCAGGCATTCAATCCCGAGGCTCATATCGGTCAGCCGACCGGCGGCATTCAGCCGTGGTCCGGCAACAAAGCCGATGTCACCGGCACAGATATTGTTGAGATCCTTCCCGGCCACATCAAACAGGGCACGCACACCCGGAAGACAACGTCCACTGCGAATGAGGGCGAGGCCATAAGCGACCATAATACGATTGTTATGATCAAGCGGGACCACATCAGCGACTGTACCCAGCGCCACCAGATCCATCAGACCGGCGAGGTTAGGCTCGGGCAGATTGCGTTTGCCAAACCAGTCCCGCTTGCGCAACTCGGCCCGCACAGCCGCGAGCACATAGAACATCACGCCGACACCGGCGATACATTTGCTCGGAAAGCTGTCACCCGGCAGGTTCGGATTCACTATCGCGCTTGCCTCCGGCAACGCCCTGCCCGGCAGATGATGATCGGTAATGATCACCTCGATACCATTCGCACGCGCCAACGCCACACCGTCGATACTGGAGATGCCATTATCGACCGTGACGATGGCATCCGGGCCCAGATCCAGCGCAAGCTCAACCACACCGGTGCCCAGACCATAACCGTGTTTGAACCGGTCCGGCACCAGATATTCAACACGGGCCGCGCCCATGCCCAGCAAGCCACGGATGGCGAGTGCGCAGGCAGTGGCACCGTCGGCATCATAGTCTGAAACAATCAGGATATATTTTTGCTGCTCGACCAGATCGGCCAATAGGCCGGCGGCCTGGTCTATATTCAGCAGGCCTTCATACGAACACAGACGGTTCAGTCCATACTCCAGTTCGGTGGCTGAGCCCACACGACGGGCGGCGTAGATACGGCGCAGGACGGGATGGATATGGTCAGGCCAGTTGACAACAGAGCTGCCAGCACGCCGACGGATGATACGCCCGGGCCCGTTCATGCGTTGCGATAGTCCCCGAGCGGCACAGGCCGACGCCAGAACCGCTTCAGACCGAACCAACCCGTGTTAAAACCATGGCCTTCAGTAAGAATCGTCAGCCGGTTGATCCTGCGCTTGCGCAAAAGATCCAGCGCCGGGCGGAACCACGCATTCTCAAGTGACTCCAGCGCCTGATGCCATAACATCAGGTTCTGGTACTGGGCCGGGGTCTGACAATGTTGCAACATGACCAACGCATTGTCTTCGGCGGCACAGGTATCGATTACCGTGACCAGATCTGCGGTCGCTGGATACCAGGGGCTGCCCGTCATTGTCGCCATGCCGCGCACAAACAGATCGTCAGTAAATACCGCGGTCCACTCCCAGCTAAAATCATCTGGCAAGTCACCCAGTCCCCAGAACCACACACTGTTCACCGGCATTTCGCCTCGACTCTCACGCAGCTGGTTCAGATCACAGGCATATAACTGCATCTGAATCTCGTTCATTACAGAATGAAACTTGCGCGCATCGGCACCTTGCGGCAACAGGCGGCGTATGTCCTTGCCCACAACCAGCGGCAGTTCGGTTGTCGTCAGATCAGGCACCTCGTCCATGCGGATATACCAGCGATCTTCCGTGGGGACCTCCAGCGTCCAGCCATAATGTGACAGGACCTTGTTCACCTCGGCGGCGATCGCGAGTGCATCATGTCTGCTGAGCCCGAGTATGAATGAATCCATCAACACCAGACCGTCACGTTCCGGTCGCAGATATACCGGATCTGCCCGCATCCAGCTACCTTGCGGCGGTTCATTATCATCAGACAGGCGTGTAAGTGCCGCGACCGGGACATCTCGCGCAGGGTCAAGTGCAATATCGGTCAGCCCACAGAGGCTACGGTACAACGAAGGAGACAAATCAGATCGATGGTCGGAGCGCGCGAGCAGCATTTGCAACGCGTCCAGTTTCGGGGCAAGGTCTTCCGTGTAATTCGAGTCCGGGCCAAACAATCCGGGGATCAACAAGGTCAGATTTCGCATGGCGGGAATTTACCCTAACCGGTTACGAATGACTAATTAATATTCCCGAGTATCGCCTTCTTCACCTGCTCCAGATCGGCCTCGACCCGGATGACCGGTGAGGTACTTTGCTTGATCGCCGTATCGGGGTCTTTCAATCCATGTCCGGTCAATGTACACACGATCAGACTGCCTTCCGGGATCTTGCCTGAGCTGATGTCTTTCATCGCACCAGCGAGTGACACAGCAGAGGCCGGCTCACAAAAGATGCCCTCCCGTTCTGACAGTAATTTTTGTGCTGCCAGGATATCGGCATCGGAAAACTCATCAAACCAGCCTCTGGAATCGCGCTGTGCGGTCCAGGCCTGTTCCCAGGACTGTGGATTACCAATGCGGATTGCGGTGGCTACTGTCTCGGGACTGTCTATTGGATGACCGCGCAGGAACGGGGCGGCACCACTGGCCTGGTACCCACACATGACCGGGGTCTTGTCGATGACCTTGTCCCGGTTATAACTGCCCTGCTCTTTCTGGAATGAATCCGCATACACCGGTATGCCAGCATATTCGCAATAGCCGAGCCAGTGGGCGGTGATATTGCCAGCATTGCCTACCGGCAGACAGTGATAATCGGGGGCACGTCCCAACGCGTCGATGATCTCAAAAGCGATGGTCTTCTGCCCGTGGATACGATAGGGATTGATCGAATTGACGATCGTGACCGGCGCCGCATCACCGACCTCCTTGACCAGACGCATACCATCATCAAAATTACCGAGGATCTGGATCACTACCGACCCCTTGATCATCGCCTGCGCCAGTTTACCCTGGGCAATCTTGCCGTCCGGGATCAACACAAAACATTTGATACCGGCCCGGCTGGCATACGCTGCGGCGGCTGCCGAGGTATTACCGGTCGAGGCACAGATGATCGCACGTGAACCCTCGTTGACCGCCTGGGTGACTGCCATCGTCATGCCACGGTCCTTGAACGAACCGGTCGGGTTCAGTCCTTCAAACTTCACATAGATCTGTACATCCTTGCCTAGCAGACGCGGGATGTTGACCAACGGGATCAGCGGTGTATTACCTTCATGCAAGGTCACGATACAGGTATTGTCATTGACCGGCAGACGGCTGCGGTATCGGTCAATCAGGCCTTTGTATAAATGTTGTGTCATTACGCCAGTCCTTCCACACGGATACGTCTGACCTTGCCGCTGACAGAGTCGAGCGCCTCGATCTTGCGTATTGCCTCGTTCATGTTTTTCTCGATTACCTTCTGCGTCAACAGGATGACCGGCACATAGGTTGCGTCTTCATCCGGCTCTTTCTGGATGATCGCCTCAATACTGATCTGCTGATCGCCGAGGATGGTGGTGATGTCCGATAACACGCCTGGTTTATCTATTGCATTGATGCGCAGGTAATAACCGGTCTGGACCTCTTCCATCGGCAGGATGGCGATGTTCGACATGGATTTCGGCTGGAAGGCCAGATGGGGCACACGGTTACCCGGATCGGTCGTCAGCGCACGCACGACATCTATGATATCGGCAATGACCGCCGAGGCAGTCGGTTCCGCACCGGCACCGGCACCGTAATACAGCGTCGGCCCCACGGCATCACCCTTGACCAGTACCGCATTCATTACACCATCGACATTCGCAATCAGGCGGTTTTCCGGGATCAGCGTCGGGTGCACACGCAACTCGATCCCGTTACTGGTCTTGCGGGTAATGCCCAGCAACTTGATGTTATAACCGAGCTCGCCTGCATAGGACACGTCCTGTCTTTCAATTGCGGTGATGCCTTCCTTGTAGGCCTTGTCGAACTGCAAGGGGATACCGAAGGCGATGGAGGCGAGTATGGTCAGTTTGTGTGCGGCATCAACACCTTCAATATCAAAGGTCGGATCCGCCTCGGCGTAACCACGGGCCTGCGCTTCCTTCAGTACATCATCAAAGTCACGGCCCTTGTCCTTCATCTCGGTCAGGATAAAGTTGCTGGTACCGTTGATGATACCGGCGGCCCATTCAATCTGGTTGGCCGCAAGACCCTCACGCAGTGCCTTGATTATGGGAATACCACCGGCCACCGCCGCTTCAAAGGCAACGGTTACGCCTTTTTTCTGGGCAGCAGCAAAGATCTCGTTGCCATGCGTTGCGATCAGCGCCTTGTTGGCGGTGACCACATGTTTACCGTTTTCAATCGCCTTCAACACCAGCTCCAGTGCCGGCTTGTATCCGCCTATCAGTTCAACCACGATCTCGACAGCCGGGTCATTTACCACTGCATAGGCGTCGTCGGTAATGCGTGCAATCTGGTCGAGGCCTTTCAACCCACGATTGTAGTCCTTCGCCGCGGCATGACTGATGACGATGCCACGTCCGGCACGGCGTGCAATTTCCTCAGCATTGCGGGTCAGTACACTGACAGTACCGCCACCGACGGTGCCGAGGCCTAATAATCCGATTTTTACTGGTTCCATTTATCTCGTTACTCGTTAGCTGTGTGTATAACTACCCTACGTCATGCTGGCGTACGCCAGTATGACAATAATATCCTGTATCAATTCTTATCCTTTCTTGATCATCGCCCGGATGCCGCGGACGGCCTGCCGGGTGCGGTGCTCGTTTTCAATCAGGCCGAAGCGCACATGTTTGTCGCCATATTCCCCAAAACCGATGCCGGGCGAAACTGCCACCTTGGCCTGTAGTAACAACTGCTTCGAAAATTCGAGCGAGCCCATCTGCACAAACGGCTCCGGTATCGGTGCCCATACAAACATCGTACCCTGTGGTTTTTCCACCTTCCAGCCGGCCGCATTCAGGCCATCACACAGTACATCACGCCGGTTCTGGTAGGTCATCCTGATCTCTTCGACACAATCCTGCGGGCCTTCCAGTGCGAGGATGGCCGCCACCTGTACCGGTGTGAACATACCGTAATCCAGATAGGATTTCAGTTTGGCCAGCGCCTTCACCAGGATCGGATTACCGACCATGAAGCCTACACGCCAACCGGGCATATTGTAGGTCTTGGACAGCGTATAGAATTCAACCGCAACATCCTTCGCCCCGGGAACCTGCAAGATCGAGGGGGCCACATAACCGTCAAACACGATCTCCGCATAGGCGAGATCCTGCACGATCCAGATCTGGTGCTCACGGGCAAAATCAATAATCCTTTCAAAGAAAGACAGTTCAACACACTGCGTGGTCGGGTTACTCGGGAAATTCAGCAGTAATAGTTTCGGCTTCGGCCAGCTGTTGCGGACGGCGCTCTCAAGCTCTTCGAAAAAGTCCACATCCGGTCCGATCGGTACATGCCGTACATCGGCCCCGGCGAGGATGAATCCGTAGGGATGGATAGGATAGGACGGATTGGGTACCAGCACTGCATCACCGCGATCAACTATTGCCATCGCCAGATGGGCGAGGCCTTCTTTTGATCCCAGTGTAACAATCGCCTCGGAATCCGGATCGAGGTCCACATCATATTTAGACTTGTACCAGTTGCAGATGGCCCGACGCAGACGCGGGATACCGCGCGAAACGGAATAGCGGTGCACATCGTCGCGTTGTGCAACCTCAATCAACTTGTCGACGACGTGTTTCGGGGCCGGCTGATCAGGATTGCCCATCCCGAAATCAATAATGTCCTCGCCACGATGGCGTTCCTGCATCTTCAGTTCGTTAACGATGCTGAATACATAGGGTGGCAGCCGCGAGATCCTGGGGAAATCTTCGTTCATAGTGTCCGTATAATAATGTATGTCGCAAAAAAGACAGGAAGTATAAGGGAATCTGGCCAAACTGGACAGGGGTTATACCCGCCTCAACCGGTCTGATTCGGCGGAATTTTCCGCGATTTTGTCATTTAACCGACAACCGCTCCGTTTTACCAATGAGGGAATGACCCCGGGACGGTTACCCCGGATTTCACTGCGCGGCTTGCTGGCTACAGGTATACTGATCGTATGACCCGTGTTGCTGCAATCCAAATGGTATCCACTGCCGATCTGTCAGAAAATCTGGCCACGGCCGCCCGTTTGATTGACCAGGCCGCCGTGGCAGGGGCCGAACTCGCCTTATTGCCCGAATATTTCCCGATTATCAGTGACAATGAACGCGACAAGTTTGTCTGTCGTGAGACGTTTGGCGACGGACCCATCCAGGAATTTCTGGCTGAGGCAGCACAACGCCACAAATTATGGTTGATGGCAGGCAGTATCCCGCTTGATAGCGGTGACCCGGCCCGGGTCTACAACAGTTGCCTGTTATACAATCCGGACGGCAAGGTGGTGGCGCGTTATGAAAAGATCCACCTGTTTGATGTACAGGTGGATTCCGGCAAGGAGGCTTATAACGAATCCAGCACGATTGCGGCCGGCAGTGAGGTGGTGGTCGCCGACACCCCGTTTGCGCGTATCGGCCTGTCCATCTGTTATGATCTGCGCTTCCCGGAACTGTATCGCCGCATGCTGGATCGGGACATCAGCATAATCACCGTCCCGTCTGCCTTTACCTGGACGACCGGTCAGCGTCACTGGGAATTATTGCTCCGCGCCAGGGCAGTTGAAAACCTTTGTTATGTGATTGCCTCTAATCAGGGTGGCCAGAACACGGCCCGACGCGCCACCTGGGGCCACAGCATGATTATAGACCCGTGGGGTGACATACTGGCCATGGTCGAACAGGGACCCGGCGTGGCCTGCGCGGATCTGGATCTCGACAAATTACACAGCCTGCGGAAATCATTCCCGGCGTTACAACACAGGAAACTATAGATTACGTATGAATCAGTATCTGCAAATAGCACAACAACACCTGTTGACCCCGGTCGGTCTGGAAATCGCAGACCTGCAAAAAACACTCGGGCAGTTATCGATACACAGCATCGACCAGGCCGATCTGTATTTTGAATCGACCCGTTCGGAATCCTGGGCGCTGGAAGAAGGCATCATCAAGGAGGCCTCTCATAATATTGAGCAGGGTGTGGGCGTTCGTGCAATCAGCGGCGAGAAGACCGGATTTGCCTATTCCGACGAGATTGTCCTGCCTGCACTGACCAGTGCAGCAAAGGCCGCCCGCGCGATTGCCGGCAGCGGTAACAGCGGTATGGTACGTGCATGGCAGCCACAACAGGGTGTTGCCCTGTATCGCGCAGACGACCCCATTGATTCGATCAGCGCGGATGAAAAGGTCGCTTTGCTGAAAAAGCTTGATGTGATGGCGCGGGCAAAAGACACGCGTGTCCAGCAGGTCATCGTCTCGCTGAGCGGGGAATTTACCACTGTACTGATTGCCGCTATCGACGGTACGTTTGCTGCCGATGTGCGTCCGCTGGTCAGATTGAATGTCAGTGTGATCGTTGAGCAAAACGGCAAACGTGAACGTGGCAGTTCCGGCGGTGGTGGCCGTTTTGGTTATGACCATTTCCTCAATGATGAACTGTTGATGTCGTACGTCGACGAGGCCGTCACCCAGGCGGTCATCAATCTGGATGCGATCGCCGCACCGGCTGGCAGTACCACAGTGGTCCTCGGCCCGGGCTGGCCCGGCATCCTGTTGCATGAGGCCATAGGCCACGGTCTGGAAGGCGATTTTAACCGCAAGGGTACCTCTGCCTTCTCCGGACGCCTCGGTGAACGTATCGCGACCGAACATGTAACCGTGGTCGATGACGGCACCCTGCCCGGTCGGCGCGGCTCACTGTCGATTGATGACGAAGGCACCCCGACCAACTGCACGACCTTGATCGAGAACGGCATCCTGAAGAACTACATCCAGGACAAACACAATGCCCGGTTGATGGGAATGATGCCGACCGGGAATGGTCGACGCGAATCCTATTCACACCTGCCCATGCCGCGTATGACCAACACTTACATGCTGCCAGGCAAAATGGACCCGAACGAGATCATCGCCTCGGTTGAGAAAGGGATCTATGCCACCCAGTTTGGTGGTGGTCAGGTTGACATCACCAATGGCAAGTTTGTGTTCAGCGCGAGTTCGGCCTGGCTGATTGAAAATGGCAGGATCACCGCACCAATTCGCGGTGCCACACTGATTGGAAATGGCCCGGATGTGCTTACACGTGTGTCCATGGTCGGTAACGACCTGCAACTTGATACCGGCGTCGGTGTCTGCGGCAAGGACGGTCAGTCTGTGCCTGTGGGTGTCGGGCAACCGACAATACGGATAGACAACCTGACAGTCGGTGGAACAGCGTAAGACGACGCACATTGTTCGGCCCGAGGTCAGGTTACCAGCGGCAACTGGGGCAAACAGTACCCGAACTGGCCCCAGTTAATTGATCCAGGTCATACAAAAAGCGGGTTTACCCGAATTTTTTCCATCAACACTACTACCCGGGCACCTGCTGGAGTAAATTAATCTGTAATCAGTATTTTTTATGCAGATATTATCCAACAAAGGAGAATTTACATGTTCGAAGCCGCAGAACTGGGCCGCAAAATTTCCAGGACCGAGTTCGACAAGCTCGAACCGGAACTGCATACCAAACTGCTGACAGTGCAACGTGAACTGCGGGGTACAAAGATTCCGGTCATTATCATCGTGTCCGGCGTCGAGGGCGCAGGCAAGGGTGAGGTCGTCAACCGGCTGAATGAATGGCTGGACACGCGTGGTATCGAGACCACGGCCTACTGGGTTGAAAGTGACGAGGAACGCGAACGTCCCGCCTTCTGGCGCTTCTGGCGACGATTGCCGGCACGCGGCACTATCGGGATCATGTTTGGCTCCTGGTATACCCATCCCATTATCGACTTCGTTTTCAAACGCATCGATCTCGCAGAATACGACAAGCAGCTACAGCGCATCAGCAAGTTTGAACAGATGCTGGTCGATGACAATGCGCTGATAATCAAGTTCTGGTTCCATATGTCCGAAAAGGATCAGCGCAAGAAGCTGGAGAAAGAAAACAAGGACCACCGTCATACCCCGTTGCTGAAAAAATTCTCGAAACGCTACAAGCAGTTTGCCCATGCGTCCGAACATGCGATCCGCAAGACCGATCATGGTGTCAGTCCGTGGTATGTGGTTGAGGCTACTGATCGGCGTTACCGTGACATCACCGTTGGTAATATCCTGCTGGAGGCGATGAAACAGAAAATCGAACAGGTTAAAATGGACGCGGCTCCCGTCAAAGTGAAGTCAACTGCTGTTAAATTACCGAATAAGCTGACTGTACTGGATGGTGTGGATCTTAAACGCACGCTGTCCCCGAAGACCTACGAAAAGCAACTCGAAAAATACCAGGAGCAGTTTTACCGGCTGACCTGGGCCGCCAGGCAGAAAAAGCGATCCACCATTGCCGTATTTGAAGGCTGGGATGCGGCCGGCAAGGGTGGCGCGATCCGGCGCATGACCGGTGCAATGGATGCACGTCTGTACAAGGCCATCTCCATTGCGTCACCGACTGACGAGGAACGCGGGCACCATTACTTGTGGCGCTTCTGGCGCCACCTGCCACTGGCCGGCTATGTCACCATTTACGACCGCTCATGGTATGGCCGGATACTGGTTGAACGCGTGGAAAAATTTGCACGCGAAGGGGAATGGCGACGCGCCTTTCAGGAGATCAATGATTTTGAGGAACAGCTGCTGGAACACGGCATCATCCTCAACAAGTTCTGGCTGCATATCAGCAAGGAAGAACAGTTGCGCCGCTTCAAGGAACGCGAAAAGACTCCGTGGAAGATGCACAAGATTACAGAGGAAGACTGGCGCAACCGTGACCGGTGGAACGACTACGAACATGCGATCAATGATATGATCGTCCATACAAGTACTGAGTTCGCTCCGTGGAAGTTAATACCGGCAAACGACAAACATGTGGCCAGGGTCGAGATCCTGAAGACGTTGTGCCAGCGGCTGGAAGAGGCCCTGGCAAAATAAAGGGTCAGTTCAGTCGTGTCCCTTTTTAATACACTTGAAGTGGGCTGACGCTGCCGGATCAACCTCCGGCAGCCCGCCAAAACAGATAGTCCCCTGATGGTTCAGGAATATCGCTTCGCGATGGACACGTTGCGCACGACCATCGTCAAACAATACATCGGTCCCGTTCGTGCTCATATCACGCAACTGGAAACTGCCGTTACGGAAGATTATCTCCGCATGTAGTTTTGAGGTGAATTTTCCGCTGACACGCAGGTCATTGTCCAGACCCCGCCCGATCCGGCATTGGGGTTTGTCGATATCGAGCCGTAGTGTCGTACCCTGATATTCGAGCAGCAGCGCGTTAAAACGGGTAACAGCATCTACCTCGGGCCCGGATCCATCAAATCGGGTCACCTGCTCCTTTGCGTCTTCTTCCTCTTCCCAGGCAAGCGCATGAATATGCAACTTGCCTGCATACGCCTCCGCCTCCACACTGTCGACAAAATGCGCCCGATTCCTGAGCTCAACAGGCAGGGCATCCAGGCTTTGTTGACTGGTCAGGATCTCGTCGGCCTTGGCCTTGCGTATCACCTGTTGCGCGGTAACCGGCGCCTCACCGATGATCTCATGGCCGCGATGCTGGATCGGGCCATAATGCCAGCCGATCTTCACATGCAGTTCTCCAATACTGAACCGGCCCTGCTGACTTGCGAGTTGCAGGGCCTCATGCATACCCGAGGCAGCCAGCGCCGCCTTGACCGGATTGTCAAACGCACACATGACCTCATCACCGATCGTCTTGACCACATAACCCTCATGTTCCTCGGTCACATCGGTCAAAATCTCCAGACACACCTTGATGACACTGCGTGCGACGGCATCACCGTATTTCTCATAGATACGCGTACTGCCCGACACATCGGCATACAATATGGCCAGCTTGTCCTGATTTGAGTCCATCACTGCCTGATTCCTCCCCGGGTTATAAATGCACCGTCTTGACCCGCCGCCAGCATACCCCTGCCACAGAAAAAATGTAATACATCCGGACCAATCCTGTGCCCCTTGAGGAGCGGCGCCCTCGCCGCGAATCGCCCGGCCCAGGGCGGGCATCGTGCGCAGCTGAAAAAGTGCATGCATTTACCCGTAAACGGGACTAGTATTGCTGACAAGGGTATACGGTTGATGATCGCTGGGGGTGTTATTACAGGATAACACTGCCTATGCTATTTTTTGTGCTGCTGTATCGTGAAGTGTCCATCGTGTTCCATGGTCTGTCCGCTGATCTCCATCGGCACAGGACAGTGGCATGAAAAAACAAACCATCAAAAAAATCCTCGTTGCCAACCGCAGCGAGATCGCCATACGTATCATCCGCGCTGCTTACGAACTCGATATCGCCTCGGTGGCCATCTATTCGGAAGAGGACCGGCTCGCCTTGCATCGTTTCAAGGCCCACGAGGCCTATCGGGTCGGCGCGGGCAAGGGTCCAGTCGAGGCCTATCTGGATATTCCCGGCATCCTCGCAATCGCCCGCGAATCCGGATGTGATGCGGTACACCCCGGTTATGGCTTTCTCTCGGAGAATCCCGACTTTGCTGAGCAGTGCCAGCAGGCCGGGCTGATATTTATCGGGCCGAACCCGGAGGTCATGCGCACGCTGGGTAACAAGGTTAACGCACGGCATCTGGCCGAGGCAGCCGGTGTGCCGGTCATTCCGGCCTCAGCACCGTTGACCGACAACAGCGAGGAGATCATTGCAACGGCAATGCAGATAGGTCTGCCACTGATGCTGAAGGCCAGCTGGGGCGGTGGTGGTCGTGGTATGCGGATTATCCGCGAACAACGCGAGATTCTCGATTCAGTGCAGATCTCCCGGCGCGAGGCGAAGGCCTATTTCGGCAATGACGAGATCTATTTTGAAAAACTGCTGGAAGACACCCGGCATGTCGAGGTCCAGATCCTCGGTGACAATCACGGCAATGTGGTTCATCTGTTTGAACGCGATTGTTCGCTGCAACGCCGCCACCAGAAGGTGCTGGAACGTGCACCAGCCCCCTATCTGTCGGAGGCCAAACGCACGGAGCTTTGCTCCTCTGCCGTCCGCCTGGCCCGCCATGCCGGGCTGAACAATGCCGCCACCATCGAATATCTGTACGACCGCAAATCGGACCAGTTCTATTTTATCGAGGTGAACCCGCGTATCCAGGTCGAGCATACCGTGACCGAGGAGATCACCGGTATCGACATCGTGAAGGCGCAGATCCGCATTGCCGCCGGGGAAAAGATCGGCAGTCGTAACGGTGCCGTCCCGTCGCAAAACCGGATCAAACGTTACCTGCATGCCCTGCAATGCCGGGTCACCACCGAGGACCCGTTCAATAATTTTATCCCCGACCACGGCCATCTGGTTGCCTACCGCAGTCCGGCCGGGCCCGGCATCCGCCTTGATGGCGGCACAGCCTATTCCGGTGCCTGGATCAACCGGGGTTATGACAGCCTGCTGGTCAAGGTCACTGCACGCGGCTCCACGGCAGATGAGGCGATCAGCCGGATGCGACGCGCGCTGTCGGAATTCCGTATCCGCGGCATCGCCACCAATGTCGCCTTCCTGCTGCAACTGCTCTCACACCCGAAATTCCGCAAGGGCGATTATACGACCCGCTTTATTGACGAAACCCCGGAGCTGTTCAGCTCGGCGCGCACAGCGAGCAAGGTAGAACAACTGCTGAAATTTATCGGCAACATGACGGTGAATGGCAACAAGGAGACCCAGGACCGACCGCGGCCACGGGTGCTGGCAGATATCGTCGCACCACCGCTGCCACAGTTGCCCGTTCGTGACGGACTCAAACAACTGTTGCAGAAACAGGGGCCGGAGGCGGTCATCCGTGAGATCAGACGCCAGCAACGCCCGATGGTGACCGACACTACCTTTCGTGATGCACACCAGTCACTGCTGGCAACCCGCGTTCGCAGCAAGGACCTGTTGGCGATAGCACCACATTACGCCCGGCTGATGCCCGGACTGTTCTCGGTCGAGTCCTGGGGTGGCGCAACCTTTGATGTGGCGATGCGCTTCCTCAACGAAGACCCGTGGCAACGTCTGCATGATCTATCCGCCAGTATGCCAAACCTGATGCAGCAGATGTTGCTCAGATCCGCCAATGCGGTCGGATACAAGAACTACCCGGACAATGCTGTCGAATTTTTCATCAATGAGGCAGCCGCAGCCGGTGTTGACGTATTTCGTATCTTCGATTCACTCAACTGGACCGAGAATATGTATGTGGCGATTGAGGCCGCTGGCAAGACCGGTAAACTGGTCGAGGCGGCCATCTGTTATACCGGCGACATACTCGACCCGCAGCGCCAGACCTATAACCTTGATTATTATCTGAAGCTCGCCAAAAAACTGGAACGCAGCGGGGCACATCTGCTCGGAATCAAGGACATGGCCGGACTGCTGAAACCGGCCGCAGCACGACAGCTGATCAGTGCCTTACGGCAGGAAGTGTCGATACCGATCCATCTGCATACGCACGATACCAGTGGGATTGCAGCCGCGACCATACTCAGCGCAATCGATGCCGGCGTGGACATCTTTGATGCAGCGGTTGACAGCATGAGCGGTCTCACTTCACAACCGAACATGGGATCAATCATCGAGGCACTGAAAAATACACCGCAGCAAACCGATCTGGATGTCGAGCATATCCGTATGTTGAGTCACTACTGGGAAAACGTACGCAATCAATACGTCGCCTTCGAACCGGACATGAGCGCCGGTGCCTCCGAGGTCTATGTCCATGAAATGCCCGGCGGCCAATATACCAACCTGCGCGAACAGGCCCGCTCGATGGGTATCGAGGCTCGCTGGCCCGAGATCGCACGGGCCTATGCCGATGTGAACCTGTTGTTCGGTGATATCGTCAAGGTCACACCTACCTCTAAAGTCGTCGGTGATATGGCGCTGGCGATGGTCACGGCCGGTATCAGCCGGGATGACATGCTCGACCCTGGCAAGCACATCGCCTTCCCCGATTCAGTGGTCGCCTTTTTCCGGGGCGACCTCGGCCAACCCGTTGGTGGTTTTCCAGAGGCGCTGCAAAAAAAGGTGCTGAACGGTGCAAACCCGCTGCTGGTCAGGCCCGGAAGCGTGCTGGAGCCGATCGATCTGGAACTTGCCCGACAACAATTAAAACAGAAACTGGAAAGTGAACCGGGCAATACGGACCTCGCGTCGTATCTGATGTATCCGGATGTCTACCTCGCCTATGCCAGACATACCCGGACCTACGGTGATACCAGTGTGTTGCCCACCCATGTCTATTTTTATGGCATGGCACCGGGCAGTGAGATCACACTACCGGTCATCGACGGGCGTCAGGTCATTATCCGCTTTCTGACTGCCTCTGCCCCGGATACCGATGGCCTGTGCCGTGTATTTTTTGAGGTAAACGGCCAGCCGCAGACGATCATCGTCAGCAAGACCGGTGCGGCCGGGGCCAAACAGGCCGTGGAGAAGGCAGACCGCAACAACCCCTGCCACGTCGGCGCACCGATGCCGGGACTCGTGCTGAACGTCGAGGTCACCTCGGGAAAAAAGGTCCGCCGTGGGGATACACTGGTCATCATCGAGGCAATGAAGATGCAAAGTGCCATCCCTGCCGAACAGGATGGTCGAATCGTCCGCGTAATATGCAAACCAGACCATGTGGTTGACACCGGCGACCTGCTGATTGAAATGGAAGCGGGAGATTTATTGATGGAGCTGGAAGAAAAGGAGTGATCCAAGGTACTACAATGAATTTATCCCTGCGTACCCTGACTTTCCTGAACTGTTGATACATTCTGGTTTTTACTCTCCGGTGATCTGGTCAGGAATCTTTTTTCGAAGATTTCCACCGGCACTGCTTCACTGAAAAGAAAGCCCTGAAGTTCATCACAGTTCAGCAAGCGTAACAGACGCGACTGCTCCTCACTGTCTACACCCTCGGCCACTACTTTCAATCTGAGCGAATGCGCAAGATTAATAATTGTTGAAATCAGGGCCAACCCTTCCGGGCCCGTGGTCATGTCAACCACAAAAGAACGGTCAACTTTTAATGTATCAACCGGCAATTTTGACAGATAGTTGAGTGATGAAAAACCCGTGCCAAAATCATCTATTGCGATACTTATACCCATGTCCCGAATGGCCTGCAATGTTGTAATTGTGGTTCTGACATCCTCCATCAACAGACTTTCGGTTATCTCCAGTTCGAGCCCGTTTACGGCATCGGCAGAGATACTGATGACCTGCGTCAGGTCAGCCAGAAAACTGTGGTTACGCAGTTGATAAGGTGACACATTCACCGCGATGCGCATGTCTGACAAACCCGCAGCACGCAAGCGCAGATAATCCTTGATGGCCTGCCGCAATACCCAGCGTCCTGTTTCAACAATCAGACCGGTCTCTTCCAGGGTCGGAATAAACCTGTCCGGCAGAACCAGGCCGGTACGCGGATCATTCCAGCGGACAAGCGCTTCTGCGCCGGTTATCTTTCCACTCACCAGGTTGATCTTGGGCTGGTAATGCACAACAAATTCATCATTGATGATGGCTTGTCGTAACTGGTTTTCCAGGCTGAGTTTATCAGCGGATTTATCGGTCATGTCGGCGCTATAAAACAGGAACCTGTCCCCGGTTGTCCGGGTTCGCTTCAGGGCGGCCTCACCGTTTCTGAGCAGCATTTCAGCATCACTACCATCATCCGGAAAGATTGTGACCCCAACCCTGGCAGAGATCCGTAATATCGCGTCATTCAGCCGGAATGGATGCTCCAGAAATACACCTATCCTGTTTTCGATTAGTCTGGTCAGATCGCCGTCTTGCCTTATCTGTGGAAGTATCACAGCAAAATGGTCTGACTCAATGCGGGCGACCAGATTTGCATCTCCTGCATTCAGTCTTAGCCACTCTGCTGCCTGACGCAATAATTCATCACCGGCCAGACGGCCAAAAGTATCATTGATATTCTTGAATCTCTCCAGGTTGACCAGAAATAATGCCAGCTTGTAGCCACCGTTGAGGGCGCTGCGGTTGTACTGCACCAGACGATCAATAAACAGTGTGCGGTTGGCCAGTCCTGTAATCGGGTCATAATAGGCAAGATAGTTCAGTCTCTCCTGCTTGTTGATATGGTCTATGGCATACGCAATATCACCGGCAAGCTCTGTCAGCAGCCTGATTTCGCCCTCATGAAAAAACTCGGCTTCACGTGAATAAAAGGCAATTACACCAACGGTTTCATCGGCGATTATCAACGGCAACATTGCCATTGAACGTATGCCCGCTTCAGCATATTTTTCAGCAGACAACATGCGGGGATCATCCTGCGAATTGTCCGAGATGACGACTTTTTTACCGCTTACAGCAAGGGCGATTAATGTCTGTATCTCCTTTTCGTTTGCAGATACCAGATGTTTGACCGCCTTTAACAAGCGCTCATCATCGTCTGCGGAGGCAACCGGATTGATTGTCATGGCGTCGCGGCCAACCAGACCTATCAGGGTCATGCCAAATCCGCCTTTATCCACGGCAATACGACATGTCTGCCGGAACAGCTCATCACGATCATGGATGCGGACAATAAGCGCGTTGATGCTACTCAGCATCGCATACACCCGGTTCAGATATTTGACCCTGCGGATGGCCATGTTACGCTCGGTCACATCCCAGTTCACACCAATCATACGTATGGCAGTACCATTGTCGTCTCGCTGAACCAGCGCATGTGATTCAAGATAACGCACCTGGCCACCGGGCCACACAGCCCGAAATTCCGTATGATAACCCCTGTTTCCTTGCAAGGCCGCGAGGCTGTCTGCCTCAACCCGCTCTTTGTCATCGGGATGCAGACAACTTTGCCAGGCTTCATAGGCACCACTGAAATCCCGTTCATGGATACCATACAGTGCATACATCCTCTTGTCCCATACCAGCTTGTTTGTCACCACATCCCAATCCCATATCCCTATATGTGCCGATTCCGTTGCCAGCAACAGTCTTTGTTCACTCAACTTCAACTGTGCCTCGGCCTGCTTGCGTTCGGTAATATCCTGGCAGGTACCGATGGCACTGACTGGTTTATCCTCCTTGTCGAATAAAACCTGCCAACGTTCTTCCACAAACTTGATGCGGCCATCCGGCATGCTTAACCGGTGCTCAATAACAGTAGGTTCGTGGCGATCCATCGAGGTCCTGAACGCCTCATCTACCCTCATACGATCGTCCGGATGGACTATCGCCAGAAACGCCGAATGGGTATGCTGGAAAGTGGCCGGATCGGTCTCATGGATACGGTGGGTCTCGTCCGACCAGTTCACTGACATGGTCGTCAGGTCGGTCTCCCAACTGCCCACCTTGGCAACGCGCTGGGCGGCCAGCAGACGGGAACGCTCGGCCTTCAACTCTCTCGCCAGTTTACGTTGCGCCTTTTCGCTCTTGCGCAATGCAGCCTCTACCATCTTGCTATCGGCGAGATCCCTGATCTGTTCATTCATATTGCAACACCAATGGATAGACCTTGTAGATACACCGGGAGGAGACAGGGCAGAGGCATGAGAAAGGACTATCCTTTATATAATACTGATGAGCCGAAAATCAGTGTACTCCATTAAGTGCTGACGTGGACCTGGTAATCTGCGATTGTCTTGAGGAATGGATATGTTAGAAGTTGCATTTGCTTGTGCGTTTTTATCTTAATCCCAGCAACCTGATCAGATTACCACCCACTACCGCCTCTTTTTCCTCAGCAGTCAACCAGCTTGCGTTCAGGATCAGGTCCAGGGTGTCAGGCCAGTTGAACGGGCGATCGGTACCGTACACGACCTGCCCTGCCCCCATCTCGGCGATCAGGTGGCGCAGGCCTTCCTCCGAGAACACCATCGAATCCACAAGGATCTGTGTTTGCAGATATTCGCTCGGCTGTTTTTTGTTGGCACATTCCGCTTCTTCGCGCACCTCGCAGGCGACTTCGGTGCGACTCAGGTAGGAAGGCAGATAACCGCCGGCATGGGCGGCACAGACCTTCAGGTTCGGGAAGCGATCCAGCGTGCCGTCGAAAATCAACTTCGACAGGAACACCGTCGTCTCCAGCGGATTGCCGATGATGTTACCGAGATCACCCCGGCCATCCAGCACACCTTCACGAATGACATTTTCTGCGCCTTCCGGATGCATGAACACCGGGACACCCAGTTTTTCCGCCATCGCCCAGAACGGATCAAACTCCGGTGAGGACGGCACCACACCCTCGACATGACCACCAATCGAGGCACCGCGCAGGCCCAGCGTATTCACCGCATATTCAAGCTGCTCCGCGGCAAGCTCGGGATGTTGTAATGCAACCGTACTCAGACCCACATAACGCCCAGGATGACGCGCACACCATTCGGCGAGCCCCTCATCCTGCACCCGGGTGATCCGGCGGGCCATATCACTATCGGCCTTGTACCACCAGTACTGGTTCATGCTGAGCACCTGCACATCAATACCGCGTTCATCTATCCAGTCGACCCATTCCGGCCCGAGGATACGGCTTTTGCCTACGGTCATTTCCAGGGGTGTGCCACGCACGACCTGCTCTACGGCGGGAATACCGCAATGCGCGTGGATATCAACGACCTTGATTCTTTTTCCCGCCACGGCTATCTCGCGACGGGGTGTCTGCGCCAGGACAGGCGTGAAGTAGCCCGGCATAACAGTGCCACCCAGTGTCCACATTGCTGCCTTCAGAAATTGTCTGCGGTCCAACATCGTCATCTTCTTACGGCTGTTTAAGGGGTAGTTATTCAACCGGCATCTGCTGCCAGCCCTTGATCGCCAGGCAACTGTTCACATACTTTGCACGGTTATTTCTCTGCTGCATCAGCTCGTATTCATACGTCCGGAATTCCTCGCGGGCCTGACGCGAGGGACGACACAGATAGGGATTGTCCCTGACCGCACGGTACACCTTCCTGCCCTCTTCGGTAATGACGACGTAGGTTTCCTGTTCCCGGTAATAGGCCATACATTCGTAATAGGCGTCATCCGGATCCTGGACCGGATAGGGATCCGGATAACTTTCATTGGCTTCCCAGCTGCAACTGCCGCGATCAACCACCAGTTGATCTTTCATCTGTGTAGCCGTGTACTCATTATTAATCCAGATATAGCCCGGCGAGCAACCCGACAGGGTCAACAGGATTCCGGTTTGAAGGATTATTCTGATCATACATTCGCCTCTGGCGGATGATCATAATCCGGGTGTGTTGATATAACCAGTAGAAATAATCGGGATGTCACAGGGTAAATGTACGTTGGCGCACAGACAGCGGACATCCATCCCGACATCATGAATTAATCAGTGTAAATTCATCCGACCAGAACTCCGGGAGAGATCCAGCCATGAAAAAATATCTTGAAACACCCTGTGTTGCCAGTGTACTGGCTATTGTAACTCTAATTCTGCTTGCAGGCTGCGACCAGGCAACCGGCAACAACAGTGGCAGCAGTAATGGCGAGTTCGCCGAGGTGACTTCCATTTCGGCCGTCACCAAAACAGTTGTTGTGGCGCGCGAGGAATGCCGTGATGAAGTGGTTACCCGTACACGGGAAACCCGTGATCCAAACAAGATCGTAGGAACCGTGGCAGGTGCGGTCATTGGCGGCGTGCTCGGCAACGAGATCGGCAGCGGCAAGGGCAATGATGCGGCGACTGTTGGTGGGGCTGTCATTGGTGGCTACGCCGGCAACCGGGTCCAGGAAGGCATGCAGGACAATAACACCTGGCAGGAAACCGTGAGAAACTGCGAGATGGTAAATGATAGCAGTGAGGAACCTGCGGGATATGAGGTGACCTATCTGCTCAACGGCGTAGAGCGCTCTATCCACATGAATTATGACCCGGGCCCACGTATCGCGGTTGCAAACGGCGTACTGGTCCTGAATAACTAAACATCCGGGGGGACAGGCCCGTGACCTGTCCCCTGTCTGCCCGATTACTTCCCGGCTGCGATAATCTGCATAGTCCTTTCAAGTTTTACAACGGAATCCCCGAACGGGGTTCCGTCTTCGTTCGCGGCAACCATCGCTGTATTCAGGATGGCTGATCCACTGGTATCAGGCACATCCCATACGATAGTCAGAGTGACCGCACCGGACACTGCACGAAATGGCTGTGTATGGTTCAGGTAGGAAATACCGTCTTTCATCAGTGTGGTCAATTGATCAGACTGCAACTGGCCGACGTAGTGCAGCTCATCGTCGCCGGGCCGGATCACCGTCTGTATCCCGGCAACGACCATGTCCGGATGCGTCACGGTGATGGTAAAGACCTGACGACTGCCTGCCCTGACACTGTCAGGCAGATTGTCCAGTGTCAGTTGCGGCGGGGTATCACCCAGCTGGCCTAAATGACAATTGGTACAATCCTGCTCCCCCGGCCCACCACTCAACCGGCCTGGCGCACCTATCGGAAAGGCCAGAATAACGCTGCAAAAGATGGTCGCAGACAAACCTGCGAATAACATCCATGCGAATCCGGGTTGTGTGTGTATATTCATAAAATCACTCCTGTTGATCCTGTGCCTGTTACCGGAAGAATTTGTTATTTCCTCCCGGCCTGATATCGCGTTTGATTCTACAACCTGTGACCGTAAATAGATTATTTATATGATCTGAATCAAACAATTTTATTCGCATTCGGTAATAATAGGTTATATATTAGTATTTACTAATATTTAAATCGCGAATATATCGTCCAGGAAGGTGCGGGGATAAATGATGAGGGTAAACGGCAGAAAGGCGTACCAGGGCAGAACCACCATCTGGCTGATAGCGGCCATGCTGGTGCTACGTTCTTTGATAGCGCCGGGGTACATGCTGGATATCCGCGGCGAGGGCATCGGTGGATTGCATATTACCCTCTGCGATGGCCTGAATGGTGCACTGCAATCTGACGGTGACCATAATGCCCATGCCGGCCACGGAACCGGCCAGCCGGATCCGGGCGAATCGACATCTGAACACGACACGGGTCTGACCAGTTGCGGCCTGTGGGCAACCAGCTCTACCTTTAACCAGACCGCATCGCTGCTTCATGAAAATCTGTTCCGGTTCGACCCGGATGAATTCAGTCACACCTTGTATCTATTGGTCAGCAGCCAGACCATCTATCGGCAACATCAACCGCGAGCACCGCCTGTCTCCTCCATCGTCTGATTTCTGAAATACGACGTCCGGGTCGGAAGTGCGCATACCACGCATCGATCAGGACACTGGAAACACGATATAGGGAGTACACAAATGAAAAATTCTATCAGTTCATTGGCCGGCATATTGAAATCGGCCAGCATCATCGGTATAGGCAGTATCAGCAGCATCATGAATGTACAGGCAGAATACGAGCCTCTGGAGGAAATTGTCGTCACCGCTGTCAGGATGGAACAGGCATTAACGCTGTTGACCGACCCGAAGGCGCCCCGGCAACCGTTGCCTGCGCATGACGGTGCGGATTATCTGAAGACCATCCCCGGGTTCTCGGTCATCCGCAAGGGTGGCGCTGATGGTGACCCGGTTTTCCGCGGCATGGCCGGATCACGGTTGTCACTGCTGGTCGACGGCGAGATGATCCTTGGCGGTTGCAGCAACCGCATGGACCCGCCCACCGCCTATGTGTTTCCGGAGACATTTGACAGCATCAAGGTGATCAAGGGGCCGCAGACCGTACAGTACGGTCCGGGTAATTCTGCCGGTGTGGTGCTGTTCGAACGCGAGCGGGACCGGCGCGAACAGACTGGCTGGAAGGCCAACGGCAGTGCACTGACCGGCAGTTTCGGACGTGCCGATGTGGTGGCCGATCTCAGCGCGGGAACAGAACAGGCTTATATCCGCGGCGCCGGTACCTATGCACGCCAGGGCAACTACAGCGACGGTAACGGTACCGAGATCCATTCGAAATACGAACGCTGGAGCACGCAGTTTGCGGGTGGCTGGACCCCGGATGATGATACAACGATCGAACTGTCCAGTGCGTTCAGTGACGGTGAGGCGGCCTATGCGGATCGTGATATCGACGGCTCGAAATTTGCGCGGACAAACGTCGGTCTGAAATTCATCAAGGAAAATATCAGTCCGTCGTTCCAGAAGCTTGAAAGCCAGGTGTATTACAACTACGTCGACCATGTGATGGACAACTACAGCCTGCGTGAACCGACAGGTATGCTGGCGACCCGCCGGGCAATGAACCCGGACCGCAAGACGACCGGTTACCGTGTAACCGCGACGCTGGTCCCCTCTGAGTCCATCGACATGGTTTTCGGCACAGACGGCATGGAAAACGAGCATGCCAACCGGATGTCCATGAACCAGGACATGATGCCCTATGAAGAGATGGCGCGGACGGACGATGCCCGCTTCAGGCAACTTGGCCTGTTTGGCGAGATGACCTACTCGTTCACTGAGCAACAGCGTGTGATCGGTGGCCTCCGGCTGGACAGCTGGCATGGACGCGACCAGCGCGATAATGTCCAGTTGACCATGATGATGACGATGCCCAATCCGACCGCTGATGAGACACGCAAGGAAACGCTGCAGAGCGGGTTCATCCGTTATGAACAGGACCTGTCGGTGATTGCGGGTACATTTTATATTGGTGTGGGCCATAACGAGCGCTTCCCGGACTACTGGGAATTGATCAGCAAGGAGACGGCGGATTCGGTCAGCGCATTTAATGTCGACCCGGAAAAACCGACACAGCTGGACACCGGCCTCGTATTCAGGACTGACCATTTTAATGGTGGTGTATCGTTCTTCTATAACGAGATCGACGACTTTATCCTGATTCAGTCCGGTGTGACCAAACCGGCCGGCATGATGGGGACACGCAGTGCCACCATCGCCCGCAATATCCAGGCGCATACCTGGGGGATGGAGGCCGATGCAAGTTATGCGCTAAGCCCGAACTGGTCGGTCAGTGCGACGCTGGCCAGTGTGCGTGGCACCAATGAAACCGACGACACCCCGCTGGCGCAGATACCGCCTCTGGAATTGCGGTTCGGTACCAGCTATACGCAGGAGACCTGGTCAGTTGGTGCGCTGTGGCGGGTAGTTGATGACCAGAACCGGTTTGATCTGAACAAGGGCAATATCGTCGGCCAGGACATCGGCCCGACCGAAGGCTTCAATGTGTTCTCCATCAACGCGGGCTGGAAGCCGGTACCTGCACTGCTGGTCAGCGCCGGGGTCGATAACCTGCTGGATCAGGACTATGCCGAGCATATCAGCCGGGCCGGGGCGTCACTGCCCGGGTTCGACCAGACCACACGGGTAAATGAACCGGGCCGGACTTACTGGCTGAAGGCACAACTGGCGTTTGATTAATAACCGCTACAACAGGGGTGGAGTGATACAGGCTGATCCTCCGCCCCTGCCATGCAAATAACTGCCTGTTGGAGAAAGTGTATGTCGATACGAAACAGAATACTGGTGGTGCTCATGCTGTTCATGGGCTTGCAGGTTCAGGCGGCAGAAAAGGCCAGCGAGGCCCGGCTGGATGAAGTGGCAGAACGTGGCACCCAGGTAATGCCATTTGATCTGGAACAAACCACCCATGTCTTTACCAAAAATGATAATGGCGGTTTACAACAGGTCGTCGTCAAGGACAACAGCAATGTGGAACAGATCCGCCTGATACGGGAACACCTGGTCGATATCGCTGGTAAATTTGCACAGGGTGATTATGGTGATCCGGCAAGTATACACGGCGAGGACATGCCCGGTCTGGCCGCATTGAGACAGGCGAAACCGGAAACAATTGATATTGTATACACGGAACTGGAAAACGGTGGCCAGATTGTTTATTCGACAAAGGACCCACAACTGGTGCAGGCCATACATCAATGGTTTGAGGCCCAGCTAAGTGACCATTCCCGTCATGCGGTTGATCACTCGATGCATCATCAAAATCATTCAAACCCGTAAAGTGAGGACACTATGAACAAACTGAAAACTATCCTGACCTGTCTGTTGACGGTAGCGCCGTTACAGGGTTTTGCCCAGGAACATAATCATGGGGCCATGAATGAACATAATCACGGTCAGGCCAATGCGAACATGAACCAGAATTCATTTGAGGATCTGGTTGCCCGCTTTGAAAACAAGGAGCGCGACAACTGGCAAAAACCCGCCGAAGTGCTTGCCTTGATTGGTGATGTGCAGGGCAAGACAGTGATGGATATCGGCAGCGGCACCGGTTACTTCAGCTTTCGCCTGCTCGAGGCCGGGGCCAGGGTGATCTGTGCTGACGTGGATGAGCGCTTCCTCGGTTATATCGGTGAGCGTATGAAGCGTGACCAGGTCTCCGGCGAGCGGATGGAACTACGCAAGGTGCCTTATGATTCCTCGCTGCTGAAACGGTCCGAGGCCGATGTGGTGTTGATTGTGGATACCTATCATCATATTGAAAACCGCCTCGACTATTTCACCGAAGTACGGCAGGGGCTGAAGCCGGGAGGCAAGCTGGTCTTGATTGACTTCAAGAAGATCGATCTGCCTGAAGGCCCGCCAGTCTCAATGAAACTGTCGGAAGACGAGGTGGTGGCCGAACTGGTGCGTGCCGGTTATACCAACTTCAGCATAGACCGCGAGATGTTACCGTACCAGTACATCATCCAGGCCTATTAAGTTCGCTGGCGGGGTCGGGGTGTGTTTTCACACCCCGACCGCCAATCCCGATGTCAAGCGTTCCGTGATACGTCACTGACCCGCACATCTCACTGATTTTTCAGGTGGTATTAATGCCACTTGCGTACCCTTTGCGTGCTCCCCTAGTATCACTCGTCCCATGTCGGACAAATCCAAAAATCAGCCCTGGCCCCGCTTCATCGCATTGATGGACATGAACGCGTTTTTTGCGTCGATCGAACAGCTCGATAATCCGGAGCTACGCGGCAAACCGATCGGCGTGACCAACGGCAAGACCGGTACCTGCATCATCACATGTTCCTACGAGGCCCGGGCGCACGGTGTCCACACGGTCATGCGGGTGAAGGACGCACGGAAACTGTGTCCGGAATTTATCCAGGTCCCCGCACGACCGGAGCGTTATGCCGAGGTCTCCACCCGTATCATGGATGCGTTGCAGGCAATCACACCGGATGTGGAGGTATTCTCGGTCGATGAGGCCTTTCTCGATGTGACCCGATGCCAGCACTACTGGAACCGCCCGGCAGAAACGATAGGCCGGATGATCAAGGACGTCGTTCAGGATGTGTCCGGCCTGAAATGTTCGGTCGGCCTCAGCGGTGACAAGACCACGGCCAAATACGCCGCCAAGCTGAACAAGCCGGACGGTCTGACCATCATCCCGCCGTGGGAATCACGCGAACGGCTCCGGAATCTGCCGATGATGGAACTGTGTGGTATCAATAAAGGCATCGCCGGGTTTCTGGCGCAACGCGGTGCATTTACCTGTGGCGATGTGGCGAAGCTGCCGGTCAGCGTGCTGGGCAACCGTTTCGGCAGTCCCGGTCGCCGGATCTGGAAGATGTGTCAGGGTGAAGACCCCTCCCCGGTCGAGACGGTGGTGCAGGCCCCGAAGAGCGTCGGCCACGGCAAGGTCGTGCCACCGAACACCAAAGACCGCGACGTGATCTTCATGTACCTGATCCACATGGCGGAAAAGGTATCGTTCCGCCTGCGCCAACACGCACTGGTCGCACAAAAATACCTGGTCGGCCTGCGCACGCAGGACGGCTGGGTCGGCAACAACAAACTGAAGACGCGGTTCCCGACCAGCGACAGCCGACCACTGGTCGAGCTGTGCAAACAGATCGTCTACCAGCACTGGCAGGGTGAAGGTGTGTTCCAGGTGCAGGTGACCGCGCTCGACCCGCGCCCGGAAAAGGGACAGATCGACCTGTTCACCGAAGAGTCGCGCTTTCATCAGCTGAACCATGTGATGGACAATATCAACAAACGTTACGGCGAATTCACGCTGGCACCGGCCAGCCTGCTGAACCGCTCCGACATGCCGAATGTGATCGCCCCGGCCTGGAAGCCCTACGGCCACCGCCAGACCATCATGCCGACGGTCGAGCAGAAAAAACAGGACGCGCAAAAGGCCGTGCCGGAAAACCGGGACAACCCTCCCTGGTCTGAACTATGATTATCGGTTCCTGATACTGACCGGCAAGGACATCACATGAGCACACTGGTAATTGGCAACAAGAACTATTCGTCATGGTCGCTGCGACCGTGGATCCTGTTAAAGGAAAAGGGCATCGCGTTTGAGGAACAGCGCATACCGCTGCATACCGAGACCACCCGCAACACGGTGTTACAGCTCTCGCCGGCGGGCAAGGTGCCGATCTATATTGATAACGGCCTGACCGTCTGGGACTCACTCGCGATCTGCGAATACCTCAACGACAAATACCCTGACAAACACTGCTGGCCGACAGACATACAGGACCGCGCACGGGCCCGCGCGGTCAGCAACGAGATGCACTCCGGTTTCCCGACCATACGCACCACCTTATTCATGAGCTGCCGTACCCGTATCGTCTATACCAACATCAGCCCGAAACTGGAGGAAGAGCTCGAACGCGTGCGCCAGATCTGGCGTGACTGCCGCAGCCGTACCCCGGATGGCCCGTTCCTGTTCGGCCGGTTTACCATCGCCGATGCGATGTATGCGCCGATGGTCTGTCGTTTTCTCGCCTACGGGATCAAGGTCGGTGCAGCCGAGCAGGCCTACATGGACGCGATACTGGCATTGCCCTCATTAAAACAATGGATGCAGGACGGTGCGGCGGAGACAGAAGTGCTGACCAAATATGAGGTGGTGCTGCCCTGAGCCGGTTTGTCTTCTCAACGCTGGGGTCGCTCGGTGATCTGCACCCGTATGTTGCCGTCGCGCAGGCATTGATAGAGCGCGGCCACCAGGCCGTCATCCTCACCCCGGAGGACCATCGCAGCATCGTCGAGGCGGCGGGGATTGAATATGTGCCGATACCGCCGTCACTGGACGACCTCGGCGACCGTGACCTGTTGTTGCAACGGCTGTTTGATGTGCGGCGTGGTCCGGAATACATCATGCGTCTGCTGGTCATGCCGTATCTGCATGCCGTGTATGATCAACAGCTGCTGGCCGCCGACGGGGCCGACCTCTTGATCTCACACCCGCTGACAATGACGCTGCCGCTGGTGGCGGAGCGCCGGCAGCTACCGTGGGTCTCCACCGTGCTGTCGCCGATGAGTTTCATGTCCTGTTACGATCCACCGATCATCCCCTCCGCCGCCTGGGTAAAACAATTACGCCGGCTCGGGCTGACACCGTACAGCCTGCTGTTCAGCCTGATGAGGCTGGGCACCAGACACTGGGAGCGACCACTGCACAGGTTCCGGCGCGAGCTCGGTTTTGCCCCGGCCCGCCAGAGTGCGCTGTTCGAGGGCCAGTTCTCGCCCTTGCTGAATCTCGCGCTGTTTGATCCGCATCTGGCACCGGTACAACCCGACTGGCCTGCAAACACGCGTGTCTGTGGCAGTCCGATGTTTGATGGTCAGGCACAGGACCCCGGGGTCATTGATAATCTCAACAGGTTTCTTGAGGCAGGTGAGCCGCCGATTGTATTTGCACTCGGTTCATCCGCCGTCTGGGTCGCGGGTGACTTCTGGAATCAGGCCGCCGCGGCCGCAGTGAGACTGGGACGGCGCGCGATCCTGCTGACAGGTCCGATCACACCCACTGGACTACCGGACAACGTCAGGGCATATTCGTATCTGCCCTACTCGCGCGTATTCCCGCAGGCTTCCGCCGTCGTCCATCAGGCCGGCATCGGCACACTTGCCCAGGCCTTGCGTGCAGGTCGTCCCCAGTTAATCGTCCCCGTTGCGTTTGATCAGCCAGACAATGCACACCGGGCACAGTCGCTCGGCATCGCACGCACGCTACCGTTCAAAAAAGTGAATGCGGACAGACTGGCCACAGAACTGGATCAGTTATTACGCCAACCAGCCTATGCCACCGCCGCCAGCAACCTCGCCCGCGAACTCGCAAGCACCAACGGCGCCGCACGAGCGGCGGAGGAACTGATTCGCTGTGTTTAACAGCGGAACAGACGTAGATGACTGGTATTCCAATAGCAAAAGATCTGCTCAGCGCATACGAGCGAACCCGCTATATCGTCTATTGCGACACGCCCTTCACATTGCGTATCGGCATACATTCACCTGAACTGAAAAAACTCCATGATACGCGCCACAGCGAGTGCTCTGCCTTCATCAGCGCATGCAATCCCGGTAGTGTGGAGATGACAGATGAGCAGAATGAAAAAAGGCAGCGTGCGTTAAAAAAGGAACTGGATTCGCTTGGCTATCCCTATTATGAAGGCCTCGGCCAGCCTGAGGACGCAAGGTGGCAGGGAGAGGCCAGTTTTCTGGTGTTGAATATCCCGGAACCGGTAGCGGTGAGATTACGCGAAGACTACGGGCAATTGGCGATAGTGTATTGTGGGGGGGATGCGGTGCCACGTCTGAAGTTTTAATACCGCTGCCAGACCTGAATCATCAAAAAAAACAGGTCGATTGAATCGCGTGGTCTGTCCCCGTATTTTCCGTAACCAGTTACTACGGTATGCCTGCGGCATGAATTTTTTACTGGATGCTGGCGTGCGCCAGCATGACGTAGAGACAATTGCACCCTGCTTGTCATACTGGTGAACGCCATATTGTCGTAGAGACAATCGCACCCTGCTTGTCATACTGGTGAACGCCATATTGTCGTAGAGACAATCGCACCCTGCTTGTCATACTGGTGAACGGGGTGAACGCCAGCATCTGCTGCACAGGATGTGCAAATGACGCAGAGCGCATGATCGCAAACCTCGTCATGCTGGCGCACGCCAGCATCCAGTAAAACATACACCGCCCCCAGGGCGGACATTCTCCCTACGGGTTGACGATCGCAATCGCCTCCACCTCCACCACCAACCCCGGTTGCGCAAGCGCTGTGATCCCGACCATCGTTGAACACGGTTTCCGACCGGGGAAGAATTCGGCGCGGGCGCGGCTGAAGTCGGCGCGGTGGGCGATGTCGGTCACGAATACGGTGATCTTGACCACGTCGTTCATGCTGCCGCCGGCGGCCTCGACCAGTGCCTGGATCTTCGACAGGCAGGATACGGACTGGGTGTAGGCATCGGTGCTGGCGTCGGAGGCGATCATGCCGGACAGGAACAGCTGGTTGCCGACCTTCAGGCAGTTGGTGAAGTTTTTGTTTTCCGGCTCCGGGGCGCCGGGGGCTGTGATTTGTACGATCGGGTTCATGGGGGTCTCCGTGATTGATGCAGAATATTAACATGTGAATGATTTTTTACACCTATCAGGTATTTACCGGGATTATCTCCTATACTTTTAATGTACCTGTATTTTCTGAATGAGGAGAATTGCCATGCGTAATCGACTGTCACACCGGGTCCTGTTCTGGCTGTTGGCGCTGGTGCCGATGGCGGCGGTTCAGGCACAACCATATGAGTTTTACGTCAGCGGTAATCTGGGGCTGGCCATGCCGATGGACAGTGATAGTACGATTGATACCGAGCCGGACCTGCTGATGGAATTTGACCTCGATAACAGCCCGCTGTTGTCCGCCGCGATTGGGGTGATCGAGAATACCTACTACCGCTCCGAGATCGAGCTGTCACATCAAAGCCATGACCTCGAAGGTCTGCGCGTCAGCGGCATGACCATAGCGCCGGAAGATATCGGCCTGTCCGGTGAGGCCTCCTCACTGAATGCGCTGATAAATGCCTACTTTGATTTTGATGCCGGTACGAACTTGACAACGTATCTGACCGCCGGGGCCGGTGTTGCCAATGTCGACATCGACTCGCGGTTGCAGATCGAAAATGACGTGTACACCTCTGATGACGAAGACACGGCGTTTGCCTGGAAGCTGGGCGGTGGACTCGGGCTGGACCTGACCGAAAATTTCACCATCGATCTGGGCTACCGTTATTTCTCCGCGCACAAGCTTAAATTTGAATCGCTGCGCACGGAGGTCCGGAGCCACAATCTGACGGCAGGGTTCCGGTTCCGGTTTTAGCGATACCCGGAGACAAACAGTAACGTTTTATTTTCGATTTACCCTACCCTGGTTCTGGAAAATAACGAAAGATTTATTTCACCATTGTACGGCCTCTAGCTGGTAAAGTTTCCGTAGTCTGTTTCGGATCTGTCCCGAGGTTGTACATGAGAGTCTGTAGAGTTGTCGTATCATTATTGATAGCCACAATCATCACTGCGCCAGGTTTTGCGCAATGTCAGGAGGTGGGTGGTGAACTAAGTCAGGAAGGCGTGGTAACCTTTACTGCCGGGTTCATGCAACGGTATCAACCGAACACGGCGCTCGATATGGTCAACCGCATCCCCGGATTCACGCTGAACGATGGCAGCAACAAGCGTGGTTTTGGTGGCGCCGCCGGGAATGTGTTAATCAATGATCGTCGGCCCAGTGCGAAGAAGGACCAGCCCTCGGCGATACTCGGTCGCATCTCGGCAGACATGGTCGAGCGGATAGAGCTGATCCGGGTCAAGGTGCGTGACATCGACCTGCTCGGGCAAACGGCGGTCGTCAATGTGATCCTGAAGGCCGATGCACCGGCGTCTGTCCGCTGGGAATCGAGTGTCCGCTACAATTTTGATCTGGGAACGACCCCTTATGGCGCTGTCTCGCTGGCCGACCGCTGGCGCCAGCTGGATTTTAACGTCGGTTTTGACTATCGCCATATCACCTATGGTGACCCGGGTGTCATCAGACGGTTCGACCCGAACGGCACACTGACCGAGATCCGTGACGATGCAGACTATGCCACCGGTCATGATGTTGGCGCTTATCTGAATGCCTCGACCTGGTTCGGCAAGAACTTTGTCCAGTTGAACGGGAAAGCGCTCGACATGCCGCGAGTGCTGATCACCACCTCGACCACGCTCCCGCAACAACCGGTTGCTCCATCCACGCAGACGATCTTCAGTTCGAATCGCAATATACGTATCTTTGAACTCGGGCTCGATGCGGAGCGGGTCTTGAGCAGCGACCTGATGGGCAAGGCCATCCTGCTGTTTTCCCGCAACGAGACTGACCCGTCCTCGTTCCAGCAGAATTTCAATAGCAGTGGTGCACAAACCCGTTTGCAGTTGGAAACAGAATTTACGATTAAAGAGGAAATGATCGGCCGGTTTGAATTTGACTGGGCAGGACTCACGGACCATGCACTCCAGCTGGATCTCGAATACGCGAACAACACGCTGGATAATACGCTGGAGTTTACCGATGACCGCGGGACGGGGCCGGTGGTGATCGATGTACCTGGCGGTAATACCACCGTTGAAGAGAGCCGCTGGAATTTTCTGGCGCAGGACAGCTGGTCGCTGGGCAAGCTCGACTGGAATTATGGTGTCGGTTATGAACGCTCAACCATTGCACAAATCGGTGATGCGACGAAAGAACGGACGTTCAACTATCTCAAGCCACGCGCGGTACTGACCTGGTCGCACTCCGGGCAACAACAAACCCGATTGCGTATCGAACGCGAGATCTCCCAGCTCGACTTTGTCGACTTTGTCACCGCAACCGTGTTCGAGGACGGCGACGTTACTATCGGCAACCCGGAGCTGAGACCGTCACGCACCTGGATTGGTGAACTCAGTCATGAGCGCCGCTTCGGCGATATTGGCGTGGTCAAACTGACCGCGTTCCATCACCGGATCACCGAGGTACTTGACCTGTTGCCGCTGTCTGCCACGTTCGAGGCAACCGGCAATATCGGTGACGGCAAGAAGACCGGCGTGATCCTGGAGACCACGCTTCCGCTGGAACGGCTTGGCCTGACCGGGGCGCAACTGGAAGTGAAGGTGCGCTGGCAGGACACTTCTGTGACTGACCCGGTGACCGGGTCAGAGCGGACTGTATCAATCGCCGGCGGCTTTCGTGGTGATGTCCAGTTTAATGACGATACCGATTATGCCTATGCGATCAACTTCCGCCAGGACTTCGAAGCAGCCCGCGTCTCCTGGGGCTGGGGCCTCGCTGAGCGTGGCAAACGCATCCAGTTCAAGGCTGATGAGCTCGACATTAATAACGAGAAGTTCGAAGGGACCGCCTTCATCGAGACCACCCGCTGGCTCGGCCTGAAGGTCGGTCTTGAAGGAATGAACCTGCTCGACAACCTGCAGACGCGTGACCGCACGATCTATGTCGCCGAGCGCGGCTTATCCCCGGTGTTATTGCGTGAGATCCGCAAGGGGGATAATGGCAGGATGGTCTTTATCAAGGTCAGTGGGTCGTTCTAGATTACGGCTTCACCATCACACTGATCGTATTCGACGTACCACCAACCGGCGGTGGATTGAATACGTGGATGTTCACGGCGAAATACCCGATCAATGCATCCTGCTGGTACGGGCCGGGGGACACGTACGGGTTCGGCGAGGCGCTGGCGATCATTTCGGCAGGCAGGTCAATCTCGACGCGGCGCGGGTTGATGAAATACGTCTTGACGGAAATGTCATTGATGCGCACCAGCGAGGTCTGCTGGAAGCCACTGCCCTCAATGGCAACACGCACGGACGGGCTGCCGGCGGTGACGATCGATGGTGTCACCGTGCTCAGCACTGGTGCGAAGGTGGAACCGGCAATCGCTCGCGGCGGGACGGTGTGGCTGTAATATTCCGGATGGTATTCACGCGGTACCCAGCGACCGTCTTTCATTACCTTGTCTATCTGCTGGCTGTTGCGGATGTCGGTCAGCGGGTTGGCATTCAGCACGATGAGGTCGGCCAGTTTACCCGGCTCGATCGAACCCACCTTCGCTGGTCCACGTTTGCCACCACGGCCTTCGAGTTCCTCTGCCGACCAGCGTGTGGTCGACTTGATCGCCTGCATCGGCGTCATCCCCGCCTCGACCAGCATCTGCATCTCCTGGTGCAGACCGAGACCCGGTACACCGGCGGTGATCGCATCGGTACCGCCCTGCACCTTGCCACCGGCGGCCACAAAACGTTTCACGAACTCTTTCACGTTTTCATAGCCCTCACGAAACTCGGCCAGATCCTGTTCCGGCAGATGTTTCACATACGGCAGGTTGCCATAGCGTGTGGAGAAGTTCTTGATCTGGCGGTGCTTCGCCATCAGGCTCTTTGAAATACTGTCGGGGAAGTACATCAGCTCCGGCTGACTGAGCACGCTGTAATCATCAAGCTCACGCTGTTTTGCATTGACGCTCATGCCGCCCCACTCATACGTCAAGGTCGGGTTGATATAAATATCTTTTGCCACCGCGTCCTTGATCATGGCATCCAGCTGGTCCCAACGTCCGCTCATGTGGTTCGCCCATGTGAGGTATTCACCGCGCTGGAATGCTGCCAGTTCCGAATCCGGCATAACGGCCTGGCCCCAGGCCCAGATATGTTCGACCACATCAAGACCATCGGCGATGGCGTCAGGTCCGTTTTCAGCATGTCCGAAGATCATGAAGCCCATCTTGTGCGCCTCTTCGGCGGCCACCTTGTAGGCCTTGCTTATTCCGGCATTGTGCGTGGGGAAATGGGCAATATCGGGTTCCTTCGCCAACCACTCTTTCATGATCTTGCGGATCTCAGCCGGGCTGTCCTTGCTGCCAAAAGGCGGACGATTGCCGGTGTGGAACAGGCGTGGCAGACCGAATGAGGTCTGGCTGTGCTCGCGGGTCTGTTTGGGTACGTCGATCAACGCGACGACGGAGGTCACGCCATGATTGACAAACAACTCACCCATGAAGTCGAGCCAGTGTACATGGGTGTCCACCATACCGGGCATGATGAACTTGCCTCCGAGATCAATAACCTCTGCGCCTTCGGGTATCGGAGCATCGGCGGCGACGATCTCGCGTATGGTATTACCTTCAATGATGATCGACCTGCCCTGCACCGGAGCATCCGCCAGGCCGTCGATGATGGTAGCGCCTTGCAGCACGACGGTGCCGGTATGTTCCTGCGCGGACAGTGTTGTGCTGATAACGATAAAAAGGAATGCAAACAGGCGGTGCAGGCTATGGCTGGAATACATGGATTTTTCCCCGTGATGGATGGCTGGATTCTACATAATCTGCCGCCCGGAGGGAATGCTGTTGAATCGGCAATTCATTCTCCTGCACAAGCTTTATCCGGGTGCTATCCTCGTCATGCTGGCGTACGCGACCCACAGGACGTGGGAAATGTCGCGAAACGCATACATGGATGTATATAGTTAATATTTAAACTACTGGATACTGGCGTGCGCCAGCATGACGACTGTGTGGGGGTCGCGTACGCCAGCATGACGGTATGAACTGGTAACTGACCATTTGTAATGAATTCACATCCGGTTTAACCTGAGCAACTGTTCCGAAATCAAATACATCTGACACAAGTGATTAGAACCCATGCTATCCCAATGGCAACAAACCATCATTCACGACGCCGACCCGGACCACTGGCAGGATCTGAAACAGAAACTCACTGCCAGTCTGGACCCGGGCCTCTTCCAGCCTGCGCTGGTTGACAACTATTACCTGCCACTGTTTTTTCATCTGCACAAGCAATTGACCGCGTACGGACAACCCGGATTCATTGTCGGGATCAATGCACCCCAGGGCGGTGGTAAATCGACGCTGACCTCGTATCTGGTGCAGCTGTTCGACTGGAGCGGATTGCGTGCAGTCACGCTGTCGATAGATGATTTTTACCTGACCCGTGCAGAGCAGCTCCGGCTGGCCAGTGATTTCCCGGACAATCCGTATCTGCAACAACGTGGTTATCCCGGCACACACGATGTGGCACTGGGTGCAGAGATCCTCTCGCGCCTGAAACAGGCCGAACCGGGCGGGCGGCAATTGCTGCCACGTTATGACAAGTCGCAACATCAGGGACAGGGTGATCGCGCCGACCCGGCGTTGTGGCCGGAGATAACGTTGCCTGTTGATATTGTGATGGTGGAAGGCTGGATGCTCGGCTTCCAGCCGGTGGCGCCGCAGGCGGTCACCGATCCACATCTGCAACAGATCAATCAACTGCTGGAACAGTACACGGCGTGGCACAGCCAGCTCGACAGTTTTGTGTATATCCGCCCGGATGATCCGGCACATGTGCTGGAGTGGCGCAGCGAGGCCGAAGAGCGGATGAAGGCAAAGGGCCTGCCCGGTATGTCCGCCAGCGAGGTGCGTGCCTATGCAGAAAAGTTTTTGCCTGCCTATCGATTGTATGGGCCGCAGCTTGCCCTGATGCCACCGTCTGCGCATGCCTTTTTGCAGGTCGCTATTGGCAGGAACAGATTACCGGTGCAGGACTAACGCGGATATGGCCCCGTCTACTGCGGATCCTCGCTGACAAAGCATAACGGCCTGTGCTAGTGTGACAACATATTTATCCGGGGGAATTAATAATATGAAGCGTACCAGGTTGAGTCCGGGGTTGGTTCTTGCACTGTTTGTACTCTCGTCTTTCCTGTCAGCGCAGGCACAAACGGTGCGTGTCGGGGCCATCAGTAATTCGATCAACAACTGGCCGATGTGGGTGGCCAATGCGAAGGGCTTTTTCAAGGATGAAGGTCTTGACGTGCAGCTGACCGTCACCGGCGAGTCCGAACATCAGCTGGATATGGTTGATGCAAAAGAGCTGGATGTGTTTCATCAGGCGGCGGATCATTTTGTGCGCGAGATAGAGGATGGCAAGAATTATGTGGTCATCCACACGATTACGCGTGCGGCAAATGACATGCTGGTGCGACCGGAATTCAAGACCTGGGAAGACCTGCGTGGCAAGACGATTGCACTGGACAATCTGCAGACCGGTTACTGGCTGATGTACAAAAAGGTGCTGCAAAAATATGGTCTGCAACCCGGTGATTACACGCTGGCAGCCGATTCGGGTGGACCTGCAAACCGGATCAAGGCGGTCCGGGAAAACCGGGCACAGTTTACCTATATGAATGCACCGGAGAGTGTCCAGGCCGCGCTGGAGGGTTTCCCCATCCTGACCAACTTGTCCGAGCATTTTCCCGAATTCCCGGCCTCCTCGATCGGTGCCCGCCGCGACTGGGCCGAGGCGAACCGTGCATCCGTAGTTGCCTATCTGCGTGCCTATATCCGTGCCACCGAATGGCTGTTTGACCCGGCCAACCGGGACGAGGCCATCAGCATCGCGGCGACGATCGGGCATGACAAGGCGTCGCTGCCTGGCAGTCTGGATACGTTTGTGAAAAATGGCATGGTCCGTCACGGCACGCTCAGCCAGGAAGGTTTTCGCCAGGTCGGGGAATTGCTGATCGAAGGTGGAGTCATCCAGTCTGCCGGCCCGATGGAGAAATACGCCGACCCGTCATATCAACAGGCGGCAATGCAGCCTGAATAAACCTGGCAAGTGACAGACCCTGACAGCGGGTCTGTCACCTATCCTCCTTGATAAATCCGGCCTGACCTGCCACAGTTAGTTAAGCAGGCGTTCGTCCTGAATCACGGGGGTTACGATTATGTCTATGAAATCCATATCATCCAGTTTCAAAATTTTTCTGATTGCCTTATTACTGGTCGCTTGTTCGGAACAGCAACCAGACACCACGTCGGCAAACACGACACCGGCAGAAACCGTAGCTGAATCGGCGGCCGCACCCGCAACAACACCAATGGTGACAACACCAACACCGACTGCCAGTACACCGATGGCGACGGATTCAGGGACCACCGCGGCTGGTCACAGTGGGGCGATCGAAGGTGTCATTACCGATGCAGCCGGACAAGCGGTGGCCGGTGCGTTCATCAAATTCAATAATGAAGCACGACGTCTGACCTTTATGGTCATCAGTCAGGACGGCGGTAGCTACAAGGTTGATCGCCTGCCTCCGGGCACCTATACCGCGCAGGGTGTCGGCGGCGACTACCAGAGTGACTGGTCGGCACCGGTTGAGGTGGCAAACGGGGCGGCATCCGCCATCAATCTCAGCCTGAATGTGCAGCGTGGTCCGGACCTGCCGGCGGCGTGGCCGCGGCGGGTACCGGCAGAGATGGCGTCGGTCGCGGCCTTACCAGCCGGCCCCGGCAAGGACATCATCATGAAAAACTGCTCGGGTTGCCATTCCGAAAACGATGTGGCGGCGTCACGTTATGATGCGAAGACCTGGGAGTCTACTGTCGAGGACATGGCTGAGTTAATGGTTGGCAGTGGTGTACCGGAGATGACCGATGCGGAACAGAAGACACTGGTCGACTATCTGGTTGCGAACCTGCCGGAACTGACCCCGCCGGACCCGAACAGCCGCCTCCCGCGCGAACTGATGCAGGGTGAGGCCAGGAACTACCGCTCGGTACAATACAATCTTGAAACGAAAGACGTGGAGACACACGACGTCGCCGTCGATCCGAACGGTATCGGCTGGGCCAACCAGCGTACCGGTGGCAGGATCAGCCGGTTTGATCCGGAGAGTTATGAATACACCGAGATCGAGCCGCCGCTGCTGGCCGGTGCCAAACGTGCCCGTCCGGGTAACCTGCAGATCAATGCCGAAGGCATTATGTGGCTGGCGGACCCGTTCTCCAAACGCTGGTTGAGTTATGATATTGCCAACGACAAATGGACCAGCTGGTTATTCCCGATGGACCCGAAGGAAGATCAGATCCCGGGGGCCAACCCCGTTGTACATCACAACGGCAAGATCACCGATACGATCCGCGGCCAGGTTCAGGGCAACAGCCTGGTGATCAATCCGCACGATAAATCGATCTGGATGTCCGGCCCCGGTGCGGTGCGCAAGCTGGACCCTGCCACCGGCGAATGGTACACCTTCGATTCACCGACCTGGCTCGCGACCCAGAAAAATCCCGGCGGTTACGGCATCACCGTGGATGGCAAGAACCGGATCTGGGAGGCGGAGAACCTGGTCGACAAGCTGGCGCGTTATGACGGTGTCACCGGTGAAGTAAAGGTATTTGACCTCGAACCGGGCGCCTATCCCCGACGCATGGACTACGACAACAAGGGTGATGTCTACGTCGGGTTGTGGGGAACCAGCAAGGTCCTGAAGATCGATGTGAATACGGACGAGATGAGCGAGATCCTTCCGCCGATAAAGTATAACGGTGCCTATTCAATCGATTTTGACAAGTCTACCAACATGATGTGGGTCACTCTGCAAACGGCAGACTATATTGCACGATACAATACCGAGACCGCTGAATGGTTGATGTTGCCTCTACCGCAGGCAGAATCGGACGTGCGCCGAATCGAGGTCGATCAGAACCGCCCGAACCGTGTCTGGTGGGTCACCAACGCCTTTGATGCGCGTATTGGGTTTATTGAACTGTTGAAATAACCGCGTTAATACGGGCGGATTGGCATTGAGCTGATCCGCCCTTTTGGTTTGTGATCGCTAATCAATCTACGTGCTGCTTGTTTACCCGGCGTATGCGATTTGCCAGTATCTTCATCACATGGATGGAGAAGAAAGGGGTTTGTTGTACCAGAAAGGTAAAGCGTCGTTGATCAACCGGGATTAAGGAACAATTTGTCCTGGCGCGGGCGGTGGCACTGCGCGGTGATGTATCTATCAGCGCCATTTCCCCGAATATCTCGCCTGAAACTATCGTATCAACCACGTTATCCCCTGTCACAATTTCCACCTCACCGTCCCTGACCACATACATCCGGTCTCCGGCGTCACCCTCGGAAAAGATTATGTCGCCCTGGTAGTATAAAACCGGGTCGGATTCATTTCTGAACAAATCTAGTGTATTCATTCTGTTTCGCTTTTTTATTTTTGTGAAGTACTGATCAAAACATTACTACAGCATAATGACAGATTGATGACAGCCGAAGTCGCCTGATCGGAGATGTGGCCGACCAGGGGCTTATTGCACAGACGGGGTCCTGACCTGTTTGCGCTGGATAATAAACAGATTACCGACAATGATAAACGCCACGCCGAGCAGTTTGGAAAAGGTCCAGTGCATGTCCTCATAAAATGTCGACACCAGTACGGCCACCAGCGGGAACAGCACCGAGATATAGGCGGCACGAGGTGCACCGATGCGATGGATGATCGTCAGGTAGGCCCAGAACGCAATGACGGTACCGGCAATCGACAGGTATAACAGCGACCAGACATATTGCTCCTGCATGGAAAACTGCCATGGCTGCCCGCTGATCAGGATGGCGAGAAACAGGTACAGCGTACCGTAGGTCATGCCCCAGCAATTACAGGTGACCACATCCATACCGCGCAGCTTCAGCAGTGTGGCCATTGTATTACCGCTGGAGGCCATCAGCGTGGACAACAGACTGAGGGCAATGCCAAGCACGACAGTATCATTCAGACTGAGGCCATTGATGTCATCATAAAACAGCGCGGTAAGTCCGCAGATTCCGAACACGGCGCCAAACACCAGTGCCCTGGTTGGTTTCTCGCGGAAGAACCACCACGCAAACAGCGTGTTGAATAATACCATCAGCGAGAAGATCACCGACACCAGTCCGCTGACCAGATACGCCGTTGCGTTATAGACGACCAGGTAGTTCAGCGAAAACTGCAACATGCCGAAGATGGCGAATAACGTATGCATGTCGCGACCATAACGGACCCGCGACTGGCGGACCAGCACGATAATCCACATCAACACCGCAGCGATCACAAAGCGATAGAATACCGACTGCAACGGCGGGACATCGCCCAGTTGCAGCTTGATCGCGTAGTAGGTCGTACCCCAGATGAGCACGACCAGAAAATAGAGCAGCACGGTCATTGAATGTGTAGTATGCAGGCCAGTTCAAGGAGGCGGGATTGTTACATTTATTTGCGTGCGGCGATACTGCCGGGATCGAACACCAGCAAGACAGGACGGGATGATGGAGATTACGCAGAATTACAAATACGTACTCAGCCTGGTGGCGATGCTGGTGACGTTTAGCGCCTACTTTCCGTATATCCGGGGCATCCTGCGCGGCCGGATCAAGCCGCATGTTTTTTCCTGGGTGATCTGGGGCGCGACAACCAGCATCGTGTTCATGATCCAGCTGGCCGCGGACGGGGGTGCCGGTGCCTGGCCGACCGGCTTGTCCGGTTTGATGACAATCCTGATAGCGATCCTCGCCTTCATCTACCGCGCCGATAACTCGATCAGCCGCGTCGACCGGCTGTTTTTCATCGCCGCATTGTCCTCCCTGCCGCTATGGTACGTCACCGCCAATCCGCTGCTGGCCGTGATCATCCTGACGCTGGTCGACCTGCTCGGCTTTGGGCCGACGGCAAGAAAGGCCTATGACCGACCATTTGAGGAAGACCCGCTGTTTTTCTCGTTATTTATGCTGCAATACACACTGGTGATCCTGGCACTGGAATCACAAACGCTGACGACGGTTCTGTTTCCCGCCACCATGGTCCTGGCCTGCTTTACCATCATCACCATTATCTACTCACGCCGTCGGGTCCTGAAAAAGGACGATTGAACCGGGCAGTGAACTCACGCCGGGGTCGACCGGTCATAGGGGACGGAGCCAGGCGCTCCGTAAAAAACCAACACTTTTTTGACATTTTATTTTCTGTCATCTGGAGGAAACTGACATGCAAAAAATCCGCTTTTCAAAATCCCTGTTTGCCCTGATGGTCTGCCTGCAACTGCCGGTGTCGGCTACGGCACAATCCGGGTTCGATACCACCGTACTTGCCCTCGCCATACCGGAAACCAACCGGTCAATGATGTACGCCGGGACCGGTGACGGTCTGTTTATCAGCAGGGACAATGGCAAGGACTGGACCCAACTCGGCCTGGATGGACGCAATATCAATGATATCGTCATCCATCCGCAAAACACCGATGTACTCTATGCCGCCGCAGGTAACGACGGTGTGATGAAATCTACCAATGGCGGCAAGGACTGGACAACGTTATCGCTTGCCCCATCCGCCAGCGGGACTCTGCCCGCCCAGGGCGATATTCGTGCACTGGCGATTGATAAATCCAGTCCGGACACGGTATATGCTGCAAATTTTCAGGGCCATATCTTTAAAAGTACCGATGCAGGACAGAGCTGGACGGCACTGAATACGGACATGCCGGTCTCAGCGCTGAATGCGATTGCCGTAGACCCCGTGGCGAGTGGCACGCTTTACATCGGGACCGGTGGTAACGGTATCTACAAATCGACCGATAACGGGAGGAACTGGACCCGGGCAAACAACGGCCTGACAGACCTGACTATCACTCGTGTACTGGTCGATCCTGCCAATAACGCGCACCTGTATGCCGGCACCTATGGCAGCGGCGTATTTATGAGCAAGGATCAGGGCCAGTCATGGCAGGCGGTCAGCAATGGCCTGAAAGATGCGTATGTCTATTCGATGGCGGCCTGGCCCAAATCCGCAAACTCCGCTACGCGGGCCAGGTCTGCAAAGAAGAAGTCAGGTACTGACCTGCCCGTCGCAGATCTGGTTGTAGGTGTTTTCGGAGGCAAGTTATACAGCATGACGGAAAACAGCCGCCCGGAATGGCAACCGCTGGGAACTGAAACACGCAGGATGTAGCCGAAAAAAAAGGGACAGATCGCCAAAGCGGTCTGTCCCTTGCAGCTGTACGACGTTTATTTCTTCTTGTACAGACTGTCGATAAAGCCATTATCATCCAGTTCTTTTACATAACTGGCATCGTAGAAATGCTCAAGCTTGTACTTGCGCATCTCATGACTGTCGTACAGCTCCATTACCCTGCGGATACCATCAACAGCCGGATATGGTTTCATTGGCACTTTTGAGGCCTCGTCATAGAACATTTCCATGATCTCCGGGTCACTCATCTGGTACCACTTGCCCATTGTCTCGAAGGTGGAATCCTTGTCGGTTTTCATCAGGGCCAGGGCCTCAACGGCGGCCTTGATAAAGCGGCGGGCCAATTCATGGTTGCCTTCCAGCCACTGGCGGTTTACGGCAAAACCGGAACCGGCAACAGGGAGATCATAATCCTGAAAATCAGCAATGACCTTGAAACCGGCATCTATCGCCATCGTGCCGTGCAATTCCGGCGCGATGATCGCGTCCACATAACCCTTGGTCAGCGCTTCAACACCGAGCGCATCACCCATCATCGACCAGTCCATCTTCGGGTCCCAGCCCATCATGATGGCAAACGACAACGCATAGAAATGGGTCACTGCACCCACACCGGAATAACCAATACGTTTACCCTTCAACTGCTCCGGGGAATTGATCTCGGGTTTGCCGATGATACGCCAGCGTGCCTGGAGATGGGTCGAACCCAGAAATACAGGGTCCCAACGGCCGGCCTGGGTGGTCAGACCAACGATGCTGGGTGCGGTACCACAGATACACAATTCGGTAAATTCACCCTCCTGCAGGATGAACTCTTCCGGTACGATAATCCCGCTCTTGCGTATGACATCGACCGAACCCTGGGTGAATTTCGGAATGATATCGATACCATGCTTCTTGTAGATATCCTTGTCATAGGCAAGTATGAACGGCAACTTGTTCATTGATACGTCGCCCAGTCTGAGCTTCAGTTGAGCGGACTGCTCCTGTGCGCTAACCAGCGTCGTGGATGACACAGCCAGCATAAGCAGACCGGCAATCCAGCGCATGGTTAATCCTGATTTGGTCAGTTTCATGTTTACAACTCCTCCAGATAAATAAATAAACCAGACCGGATAATAATCTGAAACCATCCGGATTGTCACTCAAACAATCTGTTGTTTGTTCTGACTTAAAGTACTGCCTTAAGTGCACTTAAACAGTAGAGTACATTGCGGCTGTTCGCTGAATAACCCATCAGGCCTATCCGCCAGAGCTTGCCGGCGCTTTCACCGAGGCCGGCACCGATTTCCAGGTTGTAGACATCGAGCAATTTTTTGCGCACCGCAGCATCATCCACACCGGCCGGGATACGCACTGCATTTAATTGTGGCAGACGCTCGGCCTCGGGTACCACCAGTTCCAGACCGAGTTCGGTCAGACCGGCCTTCAGTGCCTCGTGATGATAACGATGACGGGCCCACGCATTTTCCAGCCCTTCCTCGCTCAACATGACCAGTGCCTCGTGCAGTCCGTAGAGCGGGTTGATCGGTGCGGTGTGATGATAGGCGCGTTTACCTCCGTCCCAGTAACCCAGCATCAGGTTCATGTCCATGAACCAGGACTGCACCCGGGTCTTGCGGTTTTTAATCTTCGTCATCGCCTTGTCATTGAACGTGACCGGTGACAGGCCCGGGATACAGGACAGACATTTCTGGGTACCGGAATACACAGCGTCCAGGCCCCATTCATCCACCTTCAGCGGCACACCACCGAGCGAGGTGACCGTATCGACGATGGTCAAACAATTATACTTACTTGCAAGCGCCGCCAGTGTGGCGGCATCAGACAAGGCACCGGTCGAGGTCTCGGCATGCACAAATGCCAGGATCTTCGCATCCGGGTGGGCCTTCAGTGTTGCCTCCACCTTCGCCGGATCGACGGCACGACCCCAGGGGTCTTCCACAATGACCGCCTCCCCACCACAACGCTGCACGTTCTCAACCATGCGTTTGCCGAAGACACCATTACAACAGACGATAACCTTGTCACCCGGTTCGACCAGATTGACAAAGGCGGTCTCCATACCGGCCGAGCCGGGGGCGGAGATCGGGATGGTTACCTCATTGCGGGTCTGGAATGCATAGCGCAACAGTTCCTTCAGCTCATCCATCATTTTGATAAACATGGGATCCAGATGGCCGATGGTAGGTCGTGCCAGCGCTTCTAGTATGCGCGGGTTTACATCCGACGGGCCGGGGCCCATCAGCATGCGCTGCGGTGGATGAAACGAGCTGAATCCGGGTCTAGTCATAGTATTACCTTGGGTTGGAGTGATCTGTTTCGTATCTTGCATTCAACTATGCCGTCCTTGATAATGATTTTCGGGGGGCATCTTGTTCCGGGTCAGTTTACACCCGCCGTCATGCCTTGATTATTATTCCAGCCTGATCCATCAGATAACAGGATTATCGTGTCCTGTAGTGGCGATAGCGGATTAAATATACATAAAGACATCTATTGTGGCAATTCAGCGTACCTGCTGTACCTGAAAACTAAACGGACAAATAAAAATGAATACTGAAATCCTCGCGCTGCTTGCGTTTCTCCCTATTCTCGTTGTTGCCGTGTTTCTGGTGATGTTGCGCTGGCCTGCCAGTCGGGCGATGCCGCTGGCCTACTTCACAGCAGTGGGTCTGGCGCTGGGTATCTGGGAGTTGTCTTTCGACAAGGTAGCGGCCGCATCGGTAAAGGGACTGATCGTCGCGGCTACACTGTTATATATCATCTTCGGTGCAATCCTGCTGCTGAATACATTGCAACAAAGTGGCGCGATGCGGGTGATCCGGCGCGGGTTTACCGATATCTCACCTGACCGTCGGGTACAGGTAATTATAATTGCCTGGTTGTTTGGGGCATTCATGGAAGGGGCGTCGGGGTTCGGTACCCCGGCGGCAGTCGCCGTTCCGCTGCTGGTGGGCCTGGGGTTCCCGGCCTTGTCAGCGGTAGTATCCGGCATGATCATCCAGAGCACACCGGTATCGTTTGGCGCAATGGGCACACCGATTCTGGTCGGCGTGGCCACCGGTCTGTCCGGTGATGAGGCCGTGTTCCAGTATATCCAGCAGGCAGGCGTCACCGGTGCCACGCTCGAATCTGTCGGCAGACCGTTTCTGTTTTTACTCGGACACAAGATTGCACTGTTACATGCGATCTGCGGCACCTTGATCCCGTTGATTGTTGTCGCGTTGATGACCCGGTTCTTCGGGGCGAATCGATCACTGGCAGAAGGACTGCGTATCTGGCGATTTGCGTTGTTTTCAGCATTTGCGATGACCGTGCCTTATCTGATCGTCGCACGTCTGCTTGGACCGGAATTCCCGTCCATCTTCGGACCGTTAATCGGTATGGCGATTGTGGTCCCCGCCGCAAGGGCGGGGTGGTTTTTGCCCAGGGGCGAAGTATGGGATTTCCCTGCCAGAAACGACTGGGAGCCCGAGTGGACCGGCATACTGGAAGTGAAGGACGGGGTGGATAATCATGGATCAATGTCGATGTTAAAGGCGTGGTCGCCTTACCTGATCATCGCCCTGATGCTGGTAGCCAGCCGCATGCCTGCACTCGGACTATCGGAGTGGCTGCGATCGTGGTCGTTTGAATGGCGCAATATCTTTGGCACCAGCGTTGGCTCAGGCCCGATTCAGATGCTGTATTCACCGGGTACAATTTTTATAATTGTTTCACTCATCACCTGGTATCTGCACCGAATGAAAACGGAGGCCTTTGTCGAGGCCCTCAAGACCTCCGGCGACACCATGTGGAAGGCCTCGCTGACCCTGGTGTTTACCGTGCCCATGGTTCAGGTGTTCCTGAATACCGATGGTGGACTGGCAGGCTTTGACAAGATGCCGAATGCGCTTGCGGAAGGTGTGGCGATCACTGTCGGATCGGCCTGGCCGATCTTCGCCCCGTTCATCGGCGGCTTTGGCGCATTTGTCGCTGGCAGTAATACAGTCAGCAATATGACCTTTGCCCTGTTCCAGTTCGGGGTGGGTCAGCGTATCGGTGTTGATCCGACCTGGATCGTGGCACTCCAGTCTGTAGGAGGTGCCGCCGGTAATGTCATTTGTGTACACAATGTCGTAGCTGCCTCGGCGGTCGTCGGCTTGCTCGGTCGCGAAGGTCTGGTTATCCGTAAAACCCTGCCCGCTTTCATGTATTATGCAACGCTGGCAGGATGCATCGGTTATGCGATAGTCTGGTCGTCCAGCAAGGGCTGGTTGAATATCGGTACAGTCCTGACTGCCCTGCTCGTAGCAGGATTGGCCACGTTTGTACGTCTGCAATTAAAAACAGGAAGTCACAGTTAATGTTCATGCGCTTGAAGGACTGCCGCAATATTGCGGATTTTCGTCAGCTGGCAAAACAGCGTTTGCCCGGCCCCATTTTTCATTATATTGACGGCGCGGCCGATGACGAGATTACCTATCGTCGCAATACCTCTGCCTATGATGATGTGGACCTGGTTCCCAATGTACTGGCCGGTGTCGAGAAGATCGACCTGTCCACAACAGTGATGGGCCAGAAGATCGATATGCCACTGTTCCTGGCGCCGACCGCCCTGCAACGGCTGTTTCATCCGGATGGCGAGATGGCGGTTGGACGCGCGGCGGAAAAATTCAATACGATCTTTGGTGTGTCCTCGCTCGGCACAGTCAGCATCGAACAAATAGGCAAAGAGATACGCACACCGAAACTGTTCCAGCTTTATTACCACAAGGACAAGGGCCTGACCCGCAGCATGATCGACCGCTGCAAGGAAAACAGCTTTGACGCGATGGCACTGACAGTGGATACGATTGTCGGCGGCAACCGTGAACGCGATTTGTACACCGGCTTTACCTCCCCGCCAAGGCTGACGCTGAAGAGCCTGCTCAGTTTTGCGACGCATCCCGGATGGGCATTTGATTATTTCACCCATGAGAAATTCGAGCTGTCGCAGCTGAAGGATTATGTGAAAGTGGGTACGAATATCTCCATCTCGGTCGCCGATTATTTCAATACGATGCTGGACCAGACGATGGACTGGAAGGCCGCCGAAGAGGTGAACAAATACTGGGGCAAACAGTTTGCCTTGAAAGGCATCATGTCGGTTGCCGATGCCAGACGTGCCGTCGACATCGGCGCCACTGCGATCATGGTTTCAAACCACGGTGGCAGACAGCTGGACGGTTCACGCTCGCCGTTTGATCAGCTCGCCGAGATCGTCGATGCGGTGGGTGACAAGGTTGATGTGATCTGCGATGGCGGTATCCGCCGTGGTACACACGTGCTCAAGGCGCTATCGGTTGGTGCGAAGGCCTGTTCAGGCGGGCGTATGTATCTGTATGCGCTTGCCGCCGCCGGTCAGGCCGGTGTGGAACGGGCGCTCGGAATCATGCGCACCGAGATTGAACGCGACATGAAGCTGATGGGTTGCAAGTCGGTACAGGATCTCGGCCGCCATAACCTGCGTTTCCGTTAGCACATCCTGTTTTGTAATTATTGACAGCAACCCGGCCATCCGGGAAACTCGAATCCAGATTCTAAAATCCCCCTGAGAGAAAAATTCATCATGAAAACCGCATTACATTCTACAACTGTCCACACCGGTCAATCCGATCAGCAAAAACCGCGGGTCGCACTGGCCACTCTCGGTGTTTTATTTGCCGCCATGCTCGGCGCAAATGCGGTCAGCGCACAGGAAGGCTGTGCCTGGCTGAATAAATATATGGCACCATTGAAACTCCCGGTCGAGGAATATCCGGTGGCGATGGCAGGCCCGGCACCGGGTGATGTGGAACAACGTCTGGTCGGACCGGAAGAATGTCGTATCGTCGGTGACAAGGAAATCCAGAACATGCATGGTGTGGCCTATCGACAGGTGACCATAGCCATCTCCGGTACCGTGTTTGGTTTTGCACCGGTCAATGCGCTGGCCCTGCCACCGCTCGGCACCGGTGTTGCAGGTGAAGGCCGCGAAAACACCTTCTCTGATCATGCCTTTATGTGGCAGACCCAGAGCACAATGGGCCCGTTTATACCCGGTATCGGTTATTACAAATATGAAGAGAAGGACACACCGACCAGCGTCGAGATCCTGATACCGAAAGATCCGAAGAACTGGAACGGCATGATGTGGGTGCTGGTCCACGGGGCGGGCCGTCTGCCACCGTTGCAGTTTTATCCGCGTAAACCCGGCCAGTTTAATCGTTATACCGAGGCCAGCGAATCGGCAGGTGCGTTGATGGACGAGGGTTATGCGGTCGTGTGGACGCGGCGTGATGCGGCGATCACAGACAAGGACTCAATGAATGTCGCCAATACCGTCAAACTGGACAACGGGACTGAACTGGGTGGCAAGGGCAAGCTCGGCATGGGGTTCAATGATAACCTCGGCATGATCCGTGACTATGCGGTCATCAGTCGCAACTACATCACCGAGGCACTCGGCAGGAAACCGGAAAATATATTCTATCGCGGACACTCCGCCGGTGGCGCGGTTGGCCGCACCTTCCTGCTCATACGCGGCATGAATACCGACCATGAAGGTAACAAGCTGTTTGACGGTTTTTATCTGGATGACAGCGCCGGTGGTCGCGGTCCGACGGCCTATTTCTGGGAGTCGGAACTGGTGGACGAACACGGCACCTTCCGCCTGACACCGTCCGAAAAGGACTATCTGGCCTTCACTGGTGAACAGATGAAGTTCTTCTCACCGGTCGTTGAGGTGATACACGGCGCCTATAACGGCGGCAACACTGCCACTGTCCCGCGTCTGTTTGAACGTGTCCCCGGCACCTACGTGTACTACAAACGTGAAAATGCACGTATTAATATCGAGAAGGGTCTCGGGCATTTATGGAAGTCCTATGAAATTGCCGGGGTTAGCCATGCCGATGCGACCGCTGAGGCCACCAAAAATCCGGATCTGGCGGCACAGATGGTTGATATCGGCGGTGTGGCCATCAAGCTGACCAAGGCACTGGTGGACTGGGTCCGTGAAGGCAAAAAACCGCCACCGACCCGCGTCGATGCGTTTGATGTGTGGGAACTCGACAAGACCGCCGGGCCTGCCATTCAGCTTCCGGAAACTGCCTGTCCGCGTGGTATCTATCGTGCGTTCATGAAGCGCCCGGACGGCACCTCGGTGGGCTCGAGTCCGGCACTGTTTGTGCCCTATCTGACCAAACTGGTCCCGCAGGTCAATGAGGACCAGGAATGGCCGGCCGGTTTCAAGGAAGAATATCTGGAACCGCTGGATCGCAACGGTTATCTGGTTGATATGGAGGGTAGCGGTCATCGCATGACCCGTCCGAGCATTCAGCAGATGTGGCATGTGCGTTATAGCGAGGGCAAGAAGACCGGTATCCTGAAGCCGTATGAAAAGCTGACACGCGAGGTGTATACGGCTTGTGTTACGGATGTGGCGACACAGTTGAAATCGGAAGGTTTGCTGACCGATGAGGCGAAGGCCTGGTATATCGAGAAGGCAAAGACTGACGAGATTGGGACTTACTGATTCCGGGGTTGTGCCATTAGTAGGGTCCGGTGGTTACCCGGGTCTGGTCGTTCAAGACACGCCGTGAATACGTCCATGTAGGCTCGGGTGCCGCATCCCTGCGGCACACGGTCTTTCACAACCAGACCCGGGTAACCACTCAAGTCTGGAAGACCGCACTGTGCAACAGTCGTCATACCGGCCGCGGCAGTCTTTCACAACCAGACCCGGGTAACCACTCAAGTCTGGAAGACCGCACTGTGCAACAGTCGTCATACCGGGGCCGCGACAGTCTTTCACAACCAGACCCGGGTAACCACTCAAGTCCGGAAGACCGCACTGTGCAACAGTCATCATACCGGGGCCGCGACAGTCTTTCACAACCAGACCCGGGTAACCACTCAAGACTGGAAGACTGCACTGTGCAAAACGTCGTCATTCCGGGGCCGCGTATGCGGAGCCCGGAATCCAGTCAGTTCATGTGCTTTTCATGTCCCCATCTCAACCTCAGGTGCTATCTGGTTTAGCATAAATTCCTGGCATGGATGCTATACTGAAAATATATACCTTCACCCTGCACGGCGGACACTATGGAAAATACAGAAAAACTTGCCGTACTGATTGATGCAGACAACACCCAGCCGCGTATTATTGAAGGTCTGCTGGCTGAAGTGGCGAACTATGGCACTGCCAGTGTCAAACGCATCTACGGCGACTGGACCTCGACGGCGTTGAAAGGCTGGAAGGAGGTCTTGCTCGAATATTCGATCCAGCCGGTACAGCAGTTTGCCTATACCAAGGGCAAGAACGCGACCGACAGTGCGATGATCATCGATGCGATGGATCTGCTCTACACCACCAACTTTAACGGCTTCTGTATCGTCTCCAGCGACAGCGACTTCACCAAGCTGGCCTCGCGCATCCGCGAATCGGGACTACTGGTTTATGGTTTTGGCGAGAAAAAAACCCCGTCGGCGTTCGTCTCGGCCTGTGACAAGTTCATCTATACCGAAGTGTTGCGGGCGAAAACCGGGGACAGCGGGGCCATCGTCAAAAAGTCCGGGCACGAACTGGCGCAGGACACCAAACTGGTTAACCTGCTACGTAATGCGGTTGAGGCATCCTCTGACGAAAGTGGCTGGGCACGACTCAGTGCGGTCGGCAGTACTATCGCCAAGCAATCTCCGGAGTTTGACTCCCGTAATTATGGTTATGCAAAACTGGGTGGACTGGTCACGGCCATCAAATTATTCGATACGGAAGAGCGAACAACCGGACCGAATTCAAAATCATTATATGTGCGTGATAAAAAGAAGACCTGATTACCCGCATCATGATCTTTCCTGATCGCACTCCCGTTATCTTTGTCGGCCATGGGTCACCGATGAATGCACTGGCCAGTAACAGTTATACCCGTGCCCTGGGCAAACTGAAGGATCTCTGCCCTGCCCCGCGTGCGATTTTATGTATCTCTGCGCACTGGATGACCGAGGATACCCGCGTTACGTTTATGCAGAAGCCGAAGACCATCCATGATTTTTTCGGATTCCCGCCGGAACTGTTTGCGATCCAGTACCCGGCACCGGGCAGCCCGGAAATTGCCGAGCTGATTTGCAGCACCGTCAACACGCCAAGGATCATCCCGGATGACAAGAGCTGGGGGCTCGATCACGGGACCTGGTCGGTACTGAGACATATCTATCCCGCCGCTGATATTCCGGTCGTTCAGCTGAGTCTGGACATGACCCGCCCGGCACATTATCACTACCGCATCGGCCAGCAGCTCGCGTCCCTGCGGGACGAGGGCATATTGATCATCGGCAGCGGTAATATCGTCCATAACCTGCGGCGCATTGATCGGTCAACCGAGGCAGAACCTTATGACTGGGCGGTTGAATTCGATCACTGGGTCAGGGATCGCCTGCTGGAGAAAGACTTTGATGCACTGGTTAATGATATGACGGCTACCGAGGCTGGCAGATTAAGCATACCTACTCCTGAGCACTATCTGCCGTTTCTGTATATACTCGGGGCTGGTGGCCACGCAGAAGAGCTTCAGTTCCACTATGAAGCGATGCAGAATGCCTCGATTTCGATGCGCACTTTCAGTATTGGTGCCTGACAGCCAGCCACCTTTACCCGGCGGCCGTAACCCGAAAATCGGCTGGACGACCGGCACATTTATTCCGTACTATTTCGATGAGTTATCTATACCAACTGTAAGGGAGTCTGATATGAGTAATAATGAATCTACCGGCGCACACGTCCTTCCCGCACTGCCGTATGCCGACAATGGACTGGATCCGATCATCTCGGCCAATACAATCAGCTTTCATTATGGCAAGCACCACAAGGCCTATGTGGATAATCTGAACAAGCTGGTGGTCGGGACCGAATTTGCGGATCTGTCGCTGGAAGCGGTGATCAAGGGTTCTGCTGGCAAGGCCGACAAGGCAGCCATCTTCAATAATTCTGCCCAGATCTGGAACCATACCTTTTACTGGAACAGCCTGAAGCCAAACGGTGGTGGTGAGCCGCCAGCCGCATTAAAGCAGATGATTGAGTCCTCGTTCGCCAGTGTAGACGAGTGCAAGAAAGAACTCGCCGCCGCCGCCGTGTCCCAGTTTGGCAGTGGCTGGGCCTGGCTGGTTGCCGATGGCAGCAAACTGAAGATCGTCAAGACCGGCAATGCCGAGGTACCTATTACCTCCGGCTTGAAACCGTTGCTGACAATCGACGTCTGGGAACATGCGTATTATCTGGACTATCAGAACCGCCGCGCTGACTACGTCAATGCGATCCTCGACAAGCTGATTAACTGGGAATTTGCGCTGAAGAACGCGGGTTAAACCGCCGTGTACCCGGTCTGCCGCCACAACGGCAGACCGGTATTTTGTCCCCTACACCATCCCGGGAGACCTGCCGCATGAACAGAATACTCCGCCCCTTCCTGTACCTCTTTGCCCTGACGGGACTGTTATTATCCTCCACCCTGCAGGCCATCGACATCGGCGATACCGCTCCGGACTGGGTATTAAAAAACGGCAGCGGGTCTGAATCCGCGTATTATCGTGATTCCACAGATCAGGTCACGGTACTTCTGTACTGGGCCACCTGGTGTCCCTATTGCCAGAAACTGATGCCGCACCTGCAACAGGTCGCTGATCAGTATCAGGGTCAACCCGTAATATTTTATGCAATGAATATCAAGGAAGATGGCGATCCGGCGAAACACCTTAAAGACAACGGATTTTCCTTTGAACTCATCCTGAATGCCGAGCAAACCATGGATGCCTATGGCGTCCGCGGTACGCCCAGTCTGTTTGTAATCGACCGTAACCACAAGGTCACCTGGCGCCGCATCCCGGATACCAGTGATGAGGCCGTCAAGGCGGCTGTTAATCAGGCCATTGCAGACGCACTGAAACAGATGTAATTTGAGCATTCTGGCAGGAGTACTTTACCGTCCATAACATGGAGTAGCGTATGAAAAAAAATGTAGGCAGTGTTGATCGAACAGTCCGGATTATTGCTGGTCTCGCGATTATCGGTACCGGTGTGGCAATGCAGTCATGGTGGGGCGCAATCGGTATCGTCCCGCTGGCAACAGCGGCGATGGGCTGGTGTCCTGCGTATATACCGTTTGGTATTTCCAGCTGTAAAACGGATTCCCACTAACCACCAGGTCAAGGGTTACGCTCCCGATCTGTGGGGCTACTTCTGCACTGTCGGTTCAGGCACAACTTAAGACTGTAAGTTCAGTTGATCAGTACGAACCCGGGTTGACCTGGCAGGCAGGCTGGCTGCCAGACGCTGTATCACCTTCTCCGCAGTCGAACGCCAGGTAGTAAGTTTGCCGCCATAAATCGAAATCAACCGCGGTTGGTCATCGCCGTCTGTCAACAAAATGGTATCTCGCGGACGGTCAAAGGCAGCACCTGCACCCCGGGGTAACACCCGCAGTCCGGCATAACTGGACAGGACACGGTAATTATCCGGGTCACGGTAATATGGGAAATATTGCGCCAGCACCGCACACAGATAGGCGATCTCGCTGGAGGTCGGCGCCACAGCAGACGGGTCTCCGGCGTAGACAGACTCGGTCGTTCCCACGAGCAAGGAACCGTCCCTCGGCATCGCAAACACAGCGCGACCGTCCCGGGCCTCCATATACCAGTTTCCACTGGCAATCGCCCCGGACACACGGACATGGGTGCCACGCACCAGCTCGATCAACTGCCTGCGTACCTGTGGGGTTGTCCTGTCCAGAATCTCGTTCACCCACGGCCCCGCCGCATTCACCAGCACGCGTGCACGGCACTGCAATGCCGTATTGTTGTGCAGGTAATCGATGATGACATGGTCGGACTGGATATTCGCTGCGGTAAATGTAGCGGGCACCAGCAGACTGGCACCGAGCCCGACCGCCGATTGCATGACGGCCCGGGTCAGGGCGGCATCATCAGTCTGACCATCGTAATAACGGTAGACGGCCTGCAGACCCTGTGTTTCCAGTCCGTCCGGATTGTCCCACTTGCGCAGGGTAACCCGACCAAACCGGTTGTCTGCGTGCAGCCCCCCGAGCACAGAATATAACGACAATCCGGCATATATCTGCCACGGTCGTCGTCGCGTCGTTTTATAGATCGGAATATAAAACGGCACCAGCCGGACCAGGTCGGGTGCCAGTTTCAACATCAGACGGCGCTCCTGCAGACTCTGTCTGACCAAGGCATACTGCATAGTCTCCAGATAACGCAGACCACCGTGGATCAGTTTGCTGGAGCGGCTGGACGTGCCTGCTGCCAGCGCTGTCTGTTCGAGCAGCAGCACCGTATGGCCGGCCGCAGCGGCCGCCTGCGCTACGCCGACGCCGTGAATCCCGCCACCGATGATTACGATATCGTAGTTATCCATCCTGAACACATGTCCTCATCTATACGATCCCGGGTCAACATCTCAAGTTAACGGGCAGTCAGGGTGAATAATACCCCGTAAAGGGAGAGATGACTCGTTTGAACAGAAACAAACGACGCGGGTCGCCGGCGGGATCAGCTTATTCTGTACAAATTGCATATCACTGATCCGTAATCTGATCTAGAATCAGGCATCCCTCACTATTGTAGATTTAACAATATGAACAGAATAATCATACCAATAGTCATTGTGATCATTATGGTTGCCGGATATCTTGCCATCAGTTCGCGCCAGCAGACGGACAAAACACCGGTCACGGTCGAGATTGAGTTACCACCGGAAAACCGACAGGCACCACCACAACAACCAGCATCACCGCCTGCACAACAGTTTCCTGTTCCGCCTGCAACACAGTCAGTATCAGCTGAACCGGTCAAACCATTGCCGACTCTGGACACGAGCGATCAGGTTATCGAGCAGGAGTTTACCGGGCTGGTCAACGGTGACAGCCAGCTTGCCCAGCTGTTTCTGTTCAAGACCTTTGTGCGCAACTTTGTGGTTATCGTCGACAATCTGACTGCGGCAAAGATCCCGCAGAAGTACCAGTTTGTAAAACCACCCGCCGGTACATTCCTGGTCAAACAGGATGAGCTGGAAAAGACCTATCTTAACCCGGAAAACCATGCGCGTTATCTGCCGTTTGTGCGGATGGTCGCGGCGCTGGACACGGACAATCTGGTCAATGTCTACGTCTATCTGTACCCGCTGTTCCAGCAGGCCTATGAGGAGCTGGGTTACCCGGACAAATATTTCAATGACCGACTGGTCGAGGTCATCAACCATCTCTTGCAGACACCCGAGCTCGCCGACCCGATTGCACTGGTCCAGCCGAAGGTGTTTTACCAGTATGCAGACCCGGAGCTTGAGGCACGTTCCGCCGGACAGAAATTGCTGATGCGGGTAGGCAAGGAAAATGCTGACCTGCTGAAACGCAAGTTACAGGATGTAAAGGCAAAACTGACCTCGCTGCAAGGTTTGAAACAATAATCGCCGCTTGAACCTGTTTCCTCCGCTCCGGGCCGGATCGCGGCCCGGTTGCCTTTTTTGCCCCCTCCGGACCAGCGCTTGCTTCCCCCTAGCTGACATTGAAACCCGCGTACGGTTGTGCAACACTGGCACGAATAATCTTGATTAATGGAGGGATGTCCGATGGCGGATTTGACGCTGGAAGTGAATGGCAAGACCATGCCGGTAACTAACGTAGACCCATCTACCCCGCTGTTGTGGGTATTGCGGGACCAGCTTGGTCTGGTCGGGACCAAGTTTGGCTGTGGTGGTGGATTTTGCGGGGCCTGTACAGTGCAACTGGACGGCAAACCGATACGATCCTGCTCGGTCCCTGTTTCCTCGGCAACAGGCGGCCATATCACCACCATCGAAGGTCTGGCCACAGACAATGTTCTGCATCCTCTGCAACAGGCCTGGATTGAACTCGACGTACCCCAGTGCGGCTATTGCCAGGCCGGCCAGCTCATGTCAGCGGCGGCCCTGCTGAGCAGCAAGCCCAACCCCACCGATGCGGACATCGATGATGCAATGAGCGGCAATATCTGTCGCTGTGCGACTTATACGCGTATACGCCAGGCCATCCATACGGCGGCAGGAAAACTTGCGGCGGCGACGGACAAGGGAGGTGTAGCATGAGCATGGAAACAGCACAGGACATCCTGAATCAGGCAGAATCAATTCACCTGCCGCTGGCGATAGAGATCCGTGCGATTGATCGTCGCACCTTCCTCAAACTGACCGGTATTGCCGGGGGCGGTCTCATCCTCGGATTTTCATACAATGCCGGGGCGAATCCGGTGCCACCTGCCGGCGCGAATGAACTGGTACCCAACGGATTTGTGCGCATCGGTAGTGACGGCAAGATTACGCTGTACGCAAAGAACCCCGAGGTTGGACAGGGTGTAAAGACCTCGTTACCGATGATGATCGCCGAAGAACTGGACGCCAACTGGGCCGATGTGCAGATCGAACAGGCCCCGATTAACGAGGCCTATTACGGTCGTCAGTCTGCCGGTGGTTCACAGTCTACCCCGACCAGCTGGGACATCTGCCGCCAGGCCGGTGCTGTGGCGAGGTCGATGCTCGTCTCTGCCGCCGCCGCCGGGTGGAAAGTGCCGGTAAGCGAATGCACGACCGATGCGGGCAAGGTCATACACGCAGGCAGTGGTCGCAGCGCCAGTTATGGTGAACTGGCCGTCAATGCTGCCAAACTGCCTGTACCCGATCCGAAGACGATTACTCTGAAACAACGCAAGGACTATAAACTGCTGGGCAAGCGTATCAGCGGTGTCGACAACAGCCGGATCGTGACCGGACAACCACTGTTTGGCATTGATACTGTCGTACCAGGCATGAAATATGCGGCGTTTGAAAAATGTCCGGCCACCGGTGGTAAACCGGTCTCGTTTAATGTGGACGAGATCAAGTCACTGCCCGGTGTGACCGATGCATTTATCGTCGAAGGCAACGGCAATGTGCTTGAGTTGATGCCGGGCGTTGCCATCATCGCCAACTCCACCTGGGCCGCATTCAGCGCGAAGAAACAACTGAAGGTAAACTGGGACGAATCTGCGGCATCAAAAGACAGCTGGAGCGAGGCCACCCGCAAGGCAGAGGAGATTGCGAAGGGCAAGGGCAACGAGACGCTACTGAATACCGGTAATGTTGACGAGGCCTTTGAACAGGCCAGTGCCACCCATGCGGCCTATTATTCCTATCCGTTTATCCCCCATGCACCGCTGGAACCGCAAAACTGTACCGCCTGGGTCCACGACGGACGTGCAGAAATCTGGGCACCCTCCCAGCGCCCGCAGCAGGGCCTGAGCAGTGTGGCCAAGGTAACAGGTTTGCCGGAAGAACAGGTGCTGGTGCACCAGATCCGCATCGGTGGTGGCTTTGGCCGACGGTTGATGAACGATTACATGTGTGAGGCGGCCGCCATTTCAAAACAGGCCGGCGTGCCGGTCAAGCTGATGTGGACCCGCGAAGACGATATGCTGCACGACTTCTACCGTGTGGGTGGTTTCCACTCTTTCCGCGGCGCGCTCGACAAGGCCGGCAAACTGTCGGCCTGGGAAGACCATTTCATCACTTTTTCCGATGACAAGGGCAAGCCGGTGTCCGGTGGCAATATCAGCGAGGAGGAGTTTCCCTTGCAGCTGATCAGTAACAGCCGTCTGACCCAGACGATGATGCCGTTGATGGTACCGACCGGGCCGTGGCGTGCGCCGCGCTCAAACAGTATTGCGTTTGCGGTGCAATGTTTTATTGATGAAATGGCAAAGACAGCGGGGCGTGATCATCTCGAATTTCTGCTTGAGATCATGGGTGATCCGCGCTGGCTCAAACCGGATGAAATCAATTCGATCAACACCGGTCGAGCTGCTGCGGTCATCCGCATGGCGGCAGAAAAGGCCGGCTGGGGCAAGGCGCTGCCCAAAGGTCGTGGACTCGGCCTCGCATTTCATTTCAGCCATGCCGGGCATGTGGCCGAGGTGGCCGATGTCAGTGTGGATGCGAACCGGAAGCTGACCGTACATAAAATCACGGTTGTGGCGGATGTGGGCCCGATCATCAATATGAGTGGCGCAGAAAACCAGGCGCAGGGTTCTGTCATCGACGGACTCAGCACGGCGCTGGGTCTGGGCCTGACCATCGAAAACGGGCGTATCCAGGAGACTAACTTCCACCAGTATCCGCTGTTGCGTATGAAGCAGGCCCCTGAGGTTGCTGTGCATTTTATCGAGAGCGACTACAGGCCGACTGGTCTCGGCGAACCGGCATTGCCGCCGGCGGCACCGGCGATCTGTAATGCGATCTATGCGGCGTGTGGGGTGCGGGTGCGTGAGCTGCCGTTGTCGAAGGCGGGGTTTACGATTTAACGGCGGATCGCTGCTAAACTGACGGTGTGTCTGGCAGGCTGGTATGGTCGTGTCAGACACGCCGTAAATACGTCCATGTAGGCTCGGGTGCCGCATCCATGCGGCACACGGTCTTCCACAACCATACCAGCCTGCCAGGTCCAGTAGTTACACCGGAAAAAAACAGACCTGTAGTCCCTTGGGAGCCACACTGGACTTCACATGTTTACGGTGGCGACTGTTGAGGCCACAGGCTAGAATAGGCCTTTATAACGATCCTTCGGAGTAGCATGAAGAATAACTTTTCCACGATTGCGGCACAGCTGATAGACGCGGGGCGCGCACTGCATGCGCTCGGTATGGTACCGGCGACCAGTGGGAATTTTTCGGCATTGCTTGATGATGGCAATATTGCGATTACCGTGTCAGGTAAACACAAGGGCAAACTGGTAGAGAGTGACATCATGGTGCTGCGCCCGGACGGTTCGGCGCTGGATGACCGGCGGCCCTCGGCGGAGACCGGTCTGCATTTGCAGTTGTATCGCCGCTTTCCCGAAGTTCGCGCGATTTTACATCCGCATAGCCAGGCGGCGACGATGATGGCCCATATGCCGCAGGATCGGATCGTGTTGAAAGGGTATGAACTGTTGAAGGCTTTTTCCGGGATCAGCACCCATCAGACCAGTATCAGTATTCCGGTATTTGATAATGACCAGGACATCGCACGTCTGGCTGCGGTGGTAGATGTCTGTATGGAGAGTAATACACCGGTTCATGCCTATATTATCCGGGGTCACGGCTTTTATTGCTGGGCAGACTCGGTGGAGGCGGCGCTGCGCCACTGTGAGGCGCTCGAATTTCTGTTGCAATGTGAATTCAAAACGACCGGATTTGTCCGGTAACCAGGAGGACCCATGACGGTACTGAGTGTTTACAATGATGATGCCAGCGGTACACCGGAACATATCCGGAATTTTGCCGATATAGCGGCACGTTTGCACAGTGCAGGTGTATTGATAGAGCGCTGGGAGGCCAGTCAGCCGTTAAGTGACAATGCGCAGTCCGAGGAGGTGCTCACTGCCTACAAGTCTTCCATCGACCGCCTGAATGCAAAGTATGGTTTCAAATCGATCGATGTGGTTGCGCTGCGACCGGACAATCCGAAAAAAGATGACATGCGCAAGATGTTCCTGACCGAACATTTGCACCGCGATTTTGAAGTCCGGTTTTTCGTGGAAGGGCGCGGCCTGTTCTATTTACATATCGACGGCAAGGTCTACTGCGTTTTGTGTGAGAAGGAAGATCTGATCTCGGTTCCGGCCAATACCACGCACTGGTTTGACATGGGCACCGCTCCGGATTTCAAGGCCATACGCCTGTTTACGACGGATAATGGCTGGGTCGCCGAATTTACGGGCAGTGACATCTCGACAAGATTTCCCACATTTGATGATTATCTGAAACTGGTCGCCGTCTGAGTAGCCAGCCATGATCCGGGCGATAATTACTGATATTGAAGGAACTACTACCTCTGTCAGTTTTGTTTACGATGTGCTGTTCCCCTATGCACGTGAGCATATGGCGCAATTTATCAATGAACATCAGTCCGAAGAACCCGTGCGCACCCAGCTGGATCTGGTCAGCAAGGAAGTCGGTCGTCCACTGGATGTCAGTGAAGCGATAGCGCAACTGCTGGTCTGGATAGATGAAGACCGCAAGATCACACCGCTAAAATCACTGCAAGGGTTGATATGGGAACATGGCTATCAGCAGGGCCACTTCAAGGGACATATCTACAAGGACGTCCCCCGCAATCTGCAGCAATGGTTCGAGCGCGGCATTGCGCTTTACGTCTATTCTTCCGGATCAGTACAGGCCCAGAAACTGCTGTTTGCCAACACCTGCGTTGGCGATCTGACCGGACTGTTTTCCGGATATTTTGATACGCGCACAGGCAACAAACGTGAACGCGGTTCCTACGAACGCATCGTTGCCCAGATCGGATTCAAACCGGACGAGGTGCTGTTCCTGTCGGATATCGAACAGGAGCTTGAGGCCGCTGAACATGCCGGTATAAAAACACTGTTACTGATTCGTGGTGGCAACAAACAGGCAAGCAAATACGCCTCTGTGCGCAGTTTTGATGATATTGATCCAGACAGCGGCACAGTGAAGTGAACCGCCACCTGCCACCAATACCTTGAACACATCCATAAAAGTGTGGAAAATCATCGAATGAAGATCAGACCGGAGTGAGACATGAATAAAATCACAGGGCAGTCAGTAACGCAAGGCTTGCTGCCGGAATCTGTGCGTTATTCATTACCTCGGCTCTGTGCGCCACTGATACTGGCATTCAGCTTGTTGATACAGGATGTGGCAATCGCCGCGCCTTCCGGTAGCGACCTGCTGGAGGCGTGTACGCAATCAATGCGCGATGGTTTCGATTCGATGAAAGGCAAGCTCTGCACCTGGTATGTCACACCCTGTGACTGCAATATAGACAAGACGATCCCGATGGTCTGTTTACCGGAATCTGTCAGCACGGAGACCCTGGCCGGCATCGTCATCAGCGGTTTGCAACAACGTCCCGAGCTGCAGCAACTGGATGCAACCCGTGCAGCGGCAGAGATACTGTCAGCACGATATTCCTGCCCGGCTACACAATAATTTCCACTGAGAACCCGGTAATAACAATGACTGCAACGATAAAGTCCGGCTTTAACGACGACCGATATTATCTACGCTACAATCTGGAGCGTGACCCGTTCCCCGGGGCGCAGGACGATATTGTATACCTCACGCCAGAGATTAATTATCGAATCGAACGGGTACGTGAGGCCATCGCCGGGAGTCACAAGGTGATTATGGTGACATCCTCTCCCGGTGCAGGCAAGTCTGTGCTGGCCGAGTACCTGGAATCTGTTCCGGAAATCAACTGGAAGACAAGTCTGGTCCAGGCAGAAGCCGGAATGAGCAGCGAAAGTCTGGCCTTCAGCATCCTCAGCAAAGCATTGCCGGACAAGGCTGATAAACCCGCATTGGCCATACCGATGCTGCATAAATATCTGGAATTGTCTTCACGGGCGGATTTTGTACCGGTCTTTATCGTAGATGATGCCGATAAGTTATCGCTGGAGACGCTGAAGTTTTTACTTGAACTGGCAACACTCCGCTACGCCGAGGCACGGTTTCGCATCGTGCTGTTTGCCGATGAATCACTGAACGACCGGCTGGATGACCCTGCACTTGATAATCTGGCGTCCGGGATGATTTTCAGCCTGCATCTGCCTTCGCTGTCGCGCGCACAAACGCGGGAGTATATTGATACACGCCTGAATGCGGCCGGTGAAATCAGCAATTACCCGTTTGACGAGGCCGGAGTGGATTATATCTATCGTATCTCTGGCGGACTGCCGGCGGGGATCAATCTGGCTGCCCGGGAGATCATGCAGATCATACCCGAGCCGGAGGCACCACCGACGAAAAATAACACTGCGAAAATTGCCGCAGGCGTCAGTCTGACAGCCGTGGCCGGCGTGTTGCTGTATTTACTGCTGGCGGTACAACCGGGCGTGGATCAACAGATACCCGCTGAAATAGCGACTACCGCAACGGAGCCAGAGGCGACCAGTACACCCGAACCGGAAGTAGATAACACAGCCGCGACTGTTACCGATACCATACCGGAGGCGGAAAACTCAGAAGCCCCGGTTCCGGTAACTCCCGATCTGCCACCGGCTCCGGCACCGATGGCGGAAGCGGAACCCGCTGAAACCATCATGGAACAGACCGAGACTCTCACCCCGGAGACAAGTGTATCCCCGGAGACAGCTGAAAGTACCGAAGAGACTCCTGAGCCAGTCGCCGTGGCCTCACCGCCTGAGGAACCGGCCGTGGTTAAGCCCGTTGTTGCACCGACACCGCCAGTGACGGTCAGTCCGGTCACGACCACCATCGCACCGCGTGATGAAGCGAATATTTATAATCTCGATACCATCCCGTCACAAGTAGTAGGTATACGCGGCAACAGCTGGTACCGCAGCCAGACCAGAACGGCGTACGTACTTCAATTAATCTCTGCCAGTACTATCGAAAACGTCATCGAACTACTGGAAAAGAACCCCGGAAATAACGCCGAGCTGTCGGGCTATGTTAAATACACCCCGTCAGGCAAGCCACGCTACCTGCTGTTTTACGGTTTGTATCGTGACAAGGAAGAGGCTGCTGCGGCTGTAGCGAACCTGCCTGCAGGTCTGCAGGCGGTCAATCCCTGGCCGCGATCGATAGGTAATATTACGGACGAAATAGATACGGTGGTGTTACCACCACGCTAGGTAAGTGGTTCGAATTCTACTCAAGTCAGGTCTCAGCCGTCCGGGTATTCCAGACAGTAATTCAGGTAGTTCTGACAGTTGGATTACTGGTAATGCCAGTGCTGATGCTCTTCTGACCAGACACGGTTAGTGTCACCTGGTTCAAAATTGCGTATGGAGCTGATCAGCAGAACCATACAGACCAGCAGGATTACTGCACCAAAACCCACCATCAGCTTGAACTGCATTGTAGCCGCCGGTCCCTTGGCCAGACAGCATTGCTTGTATTTCTTGCCGCTGCCGCACGGACAGGGCTCGTTTCTACCAGTCTGCATCGTGATTCCCCCGCTTTCTGTTATGGCCGGATTATATCAGACATTTGGCCGGTTACCGCTGTTCAAGCGATTCAAGAAAGGCCATCGCCTCCGGTATGTGTTTTTCAAAATGCTGGAAGGTGTGATCCCCACCCGCTTCGACTATCTGCCTGCATCCCTGGTACTTGCGTACCGACAGTTTGTAATCCAGCACCTCGTCACCGGTCTGCACCATCAACAGATAATTCAGAGGTCGCCGGATCACAGGTACATCCACCGCGTTGTATCCGGCGATATGCTGTTGCTCCAGCCGGTACGTATCCTCAGTATGATAGTTTTTCAGGTGGACATTCAGGTAAGTCTGGTTGAACAAACCAAGGTCAACCACCGGATTGATCAACACGGCCCGTAAATCATATTTCTCCACCAGCCAGGTTGCCCAGAATCCTCCCAGCGAACTGCCTATCAGGTAGACCGGCCCCGGTAAAGCCTGCTCAACCAGTGACTCCAGTGTGGTACGGGTCTGCTCCGGATAAGGCGTCAGCAACGGACAGAGATAACGAATCTGCGGACGGTTTTGTTGCAACCATTCTCCCATCTGCACTGCTTTCAATGAACGCGGGGAACTGAGAAACCCGTGTATATAAAGCAGTGCAGACATACTCTCAAGGCGCCGTTGCAGGTGCTGGCATACTGGCCTGCACGGCCTCGACCAGTTGCAGTTGGGCCTGTTCATAGCTCAGTTCGCCTGACCTGACCTTGCCTATATAAGACAGGATCACGTCAGCCTGTTCACGATGAATCTCCTCGACCTGCATCCAGAATACACGCCCCTGATGGTCCAGAAATATGGTGAACGGTAATACCAGCGGGTCACTGCTGAACAGGGCGGCCACCTGCTGGCCCTGATCCTCTTCAGCCAGCGTGGTATAACTCATCTTCATGGTCTGCAGATACTTGCTGACATTTTCCGCCGTATCGATCGCAATACCGAGGATCTGCACATCCGCATCGTCGTAATCCGCATCTATCTCGTTAAACAGCGGTATTTCGCGTTTGCAGGGGATACACCAGGTCGCCCAGAAATTGATGATCAGCGCCTTGCCGTCCCATTCGGAAATAGAACGCGGCTTGCCCGCGAGATCCGGCAGCGTGAAGTCAGGACGACGCAGGTCATCCTGCTGTGCCGATACTGGCGTACCTGACAGGCAGTACAGCATCGCCAGCACAGCGATGAAACATTTGACTGTCAGCCTGTCCTGAACCCTGCCCATGTTCACGCCTCCCGTCCTATTTCTGGTTATCGAGATACTTTTCCGCATCCAGCGCCGCCATACAGCCGGAACCGGCCGAGGTAATCGCCTGACGGTACACATGGTCGGCCACATCACCGGCGGCAAAGATACCCGGCACACTGGTCGCGGTGGCATTGCCTTCCAGTCCGCTGTGGATACGTATATAGCCATTGTTCATCTCCAGCTGCCCGGCGAAGATGTCGGTATTCGGCTTGTGACCAATCGCAATAAACACACCCTGCAGATCCAGTTCACTTGCCTCACCGGATTTCAGATCACGGATACGGATACCATTTACCCCGGTCTCATCACCAATGACCTCATCCAGCACATGGTTCCAGCGGAAACGGACATTGCCGGTCTTACTCTTTTCGAACAACCTGTCCTGCAGGATCTTCTCCGAACGCAGACTGTCACGGCGATGTACCAGCGTCACCTCGGCCGCGATATTCGAAAGATACAACGCCTCCTCGACCGCCGTATTGCCGCCACCGATCACCGCCACCTTGCGGCCACGGTAAAAGAAACCATCACAGGTCGCACAGGCACTCACACCCTTGCCCATAAACGCCTCTTCAGACGGCAACCCGAGATACTGCGCCGAGGCACCGGTGGCAATAATCAACGCATCACAACTGTACTGTACCGAATCACCCCAGAGTTTAAATGGCCGCTGGCTGAAGTCTACCTTGTTGATATGATCAAAAATGATTTCAGTATTGAACCGCTCCGCATGCTCACGCATACGATCCATCAGCGCCGGCCCTTGCAGCCCCTCCACATCCCCCGGCCAGTTATCAACATCGGTCGTCGTGGTCAACTGCCCACCCATCGTCATCCCGGTAATCAACACCGGCTTCAGATTGGCCCGGGCCGCATACACCGCCGCCGTATAACCCGCAGGTCCAGAGCCAAGAATTATCAATCGGGAATGTCTTGCATCAGTCATGTTTTTTACTCTACACCTGTATATATATATATATTCGGTAACGCCTGCACCGATGCAAACGTAAGAAATCATCAAAAAATAAACCCACCCTCGAGGACACAACTCTTGAAGCCTGAAAAGGTGTTCCGGTGTGCCTGTGACAGACCGTGTGCCGCATGGATGCGGCACCCGAGCCTACATGGACGTATTTACGGCGTGTCTGTCACAGGCACACCGGAACGCCACCCACTCCCCGAAGTCGACATCATGCGCACTAATCTTTTAACTGCGACAGATTATCCAGATACACCAGCCCCGCCTGCTCCAGCCCCGGACGCATATTGTACATATCCAGACCCAGTATACCCTCCGCCAGCTTCTTGCGTTTACCTTCCTCGTTCTGCTCCCGCTTCCGCGCCTGCTCCAGCACGTTGACAGCCTGTTTACGCGGTACAACGACGACACCATCATCATCCGCCACAATCACATCACCCGGCGTCACCAACTGCCCCGCACAAACGACCGGTACATTCACACAACCCAGAGTATTCTTCACCGTCCCCTTCGCCGACACCGCCCGCGACCAGACCGGGAAACCCATCTGCTCCAGATCCATGATGTCACGCACGCCCGCGTCAATGACCAGACCACGCACACCACGCGCCATCGCCGAGGTCGCGAGCAGGTCACCAAACATACCGTCGGTATTGTCGGTCGTACAAGCCACCACGAGGATATCGCCCGGCTGACACAACTCGATGGCCACATGCACCATCCAGTTGTCACCCGGCTGGGCCAGCACCGTGACCGCACTGCCACCAATACGCGCATGCGGATACACCGGACGCATATAGGGCTTCAGATATCCGCTGCGGTCCTGTGACTCGTGTACGGTGGCCACACCCAGCCTGCCCAGTTCGTTAACCACAGCCTCCTCGGCACGCTCAATATTTCGGACTGCAACGGGTTTCATAAAGTTCTGCTCCTGGTTAGTTCTTAATCGTCAAAACCGTACAAACGGGCCGGATTGTCGACCAGCACCTTTTGCTGCAAGGTCTGGTCACGTGCAAACAGCGGCACCAGGTCAACCAGGTCGCCATCATTCGGCATGAACTTGCTGATATTCGGATGCGGCCAGTCTGTACCCCAGAGGATACGGTCCGGTGCGACCTCGATCAGCGACTGTGCATACGGGATCGCATCATAGAATGGCGGGCCGCCCTGGGAGATACGTTCGGAGCCACAGACCTTCACCCAGAAATCATCACGGCGCATGAAGTCGAGCAGGATCTGGAACGGCTTCTGGTGGATGCCGCCATTCGTTGGCACACGGCCCATATGGTCTATTACCTTGGGCAGATCAAAACTGGCAAACAGGTCTTCAAATTCTATCAGGTCCGGTGCATCGACATGGATGACCAGATGCCAGCCCATCGGTTTGACGCGCTCCACAACACGGCGCATATCATCGAGATCCGGTGTGCCGCCCAGATGTTTGACAAAGTTATAACGTACACCGCGGATGCCACCTTCGTGCAGACGCTCAAACTCTGCATCGGAATAGTCGTCCGAGGCGATACAGACACCGCGATAGTTTTCACGATTATGCGCGATGGCATCAAGCATCGCCGAGTTATCCGTGCCGTGGCAACTGGCCTGCACGATGACGACACGCTGCACACCGAGGATATCATGCAGTTCCTTCAGCTTTTCCCGGGGCGCATCCGGCGGGGTGTAGGTGGTATCTTCCGAATACGGGAATTTGTTTGCCGGTCCAAACACGTGACAATGGGCATCACACGATTTTGGTGGCATCTTAAACGCCGGTTTACGGGTATTCGGGTCCGGTGGCATGCACGGTTTGGCCATGTTATTTTCCTCTCCAGATGGTATCGGGGATATACGCTACCCCCTTGCTTAATAATCGTGCCGTCCTCAACAGACCGGCGTTTAACACCTCGGGCCTGGCAGGCGTACCGCCCACATCCAGGCTGACAGAAAACTCACCGGACGGGTGTTCAACCGACAGGTGCTTGAGTTTGCCGGGTGGAACAATCGCTATCCCTTCGGCAACAGACCCCGGCATGATGCAGACCGTTGCCACCGACACCGCACCGAGCACACCGATGGAGGAATGACACACCTTCGGTATAAACGTACGGGTGCACACATGCCCCCCCGCCACCGGCGGTGCGATCAGTGACATCTTCGGCACCACCTTGTCCTTCACATCACCGAGGTTCATCATCGGCCCGAGTTGCAGGCGGATCGATTCGAGGCGGGCCTTTAATTCTGTATTCGCATTCATCGCATCACAGCTTTCATAACCGGTGATGCCGAAGTCTCGTGCGCGCAGCACCACCACCGGCATACCGTTATCTATACAACTGACCTCGATACCGTCGACCACATCGACCACATTACCGGTGGGCAACAGCGAACCACAGGCCGAACCGGCCAAATCCATATAATTACAGATGACCGGTGTAGAGGTGCCAGGGACACCGTCGATGCGCGCATCACCCTGGTATTCCACCTGTCCGCCCGGTGTCCTGATCATCAGCTCACAGCGGTTGCTGCTGTTGATCATAAAGATACTGACCGGGGTCTCGTCCGGTTGTGCCTGGACCAGGCCGGTCTCGATGGCAAACGGTCCCACACCGGCGAGTATATTGCCGCAGTTCGGGGTCACATCAACGCGGTCTTCTCCAACGACCGCCTGCACAAACAGATAATCCACATCGGTGTTGTCGCGGGTGGACGGACTGACCACCGCTATCTTGCTGGTCAACGGATGTGCCCCACCGAGTCCATCGATCTGACGCGGGTCACCGCCGCCCATGATCGCAAGCAACACGCGATCCCGCAGGGCCTCGTCGGTCGGCAGATCAGAGGCAAGGAAGTACAGCCCCTTCGAGCTGCCTCCCCGGAACTGCATATACGGTATCGCGGTTTGCATGATTTAATTCTTCTGTTTATTTGTTGGTCGGAATTACCGGCACACCCTGTTCAAGCACATCTTTATGACTCTGCACGGTCGAGCGGGTCATCACCGGGTCGACACCGAGTTCTTCCAGCAGTGCCATCGACGCTTCCATCTCATGCAAACGACGCAGTGCATGCGTACCGGTGCCGGTGATCAGTCGTGACAACATCACCTCATTGGCCACTGTCAGCTGTTCTGCCATATTCTTCCACAACCAGTCGGCACAACCGGCGGCGTGTCCTGCACGCATCGCCTCAATGACCAGTGAGGCCAGGCCCTTCATCATCACACTGCGCAACAACTTGCGGGCGGAGGCCTCACCGGGGACTGTACTGATCGCCTCGACCGGTACACCCAGCGGTCGGTATAGCGACACATAGCGTTCCGCACCGGGACCGGCGGCGAGTGCGGGCGTCTTCAAACCGTAGCCGGGTACTATCGTCATCAGTGCGATATCGACAAACTGTATACCTCGAGCGCCGGCAATTTCTGCCAGTCGGCGTTTTACAGCGGCCGAGCTGGTCGACAGGTCGGCATACAAGGCTGAGGAGGGTATTGCGTCGAGCGCCTGGCGCAGGGCCTCTTCCGCATCCGCCTGGGCCGTGATACCCATCACCACATCGGCATTTTTTACCGCAGCGACGGGATTATCACACCGATCCACACCATTCGGGGTCTTTACCGGCGCCGGATCATAGCCACTGACACTGACACCAGCGCTCGCCAGATCGGCCGATATCAGCGAACCTGCCTCCCCCAGACCGAATACGGCGATGCGCACAGGCAAAAGGGTCAGTGTCGATTAAAAAACAGAGATGTTCATTATCAGCCGGGCTATCAATCGACACTAACCCTTTTGATTTTGTCGTTTTCCGAGTCCATCATCTTCATGAAGGTCTCGTTATAACGCTCGCCCAGCACCGTGTTGTCATTGATCAAGCTGTCCAGTCGGCTCATCACATCGGCAGACAGTCTGATATCCGCCGCACCGGCGTTTTCTTCAACATACTGCACATGCTTCGTGCCCGGTATCGGGATCACGGTCTCGTCCTTGTTCAATAACCAGGCCAGTGCCAGTTGGGCCGGGGTACACCCGACGGCAGTGGCGATCGCCTCGTAGGCCTCCAGCAAGCGGATATTCGTGGTGAAATTGTCGCCGAGAAACCGCGGCATCGTCATGCGTAGATCATCTTCACCGAGAGTCGATGTGTCCTTCAGCTGGCCGGTCAAAAAGCCTCGACCGAGCGGGCTGAACGGGACAAAGGTTATCCCGAGCTCACGGCAGGTGGACAACACCTTCAGTTCGGCAATCCGGGTCCACAGCGAATATTCGGATTGCACCGCCGTCAACGGGCAGACACTGTGGGCCAGACGGATATTCGCCGAGGAGGCCTCGGAGATACCAACCGCCCTCACCTTGCCCGCGCTGACCAGTTCGGCCATCGCGCCAAAACTCTCCGCTACCGGGACCTTCGGGTCGATACGATGCAGGTAATACAGGTCGATCACATCGGTCTGCAGGTTTTGCAGGCTTTCATCACAGATCTGGTGGATCTTTTCCGGGGAGGCGTCCAGTGTGCGTTGCCCGGTCACCTTGTCGCGAAACAGGCCACACTTGCTGGCCAGCACAAACTCGTTACGACGACCCTTCAGTACCTCGCCGAGCAGTTTTTCATTATGGCCATAACCATACAGCGAGGCGGTATCGAGAAAGGTATAACCGATATCCAGTGCGCGATTTAATGCGCGTTCCGATTCGGCACGATCCGGCTTGCCATAACTCTGCGACATGCTCATGCAGCCGAGCCCGAGCGCGGAGACCTCAAACTGGCCGAGTTTGCGGGTATGCATGTGCGGCCTAACCTGCCTTGCTCATCATGCGTTCGGCCTCATCCATGATCTCCATCGTGCGCATCAGTTGCGCCACACTGGCATTCGGCTCACGCTTCTCGCGTATCGCGGAGATGAATTCACGGTCCTGCAACTCGAAGCCATTCATCGACACCGCCACATTGGACACATCAATCTTGTTCTGCTTGCCATCAAACAGGTCGTCATAGATTGCGATATAGGTGCCGTTATCACAGATATAGCGGAAGAACGAACCTATCGGTCCATCATTATTGAACGACAGTGACAGCGTGCAGATCACACCGGACGGTGTACGCAGACCGATATTCATGTCCATCGCGATCTTCAGCTCCGGATGCATTGGGCCCTGCATCGCCGTCACCTGCGTGGCCGCTTCACCGGTCTGGTACTGGAACAGATCAATCGTATGGGCAGCATGGTGCCAGAGCAGATGATCGGTCCAGCTGCGTGGCTGGCCCAGCGCATTGATATTCTTGCGCCGGAAGAAATAAGTCTGTACATCCATCTGCTGGATCTTCAACTCGCCGGACGCGATCTTGTTACGGATATACTGATGACTCGGATTGAAACGGCGGGTATGTCCACCCATCGCCACCAGCCCGGTCTGCTTCTGGGTCTCGAACACGGCACGCGCGTCGGCCAGTGAGTCGGCTATCGGCACTTCGATCTCGACATGTTTGCCAGCCTTCATGCAATGGATCGCCTGCTTTGCATGTATCGGCGTCGGAGAGCCGATGATGACCGCTTCCACGCCGGGACGGTGGATGCCTTCATCCAGGTCCAGCGTCCAGTGCGGGATATTGTATTTCTTCGCCGTGGCCTCGGTATCTGCCGCCACACCACCGACCAGCGACACAACCTCGACATCCTTGATATTGGCCAGTCCATCCAGGTGTTTGTTTGATATGGCGCCTTCGCCCACGACACAAATCTTCATCTCATCATCCTCACTTGTTTTCAATAATGATATTGCCCACAGCCGTATTCGAACCCGGCACATGGTAAAAACGGTAGACCTCTTTTACCTGGTCGTTCAACGCGCCGCGCATGATCAACCACATCACCATCTCGATGCCCTCGGCACCGGTCTCGCGCATGTATTCGACATGCGGCAAGGCCACCAGCCGCTGCGGGTCTGCCGTCAGGTCATCCAGGAATTTATTGTCCCATTCGCGATTGATCAAACCGGCACGCTCGCCATGCAACTGGTGGGACATACCGCCGGTCCCGAACACGACTACACGCAGGTCCTCATCAAAACTCTCGACCGCCTCGCGTATGGCCTTGCCCAGATTGAAACAGCGCTTGCCGGTCGGTGGCGGATACTGCACCACATTGACCGCCAGCGGGATGACCTTGAACGGCCACTCAGAGGGCTGACCACACATCAGGCTAAGCGGTACAGTCAGACCATGGTCAACCGCCATCTCGTTGACAATAGCCAGATCAAATTCATCAAAGATCAGTGATTCAGCCAGATGACGCGACAGTTCCAGATGGCCCTTGACCACCGGTACCGGTCGCGGTCCCCAGCCTTCATCGGCCGGTGGATATTCTGCTGCAACACCGAGTGCAAAGGTCGGAACGACATCGAGCGCAAAGGCCGTGCCGTGATCGTTATAAACGATAATGACGACGTCAGGTTTGATTTTTTCCAGCCATTCCTTTGAACGCTGATAGCCATCAAAGATCGGTTTCCAGTACGGTTCGCCGGACTTGCCGGTATCGAGTGCGGCACCGATGGCCGGAATGTGTGAGCTACCTACACCTGCGAGTATTTTTGCCATCAGTATTTCCCCGAGAGGCTGCGATTGCCATCCGGAGACCTGCCGCCGTTCAGCATCATGTCGGCGTATTCCTGCTGCGTCACCCCGGACATCTCGGCAGCTATATACTGGAAGGATTTGCCCAGTGTGGCACCGAGTTTCGAGGTGTAGTAGATATTGCCCCCCAGCTTGACCATGCCGAGCCAGTCGCGTTTCAGGACCGACTGCCTCTGCTCCTCTGTCATCGGGTATTTTTTCAGGTAACCTGGTTCATCTTCCAGAAACGCCTTGCGGTTTTCCGGTTTCAACAGCGACATACAGAACATGTTCAGGTGATACCCCTGATGCGAACGCCCGTAGTCGAATACATAGGTGCCCGGGATATCATCATAATCTCGTGGTTTTCTCATCATCAGCCTGCCTGGTTGTACAGTTGATCAATGCTGCCAGTTTATGTTGACCATACGTCAAATTACAGCAGCAAAACAGTAGGAATTATTACCCTTTTCCCCTGCAAATATTATATAGATCTCACCCCGGCCTGTCATACCCTTTAGGGCAGGATCAGGGGCTGCCGCTGGCCTTGCGGGCGAGGTAAATTGCAGACAGGACCACGATGCCGCCCAGCATCTGGATCGGCCCCAGGGCCTCGTTAAACAGTACCCAGGCCAGCAACGCGGAGACGACAGGTTGTATCAACAGACTCAGCGAGGAAAAGGCCGTTGACAGGTGTGCCAGTGCATAGGCGATCAGACCCTGACCCCCAAGGTGTGACACCAATGCCAGCACGATCAGCAGTCCCCAGGCCCGTGCAGTTCCGGGCACGTCGAACACCCCGGTAAACACACTGACAAGCAGTAGCACGATACTCGCCATCAGGCTGCTCCAGAACATGATCGTCGCCGTGGTATATCGCGTTCGCAGCCGGCCCACCGTCAACAGATAGGCCGCATAAAACACGGCGGTAATAAGCCCCAGAATATCGCCCCGCAGGTATTGACCACCGAACGCCGTGCTTGAACTCATCAACACGGCCGCGCCAATGATAGCCAGCATCAGGGCGATAATAAAATTACGCCTGAAGCGTTCACGAAACACCAGCGCTGAGACCAGCGTGACGTATATCGGCGCAAGATTGCAAAGCAGCGTGGCATTGGCGATCGTGGTCAACTGGATAGACCAGTGCCAGAAACCGAGGTCACCGGCAAAAAACACACCGGGCAACAATAGCCACAACGGACTGCCCCCGATAATATGCTTTTCTTCCGCAACGACCCTGCGCTTTTCCAGTAACATCCACACCAGCATGACCGGCAAGGCGAGCGTGACCCGGTAAAAGGCGGTCACAACCGGCCCTACCTCACTCATACGCACCAGCACCGGTGACAAGGCGATGCAAATGGCTCCGACCACCAGCGCAGGCAGCGCCAGTCGGGCAGAGGTCGGTATATTTGTAACTGATTCAGATGTAGTCATAGTTTGCATGTAACCGGACGTTGAAAAGGATAGTCCTTGAATGGGCGGCATTATACGTTAAGCTGGGCCACACGGATGAAATTTCACGGAGCCAACCATTGACTACAGATACCGTCAGTACCCGCATCTACCCCGGTGGCATGCTGAACACCTTGAGCCACAGCGAGGTCGAACGGTTACAACAGGCCAGTCAGGGTGATTTGGCCGTATTGCTCCGCCGCTGCGCACTCGCGGTCCTGAACAGCGGCAACCAAAGCGATGATATTGCCGCATTGATGGACCGCTACCAGGATTTTTCCATCCATGTGCAACAGGTCAATCGTGGGTTACAGCTGGAAATCCGCAACGCGCCCGCCACCGCCTTTGTCGACGGCGAGATCATCGCGGGTATTGGTGAGCTGTTATCAGCGGTCATCCGCGATCTGGTTTATTTTGACAGCGAGATCAAACGATCTGGCCACGCGGTACTGCATCACTCATCAGGTATCACCAATTCTGTATTCGAGATTCTGCGAAATGCGGATGTCTTGCAACCGGAAAGTGACCCGTCACTGGTTGTGTGCTGGGGAGGCCATTCTATCTCGCGCCAGGAATACGATTACACCAAGGAATGTGGCTACCAGCTCGGCCTGCGCAGACTCAATATCTGTACCGGCTGTGGCCAGGGTGCGATGAAGGGCCCGATGAAGGGCGCCACTATTGCCCACGCCAAGCAACGACTCGCACCGGGTCGCTATCTCGGCATCTCCGAGCCGGGCATCATCGCGGCTGAACCGCCGAACCCGATTGTCAACCAGCTGGTCATCATGCCCGATATTGAAAAACGGCTGGAGGCGTTTGTCCGTCTTGGCCACGGCATCGTGATCTTCCCGGGCGGTGTCGGCACACTGGAGGAGATCCTGTATCTGCTCGGCATACTGCTGCGGCCCGACAATGCAAGGCTGCCGTTTCCGCTGGTGTTTACCGGGCCGGCCGGATCGGCTGATTATTTCTGGCAGATAGACGCGCTGCTGCGCCTGATACTGGGCAAACAGGCCGCTGAACGCTACCAGATCGTCATTGATGACCCGGGCAAGGTCGCACGCATCATGGCGGACGGTATGCAGCAGGTCCGCCAGTATCGCGAAACCAGCCAGGACGCGTTTTATTTCAACTGGCAACTGAAAATGGACGAATCATTCCAGGTTCCGTTTGTGCCTACACATGAGAACATGCTGAACCTGCGCCTGTACCGGGACATGCCCGCGTTTGAACTGGCCGCAAACCTGCGCAAGATGTTTTCCGGCATCGTGGCCGGCAATGTGAAACCCGCCGGACTCGCGGCTGTTCAAAAGCACGGCCTGTTCGAGATACGCGGAGAGCGTGCGCTGATGGAGGCACTTGATGTCCTGCTCGCCTCGTTTGTGAACCAGCATCGCATGAAGATACCCGGTGGGCGCAGTTATGAACCTTGCTATCGGATCGTGAATACCTGAGTTCCGTGGTGTGGATTAGTGTCTGGAATTGGTGGTGACATCAGCCGTCTGGTTATAATCGTTCAAGACACGCTGTGAATACATCCATGTACGCTCGAGCGCCGCTTTCGTCGCTGCGCATCCTGCTCCGCTAGAAAGTCCAGCCGTTACATCCCTGTAACGGCGCAAACGGCTCCTTAACCCGCCGTTTGCCCATGCGGCTAACGGT
>CAMDWI010000006.1 GCA_945878555.1 Klebsiella pneumoniae
ACACGCTGTGAATACATCCATGTACGCTCGAGCGCCGCTTTCGTCGCTGCGCATCCTGCTCCGCTAGAAAGTCCAGCCGTTACATCCCTGTAACGGCGCAAACGGCTCCTTAACCCGCCGTTTGCCCATGCGGCTAACGGTCTTTCACACTTATAACCAGACAGCTGATTCCAAACAGTAGTGGAGTCCTTAACTGTTATCTAAATTCGATAAAGTAACAGCAATATCCGGTCTGCCAATCGTTCCGGCAAAAACCTCAACAGCTGTAGCCCGAGGCTGTGGTGGAAGGGGAAGGTAATCAGTGGTTTATGTTTGTCCAGCCCCTGTTTTATCTTTGCTGCGGCATCCATTACATCCATCTGCTTGAAGCCATCCGTCCGGAGATTTGAAGTCATGGCTGTGCTGATATAACTCGGGCATACCACAGTGATGTAAACCCCCTTCCGGTGATACACACCCCTTAACGCTTCGTAATACGATTTGATAGCGGCCTTGCTCGCGGCATAGGCGGGGAACAGTGGCAGTCCACGATAGGCAGACAGTGAGCTGATGATGGCAACACTGCCCTTGCCACGCTGTGCCATGCGGTCCAGTATCGGGTTCACAGTAGAAATGACGCCGCTAAAATTTACTGTCAGGATTTCGGCTATTTGCTCCGGTGTCCCCTGCGGTGACTCTGGTCGACTGACATGCATTACACCGGCATTTGCAATGATGAGATCAAGCGGCGTTCGTTGATCAATATCCAGTATCCAGTCAGACAGCCGCTCCCGATCCTTTACATCAATTGTCACCGCAGAGACTATTGCGCCCTGTTGTTCGCAGACGCGGGTTATGGTGGCAAGCCTGTCCGTATTTCGCCCGGTCAGGCAAAGATGTATGCCAGGTGCGGCATAACTGCGCGCAAGTGCCTCTCCCAGACCGCTGCTGGCACCGGTGATCAGTATGTTTTTAAACGATGTTGCCATGTCAAATCATCCCTGTCTGCTACAGGCAAACAGTTTATAATGGGCCTGTCATGCATGATGATAACGAATTAATCCCCGTACGGCCAATCCCGCTCCGCGATTATCCACGACCGCTCTCCCTGTTATGGAAATTGCGCAAGGACCTGTTGTCTATCTGGCCCGAATCGGCCTATCGCGAGCAGTTTTTTGGTGGTCCTGTCATGCGACAGCACATGTATGTTGCCAACAGTCCTGATACGGTCGAACACGTGCTGGTCAGGAACAATGATATATACCAGCGCAAGAGCCCCTATATGCGCAAGGCCCTGCAGCCCTTGCTGGGTGATGGCCTGTTTGCCAGTGATGGTGAGACCTGGCGGAATCGAAGGACACTGGAGCAACCGGCGTTCCAGAGTACGCACCTGAAACGGTATGCCGGGGTGATGACTACCGTGGTCGCAGAGACCTGCCAGCGTTGGCATCGGGAACATGTTGGTCGACAGATCAATGTCTTGCCGGAAATGGCGTGGCTGACCGCTGAAATCATCAGTCAGGCCATGTTTGATTATCCGCTGGGCATGGACAAGGCAAAAAAAATCGTATCCGGTTTTGCCGACTTTCAGGCCAGTGTTGAGCAGTTTGACCCCGCTGCCTTTTTTGGTTGGCCGGACTGGTTGCCCGGTATGCCCCAACGCCGCCGTGCCAGTCGCCAGGCCGGGGTTATCCACCGGATCGTTGAGGACATCATAACGGCAGGTCAGCAGGGGACGGGCAATGAGCAGGGTTTGCTAGCCTTGTTACTGGCGGCGCATAATTCCACCCAGCCTCCCGGTATCAGCCTGGAGCAGATTCGTAACGAAGCTGTCGTGATCCTGATGGCCGGCCATGAAACCACGGCAAATTCTCTCGCCTGGGCAATCTATCTTATCTCCCGTTCACCCCGGGTTGAACTGAAGCTGCTGGAAGAGTTAGCTACAGTGCTGGGTGGTCGGCCGGCTGAATTCGAGGATGTGTCCAGACTGAAATACACCCGTGCCATCTTTGAGGAGGCGATGCGCTTGTATCCGCCCGTTCCCATCCTGTCAAGGGAGGCCCTGGCCGAAGATACAATCCGCGACCGGCATATACCCAAAGGTTCGATTATGCTTGTTGTGCCCTGGTTATTGCATCGTCATGAAGACTTGTGGGAACGCCCACACCACTTTATCCCGGAACGGTTTACCAGCGAGTGGCCATCACGGCAGCAGAAATACGGGTATATCCCGTTTAGTGCCGGGCCGAGGATCTGTCTTGGTGCGGCGTTCGGCATGATGGAGGCAATCATCTGTCTTGCCACGATTATGCAGCAGTTCAGCCTGAAATCCCCTGCCAACACTGAACCCGGTTATGAGTGCCGATTGACGCTGAGGCCCGCTGGTGGCCTGCCCATGATGGTAAACCGGCGTAGGGAATTCAGCTGAACGCCAGCCGCTTGCGCCAGTCGTCGATAAGCGTCTGGTCATGCATCATCGAAGGATGATAATCACGTCGGAAGTAGGCCAGATAATGTGGTACCAGACGTCGGATCAATCCGGGCCAGATTAACCCCCAGCTGATTAAAACGCCCCAGTCACGTAGCTTGAACAGCCGTTTGTCATGGCGTTGATAGGTGAAAAGGATGGACAGTAACAATGGCCATAATATCGCTGAGGCATGGACCATCTCGACTATCCTGGTCCGATAGCTGCCACCGATGGCCTGGTACACATCATAGGCCACGGATTTATGTTCTATTTCTTCCAGACAATGCCAGCACCACAGTCTTTTATATTCACCGTGCATCGGTTCATTAAACAGCGGTTCGCGTAGCACTTCAGTACACAGTATCGTGGTGAAGTGTTCCAGCGCACAGGTTAATGCCAGCTTTACCCGGGTATCGGGGTTCTTTCTGACCCAGTCAAACAGCGCCTGCACCCGTTGTTCCATCTTGTCTACGGGATAGCCGTATCCGGCCAGTATCCGGTTAAAGCGCTGGTGTTCCTTGCCATGGGCGGCCTCCTGCCCGATGAAACCCTGTACGCGTGCGGTCAGACCCGGGTCGGTAATATTGCCCGCATAGGCCCTGACGGAATCGATAAAAAATCGCTCTGCGGCAGGGAATGTGGAAGACAGCGCGTTCATCCAGTTTGATTTTAACGGGCAGCCCCCGAACCAGTATTTCTCATGGCTGTCCTGCCACGACAGCTTCGGGTTTCGCGGTGTAATCGTAGTCACTTCCATGCGCATTATGGTAGCAGAATAAGGCGGGATTTTGTGCAGCAACTGAGTAAGCAAGGAATTGATTTTCGGGGAATTCTGGATATGCTGCTAGCAGACCGCGCGGATACCTCTGCGCAATAACAAATCAGGCTGGCAGGGTGGTTATGCGTGTGAACTGGATGAGCTACTGGATTACTGACCCGTTCTGGGGGGCCGTGGATTATCTGACTCATCTGTTTCTACGTTGTCTGTCCCTGCGATCAGCCTCTGCAACTGGTGCCTGGCTGGGCAGTCTGGCAAAAAACCGGTTCACCGGTGCCCAGGCAGATATCCTTGCCAATCTTACATTCCTGGCTCCGGAATTGAATGAGACAGAGAAGACCAGTATTGCAGACCGCCTATGGGGGAATATCGGCAGGACGCTGACCGAAATGGCGATGCTCGACCGGTTCAGCACGCACAACTATGTTTTCACTGATGTAAATCACATCTTTGACAGGCTGGATCGTCAACGGCCGGTCATCTTTCTGTTTCCGCATCTGGGTAACTGGGAACTGCTGGCGCGGCATGTTACCCAGGCCGGATTTCGCCTGAATATTATTTATGAATATCTGCCGAACCGCTTTCAACGCCGTCTTGTTGCACGTGCCAGACAGCGAACCGGCTATGAACTCATCTCGCCGGATTACGCGGGTACCCGACAGCTGTTCAGAAACCTGGCTGCCGGACAGTCCGCTGGCATTGCAATGGATGAGTTCAGGGATAGTCGTATCGTAGCGCCGGTATTCCAGGGTGAATTACCGGAGAAGTCGAATATCCGCTACGCTATTGGTCTGGCGAGAAGATTCAAGGCACCGCTGGTGACCGGTTATTGCCTGCGCAAGGATGCGGTCAGTTTCGAGATAGTCTGTGCAGATATCTACGATATGACGGATGAGACAGTGATGGCCATGTCTGATGCAGACATAGCCGCCACTATCAATGAGCGATGCCGGGAATGGGTCAGCAAGTACCCCGAGCAGTGGTATATGTTACATCGTGCCCGGTTGTCCCGCTAGCATCAGGAACGCACGAACAACCGGGAATCCTGACTTTCTAGATCCCTCGGCTACGCTCGGGATGACAAAGAGGGCCAATATCGAACGTGCGGATGGGTGTCCGGTTTTACTGGTCATCGTCGTGGAAAAGTTGTGCCGAAACCTGATGAAAATGTTGTTCCCAGGTCGGTGGGCTGAAACGGGGTATCCGGTTTAGCTGGGCCTGGCGCAAGGGCGATTCCGGACGGCTGTATTCCATAATCATTTCCATCCAGCCCTTGCCATCAATCGGGTGGACATAGTCCGGGATATTCTGGCCAGACTCGCGCAATTCAGGTACATCAGAGCATATGACCGGGGTACCCAGCGTCAGTGATTCCACAATCGGCATACCCCAGCCCTCACAAAAGGACGGATAGAGCAGGGCGCGTGCGCCTTTTAACAGTGCCATCAGTTCTGAATCATTCAGGTTTGCAGATTCATGGACGATACCTTGCAGCGATTTACAGCGTTCAACCATGTCGATTACATTTTCATTTTCCCAGCCACGTTTGCCCACCAGATAAAGTTCGGGCATGGGGTCCAGCATCTTTTGTTGGGCCAACTCCCGCCAGATGGACAACAGCAATAAATGGTTTTTTCGCGGCTCTATTGTTGAGATTACGACAAAGTAAGTTCCGCTTTTGCTTTGGGCAGGAATGATAGCGTCCCGTTTTTCGATAAAGCAGGGTTCTACGCCGATGTAGGCTGTAATGATATCGCTTACCGTGCGCTTGTGCTCATCGGCAAAGCGGCGGATATAACTGGCTGTCTGTTCGGAATTGGCGATCAGGTTCGGTTGTAATGTGAGTAGTCTCTTCATCCAGGCAATCTGCTCCAGATGATTAACCGGCAGGAAATACTCGGAATAATAGATAATGATCAGGTCATGAATAAATACGCTGTGTTCGATCTGAGCCAGTGCGGCAATGTTTTGCAGCGCCTCAAACGGGAATCCACGGTTATAGGCTGTATAGATATAGTGATACTGACACTGTCGGTCACTGCCCACCCGATCCAGCAGGTAATCATGTTTCTGGTTACGGGTGGTGACGAAGCGGAACGAATCGTTCAGGTTACGGGTGTAGATATATACGCCGATAAACTGGCCGGTGCGGAGCAGGAACAGTGCCGGGTACCTTGAGCAAGCCGCCACCAGCGCATAGGCTATCTTGGCAATATGCGGCAGTTTTCGGACCCAGCTGAATTCCATGCCGAATATTTCGGTCAGTTCCTGATTCAGCAGGAAGTTGAACCGATCGATAAACGGCATGGAGAAAAAGGTATCCAGATCCGGGTCCCACATGCCATGGTATTGCATACGAAATTCAAGATTCGATTCAAAGCGTTTGCTGCTTTCTGTCTCTACCGTGGAACCCAGTTCCCAGTTGACCAGCAGGTGATTAATCAAGGCACTTGCTTCATCATGATTAATTACGACCAGATGCTTGCCCTGTTGTTTGACAAACAGGGTCGAGTCCCGGCGTTGGGTCAGGAAATAATGGGCATAGCGCAGGTCCACCCGAATCGTCCCGGAGGGTGTGTCTGATACCTGCTGGTAGATAAGACAGGTCAAATCATAGATAAACATCCTGGTCATAAGGGTCCGTTCGTTTGCTGGCTGACAGATTGTTTATAATACCTGTATTGTTCCCAGGGATGCACCAGCCGTGGTGGCTGGGCAAGGGCAAACTCCTCGTCTGCAATGCTGAGATTGAGGTTATAAAACGGGTCATATTCGAGTACATCCCGCCATTTATTGCGCATGAAATTATATTCAGCCTTCCAGCGGTTTATGTTTTCCTTCGACAGGTCAAAGCCCCTCGATGCCGATTCCAGATGGTAGAGCTCTGCAAAGGGTGTCCAGATGATCTTCCATCCCTGTTCACGCACCTTCAGGCAGTAATCAACGTCATTGAAGGCAATACGCAGATTGATATCATCAAGACCACCCACCGCCTGATAGACAGACTTTTTCGTCAACAAACAGGCGGCGGTGACACAGGATAATTGCTGACATAATACCAGCCTGTCATCGTAACCCGGGTAATTACGCGGTGCATGGCGCAGTCCATGACCCGCGACACCGCCGAGTCCGATAATAACGCCGGCATGCTGGACAGTCTCGTTTTCATATAACAGTTTGGCACCGACTATCCCTACTTCCGGTCTCTGCAGGTGTGACACCATCTCGGTAAGCCAGTCGGGATTGATTACCGAGATATCGTTGTTCAACAGCCCGAGATATTCCCCTTTTGCCTGTTCCACACCGAAGTTGTTCAATTCGGAGAAGTTGAAGTCACCGGGACGCCTGAATACCCGAACGCGCGGATCGCCCGAAATGGCCTCGATATAGGCGAGGGCAGAGGCCTCTACCGTTCCGTTGTCGATGATGATCAGTTCCAGATTCGGCCAGGCGGTTTTTTCCAGCAATCCATTGACACAGTTCGACAGCAGGGCCACACGGTCGCGTGTGAGTACAACCAGACTGACCAGCGGTGGTGGTTCGGGAATGGATCGTTCTATTCTGAAACCGGCAGCCACAGGGGTGACCATCGCAGTCTGTCCGCCGCGTTGCAGATAGGCTTCCAGCGCCGCCTTGTTTTCGTTATTCACAGCCGGGATGATCGCGCTTTCAGTCAGGAACTTGCGTTTGTGCAGCAGTAGATAGGGTATATGAACTATCTGCTGCGGATTGATACGTTCAATCATGCGCAAGTCGAGATCGTAGGTTACAACAGACGTGGATTCGGTCGCTATGATGCGCAAATCTTCCAGACGATAAAAGACAAATGGCTGGAGATAGTCCTTGCCCAGCAAAAAGTCGAGGTTCCAGTCCGGTTTCAAACAGGGCGCTAATAATCGACCATGTTCGTCAATATGATCATGGTCGCTGTACAGCAGCGCTGCCTGTGGATTGCTCTGCAGCGTGTTTGCTACCATATATAATGCATGTTCAGTCAGCATGTCACCCTGACCCAGTATCCCGGCGACAATGCCCGTCGCCTGGCCGATCGCATCCACTGTATGAGTGCTGATGCCCGAAGAACTACGGCTGATTACTATCCGTATGCGCTTGTCATAACGCTCGTAGCGATTCAGGATGGTCGTTATATGTGCATCAGGATGTTCAGCGCAGACAATCAGCAGTTCCCAGTGCGGGTACAGTTGACTTTGAACTGACTGCAGGGTCATGTCCAGATAATGTGGAAGGTTGTTACTAGCGTTTATAATCACACTCACCAGTGGCGAGGTTTTCATCGTGCTGATATGCGTACGGATGGCCCGGATATCGAGTGAGGACAATCGGACATATTTATAGTGCCATTCTGCATAGGGTATCTTGTGGGCAAGTACGCGCCGGACCCCGGGTAGTTTGCAGATAAACAGGGTGTTGAGCACATCATCGGTACTGAAGTCATGGCGTGCCTTGAGATAACGTGCGGCCTGCAGCAAGCAGATTTCAGTCATGCTGATATCGCGGATGGTAAATGTGACTGATTGTGAAGTGGCCTGAAGCTTCAACAAGGTTATATCCGGTGGCAATTCGATCAGGGATTCATGTTCACCGCTCGTACTGAATGGCAAGGGGATGGAATATTCACTGACAAACCCGTGACCGGGGTTGATAAACAGAATCGAATCCGCCAGTTCCTCAGGCAGCACCAGCGTATAACGAAAAATTACCAGTCCGCGAGGAAATGCCTGTTTATTCTCCGGAACAAGGTAGACGTTTCCGGTGCTGGTCAAGCTGGATTCAGCGAATTTGTCATCAACCGGCGGGTGTGGAAATACCAGTAGTTTGACCCGACGATTAAAAATAATGCGAGACGTCCGTCGGATCCAGTAGATCAGGAAACTGGTCGGTAGCAGAAGTATATAAACCAGTGTCCGCAACCACCTTACTGACTGGTAAGAATATTCGTCGTCAGGTGTTTCAGGATGGGCCACCGGTGGTGTGTGGCCTGATTCGAGCTGGCGGATATACTCGTCCTGCTGACGTAGTGTATACGTGAGCATCCGGATCTGGTTAATCTCCCCCCGATAGAGGAAGCGGAAGTTATCCAGGGTAAAACGCCATACCCATGACCAGCCGGATCTGAACCATTTATGCGTCAGTTCCAGATACTGGTCCCTGAACGTCTGGTAGCGCAAGATGAGATATTTATAATCCATGTTGTCCGGAATTATTGTCTTTTAGGAGACCACTGTCATTGACTGCCGACTTGGCGGTCAAGGACAGTCTCTCCCTGATAATATGTAACCGGAAAAATAATCTCTAATATTCTGTTTTAATGGGAGATTAAGCCGTTTACAATAGGCATCACAATATATCATTGTAGCGATAAGCTAACCAGATAATCATGCAACTAGTCACACGTGGGGTCCTGTTTTCGCATATCCCCAAAACAGCGGGAACGAGCCTGCGGGTCTCGACCAGAAAATCGAGCTGGAGCTGGAAAGTATATTCTGATTATGATGTGGATAGCCGGTCTACCTCACCGTTGGTAAAGGCCATTTATGCGTCCGGTGACATCGGCAGGATTGTTGAAATCAACAACCGCAAGACCTTGCTTGCCGGACATTTCCCGATAAATAAATATATCCGTTACTACCCTGTCTACAGAGTCATTAGCTTCCTGCGCGATCCGGTGCAACGTGTGCTTTCCCATTATTATGATTTAAAGCGTCGGATAGATTATCCCGGAACACTGGAGGATTTTATAAATGAACCCCGGTTCCGAGATGTACAAAGCCGGTTTTATGAGGGTGTACCGCTTGAGGCCATCGGTGTCGTCGGTATTTCGGAGTTTTACGGGGAGAGTCTTGCGATCTTCAACCAGCTCTATGGTTTGAAAATACCCGTCAGGGAACTTAACGCTAACAAGGACAAGAAGAACAGTTTCTATCTGATATCAGGCAAGCTCACGGAACAGATCCGCAGTCTCAACCTGGCTGATTGCAGCATGTATGAGAAGGCATTACGACTGTTTCTGATTCGCAAGCAACTGCTTGAGCAAGGCCTTAATTATGTCTATGGTAAATACAGTATCGTCGAAAACGCTACTCTAACTGGTTGGGCAGTAGATCCCTTGCAGGAGGCACCGGTAACGCTGGACGTTGTGTTAAATGGTAGCCTGATATCTCAACTGATTGCTGAAAATCCGTTGCCGGAACTACAAGAAATCAATATTGCTCGCGATGGCAATGTCGGTTTTAACTATACATTTCCCCGTCCGCTGGCGGATACAGACAGGATAGAGCTCAGGGTCAGTGCTACTGGCCAATCGATTACGCCTTGAAGGTTTCAGACCACAATCTCTGAAGCCTGGTTTTCGTTCTGGAATTTTTCGAAATATTTTCCTGACCTACCCAGAGCGGATCACGCCAGATGATCTGTTCCGGTGTGCTTGACATGGGTGTGTAATACTGACATCCGGAAAAAAAGTAGTGGGTCAATTGACTATGACGGGTACGGGACTTGTCGAGCTGTATACCGCCTGCATGCAAGAGGTTGCCATGCCAGATCAGTGCCTGGCCTTTTTTCAGCAGTATGGGTTGCGATTCGAGATTTTTCTCCCGGACAATTCCGGCAATAAACTGCTCGTAATGGCGATAGTTTTCGTAACCTGTGCCTGAGCCTGCATCCAGCATATTGTATTCCGGCAGCCGATGACTGCCGCTACAACATTCCACCGGGCCATTATTCGCATCGACCTGTTCCAGCGCGACCCAGACCCCGCACATGAAATTATTCGGGAAGGAATTGAAATGAATTGTATCCGAGTGCATTGGTTGTTCAGTTCCAACCGGATAGTTTAGTGTCTGGAATGGTAGTGGCTTGCGCAGAAACAGTGACTCCAGTGTCTCCAGTACGAAGGGATGCATCGCAAGTGATTTGACATGTCCGGAGCTCTTCCACGCATCCTGTATACGCGTACCATGATGGTATTGCCCGTTAACCTTGTCGGGGTATAACGCCAGCGTGTCCTGAATGATGCCTTCTACCAGTTGTTCGTCGAGCCCCAGGTCTATTACGATAAAACCCCGGAAAAAAAAATCGTCTATGCGTTGTTGACTAGACATGTGGCTGCGCAGACTGGTCCTTGAACTCCAGTAACATTTTTCTCAGGGCGCTGCGCCAGTGTTCTGACTGGATTCCGGGTATTGATCTGATGGTTGCGGTATCAAGCACGCTGTAGTGTGGTCGATGTGCAGGAGTAGGATATTGTGCTGTCGTAATCGGGTGGATAACGACAGGATTTTTCAATAGCCCGATTGCTACAGCTTCCTCATGTATAGCCACAGCAAAGTCAAACCAGCTGGCGATACCGGTATCCGCCCAGTGATATGTGCCCGCTTGGATATTTGAGTCTGTGAGACTCCAGACTGAACTGGCCAGGTTGCGTGACCAGGTGGGAGACCCAATCTGGTCTGCCACAACCCTGATTTCATTGCGCTCACCCATCAGCCGCAACATCGTTTTTACGAAATTGTTGCCGTTTGTTGAATAGACCCAGGAGGTACGGATGATGACGGAATTGCCCGCATGATGTTCCCGGATCAACTCTTCACCCTTTTGCTTGCTTTTACCGTAGACGGACAGTGGGGCAGTGTCATCGTCAGGTTGGTAGGGTCTTGATTTTGTGCCATCGAACACAAAGTCGGTAGATACATGTATCAGCCGGGCGGATATTTCCCGTGCGGCGGCTGCCAGATGACTGGCTCCGGTCGCATTGATGGCATAAGCATTGTCCTCGTCCGATTCGGCCTTGTCGACAGCCGTATATGCAGCTGCATTAATGATGATGTCGGGTCTGACCGCATTGATTACGCGTTTTACGTCTGCCTGTGAGGCTATATCCAGCTCGGCATGACCATATGCATACAGGTCTGTACCTGTCGGCACCAGCCTGCAGAGGTCACGTCCAAGCTGCCCGTTTTTACCGGTAATAAGTACCTTCATACTAGTCAAACAATTCTGCCTCGGACATGATCTTTGCATTTTTGTCCTTGGGGGATAACAACGGAGTCATACCGGCGGCGAGAGGCCAGTTAATTGCCACCTCAGGGTCATCCCAGCGTATGCCACGGTCATGTTCCGGTGCATAGTAATCCGTGCATTTGTAACATACATCGGCGGCTTCGCTGGTAACCAGAAAGCCATGAGCAAAACCCGGTGGTACCCATAACATCTTGTGATTACTGGCAGACAGGTATTCTCCCACCCATTTTCCAAAAGTCGGGGAGGAACGTCGGATGTCTACAGCTACATCAAATATCTCGCCTGCAATGACCCTGACCAGTTTGCCCTGGGGTTGTTTGATCTGGTAATGCAGTCCGCGCAAGGTATTGATTGCCGAGCGACTGTGATTGTCCTGGACGAAGTCAAAATCGATCCCGCCATCCCTGAATTTCTTTCTATGCCAGTTCTCCATGAAAAAACCGCGGTCATCTCCGAAAACTGTTGGTTCAACCAGGATTACTCCTGTAAGTGGGGTCTCAATAAACTTCACGAAATAAATTCCATATTAAAATAATCAAGGTTGCCAATAATAACTTGTTTTTGCCTTTATGTAATTTGGGAATACCTGTTTATTCCTTTAACATCGACAAGGAATAATTGGTACAATAACAGGGCTAACTTATTGAAGTTAATGCTATTATAAACGCTGGATTTATCTGGATTCCAGGTGCGAGTTCCAATTCCAGGTCCTGATTTAGCACAACATACAATAATAAAAGACTCCAAAATCATGGCCAGACTATAGCGATGCTAAAAAATAACAGCATATTCAAATCCTTGTTTGGCAGATTCCTGGCGATAGCGCAACACTCGCATCATCATTACAAGTTGGTTAATAATTGCCCCCTGTTTGATCGGGACTGGTATTTACTTCAGTATCCTGACGCAGTAGAAGCCAGATTCGATCCTGTCCAGCATTACTTGACACATGGGGCCAGGGAAGGTCGGGATCCTGGACCGGATTTCAGTACCCGGTTATATCTGCAGGAACATGTTGATGTATCCCTTTCCGGACTGAACCCGCTGATACACTTCATACTTCATGGCCAAAAAGAACATAGGAAAATATTCGCTTCCGTCACTAAAACCAGACCGCCAGGAAAATCTGAAGGACCAGATAATTACACAGACCCGTTGTCATATCCTGTAGCCAGGTTGGATGAAATACACTGGGTTCGTCAGGAAGGTCTGGTCTGCACTTCTGAATATAACCTCCTGCAATTTTCGGGGACGTCCCTGGGTAAAGTCTCTTCAGGGATGCTGGAGGAGGAAAATCAATGCACACTCTCTTCATGTATTAAAACTATTGTTAACTATAGCAAACTACTTGATGCCAGAAAAATCAATGATATCCAGATATGCCGGGGAGATAAGCGTATCGATATATCTGGCTTGATATTGAAATCAGTCTCAGAACTACTCACTCGTACCACGCTTTTAGAAAAAACTGAAGCGCAATTCAGACTGGCCGATGTATGGTTCAAGAATGAATACGATTTGAGTATGCGAATTGATGGCACGGGTGCAAGCGATTTTGGGTGTTCTGTCATCAGAATTTATCAAGGCAATTCGTCTAATGGCCATCTGTGTATGCTGATGGAATGTCTGCTAACCAGCAATGAGATCAATTTTATCGATGCAGGGTTGTTAAATCCATATTTACCAGTACTGATTACAGACTCTGATCCGGATGGAGAATTGAAGTCTGTTTCCATCCTGCCGTTTCCCTCTCTATGCAGAGGAGGGGCGCATTTCGGCGAGTTATGTACGGTATGGACTGATAAGGATTATATGGAACACCTGCAGAAGGTTTCCTCGGATCTCTTGCATGAAATGTTGCAGGTCGATGTAGATACACCTGTTTTTTCATTAGCTAAAATAAATATAAACTTGCACGGCGCAACCGGTTCCGAACGTATCTTTCATAAAGATATGCAGACCTGGTTGACGAGGGTCATGCGCATCCGGGTGGTGGCAGCCATAACCACGAAAATTACGAATATCCATGCACAGGCTTATCTGAAAAATGCACTCGAAAATACATACAATGAAGCAACGTCATACCAGGTAGACTTGATTGATAAAAGACAAAAACAGGGAGTAGCTGAACTCACACTTCCCTCCGACGCTATTCCTTCCTTGCATGCCCTGGTGTCCAGACAATTCAAAATCAGCACGGAGGACCCCGTAGTTATGGGATCCTTTGTGATCTGCGATCAGACAAGCCTGGAACCTAAATGGCAAATAACACTGCCCCAGTCAGGGAGTGACTTGCTGGACGTACAACCGAGGTATGCAACTATTGCCTACCCCCTGATTACCGGAATAGCCGGGAAACATATGGACAAGGGGGGGGTAAACATCACTGCCATGTTGCCATCTGCAATCCGTTTCTGTAATACAACAATTCACGAGGATGCCCGTCTACTCATGCCTGTTGCCCCCGAAATCCCAGCGCCACTGCTACAAACAGACTCGCATATGAAACTCAAGGATCAGTCAACCATCACCGTTATTCTGGAATTGACTTACGGCCTGAACGCAGGTTGTTTTGCGCTACTGCAGTCAATCCGGCAGCAAACAACGATCCATGACCTGAATATAATTGTGATAATTAATTCAGTTATTGCAAAACATGAACAAAATATTGGTTCCCGGTTACAAGGGTATTTCCCGGGTGAAATTATCCTGGCTGCCAGAGAATCAGATATCGGGGTCGCATCAATCGACGAGGCTATCAGAAAATACGCAGGGGACTATTTGTTGTTTGTGGACCAAAGTGTCATTCTTCACGACCCACGCACGGTGGATGTGCTTTGTCAGATTGCAGGGAGTAAAGGTGTAGCGTCCACAAGTTGTATGTTAATTTCTGATTCACCCAAGGACAGCCCGCATAACGTCAGTTATTACTCCGGGGGAGTTTTATTATCACAGTCTGCTGGCGAATCGGCGGGTTGCTATTCAATAATAAAGGCGGACACGGCATTTCCATTGCTAACTTATCCGGTACTGGCAAACAGCACACTATTACAGATGTCAAGAAAAGCCACGTGGCTGGAGCTAGACCGGTTGAGTGTAACTGATAATATATATGATCACTTTAATCTTGCGCATGGCATCAGGGCTGTTGAGAAGGGTTTTGTGAACTATTGTACAACAGCCGTATCAGCGAGCGTGCATGCCTCTACTATAGAAAATATATCCGGTTCAGCAGATGATCGCGAGCTGACCAGTGTCGCTTTGCCGTTTGATATTTACTCGATGCCTGTAACAATTATCAGGGAATTCCAGTAATGAAAATCTGTGTTTTGATTCCCTCTCTGGATTACGCGATGCAGGCCGGGGCCAGGATCCGGTATGCGCGAATAGAAAATGAGTTGAATAAACTCGGGCATGAATTACATCTGGTAACCATGCAGGCTCTTGCTGAGCCGACACACTTAACCCATGATATTTATATTATTAGCAAGTGTTATGACGCCCGCGCCCACATGGCAGCATGCCTGTTGAAAAATGAAAACAAGCTGGTCGGCGTGGATTTGTTTGATGATTATTTCAGTCAGCAGGAGGATGCCCGATTAGTCAGGTTTCGACACTGGATCAATACCCTGCTTCCCGCAATGGATTTCCTGCTATGTTCAACGACGACAATGCAGGAAGTGGCTACTGAGCTGTTTCCGGGTGTGCAGACGCATTTAATGAATGATCCAGGGCCGCTGATTGAATGGGGTAATGTTCGTGCGGCCATTCGTGAAAAACGATTCATTGCCTACGGCAAGAAAAAGATAACTATCTCCTGGTTTGGGATAGGCGATAATGTATATTTCCCGGTCGGTCTGAATGATGTTGCCCATTTTGGCAACACACTTGCCCCGCTTCGAGGGCATGGATATGAAGTCGAGCTAAAAATACTGACGAATCAACGCGCGATTACTCCCGGCTCATTGTCAGCGTTAAGGCGTCTGGCGATTCCCTATACCATAGATGAGTGGACACTTGAAAAAGAAGATAAACTGCTGGCTGATAGTCTTGCCTGCTACCTGCCAGTAAACGCCCAGAATTTCAGTATAGTCAAATCATTGAACAGGGCAGTCACAGCGCTCACCGCAGGGGTACAGGTAATCTCCATCGGCTACCCCTTATACAAGTCGCTGTCTCCCTTCATCTATAGGGACCCTGAAAACCTGCTGGCTGATATCGAATCCGATCAGCTCGCATTGCGCGAGGAAACCCTGCCAGATCTTGTGCAACTGGTGAATGAAATGGCCAATCCCGCTGTAGAGGCGGGCAAGCTGGTTGAATTTCTGGGTGCCAGGCTATCAAAAACAGTAAATCACAGGTCGTCACTGACCACTGTTCAGCCTCCGCCAGTTGCCATCATCCATGGCAAGGAGACCAGCCAGGATGTACAGCTGTTTGCCAAACAGACCGGCGCGCTGACAATCAAGAGTCCCTTTTGTACCAAAGCGCTGGATTATGATATCCGCTTTGAATTTAAAAATGAGAGTCAGGAACTGGAAGTCTATGTCTCTCCCTGGGTTGTTCCCCTAATCAAGGAAGGTGAGGGCATATTGCTGGAGGAGTCACTTGTGGTAGACGAGATTGACTATCGTCAGCTGGCGATGAATTCGGTTGATTTATCCGTTGTAATCCTGCCTGAGATTAACTCATCCATTAGTTATATCGCCAGTAATGCGCTGGTGCTGGAGAAAATCCAGCTGGTAATGCAGACATTATTCACCGGCATCGTTTGCCACCACTCGGAGATGACGAGGATGCCCTGGTGGGTCAGCCCATTAAAACCCATGGACGCGCATAAAAACTGATGGCGACGCAATACGCAATCTTCGTGGTTAACTTATTACAGGACGTGAACATTATCCGTCCTCTGGTCTATATGGCATCGCGAGACCTGGGTATGCGTACGGAGTTTCTGGTCACCAAACAATTTTACAAGCGGGATAAATCCAGCGTCTGGAAGGCGGAATTGCAGGAAATAAGCAAGGCAACCGGGACACCCCTGTTGCCGACTGAAACTCCTATGGATAGCATTAAATTGCTGCAGAACAAGGCTGGTGTCCTTGTGGCCGGGAGTGAATCCAGTTTGTCGGCACACAAAGCGGTACACGATATCTTCCGCTGTGCACCCTCTTCCTTGCTGAAGATCACATTGCAGCATGGCTATGAATGTGTCGGATTCCTGCACAACAAAGCCCATGATCAGGCATACGGCCGAAATGTAACGTTTGCCGCTGACGTAATTTGCAGCTGGAGCGCTAGACACAGGCTCTCCGCCACGGGTCCTGCGCAAGCTGCCAAGGTGTTTGTGACCGGGTCTACCGGGATGTTACAGATATGCAACTCGACCCGGATGGAGAGTGAGAGTAAACCCGGTCTGGTCTGTGAAAACATGCACTCGGTGCGCCTTAATACCGGTGGAAATTTCAAGACGAGCTTCATGCAGATATTCGAAAAATTTTCAAATATCCTGGATGAGAACAAACTCGCGGTTACCCTGCGACCCCATCCCGGCGGTCAATATGTATTGAAGACTAATGCCCAGATATCATCAAACGTCATTATAAATAACAACCCGATTTACAAGGTCGATTTGTCAAGATTTGCCTATGGAATATCCGCACCGTCTTCCATCCTGATAGATATGATAGTGGCCGGTATTCCGGTTGCGGTATGGCGAGACGAGACCGGCATTATGGATACCTCCAATTATCAGGGGCTAACCGAAATCAGTACGCTGGAAGACTGGGTTGAATTCAGTCGGGAAGCCGTATCAAATCCGTCAAAGTACCTGGCGTTGCAGACACGTTTTCTCGAACACCTGCAGATGCCCACGGATCCGGAATGGATATATCGCCGATACGCCGGCCTGTTCCTGTCTACAAAACAGCGTTTAATTCAATCCGGTAAGGGTCAGGAACCCGAGCCAGAGCGGGTGTTGTTCATTGCCAATGGCATGGACCCCACCCTGCAATTGTGCCTGCTCAGACCGCTTGATCAGGATGTAAAGGCCGGCACGATGGCCATCGAGATTATCACCGGGGAGCAAATGTCCCGCCAGTTCGGTAAAAATATTGAGGAGCCCGTGGTGCAGGCATGGCTGGACAACCAGATTTCAATGTTCAGACCCTCTCTCATCGTATTTTGCCGCTACAACGGTTACCACGCTGCCCATATTGTTGAGCTGGCCAGAAAGCAGGGGATCCCGGTTATCTATCATATGGATGATGACCTGCTGAATGTGCCATTGCATCTGGGTCAGAAAAAATACGAGACACATAATGCACCGCACCGGCTGGCCACAGTCCGCTATTTACTGGACCATGCCGATCTGGTTTATTGCTCTACACGAAGGTTGCAGGACCATTTCGCCGAGACGGGTGTCCAGGCCCCGCTGGTATCGGGACAGATTAATTGTGCCGGTAGCCTGCTGGCCCCCCCCAGCAACAGAAAGGTACGCAAACTGGGCTACATGGGCTTTGACAAGTCCCATGAGCTGGAGCTATTACTCCCGGTTATCGTCACCTATTTACGCAAGCATCCGGATGTGGAGTTTCACCTGTTCGGCACCTTTACTTTGCCGGCGGTGCTGGAGGAGTTTGACAGCCGGATTAAGTTACTGGCCCCCAACCGGAATTATGATGATTTCCTGACTGTATTGAGCTTGTTTGAATGGGATATCGGTATCTGCCCCCTGGCACGTACCCCGTTTAATCTTAAAAAATCAAATAATAAATGGGTAGAGTACACCTCGGTCGGGACCTCCGTGATCGCCAGCAAGGGTACGGTATACGATGAATGTTGCGCCGATGGCTGCGGAATCCTGGTTGACACCGGGGAAGAATGGCTGGATGCCCTGGAGAAATTAACGAATAATCCCGACATCCGTTTTGAAATGGTCAATCGGGCCCAGGTCAGGCTGCTTGCAGAGTATTCGATTGACCAACATCGAGAGCAGGTTTTAAGTGTATTTGCACAGGCAAAATCGTCCATAATAACGGATGGAAATCTAAAAACAGGGTAACAGCGTGAAACAGATCAGGACCAGTTCTAAAAATCTGACAGAACTATCAGAATATATCTCGACGGCAGGTAAAAACGCGGATTTGGCTACGATCGCTACCATGATCGATAGTCTGCACGAGGTCGTTATAGAGACGGATGACAAGGTGTTAAGAGAAAACGCCATCGACACGGTCTTCCCCGGGGCCCTTACACTGACGATCGACCAGATCGAAAAACTGAACAGTTTATTGCCCTGGTCTACCCTGGTCTCATATCGCGGGACCTTACAGGGCGCCCCCTGGGACAACAAGAAACGTTCAACAGTACACAGTCTCCCGGATACACATATTGAAGGGTTGCGACCATGGATAGAGGGTAAACGTGTGCTTGAGATCGGTTGCCATGAGGGGGTTTATACACTGGGGCTGGCAAAATATGCAGCCTCCGTGGTTGCACTGGATGGTCGTATGGATAACATCGTAAAGACCCTGGTCAGGGTCTGGCTGGCGAACAAGTCCGGGGCTATTCGGGTGGTATGCAGTAACCTGGAAGAGTTGAATGTTCCTCGTCTGGGCAAGGCAGATAGCGAGGGTTATGTTTTTGACCTGATACATCACAACGGCGTGTTATACCACTTATCCAACCCTCTGGCACACCTGGATAACATCCTCGACAATAACCCCGCGAGAGTTTTATTTCTCGATACCCATGTGGCAAGCGAAACAAAATGCGAGCACACCTATCACCACGGCGGGATCACCTATAACGTCCACAAATATGCGGAACCGGCCTCCAGAACCTATTCCCCTTTTGCGGGTATTACGGCGGATTCAATCTGGTTAAGGGTGGATGATTTGATCGATTACCTGCGCAAGAAGGGATTTGGTACTATCGAACAGAAATCGCTTCGTGATGAAAGAAACGGCTTGCGGTGCAGAATTCTCTGTAAAAGATAACAGATAAGCCGGATCTGATTTAAATGTCAAATATACTGAAAGTTTTCATCGGTTACGATACGCGTGAGGATATTGCATGGCAGGTCTGTCGGCATTCCATATTGAGATATGCTTCCAGAGACATCGAGATCTATCCTCTCAAACAGTCCGTATTACGTGAAACAGGCCTGTACACCCGTCCCGCAGACCAGGCCTCGACAGAATTCTCCCTGACCCGGTTTTTAACACCATATCTGGCGGCCCATGAAGGCTGGACGATATTTGTTGATTGCGATTTTATATTTACCTGCGACATATATAACGTACTGACAGAGGCAAGGGGCAATAAAGCCGTATATGTGGTCAAGCATGATTATATCCCGGCGAACAAGATCAAAATGGATAACCAGGTTCAAACCCAATATCCCAGAAAGAACTGGTCTTCATTCATGCTCTTTGATGGCCGTCATCCAGAGGTCAAGGCCCTGACCCCAGCGATTGTTAATACGGCCCAACCCTCTTTTTTGCATCGCTTTGGCTGGCTGCATGACGAAAGTATCGGCGAGTTACCATTAGTCTGGAATTTCCTGGTAGGTGAATATCCGCTCTCCGATAAGTTGCCACTCGCCATTCACTACACCAATGGAGGCCCCTGGTTTGAAGAATGGAGGGATGTGGATTACGCCGATTTATGGTGTGCCGAGCAAGACAGCTATCTGTACTCACTAAACAGTAAGATAAAACTGGTACCCTCTGAGATTTAAAAGATTCAGTTCATTTTTTACCAATATATTTTCATTATTTTTCATAGGGTTGTGTGATCGACAAAGAAGTGAATAAGCAACTTTAATATTGACCGTGAATTCGTGGTAAATTTGCAAGAAATCATATATATCTACCGGAAATAATAAAATGAAAGAAGATATCCGTCTTATCCAGAACCTGCCTGATCAAAACATCAATAATTTTGCTCCTCGCCGTACCTGCGTGCTTGTCCTAGGGATGCACCGATCAGGTACCAGTGCCCTGACCAGAGTGCTGAATCTGCTGGGCTGTGATTTGCCAAAAACATTAATGCCACCAACCAAGAATAATGAGACGGGACATTGGGAGTCTACATTGGTCCAGAAGCTTAACGACCAAATCTTAGAGTCGGCAGGCAGTAATTGGTACGACTGGCGAACATTTAATCCGGATTGGTATCTTTCACCTAAAATGGATGAATTCCTTGAACAGGCAGTAGAAGTAGTCAAGAGTGAGTTTGGTAATTCCCGGTTATTTGTACTAAAGGATCCTCGCATAGCACGATTAGCACCCTTTTGGATGCAGACTTTGAAAGCAGTTGGAGCAAAACCACTTATCATAATACCATTGCGTAACCCATTGGAAATTGCAGAATCACTTAATGCACGTGACGCCATAGAACCGGCCCTTGGGCAATTATTATGGTTGAGACATGTTCTTGACGCTGAATTTTCAACACGAGGTGTTGCCCGTATATTCACAAGTTATGAAAATTTATTGGCGGGATGGCAACACCAAGTGGAACTGATTCAGCAATCTCTCGGACTTTATTTTCCACGGCTATCAGATTCATCTGCAATGGAAATAGATAAGTATCTATCAGGTAGCTTCCGACATCAGAGGGAAGATGCAAGAAGTGTCACTGAGAACCCTCAGCTTTCAATTTGGTTACGATCCACGTTCAGTATTCTAGATAATTGGGTAAATAAAGGCGAGCGTACAGATGACTATGATGAATTGGATCGTATACGCTCGGAACTTAATATAGCAACACCTGCGTTCACAAGATTATTAAGATTAGGCCTTGATGCTGCTAAACAGGTTCGCAAACTTGGACATAATCTGACGGAAACCCTGGGAAAGCTGACGCAGGTGGAAGCGGAATCGGTCAGGCGACAAGAAGCAGTTACAAAGTTGGAACAGGAGTTGATGGCGGCACGCGCGCAACAGGGGGAAGGACAGAAGAAGAATGTCCAGTTGCAATCGGAGTTTGAAAGGCAGCAGCAGGAATCCGCCGGGATAAAAACCACGTTGACGGAAACCCTGGGAAAGCTGACGCAGGTGGAGTCGGAATCGGTCAGGCGACAAGAAGCGGTTACAAAGTTGGAACAGGAGTTGATAGCGGCACGCGCGCAACTGGGAGAAGGACAGAAGAAGAATGTCCAGTTGCAATCGGAGTTTGAAAGGCAGCAGCAGGAATCCGCCGGGATAAAAACCACGTTGACGGAAACCCTGGGAAAGCTGACCCAGGTGGAGTCGGAATCGGTCAGGCGACAAGAAGCAGTTACAAAGTTGGAACAGGAGTTGATAGCGGCACGCGCGCAACTGGAGGAAGGCGAGAGGAAGAATTTCCAGTTGCAAGCAGAACTAGAAAATCAGCTACTTCAATCCACACATCTACTTAAAGAATACAATGAATCAAAAAATGAAGTAATTAAGATAAGAAGCGCCTTGGCGGAACAAAATGAAATGTTACAAAAACAAGAATTAACAATTTCAGAACGTAACAAGGAAATTCAAGCAAAAGTCACAGAGATCGAGGTGCTTCAAAGAAATATTCATTTATTAAATGCTTCACTGAATGATAGGGATGTATTATTAAATGGTTATAAAGAGCACATTGGAATTTTGATCTCAGATGTAAATCAAGGTAAACAATCATATAACGAGTTGCATAATATTTACAAAGCTCATGTCGAGAACAAGAATTCCGAGTTAGATTCAGCGAACAAAAAGCTAGCCATGGTATTGGCTGATAGAGATACATTGTCGGAAAATCTGATCTCGGAGAGATCGACAACGAGCAAACTTATAAGTGACATCAGCACGCTAAAAAATGAAGCCGAAATAAACGCATCTGAAAAAAAACAGCAAATAGAAAATCTAAATAACACAATAAAGGAAAGATTTGGCGAGATCGAAATTTTGACAAAGTGGGGGCTGGATAAAGACAGGTCTATAAATAATCTGGAGATTGAGGTAAATAAAATAAATGATGAGCTGGCCAATGCAAATACTGTGATTTCAACATTGACAGACAGGATTGCAATCAATGGACATGAAATGACTGAATTGACGGTTAAATTAAAACATAGTCAGGATGAGATTTTAGATTTAAAGTCAAATATCACAATGCAAGCGGAGTTGTTCAAAAACGAAAAAGCAACCTTACGACATTTGATGGCAGTTGAATTAGGACACGTTATAAACACGCTATTAGGCAAGACAACATGGTGGTTATTCTCTGACAAATCTAGATTTAACTATAAGGTAAAAATGTTAAGAGGTTCTGGTCTGTTCGATCCTGATTGGTATTTGAATAAGTACAAAGATGTTGGCAAGGCAGGGATGAATCCAGTTTATCATTATCTCAAACATGGAATTAAAGAAGGACGAGAACCTAATAAAAATTTCGAAAATAAAATATATGGTAAAAAATAATAATTGAGGAATATTAGTACGGAGTATAATTCCGGAGAGAAACTCGCGCCGACCCTGCATTTAAACCAGACTTTGTTGCTTTAATTTAGTATATAAGGCGTTAGGATAATGTATAAAACATATATCGAACGTTAAATAGTGGCTTAACTTAGATGATGTCCGTTTCTGCCTGAGAGTTGTGCGTTAACTAATTGCAATAAAAAATACGAATATCATCTCAATGTTGTTTATACAAATAGATGATGTGCTTGCGCTAAAATATTTTAAAGATATTTAATGTTTTATGAGGATGTCATGAAAGTGAACACTGGACAATACACTATTGAAGACATTGAACTGATACGAAAATCAGAATTATTTGATTCAAAATGGTATGTTCAAACTTATCCTGATGTAAAGTCACTTGATATTGAGCCAGCCGAGCACTACTTAGCGCTTGGATGGATACTCAAACGTGATCCTTCACCATTATTTAGTACAAGAAGATATCTCGCGTTAAATGTAGCAATTGTGGATACCAACCCCCTTGTTCATTTTCTGCGATTTGGCAAAAAAGAAGGGCAGGATTTTCTGGCATATTCAACTCAATCATTACACTTGAGCAAAGCACAAGAAATTAATGTTCAAAAATCATATTCTATAAAATCATCCTTGGTAGAATACGAACCAGTCAGAAATATTAAAAGTCACAATAATAAAGCAGTGGTATATCATTTGTTTTACCCTGAATTAGTTTTGGAAGCAATTGAAACTATAAATGAATTTGACTTCAGTTATGACAAGATATTTACAGTATCTGAAAGTTTGAGTGATGAATTTCTGGAGCTAATTAGATGTTCTACATCTGCCAGGATATTTATTACATCGAATACAGGCAGAGACATATATCCATTCTGGCTTCTAATAAAACAAGGCATGCTCGATCAGTATGAACTAGTGTGTAAATTACATGGTAAAAAAAGTTTGCATAGAGGTGATGGCGATGAATGGAGGAAAGATTCGATAAATGTGTTATGTGGTAACCAGGAGAGAATTAGCTATATAGAAAATATCTTTTCTGAAAAAACATACCCAGACTTGTGTTTCATTGCGCCTTCAAAAAAGGCGTTGCTAGTTACAGAAGAAAGGCATTGGAAGGGGAATATGCATTGGGTAAAGGAAATAACTGGTCGTTTGGGAAAACAGCTGGATATTCCTGATGTGACGGGGAAGCCTATAATGGCTGGTTCTTTTTATTGGTTAAATGAAAAAGGTATTTCAAAATTCAGAAAGTTGCCTATTACATATGATGACTGGGTGTTAAATCATAACAGCGGAAATAAAATAGACGGAAATCTTGAGCATTTTGTTGAAAGAAGTTTGCTGCTACATATCCCACTTGAAAAAATGTCTGAAACAGTTGCTGGATTTATAACTGATAATGGCGGGATTAATATCTATAGATCTGATGATGGAAATATAAATAAAAAACAATTCTCGCAAAATGAACTAAATCCCATTCGAGACGCGCTTCAAATAAATTTAAACAATCTAAATTATGAATCAAATAAATACAGTCATATCATTGGGGCTTACGAAGTAATAAATGAAGAAAAATGCGTTAAAATTTCAGGTTATATCACTGACGTGAGTAACCCCGGAAAACATTTTACAATTCTTATTTATCATCATTCAAAACTGTTATGTAAATTACAAGCTAATCAAGCTTGTGAAATTGGAGCAATTATCGATGTATCAAATGGCAACTATGGTTTCTCTATTGAATTAACAGGTGTCATAGATGTGGCTGAACTTAAGATATATGAACAACAATCCGGGCAAGTTCTGCCAGTATGCAAAGATAATAATATTCCCGTTGAAATAACGCGGACACTCCTTACAAATAACAGAACAAACTCGGCAAATTATATATCGCCAGAAAGAGTCAGGTCTCTGAATATGCCAGTTAGTAACTATCTGGCATTAAATAAATTAATTTCTACTGAAACCATGAGAAATTATATTAATAGTCTGGCGAAAGAAGACGCCAAGAGGCCCGTAGTTTCAGATGGTGCAATAAGACATGTGTTTATAGTGAATAATCCCATATCTGAAATTGCTGTCGCCAGAATTATTGAAACAAAAAAACTACAGCACAAGGAATGTCTGATAATACTTCATAGAGTGGAGTATGCATCATTACTCGAAGGTTTTCCTGAAATAAGTTCCGGGCTTAAAGATGTTGAACAGTTGTTCATAAAGACAGACTTGTTAAACATGTATGATTTTATCAATTCAATTATTAGAGAAATCTCGCCGGATAGATTTATATTATATGCACATCATTATTTTGCAATATTTACACATGTGCTGGGGATGCACCCTTTATGTCTTAAGACAAATCTGATCGAGGAAGGGAATCTGTCATCTGTGCCAAACTGGGAAGCACAGAATGTTTCTAAAGTATTACAATATACAAATCAGAAATCATTGATTAATAAATCTGATGTATTATCAAACTCAAATTCTTTATTACAGATTGTAGGTTCCTCAGAGTTTGATTATTTCAGTTACACATTGCTAAAAAGACATTTTCCAGATGAAATTACAACACTAAATTCATTACATTTACGATATGGATCACTCTTTGAAAATGAATGTCAACATTTATCCCTAAATCAATTTATTCATTTATTATTACTTAGACGTTATTACCTATGGCATCCAAAAATGGTTGGGGAATTTGAACTATACTCTTTATCAAAGGCATTTACAGGAATGTATGGATTACATGAAATAAAGAATCCTTCAGTAGCCGAAAAGACAATGTTAAATATTTACCAGGCCAAGATGAATAATCAATTTGCTCTTATTCTTCTACCATCACCTAGCCGCTTTTCCTTGTTCCAGGACTTTAATAAAAATAACGATAAATATGCTGGATTTTTCAAGTCATTAACGCCAGAGTCAAAAGTATTTTACTTGTTGCATCCAGCCTCGAGGGTTAATAATGAAACCAGGTTAGCTGCTGAAAATGCATTAGAAAAATACCCAATATTTAATACTCTTAAAGCTCAAAATCTATGTGATGTGTTAGGACAAAATCCAGTAACAGAAATTGTGGCAACTTGTTTTAGATATGTCATTCATTATGGGTCTTCGATATCTCTAGTATTACGACAATACAAAACAGATACTGAAGAAATATACCTTGACAGGTTTAAGTAATAGAAACATATTTTTTAATTACAGAATTTATACAAACATATAAGCAGAATTATCGAATCTGAGATTGGTTTTCTGGTTAGGATATCATTATGCAAAAATGTAGATTGGAATTACTTAATGATGGATATACCGTGAGAAGAGGTATTATACAAAGTCAAACAATTAATACCTTGAGACGTTTGGGAACGACACATAGCAAGTTAGGAGGGATTCATAAGCATAATGGTGTAAGACAACCTCATGCATTTAGAAAAGCACCATTTATTGCCCAGGTTTTTTCAGGCAATACCCTGGTTCAATTTATAACAGACTGTTTTGGCACTGAAAAATGGTATCTAACCAATCATGCAGATCTACATACAAACGCATTGAGTGGATGGCATAAAGATGATGGCATGACATATGGCAATGGGGGATATTTTAAAAGGCCCGCGTACGATCTTGAAGATCCCAAAGTATTTAAAGTAGCAATTTACTTCCAAGATCATATTCATTTTAATGATGGAATTACGATAATTCCAAAGTCTCATAGAATTGCCGAAATTAGATCAGGAGACGTGTTGCATCTTGAAACTCTGATGGGTGATGTACTGATATTTGATCCAAGATTATCACATACTGGACAAATAAAACCGATTCCAGATCCGCTTACAAGATATGGTGAAAAAACCATTAATAGCATCAGTGATAAAATAGATGCAATAAACTCAAAAAAACTCCCCGGTTCTGCAAGAGAGGCCGAGCTTTTAGAATTATTTCGCTCCAAAACAGGAGTACGGTCATCAGTATTCTTTACTGTAGCAGTAGAGTCAGAGAGTTCTAATATATTTTCAATTACGAACATGGAGCGACAAATCAATGAACTCGGTTCTGAAACATCTCCATTTCTTCCAGTTTCGGTAATTGAGTATATAAATAAACTGGGAGTTCAGTCAGTTGATTCTATGAACTTCTGGAAAAATAGATTTACTATTTAACTGTTCCAAGACGAGCAAATATATATGAACACAGTTGCTATTATTCCTGCAAGAGGCGGTAGTAAAGGAATCCCGGGAAAAAACCTGAGATCGCTAAATGGAAAAACGTTGGTAGAGTGGTCAATATTCCATGCATTACAATCAAAATATATTGAAAGAGTAATTGTATCAACCGACTCTGAGGAAATTAGAGAGGTAGCTTTAAAGGCCGGTGCTGAAGTACCATTTCTCAGGCCAAAGGAACTATCAGGTGATCTTGTGCTGGATCTGCCAGTATTTGAACATGCTTTATTATGGCTAAAAATGAATGAGGGTTATACACCAGAAATAATGGTTCATCTAAGACCTACAGCGCCATATCGAGAAGAAGGCTGGATAGATGACGCAATTCTTCTATTGAATGCGAATGCCATAGCTGATTCAGTTCGTTCAGTTTCTCTGGTGACACAGCATCCTTATCGTATGTTTGAAATTGCATCAAACGGATTATTATCTCCAATCATGGCTCATCGGCATCCAAATCCTTCTATGCTTAGGAGGCAGGACTTGCCTGAGATTTACTATTACAACTGTGTAATTGATGTTACAAGAGCAAAAACTATTACTGAACTAGAATCTATGACAGGAAAGAACATTTTGCCATGGATAATGCCAGCTGAATTGGTAATAGATATCGATACTCCGAAAGATTTTGCTTATGCGGAATGGTTTCTAGGTAATCTTAAGACATAAAAGATAATTCCAGTTCAAAGCGGTAACTATTACTTATACTAATCCAGAGTCATATAAATAATTAATAATAAAATATATCAGATGAAAATACTAATTGTCGGATGTGGAATGTATGTAACTGGCCGGGGGGAAACTGGCGTCGGAACAGTTTTGGCTTCGGTACTACAGGTAGCCAGCATTAAGGATAACTATTCAGTTACAATATGTGCATTAAAAGAATCAAATTCAGAGGTTGTTGATTCATCAGCAAAAAGGATAAACAGATTATTAGGTACAAATGTCTCAGTCGATTATGTTAAATATGACGGCACGAATACTGGGCTTAGAGATTTGGCTAATGACCGAAAGTTTGATATAGCAATTATCGCTACGCCTGACACAGTTCACTATTCACAATTGAAGGTACTTATTTCATTGGGAATTCATTGTCTTTGTGTAAAACCTCTTGTGTTAACAAGTAATGATCACCAGTCTCTTATAGATTTACTGCACGACAATAATACCTATGGTGCTGTCGAGTTTCATAAACGATGGGATGAATCAAATCTATACATAAAAAAAATATTACGAGATGGCGCATTTGGCAAATTGCACAATATTACATTTGATTACAGCCAACGAATACAAATACCCACGGATGTATTTAGTGAGTGGGTTACTAATACAAATATTTTTCAATACCTTGGAGTGCACTATGTTGATTTGGTTGCATGGCTTACTGATGCAAAACCAAAAAGATTATTTTGCCATGGTACTTATGGGGAATTGCGTGCCAGGGGAGTGAATACATGGGATTCAGTTCATGTCTGGATAATCTGGTCAAAGGATAATGGTGATGAATTTCTCACACAATATAATCTCTCATGGGTGGATTCGAATTTGTCACCTGCATTGTCCGATCAATCTTACAAGATACTAGGATCAAAAGGCCGGGTAGAGGTTGATCAAAGAGATCGTGGCATCAGCCTTACACTTCACGATAACCCGATGCAATATGTAAATCCATGGTTTTCTGAATTGCTGGATGGTCCAGATGATAATTTAAATATACAAGGATACGGGTACAAGAGTATTTCACAATTTATATTTGATTGTGAATCTATTCTCGCGGGTCTTGCATCACCCCTAAACTTTACTAACAAACGGCCAACATTTGAGAACTGTTTAGTATCAACGAGGGTAATTGAGATTGTAAACAGATGCTTGCACCAGAATGTAAAGGAAGTAATCAACCTATAGTTGTCGAATAATGGTGAATAATTATATCGATTAATATTTTTGTGGAACAGCGAATTAATAATTACTTGTTACAGTGGGTATATAATTAGTTTACAAGTCCTGTTTTGCATATCTGAACATAGGTTCAAAGTCGATAACTTTTCATGTCAGAATAATAAAGCATATTTTATATTTAATTCAGCACATATTGTGAGCTCTAACACGTGACAGTATTTATAGATGTAGTTAATTTTAATTCAGACGCTTCTTGTATAGATTCAAGAAGATGGTTTGAAGCAATGAGTGGTGGTTACAATTCAGAATTTGCAAGATGGCTTAAATTATACGTATCACATAGAAAACCAGTTTGCCTCGGTCTTACTGGTGGAACTATAGCAGATTTATCTGTTTTCAACATTGAGTCCATTAATATTATCAAAGAGAACCAGGATATATTCCAGATAATAGCCAGACCATTCGCACATGATTTATCTTTTTTTCGGACCGATTGGGGTTTTAACATGAACCTTATGCTGGGCATAAAGATAGCTAAAACCCTGTTCGGAAGAGTCTCAAAATATTATCTCCCGCCTGAGTTTATGCAGACAAATAGGCAGACCAAGCTGCTTTCAGACAATGGTGTGCTCGCAACATTCATATTACGTAGCAGATTTGGGGATAAAGGCTCATCAATCCCGAATAATATATTTACCCTTAATGGAATTCCTGATGGACGTCTGGCGTGCATACCTTGCACTGAGGATTTGACAACTAGTTATTTAAAAGCAATCCAACTCCTGGACAACCGACAATGGGATAGTTCCATGGAGCAGCTTGGTGATGCTGTTTTGTGGCGCGATGGTGAAAGCTTTCTTTTAATTCCGGATGGCATTGAGAGAGAGAAATATTGGTTATCGACATGTAACCATGACCGGACTCACATTAAACCTGATTTGTTTTATATGAATTCAATTGAGTCATTACATGGATACCCAGTGCACCCTTTTTCTGCCTGGTCTAATGAATTAAGTATGCTGTGGTTCATAGAAAGAGTATCAAACATGGAGAGGAATATTAGTGGTACTACAGACGCAAAGAAAATAAGCGCTTGGCTAAATTGCATAGGTACTGATATTCTGGCTGCAGTAGAAAAGAAGGCACCGGCGGTTATGCTCAAAGCTTTAGGAACCAATAGTTTATCAACTTTTAATATTTACAGGTCTAACAGAGGGTTTGAAGGTGAGGCACATTTGATCAGTGCTGAAACCGGCGAAGGGATTACAGGCACTGAATGTTGGCAAGTCAGGGCAAATAATCGTGAAAGAATTATCACAGAATTAATTCATTAATATTCGATTTCGCGATATGAACAGTAACAGACAACAAATAATACAACTCAATCTATCAGACGATGTTGGGGTAGCTATACACAAAATCCAATCTGGAACACATCTGAAAGAATTCAACCTTGCATGTATTGACGAGATACCCGCCGGCCATAAGCTGGCTTTACGTCCAATATTTTCTGGAGCAGCCATTAGGAAATATGGGCAAATTATTGGTTACGCCACGAATTCTATTCTTCCGGGTCAACACGTTCATACGCATAATCTGGCCTTTGAAAAAAATCTAATTGATTATGCATATTCTGAAGAAATACTGCCGACTGTCCAAAAAACTGGCAAATCATTCATGGGGTTCAAAAGAAAAAATGGAAAAGTAGGCACAAGAAATTATATAGGAATTCTTTCAACCGTAAACTGTTCTGCAACAGTTGCTCGGGCAATAGCAGAATATTTTGACAAGGGACGAAATAGTAATGAGATTAACTCTTATCAAAATGTAGATGGTGTTGTTTCCCTTACCCATGGGACAGGTTGTGGTATGGATTCTCAAGGATATGGATTCAAAATATTACAAAGGACGCTGGCTGGTTATGCCAAACATCCGAATTTTGGAGCGATAATAGTTGTAGGTCTTGGTTGCGAGACTAATCAACTCAAGAATTGGATTGAAAATTCAAATATTTCAGATGTTCAAAATATATCCGTCTTTAATATTCAGGATGCGGGTGGTACTCGTCAGTCAATTGATAAGGGAATAACGCATATCAAGGAATTACTTCCTGGAGTTAATCTCTCTACTCGAGAGCCCTGTTCTGTTTCTAATATCGTTTTAGGGCTTCAATGTGGTGGATCGGATGGTTTCAGCGGAATAACGGCCAATCCAGCACTGGGAGCTGCTGTTGACTTGCTTGTTTCTTATGGAGGTACGGCAATTTTATCTGAAACCCCTGAAATATACGGGGCAGAACACTTGCTCACCAGACGGGCAATCAATCGAACCATTGGTGAGAAGTTGCTTGATAGAATTCGATGGTGGGAAGAATATACGAAGTTAAATAACGGAAATATGAATAATAACCCTTCTCCGGGTAATAAAGAGGGGGGTATAACTACAATTCTCGAAAAATCACTCGGTGCAGTTTCAAAGTCAGGAACTACTCCATTGATTGATGTTTATGAGTATGCTGAACCTATTTCCTCAAAAGGCTTTGTTTTTATGGACACGCCAGGTTATGACCCGGTTAGTGCGACCGGGCAGGTTGCAGGCGGGGCAAATCTGATATGCTTTACTACTGGTCGTGGCTCTGCATATGGATGCTTACCATCACCATCCTTGAAATTGGCTACTAATACAGATCTTTGGGTTAGACAAGAAGAAGATATAGATATTAATTGTGGAAAAATTATTGATGGGGACTCTACAATTGCAGAAATGGGAGAGTCTATTTTTAATGAAATAATACTTACAGCATCAGGTAAAATAACCAAGAGTGAAAATCTAGGTTATGGACAAAATGAATTTGTCCCATGGCAGTTAGGTGCTGTAATGTAGCATGTGTATTGGCATGCCTATCCATTAACCTGTGAGGCGTAATCGCAGCGTGGTACGTACTTCCAACTTTACAAACAACGTCGTCATTCAGTGAAAAAAACCCGTGTACTATTCAATGCAGTTTAGGGGGATATGTGAATTATCCTTGTGTGTGAATATCTACAGGGTAGTAAACAAATTTCAATCACTTGTCTACGACCCCATTTTTACACTGATAATAGTCATTAACGTTTTCTCAACACCGCGATGTCTTGACCTATTTGTCTGAGATTCGCCATCAGATCAGAATAGCCATTTTCAGGCAACCTGCTCTTAATTGCATCCCTTATATCGCCGCCCTTAACAATTTCCAAAATGTCGAAATATTTGGTCCAATTATTGCGCAGGTAATCCCAAGTATGATGTGATGCCTCATAATATTCAGGATGGGCTCCGGCCCCATGTACCTTTTTAAAATAGAAGCCTTCTCTCTCCAGCATGTCAATCTCTGTCTCTGTTAAGCGAACCTCTTTGCCGTGAATGCCATGAAAGCTTATTATATAAATGCAGCCTTTTTGCCCAATTCTATGAAGTTCTTCTAAAAAAGAATTCTCCACTGGTTGACTTAAATGCGAGAACACTGAGAATGAATAAATGCAATCGAAATAATTGGATGGGTATAACAGTGGTGGCATGAGGCCGCTAATCTGGGCATTAACCCAACCGAAGTATTTTTGAACATTATCAACGCATTTTTCGGAAACGTCGCAAGCAAATACACTTGCAGCTTCATTGAATGGCATGCTGTTCAGCAAGCGCCCGGCTCCACATCCGAAATCCAAAATTCGACGATAATCAGAAAAATCGTACCCTGAAATTAGGTTATTTAGAACCAGGAAGTGCGCTGCATGATTCCAGCCACTTTCCATGTACTGTTTTGGATTCCGGTGCCCGCATGTATGGAATATCAAATCAGGGCTAGGCAGGATATAGTTTTTTTCAAACTCGCTAAATTTTGCAAATGAGTCAATGCTTCCCATAATATAAGTACCCTATTAATATTATAATCACAATATCTTACCGTTACTGCAGTCGGCCCGAAGTTATAATACTTGGAGTCCGGGCAACTGGAAGAGTCTAGCGTCAGCTAACATTTTATTGCATGAGATTACTCGTGACTTCAAGTATACAGAATGCGGATTTCAGAACCTCACAAAAATCGCAGCAGATGATGCAATCTTGAAGATCGTATCTGTCATCATACGAATTATATCAACACTTTTACTGGGCACAGCAGGCAAAGAAACGATTTCATCACCCGGTTGTATCTGTACGCCCTTGAATGTGCCGAATACCGGGATGACCTCTCCATTTCGCCGCATGAGCATATGTTTACCTTTATCGGCGTGGGTAGTATAGCCACCGACCCGGTCTATATAGTCTTTGAGGGTATAGTCAGGCTCGTAGATCAGGGCCTGTGGCACCATGACTTCTCCGCTCACCTGAACCACATTGGTCTTCTGGGGGATGACGAGTATATCTTCTGGCTGGAGCAGGGGATTGGCTATCTGCCCGTCCTTGGAGACCACCAGTATACCTTGTGGCTCCACCTGTTTCGCCCTTTGCACGAAGTCAGATATTAACTCCGCCTCGGCAAGCTGGATTTGTGCGCCTTCCGGGGTCACGGCTGTCCTGCCCAAAACGGCCGTCTCCAGACGGGTAAGACTATCCTGGATAGCCTGTTTCTGACGTATCTTGATGCTCTCGCGCCGCAAGGACAGGGCGTTTACATCGCCCAGGTTTTCATCTACCTTGATCTGGCTGAGTATATCCAGCAAATGTGTGTTACGCGGTACAGCAAAGCGTGATTGCCCCTGATGTGCGCCTTCAACCCGGATCAGAATGGTGTCATGTACCTGATCAACCTCAAACAGGACCTGGTCGCCATCCAGCAGGGTCATGTTTTCCATTTCCGCCAGAGTTATATATCTTGAGAACGGGATGTTTTCACGTGTTCCCAGGATAGTGGCGTAGGTGGCGTTGGCCAGTGGTCGCGCAAACAGGATGAGGTCCTTGCCGGTGATACCGTTCTCGGCAATTTCGAAACTGAAACTGTTGCGGGCAGCACCTTCAGCGCTCACACTGGCACCACGTTTAGCAACCACTATCGTGTCGCCATCGGTCAACTGGGGGCGTGGCAGTACTCCGTTTAGCAGGAAGTCATACAGGTCTGCCGTGAAAATGGTTTCGTTATTTCTGAGTATACGCACATCACGGTAACTGCCCCTATCCAGGTCTATACCACCGGCGCGCTCAAGAAAGTAGAGTACAGAATCAGAAGAAGTGCCTGCATAGCTACCCGGGCGATTTACAAATCCGGTAACGAAGACGACGACAGGTGTAGTCCCCTGTAAGTTGGTATAGACATTGACATTCTGGGTAAAGACATTGCGCAGTGCAGCAGTGATATGAGCATTCAGCGCTGCATTTCGGACCCCTGCCACCTGGATTGGGCCGACCTCCGGTATAAAAATATTACCTTGAGAATCTACGATAACGACCTGATTCAGGGCGGTAGCACCCCAAATCTGCAGGGCAATCCGGTCACCTGGTTGCACAACATATTCCGCATTCAGGCCATCTTCGCGTTCAGAAACAAAAAAACTGCCCTTGAACAGGTTGGCACCGAACGGCTCCACTGCAAGGGTTGAGGTGCCAGCAGTGCTCAGCGGAAGCGGAGCGGACTGTGTATCCATGGCTGGATTAACCGGTAGTACCTGTTGCGCACTAGCCGTTGATGACATCAGCATCAGTATGCCGGTGAGGATGAGCAATTGCCGCATGGCCTGTTTAATCATAACTGGGGTCATTTTGTAGTTTTAATATGCCTGTTGTGCAGATAGGGTACAGCTGAAACAGATTGTACATTACTTACCCTGAATTCTGAAAATACCGTGTGTTTCAGGGGGATCAACATCAGCATTTATATCCGCATATGGTCCTTGATAGCCGCCCATACCAGACCACCAATTGCATAGAGGATGCACAGCCCAAGAAATACAGTCATTATCGATTTGATTCTTTTGGGTTCAAGTGCCTCGTCTGGAACTTGTGGTGGAACGAAAGGTAGGAGATAACGTTGTTTTTTCTGGGCCTCTATACGTGCTATCTCTAGCGAGGCCAGCGTGGAGGCATATTGTTTCGTTGCCAGCTCCTGTTCCAGCATCAGGGGCTGGTAACTGTCTATCAAAGTTGTGTAGTTCACTCCGGATTGTTCAGTGTTGCTGAGTCGTTTGCGCTCATCAATAACCTGCTTTTCCAGCGCCTCGACCTTGCCCCTCAGTACCTGAACCTGTGGGCTGTTACGCTGCATGTATCCCTGTGCTTCTATCATCTGCGTCCGGGCAATGGCCAGCTGTGATTCGAGTTCCGTAATAATACCCAGCACGGCCTTGGTTTCTTCGCCCGGGTTGATTGAGTTTGTATCACTGCGGAATTTTGTCATTGCCGCACTGGCTGCCCGTACTCGGGTCTCTGCAGCTTCAACTTCGGCACGGGCGAATTGCAGTGAGTCCTTGACTATCCGGCTTGAAATAGAATTAACCAGCTCCTCACTTAGCCTGATGATGTTCTGGGCAATCTGATGGGCTATGTCAGGGTCAAATGCACGCACCCGGAGTGTGCTGATATTGGTAGTGGTGTCTATCCCAAGTTCGATCTTGGATCGGTAATAAGTTAAAAATTCTTCCTGTGAATCATCCGCATCAAAACGGGATAGAAAATCTATTTTATCTGATGAAAACTGCTCTCGAATTGACATTGCCTGGTCAAGCCCGGCGATCATCTCCCGCGAATGGATATAGTCACGGACGATACTGGTATCTTCGTTCGGTGATTCGATGCCACTACTACTGCCCAGCATCGATCCGAATAGCCCACTTATCTGGGTGTCTGCATTCTGACGCAGGGCATATTTTGCCTCGGCGATATACACATCAGATGCAATAAATCCGAAATATACGGCGCAGAGCAAGGTTGGAACCATAACGATCAATACAAACAGCTGGAGTGCGACAGGTAACTGCCTGAATCGCTGCATAGGTTGTTGCCGGTGGCGCATACCGGGCAGTGGATTATTCATTGGCCGCCTTTTCCTCGTTGAATGTCCTGATTTTATCGTTGTAGGCGTTCATGCCTTCCTGCACTGTATCATATAAAATTATTTTGCCATCAAACAGCACCGCGGCCATGTCGCAAAATTCCATGATTGTCCCGGGTTGATGTGAAACCATAATCAGGTTCGATCGTTGTTTCCGTTTGATAAACTCCTGCTGGTATTTTGCCCGGAAGCGCTGATCACCCACTGCGGTAATCTCATCAACGAGATAACACTCAAACTCCATGGCCATACTGAGTGCAAAGCCAAGTCGGGATCGCATACCTGAGGAATAGGTTTTTACCTGCATATCAAAATATTCGCCAAGTTCGGAAAACTCCTGCACATACTTTTCCGTTTGACGGATATCCGCCCCGTAGATACGGGCGGTGAAACGTGTTCCTTCCCGACCAGTCATCTCCGGCAGAATGCCGCCATTAAACCCAATTGGCCATGACACGCGCACATCACGGTAAATCTCACCCTTGTCCGGTGGCTCGACATTTCCAATCAGTCTGAGCAAGGTTGATTTACCAGCGCCATTTAAACCCAGTATCCCGATATTACGGTTGCTCGGTAGACAGATGGAGATGTCATCCAGCACCTGGTTCCATCCATGGGAGATCCTGTAGGCCTTGGAGACGTGACGTATATCTATCATATCTGGAAGGCGTAACGCCGGAGTGCCCGTTGCATCAGCAAGCCGATGAAGACCGTGCCCAGGATGACACTGATTAGATACGGGTAGCTTACATGGGTGCTCTCATAACCTGGAAAATAGGCGGCCCGCAGCAGCTCAATCAGTTGTAACATGGGATTGAGCAGGGCATAGGGCCGCACAGATTCCGGAAGCATATCGATGGTAAAAAAAACGCCGGACAGGAAGAACATTGGGCGTAAATAGACAGCCTGTACCAGAAATTGCAGGGAGGGAAACAGCGGTATCAATGCACCCAGCGCAGTTCCGATGCCATAGGCATAAACAACAATCATTAAGATGGCTGTTAGCATACCCAGAGGATCCTTGATAATTACCACCTCGATTTCTGTAAATGCGAGCAGCAGCAGCAAGATGCTGAAGACAATCATGAAAGTACATAACTCCAGTAATGCCCTGGCAGCGCCCAGGTCAAATATCTGGACCTGGGGAAAGTACAATAGCTGCAAATTAGGGCGCACGGCGAGCATGGTCTGGGTAAGCACATCCCGGAATAACATGAATGTAATAAATCCAGTCATAAGAAACTGGATTAACGGCAGACCCATCGTCGATCCCATACGCGTATAGGTAAAAATCAGTCCCAGTACGCCAACAATCAGTACCGGTTCCATAAATGCCCAAAGATAACCCAGTTGTAATCTTCCGTAACGGGTCTTGGTTTCCCGTAGCATCAGGGCATGGATGACCCTGGCCATGGTGAAGACGGCGGTTTTATATGAACTTTGCAATGACTCCATTTGGTTCCCTGTGATTACTGGCTAGCGTGGGCAGAGGAGGGTTAAGTCTAATTTACCGCAGGGTAAAATTAAAGGTTAAAGACCATACGCAAGAAATGAGTGGGGAGTCGGGGTATGGCAGGGTGATACAGAAAGGTGTGTTTTACCGGGCAGCTTTTTAGCTGCCCGGTAAAACAGAATAAACTACGGATTAATCGACAACAACTCGATATCAAAAACCAGCGTCGAATTCGGACCAATCGGGCCGGCAGCGCCTTCCCCATAGCCCAGTGACGCCGGGATAAAGATCTGCCACTTGGAACCAACCGGCATCAGCGGAACCGCTTCCTGCCAGCCTGGAATAACTTCATTCAATACGATTGCCACCGGTTCACCACGGCCATAGGAGCTGTCAAATTCGGTGCCGTCTATCAGGCTGCCGCGATAGTGTACGGTGACCTTGTCGGTGGCCTTCGGCTGCGCGCCGGTACCCTTGGTCAGTACCTTGTACTGCAGACCGCTGGCCAGTTCAACCACGTCCTTGTTCTTCTTGTTCTCGGCGAGGAATTTCTCTCCGGCAGCCTTGTTCTCCTGACCGGCGGCGGCTTGACGTTGCTGTTCCTGTGCCTGATAACTGGCAACGGCCTGTTCCATTTCCGGGATAGACAGCTTCAGTTCTGCCTTGTTTACGGTATCCGTTACACCCTGAATCAAGGCCTTGGTATCTATTTCCATCGCCTGGGAATTCAGATTGTTGCCAATCTGGACGCCAACAGCGTAGCTGAATTTCTGTTTGTCTGACGTCAGTTGTTCCTGTGCTGATACGGAAAAGGCCATGACTGGAAGCAGCATGGATATCAGACAGATTTTTGATTTAAGCATAAGATTGTCCCGGGCTAGATTATTGAGAGTCGCTAGTGTAATGGAGAACTGTACCTATCACAAAATGAAATATCAGCGAACAAATCACCTGACCAGGCTCACTGATAATCGAGAAGCCAGGCCTGGCGCCCGGCCAGGTCCCTTACGGGACCGGCGTCATTTCAGGTGCAGCGCCAATTGCCAATAACTCGACATCAAAAACCAGTGTTGAATTCGGACCAATCGGGCCGGAACCCATCTCACCGTACCCCAGTGCGGAAGGAATAAATACCTGCCATTTAGATCCAACTGGCATCATCGGGACAACTTCCTGCCAGGCCGGGATGACCTGATCCAGCGATATTGTTATGGGCTCGCCACGGCTGTAGGAGCTGTCGAATTCATTGCCGTCGATAAAGGTCCCGCGATAATGGACTACGACGGAATCCGTTGCCTTCGGCTGGGGTCCGGTACCTTTGGTCAGGACCTTGTACTGCAACCCACTCGCGGTTTCTGTTACATCGGGATTTTTTTTGTTTTCCACAAGGAAGGCTGTGCCTGCCGCCAGATTCTGATCGGCTACAGCCTGCGCGCGTTGTTGTTCCTGTGCCTGATAATTTGCGACAGCCTGTTCCATCTCCGGCACGCTCAGTTTCAGTTCAGTCTTGCCAATAGCGTCAGTTAACCCCTGAAGCAGTACATCCTGCTCAATGTTATTGGCCTCGGCAATCATGTTCTGTCCAATCTGTACGCCCAGCGTATAGCTGAGTTTCTGTACATCCGACATGGATGAAGCTGCGGCGGCTGGGGCCGGTGTGGTTGTAGTAGCCGGTTCAGCGCTGGCGACTTCTGCGGCTGGCTCTGACTTTTCGGTGGAGGCTTCCTGTTGTTCACACCCGGTGATTATTAAAACAGGAAGCAGCATGATGGCCAGAAAGGTATTTGATTTTTGCATAGGATTGATCCGGGTAGTGGTTATTCAGGGCAGCCAGTGTACTGGACAGCCCCATGCATCTCAAAACGAATTATCTGCCCGAAACAGCTCAGTTTGAATCCATCTATAACAAACTTAGCCACACCTTGACCAACCGGGAGGGGGGGACTATTATCAAAAGAAGAAGCAGTACGACTCTTTTGGGGAAAAGAAAGAGTGGAAAAATTTATACCTGATCCAGTCCCAGCTCTAACTATTTAAATAAACTGAAGGGGTTAACATGTCCAAGAAAACCAATCCGCCCGTAGATACCTCTCTCATCACCGGTAATGCACAATTGACGCCGCAGATTCTGGCTGACTTGGACGCGCTGAAACGTTCGTCTGGCAAGAAGGCTAATGTCGACCTTGATCCGAAAGATAAAGATGATTTATTGCAAGAGGAACTGGAGGCGTTGGTGGCCGACGAGACCGGCACCAGTCAGGCCGAACGTGTGTTGCTGGCGCAGGTCGAGACAGGCGAGGTACCGGCAGGGGGCTCTGGTTCAGGGGCAGGCGGAGGTTCTGGCGGTGCAGGGACGGGTGGTGGCGGGGCAGGTGGTGGTGCAGGTGGTGCAGGTGGTGGTGCAGGGGCAGGTGGTGGCGCAGGTGCAGGGACTGGTGCAGGAGCAGCCGCAGGTGCGGGCGCAGGTGCCGCCGGCGGTCTCGGTCTCTCTACCGGCATGCTGGTAGCTGGAGGTCTGGGTCTCGCTGGTGTTGCTGCGGCAGTGGCTGCAACTAGTGGTGGTGGAGGTTCTTCAGGTGAAGCGACAGCGATTACCAGCAACGGCGGTGGGGCGACGGCAGCGATCACAGTGGCAGAGAACAGCACGGCGGTAACCACGGTGGTAGGTACGGCGGATTCGGGTGAAACGCTGGCCTATAGTATCTCGGGCGGTGCCGATTCGGCGAGGTTTGCCATTAATGCAACCACCGGCGCACTGACCTTCGTGACGGCCCCGGACTTTGAGGCGCCGACGGATTCAGGTGCAAACAATGTGTATGACGTGACCGTGCAGGTGAGTGACGGTACAACGACCGACACCCAGGCGATAGCCGTGACGGTGACGAATGTTAACGAAAACCCGCCGGTAATCACCAGCAACGGTGGCGGGGCCACAGCGGCGGTCAATGTGGCAGAAAACGGAACGGCGGTGACCACAGTCGTGGCCACGGATGCCGACGCGGGTTCAGTGCTGACCTACAGTATCTCCGGCGGTGCCGACGCGGCGAAGTTTGCCATTAATGCGACCACCGGCGTGCTGACCTTCGTGGCAGCGCCGAACTTTGAGGCGCCAACGGATACGGGCGCGAACAATGTCTATGACGTAATCGTGCAGGTGAGTGACGGTACGACGACCGACACCCAGGCGATAGCGGTGACGGTGACCAACGTCAACGAGGCCCCGGTGATCAGTAGCAATGCGGGCGGGGCGACGGCCGCAGTGAATGCGGCGGAGAACCAGACGGCGGTGACCACGGTAGTGGCCACGGACGCCGATGCGGGTGCGGTGGTGACCTACAGTATCGCTGGCGGCGCCGATGCCGGGAAGTTTGCGATCAATGCGACCACAGGCGTGCTGACGTTCCTGGTGGCGCCCGATCGGGAGGCGGCCACAGATGTGGGTGCGAACAATGTCTATGACGTGACGGTACAGGCCAGTGATGGCACCAACACGGACACCCAGGCGATTGCGGTGACGGTGACCGATGAGAATGACAATACCCCGGTGATCACCAGCAATGGCGGTCTTGCAACAGCGGCGCTGGGCGTGGCAGAGAACGGTACCGCGGTGACTACAGTAGTGGCCACCGACGTCGATTCAAGTGCGGTGCTGACCTACAGTATCTCGGGCGGTGCCGATGCGGCCAGCTTTGCGATCAATGGAAGCACCGGCGTGCTGACCTTCGTGGCGGCTCCGGATGCGGAGGTGCCGACAGATGCGGGCGCGGACAATGTGTATGACGTGACGGTGCAGGTGAGTGACGGTACCAACACCGACACCCAGGCGATTGCAGTGACGGTGGCAGATGCCAATGACGCCCCGATAATTACCAGCAACGGTGGCGGTGCGACGGCGTCGGTGAATGCGGCCGAGAACCAGACGGCAGTGACCACAGTCGTGGCCACGGACGCCGATGCGGGAGCGGTACAGACTTATAGTATCTCGGGCGGTGCCGACGCGGCCAAGTTTGCGATCAATTCCAGCACCGGTGTGTTGACCTTTGTGGCGGCGCCGGATGCTGAAGTACCGACGGATGCGGGTGCAGACAATGTCTATGACGTGACGGCGCAGGTGAGTGACGGGACGACCACCGACACCCAGTCGATTGCGGTCACAGTGACTGATGTGAATGACAATACCCCGGTGATCAGCAGCAATGGTGGTGGGGCGACGGCGGCGGTGAACGTGGCAGAGAACGCCGCGGCAGTAACCACGGTGGTGGCCACGGACGCCGATGCAGGCGCGGTGCTGACCTACAGTATCTCGGGCGGTGCCGATGCGGCGAAGTTTGCCATCAATGGCAGCACCGGCGTGCTGACATTCGTGGCGGCGCCGGATTTTGAGGTGCCGACGGATACAGGTGCGGACAATGTGTATGACGTCACCGTGCAGGTGAGCGACGGTGCCACCACCGACACCCAGGCGATTGCGGTGACGGTGACCAATGTCAATGACAATACCCCGGTCATTACCAGTAATAGTGGTGGTCCAACGGCGTCGGTGAACGCGGCCGAGAACCAGACGGCTGTGACCACGGTAGTGGCCACGGATGCCGATGCGGGCGCGGTGCTGACCTACAGCATTGTGGCGGGTGGTGATAGTGCAATGTTTGCCATTGACCCGAATACGGGCGTGCTCACTTTCGTAGCGCCACCGGACTTTGAGGCGCCGACGGACGGGGGTACGAACAATATCTACGACGTGACGGTACAGGTGAGTGACGGGACGACCACCGACACCCAGTCGATTGCGGTGACAGTGACCGATGTCGGTACATTGGCAATCACCAGCAACGGTGGTGCTGCGACCGCGTCGGTGAATGCGGCGGAGAACCAGACTGGCGTGACCACGGTAACTGCAGTCTCAGAGGATCCGATCACCTACTCGATTGTTGGGGGTGCAGACAGTGCCAGTTTTGCGATCAATGGCAGCACCGGTGTGCTGACATTCGTAGGGGCCCCGAACTTTGAGGTACCGACGGACGCGGGCGCGAATAATATATATGACGTCACCGTGCAGGCGGACGACGGTACCACCACCGATACCCAGGCAATTGCAGTGACGGTGACTGACGTGGATGAAATCCCGCCGACGCTGTCTTCCAGTATTCCGGCAGATGATGCCACCAACGTGGCGGTGGGTACGAATATTGTGCTGACCTTCAGCGAGAGCGTTATGGCGGGTACCGGCAATATCGTGATCAGTGATGGCAGTGACACACGCACGATTGATGTAACGGATATATCACAGGTCACTTTCAGCGGCAGCAACGTAACCATCAACCCGACACTTGACCTGAATACCGACACTCTCTACCAGGTGCAGATGGTCAGTGGCGTGATCCTCGACCTGTTGGGCAACCCCTACGCGGGCACAGCGACCCCCCAGACCCTGGACTTCAGCACGGCGGACACCATCGCCCTGGCGCCGAATACACCGGACCTGATTGCGGCATCCGATAACGGTACTTCAAACACTGACGATATAACCAATGATTCGACACCGACGGTGGTGGGCGGTGGGGCAGAGGTGGGCGCTACCGTGACCCTGTTTGACACCGATGGTGTTACGGTGCTGGGCACAGACGTGGCGGATGGTACAGGCGGGTGGGAGATCACCAGTTCAGTGCTGGCTGATGGGGCACATAGTCTGACAGTGAAGCAGACCGATCTGGCGTTCAATGTCTCTGCTGCATCGGCAGGACTGGCGGTGACTATTGACACCACAGCCCCCCAGAGTGTCGGGGCGAGCTTTGGCACCGGTAGCGTCATTATAAACGTGGGATTTGATGAAGCGGTCACCGCGGACACGAACAGTGCGTTTCTGCGAAAGAATCCCGATTCCTCTGACTTTAGCTCGGGGACGACCCTCAATATCACAAGTGTTGGTGGTAGTAGCACGGCTAACATCACACTGACCACTGATGCCAGTCCATCCTTGCTCAGTACGGATTTTGTGCGGATGCGTATTGATGCCAATAGCGGCAGCGGAATTACCGACCTGGCTGGCAATAAGGTTTCAACCATCGAGGTGTATGTGGGCGGGGCCGGTGATAACCCCATAGATCTGGAGAATAGCGGCAGCGATGCGGTGCAGATACTCCGCGGCAATGCCGGCAATGATTTCCTCCGCGGCACCAACGCAGCAGATACCCTTATTGATGGCGCCGGAGTAGATACCCTCTGGGGCAGCCGTGGCGCGGATACCATCAGGCTGGTTGAAAACCTCAGTGTTATTCCCATGTTCAGGGACACCGTCGTTATTGGTGTGGGCGACAGTACGGCGAGCGCCATGGATGTTATTACCGGACAAATCAACAATCCCGGCGTCGCCAGCTTTGATATTACCTCCGCCGATACCTCCAAACATGATGTACTGAGGTTACAGGCAAATATCATCGCAACCAATGACACCAATGCCAACGGCACGGATTCCGGTGCGCTGGCCACACACAGCATCAGCAGTGGCATTATCACCTTTCAGGACTCTGGCAATAGCGCCATCCTGATCAACCCGGCGAACCTGAGTGACGCAATCAATTATCTTTCGGCCAACATCACAACTCCGGGAACCACAGTCGCATTCAGGGTGGATACTGACACCAGTGGCAGCATTGTTGATGGCATCGATGCCCTTTATGTCTTCCAGGATAACGGCACAATACCCCTGTCCGGTAACTTCGTAATACCGGACACCCTGGTGGAAATCGATCAACTCATCGGCCTTACCAGCGCGACACTCGGGACGGTTGCGGGTGCGAATATCGTGCAGTTGGAGGACGCCACGCCGCCGGAGCCTATAGGGATAGCCCTCACCAGCAACGGTCTTGCGCTGAACTTTGCGGAGAATGCGTTCGTGCCTGCTATCGACACCGACATCGCATTATCACTGGTGCAAAATGGAATAAATCCCATGAATATCACCAGTACCACCGGCAGTGGTACCACGGCGATAAACTTCGTCACCGATGTGCCTCTCGCAGCGTCCGATTGGGTGCTGCTGAACTACACCGCCGCAGACGCAACGGATGGTCTACGTGATACGACGGGCAATGTCCTGACGGGTGATAACGACCCTACGTATGGCGGCAGCGCCTTTGGTTCAGACAGTAGCAACACTATTGACCTGAGCAACGCCGTTACCTTTAGCGCTAGCAGCGGCTACGATATAGAAGCATACGGTGGCGACGATACCCTAATCGGTTCCGCTGCTACGGATGCCTTCGGCGACGCAGGTGATGATATCTCGGGCGGTACCGGGGCGGATACCATGACGGGTGGTGCAGGCATGGAGTTCTATTCATTTGAGCAAGGCGACTCCCCGGCAGGTGTTGTTAACCTTGGCGGAAACGGAATACTTGATAACAACGATACCTTTACCTTCGCGAGTGGGGTGGATCGCATCACTGACTTTGACAGTAATGAAGGTATCAACCTGAACGCCCAGAACAACGATTTTACCGGTATTCAAGGCCCGGGTTGGATGGGATTACAGTCCGAGACCCCTTCAACCAGTGTGCAGCCCAGCGCCGGACTGGCCACCAACCAGGGTTTCTTCATGACCCAGGGCGACTATGTCGATGGCGGAACCCCTGGCAGCAACGGGACGTTCACCGTCAACAGTGCAGGGGCCGACACCCTGGTGATCTATGACGGCGATTCAACCGCTGGCGTGACCCAAACCGGTCTCGTTCTAAGCGGGGTGACTCTGGCGGATCTGAATGCCTTTTCCGGTAGTAATTTCATAGGGCACGTTTAATGGATTGTGTCAGTACATTCATGAATATGGAGCCGTCCGCGTAAGCGGACGGCAGTTTCCATTGAATGCATGAGAATGTGCCGAGGTTTGCAGGAAAGTTGCAATGAGGTTCAAGACATTATTCCCAATCGCCCTGTGCCTCATGGTGGTTACCGCCGATGCACAGGAGGCATTGAACTTCGAGCAGATCCTGCAGGCGGCCCTTAACACCCATCCGCTGGTACTGGGCAAACGTTCCTCCCAGGCCGCCGCTGAGGCGGAGCGCGAAGGGGCGGAGTGGCAGCGCTACCCCTCACTCACGCTGGAGGCAAATACACAAAGCAGCAGCCAGGATGCGAACCAGAGCGCCGGCATGTTGCGTATCGATCAGCCACTCTGGAGTGGCGGGCGTGTTACCGCCGACATCAATGCGGCCGACAGCCGCTTCGATGCCGCCGGTGCGGCACTGGATGAGGCCAGACAGGAACTGACCTTCAAGGTAATCGCTGCGATCACCGAGGCGGTGCGCCAGCAGGCACGGCAGCAACATGGAATTAACAATGTCAAGGAACACGAGAAACTGCTCGCGATGATACAGCGGCGCGTGGAACAGGAAGTGAGTCCGCAGGTGGATCAGAGCCTTGCAGCATCGCGTTTGTATGCGAGTGCCAGTGAGCTGTCTATTACCACACAGGCGCTCAGCAATGCGTTGACGCAACTGTCGCAACTCGCCGGTCAACCGGTGCGGGAAATCGACCAGCAGGGCTTGAGCGAGCTCGGCGCGCCTGACAGTCTGGACACGGCCCTGGCCGATGCGCTGGCCTATTCGCCGACACTGCGGCGATTGAGCTTCGAGGAAAAGGCCGCCAGCGCGGATATCGCCTCAAAACGCGCTGCATACCTGCCTCAGCTGGTATTACGAATGGAAAACACCCAGGGGGGGCGGGTATCGGACAACCGCGTCATGCTCGTGTTGATGGCACAACCCGGTGCCGGCCTGTCCGCCGTATCTTCCACAGACGCCGCGTTTGCACGGCGAGAGGCCGCGCGTATGGCGCGTGAGGCGGCCGTCCGCGATGTGCGTGACCGCGTCACGCTGGATTGGAACGAGTGGGTGGCGGCCCGCCTGCGCCTGGAGTACGCCGACCAGGGTCGTGCCATGTCCGCCGAGGTGACCGAGTCCTATTCGCGTCAGTACACGGCGGGCCGCAAGTCCTGGATTGATGTACTTAACGCCGTTCGTGAGGCCACGCTGGCGGAACTGGCGGCGGAAGATGCGCGCATCCAGATGTTGGCCGCCAGCCTGAGGTTGCGCGAGCTCACCGGGACGCTGAGCGGCACGGCAGCCACCTTTCCGTGATACGTTCTACCGCCACCTCAATGTCTGAACACCCGGGAATCCGGCGATGAACAATATCGCCGGATTGATAGACAAGGCGGCGCGACTGGCTAGCCAGCGAGTCTCCGGCGGGAGGATTGCTAATCTCGCAGGATTACCCGAGGGCTTGAGCGCGGCAGTATTGTTCGCCGAGGCCTGGCGCGTGGCCGGGCTTGAGGGTTCCCCGGCGAAATTAATCGACCCGACGCCGGCGGATCTGCCGCTGGTCGGCTGGCGTGCTGATTCGGGCTGGTTGTTGATACTCGGGCGTGGGGCGGATGGCCTGTGGCGTGCCGAACGGCTGGATGGGTCTGAAATGACCCTTGATCGGCTGGACGATGTGGAGTGTATTTCTCTGCCACGCCGTTCGCAGACCACAGAGTCTGCCCCTCGTGCCTTTCATCTGGTCTGGCAGGCGTTGTTGTCGCGCAAGATTGTATTCTTTGAGGCGGTAATTGCGACCGGGCTGGTCAATCTGTTGACCCTGGGGGCTTCACTTTATGCCATGCAGGTCTTCGACAGGGTCATTCCCAATCAGGGTTTTCAGACCCTGTGGGTGCTGACCGTCGGGGTGACACTGGCAGTATGCCTGGAATTTCTGCTGAAGCAGGTACGCAGTTACACGGTGGACAGGACCAGTAACGCGATCGATCAGGAGTTATCCGAGTGGTTCTTTAAGCGCATGATGGGGATCCGCATGGAGGCCAGACCCGCCTCGGTCGGTACGCTGGCCTCACAGGTCAAGGGTTTTGAAATGGTCCGTGGGGTGCTGGCGTCGACATCGTTGTTTGTGCTCGCCGATGTGCCTTTTGCGTTGTTCTTCATACTGGTGATCGGGCTGATCGGGGGGTGGATGGTGGTTGTGCCGCTGATCGCGCTGCCGGTCGCACTGCTGTCCGGTCTGATGTTCCAGCGCGCCATCGAACGGCATACACGTCGCAACCTGGTCGGCAATAATCGCAAGGCGGGGTTGCTGGTGGAGGCGGTGGACGGCGCCGAATCACTGAAGGCGAACAGCGCGGAGTGGCAGTTGCAGACCCGCTGGAACCGTCTGGTTGCCGAAACAGGTGAGTCGGATCGGCATATACGCACCTATTCGGCACTGGCGCAAAACCTCACCGTCGGTTTCCAGCAGCTCGGATATATCGCCCTGGTGGCGCTGGGGGCGTATTTCGTCACCATCAATGAATTAACCATGGGTGGATTGCTCGCGTGCACCATCATCAGCAACCGGGCGATGATGCCCATCGTACAGTTGCCCGGCGTAATGGTACAGTGGGCGCATGCCCGCGCCGCCCTCGAGGGACTGGATCAGGTCATTAGCCTGCCCGGAGAAGCGGATAGCGCACAACATGCGCTCGCACCGCAGGTACTGGAAAACGGGCTGCGTTTCGAGCGCGTGCGCTTTGTCTACGGCATGGCGGCCCGCCCGGCGATCGAGTTGGCACGTCTGGAGATAAAACCGGGCGAGCGAGTAGGATTGCTCGGGGCTATCGGTTCGGGCAAGAGCACCTTGCTCAAGTTGTGCTCAGGTCTGTATCGGCCGACGGAAGGAAAGATATTTCTGGGGGGAGTGGATATCGCGCTGCTCGCCCCGGCGGTGGTTCGTGAATCTGTCGGATATCTGCCCCAGGAGGCCCGCCTGTTCAGCGGCACGCTGCGCGATAACCTGCTGATGGGTCTGCCCGACCCCGGTGATGAGGCGATACTGCAGGCCGCACAGCGTACCGGCCTGGCAGATCTGATTGGGGGCCAGCCGAGGGGGCTGGCACTGGAGATTACAGAGGGTGGGCGAGGCGTGTCGGGCGGGCAAAAGCAGCTCATCATGTTGACCCGCACCTTGCTTGCCAGACCCAAGCTCTGGTTGTTGGACGAACCTACCGGCTCGATGGATTCAGTCACCGAGACGCGCATTGTCAATCTGCTGCGCGAGGTCACTGCCACCGGTGCCACCCTGGTGGCGACCACACACAAAACCGCCTTATTGCCGCTGTTTGAACGTCTGATTGTTTTGCAAGACGGACGCGTGCTGCTGGACGGTCCGCGCGACGCGGTGCTGGCAAAACTTTCAGGTAAGCCACAGGCAGTGCCCCAGGAGAAGGTGGTATGACCTCGACTCGGGATGCGGGGACTGGGCGTATCTTGATCTGGGGTTCGGCCCTGGCTATTGCCGGATTCCTGTTCTGGGCCAACTGGGCAGAACTCGATCAGATCACCCGCGCCACCGGTCAGGTGATAGCCAGCTCGCGCAACCAGGTCATCCAGGCACCGGATGGTGGGGTACTGGCAGCATTACCGGTCCGCGAAGGTGTCGAAGTCAAACGTGGGGAACTGCTGGTACAGTTCGATCGGACCCGAACCGAGGCCGCTTATCTCGAAAGCGAGGCCAAGGCGGCGGGGCTCAGGGCCAGTGTCGCCAGGCTAAATGCTGAGATATTCGGTGGTGAACCCGAGTTTCCGCCGGAACTGGACAACTATCCGGAGTTTCGCAGCACCCAATTGGCCCTGTTCAACAAGCGACAGGCTGCTGTACACGAGGAAATCGGTGCACTGGAACAGTCCCAGCAGCTGATCAATGAAGAACTCGAGATGAACTTGCCCCTGCTCAAGTCAGGTGACGTGAGCCGCGCTGAAATACTCAAACTGCAGCGTCAGGCCGCGGATATTCAGGGCCAGATCACCAATCGCCGCAACAAGTACCTGCAGGAGATCCAGACGGATCTGGCCAAGTATCAGGAAGATCTCGCCGGTGTACTGCAGATCCTTGCCCAGCGTAAGGAACAACTCGACAACACCGACCTGCATTCGCCCATGGACGGTGTGGTGCGCAACGTCCGTCTGACCACATTGGGCGGTGTGGCCCGACCGGGTGAGGAGATTATGCAGATCGTGCCGCTGAACGATGATATGGTCATTGAGGCCAAGGTCAGGCCGGCGGACATCGCCTTCGTCAGGCCCGGGCTGCCTGCGAGTGTCAAGCTGGATGCTTATGACTACACAATCTACGGCTCATTGATGGGTGAGGTGATATACATCAGTGCTGATACGCTGAATGAAGAAGTGCGTGGCACAGAGCAGCCCTTTTACCGGGTGCAGATCAAGACGAGCGTCGACAATCTGGTCAGTCGTGGCAACGAGCGCATCGACATCCAGCCGGGCATGACCGCCACGGTGGAAATCAAGACCGGCAGCAATACGGTATTGCGCTATCTCACCAAGCCGATCACCAAGACCATCAGCGAGTCTCTGGGAGAGCGCTGACCAATGCTGAACTGATTTGCGGTGATACCTACTGGGATGTAGGTGATGGTCGGGGTGACAGGATTTGAACTTGCGACCCCCACGTCCCGAACGTGGTGCTCTACCAGGCTGAGCTACACCCCGACTTTTGAAACAGTATACCTTAATGCGTCCTTTCGGTCGAAAATTCCGCGAGCGTATGCAGGGCCTTCAGATAATCTGAATCGGGTAACCCTGCAAGTGCACGTGATGCTTTCTTCGCCTCTTCCCTGGCGCGGCCGGTAGTGTACGTAATCGCGCCGCTGGATTCAATCGCTGCCATGATTTCGTCCATATTTTCTATCCCGCCATTTTCGATGGCCTTGCGGATCAGTAATGTCTGGGCGGGTGTGCTGTGTGACATCGCATATAATAGTGGCATCGTGGGTTTGCCTTCAGACAGGTCATCACCGATATTTTTCCCGAGTTCATCGACTGAACCACTGTAATCCAGTGCATCATCAACCAGCTGGAAGGCAATCCCGAGATGGCGCCCGTAGTCGGCCATCGCCTGTTCTTCTGCGGCCGACCGGTTACACAGTATTGCGCCTATCCGTGCGGCGGCCTCAAACAACTTAGCTGTCTTGTTATGGATGACCTTCAGATAGTTTTGTTCGGTGATATCCGGGTCGTGACAGTTGATTAATTGCTGCACCTCGCCTTCGGCAATAATGTTTGTGGTTTCGGACATTAGCTCCATGATCCTCATCGAACCGACCTCAACCAGCATCTGGAAGGCACGTGAGTAGAGAAAGTCGCCGACCAGTACACTGGCCTCGTTACCCCAGTGCTGGTTGGCGGTTTTCTGGCCACGGCGCAACAGCGACGCATCCACAACATCATCATGTAACAGGGTGGCGGTATGGATAAACTCGATAATCGCCGCGAGATTGATATGGCGTTGATCCTCACATGAAAACACGCCGGCGCTCAATAACACCAGTGCAGGCCGCAATCGCTTGCCGCCGCTGTTTACAATGTAAAAGCCCAGCTGATTGATTAGTTCCACCTCGGAATGCAGCCGTTGCTGGATCAATTTATTGACCATATCCATCTCGCGCGTAATGAGGTTGCGTACAGAATCAAACCCCTGAGTTACGGTGCCTGGATTACCTGATTGTGAGTGTGTCATGAATGATCCGGTCTAAAAGTAAGCGGCATTTTGCCAATCCTGAAGGTATTTGCCAAATAAACTGTAAAAAAGGTTCAAATCCCGCTTGTATCAACAGGCCCAATTCCTTAGAATTTGCACCCTTTGACAGATAGACGCTCGAACTCGAGACTCAATTGGAGACGCATGTGATGTATGCAGTGATTAAAACCGGTGGCAAACAATACAGGGTAAAGCAGGGCGATACCATAAAAGTTGAGAAATTAGAGGCCGAACAGGGTTCCACAGTCAATATCAGTGATGTTTTACTGGTCGCCAATGGCGAGGCCATCAAGGTCGGTACCCCGCTGGTCGCAGGTGCTTCCGTCTCCGCGACGGTAAAATCGCATGGTCGCGGCCCGAAAATTCGAATTATCAAAATGAAACGGCGCAAGCATTATCGCAAGCGCATGGGTCACCGTCAGAGCTACACCGAGCTCTCGATTACCGGTATCCAGGCATAATCATCCAGAGGGTAGATAAACATGGCACATAAGAAAGCGGGTGGTAGTACACGAAATGGTCGCGATTCACAGTCGAAACGACTGGGCGTGAAGAAATTTGGTGGTGAATCTGTTATTGCAGGTAACATCATTGTTCGTCAGAGAGGCACCAAGGTGCACCCCGGCCTGAATGTAGGCTGCGGCACGGACCATACCCTGTTTGCGAAGGCAGATGGTCAGGTACTGTTCCAGAAGAAAGGGCCTAAACAGAGGACTTATGTCAGCGTGGTAGTGGCTAATTAAGCGGAACAGCCTGTAAAGCTTCAAAACTGAAAACCCCGCCCCGGCGGGGTTTTTTGTTGGTAATATGGTAGTTAATCAATGGTTTTTATTAAAATTCAATTAATTGTCAGCAACTGGCAACGAGCAACCCGAAACTTATGAAATTTGTAGACGAGGCAGTGATTACAGTGGTCGCCGGAAATGGCGGTAATGGCTGTTCGAGTTTTCGACGAGAAAAGTTCATCCCGTTTGGCGGCCCGGATGGCGGCGACGGGGGGGATGGTGGCAGTGTGTATATGGTCGCAGACGAAGGACTGAATACACTGGCAGATTTCCGACATGCGCGTCTGTATCGCGCCCAGAACGGGCAGGGTGGTATGGGGCAACAGCGTTTTGGCAAAAAGGGCGATGATATTGTGATTCGTGTGCCGCTGGGCACATTGATATATGACAATGAAACCGATGAATTGATGGGTGATATGGTCAAACATGGCGACCGTGTCCTGGTTGCCAGGGGTGGCATTCACGGGGTCGGTAACACCCGCTTCAAAAGTAGTACCAACCGTGCCCCGCGCAAATTCACTTATGGTCAGCCCGGCGAACAGCGCGATTTACGGCTGGAAATGCAGGTGCTGGCCGATGTTGGCCTGTTAGGCATGCCAAATGCCGGTAAATCGACATTTATACGCCAGGTGACAGCCGCCAAGCCGAAAGTGGCAGATTATCCGTTTACAACGCTCTACCCGCATCTGGGTGTGGTAGACCTCGGTGATGACAAGAGTTTTGTCATTGCGGATATTCCCGGCCTGATAGAGGGTGCCGCCGAAGGTGCCGGTCTGGGTATACAGTTCCTCAAACACCTGTCACGGACCCGCCTGCTGTTACATATGGTTGATATTGTCAGTACCTCCGATGTAGAGGAGCTGGTCAACCAGATCAAGGTCATCACCAACGAACTAAAGGCCTATGATCAAAAGCTTTACAAGCTGGATCGCTGGCTGGTTCTGAACAAGATAGATGCGCTGGATCCGAAGCAGGTCGACGCTATACGGTCCGGGATCATGAAGAAATTGCGCTGGAAGAAACCCTGTTACGCTATTTCAGCGGTTTCCGGCAAGGGTTGCCCTGAGCTGCTGCATGCAATCCAGAACTGGTTTAACCGTGAACCGGATGATGATGAAATCGTAGTCAAGAAAAATGTCACTAAATCGAAATAATATCGCACAGACCCGACGCTGGGTCATCAAGCTGGGCAGTTCGTTGCTGACCAGTAATGGCTGCGGTCTGAAGACCGATACACTGCAAATCTGGGTTAGTCAGATTATGGCCTTGCGGGCAAGGGGTATTGATGTGGTTCTGGTCTCGTCCGGGGCCGTTGCCGAGGGTATATCCCGACTGGGACTGAAACAACGCCCCCATGAACTGCACCGCCTGCAGGCCGCCGCTGCTGTCGGTCAGATGGGGCTGATACAGGCGTATGAATACTGCTTCCAGAAGTTTGGTGTGCATACTGCGCAGATCCTGCTCACACACGATGATATTTCCAACCGTAACCGTTATCTGAATGCACGTTCCACCCTGCGCACATTACTCGACTTCAAGGTTGTACCCATTATTAATGAGAATGACACGGTGGCAACCGATGAGATCAAGTTTGGTGATAACGACACCCTGGCTGGTCTGGTTGCCAATCTGGTTGAGGCAGACGTACTGGTGTTATTGACTGATCAGGCCGGTTTGTTCGATGAGGACCCTCGACGCAACACAAATGCCACATTGCTCAAAGAGGTAACGGCCGGTGACCGCGCGCTGGAGAAACTGGCCGGTGAGGTCGGTAAATGGGGTCGTGGTGGCATGTTAACGAAGCTGCGGGCCGCCGAGACGGCCGCCAAGTCCGGCACTGCAACAGTGATTGCGGCCGGTCTGGAGCCGGATGTGCTGGTCAGGATTGCGGCGGGCGAGGAAGTCGGTACCTTGTTTACTACCGAGTTTGGCCAGATTGCGGCCCGTAAACAATGGCTGGCGGGCCAATCAAGGGTCGCCGGTGTGCTGACGCTGGATCAGGGTGCGGTCAAGGTCATCCGTGAGGGTGGCAAGAGCCTGCTCGCGGTGGGTGTGCGTGCGGTCGAAGGTGGTTTTCGACGGGGGGAGATTGTGCGCTGTATCGGTCCTGAAGGTCAGGAAGTCGCCCGGGGGCTGATTAATTACAGTGCCGAGGAGACCCGCGTCATTATGGGTCAACCGAGTCACCGGATAGAATCGTTACTGGGTTATATAGATGATGAAGAACTGATACACCGCGACAATCTGATACTGGTCTAGACACAAGCAGGGGCACGGCGTGCGTCGTGCCCCTGTGTGATACGAATTAAAAACCGACGCGGGTCTGGATTACGCCAGGGCGTGGATCTGGGTATTCAGTCTGCTCTTGTGACGGGCGGCCTTGTTTTTATGGACATGGCCCTTGTTGACCATACTGTCGATGATCGGGACAGCGTCCTTGTAGGCTTTAATCGCAAGTTCCTTGTTACCTTGCTGGATCGCAACCACTACTTTCTTGAGCTGGCTACGGAAAAATGAACGCTGACTGGCGTTACGAAGCCGACGAACTACCGCCTGACGGGCGCGTTTTTTGGCTGATGCAATATTTGCCAAGGGTTATACTCCTGATTCTGGTTTTAAAGGCGCGTAACTATGCTGATTTCAAATCAATTTGTCAATGCTTGCGATTGAATGTGGTATTCTGCCCCTAATAAATAAACCTCAATTAAACAAGAAGATAAACACTTTTTATCAAGTGGCACCAGAGCGTCAGGTAATTATTTAAATGAGCGGACTGTTTAAAGCGACCCGGGCTGTCGGCGGAATGACGATGATTTCGCGTGTTTTCGGGCTGGTACGCGACGTGATTCTGGCACGGGCGTTCGGCGCCGGCGTGGGTTTTGACGTGTTTATCGTCGTTTTTCGTATCCCGAATTTTCTGCGTCGCCTGTTTGCCGAAGGCGGATTCTCCCAGGCGTTTGTGCCCGTACTGGCCGAATACAAGGAAACGCGCAGCAAGGAGGAAGTGCAGTCGCTGATTGACCAGACGGTGGCAACACTCGGGTTAGCATTGTTGATTGTCAGTGCTATAGGGGTAGTCGGTGCCCCGGTATTAATCAGTCTGTTTGCCCCCGGATTTCTCGGTGATCCCGCCAAATATGGGCTGGCAACCGACATGTTGCAGATTACCTTTCCCTATATCCTGTTTATCTCGCTGACCGCATTTGCCGGCGCGATATTGAACACCTATCGTAATTTCAGTGTGCCTGCCTTTACCCCTGTTCTGTTGAATCTGTCGCTGATAGGCTGCGCACTCTGGCTAAGCCCGCTGTTTCCACCGGAACAGCAGGTCGTAGCCCTGGCCTGGGGTGTTTTTATCGCAGGCGTGGCACAATTGTCGTTTCAGATACCGTTTCTGCTCAAACTGGGTTTGATGCCCCGTCCGCGATTAAATGGTGACAGGCCGGGCATGATGCGGGTGCTGCTGTTAATGGTACCGACGCTGTTTGCTGTCTCGGTAACGCAAATCAACCTGCTGGTGGACACCCTGATTGCCTCGTTTCTACAGGAAGGCAGTATCTCGTGGTTGTATTACTCCGATCGCCTGGTAGAGTTTCCGCTCGGTGTATTTGGGGTGGCACTGGCGACGGTCGTCCTGCCCAACCTGTCTGCGCAATATGCGAACCGGGACGATGATAAATATGGCAATATCCTGACCTGGTCGATAGGTCTGGTGTTTCTTATCTCGCTACCAGCGGCATTTGGTCTGGCGTTAATGGCTGTGCCGCTGCTGACAACGCTGTTTCATTACGCGGAATTCAGTACCAATGACGTACTGATGTCCAGTCGCAGTCTGGCTGCCTACTCGGTGGGTCTGCCAGCATTTATCCTGGTTAAAATTCTCTCATCCGCATTCTTCTCAAGACAGGACACGGCCACGCCGGTCAAGGTGGCGGTTGTTGCCTTGCTATCGAATATCGTACTGAATCTGGTGCTGGTATTTCCGCTTGCCCATGCGGGACTTGCGCTCGCAACGTCACTGTCTGCCTATATCAATGCGGGATTGTTATACTGGTTACTGAAAAAACGGGGCCACTACCGGACCGGCGCGTCGATATCCTCCCGGTCCCTGAAGATCCTGCTCGCAACCGCGATGATGTCTGTACTGCTCTATGTCTTTGTGCCCGTACCGCCGTCCTGGTTTGGATGGAACGTTTATGAGCGGATAGCGGGGCTGCTGTTCTGGATCTGCGGCGGTGCGCTGGTCTATTTTTCCGTATTATGGTTGTCCGGTTTGCGCCTGCGCGATATAAAGGCACCGGCGTAAACCGGGGTTGAGTGAAATGAAAATTATCCGTCGTCTGGAAGACTTGCAAAAAATTACCCATCAGAGTGTGGTGACTATCGGTAATTTTGACGGGGTACATCTCGGTCATCAATCCGTGATCAGGCAGTTGCGTCAGCATGCCGATGAGCTTGGCGTACCGGCTGTCGTGCTGACCTTTGAACCGTTACCACTGGAGCATTTTTCGCCGCGTTCGGCCCCGGCACGGTTGACCGATTTTCGCCAGAAAGTTGAATTGCTTGATCAGTTGTCTGTCGATAAAGTACTTTGTCTGCGGTTTGATCCTGCCTTGGCCTCGCTTTCTGCCGAGGCATTTGTAAAAGACCTGCTGGTAGATGGCCTCGGCATTAAACGTCTTATCGCCGGTGCCGATTTCCGTTTTGGGCGTAACCGCGAAGGTAACCTCGAGCTACTGCAACAGGCTGGCCATCAGTATGGATTTGACGTCATTCCGGCTCAGACATTCGATTATAATGGGACACGTGTCAGTAGCAGTCTGATCAGGGGGCATCTGGCGCTCGGAGATTTCACCCATGCCGGTTCATTGCTGGGCAGGCCTTTCAGGATTAGTGGTCGGGTAATCCACGGTGACAAGCGGGGCAGGGAGCTGGGGTACCCTACGGCCAATATGGCATTAAAACGCCGTAATTGTCCGCTGGCCGGTGTCTATGCGGTCAGGGTACATGGACTGGACAATGTCGTTTATGATGGGGTAGCCAGTATTGGAACGCGACCGGTATTTAACGGCGACAGGCTGTTGCTGGAAACCTATATCTTCGGGTTCGACCGGCAGATCTACGGTCAGCGCATCAGTGTGGAGTTCCTCAAACATCTGCGGGACGAGAGGGATTTTCCGACAGTTGAGGCCTTGTGTGAACAAATGCAAAAGGATGAAAAACGTGCCAGGGACTTCCTGGCAAAATTATCAGCAAACCAGGCACCACCCACAGGCCCGGTGAATTAATCTTGATTTATACCAACCCGTAATGAGTAAAGAATGACGATATATAAAGACACATTGAATCTGCCAAAAACGGAATTCCCGATGAAGGGCAATCTCGCGCAGCGTGAGCCGGAGATGTTGCGGCGCTGGGAGCAACTGGACTTGTACCGGAATATCCGCGCCAGCAAGGCGGGCAAGCCACAGTACATACTGCATGACGGACCGCCGTATGCAAATGGTGATATCCATATCGGCCATGCGGTTAACAAGATTCTGAAAGACATCATCATCAAATCGCGTGGTTTTTGTGGCATGGATGCCCCGTATGTGCCGGGTTGGGACTGCCATGGATTGCCGATTGAGTTACAGGTTGAGAAAAAGATTGGAAAGCCCGGCGTCAAGGTAGATGCACTGACATTTCGTAATGCCTGCCGTGCCTATGCGGCAGAGCAGATAGACAAGCAGCGCAAGGATTTTATCCGCCTCGGGGTGTTTGGCGACTGGTATCGCCCTTACATGACGATGGACTTCGATACCGAGGCTAACATCGTCCGCGCACTGGGCAAGATGATCCAGGCAGGGCATATGATCAAGGGTGCCAAGCCGGTTTACTGGTGCACGGATTGCGCTTCCGCACTGGCCGAGGCCGAGGTGGAGTATCAGGACAAGAGTTCACCGGCAATTGATGTCAGATTCAGCGTGGTTGATGCAGTGGATTTGAAATCCCGCATTGCAGGAGAAGGTCTGCCAGTCGACGCATCTGTCATATCGATCGTCATCTGGACCACGACGCCATGGACCTTGCCGGCAAACCAGGCAGTTGCACTGAATACGGAGCTTGATTACAACCTGATCGAAGTTGTTGCTGAAGGAAACATGGAATATCTGGTGCTGGCTGCCGCGCTGACAGACAGTTGTCTGAACAGGTACGGCATGACCACACACAAGGTCATTTCTACTTTCAAGGGCAGCGTGCTGGAAGGCCTCCAGCTGCAGCACCCGTTTTATGCGAGACAGGTACCGGTCATACTCGGTGATCATGTCACTATCGAAGCCGGTACCGGGGCGGTGCATACTGCACCGGGTCACGGTATGGACGATTACCTCGCTGGGCTGCACTACAAGTTAAAAGTGGATAACCCGGTCGCCGGTAATGGCTGTTTTGTGGAAGGCACCGAATTCTTTGCCGGTGAATTTGTGTTCAAGGCAAATAAACATGTGATCGAGATATTAAAAGAGCGTGGTCGTCTGGTACATGACCAGTCTATCCAGCACAGCTACCCGCATTGCTGGCGTCACAAGACACCGATAATATTCCGCGCCACACCACAATGGTTTTTCAGTATGGATGCAAATGGTTTGCGTGCAACAGCGTTACGTGAGATTGGCAATGTGAACTGGATGCCGGCCTGGGGCCAGCAACGTATTGAGAAGATGGTGTCTGATCGTACTGACTGGTGTATCTCCCGGCAGCGTACCTGGGGCGTGCCGATAGCCGTGTTTATTCATAAACTGACTGGCGAGTTGCATCCCCGGACAATGGAACTGATCGAACGTGCCGCCGTGCAGATCAGCCAGCGCGGGATTGATGCCTGGTTCGATGCGGACCCCTCCACCTATGCTGATATAGTATCTGACGATTATGAACAGGTACGTGACACGCTGGATGTATGGTTTGATTCCGGTGTTACCCACGATACGGTATTAAAGACCGACGAACGTCTGGTTTTCCCGGCGGATCTTTATCTGGAAGGATCAGATCAACATCGTGGCTGGTTCCAGTCCTCACTGTTGACCTCGGTTGGTATCAATAATGTGGCGCCCTACCGCAGTGTGTTAACACACGGGTTTACCGTCGATGCGGCGGGCAAGAAGATGTCCAAGTCGACTGGCAATGTGATCGCCCCGCAAAAGGTGATGGATACGCTCGGTGCGGATATCCTGCGTTTGTGGGTGGCGGCAACTGACTATCGCGGCGAGATGAGTGTGTCCGACGAGATTATGAAACGGACGGCCGATGCCTACCGCCGTATACGCAATACCGCGCGATACTTGCTGGCAAATCTTGACGGTTTTGTGCCCGCACGGGATAGCGTTAGCGAGGCTGAAATGGTCGAGCTGGATCGTTGGGTGCTGGGCCAGACTGCAGAGATGCAGAAGGAGATTATTGATGCATACGAAAGTTGTCAGTTTCACCTGATCTACCAGAAACTCCATCAGTTCTGTGTGGTCATACTGGGTAACTTCTATCTGGACATTATCAAGGACCGCATTTATACAATGCCGACAGCAAGTCTGGCACGGCGGTCTGCACAAACAGCGATGTACCATATTGCCGAGGCATTTGTACGCTGGATTGCCCCGATACTCAGTTTTACCGCTGACGAAATCTGGCAACACTTGCCAGGACCCCGCAGTGAATCGGTTTTCCTGGAGGAATGGTATCAGGGCAACCCGGTGACCAGCGCTCCGGATACTGCCAAATGGCAGCAGGTCATTGCGGTACGTGATGAGGTTAGCAAGGTGCTGGAGCGTCTACGCGTTGCGGGTGGTATCGGTTCCGGTCTGGATGCCGAGATATCGATATATTGTAATGATGTCTATCACCGTGCGCTAACATCGATCGGTGATGAGTTGCGGTTTGTATTAATATGTTCCTCGGCCGTTGTGAGTGACGCGTCAAACAAACCCGACAATGCCGACACAACAGAGCTGGAAGGCGTCTGGATTAGCGCGACCCCGTCAACCCATGTGAAGTGCATACGTTGCTGGCACCATCGGCCGGATGTGGGCAAAAACCCGTCACATCAGGAGCTTTGTCTGCGCTGTGTCGAGAATGTCGATGGCAAGGGTGAAACCAGACACTTTGCCTGAGGGACCGGGCGATAAAATCTGTGGTACATATCGATAACTAACAACTGACTGTAAACAGGCGAGGAACGGATGAAATCAACCTCATTAAAGTGGTTATGGATATCGGCCCTGGTGCTGATCCTGGATCAGATCAGTAAATACTATATTGTCCATTCATTTGCCCTGTATGAGTCCTTGCATCTGTTTCCAGGCTTGAATTTTACGTATGTACATAATACCGGTGCCGCGTTCAGCTTCCTTAGCGATGCCGGTGGCTGGCAACGCTGGTTGTTCATCATCCTGAGCAGTGGTGTCAGTATCGGTCTCCTGATCTGGATGTATAGTTTGCCGGTGACCTGGCGCTGGCTGGCAGTCGCATTGGCACTGGTGCTTGGTGGTGCGCTGGGTAATCTGGTAGACCGGATTATGTTTGGATATGTAATAGATTTCATAGATGTGTATTATCAAGGTTGGCACTGGCCCGCATTTAATATTGCTGATTCGGCCATCAGTATCGGCGTGGTCATGTTGATAATTGATACCTTCTGGTTTGAGCATGCCTGTATGGGCAGACATAACGGGAACGTGAAAAAATAAAATGCAGATTATTCTGGCCAACCCCAGGGGATTTTGTGCCGGTGTGGACCGGGCGATTGCAATAGTTGAACGTGCGCTGGAGCTGTTTGGTGCCCCGGTCTTTGTACGCCATGAGGTCGTCCATAACAAGTTTGTGGTCAATTCACTGCGTGAGCGTGGCGCTATCTTTGTGGACGACCTGGAAGAGGTCCCGGATGGATCAACGGTTATATTCAGTGCACACGGGGTATCCAGGGCTGTACGTGAGGAGGCCGCCCGCAGGGAGTTGCGGGTTTTTGACGCGATCTGCCCACTGGTAACGAAGGTCCATATGGAAGTCAGGCATTATCAGAATGAAGGCAGGGAATGCATCCTGATAGGACATGCCGGTCATCCGGAAGTTGAGGGTACGTTAGGGCAATACCGTAAAACCTCGGAAACAGGCGGGATCTATCTGGTTGAAAAACTGGCAGACGTCGCCGATCTGAATCCCATCAATCCCGGTTTCCTCGCGTATGTAACACAAACGACCCTTTCAATAGATGATACGGCACAGATTATCCAGGCACTGCGGGACAGATTTCCAGGTATCCATGGCCCGAAACGGGAAGACATCTGTTATGCGACACAGAACCGCCAGGATGCGGTAAAGAATCTCACACGTGACTGTGATCTGGTGCTGGTTGTCGGTTCACAAAACAGTTCGAACTCAAACCGGCTGGTCGAGATCTCGGAAAAGAAGGGGATACCGGCTTACCTGATAGACGGTGCCAGTGATATTCGGGAGGAATGGTTACAGGGCAAGAAGAATATTGGCCTGACGGCCGGTGCCTCGGCGCCGGAGGTGCTGGTCAATCAGGTGATAGACAGGCTCAGGGAACTTACCGGTGGTGCTGCGCTAATAGAGTCTGGCGGGGTTGAGGAGAACGTCGTGTTTTCATTGCCGCGCGAACTCGCCAGAAAGCCTGCGTGAAATGCAGGTAACCAGATAACTGTTCCGAATTTCGCTTTTCAGTTCTTCATCAGCCGTCTGGATAGAATTGTGACAAACCTTGAGCCGCATGGATGCGGCGACAGATCACTTATTCCGAACTGGTCGTAATATGACCTGACTCGGTCAGTGCTTGTAACAGGGCAGTACGATTGTATCCTGTCAGTACCTTGCTGCCGACCAGCAGTACCGGGACCTGTAACTCCCCTGCGAGGTCTTTCAGTTCATTTTGCAGGTTCACATCATCGGCTACATTTTTTTCCGTGACCTGTAAATCTCGTATAGACAAGAACTCTCTCAGTTGTTCACAGGTATCACAGTCGGGAATGGTGTAGAGTGTTAGAGCAGGTTTGGCAGTGGTGCTTGCCACCGGTGTCGAGGTGTTATAGTCCTTTTTGGTGACCTCGGTAGTCCCTGGCGGGCAGCTATCCTGAAATGTCTTGTTGCCGCGTTCATCCTCACACTGGTATACACTGACACCAATTACGGATTGTACTGGAATAAACAGTAGCGGGACCAGTAACAGCAACAGTCTTGTATTCATCGTAATCGCCTCAATAATTGGGATTCAGTGTCCTGATCATTTTATCGTAACTTGATAAAGTATAGAATAGCAGGAAACTATAAATTATTTTAACTATCATATATATACCGGCCATTTATTATTTAAGTTATGACCGGCATAAAAGTATTCAATCCAGGGAATTATATAATGCGCCAGTTCAGGTCAGGTTTATTTTCCATATTATCGATAGGGCTGATTTTTTCATTTCAGCTCCCCGCCGCAGAACTTCACAAATGGGTTGATGCAGAGGGAAATGTCAATTACACCCAGTCGCCGCCCCCGCCCGGTACCCAGGGGACTACAATTAAACCGCCACCTCCTGTGGCAGATGGTGCCTCCCGTCAACAACTCGAACACAGGCTCGACTCGTTAGACAAACTGACAGAACAAAGGCAAAAACAGACGGAACAGCGGCAGAAATCTGCAACTGAACAAGCTGAACAAAAACGCCTGTGTGAGCAGGCCAGGTCCAGGCTGGCCAGTTATGAAAGACCCAGGGTCAGTGTTACAGGCAGTGATGGCAATACACGGATTTTGGGAGAAGAGGAACGTACACAGGGTCTGGAAAAGGCCCGGCAACAGGTTCAGGAATTGTGTAAATAACCCGGCCGGGTTTACTGTTTACCTGACAACAGGGTAGGCCTTCTGGAATACTTCCCTGATCAGTCTGCCGCGGTCATCATCAACATATTTTTGGGATAGGGTGCTGAGCGCCTCTTTTGATTTGGGGTGTACCAGCATACCCAGTGCAGTAATCGCGCTCTGGGCCACATAAACATTGTCACCTTCAGCCATTTCCTGCAAATACGCAACATCGTCCGGATCGCCATTCAGACCAAGAGAAATGACGACCTGTGCCCGATGAAACTCGTGTTCATCATGGCGATGTGAACGGATATATTCAAGATATTCAGGCTGGTTCATGCTGCGTATTCGATTAATTGTGCTGGCCAGGGCTATTCTTGAAGGTACCTTGGACAGGGCATCCCAGGCCAGTTCCGGATACTTGTTCCGATTATCTGCCCACATGTCATCCAGCAGATTGATTACACCACGATGCCAGCGCATGGAGTACAAGGCGTGCAGTGTATTCGTCAATCCGGCGACATCATCCGTATTGCTTAATGCCTGTTTAACCTCTATCAGCGTGGCATTGCCATAGGTGATTTTCCGCTGCAATTCAAACAACCGGGTCTCATCTGTTTTCAGCGCCGGTTCTTCATTGATACCCGTCTGCGCGGTTTCATTCGCCGGGTTCCCGTCTGTTACTGCCTGACTGGCAACTGACAGGAACGCGGCTAGCAGGCCTGCCAACAGCAGTGTCACCACCGAACCGGGGTTTGTACTACCCGTCATCTCACGCATGCTGACAGCCTGTCCGTCTGAAAGTTGTTATTATCGTCCCCAGCATTCGGCAACCGAGAGGGTGCCGGATATGCCCTTGGTGCCTGCCTGGGTATACGTCAGATTGCCGCAGTCCGGATCCGCAAATGTCGGCGTGGCAGTAAGTGTATAGGTCTGGTATGTGCCTGATGTGGCGATGGTCAGTGTGTATTTCCCGGTTTCGGTCGTCGTACTGAAATTTGTCAGTGTCGGGAAAGCATTGTCAGCAGTTGCGTAGCGACTGCGGTCTGAATAAAACCGTTCAAGTTTGGCTGCGGCATCCAGTAAAGCGGCGCGGCCTTCCGAACGTTTGCCGCGGGTAACATAGTTTGTATAGGAGGGGTACGCTATGGCGGTCAGGATGCCGATTACCGTGACGACGATCAGCAGTTCTATCAGCGTAAAACCCTTGTTATTGTTGCGACCGGATTTGTTCAGCAGGGTATGGGTGCGGAATGACATAACATTTATCCTGTAAGTTGGTGTGAATGACTGGATCTCGGGTTGCCGTTATCGGATTTTCATAGCTAGTGCATGATACTCCATGATTCCGTTATTTGTGAATCCGTTGCCGGGTTTCCCGCAGGAGGCCCGGCAACGAGACGTTATAAGTCAGTGCTATTCTTCATACCAGTAGGTACGGAAACGGGGCAGACCGGCCAGTACACCCAACTGCGATGCACCACCCTCGATACCAACGATACCAATAACACCTTCCTTCGTGAATACCGGTACCACATCCGAGGGTATACCACCTCCGAGCGCCATCGCCCGGTCGGCCAGATCAATGTCACCATCTGCATCCCAATCGAGGAATGCATTACCGTTCAGAATACTGAAGTTATAGGCTGTGGCATTACCCAGTGTCCCTTCACAGGGATTGGACACACTGGCCGCGCCTGGTCTGAACGTGGTGAAGGTAACACCACCGGCCGTAGCATTCGGGGCAGACAGCACCTTTTCACCGGCGTTACCTGCAGACTGAAAATCATAATACCAGCCGTCGGACTGTTTGGTTGCATCACTGGTGTCCAGTACTGCAGTTGTTGCATCTATCAATCCCCCATTGATAATCGGTCCACCCGATCCGTCCGCGTAGCCGTCTGTCACCTCGGAGTAATGATCACCATCACTGTCAGTCAGCCCACTGATGTGACGGTCCCGGACAGCGTAGAACCGATCCTGAATCACAGTGTTGAGCGGGTGAGAACGATAACCTGAACCGAGCAGTACATAGTCATAGTCTGCCTGATCCGAGTAAGCTGAATCCCTGACCTGTACGATGGATGGCGGCTCAAAGAATCGGCGTTTCTGGGCAGCTACCGAGGTGCTTGACAGCGTTGCCAGTCTACCCACAATTGTCGAGGTACAGGTCGGTGGTGTGCCAGCCAGACAGGCAGCGTCCAGACCGCCACTTGCCTTGATATCGGTACCGAGGTCTACACGCCAGATCTGGCCACCGGTATCACCGACATACAGGCGGTCGTCGAGGCCATCACCATTACTGTCGATTATCGATATCCTGGAAGGTATCGAATAGCCCATGGGTGAAATCTGTATATCAGCACCGCTGCTCGCACCGCTGATAGACAGTATTTTTGCACCGGTTTCCGGATCGATGATGAATATGGCGTTACCCTTGAAATTCGCCCCACCGTTGTCGGCAGGAGAGAAAGTACCGGGGCTTTCCAGTATGGGATCATACCCGCCACCGAATATCAGCACGGTTTTTTTGCCGGTGGTAGTCGCGATTTCAGCAAGTCTCGGTTGCGACCAGGTCTGACCCAGTCGCTCGAATCCACTGGTCACACCACCCTGTATTTTCCACATGAACTTCGGCACTACCTTTTGGGTTGCGCTGGTGACATTGGCCGATACATTCAGTGCATAGAGGAACTGGTTGCCCATTCTTGCACCCATATAGACCTTGACGAAGTCGCCATCACCGGTTTCAATCCTGCCGTTATTGTCCACATCGTTCACATACAAGGTGGGGGTGACGTCCAGACCGTATACATGATCCGATTGCGGGTTGGTAAACAGTGTCTGTTGCTGTGTCCAGAATTCACTGGGCATAAAGCGCCAATCCTCCGTCCCGTCGATACCGTTAATCATACGTATCGATCCGTCGTTGGTACCGACGACAATTTTGTCAAAAAAGGTGGATATTATTCCGTCAGTGTCTTCCGCTTCAGCCGGTGTGCCGTCATTGTCATCGTCCTGACCGCCATAGGTGATAACTGAGGGTGAGCTGTGCAGGATATCGTTGGTAGACCAACGCTGGTTGGCGTCGATATCTGTTTCCGGGTCGGCGGTAATATTCTTGCCGAGCAACCATAACATACGGTTTTCACAGTCCGAACCGGCAGTGGTGGACGGTGTCGGGCACACGGCGGCACGCAGATTAGTCAGTTCCGGGATAGCCCAGTTGAGACTGGTCAGGTTATAACCGGTAGTACTCAGCGGTGTTGTTGCTGTGGCCAGTGTGCCATTGCTCGACTCGGTATACAGCAGGACCGTGGTATGGTCCGTAATCTCCGCACCGGAACCTCCTTCGGTGGTGGCCCTGCCGTCAACACTGGCGGACCAGATACTTTGTGCGGTGTCCTTGAACTTGTCGTCCGCCGGATCAATTGCCACATCGCCATTGGCATCCAGGAATGAGCCGAGTGAGCATCCGATGGAAGAATCAACACAGATATTGTATTTCTTCACATTACCTGGCCAGGCGAGGTTCAGTGCCGGTGTAAACAAACCAAAGTAAACCTCATCGCGACTGAGCAGACGGTTAAACGCATTGGTAGCCAGCGAGGGTGATACAAACGAGGTGGGATCGCTCTTTACATCGGTGAGGATGCTGGTAAATACATCGACCAGATCGCCGGCGGTAACGGCGGTAAATTGCTGTCCGTCTCCCACAGTGGCCATATCCTTGAGGTACTGTAAATCATGTGCATTATCCAGGTTGAACGCAATCGTATAGGTGCGGACGATCTGCTCATTGTCGAGATTATCTCCCACCGTGGCTGTGGACTGGTCGTTTTCCTTCATGAACTTCATCAGGTCTACAGTACACTGCTCGTTTGAGAAGTAGTCAATCAGAGTATCACCGGTTGCCTTGACAGTACTGTTATTGGCCAGGCAGGATGTACCGATCATGGTAGTTATCTTGCTTCTGGACGCGTCACTACTGGAGTTGGCAGCGCCGTCGGTCAATAGCACCTGATAGTTGTTCTGGCAGGTCAATTCCGAGTTGAACGGGCTGATATATTCAGGCGTGCCATTTATCTTCTGATCTGCACAGTTCGTGCTGTTCGGATTAGTTGCCATATTGCAGGAATCTTGCTTGGTTACACCATAGATATCCGGATCCGGGGCACCATCACCGGTACCCACTGTGGCGCCGCGACAATCCAGTGTATCGTCTGCATTACGTTTGCAATAACTGCCCGGATGGCTGATTCGGGCACGGGATGAGGAATCACGGCCTTTACCGAAATCAACTTTTTGACCGCGCCAATAGAGGGCGGCCTCATACATGGTTTCCGTAATTGGAGTATTTCCGGATGCAGGCAGGTCATCGACCAGCTCGATCAGCCGTTCACGTACTGACTTGAACTGGGTTTCCGCCGTATCTGCATAACGAATAGACAGTCGTGGTGCACGTGCCGGGTCACTGTTGTTGCTCTCCGCTATACGGCTACCGGTCCCCGGTTCGACTACAAATACCATCGGATTACCACTTTCCCAACTTGCTGCATTTACCATCGTCTGGACTATGCTCGTCAGGTCACTGGTAGTATATAACTCCGAACCGGTAATCCAGTCTTCCGGCGCCCATGCAACTGTGCTGGTATAGGTACGGTCACTGATGCTGTTCGGGATATTGGAAAAGATGTTGGCGCTGCCATCATCAGCCAACTCTCCCTTGATAGTAAACGAGGCGGCCCCTGTGGAAGTATTCTGGGCGGTAAAGGTGATCGCGGCCTCCAGTATGGTTGCTCCATTGGGGATATCCACCCCCTGAAAGCGGACACCCACGGTATCAGTGCCGAGGTCCAGATCGATGTCCGTAATATTCACATTACCATCAGCGGCCTGCTCGGCATCATCACCTTCAACACCGGTCTGGGAGGATTCAGTGGCGGCGTAGCAGCCGGTGGAGCCACTTTTAAAGCTGTATTTCAGTTTTGGCGGTGTACCGGTGCTACCGTCAAAGCTCTCAGTTTCCCGGAAAACCGTGGACGTATTGGTGGCCCCGGTTACGAACAGGCTGATGGCATTGCCTCCACACCAGCCGACACGGTCGACGACTTCCTGTAGTACACCCGTCAGGGTGTCAGCGCCGCTGTTATTTGTCGTTTCCACCGGGTCGGCCTTGGTAAATGCAGGCACTTTCCATTTAGCCACGGCGGTGGTCTTGGTCCGGGCGGAGAAATTGGTATCAACCGTCGAAAATGCCCTCGAATTATTGCTGTAGTGCGCCTGTATCGTCCATTCAGTGTCGCTGGCGGAGCCTTCCGTGGCGGAGGGAGTGAGTACCAGGCTCGCATCGGTCACCACTGCGCCTTGCGGTATCCGGATGTTTTCAAACCGGTAACCTATCATTTGTTTGTCACCCGGTACCGCGACGGAGGCAGTTGTTTCGATCTCGATGCGCAGGCGGGGTTGACGGGTAAACGGGAAATTATCCGCGCTGTACAGGATACGTTCACCGGTCAAGGTTTCAATAAAAAATACCATATTATCGTTACTGTAGGTACAGCCTGTCGTATCGGGTGTCGCTGACGGGGCATTGTCACATCCACGGCTGACGATGGCCTGGACGATGTCCTTCAGGTCCGGGCTGGTAATCGTGGCGTTCTTGCCTGATGCGGGCAGACCATTCCAGCTGACCGAGGCGGTACGGCTACGGGTGGAGATATCCTTGCAACTGCCGCAAGTATTAAATGCGATCGGGTCGTTTGCATTTTCACCATAGATTCTGACATTGGTGGAGGTGGTCTTCTTGTAGTTAATATCAAAATCAAGGTAGGCATGCAGTATTTTTGCATTGCGTATGTTGTTATCAACGGCGTCATCATCGACATCATCAAATCGCAGAGCAACCAGGTTGTTTGGCACAAAGTTCAGTGCCGTGTCATTGATCACCTTGCCATTACTTCCTCCGGAGGTGGTCTCCTCTGCGTCATCGAAGTCATTCTGGACTATAAAACTCAGGTTCTGTGAGGTACTGATGAGGGCTGACGAAGTACCTACCTCTACATATTCCAGCACCGGTTCTCCAAGGGCGACAGTATTGGTCGTCAGGTTCTCTTCTCCATCGTTGACACCGGTGGTAATGGTTGATTCATAGCTGAGTACAACCGGATCGACAACCTCACCAACCACTTCCGAGACATCACCATCGATGTAGGTTACGGGAAACAGAACCGGGCCGCCGTCATCATTGGTATATCGCATCAAACCGACGTTGACATCTTCAACATCCGTGATGACCTGTTTGACGGCATCCTTGAGCACATCAATGCGTTTCGCACCACCTGCCTCGGGTATCGTCTCGGTCATACTGCCGGAGGTGTCCAGGATGAACAGGATATTCGGGCGGATGACCTCTCCGGTATTGCCGGTGGAACTGCCGGAGCTGAAGTAGATCTCGGTATCATCTGCGGAAACGATACCCTGGACTGTGACCAGGGTGAATGTCAGCAGTAAGTGGAACAATCGATTAAAATGGTTGCGCGACATGAGTCTAACCTCGGTTTCGGTATTCAATTCTGGATTTAACACACGTACAGGTTTCAGGTGTCTTACTGACAGGCTTCTTGTGCAGCACTGTCGATATCCCACCCTTCACGACACACCTTTTGCTTGTCATTAACCAGCATGGTGCATATCTGTTTATTCTCAAAATCATTGCTGACTGAAGTCCGTTTTCCTGAAGCGCAGACCACACTGTAATAGCGGACTTCACCGTCATTACCGTTATCAAAGATCTGCATCGTTTCCTCTGCCTGTAGTGGTGTGGTGGCACCGGACACGGCTATGAGTATGGCGGATATTACTGAGTACCTGTTCATCTGATTACTCCTTTTATCATTAACGATAAAATTATGGATTTACTGGGCACGGCCGACCTGATAGGCACCGGCATGGATCGTTGTCGTTGCGCCACTGTCGGTTGCACCGCTCGCTGACAGATCAAAATGATAGAAACCATACGTGGCATCCCAGCCAGAGCCCCGGGGTGGAACAGTCATCTGGCGATAGACCGAGTTGAAATTGGTAGTTGCACCATAGGCATCCGCACCGGACCCACCGACATCTGCCGACTTGGCATACAGGTCATCGGCTGTACCGTCTGTTACAAGTGTGTTGGTTGTTGAAAAGGCGTCTTCGTCATTGAAAACCTGTGCCAGTCCGGTCGATGCCGCCTGAAATGCACGGGTGATGTCCTGCGTATTGGCAGCCATGCGTTCTTCCATCGTCGTGGTATTGATCGAGCTCAGACCCAGCAGTGTCAGTATCACCAGCATAATGAGTGCCGTAATCAGTACTGCACCTTCCTGACGTAACAGATTCGTGTGAATGTGAGATCGGGACATGTTTATTCGCTCCATCAGGTTCGGTTACGGATCTGTACAGTAGTACTGTATACCCGGCGTCGGCGACGGTCATCGGTCGGGTTGATCGTGGTGCCGAGCAGGTTATAGGTACTGGAATCAACCTCATTCGACGATTCTTCATTCACTGTGCGCAACAGCAGGGCGATCTTCACACTGACGACATTGTTCCAGCCTCCCGACGAAGCGACGTCGGTGGCCGTGACGTAACTGTTGGCGATCAGGTCGGCGTTATTGTCAACCCCGTACATGATTTGCATGTTTTCCACGCCTTCGATCAATTCCTGGTTCTGCAACAGGAATTCAGATGTATTGGAATCAGTATCGATATCACCCTTGTCCTGGGCGTAGGTACGGCGGAACAGGGAAGGGCCGTTTGACCCGGTAGCAACATAGTAGCGATTAGTAACGTATCGGGAGATTTGCGAGGCAGTTGTATAGCCTTTCGATAAAGCAGTTGTGCGCTCCAGACTGGTGGCATTCACCGTGGTCACAGCAAAAATATCGGTGCTGGCACAATCACTGATGGCCAGCGGTTCACCCACCGTTATGTGTGTTGCGCAACTGGTGGTGCAGGCGACCGGGATTACTGTCGTTGCCGAACCGTCTGCCATGTCCGAACTGACGGTAACAGAGGCAGTGATGGGGTCTATATAACGGACCGTAATCGCATCGGAGGTCCCTACAGGGTCGGTACTGGCAGAGGGTAACCAGCCGCCAGTATTTTCAGAACCTTCGACGGGGTTATTGAAATTGAACAGATTGGTAACCGTAGCGGCGCCGCTCAGTGAGTTTGTCAGCATCGCCGGGTCATCCGAGCAACCCAGATACGCGGCCATCCGGATATCTTCTACCAGCAGGTTGATAGCGAAACGCGCGTTTTCCTGTAAACGCCCCATCACATCCTGTTCTGTATACACACGTTTGTTACTGATAAACAGACCCATGGCGCCTAGCATCAGAAACGAACCGATGACAAGTGCAACCATGATTTCGATCAGTGTAAGTCCGGATTGATGACCCGGATTCTCTTGTTTCAGGACTGGTTTATTCATCGGGGAACCGGTTTTTAATTTGGCTGAAAGGAATAGGTAACGGTATGGGTTTCGCCTTCGCGATCAGTCCATCCGAGCGCGACGGTATACAATTGACCGACCGGACCGGTAATATTTGCAGTGCTGCCCGGTGGTAGCGCCCAGTCGACAAAGTCATACCAGCAGTTCAGGTCATTATCAGCATCAGAGGCGACTGCATAATCACATGGTGTATGTGCTCCCCCCGCTGTGTAATTGGCAACATAATCGGTCGCATTCAGCTGATTCAGTCTCATCTTGTCTGCAATATCATTGGCCAGAAACGTGATCTGGCTACGTACATTGGCGTCATAGCTGTATTTGAGACCCTTGAATTGCAGCGCAATAATGCCAAGCACGCCGATAGCGAGGATCAGTAGCGATACAAGTACTTCTATCAGGGTAAATCCGGTTTGCCGTTGTGGTGACCTGGTTATCATGGGCAGACAAAGTTCCTGTTGGTATTGGGTCGACCTACCAGATTGATCGATACCTGACGACCGGTTTCATCGTCGCGGTCATCACAGACATCAAAGGTAGCTGGTGTATCTATGAATCCTGTTGATTTGTAGACGACGGCGGTATCACCGCTTTGTTCTGTTATGGTTGTTGCCGTACAGGTCAGAGTGACATCACTGAGAACGGTAGATGCCGGGTCTTCCACAGTCCAGCCATCGCTCCAGTCACCGCCCTTGGCAATCACAGAGATATCCTGACGTCGTTTGGCCGCTTCACTGCGTGCAAGCTGCAGATTGGTGACCAGTGTATTGGTACCGGTGGTAAGACAGTTATTCTTTATGGTATTTTGAAACGATGGCAGTGCAAATGAGACGACGATGCCCAGTATGGCAACGGCGGCCATCAGCTCTATCAACGAAAAACCGGAATTTTTATAATTGTTCATGGCCATAACTTAGGTTATATCCGCTGAGCGGTGAAGCGTTCTCAGACAAATGGTAGTAATGAAGGGACAAACGGAATTCAAGTGACTGAATTACCTCTGGAAATGTGATTTATTCGACAATTTTTTGTGCCTGTCTGTCAGTTCCGGTATGATGCGCTCTTTTTTCGGCCCTTGCCGTTAAACAGATACTACAGGCTGGCATACCAAACGCCGGGGTATCTTCAAGGTAAATCGCAGTCGGGTTGTCTTCTAACGCCGGAATAGCTCAGTCGGTAGAGCGGCGCATTCGTAATGCGTAGGTCGGAGGTTCGATTCCTCTTTCCGGCACCATTCGACTTCCCAGAACATCCCGCGACATCCCCAAAACCCCTGAATATCACCGAATAAACGGCCTGTATTAACCTGTAGTGTCCTGTAGCATCCTGAATTAGCTGGGGGTATAATTGGGGCACATTTCCGATTCAGTGGGGGTACAAGATGCCACTTACCAATATCAGGATTACCACAGCAAAGCCCGATAAACGACCTTACAAAGTCTCCGATTCAGGCGGGTTGTTCCTGCTTGTACACCCGAATGGATCAAAATATTGGCGGCTGAAATACCGTCTGCATGGCAAGGAAAAAAATCTTGCCCTTGGTGTTTATCCTGTTGTCACGCTAAAGGAAGCGAGGGAAGCGAGAGACGCCGCTAAGAAACTGATTTGTGCCGGACGCGATCCCGTGACAGAAAGGAGGGCGGGAAAGGTTGCCGATATGCACAAGGCGGCTAATACCTTTGAAGCCGTAGCTGAGCGCTGGGTAACTGCACGGAATTGGGCACCATCCTACCGTGAAAGTATTGAAGCGACCTTCAGCCGTAACATATTTCCCCGTATCGGTCGGGTACCCGTGGCAGATATTACCCCCAGCCTCTTGTTATCTGCCCTACGCCCGATGGAAAGCCGGGGAGCACTGGAATTACTGTCCCGCACGCGCCGCTGGTGCAGCGAGGTTTTACGCTATGCAATCGGGGAAGGTTTGCGGGAGGATGACCCGGCCACCTATATTCGCAATGTCCTAAAGAAAAACGAGGGTAAACATTACCCGCATATAGACCAGAAAGAACTAGGCGAATTTTTACGCAAGCTGTATGACTACACCGGTCGACCTGAATCGCGTATCGCTGTAACCATGTTAATGCATACGGCAGTACGCACAGGCGAATTACGCGGGGCAAAATGGGCAGAATTTAATCTGGAAGCAAAGCAATGGACGATCCCGGCGGAACGCATGAAATCGAGACGCAAGAATCCGAATGCACATATTGTCCCACTGTCCCGGCAGGTAGTCGCATTGCTGGGAGAACTGAAACAATACACCGGATATTCAGAATATCTGTACCCGAATCATGGTAAATACCCCTTTGCTAGCGAAAATATGATTAACGTGGTTATTCACAGGCTAGGCTATAAGGGCAAGCTGGTGGGGCACGGTTTTCGCGCCACATTCAGCACGATTGCAAACGAATCAGGCAAGTGGAACGCGGATGTAATCGAGGCAGCTTTGGCACATAAAGACACTAATGCAATCCGCGCCATTTATAACCGTGCTACGCATTTGCCCGAACGTACCAAGCTGATGCAATGGTGGAGCGATACCCTGGACGCGGCGCAAAAAGGCGGGGAAGTAATCAAGATAAAACGCGCATAATTACAATACGCCAAGCCTAGCCCGACGGGGCAAAAACTGGAACCCTTGTCCAGCTGGCTTGGTGCCCTATCACAAGGGATACGAGCAAGGGCGTATAAAAATGACGAAAGCAAAAAAAGCTGTTAAAGACAAATATATCCCACTGTTAGACCCTGAATATTTGGATACGGATATCTTAAAACTAGCGTGCGTACTCGGTGGGAAGGAACAAATAACAACAGAGAATGTGCTGAAAATACTTAAAAAATACATTTTTTATTATTTGAAAATTACTAAAGCACCAAGAGCTAGAATATCAACAATATTTGATCTGTTGATTGACGCTGAGGAATTTGCAAAAAATAACCAGATTCAGCTGCTGCTGGCATCCATTTCATTAATATTTTTTGAAGTCAGTTTTGACAGCCTAAAACTTGAAGAAATTAGAGCTAGCCATAAAAAAGGCGGAATGCATTCCCCTTGGGTTAGGCACCATGATGTTATCTGTCTGCATTTAAAGAAATATCATTCAAGAAAATATAAAAATAAAAAAGAAGCTATGTCTAATATTGAAATGCAAACTGGACTAACTTTAAATCCGGACACATTCGATTCTTGGTGGAAAAAATACAAAAATAATATACCGCTGTTTCAACTGACCAATAAATAAATTCTAGTAGTTACTACTTGATACCAGTTTCAGTAGTAACTACTGGATGCTTTCTAGTACCAGTCCCACCTGATATACATTAGCTGTCACGTTAAACCATCAATGGCCTGAGACGGCTTGGAGGCAACATGACAGAATCAATTATCCGTTTATCTGGGGTGCAAGAGCGGACGGGATTATCCCGTTCAGAAATTTATCGCCTTGAGGGGATAGGAGGATTCCCCAAGCGGGTTGTTTTGGGTGCCCGTTCAGTTGGTTGGGTTGAAAGCGAGTTACAGGCGTGGATAACCGAACGCATCAAGCATCGCAAGCCCAGTGGGAAACCTGTCTGCAAACCCCAAAAGGTAGCTGCATGAAAATGCAGAACTGCCCAAAGTTTGAAAGATGCAGCGCACCGATCTGTCCGCTAAATGAACAACCATCCGCGCACCTGAAAGGTGAGCCGGTCTGTTATTACCTGCGGGAGCTGGTTAAACAGGGCGGTAAGGCCAAAATATCAGGGTGTCTACCTGAAGAAATAGTAGAAGCCCTAGAGAACGGCCTTCCAGTAATATTATCTAGGTGGTCTGATATTAAATTTCAGCTAGGCCGTTCCGCACAAACAGGATCACGGATAGATGCACTTGCCAGAATAAGTAGTGCAGCGACATAAGCGAAGATTGATAGTGAATATTGCATACATGGCAAACATCATGCTGCTGGAATATGTGGGATATTCTACGGGTAACTATATCGTGGACACTAGAAACCAGCGCCGTGCCGATGGTATCACGCTGCAATTTCGTTGCGTGTTGAGCGGGAACAAATACTATGCGATTTTCAACGCCAGCATACACCGTACTCGCACCAGCGTACATGGTAAAGCTGGCGATCCCCTGCCTGTAGGGCATTTCAGTATAGGCGAGCAAAGCGCCTTTATGAAGTTCTGGAAATCTACCGGCCTGCCATACCAGCGTCGTTCCAATTTACACCAGCGCATGGGGAACCTTGCCGGGTTGAGATACACCGCTACAGTGACCGACGGCGAACGCCTAGTCGCTTCGACATTGCGCCCGATTGATCTATCGACAGAACAACTGCCCGAACTGACAAACAAGCCGCAAACAACTCACAATCAAGTTGCAATCAAGACGCAAACAATCATTGCAAACAAGGAAATGGCGCAACCCCAAGAAATACATGCCTTTCAGTCAAAACTAACTGCGGGGAAGGAAGCCCACGGTACTACGGTAACAAGGGAACGCGGATATACAGATAGTAGTATTACTCCTAGACTACAAGCTTTAGGGGATTGGTTGTCTGATTACGATTCAGCTTCCCCCGTGTCGAGAAACTGAAGAAGTTACACGCTGATATACACGAATGATTGCAAAAGGTTGAAAAGGCGGATACTGCACGCGAGCGGCAAGATGCAAGCGAATTGCAAAATTTATATTGTGTGCATGTCGCCGGAGGAAAACAGAAATGGCAGCTAGGTTAAAACGTATAGTGCATGACGATAACACGCGGGCAAAAATCAAATCCAGTCAGATTATTAATCGACTGCAAAATCATATATTTGGGAATTTAAAAAACCCGTTGCAGCCCTCACAAGTAACGGCAGCGCTAGGGTTATTGAAGAAAACACTGCCAGATTTACAGAAACAGGATATGGAGCATTCCGGCAAAATGTCGTTCAGCAACTTAACGGACGAACAGTTGCAGGCGGAATTAGCGACTTATCTAAGGAAGCTAGGGTAACCAGACAGGGGTATTTAGCTAAACTAATGAATTTTGGATTAGGTCGACTCTAGCCCGTATTGTATATTAAATACATGGAACCATTAATTAGATTAATAGTTGGCGGTATTTCCGTCGTTGTAGCGTCCCTTGCAGGTATTGTAGTTGGTGCAGTCGTCGGAAATGGTATTGACTTAATATTGAATCAGGGAATTAAACTCACGAATCATGTTGAAGATATAAGATGGATGATTGGTGTTCCAATTGGATTATATACAGCAATTAAACTAACACGAATTATTTTTGCTTGGGCATATAAACAAACTTAGTTATTTTTATTGCTGTCAGACTAGGGAGGGGCAATGGACGAATTTGATGCGGTCAGTTGGGTAGTTATTATCGCCTTTTTTTCGTTTATTGTTTGGGAAAATGATGGTGGTATCTTCTCGAAAGAGATGACGATCCACTACATTTCTGAACAATGTTCAACTAATTCGAAAAACTGTAGTCCAAAAGAATTTTTGAGGACAACTTTTAGAATTTCCGAGGAAAGTCAACAAGTAATTGGTATACATCACAACCTTGAAAACACTGAATTGCAGAAAACGTGCAAGGAAGGGCTATTTACAAGTAGCCATTGTTCTAGTGATAAATTATTTATACTTACTGACTGTATAGTTATGAATAAAGATAATTGGAGTTGCGATTATTATTTGCCCGGATTCAGACTTATCGGACGTGTAAATGGAGATTGGATTACCACGGATGATAGAGAATGGACATCTACATCAAGCAGAATTAATATTGAAGTTACTAACTGGAAAATATTCTGGTGGCTAAGAAGAACACTTGGTCTCTAGTGAATTGGGGTATATTATGGGGTATATTTCATGCGGCACTGAAATAATTTCATATGAAACAATAGCATAAATACAGAATTCGATTCCTCTTTCCGCACCACAGATTCAGTAAATTACGAAATATATACGTATATGTGTTATTCAGTATCCGGGTAACGCACCTTTTTGAGTGATTGCATCTCACCATGGTTTTGCAACAGGGACCTGCGTGGTCGTGCATGCTGTCCCAGGTATTCATCAAGCCATTTTTCGAGGTGTCTTCTAGTCTGGAAGGGGCCGAGAATAAGACCAAATTCGTTGATCTTTACATCCAGTGGGCGTAAGCCGATACGAAATGTATTTTTCTCATCATCCTGCCGAAGACACACAAACCAGCCAGTGATATTCCAGAAGATCCTGTCTTGTAACTTGTCATAACCCATAACATTTCCTTGATTATCGATGCATAAGGAAATAATAAACGTGAGGTTGAAAGCGTTCAGTTGCAATTGTGTAGCGGAATGTAACGAAGGGTAACTGTTATTTTGCTCACGCTGTGGACTGGAGGCTGGTGTGCCTGCCGGAATTACAGATCAAGACTGGATGGGCTGCCTACAAATGAGCCTCAAGCATATCGCGCTCGTCCTGTGTAATATTCGTGTTTTGCAAACGGTTCTTGATCATGTCGTGACTGATATGCCCATTTTCAATCAGCAGTTTCTTCTCGTCTGGCGCGAGGCTGTCCAGGAAAAACAGGTTGCTCGGCGGGAAGAATCCGGCCTGGACGATGGCGTTTACCTCGTCTGAAATGGTCCTGAATTTGCCATTGTTCAGTTGCATGCGTTGACCGGCGAACTCCTTGTCCACGATGCCGGCCGAGTAGATCGAGTGTATCTCCATGCGGTAACTGAAAAGGTGACTCGGGTCGTCATTCTTGTTAATACTGGCCTCGATATTACCGAGTCGGGTATTAATCAGTTGTTTGATGGTATCGAGAATTAGCTGGTCCTCAAGACGTTCCGAGTAGATATCCAGAATGTTGTCAATTGCGAGCTGGTTATAGGTATCGGTGCTGAACAGTTCATTGCAGCGGTAGGACAACAGCTTGTAGGAACGAAACCCGAGTGTTGAATAAATATCAGACAGCTCACGAATGTGTCTGTTAAAACCGAGCGCACAGACCAGTTGTGAATGGTTCAGTCCGAGTTGCGCTGCCGCCTTGTTTATCTTGATGATAAAGTCATCATTTTCATTGATAGTAATCTTGTAGAAGATCTTTACAAGGTCAGCATCCGAGGCGGTCAATAATTCTGTAAAGCTGGACATGGGTTCCGTTGTGCTGGCCTAGTTGCGGTTAAACCGGAGATACTCACTCAGTATCTTGCGTTCGTCCGCACTGATACTGGAGTCATTGATTCTGGATTGTATCAGTTCTTTCGGAATCAAGCCCTTGTTAAGCAGTTTCTGTTTTTCCTGGGGCAAAATACTGTCCCGGAAAAAAATTTCACCGACCGGAATGATCCTGTTTTCAACAATCATGCTGACCTCGTTCAGCAGGGCACGGAAACCACTGTCCTGTCGATCCAGCCGCTCTTCGGTAAAGTCGATAGTGGCAATACCTGTAGTATAGATCGCACGCATCTCGGTCTTGTACCTTTCAATTATCATTGAATTGACTGTCGATTCAATTTCACTTTCGATCTTTTCCAGACGCTGCCGGAGCAGATACTGCATGACCTGTAACGTTGCCGGGTCCGTCCTGACCTTCTCGTATATCTTCAGCACGTTTTCCAGCGCCAGACGTTTGTAGATGTCTGTTGTAAAGATATTGTTCCGTTCCTGGACCAGCTCATTCCAGGTGGCAAAACCGAGTACAGGCAGTATTTCTATCAGATACCTCGATACCGGATTAAAGCCGAACGCGCAGACGAGCTGTTCCTTGCGCAATTTGAAGACAGCGGCCAGTTCCTCCAGAGACAAGCCCCGTGTTCCTGTGGTTCTGAATTTGTAAAAGCGTTGAAGGATTTCTTCTTCGGTCTCGTTCAGGATGTCATCAAACATCGACATTCAGCATCTTGCAGTCAGGCAGGTAATCAGTTGAGCATCTTTTGCAGGATACCGAAATTACGTATCCAGGGGCTAACCTGACGTAATGAATCGGGTAACCCGGCAACAGCCTGCTCAGCCTCGGCGTAGGTGGCATATACACCGTAAATGGCATTATAGCGGGTCACACCATCGATTATCACCTGGATATACGCTGAGTTGTCTTCGATGCCATGACCTTGCAGGAATTTCACCAGGTCATCCTCCTCGGTCACGCTGCCGATCTGCAGGGTATAACTGTCCGGTTTTTGCTGGAGTACCCAGTCCTCGCGTTTGATGCCGTTGGTCGAGATTTCCGAGAGTGAATACGCTGTATCTGCCGCAGGTATCGGTGTGGTCGAAGTTTCCGTTGATTCGACTGTTGCCGGACTGACCGTCGAGGCAGTGGCGACAGCTGGGGTAAGCTCTCCGGAGGGTGTAACAGCCGCTTCGACAGCCGTTGCAACTGGTGTAGTCGAATTCAGTGTGACCAGTTTAGCCCGGGCTTCTTCCAGTCCCTGGTCTGCGGCACGGGTGTACCAATCCCTTGCACGTTCAAGATTCGCTTCCACCGCATAACCGTTCTCATGGAATATGCCGAGGTTATATTGTGCCTGGGCCACGCCCTGATCAGCTGATTTCATAAACCATTGCAGGGCAGTGTCATAATCCTTGTCTACACCACGTGCAAACGCATACATGACCGCGAGACTATATTGGGCGTGTGCATGGCCCTGATCGGCCGCAAGACGGAACAGTTCGGCCGCACGGGTGTCATCCTGGGTAATGCCCAGACCGCGGAAATACATCAGACCGAGATTAAATTGCGCATCTACCTGACCACCGTCCGCTGCCATCGCCCACCATCTCGCCGCTTCATTGTAGTCCTGGGCAATGTTCTCACCCTTGAAATACTTGGCACCAACCTGGTATTGCACAGCGGTCTGGCCCTGTTCCGCTGAACGTATATACCACTGCAATGCCTGGGCCGGATCCGGTGCTACGCCGTGGCCGTAATCGTACATGATGCCCATCATCTTCTGGGCTTCCGCATCACCCGCGTCCGCGAGTGGCTTGAGTATGGTAAAGGCGGTCTTGTAGTCCCCGTTGATATAGGCTGTTCGACCGTTTTCGTATCCCTGGGCAAATACCAGCGGAATTGCAAAAACAGTGGCAAGAAGTACTGAAAACAGGCGGTAGCGTATATTCTTCATATCCATACTGAATCGGTTCAGGTAGTTAACAGGTTATATCATCGTTTTTGCCAGTCGGAAGATTTCATCTGCATCCAGGACCAGATCGTTCTGCTCAAACAGACTGCCTATACAATGGCGTTGTAGTGCAAGTTTGGCGGGCCCGAAGCCAAGTGCACCCCACAGCGTCTTGCCATTGATGACCTTGCCGCGATCATTCATACCCACGCCTGCAATTCCCGCCGGTGGTACGGCATTCGCATCCACAACTATTTCGACAGCCGTATTGTCCTGCCAGTCTGCTGCTTCCAGCAGCTTCACACCGGCGGCGCCGGTTGCCATAACGATGCTTGCATCTGCGATGGCCTGCTTGCGCAGCTCGCGGGTGTCTGCCTCCATCGGCTCAATGTCAACATTATAACGGTCGTTCAGGTGCTTGCAGGCCTGCTCGGATCTGGCCATGCTGCGGGACGTGATTGCCACCCGTGCACCTTCCCGGGCGAGCATGACGGCCGCCCGACCACCTACCGGTCCGGTCCCTGCAAGTATAACTGCTTTTTTGCCGTTTATATTGCCACTTTTAAGGATGCTGGCGACAGCGGCGGCCGCAGTCGTGTTACAGCCATTACAATCAAGCATCACCGATACGCGAAAGCTGTCAAAGAAGACCCGTTTGACGGCGTCGAGCAATGCATCGCCAATCGTCACGCTGCTGCCACCGATAAACAGGGCGGTGTACTTCTTGTTCGCTCCGGCACGGGTAAAGATTGCACCCTCGACCATCGGCTGAACCATATCGGGTACACAGCCTGCATAACCGATAACCTGATCGGCACCACCATCGTAGGAGACAACCGTGTCAAACACCGAGGGTTGGGCATCCGTATCCAGCTGGAACAATAGTTTTTTCATTAATTTGCCTTGCCTGCTCAGTCAGTTGATTCGGGTAGATACCGGAACATAATTTTATTCATGGTCGGGTATTATCTGTATTATTATCCTGCATTGTCCATGCATAAATTTACCCCGTTACCGTCAGGAATACATTCATGTCCCGGGGTAACCCATATTCGATGGCAAATTGATGTATCAATGTATCCTGTAAAAGCTAACCTGGACCCGTATCAATGATAAAAGATCAGACAATTGAAGTATTCCTCGAAAATCTTGCCGGCAAGTCATCCACCCCCGGGGGCGGCAGCGCTGCTGCCATCATCGGGGGCATGGGGGCAGCACTGGTAAGCATGGTGGCAAACTTTACGATAGGCAAGAAAGGTTATGAATCCGTTAATGCGGAAATGGAATCGGTGCTGGCTAAGGCTGAGCAATTGCGCAAACGGTTTGTTGACCTGATCCAGGCAGATGTGGACGTCTTTAACCAGGTGATGGCCGCCTATGGAATGCCAAAAGAAGCCGATGCAGACAAGGTAAAACGGGCGGAGGCGATTCAGCTGGCTTTGAAAGAGGCAACGGATGTGCCGCTGGCCTGTGCGACACTTTGTATAGAGGTAATCGATCTGTCCAGGCAGGTTGCGGAAAAGGGCAATACCAATGTGATCAGCGATGCCGGTGTGGCCGTACTCGCTGCCGAAGCGGCGCTCGGCAGCGCGGCATTGAATATTTACATCAATATCGCCAACATTCGTGACTCCGAATTTGTCAATGATCGTCGTGCGCGTCTGGAAGCAATGCTGGGTTCCAGTAGTGAAACCACGGACCGGGTTTATGCACTGGTCAAGAGCAAGGTCTGACACGCAGGATCCACGCCGGGGGTGGTCCAGATAAATGACAGTCAAACTCGATCAGAAAAAACAGTGGATCAGTAATGTCAGGCGGGTCAAATCTCCCAATTGTGATGAACGCCCTGCGCAGACTGACATCAGCCTGATCGTCATCCACGGCATCAGTCTGCCACCCCGCCACTATGGACACCGGTATATCGATCAGTTGTTCACCAATACGCTGGATCCCGACCAGCATCCGTATTTCCGTGAAATACAACATTTACGGGTATCCACGCATCTGCTGATCGACCGGGGTGGGGCTGTAACCCAATATGTCCCGTTTGACAGGCGTGCGTGGCATGCGGGCGAGTCCAGCTTTGAGGGATGTGTGGCTTGTAACGACTTTTCGATTGGTATCGAGCTTGAAGGCTGCGATGACGAACCTTATGAGCAGGCTCAATACGCCAGGCTGGCTATCATAGTGCAGTCCTTGATGGCCGCATATCCATTGATTACCCGCAATCGTATTACCGGCCACAGTGATATCGCACCGTTGCGCAAGACCGACCCCGGTCCGGCATTTGATTGGGAATATTTTTATAATTTGCTGGATTGACTGTATACTGACCACATGCAATATGAGAAGACTCCATGAATCTTATTAGTATTCTGGCGGGTTTAGCCATGGAATATTTCCTTGGACCGCTTGATCGTTTTCGGGACAGCAGCTGGTTCGAGACCTATATGAACTGGCTCGAACCGAAATGCCAGCGTTCCCCCATGTGGGACGGACCGATCGGAGTCATACTGACAATTGCATTGCCGCTAATAGCCCTGTTGCTCGTGTCCTCACTGCTGGGTGAAGTCTCTGTTGTCTTGCCCTTTTTGCTTTCTATCGTTGTATTTGTTTATTGTCTGGGACCGAATATCGACACCCGCCTGAACAATTATGTCCAGGCTATTGAAGGTAATATGGTTGAGGATATTGCCGTTATTGAGGATAGTCTGAACCTGAAATCTGATAACCATCAATACCAGGGCGCTCAGATTGTCCCGGTTGCGCTGCTACGTGCCCATGACTCTATTTTCGGCGTGATATTCTGGTTTATCGTGCTCGGCATGTCCGGCGCGCTGTTATTCAGTCTGACGCTGATATTAAAGCGGAAGTTTGAGGGCGTACGCAGCGGGTATGCCATCGCCGTGGATGAGTTGCATAATATCCTGATCTGGCCATCTACCCGTTTGCTTGCTGTCGGGTTTGCCCTTAGTGGCAGCCTGGTTGATACGCTGGAGGCCTGGCGCAAGGTGGAGGGTGACACCTTTAACTGCAGCCAGCAGGTGATGATTATGGCAGGTCTGGGTGCCTTGCAGTATGCAGAAGAAGCACCGGAAGATGAGGAAAGTACACGTACACGTTATGTCCAGTGGATCAGGGAAGTTCAGGCGTTGATAAACCGGACGCTCGTTATCTGGCTAACGGCTCTGGGTATACTCACGCTGGGCCATATTCTTTCCTGAGATAGTCTTCAACAGGGATCAGTTGCCTGTCCCGGTTATTGCACACCAGTATTTCAGCTGGTCCATACCAGTCTCCCAGTACAACGCGTCTGACCGGGTGGCCATCCAGGGTGAATTCATGGATACCCGGCCGGTGGGTATGACCGTGAATAATCTCGTTGACCTTGCCGGATTTCAGCAAATGCTCTACCGCTCTCTGATCGACATCGGTGATCGTGTCAGGTTTGTTCATACTGGATTTGTGCATAGACGTACGCAACCGGTGAGTCAATTTAATCCGTGAGCTGTAAGGAAGCCTGCTGAATGCAGCGCGGGTCAGTGAAAACATGACCAGTTTGCGATAGATTTGATATTTCCAGTCACGGATGCAGAGTAAATCTCCATGTGTGATCATGACGCGTACGCCATCAACGCTGATAACGGCCAGATCCGGCAGGACCGTACACCCGATCAATTCGCCAAACCGGTGATCCAGCAGCAGGTCTCGGTTGCCCTTCTGGATATACAACCTTGCACCACTTCGCGTAAAGTCGGTCAGCTCCCGAACTATCTCCGGATTAGGTGGTGTCATATCATCCAGACCGACCCAGAACTGCTCAAAGATGTCGCCGAGGATATACAATGCTTTCGCCCGGCGGGCGGGGCCACGTAATAATTGTCTGAACTGTTCCAGCTTGTCCGGTCGATCCGGACTGAGGTGCAGGTCGGATATGAACAGCGTGTCCATCAGGCGACTTTTGTGATCAGGACTTATTCATCCAGTACACTGACACTTTCAATGACGATAGCTGTTTCGGGCACATCCTGAAAACCGGAACGCCTTGTGGTCGGCACTGCTTCAATCTTTTCGACCACATCCATCCCTTCTATCACCTTGCCAAATACACAATAACCCCAGCCATCGGTGGTCTTGTTACGATGATTCAGAAAGGCGTTATCTGTCGTATTGATAAAAAACTGGGCGGAAGCGGAATGTGGCTCGGAGGTCCTTGCCATGGCGATGGTTCCATCCAGATTGGCCAGGCCGTTATCGGCTTCGTTTTCAACCTTTGCTGGTGCCGGGCGGGTCTTCATCTCGGCATCAAGGCCACCACCCTGGATCATGAAATCAGAGATCACGCGGTGAAAAATGGTGCCTGTATAGTGACCGGATTTGGCATAGGCGACAAAATTGGCGACGGTTTTGGGCGCCTTTACCGGATCCAGTTCGAGCTTGATATTACCAAGAGTGGTGGTTATCTGGATTTTCATGGGTTCTCCCGCGTTGGAATTATCGTGGTTCGGTTGATTTTGGTCGATATGATAACAATTTTTCTCTGCGGGTGTTTCTTTTGCTAACATGCGCGCTTTAATTTACACAGGAAAATCTGCCCGGATGTTGAAAATCTATAACACATTGACCCGTTCCAGAGAGGAATTCCGGCCGATGCAGCCGGGCAAGGTAAAGATGTACGTGTGCGGCATAACCGTTTATGACTATTGTCATCTTGGCCATGCACGTATGTTGCTGGTGTTTGATATGGTCGTTCGCTATCTGCGTGCCAGAGAGTATGAGGTCACCTATGTTCGCAATATCACCGATATAGATGACAAGATTATCAATCGCGCCCGGGAAAACGGCGAGACTATCACCGCACTGACCGACCGGTTTATCCAGGCAATGAACGAGGACGCTGATGCGCTGGGTATTATCAGGCCGGATATCGAACCGCGTGCAACGGCCTATATCGATCAGATCATTGCAATGATTGGTGAATTGATCCGGAACGGATACGGGTATGTCGCGAACAACGGCGATGTATTTTACGATGTCAGTAGTTTTGTCGGATACGGAAAATTGTCCGGAAAAAATCTGGAAGACCTGCGTGCCGGTGCCCGTGTCGATATCCAGGAGGCCAAGGACGATCCGCTGGATTTTGCCCTGTGGAAGAGTGCCAAACCGGACGAACCCGGCTGGGATTCCCCCTGGGGACCCGGCCGTCCAGGATGGCACATTGAATGCTCCGCCATGTCGGTAAATACTCTGGGTGAGACTTTCGATATCCACGGTGGCGGTCAGGATCTGCAGTTCCCGCATCATGAAAATGAAATTGCCCAGTCCTGCGGGGCCACGGGCAAACCGTTTGCCAATTTGTGGATGCACAATGGGTTCATCCGGGTAGACGATGAAAAGATGTCCAAATCACTGGGTAACTTTTTCACCATCCGTGATGTCCTGAAAGAATATCAGCCCGAGGTTATCCGCTTTTTCATTCTTTCCAGTCATTACCGCAGCCCGTTGAACTATTCCGACGCGAACCTGAAGGAGGCGAGGACAGCGCTGGCGCGGTTATATACCGCCATACGTGATATTGCGGTCGTACCCGGCCATCTGGACGCGGAGTATGCCGCAAAATTCCATGAGGTGATGGAAGATGATTTCAATACACGCGAGGCGGTGACCTTGCTGCATGAGATCGCTCATGAAATAAACAAGACGGGTGATGTGAGCCCTGAGCGTTCCGTGCTGCTGGCCTCCACATTGCACGGCCTCGGCGGCATACTGGGCTTGTTACAGGACAATCCAGCGGCATTCCTGCAAACAGGCAAGACCGGGGCGGGGCTGGAAAATGAGCAGGTCCAGCAGTTGATAAACGAACGCGCACTCGCAAAACAGCAAAAGGATTATGCCCGTGCCGATAGCCTGCGTGATCAACTGGTCAGCCAGGGGATTATTCTGGAAGATACTCCGAAAGGCACCCTCTGGAGGCGCGGTTAAAAAGAATTACGGTGATTTCGCGAGTTTTAGGCCTGATAAAAATTGACGCTCACAGTGCCCGCGCGTATTATCGCAAACCCGTGTCGGGGCATAGCGCAGTCTGGTAGCGCATCTGCTTTGGGAGCAGAGGGTCGGGAGTTCGAATCTCTCTGCCCCGACCAGTTTTTTGAAGTATCTGGAGCGATCAGCGGCAGATAGATAGTCAGTCCGGTGTCATGTTCTCTGCTATTTCAGGTTTGTTTGGCGCCCGTAGCTCATTCGGATAGAGCATCGGCCTTCTAAGCCGAGGGTAGCAGGTTCGAATCCTGCCGGGCGCGCCAGTACATCAGGTATTATGGTAGTATCAGTGGCAATATTGAGATCAGGGTTGCCCGTATAACAGTGACGGGTAATCAACGACTTAGTGGTGGGCGTAGCTCAGTTGGCAGAGCGCTGGATTGTGGCTCCGGAGGTCGTGGGTTCAAACCCCATCGTTCACCCCATTTGTATAACTGTTCGGTAACTCATGGTTCGTCTGGTCGATACACCAGGGATGGTGAGTCAGTAGTTGATTGTATATGGGCCGTTAGCTCAGCTGGTAGAGCAGGGGACTCTTAATCCCAAGGTCCGGAGTTCGACCCTCCGACGGCCCACCATTACCTTTATTACAATCCCACACATGGCATTGCCCCTATCCGTTTCACTCATTAATAATCGTATTATTAATCCAATCTATATTCTGGCGCTGTGAGCATTCATTAAACAACAAAGGCTGACCTGTTGGATCACTTGAAATAGCGTTCTAAATTGATCTCAGCTGTATATCAATGACAACGGTCGGGAATGATACTAGAATCCTGATCTAGACCGAGCATAGTAGTACTGGGGACAAATGATTATGGATTGGCACAGGATAATTTTCACGAATACCCAAATCGAGCAGGAGGGCCTGTTAAACCGGTTGAAAGACCAGTTTCTGGCCGTTTTCATGAAGACGGAGGATACAACCGATATGGCCATCCTGTCTGATGAAGACTATCAGAACGACAGGATAGCCATCTATTTCTCACCTGCATGCAGTCCGGCATGTGACACCTTGATCCGGTTTTATGGCGCTGTACCCTGTGCGCCCCCTTCGCGTGGACACAGCTTCGTACTGGCCGGTGATGACGACGTGGTCGATAGCCTGTCCTGATGTCTGTCTCGTGTGATAGTGTGGGTACTCCCTGTCAGGGTTCAAAAAACCGTGTTGAACCATGCGTCAGGCAGACAGGTCGAAAATTGTATGATTAATAATTTTGTTGCAATGATAGTCCGGGGAACATTAATTTGCGTGCTTGCAGGCGGAATGTCCGTTTCAAGCGCAGCAGATGATATGGGATTGCTGGCCCAGAACGAGCAAACAGCTCCGGAGAGGGTTGAGCCCGCACCCGCGCCAGGGACTCTGATTCTGCCTGGTGAGCAGCAAGACAAGGACTCTGCGGGCAAGAAGTGTATGACAGTATGTGCGCAGTGGGGAGAAGAATGTAACTATATTAACCGGGGATCTGCCGGGACAACGCGCAGTTGCCGTCGTACTTGTCAGCAGTATACCGAGGAATGTTTTTAATCCAGGATAATACCGCTTCAGTTCGAAAGGCTATTTCTGCTGGTTCAATCCCGTTATTTCCGTATACAAATCTGATCGTTCGTCTGGACTTTAGTCAATTATCTTCAGATAGTGGTTGTTGTTTGCGCCCGCCTTTGTAAAATGACCGGTTTTTAGTCGTCTGACCCGGGCGAAAGTGGCGGAATTGGTAGACGCACTGGCTTTAGATGCCAGCGGGGTGACCCTTGAGAGTTCGAGTCTCTTCTTTCGCACCATCAGTAACATTTTGTAATATATAATTATTTTTTAAAAGGAAGCCAATCCATGCAGGTATCAGTCGAGTCTACCGGTAGCTTGAAAAGGGAAATGAAGGTTAATGTTCCTGAAGAACGAATATCAGGTGAGGTGTTAAATCGCCTCAAATCCATGTCAAAAACGACCAAACTGGCCGGTTTCAGACAAGGAAAGGTTCCTTTCAAGGTCATTGAAAGCCGTTACGGCAAACAGGTACGGATGGAAGTGATTGGTGAGGTTGTTCAGGCCACATTTTATGAGGCCGTCCGTCAGCAGAATCTCAAACCTGCCAACCGACCCGCTATCAATACGCTGGATACGGATCAAAGTACTGGTCTGAGCTATACCGCCATATTCGAAGTGATGCCTGAAATCAGTCTGGCACCCGTAGACAATATTGATGTGGAGAAGGCCGTATGCACAATTAATGATGCCGACTACCTGAAGATGGTTGATGTCCTTCGCAAACAACGGCAGACACTTCAGGAAGTTGACCGCGCCTCCCGCACAGGTGACACGATCGAAGTGGACTTCACCGGTAAGATGGACGGTGAGCAGTTCGAAGGTGGTACAGCAACCGACTTCCGTCTGGAGCTCGGTGCAGGGCGATTTATTGCCGGGTTCGAGGATGGGCTGACTGGAAAGACGGCTGGCGCTGATGTGATTCTGGATCTGAAATTTCCGGATGAATACCAGAATGAAAAACTGGCCGGTAAACCGGTCCAGTTTGAGGTAAAGATCAAGAAGGTGCTGGAACCGGTATTACCGGAATTAAACGAGGAGTTTTTCAAAAACTTCGGTATCAAGGATGGCACGGCTGAGGCATTTGAAAAGGAAGTCCGGGAGCATATGGCGAGAGAGAGTGAGATTGCCGTTCGCAATCGCTTGCGAGATAACGTTATGAACGCACTACATGCGGCCCATACCGTGGAGTTACCCGAGTCTCTGGTTTACGAGGAAGCACACCGGCTCTATCATCAATATATAGACAGGCTGAAGTCCTATGGTATTACCCCTCCCAGGACCGAGCAGGATGATAACCATAATCATGACCTGTCGATGTTTGGTGAGTCGGCCAGGAAACGGGTCGCCTTGCAGCTGATTGTGATGGAAATGATACGAGCCAGAGACCTGAAGGCGGATCCCTCCAAGGTCAGGGCCGTGATAGAGAAGAATGCAGCCAATTATGAAGACCCGGCGTCAGTAATTAACTGGTACTATAGCGACAGACAACGACTTTCTGATGTCGAGGCGGTCGTGCTGGAAGATGAACTGATAGACTGGGTTTGTAAAAACGCCCGGGTAAATCAGGTAAATGTCGCATTTGACGAGTTAATGAATAAAGGGCAGACTGACACGAATCAGTAGTCTTGCAACAGGAATATCTGAAAAATACTATGAATAACAATGAGATAAAGGCTTTAAATCTGGTGCCTATGGTGGTCGAGCAGACCTCCCGCGGAGAGAGGGCCTATGACATCTACTCGCGCCTGCTAAAAGAGCGGGTAGTATTTCTGGTTGGTCCTGTCGAGGATAATGTCGCCAACGTGATCGTTGCCCAGTTATTATTTCTGGAATCGGAAAATCCGGACAAGGACATACACCTGTATATCAACTCCCCTGGCGGGTCAGTTTCGGCGGGACTGGCGATATACGATACCATGCAGTTTATCAAACCGGACGTCAGCACTATGTGCGTGGGTCAGGCGGCCAGTATGGGCGCATTACTGCTGGCAGGTGGGGCAAAAAACAAGCGTTTCTGTCTGCCACATTCCCGCGTCATGATACATCAACCACTGGGCGGATATCAGGGACAGGCGACGGACATTGATATCCATGCACGTGAAATCCTCAAGGTCAGGGAACAGCTGAATAAAATCATGTCATTGCATACCGGCAAGCCGATTGAGTTGATACAGCAGGACACCGAGAGAGACCGGTTCATGAGCAGTCTTGAAGCTAAAGAATACGGCCTGATAGACGATGTATTATCCGAGAGAAAAAATCTCGGGGACGTAACGACAGGCAACAATAAACAGGTCTGAACAGCATCGGGGCGGGGATAAAGTAATCCACATCTTGATAGGGGTGTATATATGAGTGACAACAAGCACGGCAAAAGTGGAGAAAACGACCGGCTTCTATACTGCTCTTTCTGCGGAAAGAGCCAGCATGAAGTCAGGAAACTCATTGCCGGCCCTTCAGTTTTTATCTGCGATGAGTGTGTGGAGCTTTGCAATGACATCATCCGTGAAGAAATCCAGGAGAAGGCGGTGGCAGGCGCGGGTAGCAGCTTGCCCACACCGCGTGAAATCAAGAAAATCCTGGACGAATATGTAATCGGTCAGGAACAGGCAAAAAAGATACTGGCAGTTGCGGTTTACAATCATTACAAGCGACTTGAACAGGGCATCAAAAAGACAGAGGTTGAGCTGGCCAAGAGTAATGTTTTGCTGATAGGCCCGACCGGCAGTGGTAAAACATTGCTGGCAGAGACGCTGGCCAGGTTGTTGAATGTGCCATTCACCATCGCCGATGCCACTACCCTGACTGAAGCGGGTTATGTTGGAGAAGACGTCGAGAATATCATTCAGAAGCTGCTGCAGAAGTGTGATTACGATGTGGAAAAGGCGCAGACCGGTATCGTTTATATAGACGAAATCGATAAAATCTCGCGCAAGTCCGATAATCCCTCGATTACGCGTGATGTTTCCGGTGAAGGTGTACAGCAGGCTTTGCTGAAGCTGATAGAAGGTACCATAGCATCCGTACCACCGCAGGGCGGTCGTAAACATCCACAGCAGGAGTTCCTGCAGGTAAATACCGCCAACATTCTGTTTATCTGTGGCGGTGCATTTTCAGGCCTGGAAAAAATCATTCGCGAACGTTCAGAAAAAGGCGGAATCGGATTTTCTGCTGAAGTCAAAAGCAAGGACGACAAGAAGAGTATGAGTGAGCTCATTCGCGTGGTCGAGCCGGAAGATTTGATCAAGTATGGGCTGATACCCGAGTTTGTCGGCCGCCTGCCTGTGCTGGCAACCCTGGATGAACTGGATGAACTACAGCTCGTCAAGATCCTGGTCGAACCGAAGAATGCTATTACCAAACAGTATTCAAGATTGTTCGAGATGGAAGGCTGTGACATCGAGTTTCGTGAAGATGCCTTGCGTATGATTGCGCGTAAATCAATGGAAAGAAAGACAGGGGCCCGGGGCCTGCGTTCCATACTGGAAAGTGTACTGCTGGATACCATGTATGATTTGCCATCACTCGACAATGTTACCAAGGTTGTGATAGACGAAGGAGTTATAAAGGGTGAGTCCAAACCCATAATGATCTACGAACGGCCTGAAATCTCGAAGGCCGCCGCTGACTAGTCGGTGGTATGGCACGGGTCCATCGGAAACCACGATGGACCCTTGAAATGTGCCATTGCTATCTCCATGTAACAAGTCCGTAACCAGAATTTTGTCGAGATAACATGAAAGAAATAGCTGAAACATCCTCGTCGGTTTATCCGGTCTTGCCATTACGTGATGTAGTGGTTTACCCGCACATGGTCATTCCCTTGTTTGTAGGCAGAGGCAAGTCAATCAAGGCGCTGGAAATGGCGATGGAAGGCAACAAGCAGATACTGCTTGTTGCCCAAAAAAGCGCGGTTGAAGATGATCCCCATGTTGATGAAATCTATCCGGTAGGTACGCTGTCAAACATTCTGCAGCTTTTGAAATTACCTGACGGAACCATAAAGGTGCTGGTAGAAGGTTCTGTACGTGCCCGAATCACTGAATTTACCGATACAGACAAGGTATTTACTGCATCAGTCGAGGTTATCCAGCAGTCCGAATCAGAACAGCGTGAACTGGATGTGCTGGGCAGGTCAGCGATGCACCAGTTTGAGCAATATATCAAGCTGAACAAGAAGGTCCCGCCTGAAATACTGTCATCTGTTGCCGGGATCGACGAGCCCAGCAGACTTGCCGATACAATCGCTGCTCATATGTCGATACGCATCGATGAAAAGCAGAAGGTTCTGGAACTGGTCGACGTTGCGCAACGGCTTGAACACCTGATCCATTTGATGGAGTCTGAAATAGACCTGTTGCAGGTCGAGAAAAGGATACGCGGTCGGGTAAAGTCGCAGATGGAGAAAAGCCAGCGCGAGTATTACCTGAATGAGCAGATGAAGGCCATCCAGAAAGAGCTCGGCGACCTTGATGATGTCCCCAATGAAATCGAGGACCTGGCTCAGAAGATAGAAAACTCCGGTATGCCGAAAGATGTAAAGCAGAAGGCTACCTCGGAACTGAACAAGCTGAAGATGATGTCACCGATGTCAGCCGAGGCTACAGTGGTACGTAATTATGTCGATTGGCTGGTTAATGTGCCGTGGAAGAAGAAGACCAAAATTATCAGGGATATCAAGAAGGCCGAGCAGGTTCTGAATGAAGATCATTATGGTCTGGACAAGGTCAAGGACCGGATTCTGGAGTATCTCGCTGTACAGCAGCGGGTGAAGAAAATGAAAGGACCAATCCTGTGTCTGGTCGGTCCTCCTGGCGTTGGCAAAACCTCGCTTGGAAAGTCAATCGCACGAGCGACCAACCGGGAGTTTATCCGTATCTCGCTCGGCGGTGTGCGTGATGAGGCCGAGATCAGGGGTCATCGCCGCACCTATATCGGCTCGATGCCTGGCAAGATTATCCAGAGTATTTCCAAGGTGGGTACCCGCAATCCGCTTATATTGCTGGATGAAGTAGACAAGATGGCGATGGATTTTCGCGGTGACCCGGCCTCAGCCCTGCTTGAAGTGCTCGATCCTGAACAAAACAATTCTTTTAATGATCATTATCTGGAGGTTGATTACGACCTTTCCGAGGTGATGTTCGTTACTACGGCCAATAGCCTTAACATACCTCCAGCCTTACTGGATCGTATGGAAGTGATCCGTCTTTCCGGCTATACAGAAGATGAAAAGGTCAATATCGCACGCAAGTATCTGATCCCGAAACAGATAGAACGTAACGGTCTGAAGGCCAGTGAAATCTCGGTTAATGAAGGTGCTATCCGGGACATCATCCGTTATTACACCCGTGAGGCCGGCGTTCGTAACCTGGAAAGACAGATAGCGAATATATGCCGTAAGGTAGTCAAGCAGCTACTCAACCGTCCGGAGAGTGGCAGCATGGCCATCAGTCCGAAACAACTGGAGAAGATGCTGGGAGTAAAGCGTTACCGGTTTGGACGTGCTGAGGACGAGGACAGGGTAGGGCAGGTGACAGGTCTCGCCTGGACCGAGGTTGGTGGCGATCTGTTGACCATAGAGGCAGCGATAGTACCGGGCAAGGGTAAGGCAACGCGTACCGGCAAGCTGGGTGAGGTAATGCAGGAATCCATTGAGGCGGCGATGACAGTTGTCAGAAGCCGGAGTGAAGTGCTGGGTATAAACCCGAAGTTCTACCGTGAGAAGGATTTTCATATACATGTTCCCGAGGGTGCAACGCCGAAAGATGGACCCAGTGCAGGTGTTGGTATGTGCACTGCGCTTGTCTCTGCGCTGACAGGTATACCTGTGCGCTCCAGCGTGGCGATGACAGGTGAAATTACACTTCGGGGAGAGGTATTGCCGATCGGTGGTCTGAAGGAGAAATTGCTGGCTGCCCTGCGTGGCGGTATCAAGACGGTGATCATCCCGCTGGAAAATGAACCTGAGCTGGTAGAGATTCCCAAGAACATTAAACAGAATCTCGATATACGTCCGGTTAGATGGATAGACGAAGTACTGGAAATAGCATTGCAACATATGCCGCAACCGCTTACGGGTGTTGAAGAAACGCCCGCCGACATCATCGCCAAGGATGATGCTGATCCTGATGAAGCTGTCAAGGATGTGATAAGGGCTCACTAGGATCATTTTTGTTTTGACGTGTAAAGAGTGCTTGACGGTATTATTTTTTCAAAATTCTGATCAGTTTGCTTGACGTGATTAAGAGCGCTTGATATAAAGATTGAACTGAAGTTTCTATTCTGAAAAATTTCACAATACCAATTACAATAATCTTCCGCGTGAAGAATCATGAGGTTTGAATGTTATGAATAAAGCTGAGTTGATTGACGTTGTTGCTGACAACGCAGACCTGTCAAAAGCCGCTGCCGGCAGAGCACTGGATAGCGTTATCACTGCAATTACCAAGGCACTGAAAAAAGGGGACACAGTGACGCTGGTAGGATTCGGTACGTTCTCGGTTCGTAAGAGAAGTGCTAGGATAGGCCGTAACCCGAGAACAGGTGAAGCGATCAAGATTAAAGCTTCCAAGGCTCCCGGGTTCAAGCCTGGAAAAGCGCTCAAGGATGCAATAAACTAACCTGCTATCCTTGGGTGCTTAGCTCAGCTGGTAGAGCGTCGCCCTTACAAGGCGAATGTCGGGGGTTCGATCCCCTCAGCACCCACCAAACTCCGGAGTGGTAGTTCAGTTGGTTAGAATACCGGCCTGTCACGCCGGGGGTCGCGGGTTCGAGCCCCGTCCACTCCGCCAGAAATGAACAGCGGGCGTAGCCTTTAAGGGTTACGCCCGTTTTGTTTGATACAAGGAAACTTGTTAGAATAAAAACATGCTGCAATCAATCCGAAACGTGGTCACCGGCTGGGTGGCCGTAATAATATTTGTCCTCCTGATCATTCCGTTTGCTTTCTGGGGGATAGATTCCTATTTCAATGTCAGTGCCATTAACGCCGCCAGCGTAAATGGAACGGATGTTTCCCTTGCGGAGTATCAACGAACGTTCCAGAACGTACGGCAGCAATGGCAAAACGTCAGTCCATCAATGGCTGAACAACCTGAATTTATAAAACAGCAGACACTGGACAGTCTGGTAGACAGAATGTTACTGGCGGAGCTGAAGGATGAGCTGGGCTTCCGTGTGAACGATACCCAGGTCAGAATTACCATTAATGAGATCCCCTCCTTCCGCACACCGGAAGGTTTCAATAGCGTTGCCTACCAGACTTTTCTGCAGTCCCAGGGTTATACACCTGCCAGGTTTGAAGCAGAGGTCCGGGAAGACATGACCTTGCAGCAAATCCAGGCCGGTCTGATCCAGACGGTTATCGTACCAAAGGCCGAGGCATTGAAGCTCGCCGCTCTGCAAGGCCAGTCCCGCGACTTTCGTTATGCCGTGATATCCCATGATAATCTGGCACAAGGCATGGAAGTGACAGATTCGGAAGTCCAGGATTATTACCAGAAAAATGAACAACAGTTCATGCGCGCGGAAGAGGCAAAAATAGCCTATATCCATCTATCTTCTACTGATCTGGCGCAAGCAGTTGCTGTAGATGAAGAGGCATTAAAGACCTATTTTGAAGCCTCCAGACAGAATTACAGCGTGGCTGAACGCAGGAAAGTCAGGCAGGTACTGGTTTATGCCGAGGGAGATGACAAGCAGCGGGCCGAAGCACTATCTAAGGAAATACACACACAACTGACCTCCGGCACGAGCTTCGATGCAGTCAAGGAAAGTTATGCCAATAATACCGAAGTAACAGTTGAAGTCAGTGACTTCGGTTTTATCAATCAGGGGGTGCTGGATACAGCCGTTGATGAGCAGGTATTTGCACTGGAAAAGGGCGCGATCAGCGAACCTATATTGACCGAATATGGATACCAGATCCTGACAGTAGATGATATTACCGGTGGCACCAGTGCCGAATTAGTCGACGTCCGTGCGGATGTTGAGCTGGATTACCGAAAGGAACAGGCACAAAAGCAGTTTTTTGAGATGTACGACGAGCTTGCTGTGCTGACGTATGAACATCCGGATACGCTGGATGTGGCCTCGGAAACTCTGGGTTTACCAATCAAGGAAAGTGGTGTCATTACGCGAGATAGCGCAAGTGAAACGCTGCTGAATGACCCGCGTGTACTGACGGCGGTGTTTAGCGAAGATGTGCTCACAACGCGCAACAACAGCGATTTAATCGAAATTGCACAGGATCAGGTAGTCGTCGTGCGTGTGGTTGACTATCAGGCCGCACAGAAAAAGCCGCTGGAAGAGGTTCGTAATGAGGTTATAGCGAGCCTGAAGGCCGAGAAGGCCTCTGCCAGGGCCCAGACACTGGGTGAGGAAATAAGGCAGAAGCTGGCGCAGGACGGGGCAGCAGAAGCGTTGGCGACCGAATATAACATCCTGTGGATCAACCAGATCGGAATCAAACGGGACAATACCGGGCTTGATAGCGACATCCTGCAGGCTGTGTTCAAGACCGGCAAGCCTTCAGGGAGCCCGGTGATCGACGGTGTTGCAATGACCAACGGTGATTACGCCGTCCTGCTTGTTGATGCAGTCCAGGACGTGGCCTCAGATACGCTGACAGACGCAGCGGTTGAGCCGGTCACCAGCTATCTGCGTCAGTCCATCGCCTCTCGCAGTCTGGCACTGATAGTGGAAGACCTGCGCAAACGGGCGGACATCCAGATCTTTGATACCAATCTCTGATTTAATCCGTTACTGAATAGAAATAAAAAAACCGGCCTTCATGGCCGGTTTTTTTTATGCAGAACCGACGATGTTGTAGCCGCAATCCACATAGGTGATCTCGCCGGTCACGGCGGAGGCCAGATCGGAACACAGGAATGCCGCGACGTTTCCGACTTCATCAATAGTGACATTCCTTCTTAACGGGGCATGTTGCTCTACCTGTGAGAGGAAGCCTTTCAATCCCTTGATACCAGACGCGGCCAGAGTACGTATCGGCCCGGCAGACACGGCGTTGACACGTATACCCTCCGGTCCTAGCCCGGCAGCCATGTATCGGACATTCGCCTCCAGACTGGCCTTGGCCACACCCATCACATTGTAATTGGGCATAGCCACGACGGCACCAATGTATGACAAGGTCAACATCGCCGCCTTGCGTCCCTGCATAATCGGTCGTGCCGCCTTGGCGAGTGCTGCAAAGCTGTATGAGCTGATATCGTGTGCCATCAGAAAACCTTCGCGGTTCAGATTGTCCAGATAACTGCCTTCGAGCATTTCACGCGGGGCAAAGGCCGCAGAATGTACCAGAATATCCAGTCCGCCCCAGACCGATCCAAGATGCTGGATAACATTGGCAATCTGCGCATCATCGGTCAGTTCACAGGGCAAGGTTATTGTCGAGCCGAGTTCTGCGGCGAATGTTTCCACCCGTTCCTTTAACTTGTCATTCTGGTAGGTAAATGCCAGTTCAGCACCTTCCCTGTGCATGGCCTGGGCGATGCCCCAGGCGATGGAGCGATTGCTGGCAACACCGGTAATCAGTGCGCGTTTACCCTGTAACATACCCATATAGTGTCCCCTGTTGTTAGTATCGTGCCCGCTTCCATATTGCAGCCAACGTTAAGGTGTTAATCAGGCCGCTATTCTGCCACGCTGACAGGTAAAAACAAACCGCTGCTTCAGCGGTCAGGCAAATGCAACGGGGCAGGGACGGCAGACAATAATGCCTGTGTATAGGGGTGGGACGGATGGTTGAACAGCTTTTCCGTATCCTCAAGCTCGACAATAGAACCGCGATACATCACGGCAGTCCGGTCCGCGATCATCCGTATCACACCGAGGTCATGTGATATAAAAATCATGGTCAGGCCATGCTGACGTGACAGCGACAGCAATAACCGTAATATTTGCGCCTGTATGGTTACATCAAGCGCAGATACCGGTTCGTCGGCAATGATGACCTGTGGTTTCAGTGCGAGCGCGCGTGCAATCGCGATACGTTGGCGCTGGCCACCGGAGAATTCATGTGGATATTTGCGGATATGCGCAGATTCGAGACCGACGTCCTCTAGCAGGCGCAAGACCCCGGCAAGCACAGACTGTTCCGGCATTGGCTGTCTTATACACAGGGCCTCTGCTAGGGTGTCATACACAGTCTTGCGTGGATTCAGTGAGGCATAGGGATCCTGGAATATCATCTGGATTTGTGGTCGTATCCGACGTAGTTGCGCGCGTGTCATCGTGGAAAGGTCATCTGTATCCAGTCTGATGCAGCCTTTATTGATGTGTATCAGTTGCATAATCGCCCGGCCCAGGCTGGTCTTGCCGCTGCCAGATTCACCGACCAGTCCAAGCGTTTCACCCTTGTATACGCGCAGGTTTACATCATTAACTGCCTGGATAACCCGGTGTGGTGTTTCATACCGTATGCCCAGATTCGTTATTGTGAGTAGCGCGTTTGCCTGTATACGTCGATTTTCATCGTACCGGTCCGGTTTGGCACCTGTCGGAATAGAAGCAATCAGTTTTCTGGTATAAGGATGTTGCGGGTGTTGAAGTAGTATGGTGGCACTGCCGCGTTCCACAATCACCCCGGATTGCATGACCAGCACATTATCCGCTATCTGACCGATTACCCCGAGGTCATGACTGACAAAGATGACGGCCAGTTTACGCACGCGCTGAATCTTACGGATCAGGTCCAGGATCTGGGCCTGGACTGTTACATCAAGCGCGGTGGTAGGTTCGTCGGCTATCAGGATCTCAGGGTCGTTGATTAATGCCATCGCAATCATGACTCGTTGTCTCATCCCGCCGGACAACTGATGCGGATAGGAATGCAACAGGGTTTCAGGCTGATTCAGACCGACCTCAAGCATGGTCTGGATGGCCTTTTGCTGCGCCTGTTTATGGTCAGTCTTTCGATGTAACTTTAATGGCTCCATCAGTTGTTGACCGACAGTCATGCAGGGGTTCAGTGAGGTCATTGGATCCTGGAATACGAAACCGATACGGTTACCGCGTATAGTCCGCAGCCTCGCTGGAGTCAAGGTCAGCAGGTCGATGCCATTGAACAGAGCAGTCCCACTGTCTATCGCGGCCGGTGGCATACGTAACAGACCCAGCAGGCTATAGCACATGACCGATTTGCCACTGCCAGACTCACCAACGATTCCCAGCGTCTCACCCCTGTCCAGCGTAAACGAAGCATCACTGACAGCCAGTGTTTTTACGTCCTGTTTGGTGAAGGAGATGGAAAGATTATCGACGGTTAGCAGGGCCACAGGATCAGTTCCTTGCCGTCTTCGGATCCAGCGCATCCCGCAAGCCGTCACCGAGAAAATTCAGCGAGAACAGTGTCAGTGAGAGTACACAGGCCGGGAATAATAACAGCCAGGGATATTCCTCCATCGACTCAACCCCGGTCGAGATTAGTATGCCCCAGGAGCTGAACGGTGGCTGGATGCCCAGACCCAGAAAACTCAGAAACGATTCCAGCAGGATCACATTCGGAATTGTCAGTGTCGTATATACAATGATCGGACCCAGCACATTTGGCAATACATGATGCAGCATGATGCGGTTCGCTGGCAGACCCATCGTAATGGCGGCCTCGATATACTCCTGATGACGGATAGTCAGTACCTGACCCCGGACGATTCTGGCCATTGTCAGCCATTCAACCGCACCTATGGCCAGAAACAACAGGTAGATATTCTGACCAAACAATACCATCAGCAAGATGATAAATATTGTAAACGGCAGCGCATAAAGAATATCTACGATACGCATCATAACGATGTCGACCTTGCCACCGAGATACCCCGCTACCAGCCCCCAGCCGACACCAATAACCAGCGCTACCGCAGTTGCCAGAAAGCCAACCATCAATGAAACGCGACCACCGTATAACAGCCGGGTAAACAGGTCACGTCCAAGCGTGTCGGTACCAAGCCAGTGTGCGGTCGAGGGTGGGGCGGCCCCGAGCGCAAGGTCCTGGGTCTCGTAGGAATAGGGGGAAATCCAGTCCGCCAGTGCGGCGAGCAGGGTCATACAGATCAGGATGATCAGACCAAGAATCGCCGCCCGGTTTCTGCGCAGGCGTGACCAGGCATCCTGCCACAATGATCGCCCCTGTTCGAAATGCACAAGCTGGTCGGTCATCACTCAGTTCCGGGAATCCCGAACCCGTATCCGAGGGTCCAGTATCGCGCTGAATATATCGGAAATGAGATTGGTCACCACTATCAGGGTGGCAAACAGGACCGTTGTCCCCAGAATCATCGTATAGTCACGGTTAAATGCCGCCTGGATATAAAACCGTCCCAGTCCAGGGATCTGATAGATGGTTTCAACAATAAATGAACCGGACAACAGCCCCGCTGCGGCAGGACCAATAAACGACACGACTGGCAACAAACCTGCCCTCAAACCGTGTCTGAGGATAATCATCGGTTCACTCAGCCCCTTGGCACGTGCGGTGCGGATATAATCCATCGACATCACTTCGAGCATGCCGCCTCGGGTCAGGCGGGCAATATAGGCGGCATAACCTGCCCCGAGCGTAATTGAAGGCAGTATCTTGTCTCCGGGAAACTGTCCCCAGCCGGACACGGGCAACCATTCCAGCCAGATTGCAAAGACCAGCACCAGTAACGGACCCAGTACAAAAGAGGGAAGACAGATGCCCGCCATGGAAACTGACATCGGTAAATAGTCCTGCCAGGTTTCCGGTTTGACCGCGGCAATCACACCGGTACTGATCCCGATCAGCAGGGCAAACAACAAGGCATAAACACCCAACTCCAGCGTAACAGGCAGACCGCTATAGATCAGTTCATTGACACTGCGGCCGGGATATCTGAATGAGGGGCCAAAATCACCCTGTAACAGATTCAGCAGATAGCTGCCGAGCTGTGACAGCGGCGGGTCATCCAGATGGTAGCGTGCATTCAGTTGTTGCAGGATTTCCGGTGCTACAGCCCGTTCACTGTCAAACGGCCCACCGGGTGCTGCCCTGACCATGAAGAATGTGATGCTGATAACCAGAAATAAAACAGGTATGGCCTGCAGACAGCGGATCAGAATATATCGAGGCATCTGGGGGATCAGTTGGGCGCTGTCGGTTCCAGATAAACATATTTATAGGGGTGATAGTCCATCAGGTTCGTATACCAGCCCTTGACCCGGGGTGAAATCAGGTAATTCTTGGCATAGGTATAGATTGGAATTATGGGTGCTTCTTCCATCAAAATTGACTCTGCCTGCTGGAACAGTTCATAACGTGCCTGCGGATCGGGTGTCCCGGCGGCACGGGCGATGAGATCATCGTAAGCCGGGCTGGACCAGCCTGAGCGATTATTGCCACCATCGGTGATGAACATGTCCAGGAAGGTATTGGGATCGATATAATCGCCTATCCACGACGCACGTGAGATCTGGTAATTCATCGCCCGTTCACTTTCAAGATAGACCTTCCATTCCTGATTTTGCAGGGTGATATTGATACCGAGCGCCTGTTTCCACATCTGCTGGATTGCCTCGCCAATCTTCTGATGCGTCTCCAGTGTGTTGAACAGCAGTTGTAGTTCCGGAAAGCCTTTGCCTTCAGGATATCCAGCCTCGGCCAGCAGTTGTCTGGCCTGTTCGACGTCATACGGTATCGCCGCACGGGCGGTGTAACCGAGTGTGTCGGGCGGTGTCAGTGTGTAGGCGGCTATCTGCCCGCCGCGGGTTACATTTTTGACGATGGACTCTCGATCTATCGTCATCGCCAGTGCCCGGCGTACGCGTACATCATTCAGCGGCGGGACGGTGGTATTCAGTCGATAAAAGTAGGTGCCGAGGTAGGGATGGCTTTTAAGAACCTCAGGATTGTCCTTCAGGTAGGCCGGGATCTTTTCTTCCGGCATTGCATAGGTGACATGCAACTGACCAGCGCGAAACATCCGTTCTTCTGTATTGATCTGCCCCACGGGATGATAGTGAATGGCATCAAGTTTTACCGTGGCGGCGTCCCAGTAGACCGGGTTTTTTTCTACAACGACAATCCGGTTTTGTTCCCATTGTGTCAGTTTGAACGGCCCGTTCCCCACAAAATTCCCGGCCCGGGTCCATTCACTCCCGCGTGTGTCTATCTGACCAAATTTTTCAATTGTGGCCTGATGGACGGGGAAGGTGCTGTAGTGATCCAGCAGTCCGAGAAAATACGGCGTAGGCGCAGCCAGTCGTACTTCAAGCGTATGGTCGTCTATCGCCCGGATCCCGACCTGTGAAAAATCGGTAATCTGGCCCTTGTTGAATTGTTCGGCATTCAATACCGGATAGAGCATATAGGAATACTGGTTGCCGAGGGCGGGCATCAAGGCACGTTGCCAGGCATAGACAAAATCCCGGGCAGTAACAGCGTCGTTATTGGACCATCTGGCATTAGACCTCAGGTGAAACAGATAGGTCTTTCCCTCATCCAGGATTTCCCACGACTCGGCCACAGCGGATTCCGGTGACAGATTCTCCGGATTTTTCCCGACCAGCCCTTCGAGCAGTGCGCTGATAATATTATGTTCGGTAACGCCGGTGACGATATGCGGGTCCAGATCCTGCGGTTCGGTGCCATTACCCATATGCAGCGTATTCGTACTGACCCTGGCATCACTTTCTGTCGGGGGGGCGGACGGGTCGGAGCAGCCGGCAATCGTCAACAGCAGGGCGATAAAAACGGAGGCCAGGATACGATATGATATTTTATGGTTTCTCATTGTTGCAGTGTATTATATCCTTACAAATACTGAATATCGGGCAATGCTTAACCTGACCATGTTTATTAATAGTACTGATGTCGTGCTTTAATCGCAATCCGTTATGACAGCCTATTTCATCCGTCGATTCCTGCTGATCATTCCGACCTTTATCGGTATCACCATACTGGTGTTTGTGGTGACGCGTATGGTGCCGGGCGGCCCGATTGAGAGGATGTTAACCGCCGCGCAGTTTGCCTCAGGGGACCAGGTCAGTTTCCAGTCCGGTAACCAGGGTATTGCCGGCTCCACACTGTCCGAGGCACAGCTGCAGCAATTAAAGGTGTATTACGGTTTTGATAAGCCCGTGCTGGAAAGTTATGTTATCTGGCTGGGCAAGGTAGTCCGTTTTGACCTTGGTTATTCTACCCGTTACGGCGAGCCGGTCTGGGAAAGCATCAAGCAACGACTACCCATCTCCATCTATTACGGGGTGATGACGCTGCTGCTGACTTATCTAATCTGTATACCGCTGGGTATCCTCAAGGCGATTAAACACAATACGGCGATAGATAACCTTACCTCAATATTAGTGTTCATTGGTTATGCGATACCCGGTTATGTGGTGGGTATTATCGTGATCACCGTGTTTGCATTTTATCTGGAGTGGTTCCCGCTCAGCGGGTTTATCAGTGATAATTTTGAAGAGCTGTCGTTTTTCGGCAAGGTGGGCGACCTGCTGAGCCATTCCGTATTGCCGTTAATCGCCTATATGACCGGCGGTTTTGCAGTGATGACTTTTCTGATGAAGAACTCACTTCTGGACAATCTTGCTGCCGATTATGTCAGAACAGCGATGGCCAAGGGGCTCGAATACAAACGGGCGGTGATCGGCCATGCCTTCCGTAACAGTATCATCCCGATAGCGACCCACTTTGGCGAGAACATCACCCTGTTTCTGACCGGTTCGTTCCTGATAGAAAAGATATTCAATATTGATGGATTCGGTCTGCTCGGTTATGAGTCGCTGGTCGAACGGGACTACCCGGTGGTCATGGGGATCCTGGTTATCGGGGCCTTGTTGTCGTTGATAGGCAATATCCTGTCGGATATCTGTGTTGCACTGGTTGATCCGCGCGTACGGTTCGGGGGCTAGGATGGCTATCCTGCGATTGAGTCCACTGGCACTAAAGACGTTGAAACGCTTTCGGTCGATCCGTCGTGGATACTGGTCCGCAATCATTATCGTCGGCCTGATAGGCCTGTCGCTGGTGGCCGAACTACTGGTCAACAGTCGCGCGCTGGTCGTCAGTTATGAAGGACAATTATACTTTCCCACCTATGGTGCCATCATCCCCGGTGACAAGTTTGGTCTCGACTACCAGTATGAAACGAACTACCGGGATCTGAAGCAGAAGTTTCGTGAAGAACAGGCGGGAAACTGGCTGATCCTGCCGCCGGTTCCGTATAACGCGTTCGAGACGGACTTTGTGGAAGGCAGTTACCCGCCGAATGCCCCCTCGCTGTCGCGACAGCATTATCTGGGGACAGACACCGTAGGACGAGACATAGTGGCCCGACTCGTCTACGGGTTCCGCATAGCAATATTTTTCTCGTTATTCCTGCTGGTCTGCAATTATATTGTCGGCACCGCGATAGGCTGCCTGATGGGTTACTGGGGTGGAGCATTCGACTTGCTGTTCCAACGGTTGATTGAGATCTGGTCAAACATCCCGTTCCTGTATGTGATCATGATCATCGCCTCGATTATCGTACCGAATTTCTGGTCGCTGGTGCTGGTCATGCTGATGTTCAGCTGGATGGGGATGACCTGGTATATGCGCACGGCGACTTACCGGGAAAAGGAACGGGAATATGTAATGGCATCGCGGGCACTGGGAGCGGGTACGGCCCGGATCATCTTCCACCACATCCTGCCGAATACGGTCTCGATTATCATCACCTTTATTCCCTTTTCCGTCGCCGGGGGAATTACTGCACTGACCTCGCTCGACTTTCTGGGATTTGGCCTGCCTCCTCCCACACCCAGCTGGGGTGAGTTATTGCGGCAGGGGACAGACAACTTGCAATCACCATGGATAGTGGCATCAATCGTGATAGCAATGGTGCTGGTACTGACGATGGTCACCTTTATAGGTGAGGCGATACGCGAGGCTTATGATCCGAAGAGGCATACGATTTATGAATAAAGGACGGCGACGGATATGAACAACATACTGGTGAAATTATTTCTGGCACTCGTCTTTTCTGGCCTGGTTGCCTGTACCGGTGATAATGCCCCTGAAAATACCCCGGCAGTAAACCAGACAGAGAATGTCCCGGCAGTGACAGATACCGGGGTTGCCCCCGTCGTTGAGAATCTGCCGGAATATCCTGTCAGCGTGTTACCGGAAGGTCTGGTGTGGGAGACAAATGATTCTGAACCGGTGTTTGCCGACCCGGATGCAAAAAAGGGCGGGACCTTCAGGGAATATATGGAGAGTTTTCCGTTGACCTTACGTACGGCCGGTCCGGATGCCAACTCGGGATTGTATTCATATTTGCTTGCAAATCAGTTGTCTCTGATTGATATACACCCGAACACCAAACAGTATTTACCTGCATTGGCAACTCACTGGGCTTACGGCGAAGACAATAAAACGGTTTATTTCAGGCTAAATCCAGAGGCGAAATGGTCTGATGGCAAAGCGGTTACAGCAGATGATTATTTATTTTCAATGGAATTTGGGCGTTCAGAGTTTATCGTTTCACCTTTCAGAAACACCTATTTCACCAAAGAGATAGTCGATATCAGAAAATACGACAATTACACAATCAGTGTAACTGGAGGTACTGCAAAGCCGAAAGAAGATCTGTTGTTGTATTATGCGATATCACCGACACCCAGACATTTTCACAAGCTGGATACAAATTGGGTGCAGGATTACACATGGCTGGTCGAACCAAACACCGGCCCATACCAGATAACCAGGGTCGAGAAAGGAAAGTATGTCGAGTTCACCCGTGACCAGGAGTGGTGGGGTAATGATTTGAAATATTTCCAGCATCGATACAATGTCGATAAGGTGCGTATTGATGTTATCCGTGATCCGGAAACGGCATATCGACATTTCCTCCGGGGTGAACTGGATACCGCCATTCTGACATTTCCAAACTATTGGCATGACAAGACAGGTGATCAGACATACTTGAACGGGTACATACACAAGATATGGTTTTACAATGACCTGCCTCACGGCGCGTCAGGTATCTTTCTGAATCTGGACTATGAATTATTCAAGGATATTAATGTGCGATATGGATTTGCCCATTCGATGAATATCCAGAAAATGATAGATACAGTTCTGAGGGGCGATTATCAGCGTCAGCATACCTTTAGCACAGGTTATGGTGACTATTCGAATCCCGATCTCCGTGCCAGGGAATTTGACCTTGCAAAAGCAGATGAGTATTTCAGGCTCGCTGGATGGGAGGAGCGTGGTCCTGATGGGATACGTATCAAGGATGGCACCAGACTTGCAATCACACTTGCGTATTCAACGCAGCTGCATACTGATCGATTGGTCGTGCTTCGCGAGGAGGCGAAGAAGGCAGGTGTTGATCTTCAGCTAAATCTGCTGGATGGTGCCAGCTATTATAAAAATGTAATGGAAAAAAAGCATCAGGCTGCCTGGATGGCGTGGAGTACCAATCTGCGCCCGGAATACTCCCAGTACTTTCTTTCTGAATATGCGCATAAACCTGTTCCAAATAATGTAACAAACACGGATGATCCGGAAATGGACAAACTGGTGCTCGCCTATCAGGATTCAAATGATACTGCCGAGCGTGCACAACTTGCCAGGAACATACAGGCTAAAGTCAATGAAATGGGAAGCTATATACCGAGCTATTACGTTCCATTTGTACGTCAGGGTCATTGGAGATGGGTAATCCTTCCCGATGGCCATGGTACAAGACTGAGTGATGCACTGTTTGATCCGATGGGGCTTGGACTTTTCTGGATTGATTCAGAAATAAAAGAGCAGACACTTGCTGCAATGAAGGCCGGGCAGAAATTTGAACCGGTGACTATTGTTGATGAAACCTACAAGGTGGAATATTGAGATGAAGCAATATCTGATGGGATACTTTATTGCGTTTGTGATGGCATTTATCGCAGGTTGTACGCCAGGGGAAGACAATACGGCTACACAACCACCGGTGCAGGAGACGAATGCCCAACCGGCGCTTAAGGACTATCCCGTCAGCGTATTACCGGAAGGACTGGTTTGGGAGACAAATAATGAAGATCCTGTTTTTGCCTCTCCGGACGCGGTCAAAGGAGGTAGGCTTAATACCTATTTAACCTCCTTTCCATTGACATTCAGGGTGGTCGGGCCGGATGCGGGTAACCAGTATCGTTCTATAATACTGGAAAACCAGATGGCCCTCACTGCGATACATCCGATCACAGGCAATCTTATCCCCGGTCTGGCGACAGATTGGGCCTACTCGGATGATATGCGAACTGTATATTACAAGCTGAATCCAGCTGCTGAATGGTCAGATGGAAAACCGGTTACAGCAGACGACTTTATGTTTGCCCTTGAGTTCATGCGATCTGAATATATCGTTGATCCCTGGTATAACAATAACTATACCAAGGAAGTTCTGGAAGTCAGGAAGTATGATGACCATACGATCAGTATTACCGGGGCCACACCCAAACCCAAGATTGACCTGCACTATTACTACGGGATACCTGCAATTCCCCGCCATTTCCATGTGCTTGATGAAAAATGGGTAACAGATTTTAACTGGCAAATCGAACCTAATACCGGACCGTATATCATTTCAGACGTTGACAAGGGTAAATCGCTGACATTGAAACGGAAGAAAGACTGGTGGGCAAATGATCTTCGTTACATGCAGAATCGATACAATGTTGATGAAGTGAGATTTACAGTAATCCGTGATGACGAAACTGCTTTTCAGCATTTTCTGCTGGGTGACCTGGACACGTATAGCCTGGCAGTACCTTCTTATTGGCATGACAAGGCAACAGGGGAGGCCTTTGATAAGGGCTACATCAACAAGATATGGTTTTATAATGACATACCACGAAGTCCTTTTGGTTTCTATCTGAACCAGGACAAGGAAATATTCAAGGATGTACGTCTACGCTACGGTCTTGCGCATGCCCTGAATATTGACGGGATGATTAAAACATTAATGCGAGGCGATTATCAGCGTCTGAATACTTTTCATACAGGATACGGTGACTACTCCAATACAGAAATACGTGCCAGAAGTTTTGATTTGGCAGTTGCTGAAAAATATTTCAATGAAGCGGGATGGCAGAATCGTGGTAATGACGGGATCCGTGTTAAAGACGGTACACGTCTTTCGATAAGAATTACCTATGGTAGCCAGTTACATACTGACAATCTAGTTTATCTGAAAGAGGAAGCCAAGAAAGCAGGTGTCGAACTGGTTCTGGAAACCATGGATCCTGCAACATTCTTCAGAAAAATATCTGAAAAAACCTACGATGTCATGTTTATGGGATTTGGTGTCGGTATGCGCCCTGCCTACTGGGAGCACCAGCATTCTGTGAACGCACACAAGCCCGAAACTAACAATATTACCAATACTGATAATCCTGATATTGATGCAGCTGTGATGAAGTTTCAGGAGTCTGTTGATGAAACTGAACGTAAAGCGCTGGCCAAACAACTGGATCAGATGATCCATGATCAGGGTGCATTCATTCCAGCATACCTGGCACCCTATGTCCGTGAGGCATACTGGCGGTGGGTCAAGTTACCAGAATCTTATGGTACGAAGTTAAGTGAATCTCTTTTCTGGCCGTTTGGTGAGTCCGGCGGGTTATTCTGGATAGACCAAAAGGTAAAGGAGGAAACCTTGAATGCACGGAAGCAAGATTCTGGATTCGAGCCTGTTACCATTATTGATGAAACGTATAAAATCAACTGATGTCACGATCAAATCAGGTTATTCTTTCGATAGAAGGGCTGGCAACGTCATTTGAAACAGATGACGACCGCGTTAATGTACTGGACAGTATCAGCTTCGAGTTGAATCGTGGTGAGTCGCTGGGTCTGGTCGGCGAGTCCGGTTGTGGCAAGAGTGTCACAGCACTCGCCATAATGCGGTTGCTTCCGAAACCATCGGGCAGGATCGACGCTGGCAAAATAATATATAACGGCCAGGACCTGTTGTCCCTGTCAATACAGCAGATGCACCACATCCGCGGTAAAAAGATCGCGATGATATTCCAGGAGCCGATGACTGCACTGAATCCGGTGCAGCGCATCGGGGCGCAATTGGGTGAGGTCTACCGGATCCATTTTCCGGAGATGTCAGAAGAGCAGTCCCGTGCAGAACAGCTGGAAATGTTGAAGAAGGTGGGTATACCGGCACCCGAGAAGCGCTTGCGTGAGTATCCACACCAGTTATCAGGCGGCATGCGCCAACGCGTCATGATCGCGATGGCACTCAGTTGCAAGCCGGACATACTGATTGCCGATGAACCGACGACGGCGCTGGATGTTACCACGCAGAACCAGATCCTGGGCCTGATGCGTGAGCTGCAGCAGGATACCAATATGGCGACGATTTTTATCACCCATGATCTCGGGGTGATTGCCGAGATGTGTGACCGGGTCATCGTTATGTATGCAGGCAGGATTGCAGAACAGGCCCCCGTGAAGGAATTGTTCCGTAAACCGGGCCACCCCTATACGCGGGGATTGCTCGAGTCGATTCCCAAACTCGATACAACGCCAAAAACTGAACTGAAGGTGATTGAGGGGATGGTCCCGGGCCTGAAAGACATACCGAAAGGATGCCGGTTCCGGACCCGCTGTGATTTTGGTCAGGACATCTGTAGCGTGGCTGACCCGCAGCTTGAACCGGTCAGCGCTGACAATAGCCATCAGGTAGCCTGTGTACGCTGGAGGGACATCGGTTGATGAACAGGGAAGTGTTGTTGAAGGTCACTGGCCTGAAGAAATATTATCCGATTCGTGGAGGTATACTGTTCCGTCAGGTTGCGACCAACTATGCTGTTGATGACGTCTCTTTTGTCATTAACAAGGGCGAGACCCTGGGCATCGTAGGCGAGTCAGGTTGTGGCAAGAGCACCGTTGCAAAGACTGTCCTGCGTTTGTACGAACCAACAGCAGGGGAAATTGAGTTTGAAGGCCGGGATATCGTCAAGCTGCCCCCGGCTGAAATGCGTGCACTGCGCAAACATATGCAGATCATCTTTCAGGACCCGATGGAGTCGTTAAACTCCAGACACACTGTCGGGACGATACTGGAGGAGCCATTTATTATCCACCGTATGGGTACCCGCGATGAACGGCGGCGTTGGGTCAGCGGACTGCTGGAGAAGGTGGGCCTTCAGCCGGGCGCCTATGATCGATATCCACACGAATTTTCAGGCGGTCAGCGCCAGCGTATCGGTATCGCGCGTGCAATTGCGCTGAATCCCCGATTGCTGGTTTGTGATGAACCGGTTTCTGCGCTGGATGTCTCCATCCAGTCGCAAATCCTGAACCTGTTGCTGCAACTCCAGCGTGAACTCGGACTGACCTTGTTGTTTATTGCGCATGATCTGGCCGTGGTCAAACACGTGTCCGATCGCATTGCCGTCATGTATCTGGGCAAGATTGTCGAGATCAATGGTAGTGAGGATCTGTACCGGCAGCCTGTCCATCCGTATACACGTGCCTTGCTCAAGTCGATACCGGTCCCGGATCCGGAACGACCGCTACGGCATGAGGTCCTGCAGGGCGAAGTCCCTTCCCCCATCAATCCCCCCTCCGGCTGTTATTTTCATACACGTTGCCCCCATGTACAGGACAAATGCCGGATCGAGGCGCCCGTGTTGCGTGCGGTCCAGCCAGACAAACCGGACTGGCAGGTCGCCTGTCACTACGCTGAAACGTTTTTATAGGAAGCTTTACGGAATAATCTGCTGTCCTGACTGTCAAACAGTCTGTAGCCAACCGGAATCTGTAATGTGCTGTTACCGGCATAACCCGTTTTTGATTACTGATATAACGTTGTATAGTAGGATTAAATACAATCAAGAGGTTGCCCGATGCCTGAACCCGGTAAAATTTCAGCAGACCTGGCCGATGTATTCATAGTCGACGGGGCTCGTACACCCTTCCTGAAAACGGCCGGCATCCCCGGGCCGTTCACCGCCTCGGATCTCGCCGTACTTGCCGCCAGACCGTTGCTCGCCAGACAAAACTTTGAAGCCGCTGAACTGGATGAGGTCATCCTCGGCTGTATCATGCCTTCGCCTGATGAGGCGAATATCGCCCGGATTGTTGCGTTGCGTCTGGGTTGCGGTGACAAGGTGCCTGGCTGGACGGTACAGCGCAATTGTGGGTCAGGCATGCAGTCGATAGATTGTGCAGTCAGTAATATCCGTGCGGGTCGTTCTGATCTGGTACTCGCCGGTGGTACCGAATCGATGTCACATGCACCGTTGATGTATAACCGTGAATTTGCCACCTGGCTCGGCCGGTTCAGTGCCGCAAAATCCCCGATGGACAAGGCGCGGCAACTGGTCGGCTTCAGACCCGGAATGTTAAGTCCGGTTATTGCACTGCTGCGCGGACTGACCGATCCGATCGTCGGCCTGAACATGGGGCAGACGGCCGAGGTACTTGCACACCGGTTTCATATCAGCCGCCAGGCGATGGACGAATACGCGGCTCGCAGTCACCTGCGTCTTGCTGCCGCGCAGGCGGAAGGACGTATGGGCGAGATCGGGGTGATCTATGATGCCCAGGGTAATTTTTATGACCATGATACCGGGGTCAGACCGGACAGCAGTGTGGAAAAGCTGGCTAAATTAAAACCGGTGTTTGATCGTGATTTTGGCAGTGTGACGGCGGGTAATGCCTCACAGATTACCGATGGCGCGGCCTGTGTCATCCTCGCCAGCGCCAGGGCAGTAAAACAGCATCAGCTGCCGGTGATTGGCCGTATCGTTGACAGCGATTGGGCCGCGCTGACACCACGACAAATGGGACTCGGTCCGGTCCACGCAATGACGCCGATCATGAAACGCCAGAACCTGTCGATTGCGGATGTGGATTACTGGGAGATCAACGAGGCTTTTGCCGCACAGGTACTTGCCTGTATCGCCGCCTGGAATGATGCTGATTATTGCGCAACGGAACTGGGTCTGGGGCAGGCCATGGGCCTGCTCGACAGCGACCGACTGAATGTCGACGGTGGAGCCATTGGTCTTGGTCATCCGGTCGGTACCAGCGGTGCCCGAATCGTATTACATCTGTGTCATGTGCTGGCGCAGAAAAATGCCAGACGCGGTATGGCCTCGATTTGTATCGGCGGTGGCCAGGGTGGCGCGATGTTGATAGAACGCAACTAGATGCCGGGGCAATTGAATATGACTGATATAACCTACAGACACTGGAAACCCCAAACAGACAGCAATGGTATCGTATGGTGCCATCTGGATGTGCAGGACTCCTCCGCCAATATCCTGTCGGCCGAGGTACTCGACGAGTTTAACGACCTGTTGAGCACGTATACAGAACATCCACCCACCGGCCTTATCATCCTGTCTGCCAAGTCCAACGGTTTTATTGCCGGTGCGAACATCAAGGAGTTTACCACTATCGAAAACGAGGCCCAGGCGATGGAGATGCTGGCGCGTGGTCACAAGGTGTTTGACCGACTGGAGGCCCTGGCCTGTCCGACAGTCAGTCTGATCAACGGTTTTTGCCTCGGCGGCGGACTTGAACTCGCACTCGCCTGTAATTACCGTATTGCGCTCGAAAGTGACAAGACCCGTATCGGCCTGCCTGAAGTGCTGCTCGGCATCCATCCCGGCTTTGGCGGCACAATGCGTTTAATCCGGTTAATCGGCCCGCTCAAGGCATTGCCATTGATGTTACAGGGCAAGACGGTTGATGCCAGTGAGGCGAAAAGGCTGGGTATCGTCGATTATATCGTACCGGATCGGCATTTCCTTGATGCGGCACCGGCGCTGATCCGTAAACTCCCACGGCCGCGCACTGCTTCCACGACGGAAGCGCTGCCCGGCAAGTCCGTATTCCGACCCTTGCTGGCACATTATCTGCGCCAGCAGTTAAAGGCCAAAGTCCGTCAGGAACATTATCCCGCGCCATTTGCATTGATCGATATCTGGGAACGCGCTGGTGGTGATGACAAGTCGCTATTACGTGCCGAGATCAGTTCGGTCGCGAGACTTGCCACCCACCCATCGTCGAGAAATCTGGTCCGGGTCTATCTGTTGCAGGAGCGTCTGAAGTCGATGGGCTCAGGCAAGGACTTTAAGGCAGAACATCTGCATGTGGTCGGCGCCGGGGTGATGGGCGGCGATATCGCGGCCTGGTGTGCGTTGCAGGGGTTGAACGTCACCTTGCAGGATCGCAAGCCGGACTATATCGCCCCTGCAATCAAACGCGCCTATGAGCTGTTTCGCGGCAAACTGAAAAAACCGACGCGGATCCGTCCGGTCATGGATCGCCTGGTTCCTGACATTGAGGCCGTGCATCTGGAAAAGGCTGATGTGATTATTGAGGCCATCATCGAAAAGGCCGAGGCCAAGATTGCGCTGTTCAAACAGCTGGAGCCACGTCTGAAGCCGGAGGCGATACTGGCCACGAATACGTCCAGCATCCCACTGGAAGTGCTGGGAGAATCGCTTGCTGATCCGCAACGACTGGTCGGTATCCACTTCTTCAATCCGGTCTCCAGGATGCAGCTGGTTGAGATTGTTCATGCGGCCAATACCGGTCCTGAGTGGATAGAGCGTGCGGCGTCGTTTTGCCGTCAAATCGGACGTTTGCCCTTACCGGTAAAAAGTTCTCCGGGCTTTCTGGTCAACAGGATCCTGACGCCATATCTGGTCGAGACGATGTTGATGCTGGAAGAGGGCGTCATGCCGGAGCTGATCGACAGGACCGCGCTAGACTTTGGCATGCCGATGGGGCCGGTCGAACTGGCAGACACCGTGGGTCTGGATATCTGCCTGTCAGTGGCCCGAAATCTGGGAGAGAAAACCGCGATTGCAATACCGGACAAACTGGTGCAGATGGTCGAACTCGGCAAGCTCGGCAAAAAGACCGGCTCCGGATATTACCAGTACAAAAATGGCAAACCGGTAAAGCAAAAGCTGGAGGCCATCGATACACAATCTACCGATATCGAAGACCGGTTAATATTGCGGATTGTGAATGAATGTGTGGCCTGTTTGCGCGAAGGCATCGTGGAGGATGCCGACCTGCTGGATGCGGGGATGATATTTGGCACCGGCTTCGCACCGTTCCGCGGTGGACCGTTGAACTATGCCCACGACAGGGGATACCGCATCATCGTCGACAGGCTGGTGACCCTGTCAGAAAAACACGGCGCACGCTTCACCCCGGATGAACACTGGCAGACGCTGCTGTAATACCGATGACTGACCGGAAGCGCGATATCATCACCCCGCAGGAAGCCGGTACGTTGCCTGATTTATTCAGACTGCGTGCCAGTCGCACACCCGACAAGGCGGCCTACCGATATTACGATGCACTCAATGCGGTGTGGATGGATATCTCCTGGCGCGAAATGGCCAAGGAGATAGTCCGTTGGGAACGGGCGCTGCACCGCGAAAAATTACAGCCGGGGGATCGGGTTGCGATCATGGCGAAAAACTCCCGCCTGTGGGTCATGTTTGATCAAGCGGCCCTCGCGCTTGGTCTGGTGGTGGTGCCGGTGTACGCCGAGGATCGCGCGGACAATGTGGTGTACATACTGCAACACTCCGGTGCAAAGCTGCTATTGATAGGCGGGCCACAACAATGGGACCGGTTGAAAGAAAAGTCCGCCACCTGCAAGACACTGAAAACCATCGTGACCATCTCGGATTGTGGCAAATCGGATGATAAACGGGTCATTCGCCTGGGTGACTGGTTGGCCAACGGGATTGATGTCGGACGACGGCCAATATTGTCTCCGGGTGATCTCGCCAGCATCGTCTATACGTCCGGCACAACCGGACATCCGAAAGGGGTGATGTTGAGTCATCGTAACATCCTCGCCAATACCTACAGTTGCGCCCAGACCGGCATGGCCGATGGCAAGGAAGTATTTCTCTCGTTTTTACCGTTGTCACACACGTTTGAACGCACCGTGGGTTATTACCTGCCGATCATGGTCGGGGCCATCGTCGCGCATTCACGCAGCATCCAGGACCTGCCGGATGATTTGTTACAGATCAGACCGGAAGGCCTGATATCCGTCCCGCGGATTTTTGAAAGGGTATATGCAAAGGTGAAGGAAAACCTGGCAAAACAGTCCGCCACGGCCCGTACCACATTTGACCTGGCAGTCGATGTCGGCTGGCGCCGTTTTGAATACACACAGGGCCGGGCCTCCTGGCACCCGAAGCTGCTGCTGTGGCCCATGCTCAAACGACTGGTCGCAGATAAATTATTGGCGCGTCTGGGTGGCAGACTCGGTGTGGCTATCAGTGGTGGTGCGGCATTGTCGCCTGAGGTGGCACACGTGTTTATCGCACTCGGCGTGCCGTTGTATCAGGGCTATGGTTTGACCGAGGCGAGTCCGGTCGTCAGTGTGAATACCGAGACCCGTAATATCCCCTCCAGTATCGGACTGGCATTGCCCGATGTCGATGTGAAAATCGGTGAGCAGGACGAATTGCTGGTCCGGGCTGACAGCGTGATGATGGGTTACTGGCAGGATGAACAGGCCACGGCCCGTGTCATTGACCGGGAAGGCTGGCTGCATACCGGTGACAAGGCCAGAATTGCGGATGACTACATCTATATTACCGGACGTCTGAAGGACATCATCGTGATGGCCAATGGCGAGAAGGTCTCTCCCGCCGATATGGAACTGGCGATTGCGGATGACCCTCTGTTTGAACAGGTTGTGGTCATTGGTGAGTCACGTCCATTCCTCTCTGCACTGCTTGTGATGGATCTCAAGCAATGGGAGAAGTTTTTGCAAGAAAGGCAGCTGCAGGATACCGAGGCCGATCGTGACAATATCGAAAAAGCAATGCTTGAGCGTATTGCCGTGGCATTAAAGAATTTTCCCGGCTATGCCCAGGTCTACCGGACACACTGGTTAAAGGAACCGTGGACGGTTGAAAGCGGTTTGCTCACGCCTACATTAAAGATTAAACGGAACAAGATTCTGGAACTACACGCTGCCGAGATAGAGGCGATGTATCAGGGGCACTCGGTCTAGATAACTATTCCGAAAGTCCGTGGGTAATCTGCCACCTGAACATAACCGTTCAAGACACGCTGTGAATACATCCATGTACGCTCGAGCGCCGCATCCATGCGGCTAACGGTCTTTCACGATTATATTCAGGTGGCAGATTCTGAACTATTGTGGATATCTGTCTTCATCAAATGTATTCCCGCCGTCAGCAGACTGACAGTGATGTTGTTTCCGACCACCAGCCCGTCCTGCCGCGCCATGTAGGTAGACAGGTTCATCGTCAGTGTGTCGCTGCTACCAGGTAGCGCAATCGTCACGATAGTACCTTCACCCAGCTGGATGACTTCACTAATCTTTCCTGAAATCAGGTTCGCCGGGTCCGTATTGGCGGGTAACGCAGAGTGGATAACAACCTGCGAGGCAGGTATTACCCAGTCTACGCTTTCATCCAGACTGAATTCCGGATAATACGTCGTTTGCAAGACCTGATCATGCCAGATGATATGCGTGATGGCCTGTTCGGCATCCTGCTCACAGACGACAGCGCGAAACACATTGTCCTGGCCGGTCAGTCTGGCGACCGCCGCGCTGATCGGACTGGACATGATCACCTCCGGTGTATCAGTCTGGAGTGAGCGGCCCTGGTCGATAATGCATATCCGGTCAGCTATCCGCCGGGCCTCATTCAGGTTATGGGTCACGTGGATGATCGGGACGTTAATGCGCGATTTGAGCTGGACGAGTTCACGTACCAGATGGCGTCGGGTTTGCTGGTCGATGGCAGAGAAGGGCTCGTCCAGCAGCAGGATGTCAGGTTTTCGTGCAAGTGCGCGGGCGAGGGCGACCCGTTGTTGCTGTCCTCCGGACAACTGGTGCGGGTAACGCTTTTCCAGACCGGAAAGATGGGTCAGGCCGATCAGTTCGGCCAGACGTTTTTCCCGATCGGATTTGCCGATATTCGTGCAGGCGATCAGGATATTGTCTAGTACGGTCAGATGTGGAAACAGAGCGTAGTGCTGGAATACCAGACCGGCAGCACGTTTTTGTACAGCCAGGTCTATACCGCTTGTCGTGTCGTACCAGATCTTGCCGTTACATTTGATCCTGCCATTGGCCGGACGGTACAGTCCGGAAATACTTCTCAACGTTGTGGTCTTGCCGCTGCCGGATGCTCCAACCAGTACGAAAACTTCACCCGGATGACAGCATATATCTATATCGAGTGGTATCGGACCGGCCTGTTGCAGACGGATCAGCGCTGACTTATCGGCCACGATAACGGTCCAGCCTATCATTCAGCGTATAGATCAGGGCGATGGCAGAGAAGCTAATCAATAACAGCAATGCAGACATATTCGCGGCACTGCTATTATCAAACGCCTGCACCCGATCATAGATCGCGATTGCAATCGTCCGGGTCTCTCCGGCGATATTGCCACCGACCATCAACACGACACCGAATTCACCCAGCGTATGGGCAAAGGTCAGGATGATGGCGGTCAGCACACCCGGCCAGGCCAGTGGTAATTCGACCTTGCGAAACGCAGCCCAGCCGGACAACCCGCAGGTCCAGGCGGCCTCGCGCAAGCTGATCGGAATCGACTCGAATGCGCGTTGCATCGGCTGGATGGCAAACGGCAGGTTGAAGATGATCGAGGCCACCAGTATGCCCTCAAACGAAAAGACCAGTGAGCTGTCAAACAGCCGCTCGTACCATTGTCCCAGTACCGAGCGATTGCCCATTACCGACAGCAGATAAAATCCAAGCACGGTGGGTGGCAGCAGCAGGGGCAGCGATAATACCGCCTGTAACAGGTTTTTGCCGGGAAAGACCTTCCAGGCCAGTATGCGGGAAATGATAATGCTGAAAGGTATCAGCACAGCGCAGGTTGAGGCGCCGAGCAATAATGAGAGATTAAAGGACTGCCAATCCATCAGTTACTGCAGTTCGGGCGTGGCGTAACCATAATCTTCCAGTATGCTGCGCACCCGGTCACTGGCGAGAAACCGATCAAACTCACGCGTGACTTCACTGGCGTTTTCCAGGAGCACCACATACTGGGTGACCGGTTCATACCATTCCGCAGGTAGCGCGATATATTTGCCCTTGCCCTTCAACTGGTCGGTCTTCATGAACGAGTAGGGGATAATGGCCAGGTCGGCATTGCCGGACAGCACAAAAGGCACCACCTGCGACACGTCTTCCGCCAGAAGTGTTCGGGTCGACTCCAGCGCCCAGATCCCGGCACTTTGCAAGGCCTGCATCGCGGCAACGCCATACGGTGCATGTTCCGGATTGGCCAGCGCGATCTTGCGGTAGGCCTTGTAGCGCAGGGCGGTGACGACCGATTTCAGGTTCGCACCCTTATACAGACGCGAATCTTCAGGCACATATATACCTATCGGGCCATAGGCAAACTCCCAGCCGTTATTACTGATGACGCCCTGTTTGAACAGGAATTCAATATAGCTGTTGCTGGCCGATATGAATAATTCGTAAGGCGCACCCTGCACGATCTGTCGGGCCAGATTACCGGAGGAGCCATAGGTTACGCGGAAGGTAGCACCTTTCTGCTTCTCGAATTCGCTGATGATTTTTGTCATCGGGGCATTCAGGTTGGCGGCGACCGCGATAACCGGCGGATCGGCCAGCACCTGTGCCGAGAGAACGACCAGCAGGATAAATACCAGATAGCGCAGGGGAGAAAGATTTACGTGGGGTTTACTCATGTAGGGATGATACAGAATCCTGTGCATGAATAACAGAATCAACAGTTTGATCCGTACTTCAGCGCGGGTCAGTGACCGCATGGCGCAGCGTGACAAATTCCTCCGCCGCCGTCGGATGGATACCAATGGTGTTATCAAACTGCGTCTTGGTCGCACCGGCCTTGAGGGCAATCGCGATGCCCTGGATGATTTCACCGGCGTCCATCCCGATCATGTGCGCACCCAGCACCCGATCATCGTCCCGGTTGACGACCAGTTTGATCAGGACCTTTTCATTTTTACCGGTTAGTGTGTGCTTTAGCGGTCTGAAACGGGTCAGATACACCGCGATGTTTTTGAACTGTGCCCGCGCCTGTTCTTCTGTCAGGCCGACGCAGGCGATATCCGGCTGGCTGAAGACACAGCTCGGTATATTAGTGTAATCCGTCTCGACGGGGGTGTTGCCATATAGCGTCCGGGTCAGTGCCATCGCCTCGGCAATGGCAACCGGCGTCAACTGGTAGCGACCCGCTACATCGCCTATCGCGTATATCGAGTCGATATTGGTCCGATGCGAGCTGTCTGTAACGATGGCGTCCTGGTCGTCGAGTTTAACCCCGACCGTGTCCAGTCCGAAGCCTGCACTCAGCGGTTTTCTGCCTGTCGCAAACATGACCCGATCTGCCGAGTCGGTCGTGTTGTCCTCATATATAACCCGATAAGCGGGTGCGTCCTGCTCTACGCGGGTAATACGGGTGTTCAATAACAATCGACCCCCTTTTTTCCGTATCTCCTCCACACAGGCAGTCCGGATATCGTGATCAAATCCGCTCAGCGGTAATTCACCCCGATGGACCAACGTGGTATCGACACCCAGTCCATGGAAGATGGCGGCAAATTCCAGCGCGATATAGCCACCACCAACAATGATTATGCTGGTCGGCAGCGCCGGTAGATGAAAGGCCTCATTCGAGCTAATACAATACTCCCGTCCCGGGATGTCCGGTATGACCGGGTAACTGCCGGTGGCCACCAGTATCCGTTCGGCAATGATCTCCCGGTTGTTGATTGTGACGGCCTGCGGACCGGTCAGCACGGCCTTGCCGGTCAGAATGTCAACACCGGCATCGAGCAACAGCTTTTTATAAACACCATTCAGGCGTTCGATCTCACGGTCCTTGTTCTGGCGTAGTTTCTGCCAGTCGAATGCGACCGTGCCCGGCTCCCAGCCAAATCCCCGGGCGTCATTGAAGGCCGCAGCGAAGGCAGCGCTGTAATAAAACAGTTTTTTGGGGATACAACCGGCATTGACACAGGTGCCGCCCAGTGGATTCATGTCGGCGATGGCAACGCGTGCACCGAAACCGGCCGCCATCCGCGCAGCACGGACGCCACCGGAACCGGCACCGATTACAAACAGGTCATAATCAAACTTCGGCATGTTTCACCACAGGTATAAATATCAGGCAAAGGTTATCACGTTTCTGCATGCATGTTTTCGGGTTTGACATGATATCTGGAGCAGCTGAAATTAAAGAGAAAATTTGTCACTTCAACTTGACCGATGAACCGGGTAAATCCGGTCGACAGATTCAGGAATTTTTCAGACGTAGCACCAGCTGCTTTGCCAAAAGCGGAAATAGACCGGCGAGTAGCAGTGAGAGCAACAGACGTGGTGATAGCACATCGGCTGGGCCGTTGATGCTGGCAATCTGGGTGCCCGCATTGACGAATATAACGGTGAACGGGAGCATGCCCAGTTGAGTGATCAGATAAAAATGACTTGTACGGATTGAAGTTACTCCCATCAACAGATTGATCATGAATCCGGGAAACAGCGGTATTTGGCGGAGCAGAAACAGATAAAACAGGCCGTCAGTCTCCATCCCTTTGTTAATACGTGCAAGTTTGGCCTGGAATTGATGCACAACGACGTCACGAAACAGGTAGCGACTGCACAAAAAGGAGAGGGTGGCACCGATGCTACATGCAAATGTAGAGATTAGCGTGCCCCACACCAGTCCGAAGATCACACCGCTTGCCATGATCAAAATGCCGGAGGCCGGCAACGACAGCCCGGTTAGTAATACAAACAGCAGAAAAAAACCGCCAGCCATTTTTAACGGGTGTAATTTGTAGTACGCATCAAGCTGCGCCTGACTCGCCTTCAGTGTGTCAAAATTGAAATGGCTATGCAGATCCAGCAGGAAAAAAGCGCCGACCAGGGTGGCCAACAGGGCCAGTAACAACAGTTTATTGCGGGGTATGGACATGACCACTGCGTGTTTAATCCTGGTCAGAAACGGGAAGCGGCGTCTCCAGTATCAACCCCGGCCGGTATAAACGCTGCTAAGGTAACAATAACATACCGGCGGTTGTGTGTGCAGGTTCGGAACTGAAGAAGAGCGAGCGGATGAACTGTAAGATTGAAAAGGGTTCAGCATCCGGATGACCCAGTTCATATTCAAATTGACGACGGTTTTTAAAGACGAGATCGGTAAGTGAGAGATTCTGAGGTGCCCGGTAATCGGCCTGGCCGGGATCAGGTATAAACAACCAGGAAGCACGGTGCACCTTGCTGGCGAATCCGGATACACCCTTGTAATAGCATCGATAGATATTCATTTACGTAGTCTCGTCTGTACACACTCTGTAGTTGCCAAATTATCATTTTATGTGGAGCACGCGCCTGTTCCGGATAGTGAACTGTGATAACCATCACAGTAAAAATCAATTGAATCAATAGCTTACCTTGTGTGACGCAGTGTGCATTCTGCCTGATTGGGCAGTCGAATCCCGCACCGATGCCAGGCGAGTTCCGACCTATAAAACACTTGGTTTTTTCATTACAGAGGGTAATATAGTGAAGGGGTACATCAAGCTGATTAATCGAGCACGGGGATTTTTAATGCTACTTCGTTCATTTGCACTGACACTGCTGGTTCTTGTTTCATCCACACTCGTTGCCGCCGATTTTTCCACACCGATGGGTCGGGTCAAGGACACAACGGACCGCGTGATTACCATCCTGAAGGATGAATCGCTCAGCCGCGATACCCGCTGGAGCCAGATAGCAACGCTGATCTACGAAGGCTTTGATTTCCGCACGATGTCACAAAGCGTCCTTGCCACCCAGTGGCAACGCGCCACCGAGGAAGAACGCAAGAAATTCACCGAATTCTTTTCCCAGTATATCGAGGCCACCTATCGCTCGAAGATTGAGGCCTATACCGATCAGCAGATCATTTACAAGGATGAAGTAATCCGAGGTGACAGGGGTGTGGTTGAGACGATCATTATCGCCGGTGGCACGGAAATCCCGGTCAACTACAAACTGAAGAAAAACCAGGACAGCTGGTATGCCTACGACGTCGTCATCGAAGGCGTCAGCCTAGTTGCCAACTACCGCAGCACCTTTGCCGCTATCGTCAAGAACGAGGGCATGGAAGGCCTGATGCTGGATATCCAGCGCAGGATAGAGAAGTACAAGCAGGAAAACGCCGCCAACAACAAGGCAGGGTAGAATCAGAGTGGTAGGCTTGTCCGGGGTTAGCGAAATTAATCCAGCTGAAAATATCGGCACAGTGTCAGACTAAGACAGATCCATATCTTTTCAGGTACGTTTCAGGTTTTGCGTATCCTGCCTAGTCCTTGCTCTCAAATATATATTTGCTGATCAACTCTTCCAGATTGATCGAAGGTTCAGTCTCGACTATCTCCATCCCGTCTTCCAGAAAGTCAGGTGAGCCGCCTGCGGTAATCTTGATGAATTTGTCGCCGATGATGCCGGCTGTGCGGACCGAGGCGACTGCGTCGTCGGATATGGTAACGCCCTTGTTGATGTTCAGGGTCACCACCGCATGGTACTCCTCCGTATCAAATTCGATGCTGTCGATATCACCGACCCGGACACCGGCGGCCTCGACGTAGGCTCCAGTACGCAAGCCCGAGGCGGAGGTGAATCTGGCGACCAGCTGGTAGTGGTCCTTGCCTATCATACCGAGATCACCAAGCTTGATGGCGACAAACGAGATCGCTATCAGTCCGATGATCATGAATATGCCTACGCCGATTTCAATTCTGGTACGTTTGTCTGCCATGGTCGTATAGTCCCTAAAGAATAATTGCGCTCAGGATGTAATCCGCAAAAAGTATAGCGATTGACGCCATCACCACGGCGTCTGTGGTCACCTTGCTGACACCTTCCGATCCGTGATGATCTCCGCGGGTCAGGTGCAGGTAAAATCCCTTCGAGGTGGCGACCCAGATCATGATTAGCCCGAATACAAATGATTTGATTCCACCCATGAATATGTCCCGCCACAACACCGAATCATACATGCCTCCCAGATACGATCCCGGACTCACCTCAAACAGGATCACACCGACAAAATATCCACCAAAAATTCCAACCGTAATAAAGATAGTGGTCAACAATGGCATCGAGATCAGTGCCGCCAGCAGGCGCGGTGCGATCAGGTAACGAAACGGATCGATCGCCATGCATTCGAGCGCATCAATCTGTTGTTCATTGCGCATGATGCTGATCTCGGCGCAGATAGCCGAACCGGCGCGTCCAATGATAATGAGGGCAGTTAACACCGGCCCGAGCTCGCGGATCAGGCTGAGGCCGACCGCCGCTCCCAATAGTGCCACCGAGCCAAAGCGCAGCAGGGTGTCATAAAATTGCAGGGCGACAACCATGCCGACAAACACGCCCGAGATCAGGATGACCAGCAGTGATCGTGCACCGATAAAATACAGTTGCTTCAGGACCGGAAACAGCTTGTACGGCGGGGTGACCATCTTCCACAGGCCGTTGATCAGGAACAGACCGCTACGACCTGTCCCCTGGATGAATTCGAGCAGTTGATTCAGGGTTCGATTCAGCATGAGGCGTCTAGCGGGTCAACTGGTGCAGGTAGGCGTCGCCGTCGATCAACTTCTCGCCGGGTAGACGGTTGAGCATATTGGTGACACGGATGTCCTGGCAGGCGCGGATTTCATCGCGCGTACCGGTGATGATCTGCTGGCTCTTGTCCAGTATGGTGATGCGGTCGGCCACGTGAAACGCACTCTCCAGATCATGCGTGATGATGATGATGGTCATATTCATTGCATCGCGCAATTGCAGGATCAGTTTGTCGAGTTCGGCCGAGGTGACCGGATCCAGACCGGCGGACGGTTCATCAAAAAACAGGATTCGGGGATCCATGATAACCGCGCGTGCCAGTCCCGCACGTTTGAGCATGCCACCGGAAAGCTGGGCCGGCATCAGATCTTCATAATCGGCCAGATCCATCAGTGCGAGTTTCATTCGCGTCATGATCTCGATGGTGTTTTTATCGAGACGGGTGTGTTCCTGCAACGGCAGTTCGACATTTTCGCGGACGGACAGCGAACTGAACAGGGCGCCGTGCTGGAAGGCGACGCCGATATTCTTGCGCAGTTCATACAGGCCACGAAGGTTAAGTCGGGTAATATCCTGACCGAGGATACTGATCGTGCCTGAACTCGGACGCATCAGGCCGAGGATGTTACGGAACAGCGTGCTCTTGCCGGAACCACTGTGGCCCATGATGACCAGGATTTCGCGTTCGTAAACCTGCAGGTTGATATTGTCCAGCGCGACTACCTCGCCGTAATGCGTGCTGAGGTTACGTAATTCAACCATCACCTTGCGGGATTCGCTCATGCGTGACCTGTAGGTGTAAGCAGGTGGATTGTCTGGCGCTGTGATGTCATGGTGTTACGGGGTGCCTGACTGCATACCTTCAAGCAGGCTCTGTTTAAGTTCTGCTGCCTGCTGGTGTTCTTCAGCGTTCAGTTCGGTGTCGAGCGTCTCCTTGCGGCGGATGTCCATCACATTGCCCCGATCAGCAAGGATGGAAAACCACGCCAGTGCCAGCGCCCGGTTCTGCACGGTACCTTCGCCGGTCTGGTACATCATACCCAGATTGCGCTGGGCGATAGGGTGGCCCTGCATGGCGGCCTTTTGATACCAGTAGGCCGACTGCGAGAGATCGCGGGAGGTCCCTTCACCGTAGGCGTAGGCAACGCCCAGTTTATATTGGGCCGGGGCATAATTATTCTCGGCCGCCTTTTTGAAATAGGTGAAGGCAGTCTTCAGGTCTCGCGGGAAATCCTTGCCAAACGAATAGGCGAGCCCACGTTCGTAGTCAACGGCGGCATTTGATATCGCGCCATCGTCAGCCACAGCGGTCGTTTCGACGGGGGCGGCGGGTGTCTCGACTTCACTTGTAACGGCGAATACGCGTTCCGGGGTTGACGCTGCTTCCATCACTTGCACCGGTGGTTCCTCGATCCTGTTCACTGTGGAAACGGCACTCGCCTCTGGCGCAGGCGCCGGATCCAGGCGTGTCAGATTTTGCAGGTTATGTTCTGCACCGGCGTGACCCTGAGCGGCTGCCTGTTGATACCAGTGGCGGGCCATCGCATTATCCTGTTGTATGCCTTCACCCAGCAGATACATATTGGCCAGTGTGTACTGTGCATCAACAACACCCTGCTCTGCCGCGCGCCGGTACCATAAAGCGGCTTCTTCATTACTTTGTGTGGTGCCAAGGCCTTGCTGGTAGAGCGATGCCAACTGGTATTGTGCCTGGGCATGGCCCATCGCCGCGGCCGACTGGAACATGTTAACAGCAATACCAAAATTCTTGTTTTTCAGTTCATTCAGGCCATTTTCATAGAAACCGGCAGCGGCCACGGGATCGGCACCGACCGGTATGACGACCGGTGCGGTGGTTTCATTTGTTGCCGGTGTCTCTTCTGCCATGGCCGTGGTGGAACGACCAAACATGCGACTGAAGAATCCACCGTTGTTTTCACTTTCAACTTCGGGTTCCGGATCTTCCGGCACATCTGTGGAAGCGGATTCTTCCGGGGCTACTGTATCTGCTACCTTAGTGGTCGCAACGGCTGCCCCTGTTAAAGCCCCGATCGCTGATGCGGCTGTGGTGTCTGGCAAGGCGGGCCCGATAGCGTCTATCGACATCAGGCCGGTCTCGTTGTCCGTCGTTGACGGTGCTGATGCCGGGATCGCGGTTGCTTGTGCAGGTGTTACTGTTGGGGCAGGGCGCGTCTCTGCATTCCGGTTAAGGCCGGATAATTGTTGCTGGATCAGGTCATTGGTCGAGGCAGCGGCAACGGCGGGTGCCGGTGCCGGGTAAGCGGGTGCGGGTTCTGCAGTTTCTGCCGGTGTCGGTGCAGTCTTGATCGGTGGCGTCTCTGTAACAGCTTGCACCGGTTCATCCGTCGTAGTGTCAGTTTTGGCGCTCGCTACCGGTGCCGGGGCAGGTGCTTGTACTGGAGCAGTCTGATTTTCCAGAGCGGAGAGCTCGACCTCGGACGCTGAATAACCCTGTTCTGCGGAGCGCTGATACCAAACCCGGGCCTGGTCGATATCCTGCTGCACGCCCTGACCAGTGCGGTACATGCCTGCCAGGTTAAACTGTGCCATTGCATCACCCTGGTCCGCCGCAAGCTGGTACCATTTCACCGCCGATTCGTAATTCAGTGTGACACCGTCGCCGGTGTGAAACTTGCTGCCCAGTAAAACCTGCGCCGGTATATATCCCTGTTCCGCCGCGCGGGTAAACCAGCTGACCGCTGTTTCAGCAGACGCTGCGACACCTTCACCGTTATAATAGGACAGTCCGAGGCTGTACTGGGCCACTGCATGACCCTGTTCTGCCGCCGCCTGGTACCACTTCAGTGCCGCCGCAAAATCCTGTTGTACGCCTTCACCAAATGCATAGGCAACCGCCAGATTATATTGTGCGTCCGCATTGCCCTGATTGGCCGCCTCGGTATACCAGCCTATCGCCTGTCCGTATTCACGGGTGACACCTTCACCTACATAATACATATAGCCCAGATTGACCTGGGCAACGCTATCACCGGCCTCCGCCAGACGTTGGTATTCCGCAGCGGCGGCGGCATAGTCACCACGGGCACGTGCGTTATTGGCTGAATCCAGATCAGCCTGTGTGGCTGATGCATAAAGGACAGCAGTGAGGGTCAGCAGGATGATGCGACCTGGCATCGGTGTTCTCCCTTCGTGGCGACGACATTTATCCGTACCCGGAATCGGTATTTATCTGAAATACCAGGTTGTAATACGGGGTTATTATTTGGGCGATTGTAGGGTAAAACCATGTAAAAAGACATCAATGCCGCAGCACTGTCCTTGGCTATACGCCAGACCAGAATTTTTTTGACAAAAAAAGCACCGAGGCATATGCTGCAATGCACAATGCGACTAATATCGAACCACCCTTGCGGAGATTTAACTGAATATGTCATCTACATCGACTGACAAAGCCACCGAGAATTTGAAGCAAGCCGACGCCTTGTTGGAGGCTGTTCGCCACATCAGCGGGGAAAGCCAGACGCTACTCCAGAATTTTATGTCCCGGCAACCTCACCAGCTGGATGCACTCGGTTTGCAACAGGCCTATATGAATTTGACTACAGCCTTGATGAAGAACCCGGAGAAAATGGTTGAAATACAGATGCAGGCCTGGAACTCCTGGATGACATTATGGATGGATACGACCAGCAAGATGCTGGGTGGTCTGGACAAGTCCGGTGCCACCAAACCTAAGCCCGATAAACGTTTCAAGCATGATGCCTGGGAGAATAATCCGTTTTTTGACTATATCAAACAGTCCTATCTGCTGACCGCCGGCACTATCCAGTCGATCGTCAATCATGCCGAAGGTCTGGATCCGAAGACAGCACACAAGGTGGGTTTTTATACGAAGCAGTTTATTGATGCGATGTCTCCGAGTAACTTCCTGATGACGAATCCCGAAGTGATCGAACAGACCTTGCAGAGCAATGGCGAAAACCTGCTGAATGGTGTGAAGAACTTTTGCAAGGACTTCGACCCCGACACCGGCAAACTGCGTATCAGCATGACCAACCAGGAGGCGTTTGACCTCGGCAAGAACATCGCCGTCAGCCCGGGCAAGGTCATCTTCCAGAATGAGTTGATGCAGCTGATCCAGTATGCGCCGACCACGACCGAGGTGTATAAAAACCCGGTGCTGATAATCCCGCCATGGATCAACAAGTTTTATATCCTGGACCTGCAACCAAAAAATTCATTGATCAAATGGCTGACCGAGCAGGGACATTCCGTGTTTGTGATCTCCTGGGTCAATCCGGATGCCAGCCTGGGCAAGAAGGACTTTGAGGACTATATCTTTGACGGTCCGCTGGCTGCACTGGAGGCCATCGAAAAGGCCACCGGGGTGAAAGAAGTAAACGCCATCGGTTATTGCATAGGCGGCACCTTGTTAAGCGCTACCCTAGCGTATATGAAGACACAAAAAGATCGCCGTATCGTTTCCGCGACGTTCCTCGTCACGCTGATAGATTTTTCTGACCCGGGTGATCTCGGTGTGTTCATTGATGAGCAGCAGATCAGCAGTCTGGAACAACAGATGAACGAGCGCGGTTATCATGAGGGCAGGGAAATGGCGATGGCGTTCAATCTGTTGCGTGCCAATGACCTGATCTGGTCGTTCTACGTCAATAACTATCTGCTCGGCAAGGAGCCGATGGCCTTTGACCTGTTGTACTGGAATTCCGATTCGACCCGTATGCCAGCACGTATGCACAGTACCTATCTGCGCACGATGTACCATGAAAACCGTTTCAAGGAGCCGGGTGGTTTCACTGTACGCGGGATCCCGATCGACATCCGGCAGATAGACACCCCGGCCTATTTTATCTCGACCGAAGAAGACCATATCGCCCCGTGGAAGAGCACCTACCTCGGCGCACGCCTGTTTTCCGGTCCGGTCCGGTTTGTCCTCGGCAAATCCGGACATATCGCCGGTGTGGTCAACCATCCTGCGGCCAAAAAGTATGGCTATTATACCGGGGCAGCACCGGCACAGGATGCCGAACAATGGTATCAACAAACCGAGGCGCACGAGGGATCCTGGTGGCCGGATTGGAATAACTGGGTGGCAGCATACGCCGGTGACAAGGTGAGTGCCAGGCAGCCGGGTGAAGGCAAGCTCAAAGCGATTGAAGATGCGCCGGGTAGTTATGTCAGAGTTAAATCGTGATATAAAACAAATGGATAAAATTTATAATTAAAGTAGTTTCATTATATATTGTAAGCAAAAAATCAACCCGGGGCGGAGTTGGCAGGCAAGGTGCCTGTTTAATCAGGGCTCGGCAGCAGGCCCGCCCCCGGGCCGATATTTTTGCGCCGCTGCCGCTCCTGCAGTTGATGAGATCAGACTGAGGCAATACACGACCGCATATTAATTTGCATCCGGCACGCTCATCGCCTAGAATTCCCGCTCTTTTTCCTTGCCCCACTGCGTAGTTACTGTGTCGGGGGGCTTAAACCGTGAGGATCACAATGAGACATTATGAAATAGTATTTCTGGTTCATCCGGACCAGAGCGAGCAGGTGCCGGCCATGATCGAGCGTTATCGCACGATGATCGAGTCCGGTAATGGCGTTATCCACAGACTCGAAGACTGGGGCCGCCGTCTGCTGGCCTATCCCATCAACAAGGTTCACAAGGCACACTACGTGCTGATGAATATCGAATGTAACCAGGAAACGCTGACCCAGTTAAACAGCGCCTTCCGTTATAACGATGCCGTCATCCGTGATCTGGTTATCAGCAGGGACTCGGCGGATACACAGCCATCGTTCCTGGCAAAGAGCAAGGAAGAGCAGGAAGAGCAGGAAAAGCTGAAAGCCATGCGCGAATCAGCCGCCAGCTCAGCACAGACTGACGAATCCACCGCCGAAGCAACAGTTGCAGATGCAGCTGTTGCCGATACGGACGCTGCAGCAGATGCCGGTGCCGAAGCCGACACCGTTGCCTGAAGATAACCGATCATTTAAAAGGAACTGACCATGGCACGTTATTTTAGAAGAAAACGCTTCTGCAAATTTACGGCAGAAGGCTATACCGAAATTGATTATAAAGATCTGAATACGCTAAAAGGCTATGTTACTGAAACCGGCAAGATCGTACCGAGCCGGGTTTCGGGCACAAATGCCCGTTACCAGAGACAGTTGTCGACGGCTATCAAACGGGCGCGCTTTCTGGCCCTGTTGCCGTATTCAGATACACACTAAAACCGGATCCGGATTGTTTAATGGCAGTCGCTACGCGAGGCTGCCATTAAACAGGACAGGGCGGAATATCGTGTTTATATCCCGGAACCAGTCATACACGCAGGGTTGATGGCTGACGTATGAACTTTCTGGGTAAATATCTGTTAAGTGGCAGATTACAGGCTGTCGGTGTCATAAGCCTGATGACTGTACTGTCACTGTTGCTCCCGCCCTTTTCCTACATCATTAGTGGTGCGCCGGTCAGTCTGCTGGCATTACGAAAAGGGTCTGTGTTCAGTGTGCAGGTGTTATTTGGGTCCTTGTTACTGACCTCGTTGTTCGGGCATTTTACCAGCGCCGGTACGGCGCTGGGCGCGGCCTACGCCGCGGGTGTCTGGTTTCCGGTGTGGCTGGTCTCGATCATACTGCGGTTGACCGAGTCGCAGACGATGCTGATGCTTGGCGTTGCTGCCATCGGTGTGCTGATGGTGATCGGCAGTTTTGTTTACAATGCTGAACTGACTTTGTTATGGCAGACCTGGCGAGATCAGTTTTTGCAGCAGGGATTTTCGGAATCAGAGTCGGTCCAGATTGGGCAGATGTTTGATTCCACACTGCCATTGCTGAACGGGATCATGGCAGCCGGCCTGGTGCTTAGTCTGGCCTGCACGGTGCTGCTGGCACGCTGGTGGCAATCAAGGATGTTTAACCCGGGCGGATTCCGGACCGAGTTCCAGAAGTTGTTATTGCCCCGCTGGTTGAGCCTGGTCACCTTTGGCTTTCTGGCGTTAAGTCTGGTTGATACAGGCGATTACCAGTGGCAAATACGCAGTTTGTTGATTGTATTGATTGTGATACAGATTTTTCAGGGCATCGCCAGTGTACACCGGATTATTGAGCGCCGGGGTATGTCGTCAAACTGGTTGATTGCCATGTACGCCTTTATGCTGGTATTACCGCAGATGGCCTTGTTTCTGGCTTGTATTGGTATGGTGGATGGGTGGAACAGACAACGAAAATCCCCGCCTGCAGATCAGGTATAGGTATGATATTATTATTCAAATAGTAAGGAGCGATTTATGGATGTAATCTTGCTGGAAAAAGTACGTAATCTGGGGAATCTGGGTGACCAGGTCTCTGTCAAGCCGGGATACGGCCGTAATTTTCTTATCCCGAATGGCAAGGCAGTACCCGCCACCAAACCGAATATTGAAAAGTTTGAAGCCAGACGTGCGGAACTTGAACGCGCCCAGGCCGATATACTGGCACGCGCAACCGCAAGGTCCGAGCAGCTGAGCGGTGTGGTCATCGAACTGAAACGCAAGGCCGGTGCAGAAGGTAAGTTGTACGGCTCTGTTGGCACAATGGATATCGCCGAGAACGTCACTGCTACCGGTGTGGAACTGGCCAGGCAGGAGATCAGATTACCGGAAGGTCCTTTCCGTAATATCGGCGAATTTGATGTCGAAATACACCTGCATTCCGATGTAAAGGCGACCATCAAGGTCAACATCGTTCCTGAGGAATAAGCGGGGACAATAATTTGTCCTGCGGGTACACTTTCTGTGTCCCGCAGGATGCTGTAAAGCCCGGGAACCTGATGTCTGGGGCTATCACGGGACTATCCTGGCAAGTATGAGTTTAACGTTACCGGGGCGATACTACATCCATGCCTGAAATCGTACGCAAGGATTCTGACGCAGAAACCAGATCATTGAAGATGCCACCTCATTCAATTGAGGCCGAGCAGTCTGTCCTCGGCGGCCTGTTTCTGGAGCCGGATGCCTGGGCCAAAGTGACCGAGCGACTGCGCCAGGAAGACTTTTACCGACGCGACCACCGAATCATCTTCAACGCGATTGCCGAACTCGACAGTCATGGCAGTCCGTTTGATCTGGTCACCGTGGCGGAATGGCTGGAAAATAACCAGCAGCTTGATGACGCCGGTGGTCTGGGCTATCTTACTGCACTGGCCGATTCGACACCGAGTGCCAGTAATATCTCTGCCTATGCGGACATCGTCCGTAAACGTTCCATCCTCCGACAGCTGGTCCGGGCAACCACCGAGATCAGCGATACTGTCTTTAATCCGTCCGGTCGTACCAGTAATGAGATCCTCGATTTTGCCGAGCAATCCATTTTTGAGATAGCCGAGCAGGAATCCCGTGGACGCAAGAGTTACAAAAATCTGAAAGACCTGCTCGTCACCACGCTGGAGCGTATCGACGAGCTCTATCACAAGAAGAGCCATATCACCGGCGTGTCCACCGGCTTCGCTGATTTTGACAGACAGACGGCCGGATTACAGAAATCGGATCTGATCATCGTCGCGGGCCGTCCGTCGATGGGTAAAACCGCGTTTGCGATCAATATCGCCGAGCATGCTGTCATCAAGGACGGTATGTCGGTGGCGGTGTTCAGTATGGAAATGTCCGGCGAGCAGTTGTCCATGCGTCTGATGTCCTCGCTGGGCAGGATAGATCAGCACAAGGTACGTACCGGCAAGCTGGATGATGAAGACTGGCCACGCCTGACTTCAGCGGTCGAGATCCTGAAAGACGCCAAACTGTTTATTGATGATACCCCGGCATTGACCCCGGCTGAGTTGCGGGCGCGTTGCCGCCGTATCGCGCGTGAGCACACGCTGGACATGGTTATCGTTGACTATCTGCAATTGATGCAGGTGTCCGGGACCAAGGAAAACCGCGCGACCGAAATATCGGAGATCTCCCGCTCGCTAAAGGCAATGGCGAAGGAACTGAATATACCGGTGGTGGCGCTGTCGCAGTTAAACCGCAGTCTGGAACAACGACCGAACAAGCGTCCGGTCATGTCGGACCTGCGCGAGTCCGGTGCGATTGAACAGGATGCTGATATCATCGTCTTCATCTACCGTGATGAGGTTTATGACCCGGAAAGCCCGGACAAGGGCACAGCGGAGATCATCATCGGCAAACAACGTAATGGACCAATAGGTACGGTCAGACTGTCCTTCCTCGGACGTTATACACGGTTTGAAAATCATGTGGATGACGGTTCCTTTTCGTCGGGTTTTCGTGAATGAGTCGACCCGCCCGGGTCATCATCGACCTCGCTGCGCTCCACCATAATTTTTCCAGGATACGTACGCTGGCACCCGCCAGCAGGGTCATCGCGGTGGTCAAGGCCGAGGCCTACGGTCACGGTCTAATCCGTATTGCGCGCGCCCTGAAGCACACCGATGCGTTTGGTGTGGCCTGTCTGGAAGAGGCGATGGAACTTCGTGATGCCGGGATCACTCAGCCTGTCATCCTGCTGGAAGGGGCGTATTCCGCTGCCGAGTTGCATGATATTGATCGGTTGCAACTGGATATGGTCGTTCATCATGCGGATCAACTGGCCATGCTCGAACAGCATAAAGCAGATACACCGATCAAGGTCTGGCTGAAGGTGGATTCGGGCATGCACAGACTCGGGTTCGACCTGCGTGATGTCACAAGCAGCTATAAACGACTGCAACAATGTCAGGCAGTGCATCCACAAATCAGTCTGATGACTCATATGGCCAATGCGAGCAACCCGGACTCACCGATGACGCTGACGCAGTTGCAGCGATTCAACGAGACCTGCACCGGACTAACAGGTGCACGTTCCATCGCCAATTCCGCCAGCCTGCTGGCCTGGCCACAAACACATGCCGATTATGTCCGTCCCGGACTGATGCTGTATGGCGTCTCACCGATGGACGGTGGTAATGCCACAGACCATGGACTGTTACCGGTCATGTCCTTGCAGTCAACGCTGATCTCGGTCCGTCAGGTCGCCAGGGGTGAGCCTGTGGGTTATGGTGCAGACTGGTTCTGTCCGGAAGCGATGCCGGTGGGTATCGTGGCCACCGGGTATGGCGATGGCTTTCCCCGTCACGGGCGTACCGGCACGCCAATCATGATCAATGGCAAACGTGCCCAGATTATTGGCAATCCCTCTATGGACATGATTACCGTTGACCTGCGCAATGTGCCCGACGCGAAAACCGGTGACCCGGTGGAATTGTGGGGTAAATTGTTGCCGGTAGAAGAAGTCGCCAGACATGCAAAGACCATCCCCTATGAACTGCTCTGTGCCGTGCACAAGCGGCTGACGGTTAGTGTCCATGAGTAAGCTCAAAATCCGCTATCAGTGCAATAGCTGCGGAGCAATCACCCCGAAATGGACCGGACAATGCCCGGAGTGTCAGGCCTGGAATTCATTATCAGAAACGGCGATTGAAAAGGAATCCCGCACTGATCGGATCAAATCACACCAGCTCTCACCGCCGCAAGTTCGTACACTGGATGACGTACCGGCAGGCGAGCAGGCGCGTTCCCAGTCCGGCATCTCGGAACTGGATCGTGTACTCGGCGGTGGTATCGTCGGCGGTTCCGTTATCCTGATCGGCGGTGATCCCGGTATTGGCAAGTCCACGCTACTGATACAGATGATCGCCTCGCTGAATGATCAGACTGGTCTGAAGACGCTTTATGTGTCAGGTGAAGAATCAATCGAGCAGATCAGCATGCGCGCACGTCGACTGGATCTGAAGCTGGAAAAACTGCGCACGCTGACTGAAAACCATCTGGAACAGATCTTCGCCATTACCAGGGTCGAGAAACCCCAGATCATCATTATTGATTCGATACAGACTGTGTACACAGAGATACTCCAGTCCGCACCCGGCTCGGTCGCACAGGTCCGTGAATGCGCCGCCCAGCTGGTGCGCTTTGCCAAACAGACAAATACCACTGTCATTCTCGTCGGTCACGTCACCAAGGAAGGCACACTCGCCGGTCCCCGCGTGCTTGAACACATGGTAGATACTGTCTTGTATTTTGAGGGTGATACCGCCGGGCGTTACCGCGTCATCCGCGCTGTGAAAAACCGCTTCGGTGCGGTCAACGAACTCGGTGTGTTCGCGATGACCGACAAGGGACTGCGTGAGGTCAACAATCCCTCCGCCATATTCCTGTCCCGTCATGAAGGCAATGTCTCGGGCAGCCTCGTGATGGTCACCCGTGAAGGCACCCGACCACTGCTGGTCGAGGTGCAGGCACTGGTAGACAGCTCCCATTCAAACCAGCCGCGTCGGGTAACCGTCGGGCTGGAACAAAACCGGCTGGTCATGTTGCTCGCCGTGTTACATCGTCATGCCGGTATCGTCACCTATGATCAGGACATCTTTATCAACGTGGTTGGTGGTGTGCGTATCGGCGAGACCGGTGCCGATTTGCCTCTCCTGCTGGCCATCCTCTCCAGCTTGCGTAACCAGCCCTTACCGCGTGACCTCGTTGTGTTTGGCGAGATTGGACTCGCCGGCGAAGTGCGGCCGATACAGGGCGGGGCAGAGCGCTTATATGAGGCGGCAAAACACGGATTCAAACAGGCTATTGTGCCGAAGGCGAATATGCCAAAGCAGCCGATTGAGGGACTGAAGATCACAGCCGTGTCACGTTTGTCTGAAATTATTGATAATCTTCCCGCAGCAGATAGATAAGGAAATTTACGCACTATCAGCTCTGCAGAGCTATCCGGTCTGGTTGTGAAAGACCGTGTGCCGCATGGATGCGGCACCCGAGCCTACATGGACGTATTTACGGTGTGTCTGGAACGACCAGACCGGATAGCTGAAATGCCCGGAGATGGCACGTAATCCGATCCGCGAACTACCCCGTCGTCTCCAGATCCGACGCCAGTGTCTGTTCAAAAATTCTGACCGTCTTCACCGCATTATCAGCAATCTGCATAATCTCGACAGTGAATCGGCCAATACGCAGGCTGGTCCCCGGGTCCGGAATCGTCTCCAGTGTTTCGAGGATCAGCCCGTTCAAGGTCTTGGGACCGTCAGTTGGCAGATCCCAATGCAATTGCCGGTTGATGTCACGTATCATCGCCGTCCCGTCTATCATCACCGTGCCATCCGGCTGCAGATGGATGTCCTGATTGAATGTCTGGATGTCAGTGGTGAACTCACCCACAATTTCTTCGAGGATGTCTTCCAGCGTGACTATACCCTGGATGTCGCCATATTCATCTACAACCAGTCCCATGCGGATCTTCTGGCGCTGGAAATTGCGTAGCTGGATGTGCAGCGGTGTACCCAAGGGGACAAAATACGGTTCCCTGGTATAGGCAAGCAGGCCCTCGGATGAAAACTCTTCCTTGTCTGCCAGTATGCGCGGGAATTGTCTGACGTGTAACACACCGATAACGTTATCAATATTATCGCGATAGACGGGCAGACGCGTATGTTGACAGTTGCTTATCTGCTCGATAATTTCCTCGGGGGATTCATTGATATCAATGCCATTGATATCATTGCGCTGGACCATGATCTCATCAACGGTGATATTCTCAAGGTCAAGAATACTGATCAACATGCGCTGATGTCGTTTCGGGATCATATTGCCCGCTTCCAGCACGATCGTACGTAACTCGTCCCGGCTCAGTGGCAGACTGTCACCCGCCTCGGATTTCATTCCAACCATTGACATCATGCTGCTTGCCAGACGATTTATCAGCCAGATAAACGGGTAGAATACCTTGTCAAGGAATGTCAGTAGATAGGAGGCGGGGAATGCAACCTTTTCCGGATAAAAAGCTGCGATTGTCTTCGGAATCACCTCGCCAAATATCAGGATTAATACCGCGAGAACCATTGTGGCAATTGCGATGCCTGCTTCGCCATGTAACTTGAGCCCGATAACGGTAGCGACCGACGCGGCCGCTGCATTGATAAGTGTATTGCCAAACAGGATCAGTCCAAGCAGTTTATCGGGTTTGGCCAGCAGTTTGTCGACCAGTATGGCTGATCGATTACCTTCCTTGACCAGATGCCGCAGGCGATAGCGGTTCAGTGTCATCATGCTGGTTTCCGAGCTGGAAAAGAAGGCAGACATCAGAAACAGTACAAACAGGATCAGTCCAAGTGCTTGTAGGGAAATATCATCCATGGTTATTTCATCAGATCAGGAAAGGTGTAATTCATGAGCAGGTAATTGGTTATATCCTTCAGGAGAAATCGAAATTTCTAGATCCTTTGCAGGATCAGTTCAAGCACCAGTTTCGAGCCGAAATAGGCGAGCATCAGCAATAAAAATCCGCCCAGGGTAAAACGGACCAGATACTTCCCGCGCCAGCCCCAGGTTGACCTGCCGAACAGTACCAGACCAAAAAACAGCCAGGCGAGTACCGACAGCACCGTCTTGTGGACCAGGTGCTGGTCAAACAGGTTCTGGATAAACATCATGCCGGTCGCCAGCCCCAGACTGAGCAGGAAAAACCCGGTCCACAATAGCTGTACCAGTAATTCTTCCATCGTCTGCATCGGCGGCAGGATACGCATCACCCCAACCGGATGGCGCGCACGTAATTGATGTTCCTGAAAGGACAGGATAATCGCCTGTAACGCAGCGATGGCAAGCAGGCTGTAGGCGGCAATAGACAGGATGATATGGATATCAAGACCATAATTTCCCGTGCCGCTGATGATACGCTCGCTGGGTAACAGATTTTCGAGCAGCAGTGCCACGGCTGTTGCGGGCAGTATAACCATGGCGAGATTCTCGGTCGGTTTGGCCAGTGTGGTCAGCACGACCAGCAAGGCCACGGCCCAGCTGACCAGCGACAGGGCATTATAAAAACCCATGTTCATACCGGCCTCGGTAAAGATGAGCTGATACAGCACAAAGCCATGCAGCAGCAGGGCAAAGCCGCCCGGTATCAGCATTTTCAGATCCGGGGTACCGGAGATGCGGACTTCATGCGAGAAAAAGCGCGTACCCAGCCTGACCGTCGTCAGGATGTACAACACTATCGCCAATGATGCTACAAGCAATAAATTCATAAAATCCGTGTGGATGTCGGTTTCCGATTATAGCGCCCGATGTCAGCGTATACGATAATACCCAAAAACCGGCAAAAAATGCTAATATCGTAAGCCATGGATTTTACACAAAAATCACCCGATTCGGGTAAATAATTCGTTATTAATCAACAAGGGACACCAGTATGTTTGAAAACCTATCGGAACGCCTGACGCAGGTCGTCAGGTCCATCCGCGGCCAGGCCCGCATCAGCGAAGAGAATATCGGCGATGCCATGCGTGAGGTCAGACAGGCCTTGCTGGAGGCCGATGTGGCGCTGCCGGTGGTCAAGGAATTTATAGAGCAAGTCAAACAGCGTGCGCTCGGACAGGAGATCAACGCCAGCCTGACACCGGGGCAGGCCGTCATCAAGATCGTCCATGACGAACTGGTGCAGCTGATGGGTAAGAGCACGGCCACGCTGAATCTTTCGGTACGGCCGCCTATCGTCATCCTGATGGCCGGTCTGCAAGGTGCCGGTAAAACAACCACAGTCGCCAAACTTGGTCGCTGGTTACAGGCGCACGGCAAGAAATCGATCATGACGGTCAGCTGCGATATCTATCGCCCGGCCGCGATTGAACAGTTGCGGGTCTTGTCTGCTGAAAACGACCTGCAGTTTTTCCCCAGCGACGCCGGGCAGAAGCCGGTCGATATCGCCCGGCTGGCCTTGTTACAGGCAGAGAAGAAACTGGTTGATGTACTGATCGTCGACAGCGCCGGACGTCTGCATGTTGACGACCAGATGATGGAGGAGATCAAACAGATCCATGCTGCCTTGAACCCGGCCAACACCTTGTTCGTCGCCGACAGTATGCTCGGCCAGGACGCAGTCAAGTCAGCCACGGCGTTTAACACGGCACTGCCATTGACCGGTGTGATCCTGACAAAGACTGACGGTGATGCCCGAGGCGGTGCCGCGCTGTCTATCCGTCATGCGACCGGCAAGCCGATCCTGTTTCTCGGTACCGGTGAACGCGCCACCGAATTTACCGAGTTCCACCCGGAACGTATCGCCTCCCGAATTCTTGGTATGGGCGATGTGCTCAGCCTGATTGAGGAGATCCAGCAGAAGACTGACAAGGACAAGGCCGAGAAGCTCGCGACCAAACTGAAAAAGGGCAAACGCTTTGACATGGAAGACCTGCGTGACCAGTTGCAGCAGATGAAAAACATGGGCGGCATAGCCGGTCTGATGGACAAACTGCCCGGCATGGGCGGCAAGTTACCCGCCGGCTTCTCCGATGAGGTCCAGAATAAACAGCTGAAACGACTGGAAGCAATGATCAACTCAATGACACCGCAGGAACGCCGCTTCCCCGATCTCATCAACAACTCCCGCAAAAAACGCATCGCCACAGGTTCCGGCAACGAGATCCAGGACGTAAACCGCCTGCTGAAACAACACAAACAGATGCAGAAGATGATGAAGTCGCTGGGCAAGAAGGGCGGTATGCAAAACCTGATGCGTGGTCTCAGCGGCAAGTTACCGCCGGGGTTCAGGCCGCAGTGATGAGAGATGGGAGATATACTCCAGCCTCGTTGAGGCTATCTTCCACGCCGAGTACAATTCATAAGCTCACCATAAAGATCCATTTTTTCCCTGATAATGGTTACCAGATTAAACATGTGGGCTACAGGTCCACTGGAATGAATTTCTTTTATGAATTCTTTTTGATTGTCTAGAGAGATTGCTCGATCTAAAAGCGCTATTGTTGTGTTTATTGCTTGACTTGCGGAAACTGTACGCCCAGCGAGGGGATTCTTTTTTAGTGCTTCAGGTTGATTAATATTTATTCCATTTATAGCCAGATATTCCAGATTCATTTCCGAATCTTCCTGAAGGTGTATTAATTCATTGCGTACTTCAATCATGGATTGGCTTGGCCACACATCTGTTTTTTTATTATATTGAAAGAAATCGCTTAATACCTCTTGAGTATTTAATATGCTCGTTAATACTTTCTGATTTGTTTGATCTAATGCAAAATCATCTAAATTAGTGGCTTCGTGGGAAAAGCAATTTGTTTGAAGAAGGCAGAAGAACACAACAAGTAATATTCCAGGTAAACTGGTCACTTCTAAACTGTGTTTCATATAAGTGTTCTCCCTTAATGAATACAATTATATATAACTGTATTGTTATAAATTAAATATCAAGTTACTATAATCTCAACTGTAACATATTAATGTCACGGTTAAGGGGGGGGTATAAATAACATTGATTATGTTTTTCTACTTTTATGCGCGCGTCTGTTTCGTATAGTCTCATGATTTGTGCCACCAAGTGATATTGAATACATTAATATTCTTGAAGCACGTCCTTCATATAATCAAGTGTTTGATATCCGACCTGTTGGCTTACAGTGGTATACCTTGTCTCAATCAAGCTTCTTTACATATGGTGTGAAAATTAGATATTACTATTTTTGAACATTATAAGAGATACAGACATGATTACTAAAATTCGCTCTAAATTCGTGAATGCTTTGATTATCGTTACTACATGTGTTGCCTCATCCGTTCCAGCGCAACAGAATCAAGAGATCCCGGCTGAGTTAGTGATGTACCCAGATACAATTTATATAAATGCAAAGATTATCACTCTGGACGACCATACATTAAATGCAGAACCAGGATCTATTGTCGAGGCCATGGCAGTCCGTGATGAAGTAATCATAGCGCTAGGGTCAGAGCAAGAAGTCATGCGATTAGCTGGTGCCAACACAGAGATCGTAAACTTACAAGGCAAAACCATGTTGCCGGGTATAGTCGAATCTCACGTACATCCAATGGGTAATTCGGAGGCGTTTGCGCGAAAGATACATGGTCTTCGCAGTACGCCAACGGGTTATGATCTCAGAATAGATGCTGAGGCAACAGAGGATGAAACAATGGCCAAGGTTGCCAAAGCCATGGAGCTACTACTAGCGAATGTAAAACCGGCACCTGAAGACTGGATAAGTATTGCATTAGAGGACACACCAACTTCCCCTTCAATTGGTACTCTCATTGCACCCAGAAGACTGGCGGATGTCAGGATTTCAAAGGCAGATCTTACTGAGATTGTACCTGATTATCCTTTTATACTTACAAGTGGAAATCAGATATTTGGACATACAGGCTATGGAATGACCCCTGAAGAATCGGCCTCCAAACCGAAGGAAAAAAATATCTGGTACCACGTCACTGTAGATGAACATGGTGACCCCGTAAACCTACCCGTCGTCGAATTTAAATATTAAGGGCAAGTCAATGATTAATAAATCACACCTTAAATTACGAACAAGCTTCTTGTCTTGTATATTGCTCCTTGTTATGGGTTCATGGGTTCAAGATACTCGGGCTGTCATCTTATTCAACCAAATAGCAATGGATAAGATTCTGGAAATGTGGCCAGACTTTGTCGAGCAAGTTAACAGTCAACCGCGTAATATGGAGAATCCTGGTGAAAGGGGAATTATTGTACCTACACCATTGCGAGATCATTTCGATCAACTCATGCGCGAGCAACCCACACCAGCTCAGTACGGTGATGGATTCAAGATGCTGATAAAAGACTATTTCCATCCTGCTGGCATTACTACATTCGGTTCAAGGCTAAATTCAAATGAACAGGTAACTGCTTATAATTATCTCTTACGTGAAGAAGGACAGTTGCCCATACGTTTTGCATATAGTTTTGACTTGGCAAGACAAGCAATTCCCCGTCAGGCGGCAGTGGGCATGTATCAAAACATTGGCGTCATGTGGCAAACAATTGATTCTAATCCCTGGTTATGGATGCTAGGGATGAGTAGTGAGGGTGACTGGGATAGCCCTACACGTCCCTGTATGGGTGATGATTTAGCTGTTAAACCAGGTCTGGATCAGGAGAAAGTCAAGTTTGAGTTGGAAAATTGCCCCGATTTTGAATCACCTACTGTTGAGGCATTGATGAGAGGGTTGAGGTCAGGCTGGAGGTGGGCTGGAGTACATGCAATTGGTAGTCATGCTCAACGACTTTTTGTGCAGAAGTTGGAAGAACAGATGAAGTTAAATCCAGGTGTTCTTGATTTAGAATATGTTAGAAATACACGACATGGCTTTGCACATGGTACTTTGGTTGGAGCTGAGCCGGATGTGATAGAAAGTTTGAAAAAATATAATCTCTATCTCCCGATTAATGTTCGACGTGGATTGGATCTATCCCCAGAAATAATTCGGCAGCGTTATGGAGATCCTGGGTTTGCATTTCTGATGCCAGTTAAAACCTTGATAGAGAATGGCGTATCTGTTGTCGGTGAGGCTGAAATATTTACACCCAATACGAGAACATATTTCGAAATACTTGATACTTACGTTAATAGAGAAATCGCAGAAAACGGTTGGCCGCCTAAATCAGGTGAGGAGGGGCAAGTATATTTGCCAGAAGAGGGTATTGATCGTATTACAGCATTGAAACTTTTTACACATAAATCATCTGAGTTTTTGATGGCTGATACCAAGGTAGGTAGTTTAGAAGTTGGAAAATATGCAGATTTCATAATTATTGAAAAGGATTATCTCTCCGGGCCCGATCGCGCTATCAGGGATAACAAGGTTATAATGACAGTTCAAGCCAATATAACTGTCTATCAAGATTCAGGATACAAAGTAACTCGGTCTCCTGCGCGTGATTGATCTTATACATACTTTAGACAGTTATAAACTGTTGTACCCAAAAAACTGCGAGTGTTATTCTGAGGAGAGGATAAGTTAGATTGCGTAGATGATATGTATTGTTTACTTATGTTAAGGGGGTGGGTGAGTGATCAGTAAAAAAATTATAGTTTTAGTTGTAATCATGATCTCATTGGTGTCCACTTTAATATCTGCTCAGACATCTGACAAAAAACCTTTAGTAATGATAATTGCTACTGGGGGGACTATTGCTAATACTCCTGGTGGCAGGCTATCAATAGAGACGGTCTTGCAAGAAACACCAGAGATTACTGCTATAGCTGATATGGCGGTACATGACTATATACGTGTAGGTAGCGCATCAATCACAATCCAGAACAGGATTGACTTGGCCAATATAATAACTCAAGAGTTGAAAAATAATCCTTAAGTTTATGGGGTTGTTGTTACACAAGGGTCAAATACTGCGGAAGAAACAGCTTATTTCCTGAATTTGGTACTTGATACCACCAAGCCGATCGTTGTAACTGCTGCTCAACGGCATAGGGAAAAGTTAAGTGAGGACAGTTCTCGCAATTTATATGACGCTATACGTGTTGCCGCTAATTCTGATTCAGTAGGCAAGGGTGTAGTGCTCGTTGTCAATGAGTTGATACATGCTGCGCGCGATGTAACCAAGACCATCAGTCATCGTGTGGAGGCCTGGGATTCTGGTGATTTAGGGGTGCTCGGTTTCGCTATCGGATGCGCTGAAGGTAGCTGAAAAGCAGGGCATTGCTGTGATTGTAAGTCATCGAAGCGGTAAAGGCAGGATAGAAATTGGAAGTGACTTTCCTTCAGCAGATAATCTAACACCTCAAAAAGCTAAAGTACATCTAATGCTTGCTTTGTTGAACGGTAAAGTAGGTGATGACCTGGAAAAAATATTTATTGAAAATTGAATAAATACTCCCTTTTGGTTTTTCTCCCCAGCGCCATTCTCATAAGTTGTTTCTGATATGGAAGTTTCTCTGATTATATTAATTTGTAAGTGAACATCCAATAGATACACCAGCGGCTTCCGAAGGAGCCGCTGGATTTCTTATTATTTATTAAGGACTATACTTTTTACGTCTACAAAATCCCAATGCGAATAATCCGAGTCCGAGTAATGAGAGTGAGGTGGGTTCTGGAACATCAGTCTGGACGTCGGCCTGGGTGAGTATCAAATCATCAAGAATAACGTGGCCGAATGCGGTGTAATTGGCGGACGCAGTCCCGTGTGTTCCATCGCGATAAAAGACTACTTTATCTATAAGAAAATCCGATGCCGTAAGAGAAAAGACGCTGCTCACGCGATTGGTTTGAGCCCCCTGATAAACGCTTCCAAGCAGGTTGTTAGAGGAATCGAAGGCCTCTGCCGCCCACGCTGAAAAGGAGGTACTCTGTAGGCGTGGACCGATGCCTACACTGGTAAATGAAAAGCTGGACAGCAACGAGTCAAACTGGAGAGTAAAGGTAGTAGGACCGTTGTTGCCCCATTGAGAAAACACGTTATGTGCAGAAGACGCCTGCATATATAACGCCGGATCAGCGCCGATGCCGTTCCATCCGGTATAGATGTACCTGTCGTCGAGTACACCAAGTACCGGAGATGTACCTGAATAAGTCTGGCTCGCTGTGACACCGAAACTCGAAAGATACCCCGTTGCATCCACTGGTGAATTTGTTGTTGTAATCGAATCAAAATTAATATTAATCACCGCCGCACTCGCTGGCGCGATCAGACCTATTAATAAAACTACAGTTGCGTATCCAAAAGAAAGCGTTTTCATAGTCCCCATCCCCTAGGTTAGTATTGCCATCTTAATCATGCAAATTTTGCACCATAATTAAAATCTAAAGAAATCAGATGGTTAAAAATCTATCAATATCGAGACTGTCGTCTATGCCAGACATACATTAAGGATAGGGGAATAAGATAAAAAGCCATCTGATGGCATGATCAGAAGTTCGTGCTTTAATTTACCAAACACCATTCACGTTGGCTATACTCTAGAACTTTAGCGTATCAAGATACCTCTGGTTGTATTAACTCCCGACCCGCAACTTACCCATCATATGCAGCACGCTGGCAACCGCAAACGTCAGAAACCACGCAAGGCTTAATTCAGCAATACTGAATCCAAGAAAGGTCCAGTCAACCTTCGCGCATTCACCGGAGCCGGTGAATACCATCTTCAGGGTCTCGCCAAGCGGGAAGACTTCAAGCATGAAGTCCAGGCCGGGGCCGCATTCGGGGACGAGATCGGCAGGTAGATGTTGCAGCCAGACCTGGCGACCGGCGATGCTGGCGCCGACCAGGGCGGCAACCAGTATCAGGCTGCTGTAGACATATTTCCAGACCTGCCGGGGTCCGTGCACGGTGCCGATGAACGCGAAGGCAATAATGGCAATGAAGGCGACGCGCTGGAAGATACACAGCGGGCAGGGCTCCAGACCCTCGACGAATTGCAGATAGTAGCCGTAGCTGAGCAGGCTTATGGAGATGAGAAAAACTACCAGATAAAACAGTCTGTTCGATTTCATGTCAGGTATAAATCCAGGTAATTGATGATCCGTTGTTCCAGCCAGTATTCCGCCTTGCCGGGTATCCGGCCGCCGATGAAGCCGACATGGCCGCCACGATTAGACAGTTCCAGCATAACATTATCCGGTAATTCGTTCTCGTCCGGAATCGACAACGGTGTCATAAACGGGTCATCTTCGGCATGGAGCAGCAGCGTGGGTATGCGGATGCCGGGCAGGTACTGGCGTGAACTGGAGCGGGTGTAATAATCATCCACCCCGGCAAAGCCATGCATCGGGGCGGTTATCGCATCATCGAACTGGTAAAAGGTGTTCAGGCTGTCCAGCCGGGCCAGGTCAAACGGGGCCGGTTTATCGGCAAATTTACGCCGGACTTTCTGTTTTAACGAGCGGACCAGATGAAACTGGTACACCTGCGAGAACCCTTGCGACAGCCGTTTTGCACTCTCGTGTAAAAGATAGGGGACCGATACGGCCACGGCGGCATCGACTCCGGCAGGTTCTGCTGAAGTTCCGAGATATTTCAGCATCGCATTGCCGCCGAGTGAATAACCAATGCTGGCGATGGCGGTCCCGGGAAATCGTTTGCGCAGGCTCCGGATGAGAAACTCGATATCGCCGGTCTCGCCCGAATGGTAGCCGCGGTCAAGCCGGTTCGGTGTGCCGCTGCATCCGCGAAAATGCATCAACACACCGCGCCAGCCGCGTCGATGGATGGCAGCCATGATGGCAGAGGCATAGGGTGACTGGATACTGCCTTCCAGACCGTGAAATACGGCAACAAGCGGGCCGGAGGTATTCGGGGTCCAGCTCAGGTCCACAAAATCACCGTCAGGCAATTCCAGACGTTCATTCTGATACCTCAGCGCTGGCGCACTTCGGAAAAGATACGGCCAGAGTGTTTGCAGATGAGGATTGCCCAGCCACCAGGCGGGCAGAAATGGACTCAGAACACGTTTACCACTGGCCACAGGCGATTAGAGACTCTCTACTGTACGATGGAGTGGTTCGTAGTGCAGCGGTTCACCGCTTTCCAGTCGCAGTGTATCTGTGGTCGCAAGATCAAGGTCTATCACGGCCAATACCGCAACCTGGTCTTGCGATTCCCGCACCCGATTGACCACGAGGCCAACTGTCTGTGCTCCGGTGTGTCCGATAATTTTGGCGCCGATTTCCGGCTCGCTAGCGGTAGAGTCGATATACCCCAGACACAGCTTGCGTTTGACCCGACCGCGAAAGTGCAACCGGGCGATGATCTCCTGACCGGGATAACAGCCCTTGTTATAGCTCAACGCCCCGAGTGATTCGAGTCCGAGTTCCTGTGGCAGGAATTCAGTACTGGTCTGCGGATAAATCCAGGGGATACCGGCACGGATATCGGTCAGCTGCCACAACGGTTCGGCATTTGGCATCGTGTCCGTGACCGATGTCAGCGGCTCTCCCGTTACGAGCATCAGCGTCCGATCTGGTTCCAGCGTTAGCTTTATCGTTGTCGGTACTTCAGGATTTGCTGGTGTGCCTGCCTGGCCGATGCAGTGGTAGTGGGAACTCTGGTCAGTAACAACCACCTTCGAACGCAGCACGAACATCTTCAGCCGCTGACAGACACTCGCTGTCAAATCGTGCGGCAGCACCAGCAGGTATCGGTTGTCGTGCAAAATAACGCGCAGTGTGCAGATGACACGACCCTGCGCATTGCACCAGGCGCTGAACTGGTGTCCGTGTTGTTCGATGACGGACAGATTGCTGGTGAACTGGCCTTGCAAAAAGGCAGAGGCGTCATCACCGCTGACTTCAATCACACCGAAAGAGGGGAGCGTGGTTAAATACGGGATCACAGCGTCAGGGCGTATTGATCGTGCGCAGACGATCAATCAGGAAACGGTAGCGATTGTCTGGCAGTGCGGTATGGCCGGTGATCCAGGCATAGATCTCCGGATCCGGCTCATCGAGAAACTGTTCAAAGACCTGCTGAAGCTCGGCGCTTAGTTGCAGATACTCTGACTGGAGATACCGCTGTAACAGTGTATCCAGTTCCTTCGTGCCGCGACGGCAACGCCATGTAAGACGGGATAGATTGCTCATCTAACCCCGTGCATTACATTGAGCGGGTGACCATCAGCTTCTTGATCTCGGCGATGGCCTTGGCCGGGTTCAGTCCCTTCGGACAGGTATTGGTACAGTTCATGATCGTGTGACAACGATATAGACGGAACGGGTCTTCCAGATTGTCCAGGCGCTCGCCAGTCGTTTCATCACGGCTGTCCGCTATCCAGCGGTAGGCCTGCAACAGGATGGCGGGCCCCAGATAACGGTCACTGTTCCACCAGTAACTCGGACACGAGGTCGAGCAGCAGGCGCAGAGGATACATTCATACAGCCCGTCCAGTTTCTCGCGGTCTTCCTTCGATTGCAGTCTTTCGCGATCCGGCGGCGGGGCAGACTGGGTCTCGATCCAGGGTTTGATCGAGGCATACTGTGCGTAGAAGTGGGTCAGGTCCGGCACCAGGTCCTTCTTGACTTCCATATGTGGCAACGGATAAACCGGGCATTCCTTCGCCGTCTCGCTGATGTACTTCGTACAGGCCAGTGTGTTGGTGCCGTCGATGTTCATCGCGCAGGAGCCGCAGATACCTTCGCGGCAGGAGCGGCGGAACGTCAGTGTAGTATCAACTTCATTCTTGATGTAGATAAGTGCGTCGAGCACCATCGGTCCACACTTGTCCAGATTGATCTCATAGCTGTCGACACGCGGGTTTTCGCCGGTGTCCGGGTCCCAGCGGTAGATGCGGAATATCTTTCTGTTGTTTCCACCCTTGCCGTCAGTCACGGTCTTGCCGGGTCTGATCTTGGAATTTTTTGGAAGTGTAAATTCAGCCATGATTAATCTCTCTTCGTTCTCGTCGCAAGTAATCAATAAACGCGTTTTTTCGGGGGTACAGCCTTGACCTCGTCGGTCAGCGTCGTCAGCGTGACCGGACGGTAACCGTAGGAGACCTCACCGGTTTTCACGTCGAGCCAGGACAGTGTGTGTTTCAGCCAGTTGTCGTCATCGCGATCCGGGAAGTCTTCACGGGCATGACCACCGCGGCTTTCCTGGCGGTTTTCTGCCGAGGTGATGGTGACCAGCGCACACTGCAACAGGTTTTCCAGCTCCAGCGTCTCGACCAGATCGGTGTTCCAGGTAGTGGAACGATCGGTCACACCGACATCATTAAAGGACTGGTATATCTGTTTTAACTGACTGACACCCTCACGCAGTACCTCACCGGTACGGAACACGGCGGCATTGCTCTGCATCGTGCGTTGCATGTTCATGCGGATTTCAGACGTGCGCAATTTGCCCTTCGCATTGCGCAGGCGATCAAACTTCGCAATCGTTTCATCACCGGCACCTTGTGGTAGCGGTTTATGATCGGTGTTCGGTTTGATCAATTGGGCAGCGCGGATGGCGGCGGCACGACCGAAGACCACCAGGTCGAGCAGGCTGTTTGAACCAAGACGGTTGGCGCCGTGTACCGAAACGCAGGCGGCCTCACCGATGGCCATCAGACCGGGGACGACCTTCATGTTACCGTCTTTCATGTCGACCACTTCACCGTAGAAATTGGTCGGGATACCGCCCATGTTGTAATGCACGGTCGGGATTACCGGAATCGGTTCTTTTGTTACATCCACTCCGGCAAAGATACGGGCGGACTCCGCAATACCCGGCAAACGCTCGTGGATGATCTCCGGTCCCAGATGTTCCAGATGCAGATGGATATGGTCCTTGTCCGGGCCGACGCCACGGCCTTCACGGATTTCAATCGTCATCGAACGACTGACCACGTCACGCGAGGCCAGATCCTTCGCAGACGGCGCATAACGCTCCATGAAGCGTTCACCGTTTGAATTGGTCAGGTAACCGCCTTCACCACGTACGCCTTCGGTGATGAGACAGCCGGAGCCGTATATACCTGTCGGGTGGAACTGCACAAACTCCATGTCCTGCAAGGGCAGGCCGGCACGCAATACCATCGCGTTACCGTCACCGGTACAGGTATGGGCAGAGGTGCATGAGAAATACGAGCGACCATAACCACCGGTGGCCAGTACAACCATGTGCGCACTGAATCGGTGTAAGGAACCGTCTTCCAGGTTCCAGGCGACTACACCGCGGCACACGCCATCGGCGTCCATGATCAGATCAATCGCAAAATATTCGATATAAAATTCGGCCTGGTGTTTCAGCGATTGCTGGTACAAGGTATGCAGGATTGCATGACCGGTACGGTCAGCAGCGGCGCAGGTACGTTGTGCCGTGCCTTCGCCGTAATTCGTGGTCATGCCGCCAAACGGCCGCTGGTAGATCTTGCCTTCTTCGGTACGGGAGAAGGGCACACCGTAGTGTTCCAGTTCGATGACGGCGGGGATCGCCTCGCGGCACATATATTCAATCGCATCCTGATCACCGAGCCAGTCCGAGCCCTTGATCGTGTCGTACATGTGCCAGCGCCAGTCGTCCGGTCCCATATTGGCCAGTGCGGCACTGATACCGCCCTGGGCGGCCACCGTGTGGCTGCGGGTCGGGAATACCTTGGTGATACAGGCGGTTTTAAGACCTTTTTCGGCCATGCCAAACGTGGCACGCAGGCCGGCACCACCGGCGCCAACAACGACCACGTCGTATTTATGATCAATAATTTTGTAAGACATTCCTATAACCCCAGAAAAACTTTAATAACGGCCAGCACCGAGGTGAGACCTGTCAGCAGGATGGTGAACTTGACCAGGATAAGACAGGCGATCTTTTGCCATTCGGTGTGGATGTAGTCCTCGATGACGACCTGTACACCCAGCAGGGCATGGTAAAACAGGGCCAGCAGGAATATCAGCAACAACACCGCGTTCAACGGGGCTGCCATCCACTGTGTCACAGTCGCGTAATCGACGTTGGTCATTCTGACCAGCGAGACCATGATCCACAGTGTCATCGGTACCAGCACGATGGCGGTCAGCCGCTGGTTCCAGAAATGATGTGTCCCTTCCTTGGCGGAACCGAGTCCGCGGGCGGTCGCCAGTGGCGCACGTAATTTCACAGGGCACCTCCGATTAGCCAGGTCAGCGCTGTTAATATCGCGGAGGCCGCAACAACAGCATAACCGCTGCTATAGAATGTTTTGATCTGGAAACCCATGCCGGCATCCCAGAACAGATGGCGTATGCCGTTGCAAAGGTGGAAATACAGCGAAAAGCAGAACAGGAACAAGATCGTCTGACCGTACCAGCTGCTGACGTGGGGTGCAATGTTCGCGTAGGCTTCAGGACCCGTGGCGATGGCCAGTAACCAGCAACTCAGTAACAACAGGCCGAGACTGAGAAATACGCCGGTGCCGCGGTGTAAAATCGACAAAATCATGGTGATCTGCCACTTGTACACACTCAGATGTGGTGACAGTGGACCTCGTACAGACGCCATTAGTGAAACTCCTTATGTTTGCAAAATAAATCGATTGCAGGGTATGCAGATTATTCCGGGGTAATTCGTTAAAAATCGATGCAGCGGCCCTTTTTTTCCCAGTCGCCATACCGTGTCGGTTCCGGTCCCTTGGGCCCACCGTATTCTTTCGGCGCAGTGGGAGCAGGAACAACGGTATGTTGCGGCGCACCCCCGGTTTTTGGTCCGGTGTTATTTTCGGTGACCACTGTTTTGTCTGAATGCCCCATGTCTTTGATATTTTATCAATATTGCAGCTAAAATGTTACCAGTTATGTGCAGTTTAACAGAAGTTTTTAGTATGGATGGTGGTGCAGTATGAGGATGATTTCATGGATGAACAAGAAAAGGTTTTTGAGAGAACAATAGTCATCGCCTATCGGCCCCCGCGCTGGTTGCCGGTTTACCTGTTAATAACCCTCACGGGTGCATTTTTGTGTGTCTTCCTTGCCGATATTCCATGGGTATTCAGGGTGGCATGTGTGCTTACGCTGTTGCTGGCGGCCCGGGCGGCCTTACGTATAGCCAAGGCCGGGCCGACGACGCTACTACTGGATCGTCACGACCAGTGGTTTGTGGTTCGCAGTGACAGACAGACCCGCACGGCACAACTGATTAACGCGACCATACTGTTGCCTGATTTTATCGTCCTGGTGCTGCGGACGAAAGAGGCCGGAGAGTTCAGCTACCTGTTAACACCTGCCAATGTAAATGCAGCGACGCTGCGACGTCTGAGGGTACGGCTTTATTATCCGAAAGGGGCGGGCAGGCAGACTGAATCGGCTATCCCAGATAACGGGTTCTTGTAGCTATCCAGAATTTGCGTAACGGTGTCAGTACAATTTTATGTTTCGGTAACTGATAGCCATCCAGGCGAATCTCGCTACAAACGCTGCAGGCGAGCCGGTTCATGATCTGGTGGTAATGACCGCTTTTGCCTGTGCCCGCCAGTGCGCGATAATGCTGTTCCAGCTGTGTCTCCAGCGTGTCAAACAAGGTGCGGAATCGCGCGTGGCTGACACCGTGCTCATCGGGTTGCTCCCGTAACTCATCCGGGATGAAAACAATCCCGCGTGGTATCAGATAATGGATGTTCTGTAACAGCTCGACCATAAAGCCTGCGCCACCGTTGTGCTGGAGCAGTGCCAGAGAATCTGAAGCGGTGTTTGAGATTATGGCGGCGGCCTTCCACAAGGACCCAAGTCCGGTCTGCATCTGTTCCAGCCATACCGTTGCAGGCAGCAAGCTCGAACGCCGTGACAGCAGCGAACCTGTGGTGTCGAGATACTGGCTGAACAGGGCCTGATCCAGGCCGGTTTTTGCCACGACAGGTAATAGCGCAGTCGTAACCGGGTGACGCGGTGCGTGATCGGCAAGGCGGACCAGCTCCTCAGACCACCACTGCAGCTTGACGCGGATCACGCCGGGATCCGTCGAGGCGGTCAGGCAGTCTGCAATCTCATAGTGCAGGGCAAACAGCGGTAGCAAATTCTGACGGGTTTCAGCCGACTCGAATAACAGGGCGTAATAGAGGTTTGAACCGTCCGGGGCGGCCTTTTGCTGGCAATAACTGTCCGGATTTGACATCAGGGTTTAACTGGCAGCCAGTCAAGAATATCCAGCGGTTTATTGAACAGAATATCCGCCCCCCAGCTATGGGGTTGTGCTCCGGGTTCGAGATAGCCGTAAAGGGCGAGTCCGGTCGCCATTCCCGCCGTTGCACCGGCCAGGATGTCGGTGTGGGCATCACCGATATAGGCGGTTTCCTCCGGGCGGCATGTCATCAATCTGCAGGCAAACAAGAGTGGCTCAGGATGGGGTTTACGCTGGGGCAGTGTATCACCACTGACAACACAGGCGCTGCGAGTATGCAGCGTCATGGCGTCCAGTAAAGGCATGGTCAGCCAGCCGGGTTTGTTCGTCACGATGCCCCAGCGAATTTTTTCTGAATCCAGAAAATCGAGTACCTGATCCATGCCGGGAAACAGCCGGGAATGACGACAGATATTCTCACTATAGATTGCGAGAAACCGCTCGCGCAGCGCGCTAAATTGCGGGGCCTGATCACTGATGGCAAATGCATCGCAGATCATTGCCGCCGCACCGGCGGAGACCAGTGGCCTGATCCGGGCAATATCAAGAGCAGGCTGGTCATGCTCCTCACGCAGCAGGTTCAGCGCCAGCGCCAGATCAGGCGCCGTATCGGCGATCGTGCCGTCCAGATCGAATAACAGGTGTCTGACCATCGTCTCCGGCTCAGTCCGGTTTTATCGCATGGACGATATAGTTGACCGACGGGTCAGAAGACAGGTAAACCCTATCCACCAGTGGTATATATTTCAACCCGGATATATCCAGGATCTCAAGACCGGAAGCACGGACCCATCTGCCAAGCTCGGAGGGGCGGATATACCGGGAGTAGGTATGTGTACCGGCGGGTATCAGCTTCAACAGGTGTTCCGCAGCGATGATAGATTCCAGATAGGCACGCAGGTTACGGTTTAGCGTCGATACAAACAGGTGGCCACCTGGCCGTAGCAGGGCAGCAGCAGTTTCAATGATGGCGACGGGATCAGGCACATGCTCCAGCATCTCCATACAGGTGATCACATCAAATTGCCGTTCTGCTGCCTGCCAGAATTGTTCAACTGTTGTGGCTATATATTCGACGGCCAGACCGGATTTTTGCAGATGGTCCCTTGCTATGGTGATATTTATCTCGCCTGCATCAATACCGGTAACCAGTGCGCCAGTGGCGGCCATCGCCTCGGTCAGCAGACCGCCGCCGCAACCGATATCCAGTACACGGACGTTTTTCAATCCGACTGCATCGCAAATATATTGCAGGCGCAGCGGGTTGATAATATGCAGGGTTTTTAATTTACCGGTGGGGTCCCACCATTCGCTGGCTATCTGCTCAAACTTTTCAATTTCGGCGGGGGTGTAGTTGCTGTCGATAACGGTCATTCGTGGGTAAACCCGTTGTGGACTGTCGGGGTTAACAGGCAGGTATCAGGGGGTTGCTGTTGCCTGGGATTCAGGCAGTGAAATCTTCTGATCCTGTATGCCTATGCTGGCGGCAAATTCGACCAGCAAGCGTTGTTTATCCAGCGAGGTTTCCGGATTACTGATACCCGACAGCGCCCGTTCCTCAAGCAGTTTTTTATAGATGGCATTTGAGAGCTGACCGAGCTCCACACTGCTCATGCTGGCACTCCGGTCGGCTTCGGGTATCTGCTGCCAGTCGGCGACAAACTTGTCGAGCGTAGGCTGGGACCAGTTATTACTGCTCAGAAAGGTCCTGATCAAGGTGATTGTCGCCGTCGGTGCTGCATCTGCAATTGCCGATGCGGAGTTGGCAGTACTACTGGCCGTAACAGCTGTTGGTGATGGCTCCTGTTTGTTTCCGGTAAGGACAACGACTATCGCGACTACAACCACCAGCAGGGCAGCACCGCCAATAAACAGTCCTGTTCTGGTCTTTCCGGACTTGCCCGCATCTCCCTCATTCGAGTGGGCACGGCTGTAGGCCGCACTGCCCATCATTGAGGTCTTGTCAGACGAATTGCGGCTATACAGATCAGTTGAGGTTGTGACAGCAGGGCCGCCGGAGTCCTGACTGCTCAGCAGTGTCACCGAGCCGGACACAACGGCGTCAACATAGGCCGTCCTTGCGGTACGGTATTTTGCCTTGTCCAGTTTGCCCCCGGCATAGGCCTTCGCCAGGTCCCTCAATGTAGATTCCGTCGCCATCTTATTCCCCGGGCTAGCCGACATCCTCCAGAATTACACGGAACCCGGTGATTTCATCGGCACTGCCATCGTGTGGTCTGATCGTAGTGATGTCACAGTTATTGATAGCGTCGGAGTAGGCGCCGCCGCGAGCGGATGTGCCGGAGTCTTCCTGGACCCATTCCTGGACATTACCCACGAAATTGTAAACGCCCCATTTGTTTGGTTTGCCTGACTTTATCGTGGCAAGGCCGGTACCCTTCAGTACCTTGTCGCCCAGTGTAACGCGACAGTTCAATTGACCCTTGATGTCCCTGAACGCTGCTGCCTGTGCAGTCAATTCACCACCGACCGATGCTGCGTACTCCCACTCCAGGGCGCTTGGCAGGCGGTAGGTCTTGCCTGTCCGCTCGGACAGCCAGTTCACATATTGCTGTGCCTGTTCCAGGGTAATGCCTGTGATTGGGTCATCGAACTTGCTGCGATCTGTAACCGGTGTGCAGTTACCCGTCAGGGCACAATATTTACTCCAGTCAGCAACAGATACTTCATATTTGCCTATCGCAAAACTGGAGGCTACTGAGCCACCGGCCGGGACAACCACCATCTGTGGACCACGCCAGCCGGTATTGATGAAATCGTAACAGATGGCCCGGGCACGCGAACCGTAACTGGCCTTGTCGGGTGTGCAGGCACGGTCACTTGGTACAGGTTTCCAGTCTGCCGCCGCCTTGATCATGTCATCGGCTGAAACGCTGGCGATATTCTCATCAGCGCGTTGCAGGATACGTTTGGACGGGTTATCCGGTGCATTGGCGATGAGCACATCGACCTCGGACTCGGCAGCGGTATATTCAGGATTGTCGACCCACAGACCCTGTGCGCGGTAGAGCAGGCGCTTGGCGGCATTCAACTTGCCGTATTCCTGACCTGCTGCGGTACTGGCAGAGGTGTAAACCTGGAATGCCTCATTGGCCACGTTGATGCTTTCCTCCAGCATCTTCTGCAATGACAAGACGTCTGGGTGGTTTGAATATTGGCCTGAAAGCGCTGTCTGGAGCAAGGTACCTGCCCGGGTCAGTTCGCCCGCCTGCAGTGCAGCGTCAGCCACGACCCTTTCCGGCCACGGTTCCAGCTGGAATCGGGATTGCAGATCCAGCAACACACTGCTGTCCGAGAATATTCTGGAAGCGGTGTCGGCGAGAGCGGCGGCGCCGTTTTCATCCGATGCGGCGAGAGAGTTGATACGTTCTGCCAGTATTGTCTCGGCCTGGGTGAGGAAGTCGGAGTATTCACCCGGTGCGCCACGTTCAATTTCATTAACCTTGCGCGCGAGATCCGCACGTTCAGTCTCTGTAAATACACGGGCATTGCGGAATATACCCGTCAATTCGGTAATGTTGACCCTTGCCCGGTATTCCTCAAACACGCCTTGCAAACCGGCATCACGCGGATTCAGTTTGACGGCCGCCTCGGCGAGTTGCAATGCAGACGCAAATTCGTTTGATTCTGCACGACGCTCGGCAAGTCGACGGTAGCTTTCAGACAGTGCACGAGGGGCCTGGGCCGTGATATAGCCATCTTCGGCAGGCAATTCGGACTTCAGCGTTTCAAATATCTGGTTTGCCTCGGTGATATTGTCTGCCTCAACCGCCACCTGGAACTGGTCTTTCAGACCACTGATACGCAATTGCTTTTCATACTCTGCACGGTTGCCGGCAATCAGGTTACGGGTATCGAGCAGGGCGACCATTTCCGGTGCAATCTTCAGACCGCGGTTGATCAGGATTTCAGCGGCGTCAAAGCGATTGGCATTCAGGGTGGTGGTAGCACTGTCTATATAAAGACGGGCCAGTGACTCGCGTATGCCGGTAAGCGCCTCTGACAACGTCGGGTCCTCGGACTGCAGGGCATCCAGCTGTCTGACGCTAGCCAGCACCTCGGATTCCCACTGCGGATTGGCGAGATCAGGCGAGGAGAGGCGGGCGTCCAGCGTGGCTTTATCCGTTGTCACCATGTTCTGAATTGCCACGGTGCGTTCGTCACCGGACAGATGGGCCAGTTTTATCTGGGTCAGTTCATTTGCAAGTGACAGGGCCGTCAGCAACGGGCCGATATCTGTCGCGAGCGTCTGGGCTGTTGTGACGTCGCCCTCGCTCAGGATACGGTCGAGCTCTGCTTTCACTATCGTTCCGAGCTCGCCTGACAACGTAGTCAGGATCGGTGAAGCCTCAGGATTACTCAACCCGGCCAGTTCGATGATAGGTGCCTGGTTTTGTTTGAAGTTGTCCAGCGATGCCAGTTGTGCCTGTTGTTGCAGGTCGCCGAGCGTCCGGTTCAGTTCGCCGGTACGGATGGCATTCTGGACCTTCGTCTGCAAGTCGGTCAGCAGCGGGTCTTCAGCGGCGTTTTGCAGACCGGAGTTAACAAATGACAAGGCCTGATCCAGATTGCCGTTTTCAAATGCCAGATTGGCGGCAAGCCGGTAGGCATTCGACGGTCTTGAATCGGTCAACAGCGGGTGTTGCGGGTCAATCTGCTTGCTGATGATTTCAAGCACGGCCTTGGTGCCGTCGATACTGTCCGGATTTTGCAGCGCCTGCGCAGGGTCGAGCGCGGCAATAAACTGCTGGTACAGTTCGGAGATCTTCTGTTTCTTGTTGAATTCAATGTCGTTGCGTTGCTGCTGGATAAACAGCGATGCAGGGTATAATTCTTCCACAGTACCCAGGATGGATTCTGCTGTCGGGAAATTATAATTGTTCGAGCTGATATCTATGTTACGTGCTATTTCGGACGAATAATAACGCTGGATCGCCTCACGCGCCTGGTCGGTAATCGTGACCTGATCGGCCTTTTCCAGCAGACGCATTTCATCGAGTTTTTCAACCAGCACGGTATTCCCGCCGGTATTCATATCCGCGATGATGGCTTCAATTTCTTTCTGGTGGAAATAATCAATCGCAGGATTGATCAGCATGATGCCGATGACGAGCATGATACCGGCAGCAATCGTAAGTGGATTCTTGTGCCAGGTGGCCTTGCCTTCGAGTTCCTCGATGAAATCAGCCACGGTCTGCGGACGATCATCGCGCTTGAACGCAACTGAACGTCGCAACGCACGGTTCTGTTTCTTGTTCAGTCCCTTGACAACCGGGGGTACCAGACCGTTTTCACGGGCGGTTGTTGCCGGCAGTTTGTTGAACGGGTGTTTCGATGTTAACAGTTCATAGGCCACACAACCAAGCGCATAGGTATCATCACGGGTATCCGGTTCCTCGCCTTCGAGCATTTCCAGACTGGCATACGCCGGTGTCAGCGCGCCGAGTTTGCCCGGATCAAACAGGGTTTTTTCCGCTTCGCCTGTGACCGGGTTTTTTACCGCACGGGCAATACCAAAGTCGAGTGTCTTGACGGTGCCATCGTTACAGAGAAAGGCGTTACCCGGTTTAAAGTCGGAGTGGACCAGGCGGCGTTCATGTGCGTACTGCAAGGCAGCTCCCAGCTGCTTGATGATATTGTAGGCCTCGGGGAAGGGCAGACCACCCTGCTTCTTGACCACTTTCTTGATATAGGTATTAAGCGGCTGACCTTCCATCAACTCCATCGTAATGAACACCGGCGTGCCGCGACCGGCAATTCGATCAAAGTCGTAAACCGTTGCGATATTCGGATGTGCCAGTTTCTGCTGACGGCTGGATTCGCGTTGCAGCGAGATAAACGCCTCGGGATGCGACTTGAAGTCGTCATTCAGCAATTTAATCGCGAGGTACGGATTCTTGTCACGTGCCTCTTCTTTCAGCAGGTCGATACCCTTGAACACCTTGCCCATACCGCCGATGCCAAGCACGTCAAGTAACTTGAAGCGCTGCTTGATAACGTCGCCCACGCCGAGTGCATGGCCAGGGCCGGAATAGGTCTGCTGTTGCGGTTCTTCCCATCCGGTGCCGGTGGGACCGGTTCCGAAAGAGGGAGAGGTGTTTGATTCCATACTGATGTCAAAGTCGACCGAACTCTGGCCAGTAGGTACGCTATGCGGATCATCCAGTACCTGGGTCGAATCACCAGCGGTACTGCGGGTACGGTCACGAATTTCGGTAGACTCTTCCGAACCAATCCCGCCACCACCACGAATTTCGGTCGAATCTTCCGAGCTCGCATGCGCTACACCTTTTATTTCTGTTGAATCTTCAGTGCCCGGGATATGTGTAACAGCCCTGATCTCGGTCGCGTCTTCCGTAGAGAGGCCTTTTTTCGCCTTGATCTCGGTAGAGTCTTCAGAGGCAGGGGTAACATTTTTGTTGATCTGGGTCGAATCCTCCGAACCCACACTGTCATTATCAGAGTTGTCGGCTGTCGTTCTGCTGTCACGGGCAAACTCGGTGGAATCCGGATCGGCCGGCGCTACGGATTCAGTTTCGGTTGCGTGTGTACGCCGAAAGTCATTTATCTGGCGTTTTAATTCGGTATAGGCCTTGTTGTCGAGTCGGCCTTTTTTATGGGCTTCATCCAGTTGGGACAGTAATCTTGTCGCAAATTTAGGATTGTCACTCAACAGTTTTGATAGTTGAGTGGTCAGCGCATCAAGAGACAGTTTCCCGCTTGCCAAGGCATCCAGAGCTGTTTTGAAGTCAGCCATATTTGACTCCCAGTACGTATATATGTGAATTATTCAATATCAATAATGATTGCGGTGACATTATCGACCGCACCTCTTTCCAGCGTGGTATTAATCAGCTGGGTACAACATTCCTCGGTACTACCGTTGCCCAGAAACTGTTCAATCTCGGCATCGGGTATATGTTTGGTCAGGCCGTCACTGCATAAAAGGTAACGATCACCATGGGCCATTTCCTGCATACCCATGTCAAGAAACAGCTCTTCAGTAGCACCGACAGCGCGGGTGATCATGTTTCCGTGTGGGTGCTTCAACGCGTCTGCCCGGCTGATCAGGCCCTGTTCGACATACTGCTCCACCTGTGAGTGGTCAGTTGTTACTTGCCGCAACTGCTTGTCACGCAAGCGATACAGACGGCTGTCTCCTGCCCAAATGTAGACACAATATTTATCATAGGACACCATCATGACAACGGTACTGCCGATGGTCACTTTTTTTACCGATTCCCGCGCCTTTTCAACCAGATTGTTATTGACTGCTATTATCCGGTCCTCGATTTCATCGATAAACTGGCTGAGTCCGGAGGTAAACTGAATGTCTTTTAACGATGCGACGATCATCTGACTGGCCACATCACCTTTGGCGTGACCACCCATGCCATCGGCAACTACCCATAGACCCACCTCGGGCCGATCCAGTACTGAGTCTTCGTTATGTCTGCGCACCCTGCCGGTATTACTGATGGCATAGGAATTCCAGCGCAGGCTTTGAACCGGTCCGGGTAAGGGGGCAGACATCCTGCTAGCTCCTGTTGCCATGCGGATTCAACCGTAACATCATCAAATCGCAGTCAGGTTTATATGTCATGGCTGAACCTGACTATTTCACTGGGGCCTTCCGTGAATGACTTGCCCAGGCTGATCTGGCCACGTCCGTGCAGTGCCATCTCTTCACGACGTAAAAAGGCCTCGTCGGTATTTTCTATCAACACATGTGTGCCGTTCGTACTTTGATCAATGATAAAAAACTTGTCACGACGCAGCTCAATACGTACATGCTGTCGGGAGGCAAGTTTTTCATTGATGGGCAGGTCACAGGTCTCGCTGCGGCCCATCAACAGGCTGGACTTCTGTTTGTCCATGACCACTTCCATGCCGTTGTAACTGACCTTCAAACGCGCTTCCGGCTTGGCTTCTTCCACCAGCAGGCCGGTTGCCATGCGGGTTACATCTTCTTCCTGCCAGATGATTTCATAGATATCAATTTCTTCTTTTTTACCCTTGATGGAGGCACGATCCACAAAGCGCGTACTCGCCCTCAGCATCGGCGAGAGCTTTTCCACAGTTGATTGTGTTGTGATGATCTGGCCACCCTTCGATTGGGCGGTCATGCGCGCAGCCACGTTTACGGCATCGCCAAATACGTCACCGCCTTCAAGTATGGCCGGACCAAAGTGCAGTCCGACACGGATGGCGATAGTGGTATGTTCAGTCCCGGCACCTTCTGTCACATCTTCCAGCAACGCCTCATGCATGTTACATGCTGCTGTAGCGGCGTCGTCGGCCGTGGGGAAGGTACACATAATCTCGTCACCTATCGTCTTGATGACGGTACCACTGTGTTCCTTGGTTACTCCGGTAAGGATATCGAGAGTTTCAGAAACCTTGACACGTGCAGTTGCATCGCCAAGAATTTCAAACAGGCGGGTACTACCGCTTACATCGGCAAACAAAATGGCGAGATTTGCAGTCTTTTGTGACATAAGTAATTGTTATTATTTAATATTATAAGACAAACGTGTCAATAAAAAGCATGCTGTATTCGAATAACTGCATGGCAGTTTCACCCCTGCTCACAGTCGATAATATAAATCAACGGCCGACATAATCATACCGATCTATCCAGGGCAATGACTTAATTCCACTCCCCAATCAGTCTTGATGATTTCCAACTAATCATGAAACCCGATTGTGTCCCGGATATTCCCGAAAAAACGATTCGTGTAAAAACGCATGAATCATGCATCAAATTACTGAAAATTGGTATTTTTTTTTGCGGGCAATCAGGATAATCTCTATGCTGGTCACTGAAGTGTAACTGTGCCGGGTGGAAATTAACGATGAAAAGACAAAACATAATAATCATTTTACTGGTCGCCGCTGTCATTGCGACCGTATTGTTGACCGATCATTTCGGCATAATCCGGTATCGGGACCTGATAAAACCCCAGAATTCGGCTGATACCGAAACTGTCAGCCAGTCCGTGCCGGTTCCGAAAGATAACCCGGGGCAGACAGCCACGAGCGCTACAAGCACAAACAACATCACCGGCTCAACCGGCAGTACCTCGATAGAGTTCGAACAGGAATATATAGATAAACTGGTAGCCTCAGTGACACCAGACCAGAGACAGGCATTACTGAATGACCCGGCGGCCTTTACCAGTTTTGTAAACCAGGAAGCGATGAACGTATCTATCCTGCAGGCCGCAAGGGCGAACAACCTGCATAATGAACCAAATACACGGTTTTTAATGGACAGGGGCGCTGACAATGTATTGCGCGAGGTCTATCTGGTCAGCCTGATCAACTCCAAGTTACCCGCAGACTTTCCAACCGATCAACAGCTTCAGGAATATTTTGACAAGAACAAGGAAAACCTGAAGGTCGTCGAGCGGGTGTCGGTCTGGCAAATCTTCCTGCCTGTAGCTGACCCGAACGACAGCAAGGCCGTTGCCGAGATCGAGGATGAGGCAGACAGGATCGCAGCGGATATCCGTGCGAACAAACTCGATTTTGCCGTTGCCGCACTTGAAAAATCAAAACACGAGGCCAGTCGCCTGAATGGTGGTTACATGGGCATCATCAAGGTGTCCGATCTGATTCCGGAAATTGGCAAGGCCGTCTCTGAAATGCAGACAGGTGAGGTCAGTGTTGCAATCAAATCTGCTATGGGATATCACATCATCCGCAAAGGCGAGGTGATGCCGGCGCAGGAACTCGCGCTGGACCAGATACGTAATGATATCAAGGGCTTGATGATAAGCCAGGCACGTAATCAGTTAAGAACGGCACTGAACGAACAGATAGCAAAGTCGTATCCGGTATCTGCCGAGGCTACCGAAATTGAGCAATGGCGCCAGGCTATCCTGACGAAAAGTACCCAGTAATTATTCGTCCCGGGCGGGGTGGGTATTATTTGCCAGAAAGGAAGTTTTTCGCCGCTTCGATGTTAATTTTCTCGGACAGACATTTGCCTGTCGTATTGACAGCATTGCCATAGACATCGCCTGTTTCAGTAAATTCATAACTGGACAGGTCAGCCTTCATGCCGACGGCATAACCGGATTTCATCAGTCCCATACCGTCCTTCGCTGCATCACCCATGATCATCTCCATGCCGTGACGTCTGCCGAGGATCTGATCATACGGACCCCAGAGTGTGGGTGCTGCAAACGGGCCACCGCCGACCAGCACATCGAAAATAATCTCTGACTTACCATCAGCAAGCGCAACTTCGTATCCGAGTGCAAGAAATTCACCACCATCAAATAACTGGAATTTTTCAATGCCGCATTCATCGGCAATCTTGTACTGGTACTGATTCAGTGAACTGCCCGGAAACTCAGGCGGCATCTTGATCCGGCGTGCCATGATGCGTTTCATCTCACCACGGTTTTTCAGTTCCTGACTGATCGCCAGGATAAAACTGCTGTCACCATACGGTCCTTCAAAGATACGTTTTCCATCAACACTTTTATACTCTCGCTTGAGATCATCCAGCATGCCATTCTGGCGCTGCGCCCGGATTACCACCTCTTCAATTGTCTGCATTTCCTGCGCAAACACCGGACTGGCCAGCGTGCTGACGATCAGCCCTGTAATGAACGATTTTTGAATGAACCTGTTATCTGTGGATCTCATATAGCCTGACTTATTGTTTTTATAGCGGTAATAGTAGGATGGAGGAATATTAAAGTAAATCACTCAGGAAAGAAATTTTCATTACGTTCGTTGAACAGCACGATGAATGCCCCCCCACGACCACTTCTTGTTGCACGGCGGATAATGTTGGTTACCAGGCCGGTTTTTCGGTCGTTAAGCGGTGACCTGTCACGATAGTATCCAGGCCTGTTTAAAAATATCTGAATTATCAGTAAATAAGCCCCGCTAGTTATCGGGAATCCTCCTGAATTTTGCTTTACCGCGCAAGCCGGTTCCTGATATATTCACTTCGCTTGGATCCGGCTGGTATCCAGGAAGGCATAACGATAAAAACAAGAGACTGGTAAAACAGCGCCCTCACTATTATAACTATCAGAATTTAATGATAAATTTACAGCCACTACTGAAGAATATTCTGGACGGTTTTGTGTTCCGCAAGCTGCCGATAATACTGATCCCGGTACTGGCTGCCTCGCTGATACAGCCGCTCGCTGCCCAGATTGCTGTCCCGGATGGCACCCGCCCCGGCGCCATACGCCCCGAGCAAACTGGAAAATCGACGATGCCACCCCAGCCTGCTGCAGAGGTTCTGGAAAAACCGGATGCCGTGCTCGATGTCCCGCCAGTAATCGACCGACCGTTTGAAATAGACGAGGGCCCGAAGGTTGCTGTCAGCCGTTTTAATCTGCCGGAAGCGGTAGATATGCCGGATTACGGTATATCGCTGACGGAGCTACAGTCGTTGCTGCAGGAACAAATCAACGCGAAACCGGAAGGCTTTACCGTCGGCCAGCTCCAGGAAGTCGCCGATGAGGTTACGCTGTACTACCGCGGGAAGGGGTTGATTCTTGCCCAGGCGGTTGTACCGGTACAGACGGTTGAAGGCGGTGAGGTCACCATTCAGGTGTTCCCGGGCAGACTGGGTCGGGTGCTGGCAGAAGGCTCGATCATGTACAAGGAATCCATCCTGTTGAAACCATTCAGCAGTCTGATCGGCCAGCCGGTTACCCAGCGCTCGATTGAATCTGCGCTGTTGCAATTAACCGATTTCCCGGGCCTGAGCGTGTTTGGTGTATTCCAGCCGGGCCAACTGGTTGGTACTGCGGATCTGGTGCTGACCGTCCAGAGTGAAGACCGTTTTGACTTTGCCTACCGCGGCGATAACCACGGTCTGCCCGAGACCGGTCGTGGGCGTTTCCGACCGACCTTTGAGTGGAATAACATTACCGGTGGGGCTGATCGGCTGACCGGCAGCGTGCAGCAGACTTATCAACCCAAGAACAACACCTTCTATTCGCTTGATTATGATCGCTATATCGGTTGGGGTATCAAGAGTGGCATCGGCTGGAACCTGAACCGCTTTGATGTCGGCGGCGAACTGGCGGCACAGGAGATTGCCGGTGAAACGAAACAGTTCAGCGGGTTTATGGAGAAGTCCTGGCTGCGTAGCCGCCAGATGAATCTTTCAACCCGGCTGGGCCTGACTCACAAGGATTCGACCACAACTACACGTGGACGCCAGACCAATAACGACCGCTTGACCGTTGCGTCACTTTCATCCAGTTTTGACAACGTTGATACCCGTTTCAAGGGTATCAACTTCGCCACGCTGGAAGTCAGCCGTGGTATCAATGACCTGTTTAATGCGATGGGCTCAGCCAACAGCGCGGCCCAGCTGGAGATTGGCGAGACACCCAGTCGTCAGGGTGGATCGGATCGCGAATACGCCGCCGGTCAGTTCAACAAGTTGTTTGCCACTGCCTCACGCCTGCAAACGATCAACAGCAGTTACGGCATGTCACTGCTGGTACGCGGTGAATTGCAGTGGAGTAATGACCTGCTGGTACCGCTGGAGCAGTACTCGGTCGGTGGTCCGGACAACGTGCGTGCCTATCCGGCTGCCCAGCAACTGCTCGACCGCGCCGCATTTTATTCAATCGAATTCATAAAAAACATGCCCTTTATCGGTGACAAACAGGCGTTTGGCAACCGGACCTGGGGCGAGTTGATCCAGTTATCTGCGTTCTACGATTTTGCGGTTGGCCGCCTGAACCGGCCGCTGGCCAGTGAAATCCAGGAAGGCCTGGGTGGTTATGTCAATTTCCGGGGTGCGGGCGTACAGTTACGCTTTACCATGCCTGGCTTTATTGAATCCCGGATAATTTTCGCCAGTGATTACAGTGATGCGATACCGGACAATGGTCGACCCAATCAGTTGTGGGGAGATTTTACTTACAGGTTCTGATGCAGGGATATGGTTAGATAATGAGTTCAGAGCAGACGGAAAGCACCACCCGCAAGACGGTAAACCTCAAAAACCGTAAAGTGGATGCGCGTCCTGCAACCACCGGTCTGGTTTTAAAGCCGCTGGCCTGGTACATACGCAAGGCAATCTTCCCGACCAGTCTGTTGTTGACCGCCTCGGCCGCGCTGGCCGGACCGGAAGGCGGCGAAGTCGTCGCCGGTAGCGCCGATATCTCCAGACCCGACGCCAATACCACCATTATCAACCAGCAGACGACCAACGTCGCAATCGACTGGACCAATTTCAATATCAACCAGAATGAACTCGTCGAGTTCAACCAGCCGTCGGTCACCGCCGCCGCGCTGAACCGGATTTATGATCAAAACGCCACGCAGATCTTCGGTAACCTGCGTGCGAACGGCCAGGTCATCCTGCTGAATCCGAACGGTGTGTTCTTCAGCCCGACTGCCCGCGTAAATGTGGGATCACTGGTTGCATCCAGTCTGGATCTGAAAACCGAGGATTTCATGTCCGGTCGCTACAGCTTTTTTGCGCCGGAAAATAAGGAAGGCGGGCTGATTGTCAATCAAGGCCTGCTGCAAGCGGCACAGGGCGGTTCGGTCAATCTGGTCGGTGGTGCGGTAAGTAATGAAGGTGTGATCCTGGCGACAGCCGGTCAGGTCAATCTGGTGGCAGGCAAGAAGGTCACGATGGATTTTGATGGTGACGGCCTGCTCCAGTTTACTGTCGATGAATCTGTACTTGAGAATGCACAACATCTGGATGCGGCTGTTTCGAACACGGGTGAAATCAGCGCAGAGGGCGGCAGTGTTCTGCTTTCCGGCAGCGCCGCGAAAGACGTATTTACTAACGTTGTTAATAATGAAGGCGTCATCTCCGCTGGCAGGATAGAAAACCGTGGTGGCAAGATCACACTGGTCGCCGCAGGCGCCTCCAACTCTTTAATTAACACCGGTACGCTTGACGTAACTGCCCAGGGCGGGGACGGCGGTACGATTAATGTCTTGTCCACCGGCACGACACTGGTCAGCGGCGAGAGTGTGATTACCGCAACTTCCGATACCGGCAAGGGCGGTTCCGTCGAGATAACCGGCGTTAACGTCGGTCTGCTCGATATGTCTGCGATTGATGCATCCGGTCTGACCGGCGGTGGCACCGTATTGATTGGCGGTGATTATCAGGGCAATAATCCGGATGTACAGAATGCCAGCGCGACCTACGTGGGCAAAGATACCAGCATCAATGCAGACGCAACCAGTAATGGTGATGGTGGCAAGGTCATCGTCTGGGGTGATGATGCGACGCGCGCGCATGGCAGTATTTCGGTAAAGGGTGGTGCAGAGGGCGGTGATGGTGGTTTCATCGAGACCTCCGGTGGATATCTGGATGTTAACGGGATACAGGTAGATGCAACCGCAGAGGCAGGCAAGGGCGGTGAGTGGCTGCTGGATCCATACAACATCACGATCGATGCCTTCGGACCGGACACGAATGTGAGCGGCGATCCTGACTTCACATCAACAGGGGATGACGCGATTATCCAGGTCTCCACGATTGAGACACAACTGGATTTGGGTACCAGCGTCACGATTACGACCGGCGCGGGAGGTCTGCAGGATGGCGATATTACGTTGGATGCTTTTATCGACAAGCTGGCAGGTGGCGATGCCAGCCTGACGCTGGCCGCGCATAACAATATTGTTTTTAACACCGGTTTTGACATTACATCCGGTAGCGGCAGACTATATGTCACGCTGAGCGCGGATCTCGATGGTGATGGCAGCGGCGCCATCGTCATGAATTCCGGTACTTCTATCATCTCGAACGGTGGAAACATCCTGCTTGGTGGCGGCGATGCGTTTGGCAGTGGCTATGCCACAGGTAACTCGACTTACCTTGATGGTATCCGGCTGAACAATGCCATCCTGAATGCCGGCGCAGGTTCGATTACCTTGCGCGGGCAGGGATACAGTTCCAGCACGTCAGATTTCCCGGTTGGTGTATCGATAACCAGTGGCAGCCAGCTGATATCGACCACGGGCAATATCGATATCTCGGGAACAGGTGGTGGCGGGCTTGTCAATGAGGCCTATGGTGTCTACATCACCTCTGCCAGTTCGGTTACCAGCGATGATGGCAGTATCACAATAAGTGGTGATGGTGGTACCGGTGTCCAGGCAAACATGGGCATCAAGCTTTCGGATGCCACAATAGTTACAACAAATGATGGTGCTATTAATATAAACGGTACGGCGTCCACAGGCGGCGGACTCGGCTATCACATAGGTGTGATCATCGAAGTTGCGACAGGCCTGGTGAAATCCTTTGGTATGGGAACTATCACCATAACCGGTACCGGGGCGGACGGTGGCTCAGCGGGTCATAACGACGGTATCCACATTGCAGAGGCAACAGTAGAGACTTTTGCCGGCAATATCCTGATGAACGGTACCGGGGCGGTCTCTGTACCTTCCGGCGATTCCGACGGTATAGAAATCTTCAATAGTGGCAAGGTTATATCTGATCCGGGACATATTACGCTGAACGGCAGTGCATTGGGCGATGGTTACGGTATCAAGACCTCGACAGGTTCAAACCAGATTGGCAGCTACTCCGGTAATATCACCCTGCAGGCGAGCACCGTCAGCGGAACTGACAGCATCCGCCTGTCTGATATGAGTATCACTAACACGAGTGGTTTTGGCAGTCTGGTCTTGCGTCCCGGGACTGATAGTGTCTCGATTGGTCTGGGGAACGCATCCACCGGTGTATTCAATCTGGATACAACGGATCTAGCCTCGATTGCTGCCGGTTTTGACAAGGTAATTATCGGTCGTATCCTCGGCACAGGGGCTATCGATATCCAGTCGTTCACCAACCTGAACCAATTCATCATCCAGTCACCGTTGGCTGCGGGTTCAATCACAGTAAACGGGACAGTAACTACAGACGGCTTATTCCTGACGGCTGATTCTATCGTTGTCAACAGCGATATAACCGGTAACAACGGCGTAACTATCGATACGCTGGCACTGCGTTTGTCAGCAGATATCATCACTAGCGGTGGCAGCGTTACTTTAACGAATGTTGATACGATTACGCTCGGTGGTGACGTAATCATAGATACAGTATTATTTACCAGTGGAGGTGATGTTTTTGCCGAGGGTACCGATATCATCTCTGATGGAGAAGGACTTTACGGCTTATCGATAAATGTCGATGGATTTGCGACCGATGGAAATGTCTACCTTGGACAGGTAGGTCAGGGACTTGCAGCAAATCGGCTGGGCTTTTTGGATGTGGTGACGGATACAGGAATCACCTTCCTGAATGGCCATATTACCACTACGACGGCAGGTGCGCGTCCGGGCGATCTCACCTTCAATAGTAACGTCATCCTCACCCAGAACACGATCTTCGATACATTCGGAGGTGATGCAGACTTTTCGTCCACCCGCTTCAGCAGTTCTTTCAGTGGCCCATATACACTCACGATCAATACACACGATGGTGGTGGCGCAGTAGCGGCTGGTGATGTCACGTTGTCTACTACAAACAATAACGCCGGCAACTATCTGAGCAGTCTGCTGATAAATACGGCAGATGCCGATGGCGATGGCAACCTGATATTCGATGATGCAGATGATGCAGGTGTATCCATCGAGCTGGATGATGGTTTATTGCAGTTTACCGGTGGTGTCAGTGACGGTGATGTCATCATCGCCGAAAATACCTTCATTGATCTGAACCCCGATAATGTGGGTGAATCCGGCCAGATAGAATTCTGGACCAACCAGATCTATGCGTTGTTGGATAATTTAACGCTGACACTGCGTACAAATTCGATCAGTAATAATGGCGGTGCAATTACGCTGGGACAGATCGGCGATAACGCTGGTGCGAACGCGTTCCTGAAGTCGCTGGATATAGACGCACGGGGTGCACTGGCAGATGGTTTGGTCACACTGAATGGTGATGTGGCGGTCAACAATAACGATATCATCCCGAATACAGTCCTCACCATAGCGGGTGATATCCGGCTGAACAGTAACGATTCAACTATCTTTAAATTCAGCACGAACCAGGAAGCTGCCCACGCTGGTGGCTCGGTTGATTTGTCCAACGCCCGGATCAGCATGACTTCGGGCAGTGTGAACAAGGATCTTGTAATTGATACTGCTGCCTCAGGTGGTTTAATACGAAACGGCGGTACGGTCAGCCTCGGTGAACTGGGCAATAGTGGTGGCATCTATGTTAACGATTTGACGATAGATACATCTGGTGCATCGACTGGCACAGCGGGCGAACTGAATTTGTCCGGTAATATTTTTCTTGATAACGTCAGTACAGATATCCCGGTTATAACCTTAACCGGATTAACTAATGTAGTATTGGGCACCAGTGTTGAAATTGATACTGAACAGGGCAATGACGCAACCGCCGGTTCGATCGATTTGTCCGGCGTCACCGTTACGGCCACCAGCTCTAATTCCACGCTTACACTCGATACCTCATCGCTTGGTCTTCAGGCTGGTGACATATCACTTGGATTGTTCAATGCATCCGGTGGTAATTATGTTGGCCATCTGACTGTCCAGGCAGCAGGCGTGATGGGTGGTGATGTCTCGTTTACTAATCAGGTCACGGTAGATAACAGTGTACAAGTGTCGACTGTCGGATTTGTCAGCCTGGTAGATAATGCGATCACAACGAACAGCGGTTCGATCTCCCTGGCAGCAAGCAGTCTGTTCGATGCAGACCTCGGGACCACAGCCTCACTGACGCCCTTTAACGGTCAACTGGATCTTGAGGCATTACTGAATATTGGTACGAGCGGTCTTGGTGCGATTGATGTATCCGGTGTAAGTGAACTGTTTATCGATACGCCCGGCAACCTCTATCTCAACAGTGCAGGACCGTCCACCTTGACGGAACTGGTCATGCTACTGGATGCGGGTGGTGGTATAGACACCTATTCGATGACCGGTTTTACCGGTTTCACGCTGGGTCTGGCAGACGGCGGTAGTACACTCGATATAAGCGGCATGACTAGTACCAGCAACCTGGATCTGGCTCTGGTGGAAGAGAGTGGTGATATCCGGCTTGACGATAACGGTATCGGTTCAATAGCGATTGATTTCTCCGCAGGCGGCGATATTTCGCTGTTTGCCAGAAATGGCAGTATTATTGACCTGGTTACATCCACAGATACCTCTGCCTCACCAACCAACCTGAAAACCACATCTTCCAGCCAGGTATTCCTGGCGGCACCGAACACAGGTGAATCGATCGGAACCAGCGGTGATGGTGATATCGATATCAGCGGTACCAGCAATATCGCAACCAACTCTAACACCGTCTTTATAGAATCAGACACGGTTGGCACACCTACGGCATTAAGTTTCATCGTCGACCCGGATATTACCGGGGGCGATGATATTGATATCAATATCAGTACAGGTACGCTGACCATTATCATCGATGAAACAGACAGCGCTGGTTGCACCTTCGGTAGTACCTGTGTGCTCGATGTTGAAAATGGCGGGAATGACTTTGATTTCAGTCTGGTCGCATTGACAGGCGATATTATCGTCACCTCCAGTGCGATCAAGGATATTGGTATTGGTAATGTGGCGCTGAACACGATTGCTGGTGATATCGTGCTGAACAATGATGCAATCGCAACGAACGGTCCAATCTCGCTGACTGCAGAAGATGGTGGAATCACACTCGGTCTGGACGCCATTGTGGCGGGGGATAACCTTGTCAGTCTGGAAGCAGAGAACGCGATTACCCGTTCTGTAGCCGGTACAAACATCTGGGCCGGGACGACCGTGGCAGGACAGGTGCAGTTACGAGGTGCAGGCATAGGCACTGTTACCGAAGCATTAGGTATACACCACAACGGATTTGCCGAAATCTCACTGGACCTGTCCAGACAGGACAACGGCGAAATCAATCTGGCGATTGCCGGCGAAGCAACGATCAACACGTTCAACAGCGCTGGTAGCGGTGATACCACGATCACGGCAACCGATCAGATCACCGTCAATACGAATATGTTCCAACTGGGCGATATCACGCTGACGGCAATAGAGTCTGTGGGTGCGGGCAATGATATCCAGATTAACAATAACGTGCAGTCGCTCGGCGGCAGTATCCTGTTACAGGCTGGCGATGATATTACCGTGAATACCAGTGCCAACGTGCAGGCAAGTAGTGCACTGGGCAGTATCGCGCTGTACGCCGGTTATCTGGATACAGACGCGCTTGGCGATATAACAACGAATGCGACAACTGTAATATCGAGCAATGCTGTTGCGAACAACGAAGCGATAATATTCAGTGCATTCGATATCCATCTGGATCCCGGGTCATTTGTCCAGACTAACGGCTCGGGCGGTGGCATCAGTCTGTATACCGCCGACAACATCTCGAACATGACGATAGGCCTGAACACAGAAGTGGGTGGTACGGCAGGATTCGAGCTGGAGGATGCAGAACTGTCAGTCCTGAGCGGCTGGGAGACATTAACGATAGGCAAGTCCGGCTTTCAGGCAGGCAATGTTTATGTAGTCACATTAGACACCAGTATATTTAATGTTGACCTCATCATAAATGCAGATGGCGGTGCCAGCGGTGCCGATATCCTGCTGGATGATGATGCGGACGCGGATTTTGGAACCGCCGGTCCGGCGATCAATCTGTCTTTGGGCGGTAATATTACGCTGAATGCCGATGGCAATATTCATGCTTATGATGTCGAGATATTTCCATTCTTCTCCGGCACTGAACGTGCCGCGAATACCATTTCAGAATTTTACACATCCGGATTCGGCACAATCACGCTGAATGCGAGCGGTGATATCGGTATATCGAATGACAGTCTGACAGTCGGTGACATCCAGTTCAGCAACGGCCAGTCCGGCGTGTCGATGAATACCGACGGAGGAATAGAGATTGTCACTCTAGGTGACCTTGAGCTGCAAACAGTCACAGCGAATGACCTGATCAAGATTACTGTTTATGACGGGACCACCAGCGAATTTCTGCTTAGTGGCAATATCACCACAGTCAACGAAGGCATAGACATACGTGCGAATGACAACCTGACCGTGGGCGCGGGTGTCACGCTGAATGCCGGTACTGGTAGTATGCTACTGCTGACCGATGCCAATACCAATGGTTCAGGCACGCTGTTTGTCAACTCCGGTGCGACACTGACCTCGGGCAAGATCGGTGATGTTGCCATTCGTCTGCAGGCAAATGATATAGAGATAAATGAACTTGGTGGTACCTCGGTTGCAGCGACTGGACTGGGTGGAGGTATAGTTGTCATCGGTACTGTGGGTGTAGAAACTATCGAAATCGGCGGAACCGGCACTGCATCGGATATCACTATTTCCGATGCCGAGTTTGACCGGTTTACCCAGTTTGATTTTTTCCGGGTTGGTCAAAGTGGGGTACAAACAGGAAATATCACGCTATCGACCTTGAATCATTCGAGCGTGAATGATGCCCAGATTATCGCGGCTAATGATGGTGGTGGCAGCGTCATCCTGAATGATCAGGGAATATCAACTGCGCTTGATGCAGGTTCGGGTGTCATCTCGCTTCAGGCCGGTACCGGCGGTATCCAGTCTGCCAACCTGAATGGTATTGCTGAAATTGCGACGACCGGGGCTTCGGTCAGTTTGAGTTCGACCGGCAGTATCGGCGGGGTCAGTGCAATCGAATTCGCCCACAATGCCATTACAACAGAACAGGTTGTTTTTGTGAGCGCCTCAACCGATGTATATATAGATGGCCTGGGCGATTTGACACTACAGACAGTGAACTCGACCGGTGACCTTGAGATATACAGTGGAACGTCCGGTTCGCCCGGGACCGGTCTGTTGACGCTGAAAGGCATTATGAATGTGGCACAGGACACCTATATCAATTCTTCAAACGGTGTTGACCAGTCGCTTACTTCTGCGCTGAATACATTAAGTCTTGGTCTGCAAGGAACCGGTGACTTTAACCTGAGTGGCCTTAATGATGTGACCACGTTGGCCGCCAATATCAACGGTAATCTGTCCTATAACGAAGATGGTAGTCTGGATAATGGCTTTTCGCTTGATGTGATGACCCATTTTAGTGGGTTCATTACTGACCTGACAGCTACCAATCTGATCAGCCTGACATCTGATGGACTGTTAAACCAGTCTGTGGCCAGTGGCCAGATATTTGTGCAGCAGTTGTTGTTGTTTGGTACGGATATCCAGCTTGATGCGATAAACGATGTAAACCAGCTGGCGGGCTCGGTTACCACTGATATTTATTTCAATGATGCCAATGGCTTTACCTTGTCCAGCATATCGGGCACCGACGGATTAAGCAGTAGCGGTAATATTACACTGGAGTCCGGCGGACTGGTTGATCAGACCCCGACTACCGGTCTGCTGTCCGCACTGGGTGTTGCCTTACTCGGCAGCGGCTCCTACGCCTTGACCGAGACCGGTAATGACTTTAACAGCCTTGCCGCCAATGTGACCGGCAATATCAGTATTGCCGATGCAGATGATTTCACGCTCGAAACAGTTGATATAACGAGCGACCTTACCAGTGCAGGTACGATTACGCTACGGGCACAGTCTGGATCAATCACACAGAATTCAATCACCGGTGAAATTTTTGCAAATAGTCTGGAGTTGCTGGGCGGTACCAGCTACGCCCTGGATCTGGGTGCCAATATTGTTAATACCCTGGCAGCCGATATAACCGGTATATCAGGTTTGAGATACGTCAATGCCGACGACCTGACTGTAGGCGCTGCTGGAGCTACTGCTGGACTGTCTGTGCTGGACCTGGAGTTGACGGTCATTGGCAATCTTACGATCAGCGAAGATATTGACGTGCTGTCTGCCGGCGGCGCGAATATCCTGACGCAGGATTCCGGCAGTACGGACGATGATATTCTCATCAATAATAATGCAATAGTCACATTAAACTCAGCGACCAATGCTGGCATGGATTTGTTTGCCGCTGATAGCTTGCTGTTCGATAGCGGCAGTATCGTTACGACCGGTGGTGGTATACACGGTGTCTCGCTGTTATCCAACAATGATGGAAGTTTGGACTTTTCAACCGGTAAGGTTGAGCAGACGGGTTCCACAGTCAGTGTTACCACGAACACGCTCTCTATTAGTTCCGGTCAGGGTATAGGTACAGCTTTATTCAATTTACAGACAGCGGTAGATGAACTAGAGGTAACCAATAGCGAGTTTGATGTATTTATAACCGAAGCCGACGATGTCACCCTCGTCAATTTCTTCGAGAATAATGCCTTCACGATAAATGGATTGAGCCTGATCACACTGGATGGTGATATCGATACCGGGACGGTCGATGTAAATAATGGCTTCGGTTCAATCACGCTGGATGCCCGTGATGCGTCCCTTACCGGGGCGACCCTGACTATCGGTTCAGGCGGAATTAGTGCTGCAGTGGACGTATTTCTTTACGGTGCTGATGGTGTAGACCTCAGCAACGTATCTACAAGTAATTCTGTCACGATTGATGCAGACCGTGATCTGGATAACATCGGTGCGTTGACCAGCAATACCTCCTTGCTCGGTATTACTACAAATGACCTGATCATTGATGCCGCCACTGGCGTGACTGTGTACACAGAAGTCGACACTATCGATATTGATAATACGGATTCTGGCGCGATCTCTGTTTTTGAGAGCACACTGATCGATATTCTGAATATCAGCCAGGGCAGTGGCGCAGGTTCTGTGTCGGTCGTGGCCAGTGATATTGATTTGCAGGACAACGCCATTGTAGCGAATAACAACGATGTTAGCCTGTGGGCGGTGACAGGTAGTATTACTGATTCTGATGCTGGTTCGGTTTCGTTAATCGATACCACCGGTCAGGTGACCTTGAAGGCGGGCGATTCAGCCGGTTTGGGTGACGGGATAGACCTGACGAATGTGACCGGCCTGGTCATTGATGTGGTCAATAACTTTAATGTGAACAGTACTAACCTCTCGGTATTGACCGACCTGTCTATCACACTGGATTCGAGTGCAGCAGTTAATACCTATGCATTAACCGGATTTGACAGCGGCCTGGTCATATCTGATGGTGTTGAACTGGATGACTCGACCGGAGATCTGATCATCTCGAATATCAGCAGTACGTCAGCGCTGAATATCGCTATCACCAATACGGGTGGTGGCATACGGCTGGATGAAGAGAGCGCAGGTGGTGCAGCGATCGATCTCGCCGCAGCGGGCGGTAATATTACTCTGACCTCTACGCTGGGTGATATCCTTGATAATAATACCCCGGGTACGGAAGATGCGCCAACGCTGGATGCAAACCTGATAACAAATGCAGGCAGTTCGGTTAGTTTGAATGCACCTGGTAATTCAGTTGGTACAAATCCGGCAGTCACTAGTGGTGATATAGATGTTAGCGGTACAGGTAACCTCGCCGTCAACGCAGCCTTCTCCAGTCTGGGACTGGATGTCAGTCTGACCAGCCTCGCGCTGACATTCGATCCTTTCGCTGATACAGTAAATTTCCAGCTCAGTGGCGCAACCACGATCAATATTGACGAGGCCTGTTCGGCAGGTGATGTCTGTATTAATGAAGTGGACAACGGCGGAAGTGATTTTGACTTCAGCCTGACCGCCAGCAGTGGAAATATTGTGCTGGATGACAGTTCCGGTCTCGGCGGTATCGCCAATATAGGTAATGGTAATGTCACACTGACGTCCATGGCCGGTGCGATACTGGACGGCGACGCCGATGCAGATATCAATATCGCCACGGGCGGCACGATTACGCTGTCAGCCTTCGGTGGTATCGGTTCGATGGCGAATGCGCTGAACATTCAGGATACAGGTACACCTGTGGACGGGATCAACCTCGACCTGACCCGTACCGGTATTGGTGATATCAATCTGGATATTATTGGCGATACCACTATTACAGGCTTTAACAGTAACGGCTTTTCCGGTTCTACTGCATTTGTAACTCATAGCTCGTTTACCTTCGGCTTCGATATGATACAGCCGGGTGATATCAGTATCACCACGAATGAAGGCGTGGACGCTACTGATGATATTACTGTCAATGCAGGATTTGAGGTCAGGTCGACAGGTGGAAATGTCACCTTTAATTCGGCTGATGATATTGTGATCAATTCCGGTGTCAGTGGTGCTGATCAGACGATCGTCGAGTCTACATTCGCCACAGGCAAGGTCAGCCTGAGTGCAGGTGTCGGTGATACCGATAATGTCGGTGATATATCGGTGGGTGCGAATGATGTAATCATAAGTTCTTTCGATTCTGCTCAGGACGCATTGACGCTGAAGGCACTTACAATTGCTCTCGGAACCGGCGGCAACTCGGTTATCAAGGCGGTGCACCCGGCTGGTGGAATTCGCCTCTTTACTTCTGGAGCACTGAGTGCCGCCGATGGCACTACGGCTATTAACATCGGAACGATAGGTGGTGCCGGTGGTTTTGAACTGACCGATGCCGAGTTTGCAGTGCTGAACGATTATAACTCGCTGATCATCGGTGAACAGGGCGTGCAGTCCGGTGACATCCTGATCGAGACGCTTGTGCTCGGAGATACCACCGCCTCAGTTGTTGAAATCAATGCTGACTTTACCGGCGGTGGAGTTACGTTGAATGATGATATCTTGAACACACCGGCCACAGCACTGGATACCGGTGGTGCAGCGGATGTGATTGTCCGTGCGGATACGGATGGAATCAATGCCTTTAGCGCAACAAATGGATTTGCAGAAATTGCAACAACAGGAACGATCACATTTGAATCAGACGGTGCGATAGGTACATCAACCAACCGTATCCAGTTCGCTGCCAATACCGGCTTTGTCGATATCAACACCTCAGACGATGCTATTTTCCTGAATGGACTGGGTGATCTGACGCTGGGCGTCATCAATACGGATAGTGGTACCGGTGCCAGTCTGGATGTCAGCCAGGTATCCTTGTCTACGCTGACTACCGCAGGTGGAGTGACACTCGGCTCAGGCGGATTCACATTCGAAGCAGATAATATTGATTTAACTGTCAGCTTGTCCGGTACAGGCGCCGTAAACTTGCGGCCAACATCCGATACGAGATCGATCGGTATCGGTGGCGGTGCGGGTGCATTGGATATCAGCGCTGCGGATTTGGGCAATATCACCGATGGATTCTCCAGTATCACCATCGGCAGGGTAACCGGCACGCATACGATAATTGTAAATGCCATTACAGTGCTTGACCCGTTGAACATCCAGACGCCTTCAGGTGGCTCGATTACAGTCGATGGTACCTTGACCGGAAATGATAACGCCTCGGTCACGCTTACCGGTGCTACGACACTAAATGCCGATATCTTTACCAATGATAATGCAGTGACAATTACTGGCAACGTCTTGCTGGATACGGACAATGCGGTTGTTGTTGATACTGATGCAACCGGAACCGGAGGTGCGATTACTATCAACGGTACGATTAATGATACCGGTGTGGCGAGCAGTCTGGAATTGATTGCAGCTACAGCTACTGTAGACCTGACCGGTACCGTTGGTAACTTGACCGCAATTACCTCACTGACAGTGACCAGTGCAAGTCAGACCGATCTTGATGGTGTAACAGCGAACAGTATAGATATCATCTCAACAGACATAAACCTGAATGGCACTCAATACACAGCCTTGTCGGGCAATATCGAACTGAACGGTGATGTGGTACTGACTACGGATGTGACTATCGACAGTAGCGGTAATGACGGTGATATCGCGGTTAGCGGTACGCTGGATGGCGATGGTGCTGGTCCGTGGGATCTGACTCTTGATGCCGGGGCAGGTATCATCACCCTGGCGGGTGATACAGGCCTGCTGGATGCATTAAGGAATTTTGCGGTAATTAACGCGGGCACGGCAACTTTCGCATCAATTGTTGCCGATGATATCGACGTACAGGCCACGGCGATTACCTTGTCCGGCGCCCAGTATGTCGCGGATAATGGAAATGCCAGTTTTGATGGTGATGTACAACTGACCACCGATGTGTCGGTTGATAGCAGCAATAATAACGGCAATATCACGTTTACCGGGACTGTCGAGGGTGATGGTGGCGGTCCGTGGAACGTCTCACTGGATGCCGGTACTGGAAATGTCGATTTACTGGGTGATGCAGGCCTGGTTCAGATACTGGAGACATTGACAGTTTCTGCAGCAACCCAGATTAACCTGGAACGCGTGCGGACCAATACAAACCTGTCCGTAACCGGATCAGACATTAATCTGCACGGCAGTACCTACCAGAGTAATGACGGTGCTATCAGCTTTACCGGTGCGGTCGACTTGCATGGTGCAACCACAAGTGTGGACAGTGATGCTAATAATGATGCGACGGACGGTAATATCAGCTTCAGCTCTACGGTTAACGGTGCCACTGCGCTGACACTGGACGCCGACACAGCGACAGTGACGATAACGAATGCAGCGGGTGGGACCACTCCGCTGACCAGTCTGACCGTAGCCGCCGCTTCGCAGATAGACCTGAATAACATCACAACAACCGGGTTACAGTCCTATATCGGTACGAACATCGACCTGAACGGGACGACATACACCTCAAGCACCGCAGCGATCAGCTTCAACGGTAGTGTGGATCTGGATGCAGGCGCGGTGACGACGGTAACCAGCGGTGGTGGCGCAGGTGACGATATCAGTTTCAGTTCGACGATTGATGATGCAGCAAGCGACACGACATTAAGCCTGCAGGCGGGTGCATCAGGTAATGTGACGGTTAGCAATACGATCGGTAACACAAATGCAATTGCGGGACTGGATATCGATGGAAACGATATTTCGATAGGGGATATCGGTGGTGCGGCAGCGGGTGTAATTGGAACCACAGATGTAAATGCAACAAACCAGGTGACCTTTACCGGTACTAACTACCGTACAAATCAGGCGACATATACTGCCGCTTCAGGCAGCAACCTGCTGGTTAACGCCGGTGCCACGACCAGTTTCCTGTCGAGCGATGATGCGATCAGTTTCAACACGTCCAGTCTGTTGCTGGCCGATGGCAGTGACCTGGTCATTACCTCTGCCGGTGGAGCTATCACCACGCAGGGTATCCTTGGTACCAGCGACGAAGATGTGACCATCAGTTCTGTTGGCGGTACGGCAAATACGATCAGTGTCGGTGCCATAGGCAATGTAAACGGCATTAATACCGTAACATTGACGGCGGATACCTCGACAACATTGAATGGCAACATCACCACATCAGATGCCGCCGGTAATACCGTCGGGATCACTGGCCCAGTCATACTTGGGGCGAATATCAGTATCAACACGGATAATGCCACCAATGATGGCGCAGTCAGCCTGAGCGGCGGAACGCTGAATGCAGACAACGCCACGAATAACCGCACACTGACAGTAACATCGGGGACAGCAACAACCCAATTCCAGGGGGCGATAGGCCAGACACAAGCCCTGGCTGATCTGGATGTCACTGCAGGACTGATCCAGTTCGCCAACAACATACGTGTAGATGCCGGTGGCGGTAATACCGCGACATTTACCGGTCCGCTGCAGTTGCTCGGCAATATCGAAATAGATACGGATGGTGCAGCCGATAATAATGTTGTGTTCACCTCGACCATCAATGCGACCAGTCAGGGTGAAGAAACGCTCACCATCGTCGCTGGTGCGGGCGATGTGACATTCAGTAATGCACTTGGTGATACAACAGCGCTGGGTGGTCTGACGGTAACTTCAGCGGATGTCACAACGATCGGTGCCAATATATCTACCGACGGTGCAGGTACTGGCACCGGTAATATCAACCTGTCGGGTACGACTTCACTGGATTTCGCTGATTCGACTACGATAACGATCGATACTGATGCTGCAGGCGGTACAACCGCTGCGGGTACACTTAATCTCGGTGCATTGACTATAACTGATGCAACTGTAGATCTGGTGCTGGATGCCACAGCAGATGGTGGCGGTGCCAGTCAGTCAGTGAGCTTGAATGCAACGACGCTTGATTCCTTAACGGTTTCAGGTTCGACCGTGTCCTTTAATGGCGCACTTGCCTTTGACGGTGATAACGGTACTGATGCACTGGAAGTCACTGCCGATGCCGTAACATTTGCCAATGCGGCTACGCTGACTCTTTCAGGTACGGCGGGCCATATTGATATAGATAACAGTGGTACAGCCGGTGCGGTAACTATCGGGACAGCCGGTCTGAATCTTACAGGCGTACTGGGTGCGACTCTCGATATCTCTACCGGGTTTACAGCAGTGAACCTGAGCGGCAGCTTGCGTAGCCAGGCTGGCTTGATATCAATCAATTCCGGACTGGATCTGCAGCTGGCAGGACTGAGCATAGACACCTCTCAGGGCGGTGGCGGAGCGGCGGGTGCCAATATTAATCTTACTACACTGACTTCCGGTGCTATCCGTAGTTTCACACTGGACGCCGGAACCGGTGGTGATATCACAGTAACCGGAGCCGTCGGTGCCGGCAGATTAGGTCTGTTGACAATTACAGATGCTGACGATGTGGATTTCCAGTCCAACGTCACCGTATCGGGCATCACCTCGAATTCCGGTACCTTTACCATAGGCGGTTTGCTGGATACGACCGGTGCTGCAAGTACGATTACGGCAGATGACGCCGGTGGTACAGGTACCAGTGTTAATCTGGCCGGTGGTGCAACACTGGATGGTCAGAACCTGAACCTGGTGGTTGCATCAGATGTAGTTTTCGGCGGTACCATCAGTTCAAGCGCCGCTGTCGAGTCACTCACCATTACTGGTGTTGCTCCAGGTACCCAGTTTGGTCTGGGAGACGATGCGGCAGCATTGGCATCTACAGTTGGTATGACCGAGGCAACGCTTGCCAATGTGCTAGCGTCAGTAAATAACCTGATCATCGGTGATACAGCCGATCAGACGGGACTAATAACCATCAATGACGCCGCAGATGACGATATCCTCACGCTGAATACAGCGCTGACACTGAGCCAGTTGAGCGGTGGTACAGGTGAAATAGTCGCATCCAGTGACATAACTCTCATGGCCGGCGGCTTAACCATCAACGGCAGCCGTTCATCGTTTAATGTAGACGACGCTGTTCTTACCATTACTACAGCCGGTAGTGATGTGGTAATCAACGATACTATTGAATTCACCACCGAAGGTAACGATATGGTGATCGATACCGGTGCGGGTGCAGGTAATATCCAGCTGCTTGGTACGATCAATGCAAATACCACGACCGATGGCGGTGAAGATATTACGCTGACGGCCGGTACAGGCAGTGTGACGCTCGGCGGATCGCCCGTGGGTACCGATACAATAGGGACAATTGCAGTAAACGGGAGCGTCGGTAATATCTCGATTATCAGCGCTGACAATGTCACTGTTAATGCGGCCGTAAATTCTACCAGTCTCTCGCAGACAGATGGTACGGGTACAACAGCGCTTAATGCGTCGGTGGACACGAACGGCGCAGGCGGTGTGACGATCACGAACGAGACGATCACGGTCGATAACACGATTACGACGACCGGTGGTGGTGTAGTGACGCTGAACGCGGACACGGCGGGCATGACGATTGCGGCGGCGGGTGATATCAACAGTGACGGCGCGGTCAGTCTGACCGGTGCGACGGGTATCAGCACGGCCGGTGATGTGACGACGACGGCGGACATCATTGACTTTAACAGCAACACGACACTGACAGACGACATCATCATCAGTAGCACGGGTGGCGATATTACCTTTACCGGCACGATAGACGGTACGGGTGCCGGGACAGACAGTCTGACGCTGGTAGCGGGTGCAGGTACGGTAGACCTGCAGGGTGCTACAGGTTTGGGTACAGCGCTGGATCAATTTGAAGTAACAAGTGCGGCCGTGGCCAACCTGGCCTCGGTCGTAGCCAATAATATCGATGTAAACGCGACTGACATTAATCTGAACGGAATAACGTATACGGCAATAACCGATGACGTGACTTTAGCGGGTGATGTGGTCCTGACCACAGATGTCACAGTGACGTCGGGTCTTGCAGCAGGTGATGACATCACAGTGACCGGGACCATAGACGGCACGGGTGCCGGGACTGACAGCCTGACGCTGGTGGTGGGTGCAGGTAGTATAGACTTGCAAGGTGATTCGGGACTGGTAACGGCGCTGGATGAACTCGTTGTGACGAGTGCTGCAGTGGCCGACCTGGCATCCGTTGAGGCAAACAATATAGATGTGACCGCTACGGATATAAATCTGAACGGTTCAACATACACCGCACTGACGGTCGACATCACGTTTACGGGTGATGTGGTTCTAACCACAGACGTGACGTTGGACACGAATACAAATGATGGCGATATCACGGTAACAGGGACGATAGACAGCGATGGGGCCGGTCCGTGGGATCTGACCTTGATAGCCGGTACCGGTGCAATTGATCTGCAATCGGCTCTGGGTCTGGGCAATGCGTTGGATCAGTTTTTTGTTGTAAGTGCGGTGTCTACGGATTTGAATTCAGTTCAGGCAAATAATATAGATGTCATCTCGACAGATATTTTTCTGAACGGCGCGATATATACCGCACTCCTCGACGATATTATCTTTAGTGGTCCAGTAGTTATAAGCACCGATGTGACTATGACGGCCGGTGGTCTGGCTGGTGATTCTATTATCGTGGCGGGCACGCTAAGGGGTGATGGTGCAGGTCCGTTTGATCTTACGCTGGTTGCGGGTACAGGTGCCGTATCAATGCAGGGTGACGTAGGCGGTACAGTTGCAGGCGATGAACTGGATCTGTTTACAGTGTCGAGTGCAGCATCTACAGATCTGGTATCGGTCAAGGCCAACAATATCGCTGTGACATCAACAGACATCAATCTGAACGGGGCGACTTATTCAGCGCTGACAGATGATGTGTCATTTGCCGGTAATGCGGTATTGACGACGAACGTGGCTGTAACAGCCGGTGGTGCAGCAGGCGATAACATTACATTTGCTGGAACATTGGACGGGTCAACGGCATATACCGAAAACCTTACTCTCACTGCGGGAGCCGGCAGCATTGATTTCCAGGATGCCGTAGGTGGCACGACAGAGCTGGGTGATGTAGATATCGTCAGTGCGTTAAATGTGACAACCGATGCGAATGGTTTTGCAGTAAACAGCTTGTTGCAGCAAGCGGGTACCGGTACTACGACGTTCAACGGCCCTGTCGTTGCGGAAGCTCTGGCTGGTATAGATGTAACTACGGCCTCAATCATAGTGAACGGGTTGCTGGACACGTTGACGGCGGGTAATGGAGGTACTGTCACCCTGGACGCAACCAACGGTAATATGGGTGTCAACGCAGCGATTTCAACGGGAACCGGTGCTGTCACCTTGATAGCTGTTAATGGTGATATCACATTCGCGGCAGCGGGTGATGTGACATCGACCACAGGTAATATCTCGGTCCAGGCAAACACTGCGGGCAGGGTAATCACGATGACCGACGGTGCAGTCATCGATGCAGGCACAGGCACGATAGATATTGATGCCAACGGCACGATCAGTCTGGGTCAGGTGATTACGACGAATGCAACAGCCTCCGCCATTAATATAGATTCAGCAACGGGTGCTATTGTAGATAACACCGCCGCTGAGGGTGCTGGTAACGAGAACGTGGTTGCCAACGCGGTGGGTGCGAGGGTGGTGTTGAACTCGGCGACAGGTGTCGGTACATCCACACTGGCAGGGGACATTGATACTTTGGTATCTGATCTGACAGCAGATGCAGGCACCTCGGGCGGAATCTTCATAACGGAGACAGACGGACTAACACTGCGGGGCCTCACGACACAGGGTGCGGCAGCGGACGATATTACGGTCGTATCGACTACAGGCAATATCGAGGTGGGCGTTGTTAATGCAGGTACCACGGCAGCGACGGTCACACTGGA